>CAYNIJ010000002.1:0-477183 GCA_964397415.1 uncultured Ignavibacteriales bacterium | reverse complement strand
CTAGGGGTTAGGACGGATGGTTCTCAGCCATTTAACCGGGGTTCGAATCCCCGTACCGCTAGGGTTCACACCGGCAGTTATTCCCTGGCTGCCGGTGATTTTTTTGTCATCAGGTCTCCATAAATACGAAGGCCGGATGATCGTGAGAACATCCGGCCTTTCATTGTTGCAGAGCTTGTCGCTTAGAAATTGATCGTCAGCGAAAAGACCTGATTGTCATCGAACACATCGGTTTCGTTCCAGGTGTAGTCAAATCCAAGATTGGCCGAGCCAACTGGGATCTTCAACCCGGCGCCGAACGAGGCACCATACAACCAACTTCCCTGTTCGGAATAGTTGTATCCGGCGCGCAGGAAGTACCGATCATTGAACGAGTACTCAGCGCCACCCTGCCACTGGTCAGCACGGTAGTTGTTGGATTGGAAATTGCCGAGCAACGCGAACGAATTCTGACCCTGATTTATCAGGTCATAGGTCGCTCCGATCGAGATAAAGCTGGGCAGTTCGAAACTGGCGGCTTTACCGGCGACCGGTCGGCCACTCAGGTCGCGTTCAAAACCACGACCCGAGAATGTCGCTTCCGGTCCGTAGTTTTTGATCACCATTCCAATCTTGAGACCGCGCCAACGAGGGTCATAGGTGAAGCCAACATCAAACGCCATTCCGCTGGCGGTGACTTCAAAGATGCTCTCGTTGATATACATGCCAGTGGCCCCAACGGCGACGCTGGCAGTCAGCTGCCGAGCGTAGCTAAAGCTGAGGACGCTGAGAGTAGGATTGAAGACACGGCCCGTACCATCGGGATATTCCTCGGTCGTTTCGACCATATCACCAATCGAGACAACCTTGGCGCCAAACGCGATGGTGCCGAAGCCTTCAATAGCGGTGGCGACGCCACCAAAGTTGACGTCGATATCGGCGAGGTATGGCATGTGGCTGAAGGTCGCTTCCGTGCCTTCGAGCGAAGCCAAACCGGCCGGATTCCAAAAGATCGATTCTACGCCTTTGGGACTGGCTATTACAGCACCGCCAAGAGCAGTGCCGCGCGAGCCTACGGGGATCAGGAGCTCCTGACCGCCGGCTGTCCCGGTCCGACGTTCGTTGGCGGCAAAAGCCGTACAGCTCAGCGCCACCAGCAACGTCAGGATCAACAGCAGGGTTCTATTTTTCATAGTCATATTCCTTCCTCAACTAGTACTTATCGATGACCTCGACCTCGGTGAAGATGGCCATTTTGCCGATCTTCTGCCCGACGCCCGGAGCATCGACGACCCAGAGATAGATACCTGACGCCACGGGGAGACTGTTTTCAGTCAGCAGATCCCAGGTAGCGCGATCTGTTTCATCATTCTTATCAATGGTCCTGAGCAACTCACCCGACAGCGAGTAGATCGAGATCTTGCACTCTCTCGGGAGATGGTGGAACTGCAACTGATAGTTGCCGACCGCCGGATCATTGGCGCTGAACAGATAGTACGGATTCGGCACCGTTACGATCTTATCCAGGCTTGCCGTCGCTTGCGAAGCGGTCGCCGCTTCAGGCGCGGTCGCGGTGAAGGTGAAAACATCCGAAGTTGAGTTCGGCTTGGTCGTCAGTATCCGGAAGACCGTACCCGTTTCCGGCATAGGAGCCGCAAACGGCGGAGCGTCGCCACCGTTCCATGCGACAAAGACTATACGGGCGAGAACTTCGTGATACAGGCCACGGTCGGCATTTCCGCCACCTTGCACTGCAGCGACAGCCGCGTTGTAGGAAGCTTGGCCCGGGGCCTCACCTTCCATGCGATAGATGTAGATCCAGTCAGTGAAAGGATCATTGTCGGCACCTGACACTGAGTGCTCTGCACCCGGGCCGTAGGCACTAAGGTTGAACGTACCGTCATCGTCGTTTTCCAACATGAACGGGGTCATGCGGACATCGTCGCTCGGGTCGTCCGGCGTATTGATACCAATATCCCAGATCTCGAACGGAACTTCGAGAAGGTAATCCGCGGCATATCCAAAATCTGCTTCGACAATACCGTAGTTGAGGGCATCCGTGAAGCGAATCTCGAAATCATGCGGAATGATCTCCGGCCAGTTGCTGCCATCGCGAGTGGTACGGGACAAGAATGCATCGTAGCCGCCTCGCGTACCGCCACCAGAGGAGCCGCCATTATCGGCAGTATGAATCACCCAACGCTGTCCGTTAGCATTCATAGTGGTCGGCGGGTTGCCGCCATCCGGAGTCGGGAAGCCGCGCGGCTGTGCGGTACCAAAGGCACCCGGAACCGGCGGATCAATGACACCAGCCGCATTGGCCACAACCTGGAAGCTCTTGAAATCATTCGGCGGACCGCTGACCTTGACCAGCATGCCATCGACGATCAAGTAGTTGTCGTCGCCAAGTTGGTTGAACTGGCTGTCCAATACGATGGAATCAGCCGTCAGGTCGGTGAGACGCCATGCCGGACCATCGTCGGTATCAAAGAACGTGACTTCGTAGTCATGCCCATTGAGAGCGTTGGGGTCCATGACGAATGGACTGACCGAACCATCCGATGCGCCGACATGCGTGACCGCGAGCGAATCGTTGAAATTGGTGGGCAGATTCACATCCGCCGGCGTATTCTGCGGAATGGCCGTCACATTGGTGATCGCCTGAAGCATCTTTGGCGTCTTTGTGCCGTCGTACGAGTATGCCTCGACCCTGAAGTAGTAAGTGGTCCCGTTATCGAGGTCACCTCCATTGATATAGTCGCGGTCAATTCCAATAAATCGACGGACTTTCAGGGGAGAGTTGGCCTTCACCACACGAGTTTCCAACTGACCTGAGATCGGGTCAAGTTGGTAGTCAAGAATGGCGACGCCCTGAACGGCATACGTAGCGATCTCAGTCCATGGACCGGAACCAGAGGCACCTTGATAGACTGTATACCCTTCAAATGGGAAGTCACCCGGGTCAGTCTCCGAAGTATCGGTCCAGGAGAGAACGATCTCCTTATTCAATTGCGCAACAGAGACTATGGGCTTCGCCGGCGGTTCAGGAATGACAAAGTCTTCTTGATAGGCCGACTGCGCAAAGATGTCATAGTATCTCATATACGAGATCGACGACAGTTGGTTGGTGTACCAGCCAACAACGATACCCGCCACGATCTCGGTCGAGTCCCCTGGACGGAACGTGATCGGACCGGTTGACTGCATGAACCGGCGGTCGGCTGGCGCAACGTCAAGATCACCGGTACGTCCCACCGGATCGCCCGGAACCTGGAACTTGGTTCCGTTTGAGAGCGGGGTACCGTCGGAGTTGAGACCCAACATATAATTGTAGGACTCATCGGCGCTGTTCGGGTCGGTACCGTTGATGTACTTATTGAACGATGCCATCGGCAGACTCCGATAGCCGGGCCAGAGCGTGTCCCACGCCTTGGCAGTATCGCCTTCAGCACCGGTGTAAACTAGCGGCCCCTGGAAGAAGTCAAAGCCAAGCGCCGGCGGCGCCTTGTATGGTTCGACCTCAGAATAGTCACCGTCGAACGCCGAAGCGTTATAGATGTATCCCAATCCGGTCAGGGTATCAACGCCGACGAGGTCATCGCTGGCGGTCCCCAGATCAGGGTCGGCCCAGAGTGAGAAGTAGCAGTCTTCAAGGGTCTTGTTCCCCTTGTTATAGATCTGGAACTTCACAAAGATGCAATTTCCGAGCGGTCCTTCACGATCAAACGCAAAGGTAGTCTGATGGATTTCCAGACCGAGCGGAGGTGTGGACCCCGACTCGTTGTCGAAAGCCCCAATGGTGTGCCAATCATTGTAAACCGACCAGCACATCTGGTCGCCGATGAGCGCGGGTTCGCCGAGCGAATCCACGGGCGCGCCTTGGTCGACCGGCCAGTTGAGATAGTCGAAGTTCGGGTTGTTGGCCATACTGTCTTTGTACAGCTTGTAGACGCGGTATTCCGGAAGGTCATTCAACGTAGCGATGGGTGCGGGCGTCAAGATCGGTCCCGGAATGTATTCACTGCTGTAAATGGAGACCGTCACCAGGCGTTCGCCGGTGGCGGAGTCAACGGCGCCGGCCCAGATGCCGGCGGCATACAGCGGAGAAGCAACGAGCGAACCATCCTCTATGAATTCGGTCCCGTTATACGGGAAGAAGGTTCCATAGTCATGTCCATACACACCGGCCAGGTCACGCGCATAGTTTCCCTGGTTGGTGACGAACATGAAGATGTTATTTGCATCGATATATGCTTCATAATCCAGTGCAGTCACCATCCTGACCGGCGACTTGGAGCCGCTCGGCGGCGCTGCTATGGCGGTTACGCACAGCAGCAACAGCAGGATGGCAACACAACAGTTCTGTTTCATAGTTGTCTCACCTTTCATCAGAAGGACATCCTCAGACCAAACAGGATCTGACGCGGGGCGCCGTAGTTCTTCGGGTTATCCTGCTTCAGATTATAGATCGTGGTATCATGGTTTGAAGCCCAGGTCTGCCCCGGTTCGGTTTCAAGCCATCCTGTTTCGTTCGGTTTACCGGTCCCTTCATAGACCGACATAACGTTGTCGCGATCCAGCAGATTCTTCACGAGAAGGTACGGGATGAGCGAGTACTTGCCGAGAGAAATGGTCCGTTCGGCTTTGAAGTCGATCTGCCAAGTCCACGGGAGCCTGGAGGAGTTGATCGACGCGGTCGGCCGAGGCGTAAACGCGGCTTCGGTGATCTCGTTGTCAACCAGGATCGGCGTGTACGGTGTGCCCGAGCTCGCCTGAATGATCACGTTTATGCCGAAGTTCTCGAGAATGTACGTATCTCCGAATTTCGGTCCTTCGTTCTTACCCAGGCGGTAATCGATGATGCCCGCCAGAGCATGGCGCTGATCGTAATCAAGCGGGGCTTTCCGCTTCGGCGCGTTCTCCGGGTTCTGCCAGGCCACGATGTACTGCGATTGGGCATACGATCCGGTGCCGGTGGCATATGACAGCGTGTACTTCAGATCAAGGGTGATATGGTTGGTCCGACGCATGGTCAGGCCGAAGTCCACACCCTTGATGGTGCCAAAGTCGATATTGGCGAAGTAGTCATACACTTTCGGGAAAGCCGGCGTCTGGTGGAAGATCTGAGTGAGATCCTGCACGTCCTTGTAGTACGCAGTCACGTTGAACGCCGTGTTGTTGCTCAACTGGTGGGTGATACCGACTTCGTACTGTGTGGTTTTTTCCGGCTCGAGGTTCGGGCTCGCGAACGGATAGTACGAACCGGCAGTGATACGAGCTTCCAGGAAGTCGTATCCGAGATAGAGCCGGCGAAGATCCGGGCGCTGGAAGAACTTACCGTAGTTGATGTGCATTTGGGTCCGATCCGAGATCGGGAATGCAATACCCAGTCGTGGCGACAGGCGGGTGAACTTTTTGCTGTCTTCCAGATCTTCGCGATCCAGTGACAGGTCCGGTCCGCCAGTGTAATCAAGCGGATAGGTCAGGTTCTTGATCCGGAGCGACTTATAATCGAAGTAGTCGTAGCGCAGACCAAAACTGACCACCAAGTTTTGCCACTCAAACCGATCTTCGAGGAACAGACCGAGGTTGATCGGATGCTTGACATTGTTCTTGAAGTTATCGTCATCCGTCTCGTTTCCGAGCGAATCGTAGCCATACCGGTTCAACAGATCCTGTCTGTACCCCTGAGTGGCATCGAGATGCTCAAAGAAGCGCAGCGTATGACGCTGGAAATCAAAACCGGCCTTCAATGTGTGATTCTCCGTCCAATTGGAGGTGATATCACCTTTGAAGCCGACGTAAGACGATTTTCTCTTCAGGTAGCCGGGCCAATAGGCCTCGTTGTACGTGGTATCGCCGGTTGACTCGTAGACATACATCAGAGAGTCTTCCCAGAAGAGATCCATGGTATCTTCTTCGGGATTCGCGAAGGGGCGATCGTACGCCGCCAGATCCTCACCGACCACGCCGTCTCCACGGAAACGAGAGGTCTTAAAGTAGGACGCGGAGATGTTATAGAACGTATTCGCGTTCAGCGTGTGAGTTATCTTGGCGTTCAAGCCGAGGTTCTTGTCGTCATACCGCGGATTGTGCTCAGGGATGAACAGGAAGATCTGGCGGAATTCCTGCCATTTGTCGCGAGAGCCGTTACCGCTCAGTCCGAGCTTCAGGTTCGGGGTAAAGTTATAATCGACCTTGCCCTGAAGGGAGAACCCGTCCAACGAGTTGTTCGGGAGACGACGGGTACCGTCGAAACGATCGGTCAATCCGTACGCATCCCAGATCTCATCGGTGCGAGAGGACGGTTCGCGATCGCCGAGCCAGCGTTTTTCGCCCGACAGGAAGAAGAACCCCTTTTCGGTACCGGGGAGCGGGCCACTGATATCGCCTGAATAGTAGTTATGATCATAGCTGCGAGAGGAGCCGATCAGGTTATCGGTCACCACCTCAAAGTTGCCATGATATTCATTTGAACCGGAGTTGGTAGTTACGTTGACCACACCTGAGGCGACGTTGCCGTATTCTGCGGAAAACGCTCCCGAGGTGACCTGTACTTCTTTGATCGCGTTATTGTTTATATTCGAGGTCGAAATACCGGTGAGCGGATCCTGCTGTGAGAAACCGTCCACGTAGTAGGCGACTTCCGACGGACGGCCGCCGCGCAGGTTTAATTCTGAACCGGTACCACCAACAGGCTCACGCTGACCGCGCTGGCGAACGTCGACGTTCGACTGCATGCGGACAACGGAATTCTGGATGCCCACGACCTGGTCGAATCCACGAGTCGGCATCGCCAGCAGTTCATCGCGTTTGACGATATCAACCGTGGTCGTTTTGTCTTTAAGTACCAGCGGGCGTTCGGTGGTCACTTGAATGACCTTGCCGATATCGGTCGCCTGCGAACTCATCACCTCATTCTGATAGGTGGCGAGATCCGCGGAGACTTCAACGTTACTGATCTCAACGGTCGCATAACCAACCGCGGACAGCCTCAACATGTACGTTCCAACCGGAACGTTGAGAATTGAGTACTGACCATTTTCGTTGGTCATGGCGCCCATGTTTGTGCCAACCACCGAGACAGAGACCCCAATGAGAGGTTCCTTGGTCTGCGAATCGGTGATCACACCCGTGATCTTTCCGACCGTCGCAGCCATCGCTGTCCCTGCAAGAAGACACAGCATGAGCACGACGAGAGTAAGGCATTTGAGCTTCATGCTTCTCTTCCCTTTGTTAAAGCGTTACAGATATGTAGTTTGTTAATTGAATTGTCGTTACCAAACGTGTGCAGAGCATACCTCCTTTAAGCGTTCCCATATTCAAACTGGCGTTTCTTGCTCATCTTTCTCCAAATAGGCCGATTCCACAATTAAGTGTCAACAACAACTTTGTTGTCCACGTGCGCCCAAGTCTCTTGCAGACCGGAACTTGGGTCAATTCGACCGCGCCGTACGCAGGTCGTCTGATGTGTCAGCGTGAGGGTCGTAAGGATCGTGCGTCAGGTCTACTCGTTCATGCCGTATTTCGGCAGGCAGACTGATCGCAGTGGGCGAGCCCACGCGCCTGTTCACACTCCCGATTCCCCGGGACCAGTGCTCCTGCATCATGCGATGGCAGGTCGCGTTGCGTTGTCAATGTGTGGTCGTGTCGGCCGCGAAACATTTGTCGCAGCGTCACATAGATACTATCGGCGGTTGAGCGATAATCCTTAACCGCATTCGGTTAAGGGGTGTGATTCCGTTCAGCGGCAAGCTCCGGCGATCTATTATCCGACGCACAGAGCAACCCTTCTAATAACCAATACGGACTCTCCACCACTGTGTGCAGCGTTTTTTTTGAGGTTGCCCACCCAAAAGCAAAGAGTAACTTGAAGAGTGCAGACCGATATCGAACGCAAGACGATGAACGCATCCGAACTGTTTCTCATCCCCAACCTGCTGAGCCTGTCGCGCATCGCGATGACGCCGGTAGTGGGTTACTTCTTGTGGCGCAATGATTCAGCCAGCACTCTGGTCTGCCTGGTGTTGCTTGTGGTCGCCGCGTTGACCGATGCTCTGGATGGCTGGGCTGCACGCAAAATGGGTAAGATCACTCAGCTCGGATTGATCCTGGATCCACTCGCGGATAAGATCTTCGCGGCGCTGCTGATTGTTGAACTCATTCTTTTCCGGGAATTTCCTTTCTGGCTCGCTAGTGCGATAATCGGGCGCGACCTGTTGATCCTGCTGGCCGGAATGATCCTTCTGGACAAGAGAAAGATCGCAGTCGGTTCAACGTTGACTGGAAAGTACGCTTTTTTCTCGATTGTGATTCTGATCGGATGCTCGGTGATTCGGTTCGATTCGGGTGTGAAGATCGTCGCAGTTTTTACGATGGTGCTGCTGGTCGCTTCGTTACTGATCTACTCACGCGTCTTCTTCGCCCAGGTGCGCGGCGTAACCTTGCCTCCATTCGTTGACCGCCCTCGCTATCAGGTGATGCGAATCGGGGCGACAGCCGTGGTTCTGGCGTTCTGTCTCTGGGTCTATTTGGGGGAGAAATTCGGCATTTTGCCGTTGCCGTGGTGAGCAGTCACGAGGTCATGGCGGCGGCATCGACCGCCACTTCCCCGATCACTTCGCCTGAACAGACCAACCAAGCGTGCCGCGCGAGATTCATCACCGGACAAGCATGGTTTGGGATCACGCGCAGCCTCTCTCCGACCGATAATTTCTGCGGACGCGACATGGCGACCACAGCGTGTTCTTCCGAAAGTCTGCTGATTGTGAGCGGCATCCCGACAATCTGTCCGAAACCGGACAACCGTGCTGAACCATGCGCTCCGGCATCCGAGCTGAACACTTTGCTGCCGGCGTCGAGGACAAAGCGATCTTCGTGAACGGACGTGATAGTGGTTAACACGGACAGCGCGCATTCATTCCATTGAGCAACTCCAAGTGACACCTGGATCGCGTCGTTGAAGATGTAGTTCCCCACGCGCAGTTCGGTGACTCCTGGCGTGGATGCAGCCCATTTTGCGGTCGGCGTTGAACCGACCGAAACAGTATGAGTATCAATCCCCTCATGTCGCAGCGACTCGGCGACACTAACCAAGAGCGAGCCTTCGGCGTTTGCGATCTGCTTTAATTGCGTATGGTCACGGGCCGCGTACGCATGCCCCGCATGAGTCAGAAGTCCAGCAAACTTCGTGTGACCAGAGGATTGAATGAGTTTGGCCAGTCGGAGGATTTCCGGGAAATCGACAAGTCCGGCGCGATGAAGCCCCGAATCAATTTCGATGAAAAGAGGGATCGACAACCCAAAGCGGCCGAAAATCTCCGCAATCTGTAGAACATTCTCCGCAGAATCGACCGCGCAACTGATTGTTGTGCGTGACGCGAGCGCCGCCAGTCGCTCCACCTTCTGTTTACCAACAATCTGATTAGCTATTTGGATGTCAGTTATGCCAGCATCTGCCATTACCTCGGCCTCACTCAATTTGGCCACCGCGATGCCACAGGCTCCCGCCTTGAGCTGACGCTTGGTCAGCTCGATCGATTTGTGAGTTTTGATGTGAGGTCGAAGCGCAATTCCGTATGTGTTGGCAAGTGCCTGCATGCGCGTGATGTTGGTGTCAAGGATCTCGACATCAATGAGAATTGCCGGAGTGTCGAGTTCATCTATCGGGAATGGGAAACGAGGCATCTCACGCTCCCGACTACTTACCTGATAGACGCTGTCGCAGGAGTTGAGCTGGGGAGACAGATTCTCTATGCGGGGACCACCCTACGGTGCAGACCAATTCATATAACGAGGCAAGAAAACGAGCGCGGGCATCGACCAATCGATTCTGCGCGTTTGAGGCGGTTTGGCCAGCCTGAAGAGTCGCGTCAATTCCGGCGGTACCCGAGGAGTAATTCTCGATCGCGGAGGCTACGATTGCGGTGGAGAGCTCAGCCTCTCGTTCAGCGGCTATCGCCTGCGCGGCGGCTCCGGCGAGTTCGCGGACCAGTTGGCTGACCTCTTCCATCAACTGCAGACTGGTCTGATCCTTCAGATATTCCAACTCGCTCAATCGTGCTCGGGCGCTTTGCATTTCCTTTTTGCGGTGGCCGCCGTCGAAAAGTGGCCAACGCACATATGCCCCGACCGACCATGAAGGGTTCTGTTCGTTAAGATCACCATAGCTCTCCAATTCATCGATGAAGTCGAGAGACGATCTAACTCCAACGGTTGGAAAAGGCGTCGAGCGAAGTACCGCGATTTGCGCTGATTGGGTGTTGATGGCGGCGGAGGCCCTGCGTGACGATGGGCTCTCGGTGAGAGCGGCGCGAACCAACTGGCTGATGGTCTGCTGCCTGTTGGCTTCAGTCGAAATATACGGACGAATCAGTTCGTAGGCATGCCAGAAGGCGTCCTCAGAGAGTAACGTTGAATCAAGAAGAAATGCGTTTCCCGACGGCTGATTCATGATCGCGTTCAGGCGGATCTGCGTTGTGCGTAGATCTGTTTCGAGTCCCGCTACCAGTTGGCGGTCATACAGCTCTTCGGCGCGCCAGCGAGTTAATTCGGTGCGTGGACGCTCTCCTGTAGCTACCATGCCACGCGCAATATCAGCGGTCGTGTTGGCCAGATGTATCTGGAGTTGCTGAATTGAGCGAGCCGAATGAGCCCGCAGCGCGTCATAGTAGGAAATGGCAACTTCGGACTCCAGTGCCAACGAGGCGGAGTCCTGGCTTGCCCGGTCCATTCCCAGTTCGCTATTTGCCTTTGAAACGCGACGGCTTGATTCAAGCGACCAGACAGGCAGATCCAGCGAGAGACCTGCCCGATACCTTTCATTGCGAATCAACTCCGGCGTAGGAACCAGGAGCTGGTCGTTATGGACTGAGTGATCATCGACATAATCAACGAAACCTTGCGCGGTGAGTGTCGGGCGGAGCGAGGTCCTGGCCAGGCCAGACCGTGCCTCCGCCTGCGCGATCCGATCCTGCCAAGCTACGTACCCTGGATTGAGGTCGAACGCTTTGGTGACAACATCGGACAGGGTCTGTACCGCCAGTGGTTGATCCTGGCCGGTTCTGACAAGTTCTGCCTCCGTAGACATCTCCAGCGTGATGTCTATCCCCAGACTCGCCGCGGTCTGTGTGTTGATGGAGAGTTTCGCCGTAAACGGAAGCTGGGAGGGCAAGCTCTGTGGAGAACTGCCGCGGAATATTTGCAGAGCTTTCCAGGCGGCGAAACGAGCTTCCGCCTCGTGTGGCAGGACCGCCGATGAGATCAGTATGCCTTTGTCTACCGCATAGAGTCCTTCGTAGCTGATGGAGCTTCGTCGGTCGCCGACCAGTCGTCCGGAAAGTTCCTTAATCCTCTCAGCATCCAGCCCCCAGAGCGGAAAAAGATAAACCGCGTCTACGTCGGAGGGGAGCGCCGCGTATGCCTTGAGATACGCGTACGTTCCAAGGTTGTTATGGCCGAAGGCGGAGGTTGATGTCGCTCCCAGTGACTGGCAGATTGACTCGACTCTGCTCAACAGCCGTGAAGAATCCATGCCGGTCGGGAAGAAAAGCACTCCCAGTTTCTTGAAGGGCTTCAAGCGGTGCAGAAGGGCTATGTCGTTTTCTACTTTATTTGGAATGGCCTGAACTGTCAGGTTGCGATAGTTGGGGCGATAAGTCGAGTCGGATAGGCCCTCGAGATACGGGTCGGTCCTTCCTAGCGCGATGATCGGGCCGGTATAGCCGGCCTCGAGCAAATCTTCGGTAACCCACGGGCCGATGGTGATAACAATGTCGATATCTTTACGTGCAGCCAATTGCCGAGCTTGCACTCGGCTGGAGTCACGATTCCACTCAGCGGAGCGAAACGCGGAAGCCTGAAATTGAAAGGTCGTGTCGGACGGAAGGAGCAGAGTAAGCGTGCGATCGAAGGATGCTTGCACCGCACCAAAGGGGGCATAGTCACCAGCCTGAAACAGGGCCAACCTATACTGTTTGGCATTCGCAGCGGAGGCTACCAGACAGACGAAAGCTAATGCTAAGAAAGTGCGGGTCGATCTCACAAGCCGTTATACTCCAACGGGCAACTCCTGGCCCGCAGAAAGTATATCCGGTTGGCTGACACTTGCCAACAGATTTCTGGGACTATGCGCCGGAGGGGACTTTGGCGATCACCTGCTGAACCAGCGTAGTCAGTTCCTGGGGCTTGTACGGTTTCTGCAGAAAGTAGACTCGCTGGCGAATCTCTTCCGGAACCTCAGATTCCTCGAGCTGATCTCCACTGGAAAAGATACAGGGCATGCCCGGCGCCAGCTTGCGGATCTCTCCCAACAGATCGATACCGGACATTCCAGGGAGATTGTAGTCAAGAATAACGAGATTGACAGTCGACAGATTCTCAGACAGGAGAAAGAGCCCGTTGACCGGTGTATCAGCGATCAGGGTTGCCTGCCCGGCACGTTGCAGAATTTTGGTGGCCAGAACGCGTATGACCTCTTCGTCATCGACGATCAAGACAGACATGCAGATCTCCGCTTTCAAAACGTGGGGTCGGCTATCGGACTATAGACCAACCGTTGCAGGATTTGCCGCGACTTGCCCGGATCACGGAGCACAAACGACTTGTCTGATATATCGGAATCGTGACCGATGTTGTAAAGTTTGAGTTTTCGCCCCCTTATAATTTTTCATTGACAGCGCGTTTTGAGCAAATATATTGGCGAAACTAATCAGGAAATGATCCGTACTGAAGATTTGACCCAAAACCTCGGAACCGCTGTGAGAAAGGACAGAACGATGGTGAAAAACTTGAGCACCGTACTTGCCAATGCATCTGGCAATGTCGTTTGCGGCGGAAGAGGTCTGTCCAATTGGTAAGAAGGACGAGACAAAGCTTAACCCGCCGCACGTGTAAGTTCGGCGGGTTTTTTGTTGCCCGCCATCGCCAATAACCGATTGAACAGTAGAAAGTTATCGATACCTATATGAGTCAGGATCTTTTCGAAGACCAGAAACTTACACCAGAAGAACAGGCAATCAGCAGTCGGCGGGCTTTTGCCAGCCTTCTCCCCTTGCTGTATGAACATCGCGGGCAGTTGTTCATCGCGTTCGCGCTTCTGGTGATCGCGACATTGCTCGGCCTGGCTTGGCCGGTGTTGTTGAAGCATGCCTTCGACGTTAATATCACATCCGGGGATTGTGCCGGATTGATCTGGACCACATTGGCGATAGCCGCGATGCAGGGGTTGACCCTGTACCTAAGCTATGTGCAGCGGATCAAGCTGGAGACGGTCGGACAGAATGTCATGCTCGAACTCAAGCAACGGCTGTTCGGGCACACGCTTGGACTTGATGTCTCCTTCTTCGACCGCCATCCGGTAGGTCGATTGATGTCAAGGGTGGAGTCCGATACTGAAGCGCTACGCATGATGTTTACCACGACTGCCGTAGCGTTAGTCGGCGACCTGTTGCTGATCGTCGGGACATTCTCCGTCATGTTCTATTACAGTTGGCGGCTGACGTTGATACTGGTCTGTATCGTTCCGGTCGTGGCGTTGACCCTGTATGCCTTCTATCGAATAACCACACCGAGATTCTTAGAAGTGCGAAAGAAGATGGCGGAGATAACTGCGACCCTGACCGAATTCCTTCACGGGATGCAGATCATTCAGATCTTTCATCGCGGACAGTACGCGCGGGAGAAACTGAACGCGGTGAACGCCGAGAAATTCAGGAACGATTCTTTCGCTGAAATCGGCGTGGTGATCTTCTTCAATTTCGTTGCCTTCACTCAGTATCTGGCAATCGGCCTGGTGCTCTTTTTCGGGATCGCCTGGTCGCGCGAAGGAACGTTGTCAGTCGGGACGTTGCCGATGTTCATTATTCTCATCTGGCGCGCCTACGAACCGATTTACCGTTCGTCCGAACAGCTGGCGACGATCCAGAAGGCGATTGCCGGTTCCAAACGGATTACCGCGTTGTTAAACACCGAATCGCGGCTCGTTGAGCCGATTCGCCCGGTGGTTTGGAAGGGTCTCACCCAAGGCATAGCGTTTGAGGACGTCTCTTTCTCGTACACCAACGACGAGAACTATGCTCTCAAGGACGCGACCTTTGAGATTCCGGTCGGGAAGCGAATCGCCCTCGCCGGTGTGACCGGCGGCGGAAAGTCGACCGTCATCAACCTCCTCCTGCGATACTATGACCCGCAGAAAGGGAGGATCACGGTGGACGGGATCGATATACGCGAAATGTCGCAGGATGACCTACGCAAGAGATTCGCGCTGGTGCTGCAGGATATCATCCTCTTCCCCGGAGATGTTCGTTCGAATATCGCTTTGGATGGTGTCTCGTATCTGGATGGTCAGATCGAATCGGCCGCTCAGACAGTGGACGCCGACCGATTCATTCGCCGTCTCCCCCAGGGATACGCGACCGAGGTCTCGGAGAAGGGCTCCAATTTCAGCCGGGGCGAACGTCAGTTGCTATCGTTCGCCCGAGCGCTCGTGGTAAACCCGGATGTCCTGATTCTTGACGAAGCGACCAGTTCGGTCGATCCGGAAACGGAACGGACGATCCAGGCCTCGCTGAAGAAACTAATGGCGGGCCGCACCTCGCTCATCATCGCGCACCGTCTGTCGACCATTCTCGATGTCGACCAGATACTGGTGATACGGCGCGGTGAGATAGTGGAACGCGGCACGCACACGGAACTGATCTTGCAGAATGGATACTACTCGCGTCTGTTCCATCTGCAGTTCAAGCCGCGAAATGGAGTGAGCAATTATGCGTGATAAGATACTCTGGTTCTGGTCATACTACCGGAACTTCAAATACGTGCTGGCGGTGCTCTTGATCCTGACGCCCATCCAGGCGGCGGTTCAGGTCTACGCACCGCGACTGCTGCAATTCTCGATGGACTACGTGGAGAAAGGGACGGTGCCGGACAGCGCCGTCTCCGGCCTTCTGAACTGGCTGCAGACGATAACCGGCTTGGGGCTGGAATATGTTCTGCCGATCAGTTTCATCCTCTTTGGTGTGGTGTCGTTCGTGATGTATGCATTTGTGCAGGCGCACCGCACCTGGATGAATCGACGGTTGGATTGGGCGTTTCGGCAGGCGTCTTTCGGAACTATCACTTCTAAGGGCCCGGACTTTTTCAACAAGTTCCGAACCGGTGACTTGATCACGAGACTGACGGACGACATTGAAGGAAAACTCTCCTGGTTCGCCTGTTCGGGGATATTCCGGTTTTACGAAGCGCTGGCATATGTGGTGCTGACGCTCATTATGATGATAAGCATCAACCCGTGGCTGACGCTTCTGACCGCCGGACCGTTACCGATCCTGATCATCATCTTTTTCAAGACCAGTTCGCTGCTGGACAAGAGGTATGATGAACTGCAGACTTCCATTTCGAAATTCAATGCCGTCATGGAGGCGTGTTATTCGGGGATTCGTGTGGTCAAGGCATATGTGCAGGAGAAGGCGCAGAAGAAGAAGTTCGATGAATCACTGCTGGCACGTCGCGGCAAAGAACTGGCGGCGATCAAGTCCGGGACGATCATCGACTCGATGTATGGTTACATCTGGCAGTTTGGCGTGATCATAGTGCTTCTGGCCGGTGGAGCCAAGGCGATCAATGCGGAATTGACAGTCGGCGAGCTGTTCGCGTTCGTTTACTATACCACGATGCTTTTCTTCCCGATGTTTGATATCGGACAGTTTCTAGTGAAATCGCGGCAGTCGGCGATCTCCATCGACCGTCTGGTGGAACTTGAGAAAGTGCCGCCGATGGTGGTTGAAAGCGGTGACCGCGCAGCGAATGGTTCTCTTTCCGGCGCGGTGACGTTTGAGGAGGTGACCTTTGGATTCACCGGATCTGAGCGAAGGATCATCGATGGTATTTCGATGAAAATCGGGGGCGGTCAGACGGTCGCGGTGGTCGGCAAGGTTGGCTCGGGCAAAACCTGGCTCATTAATATGCTGCCGAGACTGGTCGACCCGACCGGCGGACGGATCACGCTGGACGGTCATGACCTGAGAGAGTTCCGACTCGAGGACCTACGTCGAATAGTCGGGTACGTCCCGCAGGAACCGATCCTCTTCAGCGACACAGTTCGAAACAATATCCGGTTTGGGCGCGAAGAGATATCAGATGCGGTGATGGAGTGGGCGATCGAGGTCTCGCAGTTGAAGGACGAGATCGCGCGCTTCCCGCAGGGGATGGAAACGGCTATCGGCACACGCGGGATGTCGATCTCCGGAGGTCAGAAACAGCGGTTGGCGCTGGCGCGAGCCTTGGTCGGCAAACCGAAGATTCTGATCCTGGATGATTGCACCTCGGCGCTCGATTCGCGCACTGAAGCGGCACTCTGGGAGCGACTGCACGAGGTGATGCCGTCATTGACCGCCATCCTGATCACGCACCGCCCGGATACGCTTGAACGAGCCGATAATATCTTCGTCCTGGACGAAGGCAAGGTGATAGAATCGGGGCGACATCATGATCTGATGGCCTCGGGCGGTCACTACGCCAAAATCTACAAACGGTACCAGCTTGAAGAGCAGGTGACGGAATAGACCAATCAAGGCCCGCCGCGAGGCGGGCCTTTGCATTTCCCCCAGACTCAAACCTTGACGGGACCGCCGGCAGTTATGACCTTTCGCAATCATGACAAGGAGATCATTCCGTGCAACCAATAGATAGCACCGTCATTGTCCATACAGAGAAAGTTGTCGTGGAGTGGGCTATTCCGCTCATAATAATCGGCGGCTCCCTCCTGCTTGGCTACGTAATAGAACGAATCGTTCTCGGTCACCTGCGCAAGCTGGCGGACAAGACCCCCTGGCGCGGGGATGATATCCTCATTAATGCCCTCCACGGGATGACCACGGTAGCGGCGGTTCTGCTCGGCACCTACGCCGCCAGTTTTTTCGCCAACCTTCCCGCGCACGTCCTGACGCTGGTGCACAAAGCACTGATCGTTCTGATAATCTTCACCGGGACGGTGATACTCGGACGTATCGCAGTCGGATTTGTCAATCTCTCCACCGCACGAGAAGACGGCAGGCTCCCATCGGCCTCTATCCTAACATATGTAACGCGGGCAATTGTTTATGTTATCGGTATATTGATAATTCTGCAATCACTCGGTATCTCGATAACGCCGCTCCTGACCGCGTTGGGCGTCGGCGGTTTGGCAGTCGCGTTGGCCCTGCAGGATACTCTGTCGAATCTTTTCGCGGGGATCCATATTATTGCTTCGAAGAAAATACGGACAGGCGATTTTGTTCGACTCGAGGGTGGACAAGAGGGATATGTCGAAGATATTTCCTGGCGTAACACGACGATCCGAGCACTCTCCAACTTCATTTATATCGTGCCAAACAACAAGATAGCCTCGATGATCCTCACCGACTTCGACCAGCCTCAACAGGAGATGTCGATGGTTATTGACGTTGGCGTCTCCTACGACAGCAACCTCGAGCATGTCGAGCGAGTGACCGTTGAAGTGGCAAAGGAAGCACTTGCAAATGTCACCGGCGCGGTTGCCGAGTTTGAACCGTTCATCCGCTACAACAAGTTCAGCGATTCGGCAATCATATTGTCAGTCATCCTGCGCATAAGGACGTACGTCGACCAGTACCTTCTCAAGCATGAGTTCATCAAACTCCTTCACACGCGATACAAGAAGGAAGCGATAGTGATCCCCTATCCTATCAGAACCATTTACATGAAACCAGAAGAAAAGCGGTAAGTCCTCATGGCACTCTTCAAGCGAGTCCGTAAAAAGGCCGGGATGCAACCCGGAGCGCTGGTCTTCTCCGGACGCGAGCATACTCATCCGATCACCATTTCGATGCTGACATATGACTCGCAGACGGTCACCGAGAAATCCAACCTATCTGTCTCCGACGCTCTTATCCCCCTGGATTCAGCCGGCGTGACCTGGATCGACATAAACGGTATCCATGACCCGGCGCTGATAGAAAAGGTCGGCAAATACTTCGGGCTGCATTCCTTGGTGATTGAGGATATCATCACCTCCGGCCAACGACCAAAGTTGGAAGATTACGAGAGCTATCTGTTTCTGACCATCAAGCGACTGACCTGCGAAACTGTGGCCAAAACCATCCAAATCGAGGAACTTTCCATAATCGCCGGGCGGAATTTCGTGCTGACCTTTCAAGAGACCCCGGATGACAGTTTTACCGCGGTCAAGGATCGTCTGCGGAAAGGAACTGACCGCTTCCTAAAATCTGGAACTGACTACCTGGTCTACGCCCTGATCGATATGATAGTCGACAACTATTTCGCGGTGTTAGAGGAGATTGGCGAGCAATTTGAGAGTATTCAGGCGCAGGTTCTGACCAACCCATCGCCCGCAACTTTAAAGACAGTTTATCGGCTCAAGAACGATCTGATCCTCATGCGCCGGGCGGTTTGGCCACTTCGCGATGTTATCAATTCGCTCCAGCGACATGAGTCGCCACTAATGACGCACGCGACCGAGCTGTACCTTCGCGATGTTCAGGATCACGCCATCCAGATCATGGATACGGTCGAGACTCTTCGTGACATGCTGGCAGGGACGCTGGATATCTATGTCTCCAGTGTCAGCAACCGACTCAATCAAGTCATGAAAGTTTTGACAATCATTGCGACGATCTTCATCCCATTGACCTTTGTGGTCGGGATCTACGGCATGAATTTCGACTATATGCCGGAACTCCACTGGCGATTCGGCTATCCGTTGATAATGGGGGGAATGGCAGGTCTGGCGATTGGCATGCTCTGGTGGTTCAGACGGAATAAGTGGATATAGCCGCGACATTTCAATGGATCTGCTGACCTCTCCCCCGATCCTTATCCTGGCGGCTGTCTTCATTCTGATAGCTATTCGTCAAGTTGGACGGTTTCGTTTTCAGATCTGGCATATCATGTTGGCGGGCGCGGGAGCGGCTCTGGCAACTCAGTCCATTACCGCAAAACAAGCGCTTGCAGCGATAAATATCGATGTCATGTTTTTCCTCTTCGGCATGTTTGTGATCGGTGAAGCGCTGCATCAATCGGGATATCTCTATCACTTGTCTGACCGTCTGTTTGGGACAGCCAAAACCGTGGATAGCCTCATCTTGCGGATACTTTTCAGCATGGGGATGCTCTCCGCGATTCTGATGAACGATACGCTGGCGATAATCTGTACACCCTTGATGATCTACTTCGCCAGACAACATCAAATCTCTCCAAAGCTCCTGCTCATTGCTCTGGCCTTCGCAATTACGACCGGGTCGGTACTCAGTCCGATCGGTAATCCGCAGAATCTTTTGATCGCGGTCGAAGGCAGGGTGGCCAATCCATTTGTGACGTTTCTCTTTTACCTGGCAATCCCGACTGTTATGAGCATCTTCCTCACTCATCTGGCACTCCGCATTTACTTCAAGGATGAGTTCCACATGGTTGAGTTGACTCATACCCTTGAACCGTTGGCGGACCCAGAACTGGCGAAATACTGCCGTTGGTCGCTTGCCCTTATCGGCGCGTTGATCGGGTTGCGTATCGTTTCTTCGTTTGTAAAGATGCTCCCCGATTTCAGCCTCACCTGGATCGCCATGCTGGCCGCTGCGCCTATCCTGATAATGAGTCGCAATCGAGTCAAAGTACTTCGCCGGATCGACTGGGCTACTCTTGTCTTTTTCGCCGCCATGTTTGTTTTGATGGAGGCGGTCTGGCAGACTGGGACCTTTCAGATACTACTGGCCCAATCAGGCTGGAAAACGGATTCGGTGCCGGGAATTCTGTCTATCAGTCTGGTTATCAGCCAGTTGATATCCAATGTCCCCTTCGTGGCGCTCTATTTACCGTCGCTTCAGCAGACCATGGATCCAATCGTCGCAAAGATGGCCCTGGCCGCGGGAAGTACTATTGCCGGCAACCAGCTGATCCTCGGCGCCGCCAGCAATATTATCATTATTCAAAACGCGGAGAAGCAGGGAGAGACAGTGACGTTTTGGGAGTTCGCAAAAATCGGTATTCCGCTGACGGTAATACAGGTCGGGATCTACTGGTTCTACCTGTCGCTGTTTCTATGAGTTTCTAAGTAATCAAGTATCTGGTAGAAATATAATAAGCATACATAACAATTATGCCGCCGTAGTTCAGTCGCATGAACCATCGCTCCCCCCAGCTTATCCCATCGAATTTGTAGTTTGAGATCGGCCACAGAATGGGTGTACCGAAAAACGCGCGAGTGTGAGTCGGGATATCGACCAGTATATGACCGAGCCATCCCAACATCGCCCAGGGAACCGACTGCATCCAGAACCAGACGCCGCCGAACATCAGGCTGAAGACGATCAGGCTGTGCGTGACATCATACGCACGATACGCCCACTGGGAGAAGCGCATCTCCTCTGGTCTTGGCCGGGGATGGTTACGCTTGGCCGAGTCCCTGCGTCGAGCCACGAAGTTCTTGACGGCCATAGGCGTAAAGGGAATCAGGTCAGGCAGGACGGAGAGCGCGATCGCGGTAACGCGCACGGGGATGGGCGCCTCGGCGAAAGCGAGATTGGTCCAAAGAGCGTGAGAGAGTACATCCATACAAATCGATTATACACAATTCGTACTTTTTCGCTACACTGATGTAGTACGATTCGAATGGCCAGGAATTCGCTCCAACAGCAGTGACCGAGGGTATGGAAGCAGTTAATTAGTAACGCGCCATTGTCTGTCCATGTTGTCCATGATTCAGTAACGTTGCACACATGACTTCGTGCGAAGTGACAATGAGGCTCGCACAGTCTACCCGCTTGGTACTTTTCACCTCTCACCAATATTCTCGCTCAAGGTAAAAATCACCAAACGCAACACACGCATTGAAAATCTTTTCATCTTCGACAAAAAATGCGAAAGCACTGACAGAATCCCCTTGACAATGTGGCAAATCAAGTCTATCATGGTGCGTCGATAATCGCAGGTGCCTTTCGAACTCGCGACGACACTATCAGCGGGGTAGGGAAATCATCCGGGGAGGTCGAAAGCACCACGCCCTTATCGGTTCAGGAAGATCGGACAACAAATTGACTGGGTACTGTTGCGACAGATGGATGTCGTGACGAATTTGTTAGAAGGTATCTTCCAGGGAAACCAATAAGAGCCACTCGCCGACTCTCACGTTACTCCTGGCAGTAACTTGCCTCCTAACAATCTCCAAGGACGAGGTTCTCAAGCGTCGCGGTCGCATGCTCAAATCAACGGAGTGTGCTGGTATGGCGTGATGTAGTCGTATCGGTATGTTCCGGCCCGACAGGCATGAGTTTGAGGGGACGTGCGATCGCGCGCGACGAACCTTGGGATTCCAACACTTTCACTCTGGGAGGACACTGGCATCAAAGCAGAGACAAGGAGATCCTGTGATCGATTGTCGACCCTTTATGCGCAGTGAAAGCTGCACGCTGAGGACGAAAGCGGTAAGCTCACAGAAGAGGGATTCGCGACGGACTGCCGGCGGGGTTCAAATAGTGCCGCCAGGTAAGAAGGCACCGTAAGGCTAACCTGGGTACTGCTAGTCTTGGGCTCCTCACCCGGCAGCGTCGCAATATAGCGGAAAATCTCCGCTGTAACAAGACGTAACTTGTGCGGCTCTGCTCGCCGTATCCGAGTCATACCCTTCATCTTCACCGACAAAAAAGGTTTCGGATCGATCGACACCGCATCGCTCCGCGATGCGACTTTCACAATATCCCTGTGAAATGGGCGAGGATGAGGTACGCCTGTACCCGGCCGCACGAGACCGGAAATTCCGGAGGTACACATGTTTAGAAATTTCCTAAAGATGTTTCTGGCGATAACAGTCGTCTGTCTGGCCGCCGCTCCTGCAATGGCTCAGTATACGACCTTTATCGTTGATGATGACGGCAACCCGGCGACCACCTATCCGTCCCTGGCGGCGGCTATTGCCACTGCCCAGACTTTCTCGGGTGGCCCGCACAAGATCGTCATCATGCCGGGTAACTATTCCGATTACAACCTGACACCCAACCCCGCCAAGATCGATGAGATCACGTGCGATGCCAACCCCGGAGAGGTCGTGTTTACGTCTCCGGCCGGCACGAACAATTTCATCACCCTTGGTCTGGACCAGCATCTGGCCGGCATGACGCTGGTCGGGTATGCGGGGTACGGGGTGACTGTCGTTGGCAATAACGTGGTCGTGGAGGATCTCGTTATTGAAGGCGCCAGTGGCACCGGTGTCTACGTCAGCGGAGCGAGCAACGCGTTGGTGCAGAATCTGGCGTTGTCCAATCTGCAGTACGGCGTGTATGTCGCCTCGGCTAACGCGACGACCTTCGACAACATCTCCGCGGTCGATTGCGACTACGGTATGTTGGTCTATAACCTCACCGGCGTAAGCTGGATAACTGATGTCACGGCCCTGCGCGGCGACTACGGTATCGTGGTCGACGGCGGTTCGTCGGGATTCGAGATCCAGAATGCGCGCATCGATTCGGTCACCACGTACGGCGTCTATTTCAATGCCGTCGGCGGCAGCCGTTTCGAAAACAGCCTGGTGAATGCCAGTGGCGGGTGGGGCGTGCTTGTCCTGAATTCGCCTTCCCAGAACTACATCCGCTACAACTGCCTCATCAATAATACCGGCGCAAGTCAGGGATATGATGATGGCATCAGCGGCAACCTGTGGGATGGCAACTTCTACGGTGACAATGTTTATACCCTGGGCGCGGTGACTGACGGTAATCCAATGAAGTACGCGCTGACAGCCGTTGCTTCCGGCTCCAGCTACAATATCGGTGATATCATCGATGTTGACTTTATGTGGTCGATGCCGGCTTGCGCCGGTCTGGACAGCCAGCTGATGGCCGCGTACAACTTTGTTGTCAATTGGGATGACACAAAGTTGGCCTATGTGGCCGGTTCGGCTGACTACGACGGAGCCTATCTCGGCCCGGCTCCGCCAGCCCTGTATACCGGGATATCTGAAACCTCAACCTCGCTGACCTTCGCGGCCGCCAACTTCACCACCCCAGGTATTGATGGCGGACGTCTGGCGTTTGCGAAGTTCGAAGTGGTCGGCGCTAACGCGGTCTCGTCACTCACCTTCACCGGTGATGACTTCCGCGATCCGGCGAACAACCCTGTCCCGCACACGGTCGCGGCCACCAGCTTCACGCTGGTTGACAATGTCGCCCCTGTGCTGGTCTCGCTCACGGCTAACAACCCCGCCGGTGACGACACCTACTCCGACGGTTCAGTCGCGGGCCCCGGTCCGTTCCTGAAACTGGAATTGACCATGTCCGCCACGGACAACTACGACCTCGATAAGTTCCAGTGGAATTCAAACGGCGGTGCGTGGAGCGACTGGATCCCCGTTCCGGGAGCTCATCCGCTTGCGGTCGGCACAAGTGCGCCGACACAGTTTGATTTTGTCTGGCTCGGCCTGCCGGAAGGCACTCATACGGCCGGTGTGCGCGTGAAAGACGCAGGTGGAAATATCTCCAACGAGATATTCTACACTTACCATATCGACCGTACGGCCCCGGCCATCAGTGCTGTTGCTGTCACGGATAAAGATGGTTGCGCGCTGAACAACAGCCGCTGGACCAATGATCAGACGGTGACAGTGGCGATCACGGCGACCGGTGACCCATACAACATGATGTTGTCTGAATCGGGCGACCAGCCGATCGTGCCGTTCGCGGCCTCTGGTGATTTCGTCATTGGTGCCGCCAATGGCCCGCACGTGGTGTATGCTCGTCTCTATGACAAGTACAACAACCGCGTCGACTGGACCCCAGGCAACGTTATCATCCTCGACAATGTTGCTCCAGTGGCAACCGGCCCTCTCGCGATCAACGGTATCGCCGCCAAGACAAACAACCCGAATGTGGCGATCACGCTGACTTCGTGGGGGTTCGGCTGGGGCGATGGCCAGGTTAACATCACCGAAAACGCGGCAAACCTTGTTTGCGGAAACGCGGGATGGTTTGCGCCGGTCTCTTATCCGCATAATTTCACGCTCTCCGCTGGAGATGGCACAAAGACCGTCTACTTTGCGACGCGTGACAGCGCGGGTAACATCAGCAACGTTCTCAGTGATGCTATTATCTTTGACCAGACGCCGGTGACGATCACGTCCTATGACATGGTTGACGACGCCGGCTTCACCTGCTCCAATGATGGTAACATCAAGGCTATCTACTCCTGGACTGGCACTGATGCGCAGTCCCTCGAATGGTCTTACGATGGTATCAGTTGGGGGCTCTGGAAGAGCTTGGTTGGTTTGCCGTCACCGGACTCCACCAACGGTAGTGTGCCGAATACAAACGGCATGCACTCTCTGTATATCCGTATAGTGGACGACATCGGGAACATCAGCGTCGCCAAAGTTGACAGTATCATGGTAGATAATGTCGTGCCGACCCTGACCAATATGGTCGTGGCCGACGCGGCGGCGACCGCCGTTCCCGATCCGACCGATCCACAGTACTCGAATTCCATCACGTTCAACATGAACATCACTGGATTGAGCGCTGATGTGACAGTCCTACGAGTCTCAGAGGATAACTTCACGACGTTTACGGATTTCCCGATCCTCTCGGCCAATCCATTTACGCTGAGTTATACCTATGTCGCGGCCGCGACAGAGTGTGTCGCGAAGACCATGTGGATCAAAGCCCTTGATTGCGCGGGCAATGAGTCTGTCTTTGATTCAGATGTCTTCCGCTTCGACCTGACCGCGCCGGTGCTGACTTCCTTCACTGGACCGGTCCTTACAAATACGCAGCTCGTTTCACTGGCCATTACGGCCACCGACAACTGCGGACTGTACCGGATGCGTTTGGGTGAGGGTTCGTTGGTTGGCGTACCGTGGGTGGCGTTCAATCCTGCTCCGAGCTTCACGCTGGCGGCGGGTGACGGCAACCATATCGTCAATCTTGAGATCGCGGACCATGGCGGTAATATCGTCAGCGGCGCGGTGACCATCATGTTGGATGCCACGGTGCCAAGCGCCGGCTCCTTTGTGATCGTATCGCCGAATCCTCTGGCGGCTCCGGGCTACACCAGTACGCTGGTGGGCAATATCGCCAACATCGCCTGGGATGGCGATGTGGTCAACATGTGGATCCAATATGCTGATGGCTCCAATACCGGCACCATCCCAGTGGTAACGCCGTACACATTGGCTATACCCAACGTGCCGGCCGGTCCTGGTTCCAAGGTAGTGACCTACTACTTCCAGGATGCCGCACTCAACTGGAGCCCGGCGTACACCGCCACAATCGACTACTCCAACCTGAATCCTCCGCCGCCTGCGGCCGGTACTGCTACTGGCACGCCGATGGCGAGCTGCCTGCTGGAGTGGGGTGCTGTGACCGACGCTCAGAAGTATATCATCAAGTACAACTTCCAGAACCAGTACCCGACCTATCCGGATCCGATTCCACCGCATCCGATGGATCGTCTGCTGGAAGGTATCCTGGCGACCGACTCGGTGACCGGACTCCAGTATGAGTTCGAAGGTCCTCAGCCGGATATCTATTCGTTCTCGATCTGGACGTTGAGCAAGCATGGTCTCTACTCTCTGACGCCAAACATCGACGTGACCGCCACCAATTACATCTTGGGCGATTTCTATCCGTCCCCGGATGGTTGCATCAAATTCGGTGACGAATTTGGCGCGCTGGCCGTTGCGTACAACTCGATCTCGACCGACCCGAACTACAACATGTATCTGGATGTCGCACCGACCAGCGATATGTCGACAAGCGGCTATCCGATGCCTGATCTGGCGGTTGACTTCGAGGATCTGGTGATCTTCGCTTTGAACTACGACCAGTACTTCTGCACTGGCGGAGCGGCTCCGCAGCCGACCGACATTCGCGAGACGGGCAAGCTCAAAGCTGGTCCGCTGGCGGTCGAGGCCGACATTCCGGATCACGTCAGAGCCGGAGATGAATTTGTCGTACCGGTCAGAATCGACGGTTATGAAGCGGTTAAGGCCTTCCATGTCATCCTCGGGCTGAATACTGAGATGTTCGAAGTTGTCGGTATCAATGCCGGTACCGCCTTCGACGGCATCAAAGAGTCGTTCTTCTACAGCGACCCGAAATCAACCCGAATTGATGTCAGCGGCGTGGTCTTTGGCCGTGACGTGACCTACACCAATGACGAGTTCTTCACAGTGACACTGAAGGCCCGCAAGACGGGTGATGTGAACCTTGAGGAAGTCGAATTGACCTTCCGTGACAGAGAGAACAAGAACTTCGAGGCAAGCCTCAGCTTCAATCGTGTGGCTAATGGCAGCCTCCCGAGCGCTTATGCTCTGTCGCAGAACTACCCGAACCCGTTCAACCCGACTACCACTATCGAGTTGGCGCTGCCGACGGCCAGCGAATATACGCTGACCATCTACAACGTTCTCGGCCAGGCAGTGAAGACCTTCCAGGGCTTCGCTGAGGCGGGGTATGTCACTGTTGACTGGAACGCGACGGATCAGAGCTCGGGCATCTATCTCTACAAGGTGGTTGCCGGACGCTTCGAGGATACCAAGAAGATGGTCCTCATCAAGTGATCCACCCCGTCCCGGGTTAAGGGAAACTACGGAGAGGGGATAATCTCCCCTCTCCGCTCGAATTAGGTATCGCAAGAAATCTGTTTTGGAGGAACCATGTGTAATTGTCCCAAAGCTTTCCCGTTGTATGTCGCGGCATTGCTCCTCTGCGTGGCACTTTCCTCCGCCTCAGGAGCGACGATCTTCCTGCATCCCGATTCTGTTCGGCTGTTAAACCCTGTCGGAGACACGGTTCATCTTGAACTCCGGGTCGACGCCGCTACGCAGGATCTGAAGCTCTTCACCGTGCGCATCCAGCTTGCTCCGGGCAAGATCGATACGCTCGGCGTCACCGAGGGCCCTCTCTTTCAAGCGCAGGGCCAGACGGTGTTCAACAAGCGACTTGAAAACAATGATTCGGTGCTGGTGATAGAAGGACTCATTCTCGGCTATCTGAAGTCGGCCGATGGTCCCGGCACGCTGGCCTACATCAACCTCGAAGTACTAGATACTGGTCGGGTCGAGTTGGCGATAATCTCGCACGAAACGCGCGATGTCAATAATGATCCATTCGCAAGTACTGCCATAGGTTCTTTGCTGTTCCTGGACTATCCACCTACTCCATTTAATCTACTCTACCCGCTCAACGGTGCGGCCGTATCAGGAGTAGGTTGCGGCACTGATAGCGTAACGCTGCGCTGGCAAAGATCCCGCTCAGTATACATAGGCGAACAAGTGAGATACACGCTGCAATACACCAAAGACCCGCTGTGGGCTGCACCGAACATCACAACGGTCAGTTCCATCGTCGATACCGCGTACCGCATACAACTGCTCCCGTTAGGGAAATACTATTGGAAGGTCACTGCTCTTGGCACGGTCAACGGACTGACCAGACCGTCGGCGCCTGTCATAGATTCGTTTTTCCTGAGCTATCCGGATGCCGATGGAGACACCAAAGCGGATGCCTGCGACAATTGCCCGACCATCAGCAATCCGCTTCAGACGGATACGGATGGTGATGGAAGAGGGGATGCCTGTGACAATTGCCCCACTGTCGCCAACAGCAACCAATCAGACGTAGATGCGGATGGAGTGGGCGACCTGTGTGACAACTGCCGGTTTGTCGGCAATGCCGACCAGGCTGACTCAGACAATGACGGCATCGGCAATCTTTGTGACAACTGTCCGACTGTCGCCAACACCGCACAGACCAACAGCGATGGTGACCTGTACGGCGACGCATGCGACAACTGTCCGACAATCGCCAATCCAGACCAGGCAGACCCGGATAATGATTCCTATGGCTCGGCATGCGACAATTGTCCCACCGTTTTCAATCCGACCCAGTTCGACAGTGACGGCGACGGAATCGGTGACGTCTGTGATGGCTGTTGTCAGGGGACGACCGGCGATGTCAACATGGCGGGGGCAGTGGATCTTTCGGACCTAAGCCTGTTGATCGGATACCTGACCGTGACTCCACGGCCAACCCTTCCGTGTGAAGAAGAAGCAAATGTGAATAACAGCGGGGCGGTGGACCTTTCGGATTTGTCGCTGCTGATCGCGTATTTAACGATCACGCCGCGGCCAACATTACCCAACTGCCCGTGAGGGAATTGGGACATTACCTCATTGGTTCCCCCCGGAAAGACGGCCCAGTTTCTAGCGAACCGCTGGGCCGTCGAAATTTCCTGCGTGGTGCGGCATCAGTACCAGGAGATCTCACGGACGAACTATCTCCAACTGTCGCCGCACCGATCAGATCACTCCTTTGGACCCAGGATTGCACTTGGCAGTGGTCCTATAAGCACCTATCTTCACTCCATTGACCGAGTCGGAGCGCGGCCACTCGGTTCAATTCCGTTTCCCGGGACAACACGACCAACAGGAGTAAGACTCAATGCTCCGATTCTTCGTCTATTTTGCGGTGATCATTTGTGGCGCCTCGGTGCTGGCGATCGAACTGCTCGGCACCCGGGTGATCGCGCCATTCTATGGCGCCAGCCTTTACCTCTGGTCAGCGTTGATAAGTGTAACGCTGGCCGCGCTGAGTGTCGGGTACGCGATCGGTGGACGATGGGCCGACCGTGACGCTCAACTCAGTCGCTTCTGTCTGGTTATCGGGCTAGCCGGAATCTGGGTGACTCTCATCCCCTGGCTGAGGATCCCGGTTCTCGCGATGGCCGAACCATTTGGCCTTCGTTCGGCGGTTCTGGTGACCGCGTTTGTGCTCTTTTTCCCGCCACTGACACTGCTTGGAATTGTAAGCCCCTACGCCATACGGCTAAAGGCGCAGTCGCTTGATGTCGTCGGCCGGACAGCGGGTAACTTGTATGCGATCTCCACACTTGCCAGCGTGGTCGCCGCGGTTGCGACCGGGTTCTGGCTTATCCCCCACATTGGAGTTTCGCGCCTGCTTCTCCTGATCGGGCTGTTACTCATTGGCACGTCGCTGGTGGGATGGCTCGGTAGACAAAAGATCGTCATGCTGGCTGGTATCCCGATCGTTCTGGCGGGATCCTTTTTTGGCTCGGGATTCGCCCCGCATCAAACGGCGGACGCATCAAAGGGGATCGTTGCAGTCGAAGAATCCGCATACTCTGAGATCCGGGTGGTCGATATGGAAGATGGACGGTTTATGTTCATCGATGGTAGCCTGCACTCTGGGATTGATCTCGTGAACGGACGGCCGCTCTTTGAGTATGTCGATGTGCTGGATATTCCAAAGCTCTTCTTTGATGAGCCAGGGAGTATGCTGACTGTCGGTTTAGGAGGAGGCTCTGTAGCCAGAAGTTATGCCGCGGATAATTGGCGAGTCGATGCTGTCGAGATCGATCCGGTCGTTACCAAGATGGCAAAAGCGCACTTTGGACTGCAGGATGCCGAGGCAACAGTATACCATATGGATGGTCGTCAATACTTCTTGGAAAACCAGAAGAGCTACCAGATCATCATTATGGATGCGTTCGGGAGCAGTTCCATACCTTTTCATTTAGTAACCAAAGAAGCATTTGCCCTCGCCAAGCAACATCTCGCCAGCGACGGTATCCTGGCAATGAATGTTCAATGTGTGGGATGGCGCGACCAGATTGTCCAGAGCCTGGCTGTTACAGCCAATCAAGTATTTGCGAACGTGCTCGCCCTGCCGATCGCCGAACCGCCAGACCAGCTCGGAAACCTGATACTCCTCGCCTCAGATCGAAAGCTAGACCTGGCGTCTGATCTGCCGCAGCCAGAATACCGAGTCAGCCCGGAATACAATCGGGTTCATGCGTGGGATAATCGATTCGTAGTGGATACGACCGGAGTACAAGTGCTGACAGATGAGCTGAATCCCGTCGATGTCTGGTCGGAAAATGTCAACCTGGTCTCCCGGCGAAAACTCCATGAATATCTCGCCGACCGCCAGATCGCTTGGTAAAACCGCACTAGAGCGGCTTGATCTCCCCGCTTATCACGATCTTGGTCGGGTGACCTTCGATACTGTCAGGGATCTTCGCGCGAGTCGCTGGATTGTCCTCGCTAAGCATGATGAGAAAACAGAGGGTATGGTCGTCCAGCTCTCCGACCGCGACGCCAACCACCGATGAGAGCTTCAGCAGGTCATCGTCATTGTCCGCCAGGACGGCATTGATATCTCGTACAGGCACTTCGATCTTCTCCGGTGTATCGATCACGTTCTTCTCTCGCTGGTCTGACCCGCAGCCGTAAACAGACAGCCCGATCACGAGAGCTATCATAGCCAGACTGGCTGCCGTTGGAAAGCTGTCTTTTCTCAAAACGGTATTCCACATACTATTGCTCTACAATTGTAGAGCGTTGTAAACAAAAGGCCCGTTCCCGACCATGATCGGGAACAGGCCAAATATGATCCTAAGAATCAACGATCTACAGTGATTTACTGGCCTACCATCGTCGCGTTGAACTCACCCAACACTTCGTTGATCGGATTGGCAAAGCCATAGAAACGGCTGCCGGCAAAGCAGAGGCCGACCGCGCGCGGGTTGGTGGTCACATCTTCGACCATCAACGAACCGGAGTCGCCGCTCTGGATGAACTTGCCGCCGTTGAGCACGATCTGACCGGTAAAGGTCTTGCTGAAAGCGGCGCCGCCGGCGCACTCGTTCTCGTACGAGACGGTGATGCTGGCATTAAGAGCATAGACGGTCGTACGGGTCAGACCGCTGGTGCGTCCGCTCTTCTTCACTGCCTGACCAACCGACGCAGACACAGTCTGCGCAGAGATGGTGCCAACTTCGAGGATATTCCCGGTCTCGTCTACCATGCCGGAAATGACGGTCGCGGTCGAAGCGTCGACATTGGTATTCGGCAGCTTGCTGCTGACCACCAGGGTCGCCACGTTCTGGGCATTGGCCGCGTTACAGCCGACATCAATGAGGCTAGGCTGGATAACAAAGTCACCAGTCTGAGCGCGACGGCTGTTTCCGCCGTTGACAATGTCAGCCTCGAACACGTGGTAGTTGCTGAGAATGCGCTTCTGGCTGCCGACGTTGATCAGCGAACCCATCGTCCCGCCACAGCAGTAGCCGTTGGCAAGGTCATAGCGCCAGCCGCCTGAGGTTCCCATTTTGACCGGAGGTGTCTGCTTGGCGGTATGGCTGACTCCGCCGCCGCCGCCACCCGGCTTACCGAGAGCGACGATCTTGTCGGTCATTTCCACCTTCGTCTTGACGCCATCCAGCATGCGCGGCGCATTGCGGAAAGCGCGATCAGTGGTAACCAGCAACAGGATCGCTGGCTCGCCGGCTTCATCCAATGTGATGGCAGTACCGATAACCTCCGGATCGGCCATCAGGTCGCGGGTATACCGCTCCTGAATCGCCTTTACCGGGGCCAAACGGGGATTCGCCATGCTGAGGGCCGGCACAAATTCACTGTTTGAGGATGTCGGCGACTGAGGAGAATCAGAACATCCCCAGATCGCTAAAGCGACGATAGCGACCGCTGCCACCAACAAAGCAATACGGCCGGGTTGAGTGAGGAAACGAGTCATTCAAGACCTCCTGAACACAGGGTTACATAGTTCAGATGTAGATATGAGTGGATTTCGGGTTCGGCTGATTTGGGTAGTAATAAACCGGCTAGTACCGTGGGAATCTTGGTGCGCACGAACGCAACCTGATGAAGCGGGGACGAGATAAGATTTCTCACGGTACAACAGAACATACGGCGCTCGAACTCGGTGATCTCTTGCGCAGAAGCTTTCGATGATGCCAAGGCTAGTACCCCGGACTGTGTCTGATTGTCCGCGACGTGATTCGGTTATCCCTTACAAATTAATCTTCACGGTGAATCTTGCAAGCAAAAAAGCCTCCGCTACCCATTTTTTTTCGCCAGAGGCACACGCTTGCACCAATAGTCACATGCCATCGTGAGTGCGTGTCATACAGGGCAAAGGACGGAGAGGACTGCGATGTGGTCATTCGAGTGACTTACAGCGGAATATCGAAGCGACAACGGTCGTGATAAAGGACCAGAGTGATCTTGGTGCTCATCCCCTGTTGTGCAACTAGCCTATGACCTGTACGCGGGGTTTTGTGCTCTGCGGGCGTGCAAAATGAATGATCAGATGAAGGACGATAGTGGCATTCTCTCTGGAGATATTGACTAATCGGAATCCGGACGAATGTTCCGCGGTCCGCGTCCCCTTGCGGCACCACATGCAGACCGCTTCCAGAATCATATATTCTTGCTGGAAAATTGGCTTGGGGAGTTTCACCCGGCATTCAATCAACTGATCCTGCTCAATCGGCTTCTGGGTCAGAAGTCGCATCCCTTCGATGCTGAGGTCGGCCATCACCCCAATTTGCCGATAACTGCCCTTCTCAAAAACCGGTAGAGGCTTGTCGAATTCATAGCGAACAGAGCGTCGACGGCTCTCCAATTCGACCGTCTGTATCCCCTCAAGTCCCGGATCCGCCCAGCCGCACAACTTGAATCCAATGACCAGGTACTCGATCATCTCGGCGTTGATCCCGGAAAGACTCAATTGGTAGCCCGATTCCCAACGATCGAGCTCCACATTTTTGCGGCTCCAGCGGCACTCCGCCGTGAACTCGATAAAGCGATGGCCAAGGATCTCTTGCGGAAGTTCCATCCGACAAGAGTAAACAGTCGCCGATTTGATTGCTTCGGGAGTCACGAGCATGGCCCCTTGCGAAGACAAGTTGGCAAGTTTACCGATCATGTGACCGGTTTTGGCATCGAAGACATACAGTCGTACGTCGGATGCATGGCGTTCATGCTGGCGTTTGTTCGATTCCATAAGGCTGTTGCCGAGTTGAAAAACAAAATAGAGTTTTTCGTAGGTATTATCGGCGAACAGGCCGAAGGCTTGAGCGACCGAAGCAGCCCATTCATGCTACTTCCGGTCGCTCCGCCTCACGCTATCATTCTCAAACCCCTATGGACAAAGTGGCAGCACTGGTGCAGGGGCAGTCGTCAGGTAGGATATGAGCAACGAAAGGTCTGAAATATCCGGATTCACGCCGCCTGCCGCGTTGATATTCGCTTCCGGTAAACAGGGAAGCGAAGGTGCCGGCGCGGCCGTCAAATATGAGATCAGCAGCGAAAGGTCCGAGATATCAGGCGTCTCACTGATCGATTTGTTGACATTCCCCGTTTGACCAATACAACACGAAATAGGGGTTACTGTCACCAGCCCTGGCGCGCCTGAAGCGCCGGGAGTGCCAGTGGTGCCACCGCCTGAATTCGTGGTCCCGACGGCACCGCCACCTCCGCCTCCGCCGTTGCCGAAGGGAGCCGCCCCGGGACCTGCCATCTGGTCCACGTGCGCCGCTATACTCTGAGACAGGCCCGAACCGCCGGCAACTCCAAAACCACCTCCTCCGCCGATTGCCTGAATCGTTCCCGGCGCAATCATTGTGCCATAGAAAATCTCTATTCGCCCACCATTTCCGCCATTGCCACCCCCACCTCCGCCGCCGCCTCCACCAACCATATCAAGATCTGTGAAAATAACTTTGGTATAGGTATTGGATTGACCAAACTGCCCGAAAAATCCGTTTCCACCCGTCGCGCCATTGGCGTGAATCGTCCCCTGGTTGTCCAGATTCGCCACATAGAGCCGAACAACCCCTCCCCCTTGCCCACCATTTCCACCCTTGCCTCCTGGTCCACCGGCCGCCATTTCGTTGGCCGAGCCATCCCAAGCCCCGCCGCCCCCGGAACCGCCAGTTCCTCCTGAACCGCCGACTCCCGCGCCAATCGCAGTACCGGGAGAACCCGGAGACCCTGTGCTCCCCTGTGTGGGATTAACATATGGACTATGCCCGATGCCGGGATTCCCCCCGTTGCCTCCTCCGCCACCGGCTCCGCCATTCAGTTGATCTGTGATGATACCCTGATTCAGGAGTGTACCGTTGACATAAACGGTGTACCCGGCGGTATTAAGAGTCGCGCCAGGTGAGACTGTGAGATTGGTGTAATTGCGCGGTCCCGTGAGGGTTACGCTTCCGGCAATGACAGCCGGGCCATCAGCGCCCGTGCCGAATTGTGCCACGGCGTCATCAGCTGTGGCGATAGTCAGAAGTGAGAGAGCGGCCATGAGGAATGACCTCAACGACCCGACTGATCGTCCACAGAATCTGGCACCATTTTCCCGTGATCGATGCATCGTTACCTCCATCGTCCGTTTGATAATGAGATGCCCGGTATGTACTGCTGAGACTATCTTTGGACAGAGTGCCGCGACGACGTAAATATGGATATTATCGGCCCGTGTTCCAAAAGTACACGTTTCCGCCGGAACTGTCAAGAACTTATGCTGTCAGCAAAAAAGCGGCCCGGTTCACCCGGGCCGCATACGCACCGATTCAATCTGAATTTCGAAACTCGATCATGGGCAGTTCGGCAGGGCCGGTCGCGGTGTCGTCGTGAGATACGTTATCAGAATTGACAGGTCGGAGAGATCGGTCCCGCCGCCCGCGTTGATATTCGCCTCAGCCGGACATGGGAGGATCGGTCGCGGAGTTTGTGTCAGGTAGGATATCAGGAGCGACAGATCGGAGAGATCCGGTGTGTCGGCTAGCGATCCATTGACATTACCAGTGATGGCCACACAACAACACGCGTCGCCAATTCCATCGTTGTTCGCATCCTCCTGACCGCTATTTGACCGGGACGGACAGTTATCGATATGTCCTGACACTCCGTCCCCATCCACATCATTCTGCGGATCGAGTGGGAACAAATCACAGAGATCGCCCACCCCGTCTCCGTCACTATCCAGTTGGTCTGGATTGGAAGTCATGAGGCAATTGTCGCAGCCGTCGCTGGTGCCATCGCTATCCAGGTCCGTGGTGCCGCACTCGGCCACAGTAATGGTCTGGTCGGCATTCACCGATAGGATCAGAGACGCAACATCGGATGGCCAAATCACGATCAGTGAATCCACCACCGTGGCGTCATGCAGCCCGAAATGAGCGATCAGACTGCTGTGCCCCAGGAAGCTGTTCTGCGTGGAGATCTCACGATGCTGCCACGTCGGCACACCGTTGATGGTCGCCAGGATCCGTACAGACGCGCCGACCCCTGACCTATTTGAACGCTCTCCCTGCAACTTGATCTTGAGCCAGTGATAGCCATTGGCATTTTCATTGCGCAGAAGCGACCGTTCTCCCGGACCGCCCTGAACGAACAGATCAATGTCACCATCGTTGTCGTAATCCGCGCCCCCCGCGCCCCAGGTCGAGGACGCAACATTGCGAATATCCCCAGTGAGCACGGTGGTGAAGGATCCGTCGCCATTGTTACGATAGTAGCTATCCCAGGTTTGATCATTGGTCACGAAGCAATCCAGATCGCCATCGTTGTCGTAATCTGCCCAGACCTGCCCAAGGGAAATATACGGCTCGGTGCTGATAGCGTCCCCGATCACGGGTACAAATGTACCATTATCGTTGCGATAGAGGTCATTCGGTCGTATGGATGGCAGGGCGCCGCCCCAGTTGGTTCGGTACCCGTCGAGATCTCCGTCATTGTCGTAGTCGATCATATTCCAGACCTGACCATCAGCATTGTCCGTGGCCATCGGTCCGGTTGTGATCTGTTCGAATCCGACTGCCCCGGTCTCCCGAAGCAAATTGCGATAGAGAAAATCGGTTCCGCCGACATTATTGGCTGGTCCGGTTCCAACAAACAGGTCAAGGTCACCATCCTGGTCGAAGTCTGTCCAGTTGGCCGAGGTGAAGGGAGCTACCTGCGTCGAGATCAGCCCGGTGTCGAGCCGCGTGAAACCATACGACGGCGGACCGTCGTTGAGATACAATCGACTAGGGCGATAAGTCCCCAGCGACATGAATCCGGCGGGCAATGCGATATACAGATCGAGGTTGCCATCGCCATTGAAATCTCCCCACGTCGGGCTCCACCCGGCGGATTGAACACTGCGGGCGAAATCCCCTGAGGCTGGCGCGCTAAATGTACCGCCGTTGTTCGTGTAGAGCGCCCCGTATTCGCCGGCCACAAAGCAATCCGGGTCCCCGTCATTGTCGTAATCCGCCCAAGCCGTTCCGCGATAGTTGCGAAGATCGGAGTCGAAGGCGTCTGACAGTGACGAAAAGGTTCCATCACCATTATTGCGGTATAAATCGCATCCGTTCGGAGTAGCGGCGAACAGGTCCTCCCAGCCATCGCCATCGAAATCGACCCACGCACACCCGACATATGACGCGAAATTCTGATCAAGGTTGAAAGGAATTCCCGGGCCATCCATCAGTGTGAAATCCTGTGCTCGGCCAGAGATTGTCAGGATGAGAACGAGCAATCCGGCCAGGCAGATGCTCGTACTTCTGTTAACTCCGTTGTGGTTCATACAAACCTCACTAGTCGTCCTATTACAGTGGATTCTGGTTTTCGGATCTGTCCCGGGAGGACGCATGCCTCGTCGGTGGATGGTGGCGCTTATCGGCTCAACCGACAGCCATGCTCAAGAAACGTGGGAGTGTACGGGAAGTAGGATGAGTATTCGCGAGTTGCACCGGCAATTCGCGAACTGCACAGATCATCGCCCGATCACGGGTTCAGGAACTGACGTAAGGCTTCACGGTGGGAACGACTTACTCGCAGTTTCTCGCCCGATTGCAGCGAGAGTTCGAATTTGCCGAACCGCAGTTGGGTTACTTTGGCGACAAATAAACAATTTACCAGCATTCGACGGTGGATCCGGACGAAGTTCGATGGGAGCCGATCCTGCAAGCCTGACAACGATTCGTGAACAAGGTACTTACCGTTCAAGGCATGAACGGTAACATAGTGGTCCGCTGCCTCGAGCCACTTGATCGACTTCAGAGGCAGCGATCTTATTTCCTGGCGATCCTTGACGATGAGCCGCTGAATCTCACGGGGCGCCTCGAGATGATCCGCTGCCGACTTCTCCGGCTCTGTTTGCCATGTCTTAAGCAGAGTTTTCAGTCGCTGATGTTGCGGGATTGAATGTCTCGATAGAGCCACCCGCGCGCGCTCCATGGCCGCGGAGAATCGCTCGCGCGCAACCGGCTTGAGAAGGTAGTCAAGGGCGTTCACTTCAAAAGCGCGAACGGCATACTTGTCATGCGCGGTCACGAATATGACGTACGGCATTTTGTCGATTCCGATTTGGCGCACAACCTCAAAGCCATCAGCGGCAGGCATGTGAATGTCGAGCAGCAGGAGATCGGGGGAACACGATCTGATCGCCTCGATAGCCTCCTGGCCAGAAGCACACTCAGCAACCGAAGTGAACCCGGGAATATCTGCCAGCAGTCGCTGGAGAATTCGTCGTCCGGGCGCTTCATCGTCAGCTATGACAACTCGGAAGGGCTTTGGCGCCACGTCAATTCATCTCTCCGAACTTGCTTGATAAGGAAGATCCAGCGTGACTCGCATGCCCGTACGAGACAGTGGTTCGACAATGAACTTGAAGTCATCGGCATATACTTGTCTGAGCCGTTCTTCCGTAATACGATGACCCATCCCATTGCCGGAGGCCCTCTCTGCCGAATTGATTCCTTCCCCCTTATCTTCGATCGTAATAACCAGGCGCTGGTGTTCTTTGCTTGCCATCAACACCACCGTTGAATTGCCAGTCTGGCTCGCCACACCATGCATGACGGCGTTTTCCACCAATGGTTGGAGCAATAGCTCAGGCACCCTGGCATCCAGGCAATTCTGAGGCGAGCGAAGTTCATAGGTTAACCTCGGTTCGAACCGTTCAGACATTAGTTCCAGATACAGTCGATTGAACTCAAACTCACTAGCAAGGGTCCCCATCTCCTGATGATCTCGGTCGAGCACTTTCCGCAGGAGTTCGGAGAGTCGGGTCGTGAGGTGATATGCTTTCTCCCGCTCTCCTTCCAGGATGGTCGAAGAGATCGTATTGAGCACATTAAAGAGGAAGTGCGGTTTGACTTGCGACCTGAGCGCCCGCAACTGCGCTTGCGCAAGTTGAGCCTGGAGTTGCGAGGCCTGCATCTCCCGCTCATGCCAGCGCTGGTACGCGATCAGCAATTGCTCTACACCGATAGTAACCCAGAATGCCAGATAGTAGTATGAAGAATGTCGAATGAGCACAAAGTTCAGGAGATTTTGAAAGCTTCCCTGTCGCGGATAGGAGAAATTGGCATACAGTATACCGGCATACGCGATGACATAACCGGCCGTCACGACCACACTCAATGCTACTAACCCCGCAAAACTGATGATCGGTCGGACATTTCCGCCGAATCGCAAACGATAGCCAAAAGCCAGTATCAGCGGCGTCAAAAGCGCCCAAACCGCCCAGACCTGCAGTTTTACCCTGATAAGCTCCCCTTCCGACCACGGGTCTACATCCGCCAGCAGAAGTTGCCAGTGAGCGGTTGAGAAGAAAGTGACAATCAACCAGAAACCGACGATAGCGGCCAAACGCTTCCACCAGACTGGCAGGAGCCGACGAATGAACGACCTGGTTTCCGAGTAGAGTATTTGCATGAATGTCTTTGGACCTTTGAGACAATATACGAATGGCCGCCTGTTTCCGTTAGGAATATTCGACCTGTCGGACCGTGCGCCTGTGATCGGGGGCACTGGAGAACGACGCAGAGTACGTGGTAAACCCGTTGTAATTGCCTGCCGCGGTAAGTATATTGGGCATCAAACAGAGATCGAGGTTCAAGGAGTATGATTATGACAGGTTTGCGAAAAGCGCTCTTTACACTGCTTTTGGTGATGTTATCGACGGCCGTCGTCTATGCCCAGCCGTCCGGCGCTCTCACCCCCGCTATGTTGGCGGATTTTGAGAAGCAGGTGGCCAATGACCCCAAACTGAAAAGCGTCATTAATGCCGCCACCAATAACGACATCCGAAATCTGTCGCTCAACCGGGAGCTAGTGACCTCGTTCGACGGCAAATTCAATTTTGAGATCAAAGGGACCAAGATCATCGATCAGAAATCCAGCGGTCGGTGCTGGATGTTCGCCGGATCCAACGTGGTGACACCCCGTGTCATGACCAAACTCAAATTGGGCGATTTCAATCTATCGCAGGCGTATTTGTCGTTCTATGACCGTCTCGAAAAGTCGAACCTCTTTCTGGAGACGATGATCGCCCTGCGCGACCGGGACATCAACGACCGCGCCCTTCAGATGTATCTCGAGAATCCGATCGGTGATGGTGGCTGGTGGCAGTATTTCGAAGGGTTAATGCGCAAATACGGTGTGGTCCCCGCTTCTGCCATGCCGGAGACCAAGCAGTCCGCCGCGACCGGACGGACCAATGATCTGCTCAACACGCTCCTGCGGAAATCCGCCGCCGAGATCCGCCGGATGCACCGCGACGGCCAGAAGGAGCCCGCGATCCGCAAGTACAAGGATGGGATGCTTGGCGATATCTACCGCCTGCTGGTCTGCACTTATGGCAAACCGCCGAAGGAATTCGTTTTCCGCTATGAAGAGACGCGCAAGGATACGGTGGCTGCCGCTTCCACCGATTCCACCAAGAAGACTGACTCGACCGAGATCAAAGTCCTGGTCGACAAAACCTATACTCCTCAATCGTTCTTTAAAGAGTATTACGGCGACCTGTCGACTGAATACGTCGCGATCGTGCATAATCCCGCGCAGAAAGATCGTGCGCTGTTTGAGTTGAAGAGCAGCCGCAACATCCAGGAGCAACCGGATGTCCGTTTCCTCAATATGCCGATAGAGAAGCTGAAAGAATATACCTACAAGATGATAAAGGACAGCCAGATCGTCTGGTTCGCGTGCGATGTCGGCCGTGACAACTACAGCGATAGCGGCATGTTCGCCGCCAATGTCTGGGACTATACGTCGACTCTTGGGATTGACTTCAGCACCACCAAGGCTGATCGCATCGCCTATCGCGATGAGACCCCCAACCACGCCATGGTGATCCTGGCGGTCGACACTACCGCGGCGGGTGTTCCGCGCAAATGGAAAGTTGAGAACTCATGGGGCGCCGCCGCCGGAAGCGGCGGGTACTGGACGATGTATGACTCTTGGTTTGATGACAATGTCCTGTTGGTCATGGTCGACAAGACGCTGTTGTCCAAAGAAGACGCCGCGCTACTCGACCAGAAGCCGGTTATAATCGAAGATTGGCAGCCATTCTTCCGGATGTTGACGCAACTGCAGTAAGCACTGGTTTATCGCGATCCCATATATAACAAAGGCCCGGTTCACGCCGGGCCTTTTTATTTGCGAGAGGAGTCTAGACTCCCTCTTTCCGGCGGTATGGCCGATGGCGCAGCCACTCGATCTTTTCGTCTTTCTGTTTTTGTTTCGGATCGATCAACTCACCGCATTCCCCGTTATTGGTCATTAGTCTGACCACCACCTGCTGAAGCAGTTTGCGGTCAGCATCAGAGATCGCCGATATCTCCAGTCCATTCCCCCAGAAGTCGGATTGTTTCTCATACCGACTCCACCGACAAATTGCTGTTAGTTCAATACTCGATCGTTCAAAAATTCCGTCCGGCAGCGCAATGCTCATCTCATAGGTACGCTCAGCGATCAGCGATTCGCCGCTTAGCATCATGAGCCCCTTGGGACTCAGGTTAGTCACCCTTCCCAGGCGAGTTCCGGACCCGCGGTCCGTAACGACCAGGTAATCGCTGGTTCTGCGTCGCGCGTATTTCCGACTTTCGTTGTTTTTCGTCTCTTTTGACATACGGTACTCGTGTAGCTCTGTTGTACTGATAGTATCGGCCAAACACGGCACTACAACAGCCAGTGCCGAATACGACTTATGGACCGTATTTATCCATAGAGCGAAAGTGAAGTATGGGGAGAGCCCCATAGTCGGAGACCATTTAACAACTTTCCGCGCCGGTATGGTTTTTGCCTATCTACCAAGTAGAGAAAACTTCAGGAACGCGCTCGCAACCAAACTCCTGGTTGAAGCGAGGAGAAATAGGAACTCCTCACGGATTCGAGATCGTACTGAATGCAACGGACTGCATGCCTGGCGGAAGATTCATGCAACCTTCTGTTCTCACCGGCAGAGCCTGTTTATCCTTGGCGCCCCTATCCAGGATGTCCTGTCGACGCGCCTGATTCGCAAAGGACATAAACAGATGTTCAAGTTCATCTTCACTGTAATCACTTGCCTTGCTCTTGCGGGCATTGCCATGGCTCAGGAAGTCGTGATCAAAGACTTCCCTCTCGGCGTAGGTGGAAGTATAGATCAGGAGATCTTCCAGCCTTACAAAGCTGACCTCCGCGCGGTCGCCGACACGCTCAAAAAGTATCCGCTCGCGCGACTGATCATTACCGGAAGTGCCGACGGCAACGAGTATCGTGACAGCCACGATGCCAAAAACCCCGGCCTCGCTCTCGGCAGGGCCCACATTATGCGCCTGCTCCTGATAGGTGAGTTTGGAATCGATTCAACGCAGATAATAGTGCAATCTGAAGATATTCCGCTGCCCGGCGGACAACATCGATATGTCGGAGTCCGCGTAGACCGTACCTTGGCGGATCTCGAAGCTCGTATGCGGGAATTGGAAAAACGTCCGCCGATAGAACGCCACTTCACCCAAACGGTGGAATCAGCGCCCAGTCTCTTCGAGAATCTCGGCATACTCTTCGGCCTGGGCGGCTCCTCTACACCGTACGGAGGAGTGCCGATGGTCTCGGCCGCTTTGACCTGGGGAAGGGTCGTTTATGTCGAAGGTCTGGCCGGACATACGTTCTGGGATGGTTCTTTTCAATGGGAAGATAATATGCTCGACACCAAGCGGCGAATGATCGGCGGGCAGGTGATTGTCTTCCCGTACGAGTCGATACGGCTGGGCGCGGTCGCCGGCTGGTTGCGCGTTGAAGAGATTTCGCAACAGCACTATGAATATGTGAAGTTGTCTGAAGGTCCTATGATCGGGTTGCGCTTCATGCCGCTTTCTTACCTTTCGGTCACTGGTCTCTATAATCCGGTCAAGCAGCGCGTCTCCGGGCTTGAGTTTTCGACCTCCGACAATGACAACTTGCGTGTCACTGTCCAGGTTCATCTTCCGATCGGAGGGGCTCGCTAATGAAACGGATCATCACACTCTTCACTCTCGCGCTCATCGCGGGCATGGTGGCTCTGTATGGCTGCGCCGATCCACTTGAGCCGACCGGTCCAAACAACACCGAGCCGATCTATGTCGTCGACACCATTCGCGATGTTGACACCTTTATCCGTCTCGATTCGACCATTCATATCGACACGGTGATCCTGCTCGATTCCATCTGCGATGGGGATACCGTCATCATTATCGATACCATTACCGTGGTGGATACCCTAATTGATGCTGACACGATCATTCAGATAGATACGATAATGATCATTGACACGCTGATCGATACATTGCTCGACGCCGATACGATTGTACAAATAGATACGATAACTGTTACCGACACCTTGATCGACACCCTGATGGATGCCGATACGATCATTCAGTTGGACACCATCACGATCATTGACACGGTCATTGACATCGACACCATGACCCAGGTGGATACTGTTATCACTGTGGACACACTGACTGATGTGGACACGATCACCGTTGTCGACACTGTCACCCAGACCGATACCATCACGATCATTGATACTGTGGTTCAGGTTGATACAGTGATCGTCGTCGTGACCGATACCACCAAAGAGCCGCTTTGTGGCGTGCTCTCCAAGAATCAGCAGGAGATCGTCTGGATACTTAACAACGCGGCGGGCAGCTATCGACTTGAATTCGCCGCCGATGTAGAGTCGTCGCAACCCAATCAATCCCTGACTGTCGAGATAGGTGACCAGTCATACGTCTGGGATCCCAACGCCAATCCCGACTTCACCGTGGACCAGAGACTGGCGGATCGCACCACAATCCTTATCACAACCAATATTCCTCCCGCTCGAGGACACGCGATCAATGTCTGCCTGAATGTAACTAAGCTGTGATAATCGATCCGTTACACCTTTCAATAGGAGGTAACGCAGTATAGAACGACGGCGGCTGTAGAGCAGATACAGCCGCCGTTCCTATTCCGTAGAGTCGCTCGCGGTCCTATTTGAGATACTGCCGGAGCGGTGATTCTGTCACCGGCCATTGCCCTTTCGCGATATTCTTAGCCCCCTGAAAAACGAGATAGGAGTACTTTCCGTAGTGCGGGACCAGTTGTCCCACACGGGGAAGTGACTGACGGTCGCCAGACACCACGACCAGATACTTCTCGAATCCCTGCCAATTCTGTCCTGCCATGACGAAAGTATGTCCCGCCAATGGGTAGTTCCTGCCGTCTATCATCACCGAGTCTCTGAACAGAGTGACAAATCCTGCGAGATAGTCAGGCATTGTTACCGGGTCGAAGAGCACGAGCGCCTGATCCGTCGGAAGGCCACTTATCTGATCGCTTGAGATGACTGTAATTGAGTCCTCCGCAATTGCCGAGCCAAACGCGGCGAACGCTTCGCCTGACCCGGACTCGGATGAGCAACTCACAAACCCCTTTTTCAGCACTCCCAGCACAGATGAGACAATAGGCTCAACTTCAGATGGGTACAGTTTGCGGAAGAGATGAAATTCGGGATCAACCGTGACAATAGTGGCACCGCTGGAAACCTCGAACTCAACCGTTGCCGATTCTCCCGACAGTAGAACCACCGTGCTTTCGCGTGTTCCGGCACCTTCAGCCATGACCGGAACCGACAAATGATATGGGGTCGCACTGGATTGGGTCAGCTTCAGGGCGAGCATCTTGTTGTCGCCTGACGCGGTTGGTTTGTCGGACAAGATCTCGAGCCCGATCTCCGGCGCGCCGGCACGATCGATCCACTCAGGAATAATGAAACTCAGATCCTTTCCGCTCGACTTCTGGAACGCATCGATCCATTCCTTCCATGAGATCGCCTTGCCGATGTAATCACGATATATCTGCTTCCAGGCGTCAAAGAATGCGGTGGTACCGATCTCTTGTTCGATAAGATGAAACAGCATCATCCCCTTGTTATAGCCGATAGTCCGCGTCTCAGCGCTCGATCGCGACTTGAACTCCCGTATCGGGAAATCATTCCCTGAGTTGACGTAACTGAGATACTCTTTGAGAATATCCTTGCGATATCCCTTGGCGTCCGCCTCAGAAGCCATCAGCTTGTAGCGATAATCCGCGCCATAGACGGCTGCCGCTTCACACCAATTGCCGCGCTCGTAATCGACATACACCGAATTCCCCCACCAGTTATGCAGGACCTCGTGGCCGAGCGATGATGTAATGATGAACGAAAGCTTGAGTACTGATTGACCAAGCAGTGTCCACCCCGGCATTCCGTAACCGGTGGGAAAGAAGTTCTCCGCGACCGTGAACTGGGTGAACGGATACGGACCGATCAGCTCCTGGTACATCTTTATATAGTCGGCGGTCGCGGTCAGGTATTTGTCGCAGAGTGAACTATCTTCCGGGAAGAAGTAGGTCGCGACAACAATATCATCCACCTCTGTGGATTTGACGAAATATGGCGCGGCCATGAATACGTAGCCGTCTGATAGATATGGATTGGCGAACTTCTGCACTCTCTGACTGCCATCGATCTTATTCTCTCCGGGATTGCCGTCGGCAATGGCTGTCCAGTGGGCCGGTATCGACGAGGTCAGGCTGAAACGAGCCATCTCTTCCTTTCCACGCGGATAAAAGCAGGCTGCCGAGCTGAGATACGCTCCCTGCTCGAGAATCGTTCCTCTCACTTCATTGCCGACCTTCTCACGGGAAAATTGTACACTTTCAACGGGATCATCAAAAGTAGCCGAAAACGTGATCGTAAACGGGAAGGTGCCCGCGACCTTGGACTTGAAAAACAGGAGTGAAACCGACGGTTCAAGTTCGACGCCAGAGATCAACTTCCTGAGCTCGTCGGCGAGTCCGTCGGTATCACTTGATGCTACCATGTGCGTCGAGATCGCTTTGCCGTTCAGCCAGAAGCGGGAAACCTCCGCGCGGTCTGCAATGTAGAGCAGCGACCATCCCCGCGCGCACGCAATGAGCCCGCTGTCACTGATCAAGGCTTGTTTGGTCGATGGATGGATCGTAAGGGTAATATTGTGCTCAAGCACAGTCGCCAGCGGAACTTGATTTGTGCCAGCCCAGGCAGATTGGATCAACAGCGTGGCGAAGATCACTACAAATAGAAGACGGTGCATGCTCGGACTCCTTTATTAGCCAAAGGAAGTATGGAGCTTTGGCCGCCTTCGGGCAACGAAATTCTGGTGTTCGCGAACCTGTTCGGGCCTACCGCACAAACAGACCCGTAACTTATCTATTTGACAGAGTAGCAGGGATACTGAAGAAAACTGACCCGAACAGAGGTAGCATTCCTCTCTAAAAGGTAAGGAGTCTCACGTGGAGACTCCTTACCATTCGAAAGGAACATCAGCCAGGACCGCCCTGCCTGCGGGTCAGCCCATGTTAAGAGTCAGCAATTCATAAGCACAGATCACACAATGGTGCCCCCTGCACCATATACGCAATCATTAGTGACAGGTCGGAGATATCTACCGTCCCCAGACAATTGACATTGGCAACGGCCATGGGCGACGGCACCGGATATCGCAGCGTCAGATAACTGATCATTGCGCTGAGATCCGAGAGATCGACGCGATCATCGGCATTCAGATCCCCCACAAAGCGGCAGACTCGAACCCATGAATCCACGACGTTGACCAGGATCGGCTGATTGAGGGTATCGCGCACTTTATAGTCAGCGATCCGAATGTCCGATATCCCGAAATCTTTGGTGTTCAGGCGAATACTCACCAACTGACCAGGTCCGCTCCTGGTGCGGCCATCTCCCAGGAGGGCGATATCGATCGTCAGTCTGCTCTTGTCCGGCGAGAGAATATAGAAGAAAAACGTCGAGTCGGGGCTGGCCGGGAAAAGCGGGCCAAGGTCAACAAACAAGGTATCCGGCTCAACGACCAATGGATCGATATCGATATCCAGCCGAAGAGCCTTGATCTCGACAAAATCCGCGTCGGCCAAAACCTGCACGGTGACAAACGTGTCACGTTGTGAATACTGGGTATCCGGTATGACCGTGATCGTCCCGGTCTGCGCGGTCACTGAAACCGCGGTCAACGCGACTATGAAAACGAGGAGATATTTCATTCTTCGCCTCCGGCGAGTGGACAGAGGTTACATGGTTTGGGGCTGGATGTGATCAAATAGCTGATCATCGCCGACAGATCGCTCAGGTCAACCACCCCCGAGCAGTTCCAGTCCGCGACCAGAGTGATGGGCGAAGGCTTCGCTCCACCGGCGACCAAATAGGCGATCAGCATGCTGAGATCTGAAAGGTCAATCCGCTGGTCGTGCGTCAGGTCGCCATAAAAGACAAAGCCAGGTGGAAACGGACAGACAAAGATCACGGCATCAGATCGCTGATTGGTTACCAGATTAAGCAGCGTGTCCTGGACCAACACGTAATCGAACCAGAGAAAGGTCGCGCCGGTCCGCAGAGCGGTGAACTTGAAACGGGCAATATCCGCAAAACCATCAATGTACAGCGATCGACCCAGGAAATATGACCCAAGATCATACAGGCTGGTGTCGTTCGTCGCGCTATCAACGATAAGCGTATCCTTGTAGAAAAAGAAATTGAACCCGCCGGCATTCCAGGCCGGTAACGCCGTGATGTTGTCCAGCCGCAAAATGGTCGTATCGAAACTGAAACGCACCCTGTATCCGTGGACGAGTTGCACCGCGCTATCCAGCGATAGATTGACGATGAGGCTGTCTCCCACGTGCTGGACGATATTCTCCGGCTCCAGGAATCTGACCTGGTTCTTGGGCGCACTGTTCGCCTCGCCGGCAACCAGCCACATTGCGAGAGTCAGGAATCCGACACACCTCAGAAACATGAGGAGTACTCCATAAAGTGAGGCGGGAGCGACCCCTCGTCGCTCCCACCCTTCGTGTAAGCTACTTCACAAGCATCATCTTGCGCGTAGCGGAATATGCGTTTGTAGTCAGGCGATACAGGTAGACACCGCTGGCGACTGAATTGCCGCTCGCGTCCGTGCCATTCCACGGTACCGTGTAGATGCCCGCCGCCTGCGGTTCATCAACCAGCACCGTTACCGACTGGCCAAGCATGTTGAATATTTCGAGACGCACCCGCCCATCGGTCGGGATCTGGTATTCGATCTCCGTCACCGGATTGAACGGATTGGGATGATTCTGCGCCAAGCTGTAGGTCACCGGGAGCACCCGGACATCCGGAGACACCAAAGCAACCGATAGCGGCTGATTGTCGCGATCGCGCAGCGTTCCTTCGGTCAGTAAGAGATTCGGTGTTTTCTCATCCGAAGCAAAGCGCAATGTTGCGATCTCTCCTGATCCTCCCATCGTTGTACCGGTTCCCAGAATCGCGGCGTCGATTGTCACGCTCCCTTCACCGGTGATGACCTTAGTGAAGATCGGCTGAGGAGATTGACTCAATGCCGGACTGAGGGTCACCCCGGATAGCGTGGTCTTCGGATCGAATGACAACGACACACGAAGCGCCTTTAAATCGCCGCGGTTGTTTAGGAGGTTCAGGTGATAGACGTTAGCGTCTCCCTCCTGCTCTCCGCTGACGCTGAGCGACAGTTCGCCATTCACCGACTGGTCGGCGAACACCGGAACGGCTTTCATCGTTGGATTGACCGCGTCAAAGTTAATCGCGAAGATAACCAGATCCTCGAACTGGATCGAGTCATCCGGATTCGGAATGCCTTTCGGGCTTCCGCCAAACGTCGGTCCGAAATCCGCGTCATCGTAGAACGCCGGGTCACCCTGCTTGGTTGCATAGGCGATCGAGAACAGCGCCAGATCTTCGAGATAGACGAAACCATCGGAACTGTTCGGTGTCACAGCACCATTGCTGATATCGCCGAGCCAATATGAAGTGGCGCGACCCTGAGCGCTCGAAGCGGCTGCGGAGTGATTCCCGGCCGCGTCATACGCGAAAGCGCCATAGTATTGAATGTCGCGCGTCGCGAATGACAAGCCGGAGGGATCGTCATGCGTGACGTTCACGCCAACTGAAGCAGCGCTGTCAAATACAGTCAGTCCGACCAACTGTGATGCAGGGTATGAAGGCGCAGGAGTGGCTCCCGGAACCGTGTTATAGTTCGGATAGTTGGCCCAGGGAACGCGTTGCAGCTTCACCCCGACGACATCGGAACTGGTGGAGTTCTGCCAGCTTAGATGAACCCTGTTGTGTCCCGGCTTGGCGACGAGGTTGGTCGGCGGCGCGGGCGCGGTAACGTCTTTGGTGAAACACCAGGTATAGGTGCAACTATCGGCGTTTCCGCGTAGGGCATCGTCAACCACTTTGAAGCGTACACAGTGTACGGCCTCAGTAAGCGCCGCGAATCCCGGAAGAGTCCATGACGCGTTGGCGTAGGTCGTTCCCGTCAATCCTGTCGCGATCGGCAACCACGTCGACGTGCATCCGTCGACTTGGTAATAGACCGCTTCCAAATCACAGTCATCGCTTGCGCTCAAACTCAGGACCGGGGCTGTATTGTAAAAACCTCCGGCTCCAGGCGACAGGACCGTGATGCTCGGGTCGACACAGTCAGACCGGAAAGCAACCGGCGAGGCCATAGGGACGATGATCGGCGAGTTCGTGCTGTCGCGCAGATCCCGATAGAACATTGCGATCTCGTTCCACGCGCACACGCTGATACTTCCCGTAAACGAAACGGTAAACAGGTTTGCCGGACCATCCTGCACACCTGTCAGTACTCCGAGATTGACGACCAGCGTATCTTTCTGACCCGCGGCATGATTAGTCTGCGATGAGGTCAGGAAGAAGTTGCCGGATGATGCCGTGACCGAGGCCACAGTCAGTTCGGCCGGATACTCCAACCGAATATCAGCGGCATCCAAGGCGGTTACCGCGTCTCCTATTGAAACGGTCACAGTCGCGCCGCCGCCGCACAGATAGGTTATGGAGTCAGGGCTGAGGTCGAGACCACAGTCAGCGCGAGGGTTGGCGTCGATGTTTCCACCGCCACCGCCGATCGCGTACGGCGGCGTTCCGCCATAATCGCTCCAACAATTCTGGTTGTAATAGTTACCCGCGCTGTTGTCACCGGCATTGGTACCGTTGGCAAAAACGTTGTTCTCCACCGACAAGCTACCGTAGAAGTTGTCCAGCCCATAGTCATTGAAGAGCAGTACGTTGTCGTCTATATCGCCAACCAATGTAGGAGTCCCGACAGTGTCCTCAAAGAATTCAAGGCCAACCAGATAATTGGTTATCCGATTCTCAAAGACTTGCAGCGATACATTGCCGCTACTGTAGACATATGGAAATACTGCATACGAAGTATCGGTACCGCCACCATCAAAGGTATTGCCGGAAACGACCACTGCGTACGTCACCGGCGAGGCTGTCGCCATCGCGGAAGAACGGCTCAGGTCGGTATCGATCCCGGTGGGTTTGAATTTTGCCACTGGACCAACAGTCCCATAGACTCCCAGAAATCCATACACCTCATGATGTCCTGTACCGGTTACAGTCTGCGAGACACTATTGTTGGTGAAACTGCCGCCACATTCCGACCAGTAGCCGGTGGTCTGGCATTCGTTGATGATGTTATTGTCGGCCTGGATCGAACCTGGGCCACTCGCCAAAATACCGGAGGCGGTCCAACTTGCCCCAGTGTATGAGATATTCGAAACGGTATTTAAGGACGCGCTACCTGAGGCAACACCGGTGAACTGGATCCCGTTCTGCGCAGTCACGGTTGTCGGCCCGGCACCTGTAACGGTGCAGTTGTCGACTGTGGTGGATAGATCAGCGCCGATCAAAGCGATCGCAGTCTTCTGGAATCCGGTTACTCCGACATTGAGGATCGACAGCGTTCTGTCAGTCCCGTTATCGTCGAGCGCGTAGATCGCCACGCCATGTTGCGCACCGGAGAACGGCGTGTCGCGAACATCCAGTATCGCGCAGGTGTCAACAGATCCACCTGAATTGCGGTATCCGATGCCCACAAAGCGATAATTAAGATTCCCCTTCCCCGCGCCATCAACCGTCAATTGCGCCACTTTCACGGAAGCGGAATTGGTGATCATCAGGACGGGATAATTGCGGGTTGTCCCGCTACTGATGAAGTAGTTGGTCATGGCGACAGCTGGCGCCTGGATGATGGTAGCGCCAATCCCCGCTCCGATCAGGTTCAGATCGGCAAAGCTGTCGATCACCACTTGCCCGACATACAGTCCGGGCATGAGATAGATCGTGCTGCCGGAGACCATGTTGACCGCTTCCTGTATGCGGTTGACCGCATTGAGCTGCGGTGAATCATCGTCCACCCACAGGCCGGAGAGATCCGGCTGGAAGCCGACTGCGCCATCCGTGTCGGTCCCGCTGTTCAACCAAGGCGTATAGTCCGCGGTCGCCTGGATCGAGGTTGCGACGGTCGCCGCCACATTACTTCCCCACCAGTTGCCACTGAACTGAAGGGCAAAGGTCCCCGCTGCGCCAACGGCAGGAATGACGTTTGCGTTGCTGTTATTGAACATCGCGTTCTCGTGGAATGTGAACGCGTTCGTGTACCCGGCATCGGACTCCAGGTACATCCCGTCGGCACAGTTGGATATGCTGTTATTGGCGAAATTGACTGTCACATTGCCTGATCCATACCCCCAGATCTGTGTCGTAACATAGATGCCGGTGGCATATGGCCGGGCCATGCCATCAACCACGTTATTCGTGAATTGTGGTGTCACCCCGACATATGCTCCGGCGCAGGTCAGACCAACATCGACATTGGTGATCGTATTGCCATCGACCACCGGCGCGATATACGGCGCGAATACAAAGATACCGTAACCGTTGGTCGCGCTATTGCTGATGGTGTTATCCTGTATCAGGTCAGCGACACTTCCGGCATAGTTCCCCGCGTTGTCGGTGTGGATCCCGCTCCCTGAGCCGGTCACCGTATTGTGCAGGAATTGACAGCCGGTCGACCAGTTTGAGGAAATGGCATCATTGCAGTTGGACACTACGTTGTAAGCGAACAGTCCACTACCGCCGAAATTGAACATACCGATCGATGAGGTTGTCGCCGTTACATTGTCCACGGTGCAATACTGGAAATCGAACGATCCACCGCTCGACGCATAAATGCCTCGTAGATAGATATTTTTGACGGTCGCATGATGCACGGTAAGGTTCTGGTATACTCCCGCCGAGTGATTGGTGATGATACCATTGCGGGCATCCAGATCGGCACCATTAACGACGATTCCGCTGGTGAGTGAGGGATTATCACCGTCGAAGGTGATGCCGGCAATCGTCACGTCATTGGCCTGCACCAACACCATATTGCTTGAGCCGGGAGGAATCGACCCGGCGCCGCCCGGGTTGGGCGCGGATAACGACGGATGAATGGTGACGAGCGCTTCTCCCTCGCCGAGCAGGCTAAGTGATTTGCCGATCGTCAGATTGTCGATATAAATACCCTCGAGCACATTGACCGTGCCGCCAGTGGTCACACCGGACATGCCGAGCGGAATAGTAACAAACGCATCCTGTCCGTAGGTATGTCCATCAACGATGTCCCCATTGATCTTTCCGATATACGAATCGTCCACCCAAATCGGATCAGCGCCGACCAACTCCAGGTCAGCGGTTGTCAGCGCGCTAGTCGCCGCGACCGTGCCGCCTGTGATGCCTGCGCTTGAATACGTGTAGCCGCGGCTACTGGTCAGTGGGCTCACCAAGGTCGCTCCTTGGTGTACCGTCACTGAGCGGGTCAATTGGAACAGATCTCCGAGAACGGTGGTTAGGTCATCGGTTCCAAGCGCCAGATTGTACTGTCCCGAACCAATGACCATAGTGTATCCGCCGAGCCCATCCGGCTCAAAATAGATAAGCCAGTTGTTGATGGTGGCGGTTGAATTGTGCGTGTAGGGATTTATCAGCACCCAATATGGCGCTTGATCCCAGTACGACGCGTAACCGGTGCCGTCATCATAGAAGTAATTGTTGTCAACCTCGACAATGTCACCCGCCTGAAGACCGGTGATGACCGTCTGGATGTAAATACATCCCCCGACAGTCGTCAGGTACGTGGCATGGCCGTCATTTGAAATGAGGGTGGCATCGAGACTCTGAAACGCGACGTCGCTGGTGTACCCTCCGGAACCGATTAGTCCCGCTTCGGTCTTATATGCCGCCACAGCGGCAGCATCGACGCGATGATACGGTGCCGCGCCGAAGGTTCCATGGTTGATGGCAAGTGCGGCTGAAGACCTCAGACCGGGTCTAACCAGATCGAGAGGCTGGGTAGTAGGAGTACCGGCCTCAAGACTGACATCGCCAAGGCCATTGGCGAGACCGGGTGACCGCGGCATCGAATTGGATGAGAGAACTTCGGGGCGGTCTGTGGAATAGGGCTGAGTGGTTGGAGTGCCGGCGGTGAGCCTGGCGTCTTCAAGTGCGTTCGCGACTGTTGGTCTGAGCGGCGCCCCCGCGAAAGCAAGGCTACCGACCAGCAGAACGCAACACACGCTAATGATCAACATTACCTTCACTGTTTCTATTCTCCTTAGAGACAGAGTGTGAGGCCAACGTTGCGAGTAGACGTCGGTCGAAATGTAAAGCCTGTCTTGATTTTCGTAGACCGGAATGGACACGCAGTCAGAGCAGTAGGTGCAATCGGTGAGGTGAAGTGTCCCCTCCGTTGAAACATTATCTGGGATTATCGAGTGCCGCGCCACCCCCTTTCCCTGTAGACCAGGTACATATACGTAGACGTTCCTCCGCGAGCGTTCAGTAAACCATGAGAATGCGAACCTTTGCTTGGGAGTGCGGGATTGCGAGTAAGTCTCGACTCATTCCTAACATATGTTGGCGACTGAGGTTTGTCAAGAAAATCGAGTGATAATACCACGCTTTTTTAAAGACCACCTATAGACAAGGGGGGGCATTCGACAAGACATCTGGAACAACTGGTAATCGGCGAAACTTGGTAAAGGATTGGCCTCCAAGCATTCGCGCCCGTGACCTATCACTACCTCGGACAGGGTCAATCTCAGGAGGTGAAAATCACCTTTGGCCTGGACTCGAATAGTAGAGCCCTCGGTAAATTGCTCACGTGGGGTATTCGACTCCTGAATCTAAAGAGTTAGCTCTTCATTCATTCTTCCGAAGGATTGTGTGTCGGACTGCAAATCTTTATCCTGTGCCTAAGGTCGTTTGCCGAGTGCTTTTATTGAACGATTGTGCAATAGCACGGTTGAGTTCATACCCCGGCACGCCCATCCTGAATCACTGTGTCTTTTACGTCTGAAGGAGCTTCTTATGAACATTACTGAGATCCGCATTACCCTTCTCAATGAACCAAAACTGAAGGGGAAGGCCACGGTAACGTTTGATAACTGCTTTGTGGTTCAGGACCTCAAAGTACTGCTTGATTCAGGCGTTTACTCCATTTCCATGCCAAAATTCCGGTTATTGGATGGTACTCATGGAGACATTGCGCACCCTTGTAATCTTGAGACACACCGGAAGATAGAGGATGCCGTGTTGAAGGCCTTTATCACTCACGTTAAAACATCATCGCCAGACTTGAGCGACACCACGAACCCCACTCATCAGATGAGTATGGGCGGCGATTGATCAGTTGGAAAGAGAGTTGGGAACATCGTTGTAGCGGTGTTCAGCAGAGTAACCGAAATTGATCTCATTGATGCCTTCTGGCCGCAGACCAGGGGCAATAACTTGACTTACATCCCTTGTCGCCAGTTCAATTCTCCCCTGACTAGTCACAACCAACCAATAACTGGATCCCGATGGAGGTCAGATGGGCGGTCATCCGGGATAGATCGCTCAAGTCTATCTGACAATCTGCCGTCAGATCGGCGACCCGTTTCGGTGAAATATCTGGTCGGGGCGACTGCGTAAAATAGGCAATGAGCATAACCAGATCCACCAGATCTATTGAGTGGTCGTGGTCGATATCCCCAAGCTTCCATGTCCATACGTCTTTTACCCCTGACATGGCCGTGAAACCGGCGGTACTCCTGACAGTTACGCGCCACCAGTAATGGCTGCCAAACCGCAAAGAGTCTCCCGGCGTGAAACTAGTTGACATGAGCGAATCATAAATCAGCCCATGTGAAAAATCTCCACGGTCCGCTACTTCCAGTCTGTAGTGAAGACCATCCGTCGAATCCGAGTCAGGCGGCGCAAGCCAAGTGAAGGTCGGGAGCATGGTGAAGATCGGTTTGTTGTCTGGGCCGGGAGGATAGACAAGTGACGGAGCTATCGCCGTTGAGTTCATGCGAAAGGTGATCTGGTGCCACAACGACCAGACGAGCGAATTATGAACACGAAGGCGAAGAAAGTAAGTTTGACCTTCTACCAGTGCGGAGCCACCGTAGGTAACAAAAGTATCTGAAGAAGCGACGGCGGCAGGGTCCCAGGTCTCGGCGTCCAGCCAATTGTCGTCGGTGCCAACCTCGACGTGGAATGAATCCTGTGGAGACGAGAACTGATCGTATACCTCCCAAACAATTTTCGGAACCGGAGAGACGACATGGGTAAGTACTTCGTTCTCGAGCGAGACGGTAAGCACACTTGACCCAAGACTGCATGCGGCGGACAATGCGCCGATCAGTCGGTTGCAGGCGTTGTTCGCGGGATAACAGGGAGATTCGGTGGCAATGTGATAATCACCGACGGCCGTATCGCAAAAGAGAGGGTTGTTGGAGAAGTTCCCGTTCATATTGTCAAACGGAGTGAGGGTCCCGATCCAGTCGCCGGTACTGTTTCCAAAGACATTGGTGCAGGATATCGATACGACCCCGACAACGCAAGGATCGACCCGTTCCGGGTAGCTCTCGCTTGGTTTGTCAATTCCATAACTGAACACCGAATTAGAAACGACCAGTTCACCAACCGAAAAAATAGAGCTTCCGATATCTGCGACGTTGCTCGCAAAGGTGCACGATGAGATGACTCCGTTACCGTAAAAGGCACCACCCCCATTGACATTCGCGTAGTGGGTGCTGTTTCCGATGAAGATGCAGCGTTCAAACGTGGCGACACCATAGACTGCGCCACCCGACCACATTGCGTCGTTTTTCTGAAATGAGCAGTCTCGGAATAGTCCATTTCCGTGAACAGCTCCACCGATCCCACCCTGATCATGCCCGCTCGCCGTGTTTCCTTCGAACCGACAACTATCATACGTGATAAGTGAATTATTGCTCCACACCGCACCGCCACTGCCAACGTCCGCGACATTTCCACGAAACAAGCATCGAGTAAACGAAAGGTCGGATGACTCCGCGTTGACGGCACCACCACTCCCCCCTAAGCCCGGATCGGCGCTCAGAGTGTGAGCGAGAATGGCGCTGTTCCCGGCTATGTTATTGGCAAAAGAGCAGTCCTCAAATCTGGCGGAAGAATACTCAGCAAGAATGGCCCCCGGTCCGCTGACAATGCGCTGATGAGAGATAATACAGTTAACAAACTTTGGTGATGAGTGATTGCATCGAACTGCAGCTCCCCAGGTGGAGCACCAGGTCCCTGGAACTGAAGTAATCGTGAACCCTTCGATAACCGTTGTTGAATCCTCCCCGGATGTGAGGTCAAAGCCGCGATCGTTATCGGGATCGTTGTGGGCGAGAAGTATCGTCGTGGAGTCAGGTCCCGCCGAGGAGCGCAGCAGAATCCTCTTGCCTAACGTGGAAATATTGTAGTTACCCGTCCCTGTGTACGTGCCTGACGCAACCAGAACCGTGTCGCCGTGCGCCGCCGCGTTTATCCCCGCCTGGATGGTCGGTTGTTGAGAGGGAACAAGAATGACAGTGGCAAAAACTGAATGAACGCCGAGAATGATGGCCATTGCAGTTATGATGTAGATCGGATATCGCAAGAAACATCGCCTCGGGAAAAAATCGTTTACCTTCAAGATTGCGGCGAATTGACTCTTTGCGCATTCGCACACTTACCAGGACAGTCCCACCCGGAATTATTTGCATCTAATCAGGTTAATAAACCTAATGCAAAGTTAAATAAATCCACGTGCCGCACAATCGACCGAAGGAGTGATATGAGGTCTACTCCATCGGAGTGATGGGCTGAACGCATCCCCTTGGTGACTAGTGCATCTCTATGTGCTGCAATGATAAGCGAAAGACACACCCAGCCGCCAATTGCTCCCCTGGTTTTTGAACCGTGCTCCGAAGTGCTCTACCACCGACCGTGGGCGACCCGAAAACAATCATAGGGAGGTTGTAGAGATCAGTAATGGGTTATACCAGTCTGTCCCTAGTCCCTGCGATGCCCTAGTTCTACGATCCTATCTGCCTGGTGAACAAAACTGAGGTACCTGTTTGGCGTGGAGCTAATCCCCCTTTCAATCCTTCGACCGATTGTCTCAGCCATGGTAATGGTCGTACTTGACGACAGGTCGGAAGATTACCACCGAAGCTGCAACAAGCCTTCGGAGAGAACACAGCCCGACTACAGACAGCTAGAGAATTTCTGGACAACTGAATTAACCCAGACTCCCGCTTACTGATTGCTGTGGATTCGATGCAATTATGTCATCTCAAAAGGAGTTAAGATGTCCAGAATAGCTTGCCTGTTTTTGGCAGTATCACTCGCGTACTTTGTCAATTCATGCGGTGCCGGAAAGCTGTCCTCACCGCCAGTTGTCACGAAGGTTGACACGGTGCAGACCAAATCAGTTGTCGTGGTGGTTGACACGGTGCCGGCCAAAGCCGTTGCCGCACCGCCAACAAAAACATCCTTCACGAGGCCAACCACACCAGCATATTTTGTCACCATGCCGGAAAGTACGGCAATCTCGGTGACACTGGTGGATTCAATCGACACTGATGTTCAGTTACCGGGTGCAATTTTTCGGGCCAAGCTCTCAGAGCCCGTAATCGTTGATGGTTACACACTCTTTGCGGACGGCGCCGCCGCGAGAGGAGTTCTGAGCAATGTGATCGAGTCTGGTAGACTCAAAACCCCTGCTGAATTGGATTTCAGTTTGACGGCCATCCAGGATGGAGAGGGGCGCTGGGTCGACGTGACCACCCAGACAATCATGGAGAAGAAGGGCTCCCACACCGTTAGGGAGGTTGCCATGATCGGTGGCGGCGCCATTGTCGGCGGTATCATTGGTCGAGTCATAGACAGGAAAGGGAGCACTGAGATCGGTGCCGCAACAGGTGCCGCAGCTGGAGTAGGTTTGTCTGCCGCGACAGGCAAACAAGACATCTTCCATGGAGTAGGTACAGAAGTCACATTCTTCTCAAGCCGATTGTTGTATGTTAATGTCGAACACCTGTCAAGGCAACCAGTGGTCACAGCAGTGACTGCGGTTGCTCCAGCCGTCTATTTTGTCACTATGCCGGAAAGCACAGCAATCACTGTGACGCTTGTGGATTCAATTGACACTGATGTTCAGCTTTCGGGAGCCACCTTTCGCGCTGCACTCTCACAGCCAGTCATAGTAGAAGGACATACGTTGTTTGCGAATGGCGCCGCCGCGAGAGGAGTCTTAAGCAATGTGGTAGAGTCGGGCAGACTCAAAACCCCGGCCGAAATGGACTTCAGTTTGACCGCGATCCAGGATGGAGAAGGACAGTGGGTGGAGGTGGTGACGAATACGATCAGTGAAAAGAAAGGCTCACATACCACTAGGGAGGTTGCCATGATCGGTGGTGGCGCCATTGTCGGCGGTATCCTTGGTCGAATAATCGATAAGAAAGGGAGCACTGAGATCGGTACCGCGGCGGGTGCTGCAGCAGGAGTAGGATTGTCGGCCGCGACCGGCAAACAAGACATCTTCCACGGAGTGGGTACGGAGATCACATTTTTCTCTAGCCGAGCGATGCTGGTTGCGACGAAATAGCAGTAGTACACGCAAACTGCTCGAGAGTGGTCAGCTGGGCCGCAATCCCTATGGAGTCAGCGACCACTCTGCGACGCATTGTTCTATATTCTGCTGTAGGGGAAACTTTCGGGAACAGCGTAGCGCGTTAGTTCAGTTGCCGCAGAAATGGCATGGGACAATCACAAGAGAAAAGGCGACCCCCTCGGTCGCCCCTCTACACATCGACAGAGATCTTTTACAGATCACGGACAATTCGGCAGTGTGGGCCGAGGGATCCCAGTCAGATACGATATCAGCAAAGAGAGGTCCGATAGGTCCGGACCCGGGACTACCGACGCGTTGATATTGGCTTCCGCCATGCACGGAAGCGTTGGACGTGGTGACTGAGTCAAATACGAGATCAGAAGCGACAGATCGGACAAGTCCGGAGTCTCTGAGACGCCTTTGTTAACGTTCCCCGTTGTGCCGAGACAGCAGACAGCCGGTGTACAAGGACCTGACTGTGTCTGACCTTCCACCCAAAACAAAGGCGCTCCGGGAAAGGGGCTGTTCCAGAACTGATTCCATTTTGTCCAGGAATTGCCAGAAGCAAAGGCCCAATTGGTGCAGGTGTCCCCCGGCATATGATTGTCAAAATTCACAGAAGGAAAGGGTGCCAGAGTCCCGCCAGTGTACCTGATTGCGACAAAAAATGGTCCGGATACGCAGACAGGAGTCGAAAACACGGCTGTACCGACATTTGGAATGCCATACGTCGCCAAATCAAGACTGAAAATCTCACTGTATTCGAGACTTGTAGGACCTCCGCAAGAATCTCCTCCAATAGCGCTCCAGATCTCAATGGCAACCTCAACGGGCCAGTTCGCGCCAAACCCTCCGAATAGGGTTAAAGAGACGTTTTGGACCTCAAACGGATACTGGGGAGAACTGCATGATGCGGGATTCACATAAACAGCGATCCGATCGCCAGCCACAAAAAAACGGAAAAACGACATGGCCGTGTCACTGTGGTTCTTGATCGAACAGGTAGCGTCCGGGCTCAATGCCATGTGGGGCATTAGCACGATCGGTTCAGGTAGTGATTCCACGTCTGAACCTTGAACATGGGTCGACAACAGAAGGCCGAATCCGATAGTCAGGATGACGGCAACAGTGTTGATCATAGGTCTTTTTGCGGATTGGAACATGCTATACCGTCCTTTCTGGCGTGTAATAAATGTACCAAAACGTATCCTTCAAACAATAGCTCTTTGGATTGAATTTGAATTAGGCACTGAACTGACTTGGGACCGTGCGTCTCATCAATGCTGAGAGATGGCAACAAAACTCAGGGATTGAAACCTGATGCCGAACAGGGGACTCGAACCCCCACTCCTGTATAGCAATACCAATGACTTAAGACAGCCATCAGTGTATGGATTGGTGTAGTACTCAGGCAACGGAGCCAGATTTCTCCGGCTCCGCAATATCTGATAACCCCGATATCGTCCAATCCCCTGCGGACAGCTTGGCGGCATCGGCCGATGGAGCAGAGTTACATAGGCTATCACAAGGACAAGACAAAAAGATCGGGAGTTTTCGCTTACCCCATTGTTGACAGTTCCGGTCGAGCCTACGCAAAAGCGGGCATCGCACATCCCAACATGGTCATTGTCCTACCCACCCGGATTGAATGCTTCAGGGTAGTTGCCAAACCATGCCGCAAACCGTACCTTGCAGTTCAGCACTGCGGAAGGACTTGCCCGGAAACCGCAACGGCGTGGATTGTCCGCCCAGTGCCCAAAGGCTGCCTGCTATGAACTGCTGTCGTATCTCACTTATCCCCCGCATTAGATCATCATTTGATATATCTCACAGGAGGACACGCGTGATCAGAAAACCAGTCATGCTGACTGTACTGGCGCTGCTTATCGGGGTTGCTTCCGCCCATGCGAGTTTTCAACTCAATGTCACTGAGCACAAACTCGACAACGGCCTGACCATCCTGATGATGGAGAACCACACTGCGCCGGTTATTTCCTACTACACCATCTACAAGGTTGGCTCGCGCAATGAACGGCGGGAAAACTCCGGCGTCAGTCATTTTTTCGAGCATATGATGTTCAACGGCGCCAAGAAATACGGCCCCAAGATGTTCGACCAGGCACTGGAATCCAAAGGCGGAAACAACAACGCTTACACCAGCCAGAATATCACGGCCTACTATGAGGACTTTCCGGTTGAAGCGCTGGAATTGGTGCTGGATCTCGAATCCGATCGCATGGCCAACCTCGCGCTATTGGAAGAACAGGTGAAGTCGGAGGCCGGAGTAGTTTCCGAAGAGCGGCTGGTTGGGTCCGACAATGATAATCTCGGCATTATGGACGAAGAAATGTGGGCTACCGCCTTCATGGCCCATTCGTACGAAGCTCCGGTGATCGGCTGGATGGAGTCAATCAAGAACTTCAACCGAGCCGATGCCCTGGAGTATTTTAGAACGTATTATGCACCCAACAATGCGGTGGTGGCGATCGTAGGCGACTTTGACACCCAGAAGACGTTGGCGCTGGTGAAGCAGTATCTGGGCGGCCTGCAAAGCGGTCCGCCGCCGCCGGTCGTTCCGCGATATGAGCCGGAACAGCGCGGGGCCAAACGAGTGTTTCTCGAGCGCGAAGCCGAGCATGAACATATCATGCGCGGCTACCATATCGGAGATAAGGACAGCCCGGACCTGTATCCGCTCGAAATCATTCAGTTTATTCTGACCACCGGTGAATCCTGCCGCATGAACCAGACGCTGGTTAACGATCTGCAGGTAGCCCTTGACCAATATGGCGGGTTCGATTGGGGATTTGATCCATCGCTATTCTACTTCTATATCGCGGTACCCCCCGGCGTGAAGTACCAGGTAGCCGAGACTGCTTTCGATTCAGTCCTCGCAGATTTGACTGTCAACGGCCCGACTGCCGAGGAGTTGCAGAAAGCCAAAAACAGCCTGACGGCCAACTTCTATAAGGGCTACCAGACCAACAACGGCACTGCTCACGAGCTGGCCAGATACAAAACTCTTTACGGCGACTGGAAAGCGCTCTACTCATACGTCGATCGCATTGACGCGGTCTCTATCGAGCAGGTCAAAGGGGTGATGGCACGGTATTTCATCGCGAAAAATTCCACGACCGTGACGCTCGTTCCGGAAGGAGGCAACCAGTGAAACAGCTCTTCATCATATGTCTGGTGGCGTCTGCCTTGGCCATCCCGGCGTCGGCCAAAATCACTTTGCCCACGGCTGAGCAGTTCACGCTCAATAATGGGCTGACCGTTCAGGTGATACAGCGGCCGCAACTCCCGTTGTTTTCACTCAAGCTGACCTGCCGCGGGGGATCCATCTATGATCCTGCCGGCAAAGAAGGTCTTGCGGCGTTGTCCAACGAGATGCTGATGCGCGGCACCACTACTCGCACGGCCAAGCAGATTGCGGACGAAATCGCGTTCGGAGGCGGTACACTGTACAATGCGTGCGGGAATGTATCGGCAGGGTTCGACGGCGAGTTCCTGTCCGCCCAGGGAGAAAAATCGTTTGAGATACTGGCCGATATGATCATTCATTCGACCTTTGCGGCCGACGAATTCGATAAAACCAAGGCGCGGATTCTGGGCGATCTGCAGGGTCGGAGGGAAAACCCGGCCACAGTCGCCAACGATGCCATTCGCCAAGAGATTCTGGGCGCCAGTCGATTTGCCCATTTCAACGGCGGTCTGCCCGCGACAGTCGAGCCGCTTACGCGTGACGAAGTCGCTCAGTTCGTACAATCCCACTACACACCTGACAACTGCGTCCTCGTGGTGTGCGGTGATATCTCGCCTGCATCCGTCCGCACGTGGGCCAAGAAATATTTCGGGAAATGGACCGGCAAGGCAGTACCTCTACCAATGGAAACCGCTTTCCCTGCGGTAACTGGACAAGAGGTAGTCATATACGACAAACCTGATGCCTCGCAGACCCAGATCCGAATCGGCGGGAGCGGGATGCCCTTGAATCACCCAGACTTCCCTGCCCTGGAAGTTGTTCGCACTGTCTACGGCGGCTCGTTTGCCTCTCGTTTGATGGACGAGATACGGGTCAACCGCGGATTGACCTATGGCGTTTATTGCCGGAGTCAACATTTCAAGCCAGGCGGTCTGGTTTACGTGCAGACGTTTACCAAAAATGCCACAGTTGGCGAGGTGGTGGATATCATTCTGGCAGAAGCCCTCAAGATGCAGACTGAAATGGTATCGGATTCGGAGTTGACGGATGGTGCCAATTTCCGAAGCGGTACCTACCCGCTTGAGTTCGAGACCAACGGCAGCCTGGCCGGCGTATTCACCGACATGTGGGTCAACGGCCTGAATAAGTCGTATTACGAGGACTTCCAGGAACGGATCAAGGCAGTCACACCACAGCAGGCGATAGATGCCGCGAACAGGTACTTTGCCAAGGACCACTATCGCCTAATTCTGGTCGGGAAGGCTGACGAAATCCGCACACAAGCCGAGAAATACGGTCCGGTTACCGTGCGACCGTTCTCAGAAAACTAGCTGACCGGGCCTTGTTGCGATCTTCAAGTTTCCCTCACGGGCAACTTGGTAGCGTTGGCCGAGGGGTCAGCGTGAGATATCCGATCAGCAAAGATACGTCAGTCAGATCTGGTGTAGTTGCGACAGAACCGTTCACGTTTGCTTCATCAACACACAGCAACGCGGGTCTGGGTTGCAGCGTCAGGAAACCGATGAGCATGGAGAGGTCGGTCAGATCGGGTGTTTCGGATGCCGACTTGTTAACGTTCCCGGTCGTTCCGGCACAACACGAAAGCAAGTTCAAGAAGACGGATACAGTGTTACCGTTCTGATTGGCAGCAGCGATATCAGGCATCTCGTCCCGGTTCAACGGCGCACAGAAGACGGACATCGTCCCGCTTCCCGCGGCAAAATCCTCTTTGCCAGTGAATATTCCGTCCCCATTATTCTTGTACAGGGAGACGCTGCTGCTGGTATAATTGGCGATGACGAGATCGATATCCGAGTCGGCATCGAGATCGGCGCAGTAGACAGAACTCGGCGCGTTGCCGGTGGCATAGTCTGTGCGGGCGGCAAAAGTACCATCTCCGTTGTTCCTGAATACCCCTGCCGTGCTGATACCATAGTTGGCCACCACCAAGTCGATATCGGTATCAGCATCCAGGTCGGCGCCATATACTCCGCGAACTCCTGTTCCGCAAACATAGTCGGTCTTTGCCGCGAGACTACCCGTGCCGTTGTTCTTAAGGACAGACAGTGATGGACTGGCACCACTGCAGGCCGCAGCGACGTCGATATCTGCGTCGCCGTCAAGATCAGCGCAGAAAACAACGCGGGGAGCTCCAGCGGTAACATAGTCGGACCTCGCGGCAAACGTACCATCGCCGTTGTTCTTGAAGACAGACACTGTTGACCCAGTGAAATTCGCGACGACCAGATCGATATCCGCATCGCCGTCAATATTGGCACAAAACACTGATCGGGCTCCCGCACCAGCCGCATAGTCGACCTTCGCGGCGAAAGACCCGTCGCCGTTATTTCTATAGATAGAGACAGTATTGCTGGTTTGGTTGGTAGCGACGATGTCCACATCGTCATCACCATCAAGATCCGCGCACTGCACCGAGGTCGGCAGTGTTCCTGCAGCGTAATCTACCTTTGCGGCGAACGTACCGTCACCATTGTTTTTGAGGACTGAGATGCTTGTCCCTGTGTAATTAGCAACAACGAGGTCTTTGTCCAAATCGCCATCTAAATCGCTGGCAAAGACAGAAAATGCTCCGGCACCTGTCGCATAGTCAGTTTTGGAGCCGCAAGTCTGGGCCTGGAGAGTACCGCCAAGAAGAAGTAACAGCAGGGCGACACATGAAAGTGATGTTTTGGGTGGCATGATCTTTCATCCTTCCGGACTTTAGGATGTGGAAACCGCTTGAATTGTACATATCTATTCGTGCGGCGAGACTGCAGCGAACAGCCAAGCCGTGCGTGACAAGAAGCACGTCGGTTCGCCGGGCATCCTTGCGGCGAGTTGGAAGGACTACCACTGTCCTGGGTAGCGACACCCAAATATAGTATTTTGAGTCTATTTTGTCAAACAGCAACGTTATTGGGGAATTGAGCTATAATGCCGAAGGGGGACTCGAACCCCCACTCCTGTATAGCAATACCAATGACTTACAGGCAGCCGTTAGTGTATGGATTAGTGTAATTTTTCGGTTGAAGGAGCCAGATTTCCCCGACTCCACAACATCCAAGAACTACTATGTCGTTCAATCCTTCACGGACAGCTCGGCAGTGTCGGCTTCGGAGTCACCGTCAGATACGCGATCAACAGTGAAAGGTCTGAAAGGTCCGGAGTCGTGCCGGCTCCGTTGATATTGGCTTCGGGTAAGCACGGCAACGTCGGCTTCGGTGTGACAATGAGATACGAGATCAAGAGCGATAGGTCGGACAGGTCGGGATTCTCTCCGGTTGATTTGTTCACATTTCCAGTGTACCCGATACAGCAGCCATCCCCAATATACGCCGCCAACGTCCGACTCCAACTTCCCCCGCTGGTCCTCGCTCGCCAGTAAAACACCTCTCCAGTATCCAAAGGGATCGGGAACACATATCGCGGAGTTGCAAGAGTCGTATCGCGAAGCGGCGAGCCAAAATAATAGTCATCATCCAATTGAAATTGGTAACTGCCTACGGTCGAATCAAGCAGTTTCGCCCAATCAAAGGCAGGCTGACGGGTCGATTGTGTCCGTTCCCCATTTGGTGGATTCATGGAGGGCGTCGGCTCTACTGTATAGAAGAAGATCAGACTGTCACTCGCAATCGGGCCGCTATGGACGATCTTACCCGAAAATGGGCCCTGGTAATCCTGATACGATTTAATCTGATGACTTCCGTTCACACGAATGTCCATGGTGAACGCACCTCCAGGTGGAACCAAAGGAGTGGGACGGATTATGAACTGATACTCACCGTCCTGAAGGTTGTAGTCGTAGGTCCGGACATCCCTGACATCGTCTCCGTCTACATCGGTCGACCACCACGCCGAACCGGCCACCGTCTGCTCCAATCTGGTGATGAGATAAGTGAAAGGATTTATAACCCCCACGTCGAAACCGCCGTAACCGGTCACCACCATCTCGTCCGGTAGGATCTCCGCAGCAGGTAAACCGCTGGTCGCCGTAACGATTGCCGCCGAATCCCCTCCTGAAACGAAATCCGGATTCCCGTCGCGATTCAAATCGCCTGATGCAAGTGCCTGCAGGGTCTGTGCATCACCGGACAATCCCACGGTCACAGAATCGGGAAACGATCCCGTGCCGTCGCCGAAGTAAACCTCAAGTCGATTGGTCAGGCTATTCACTAGTGAGAGATCGAGGTAGTTGTCACGATCTACATCGGTGAGGGTCGCCGAAGCCACCTGCCCCGCAACGCTAAAGGTATCAACCGTAAGTATGCCACCCGAGCCGTTACCTGCAATGCTCACGACCATACTTGGCGCGGACAGGCTGTCTTGTAGTCTCGTAACTATCACTGCATCGGAGCTCAGGTCCGCGTTGAGGTCCACACCCGAAATGATCGTCGCTGCATCAAAAGGCAGCCACGCGACATAGGCGGACATGGATTGAGAGAATACAGCGCCTCCGTTATTCAATAGCAGCTTGACCGAATCACCGTTCACTGTGACAAGGTCATCACTGGCATCATCGTTCAGGTCTGCGGCGTCCAGCGCGTCCACAGAAAACGGCAACGTAGTGCTTGACGGAAAACCACCCAGACCATCGCCGAAATAGATCAGGTCCGGAACCGCAGCGAAATCCAGTTCAGCATCGTTATTAAAGTACCCGGTAGCGACAGACGGCACTGGTCCCGCATTCGGCGAACGATAGGCAGGCAATCCGCTGAAGCTCTCGCTGAATGCGCGACCACCCTGATTGAGATAAACTTTGCTCTGCGTCACGGTCCGGGCGACGATATCGGGAAGCGTATCGGCGTTGATGAAGCCAACACTGAGCGCGGCGAGCGGTAGAACTACATAGCCAATAGGAGCATCCAGTGTCCCATCCGAACGGCCGTAGGCGATCATAAGGCTGTCACCGATATCTGTCCCTGTAAAGACGAAGTCGGCGCGATTATCGCCATCCATATCTGCCTGGATCATGGAATATACTGCGGCGGTATCGGTCGGCTGAACGAAGAATGAATCGATATCGCACGCGTCGCCAGTGCCATCAAAGTCAGAATCCGTTTGGCTGGGATTGTGGGTGGTGGGGCAGTTGTCCGCTCCGTCAACTACTCCGTCGCCATCCATGTCACCCAACCTCAAGATGGTGATGAAGGCATCGTCTGTCGCCTGATTGGTGTACAGCGGGTTCAGGGTCGGGAAATTGGTCGAAAGCGTTCCACCGGCGATGTACGCATTGCCGCTGTTGTCAATGGCGATCGCTTCAGCCGCATCTGCATCGCTGCCCCCGAGATATGTGCTAAACAACAGGTCGCCTGAACTAGTGAACTTGGTCGCAAAGGCATCTTCGTTCGCCTGGTTGGACTGATACTCGTGTAATGTTGGGAAGTCAGTTGAAGTGGTAGACCCAGTTACATAGATGTTTCCCGAGGCGTCAACAACGACGTCTTGAGGAGAATCCACAGTATCGCCACCCAGAAATGAGCTGAACAAAATTCCGCCGCCCGAGGTTGACAATTTGGTGACGAAACCCTCATCGCCTTCGGCTATCGCTCTCCACGGATCCTGTAATGGAAAGTCAGAAGAGCCGGTGCTTCCTACGATATACACATTCCCCAAGTTATCCACGGCCATCCGACGCGCGCCTTCTTCGCCCGAACCGCCAAGGTACGTGCTAAAAGCAAGTGCTGACCCAGAGGGATTCAGTCGGGCTACAAATGCGTCGGCAAGGGGCTGATTTGTCTGGATGGGGTTGAATGTCGGGAAGTTGATTGATCCGGTTACGCCGGTAACATAGGCATATCCCATCTTATCAACAGCGATCCCATTACCTTGCTCAGCCGTACTTCCACCAAGGTAAGTGCTGTAGAGCAATGAAGAACCAGTCGACGATAGCTTGGTCACAAAGACATCGAAGTCCGGAGAGTTGGACTGGAAAGGTGAGACTGTTGGAAAATCGATAGAGGACGTTTTGCCGGTGACAAATGCGTTATCGGCCGAATCAATTGCCAGGTCATAACCCTCGTCTACTAAGCCACCTCCAAGATATGTGCTGTACACCAGGCTGTTGCCTGTTGGAGACAATTGCGTTACAAATGCATCGACATCTGTCTGGTCAGTCTGGTACTCGTTTTGGAGGGGCCAGTCGCTTGAGCCAGTATAGCCTGCGATAAAGGCGTTGCCTGCTGCATTTACACTGATGGCTCTGGCAACATCGCCGGCGTTTCCTCCTAGGTACGTGCTGTAAAGAAGAGAGCCGCCTGACGATGAGAATTTCGACACGAACACATCGAATCCGTTGGCGTCTGACTGGATGGGGCCAGCAACCGGGAAATTGGTTGACGATGTGAAGCCAGTGACAAAAATCTCATTCGCTCCATTCACCGCGATATCTTCGATATGGTCACCGGCATCGCCGCCCAGGTAAGTGCTGTAATCTACGATCGGGTCAAAGATAAGTGCTAGCTCCGGGCTGTAATCTCCGGTATGAAAGGCAAATCGTCTCGGTGCCGTCTGAACGAAGGACGCTTCAATACCCTTTCGACTACCATTCTCGATTTGGTACACTACGGGACTGCGCGTGATGATCGTTCCCAACGAAGTGGCCGCCATCAACTGACCCACCTCATTGATGCGAACCTCATCCGCGCCTTCGATCGATATTTCTATCTGAGAATAATCCGCCCATGGCGAAACTACCGCGTCATACTCAAGACGCCCCCCACTTCCGTAAAACCGAACGTCGATCCCGGCATACACGTCAGTGAAATAGATCTCAGTGTATGATGGAACATCCGTATACCACTTACTCGGATCATTGCCGATGAAGTAATTGGTGCTACTGCCAGTTCTCAACTTACCCGTAACGGTCTGCGCACCTGGGGATCCCATAAAGGATGTTTTGACAAGAATGGATCTTGGTGCCAATGGCGGGTAGTCTTGTGATTGGACTATGTCGCTGCGAGGTACCGCCAGACTTGAAGAGGTCTCGACAGCATACTGGTAAAAGCCTGTACGCGTGAACCAGAACGATGTTATCCCGTCCACCGCGTTAAAGAGAATGCTGTCCGGCCACTGCCCCATGTTTTGGGTAAACACCAGCGGCCTGCCGGATACCGCCTGGAAAGAACTAACCACCGCAGAACCGAACAGCTGCTGTTCCGTAGATTGCGTCCGGTCGGCGCCGTCGGCCGACGCGAACAAAAATATCCCGACTACAAGACTGGAAAGAAAACAGTGGCGGTAGCGACGGCTCATGGAGCCCCCATATTTGTGCATTAAATGTCTGTGAATCCTGGGCGAGTTGATATTAGTATACTAAATTTGTCATGTTTACGCAACTACAAACCATGGGATCCGGACGCGGACCGGTCCCGATCTTCATAACATGAATTGAATAGAGGTCCCCGCTGACCATGATAGGGTCATAGTCATTTTCGTCTCGTACTCCCTCGGGCAATGGCCCTTGTGATTCGTCGACAGTCTCTTATATTGCCAGTGGAGCTTCAATCCTTTTCATAGACTTATCAGAACCATGTTGCCAAATACGACTTTCGGCCCATTTAGGATACTCAACCGCATCGGTGAAGGCGGCATGGGAGTGGTCTATCGGGCGCTGGATACCCGAATCAACCGCGAGTGCGCCCTGAAGGTTATTCATGAGCAACTATCAGTTTCCCAGAAATACCGCGATCTTCTTGTCAATGAAGCGAAGTCAGTCGCCCAGGTCGACTCCCCTCATGTGGTAAGACTCTGGGAGCATGGGGACATCGATGGGCAGCTATATATTGCTCTTGAGATGGTCGATGGCCCTGATCTCCGTCAAGCGGCTGGCATAATGCCATTCGACAAGAAATTGGCGTTTGCGGGACAGCTTTACGCTGGAATCTCTGCCGCGCACAAGGTCGGCCTGTTGCATCGTGATCTGAAACCAGAAAACATCAAGATCACAAAAAACGGTCTGCTCAAAATCCTGGACTTTGGATTGGCCAAACAGATTTCGGATCCGGCCAAAGAGTTGGCCGCGCACATCCGGACCGTTAGCCTCGATATGGAGCGGGGTTTTGTCGGGACCATTGGATATGCCGCACCGGAGCAGTTAAGCGGAGAACAAGTCTCTTTCGGTACGGATCTCTTTTCAGCAGGCGTTGTCATGTATGAGCTCTTGACGGGCACCCGTCCGTTTCAGGCAGCCCATCCTGGCGGCACTATTTACGCGATTCTCAATGAAGACCCGGTGTCGCCGCGAGATCTCTGTGGCGACATTCCGGTTTGGCTTGAGCAGATTGTCTTGCGCTCTATCGCTAAAAGGCCCTCAGACCGATTCCAGAGCGCCGAAGAGGTTCTGCTGGCTCTTTCACGCACCCACACTCAAGATGATGATCTCAACAGTACGCGAATCAGGTCTCGTCAAACGGTGACGATCATTGATTTGAAGAATCTCTCCGACGATCCGAGTTGGGATTACTTTTGTGAAGGATTCACGGAGGAACTCATCCGCGAATTGGGTCGTCGAACGAAATTGGTGGTTTCCGCACAACCCTCCGGTGCCTATACCAGGGACATCTCCAGGTTAATCGGTCAATCTCGATCAGATTTTGTGATCATTGGTAACCTCATGAAATGGCAGAGCCAGATCAAGATGAATCTGAGCGTTTATCGGAGCCGTGGTGCTGAACTGATCATGGGAGAGAGTTTTGAGAGTGGTAGCGAACAGCTCTTTAGCATGCTTTCAAATGCGGCAAGAGGCGTGGCCACGATGCTGGCAACTGAAACAGGGTTCGAAGTGATGGAAGTGAGTGATCCATTACAAATGAACATCGGAGCCTATGAATACTATTTGAAAGGTCGTGCTTACTACCAAACCAACAAGCCTGAGGACCTCGCCTTTGCCGAGACGATGTATCGTCGAGCGTTGGAGATTGACCCGCAGTGTGCGTTCGCTCATGCCGGTCTGTCTGACCTATATACGTTCCAGTACATGTTCTACTACGATCGGAGCGCCGAGAAAGTGGCCCTCGCCAAACAGGAAGCAGAGATGGCGCTGAAGATATCGCCACAGCTTGCCGAAGGGTATCGCTCCCTCGGGCGATATTACCAGGTTATAGGGGATTTCTCCAAGGCGGAGAGCAATATGGGCAAGGCCATAGACTGCAATCCAAAATACGCGATGGCGTATCGCGCCATGGCCTGGCTCAAAGAGGTACAAGGAGAACACGAAGAGTCTATGCGGTGGGCCAAAAAGTCGCTGGAGCTCGCTCCCATGGACCTGGAGACTCTCATGTTGATCGGGCTCCTCTATATGGATACACAGAAATATACAGCCGCTTTATCGACCCTTCAGCGTGCGGTTGAACTCGCGCCCGACTACGGTCGGGCCTACCATGAGCTGGCCACCGTCTTTCTAAAAGTCGGCTCGCTCGAGGAAGCGCTCCATAACTTCGAACTTGCGTCCCGGTATGAAGGCGACCCTAACTCGCACATACAGGCAGGGTACCTTTGCATAATCAAAGGATCTGCAGATAGCGCGCGAGATTACCTTGAGTTGTCTGTCAAGAAAGGGTTCTTCCCCTTCGTCGCTACTTACTATCTAGGTTACCTGGCGATGCAGGAAGGCAAAAGAGAGATTGCTCACAAGTACTTTCAGGACTCCGTCAAGTTCGGCGCTGAATGCGACTCGCGCGACAATTCAAACACGCACATCATGATTTATAGGGCACTTGCCTTCGCCGCCGATGGAAGTTCGTCAGAAGCACTGCTGTTACTCGGCGAGCTCTCCACCCGCACTGATATTGATGGCGAAGGTCTCCACGCGATCGCGCGGGCGTACGCTCTGCTCAAAGACACAGAAAAAGCTCGCGAATTCTGTCAGCGTGCCCTTAAAGCCCACGCTGGTTTGACAGAAGCTGAACTGAAAATTGACCCACATCTTGCAATCATCCAGACCGAATCTGCCTGTAGGTAGAATACAGATCATTCGTTTTCTTCTCTGCAGCGCATTACGGAATGGACCACAAACGGCATCGTACAATAACACTCACTGGGAAGACTTCAATCCGATTGACTTAGATTCGTATCGTGGACCCATTAACTCTATGCCGAAGGGGGGACTCGAACCCCCACTCCCTTGCGAGAACTGCGCCCTGAACGCAGCGCGTCTACCAATTTCACCACTTCGGCATTCGTACGTGGGGCAACAAGTTATACCGTCAGTCGATTCTGCGCAAGAGCAAAGTGTCACCCTCCGGCACTACAGGTAACCTCCTGTATACCAAAGAAGTAACTTCTGGCACCGCATTGTTGACTCAGGATCAGGTCGAGTCGAAAGATTCTCGGAAACCTTCGCTTGACAGTCCCGTACAATCAAGTATCTTACTTTGGATGTCAAAGTACTTTGAACTTAAGGAGAGCCATGCACGATCCAGACCGTCCCGCCGACCAGATAGAACAGATCCACGCCATGATGACACGGTCGACCACCTTCGTCTCCCTCTCCGGCCTCTCCGGCGTGGCAGCCGGCCTGGTCGCATTCGGAGCCGTCTGGCAGATCCATCGCCTTCTCCATACGCTCTGGCTTACCGACGACGTCTTCGTGATGCTGCACGATTCGCCGGACAAGGTCCGCGCGCTCACCGGCATATTTCTCTGGACATTGTTGGGAGCGCTCGCCCTCGCGTTTCTCTTCACCTGGCGGAGATCACGGCGCAATCACCTTGACGTCTGGAATATTGCCTCGCGTCGTTTCGCGATGCACCTCGCCTTGCCCCTCATCGCAGGCGGTGCCTTCATCGTGGCCCTCGGACTGCGCGGCTCCTTCGAAATGATCTGTCCATCCATGCTGATCTTTTTCGGCCTGGCGCTTTTAAACGCCGGGAAATACAGCTTCACTGAGATCGTTGTCCTCGGCACGACCGAGGTCATTCTCGGAATTGTCGCGGCATTTTGGCTCGAAGCAGGACTTCTGCTCTGGGGGGCTGGTTTTGGCATCGCCACCGCGGGGTATGGCATACTGATGTACCTGAAGCACGAATAATGAAACAGATCATCAGTCACATCAATAAATGCTTCGAGAACCGGACTCGTCTGGGGATCATGGCCGCATTGATGGTCAATGACAGCATTGACTTTAAGGCACTCAAACAGCTTCTCGGGTCGACCGACGGAAATCTCTCGAGCAATATCTCGACTCTCGAGCAGTACGGGTATGTGAAGGTGAAGAAGCAGTTTATCGAGAAGACCGCCAATACATCGTACTCGATCACCAAAGTGGGGCGAAAGGCGTTTCAGGACCACTTGACCGCTCTCGAAGCGCTTATCAAAGGAGTTATCCCGGGCGAAGGGCAATAATATGAGAAGAGACTTCTGTTGCGTCTCAATTCTGCTGGGGACAAATGCCTTTGCCAGCGACCGAATTTCGCGCGTCTGCTCAGATCTACACTTTGTTCCTCTGCTGTCAGTCTTCTGCGTCATCCCGTTTCTGAGCACACCCGCGGCATTGCTGATAACCCTGGGCATGATAACTCACCGAATCTCTACCGCTGACCATACTTCAGAAAGGAAATAGAAATGGACCTACTACTTCGTAAACGGATCATCCTGCTGGCGGCAATTGTGACCAGCCTCTTACTGATCCCATTGGTCGCGATGCAGTTTACCGAGGAGGTGGACTGGAGCCCCTTCGACTTCATCTTCGCGGGCGGTATCCTGTTTGGCACCGGCCTTACGTATCTCTTGGTCGTCCGACGATTCGGCAATATCACTTACCGTTCGGCCATCGGCGTAGCGCTCTTCGGAGCTCTGTCACTCGTCTGGGTGAATGGCGCGGTCGGTCTGATCGGAAGCGAGAACGAACCGGCCAATCTCATGTATGGTGGAGTGCTTGCGGTTCTCGTGATTGGAGCTATCAGCGCCCGACTCCAGCCGCGCGGCATGGCAATCACTTTGTTCGCGACGGCAGCCGCTCAGGCATTGGTGGCTGTCATCGCCCTGGCCGCAGGAATGCAGAATCTGCCGGAGAGTTCTGTCACCGAGATCATAAAGGTAAACGCCGTCTGGGTTTTCCTGTTTGCGGTCTCTGGATCACTCTTCAGGAATGCAGCCGTGGCGCCGAACGGAGCAAAAAAATGAAGGAGAACGCAATGACTCAGCACGCCAGCAAAATATCGAACGTCGTCGGATGGGCGTTTACTTTTCTATTTGCCATCATTGGTGTTCTGAATCTGATCCTGGTTCATCCCGTCCCGGGACTATTTTACCTCGTTTTGGCGGCAATGTACCCCCCACTGACTGATCAACTGTTTCGCTCAAAGATTGGCTTCGCAATTCCGTTGGTGGTAAAGATAGTCATTGGCCTGGTGGTGCTCTGGGGAACATTGGCCGTGACTGATCTGGCGGATATGGCGGGTCTCTGAGCAGGTCGCGCCCCGCTAGTGCCTGACACATGCCGCGTGACTGCTGGCCGGGATTTTATTATCTTAGCAGTGATGAAACGAGTAGCCTTTGTACTTCTGGTGATGGGCATTTTGCCCATCGCTTGCGAAAAGCAGCCGTTCCCGGGACAGCCTGCTCGTCTTGAGAACGCGAAAGTTGACCAACACAATCTGGTCGAGGTACCGCTTCCCCGCTTTTCAAACATGAATGTCGATACAGTTGCCGCACGGAGGTTCAACCAGCCGATGGATACCGACAGTATCGAACTCTATGTGACGCCCGACAGCCAGCTGGTCTACCACCCGGTCATGATGTGCTATCGCGCGCTTCAACTTATCGCCACTTACGTTAAGACCGGCGACAGCCTGGCGCTTTATCGAGCCGAGAAATACGCCACCAAACTTCGAGGTCTGTCCCACGAGTACGACGGCGCGCTGTTTGCCCCCTACGAATTTGATCACAAGGTCCACCAGCAACGAGACATGCAACTCAACGCGCCATTCTACTCCGGCATGGCGCAAGGGGAGATGCTTAGCGTGATGATCCGGCTACACCACCTGACCGGGAAGGAAGAGTATCTCGACTGGGCACGTCAGACATTTCTCTCTCTGGAGCGGGTTCAACCGCTTGATACACCGTGGGTATCTCGAATTGATCGGGATGGTTACTTCTGGATCGAGGAATACACCTTCCCCGACGGTATGGATCAGACCTTGAACGGCTTCATTGCCGCGGTCTACGGAATATACGATTACTATGTGCTGACCAAGGATCCGAAGGCACGCCTGATGTGGGATGCCTGTTTGACCACGCTCCGGATCTACCTTCCCGATTATCGTCGTCCCGGTATGGCGAGCTACTACTGCCTCGGTCACAACCATGGAGCGAATGAGGAGTACCATAGACTCCACATCAGCATGTGTCGGGAGCTCGCCAGACTGAGTGGCGATGAGTTCTTTGTGATGATCGCTCGCCAGTTCAACGAAGACAGTCCCGCGACCGAACCATTCTGACCGCTTGCCTTAGGTTTGGCATTCCCCACAAAAAAACCGCCCGTTTCCGGGCGGCTCTTTCTTTGCAATGTATGACAGTGCTCAGTTCAGATAGGCACGCAGCGAACGGCTGCGCGAAGCATGCCGTAGTCTGCGGATCGCCTTCTCCTTGATCTGACGGACACGTTCCCGCGTCAACGAAAAGCGCGCGCCGATCTCTTCCAGGGTCAGCGCCTTTTCGTGATTCAGCCCGAAATAGAGGTTGATCACCTCCGCTTCGCGCGCGGTCAGTGTATCCAACGCTTTTTCGATCTCCACTCTAAGCGACTGACTCAACAGCGCCTCATCCGGCGACGGCTGGAACTCGTCCTCGAGAATGTCGATGAGCGAGTTGTCCTCCGACACCGAAAACGGCGCGTCGAGCGACAAGTGCGAATTAGAGATCTTCAGCGTGTCGGACACTTCACCCTCGGACAACTCCAGCTCCTTGGCGATCTCTTCCGGAGAAGGTTCACGCCCCAGCCCCTGTTCGAGGCGGCTGGAGATCTTGCCGATCTTGTGAAGGGTTCCGACGCGATTCAAGGGGAGTCGCACGATACGACTCTGTTCGGCCAATGCCTGGAGGATAGCCTGACGGATCCACCAGACCGCGTAGCTGATGAACTTGAAGCCACGGGTCTCGTCAAAGCGTTTTGCGGCTTTGATAAGACCAATGTTCCCCTCGTTGATCAGGTCAGCCAGCGACAGACCCTGATTCTGATACTGTTTGGCGACCGAAACGACGAAGCGCAGGTTGGCTTTGGTTAGTTTTTCCAGGGCCTTTTTGTCGCCCTGCTTGATCCTTCTTGCCAGACGCACTTCCTCATCGGCCGTAATAAGAGGCGTTTCCCCTATCTCGCGAAGATAGAGATCGAGCGACCGATCCTCGTCGCGATATTTGAGGGATTGCTTAGCCACGTGTTAGTACACTCTCCTTCTTCAAGTTGCCCATCACTCTATTCCTAACTCCCGCACTCCGCGAGAATGAAACAGCAATTCAAACAGTACTTATGGTCGCACCACTTTGCGCGCGACCGAACCATCCGGCTCCTGCACGATCAGCGGCACCCGCGAACGATCAGACAAACTCTGATCGACCGTTACGATGTCATTGGTGGTTCCGACCGGCTCGTTATTCACCTGCATGATGATCGTCCCCTCGGTGATCGATGCCCGGTCCGCCGGAGTATTTGGGAACACTCGCGCCACATAGACGCCATCGACATGGGGTATTCCCAATTGTCTGGCCACGTCAGGCGTAAAATTGACCAACTGCATCCCCAGCCAATCAACTGACCCACCCGAAGGCGCAGTCCGTCCGGTCCGGCTGGGCCGTCCCTGGGAGGCAAGGAATTGCTCCTGGTCAGCGACTGTTGCCTGCAGTGCGATCTCGTCTCCATCGCGTAACACCCGCACCGGGACAGTGCTCCCCGTCTTCACCGTCGAAACTAGAACTGAGAATTGGTCGCTATTGTCGACCTCATCGCCATTGAATTTGACAATGACGTCGCCACGGCGAATACCCGCCCGTTCGGCCGGAGAACCCCCAAAAACAGAGTCTATCTTGACGCCGCGCACTGCGGCCAATCCAAGTCGTTTTGCGTCACGCACTGTCAAATCGGACAACCAGACTCCCAGCCATCCACGGCTCACCTTACCGGTCGCGATCAGATCCGGCACCACCGCTCGGGCCATGTTGATCGGGATCGCGAACCCAATCCCCACCGATGATCCGGTTGGGCTGGAAATTGCCGCATTCACACCGACACATTCCCCCCGCAAATTGATGAGCGGTCCGCCCGAGTTGCCGGGATTGATCGAGGCATCTGTCTGTATATAGTTCTGAAAACGCGGTGTTTCGTCGCCAAACCGAAGATTGCTGCGTCCCTTGGCCGAGATAACGCCAACAGTCACCGTCCGCTCCAGACCTTGCTGCGGGAAAGGATTGCCAATTGCAATAGCCCAGTCACCGACTTTCAGTTCGTCCGAATTTCCGAACGGGATGATGGTCACCTTCTCTTCAGGTTCGACCTTGATTACCGCAAGGTCGGTCAGCGGGTCGCTGCCGACGAGTTTGGCCGGGTATTCGTACCCCGATGCGGTCCGAACCGTCAATTGTGCGGCATCCTTCACCACATGGTTGTTGGTCAGGATATATCCATCCTCGCGGAAGAAGAATCCCGATCCTGAAGATGTCCCCATCCCGCTATGATACCACCAGGGCCATTCCTGATTGTCGGAACGGGCGGAGACGTTAACGACCGCGTTGGTCACTCTTTCGACCACGGAGACAAAGGGCGATTCGATCTCCCCATTCCGCTCAACAACGGGAAAGGCACCAGTTTGGCTGATATTTGTCGGAACCTGGGCAATCGTCTGATCAGAGAAATTGAAATTGGCCGAAATGATCAAGCCAATTACCAGACAAACCACCGCCACCAAAATAATAGTGGCGAGACTTAGTCCGGATAGACGATGTCTGACGGAATGGAAGCGATGCTCTTCCAATGAATTCCTCCAACCGGTTGAGCCGAGAAGTATATGGCTCGTTTGACGTTCTGTCAAGTCCTATGTACGCGGATTAGCGCAATTATCAGATGTTATAACGTTTCTGGTCTCCATTTGATTCAAGTATTTCTTGTTTCGACCCGTTTTTAATCGCTTGGCTGCCAGACTTTTACGCCCATGACCGAATCGACCGGAAACCTGCCCTTCCGGACAGTTGACATAGGCCCGGTCACCCCGTACATTTGATTCCTATGCAACCTCTCTCGGGGACCGCTCAGCAGATCATCGAAATCGGCCAGCGCCTTGCCCAAAAAGGGTTTATCGCGGGCGCTGACGGCAATATCTCGGTCCGAGTCTCACCATCCGAGATCATGGTCACCCCCTCTGGCCTACCCAAAGGATGCCTTCTGCCTGCCGACCTGGTAACAGTCGATCTCGCCGGGGAGCATCTATCAGGCGAGCGTCGAGCCTCTTCTGAGCTACTCATGCACCTGTACGTTTACGCTCAGCGGCCGGATATCCAGGCGTGCGTCCACTCTCATCCACCCCATACGACGGCGTTCGCGGTCGCCGGCAAGCCGCTCCCGACCGACATCCTACCAGAAGTGATACTCGTTGTCGGGGAAATTCCATTGACTGAATACGCCGCCACTGGAACCGATGAAGTGCCGCGATCGCTGGCTCCCTACATTGCGCGAAATAACGCTTTCATGCTCGGGAACCACGGATTGCTGACCATCGGGCGTACTATAGAAGAAGCATGGGCTCGCCACGAAACCGTAGAGCATTACGCGCGGATCCTTCATTTGGCATCCCAGATCGGTGGCGTCAGAGCGTTGCCAAAGGCTGAAGTCACACGGCTCCAGGCGCTCAAAGAGAAGCTATTCGGCAGACCCTAAGTCGTGGGTTAAGGCAGGAAAACTATGATAAAGAAGATCGTGGTCGACAAAGCTGACCGACTCTATCAGATGCCGCTGGATATCTCGGCCTACATTCCATCCAAAACCGACAAGTTGATCCGTCGGCCTGACTCTGTCGATCTGGCCTCGTTCAAATGGCCTATATCATTCAACGCCGATTTCGCCATTGAGCCGGCCGGACTCAACCCGGCAAGCCCTGAGAAACTGAACAATCTGAAGGAGGAATTGGCGGGATGGTTCCTCGCCAAGCATCAGGTCAAACTGGTTCCGGAAAAGGAGATCTTTGTCGGCGGCCCGATCTCGACTCTGGCTTTCGCCCTTACGCTGGCGAATCTTGATAACGGCGACCTGGCATTTGTGCCTGATCTCGGCATGCCGCTCTATCGTAGAGTAGTCGTTGCCTCTGGTGCAGAGGCGGTCGGCTATTCTATCTCTCCCAAAAACAACTGGCGACCGGAGTTCGAGCGCATCAATACACGCATGGGACGGGTCGCGCGGCTTCTCTTCCTCAATTCACCGCACAACCCGACTGGCGCTGAACTGTCTGAGAAAGAGCTGGCCAACCTCGTCTGGCTCGCCGGTAAAGAGAATACGCTCATCGCCAACGATGCCGCCTACCAGTCTATCCCTTCGCGAATGCCTCTGTCGCTGCTGTCAGTGGAAGGGGCAAAGCGGGTCGGTGTCGAGCTATATTCATTCTCGTATTCATTCGGCCTTCCGGCGCTTCCCTTTGGGTTTGCGGTGGGCAATCGTGACGCCATCAGCGGCCTTGTCGCCGCTTCCAGTTTGATGAAGACGACCATTCCTGAGTATTTCGTTGATCTGGCGATCCGCAATATTCGACAGTATCCATCCGAGTCGCTTAAGTATGTGCGCAACCGCATCCAACAAACCACCGCCGGGGCGGCATCGCTGATGAGTCTGTTGTCTCTCGATGTCGCCGGTTACGCCACGGTCCCTTATCTCTGGGCACGGATCGAGCGACGTCGCTCGGCCGCCACTCTTGCGCGCCTCCTCTATCGACGCACTCGCGTGATAAGCCTTCCGGGCACCATCTTTGGCGAAAACGGCCAGGGATTCCTGCGCTTTTCGCTGACTTGCGGCCCCGAGGCGTACGATGAAGCGGTCACGCGCGTGAAGAAGCGCGTCAGCCTCGTGCGAGGGCTCGACAAATGAAAGACTTCATCCGCCTGGTCGGCTGCTCATTCTACGGGTATCACGGCGTACTCCCATCCGAGCGCGAAGTCGGCGGCATGTTTGAGGTCGATTGTGAACTTGAAGTCGATGTCGCCGAGGCCGGGCATTCGGATCGCCTGAGGGACACTATCGACTACGGCGAGGTCTATCAGATGATTCGCGAGACGGTCGAGGAAACGTCGTTCTCGCTGGTCGAAGCACTCGCCGAACAGATCGCTACCATTCTGCTTGACAAATTTCCGGCCTACCGGGTAACTTTGCATGTCCGGAAGATGCGCCCACCTATCCCCGGTCACTTGCGATACATTGAAATTGTGGTGACGCGTTTGCAGCCCGATGTTTCCAAATTGACTGCCCGCGGCACGGAAGGATCATGACCAGACCATGCCTGAAATAGTCTATCTCCTGCTTGGCTCGAATCTCGGCGACCGTGAGCGAAATCTTGCGGACGCCCGTGAGCGGATCTCCTCCCTGGAAGGGTGCGAGTTGATTGCCAGTTCTTCTCTTTACGTCTCCGATGCGGTCGATATGCCGGTAGATTCTCCCTCGTTCCTCAATCAGGTGCTTAAGGTGGAGTACACCTACCCGCCGCTGGAGTTGCTCCACGCGCTCGAAAAGATCGAACAGGATCTCGGCAGAACCGACAAAGGGAAACTGCTGCCCCGCTTGGTGGATTGTGACATTCTGCTGTTTGGGACTCAGATCATCAAGAGCGAGAAACTGACCGTCCCGCACGCCAAGCTGACTCAGCGGCCGTTTGCGCTGGTTCCTCTGCTGGAGATCGACTCCGCGCTGGTGCATCCCGCGCACAAGAAACCGATCGCTTCGTTCCTCACCGAGAAGGGCAGCCAGTCCGTACTGCTGTACAAGGACCATGTCGCACGGACAAACTGAGCCGAATTACATCGCGGTTGAAGGAGTCATTGGCGTCGGGAAAACAACCTTCGCCAAAATGCTGGCCGAGCGTATTGGCGCCGACCTGGTGCAGGAAGAAGTTTTTGAAAACCCGTTCCTGGTCGATTTCTACAAGAACCGGTCGCGCTATGCTCTCTCTTGTCAGCTCTATTTCCTCATCTCCCGTTTTCAGCAGCAACAGCAATTGATGGTCCGGGATCTCTTCTCTCAGAAGATCGTTGCCGATTACCTGTTCGCCAAGGATTCCATCTTCGCCTCGGTCGCTCTTACCGAGCGGGAATTGACCTTGTACAACAAGATCGCACCGGCTCTCTCCCAGAACATTCCCCGACCCGACCTTGTTATATACCTGCAAGGCAAAACGCAGGTCCTGATCGAACGGATCAAAAAACGTAACCTGGCGTTCGAGCGCACGATCGACTACGACTATATCGAAATGCTGAACAAAGCGTACGATTATTATTTCTTTCACTACTCCGACACGCCGCTCCTGGTGGTCAAGACCGATGATATCGATTTCGTCAACACCCCGGAGCATTTTGACGACCTGATCGGGCAGATTCAGAAACCGGTCGCCGGTAAGAAGTACTATGTGCCCGCCGGCAATCTGACCAAAGGATAGTTGATGTCCACCCATCGTCCCCGCAAGAAAAGCACCGTCCAGACATTCATCACGAAGAAAGCGAATGGGGAAAAGATCACGGTCTTGACGGCCTATGACGCGTTTGTCGCGAAATTGCTCGATCTGGCCGGTATCGATGCCATTCTGGTGGGCGACTCCGCGGCCAATGTTCTGCACGGATATGATTCGACCATCCCTATTCCGCTCGAGGTCATGATCGCCCACACGGCCGCAGTCGCGCGCGGCACCCAGCGAGCCTTGGTCATTGCCGACATGCCATTCCTGTCGTTTCAGCCATCCACCGAAGTTGCCATCACTAATGCGGGCCGGTTCCTGAAGGAAGGCGGTGCTGAGGCCGTGAAGATCGAAGGCGGCATTGAGATCGCTCCAACTATCAAGCGACTGGTTGAATTGGGCATTCCGGTGATGGGACATATCGGCCTGACTCCGCAGTCGATCCATCGATTTGGCGGCCCCAAAGTACAGGGACGCGAGGAACGCTCGAAAAACTACCTCAGGGAATCTGCGTTGGCGCTCCAGGATGCCGGCTGCTTTGCCATCGTCCTTGAACTGATGGAGAGTCAACTCGCCGCCGAGATCACGGAGTCGCTGGAGACCACCGCCACCATCGGCATTGGCGCCGGAGTGAATTGCGACGGTCAGGTGCTGGTCATCAATGATATGCTAGGACTGAAAGACCCTGAGTTCAAGCCGAAATTCCTTCGCCAATATGCCGACCTCGCACCTGTGATTTCAGATGCGATCAGCCGGTACATTGAAGATGTCCGCGCGGGAAAATACCCGTCGAAAGACGAATCCTTCTAACTTCCGACTTGCTCCCGCTGTTTCTTCTTTCTACTTTTTCCTGAAAATACTCATATCCTTGAATGTTTGGAGAAACATATGAACAAGCGCATCTGGTTTGGGCTACTGGCTTGCAGTTTGCTCTGGGTATCGACACTATCGGCGCAGGATTCGGCGGCGGTGTCCGGATGGAAAAAGTCGCTCACCTTTGATCTGACGACCGCGCAAACCGCCTATTCCGACTCATGGGTTGGCGGTGAGGCCGGTTCATTTAACTGGGTTTCTAATCTCAATGGTACCGGCGAGCGGCAACTCAGCACGAAGATCAATTACAGCACGATCCTGAAACTTTCGTTCGGCCAGACCTACACGCAGGACGAAGAGACCAAGGACTGGTCGAAAGCGAAGAAGTCTACCGACCTGATCGACTGGGACAACATGTTCCGTTTCACCTTTGGCGGCTTTGTTGATCCGTATGCGGCGTTCCGCCTGGAGTCGCAGTTCTACACTCATCATGTAACCCCAACACTCTATGAACGAGTGCTCTTCCGGCCAACCAAGTTTACCGAGTCTGCTGGTATTGCGAAGAGGCTCTTTACAGGGCAGAATACCGAGAATATTACAACTCGTCTTGGACTGGCTGTTCGCGAAGTACTGAAAACTGAGATCAATGCAAACACGGTCTTGAACAGCACCTATACTGACGGCGGTCTTGAGTCAGTAACTGACCTCAATCTGATGCTCAGCAAGCAGGTTGGCTATGTTGGCAAGCTCTCGCTCTTCAAGGCGCTTTTCTTCTCGGAGAAGGATAAAGTTGAGGGGACGGAATTCGAGGATGATTGGAAGGCTATCGACGTCAACTTCGAGAACCAGTTCAATGTCCAGGTGACCAAGGTCGTCACGGTAAAACTGTACACCCAGGTTCTGTATGACAAGCAAGTCAGTAAAAAAGGAAGATTCAAAGAGACATTGGGGCTTGGCCTGGCCTACAAGATCTGGTGAAAATGTCTAAAAGAACTTCATCGCCAGAGCGATGATGATTCCGAGCACGAATATCGCTCCTGCCGCGTACCAAACCCACGGTGGGAGCGTTCTCTTTTCCACTATTTGCGATGGCGGCTCAACCACCGGCCGACGCACGGAATCCTGATACCGATCGTCAAACGCCTTCCAGTCCGCCAGGAACTCCTCGCAACTCTTATAGCGATTGACCACCCGCACTGCCAGCATCTTGGTCAGCATCGCCTCGACATCCTGCGGCACTTGCATGTACAGTTCGTCGATCTTCAGTTTGTCGGTATGGTCATACTCTGGCGTCCTATTCAACAAGAGCTGGTGCAGGATCACTCCCATCGCGTAGATGTCACCAAGCTTCGAAGGTTTATGCTCCGGCGGCGCGTACCAGTTTTTCTTTCCTTCGTAATGACTCGGAAGGCCGAAATCCGCGAGCTTCACCTTCTCCTGATTGTCGAACAGCACATTCGATGGCCGGATATTGCCGTGAACAATGTTGTTCTTATGCGCGAATCCCAGTCCCTCGGCGATCTGCACAGTCAGCTTCATCGCTTCCTGCCAGTCATACCGGCGGACCATCCGGTCGGCCAGCGAACCACCCGGCGCATATTCGGAGATAACCACGGTCGAACGGCTATCTCCCCCGGAGCCGTAGATGGGGTTGATATTCTCATGCCGGAGACTGGAAAGCAATTTCGCTTCCTTGCGCCCGATCTCTCCTTTGGAATGCTTCTTAATGATATAGAGCCGTTTGTTGGCGCGATTCTCCACCAGGATGGTCGAGCTGAATTTGGTTTCCTTAATTGTGTCAAGATAACGACACTTCCCCATGAATGATTCCGCCCCCATCAGACTGTAGTCGGTCGTATTCTGCTTGCTTCCGCCGCCGATCTGGTTCAGGATGGCGTCCTTGAGCTCAACCGCTGACTGATAACGGTCACGCGGCTCCTGGGCCAGCGTTTTGAGGATTATGTCATCAAATCCGCGCAGTGACGGGTCAAATTCCGACGGAAGACGGAAATGCCCCTGCGGCTTTTTGCCGGTCAGCATTTCATATAACATGATCCCGATCGCGTAGATATCTGTCGTCTGATCGACATTCGTCGAGCTGACTTTCTGCTCCGGAGACATGTACGCCACGGTTCCCATGACGACATCACTCGAGGTCATCTCCGACTCGGAAAGCCCGATGATCTGAGCAATGCCGAAATCTGCGACGCGCGCGTTCCCCTGCTTGTCTATCAGGATATTGTTTGGCTTTATATCGCGGTGGATCACGCCATTCTTATGCGCGTAATCGAGCGCCTTGCAAACCTGCACGAGCATGTCGAGCTTGGTCTCAAGCGGGATCTTGGAAGAGTCGATCACTTCGCGCAACGACGTACCGTCGACGTACTCCATCACAAAGTAGTACCGGTTCCCCGCCTTACCGCGGTCAATGACGTGGACAATATTGGGGTGACTCAGTTTGGCAATGACGACCGATTCCCGCTCAAAGCGCCGGACGATATCTGCATCCGACAGCAGATTGGGCGAGAGTATCTTGATGGCGACATCGCGTGAGAGCGATTCCTGGCGACCCCGGAAGATCTCTGCTATGCCTCCCTGGCCGATCTTGCCGGTCAGCACGTATTCGCCGATCTTGACCTGTTTTTCTTCTTTAGTCGGTGCGGTGACGTTTGCCATAAATCCTATAATAAGTAAGGGATAGCCGTCAATCCGGCTATCCCTTTGTATGTCGGCAAGAAGGGTCGATTGGTTTATTTGAGGAGGACCATCTTCCGGGTCAATGATCCGTACTGGTGGGTCAAACGGTAGAAGTAGACACCACTCGGCTTGGCCCCGGCATCGAATTCGATCGAGTGTTTCCCCGCGGGCATCGGCTTATCCACAAGTGTTTCAACGAGCTGGCCGAGGACATTAAAGACCTCAAGCTTGACATCGCTCGATTTCGGTAGCGCAAATTCTATCATCGTGACCGGGTTGAACGGGTTCGGGTAGTTCTGCTCAAGCGTAAAGACCGACGGCAGACCGCTCGGGTCATCATCGACACCCGTCGGAACGAGAACTTTGATAGCACCGGGGACAAAATCCGGTTCATAGAGACCTGACGAAAGACCCGTATTGTCCGCGATCTGGATCCGCGTGATCAGACGCAGATTGCCGGTCAATAGAGAATCCTTATTGATAGAATCAACCACTATCGTCGTCGGACTGGCCGATGCTGAAACCTTGAAGAACAACTTCGCGATGATCCCGCTCGTCGAACTGATGGTCGGGATCGGAGAGACGAATTCCGGTACATAGGAAATCTTCACGGTTTTTTCCGACGCATTATGGTCGACCGCTTCGCTCCAGTTGTTCGGAAGCATCGTCCCCACAAATGACACCGAATCAAGGGTCAGGTGTGGGTGATTGTACTTGAGCGGAACGGTGATCATGGAGAATGGGATATTATTGTTCTGCAGGCGGACTGCCACACTGAACGAGGTCCCGGCCACCGCCTCAATGGAATCCACCTTTACGATCCCGGTGTACGTCTGCGCCGGAACGGCTGCCGTACATAGCAGGACCATCAGAAGGATCAAACTCACGTTAACTCTCGGCTGCATCAGGACCCATCCTTTCCTCTATATAATGCGAATGTTGCCGCGTAACGGACCGGCATGCTGGCCGGTGTCCATTACCCCTTTGCGCAAGGGGCATGCCAGCAAGACCAAAAATTCCTGGCCTGTTGCGCAGAGCGCAGGCAGCGAAATAATCTGTTTAACCTACTGTTGTTCCAACCCTTACGGTACTGTTGCAGGACTGAACATTGCGAAGTAGATGCACGTAGCTCAGAAGTATCTGCATTTCAATATACGCACTCCCCCGCCCGGTGCGCAAGCGGTTGCAGAAAGCAGATTCAGCGATTGTCGTCCGTTCAGCACTTGTGACTCGGACCTTGGAGTAAGAAGATATTATTGGCGGTGATTATTCCTGATAGAATCGACAGTCTCCGGCAGAGGCGTATGATCGACTGAGTCTGCAGGGAGAATCTTCGGCATCCGCGGCGGATGAAGTACTGAAGAGAACAGCCTCGGGTTTGCGGGGAATGAAGTTGTTTGTCCTTTTCTGTTTACCCAGTACCGCGCTGAGATTGCCGAGTCCGTGCCGCACCTGACAATTAATTCAAGTCCCGAAGTATCATTTGAGGGGATCGAACAGGTGACATCATAGATAGTTTGATGAGAAGTATCCTGGTCTCTACCTATCAGTCTAATACCGACATCGGTGATGTTGTCCAATCTAAAGACCTCCAGGTTCAACTCTTGGCATTTTGTTCTATATGTGGGCGTGATGATCATTCGCAAGGTAACAGGACCCGTCTTCCACGGTGACTGAGGAGGCCGCATTTCAATCTCCAGTGCCGGTGCGAAATACGGTCCAGTAGCATTTGATTGCGGGGCTAAACAAACGCATGTGAGAACAGATAATAAGACTATTGAGAGTTTCCTAGAAATACTCATATCCACCCCTTCATTACAAAGTTAGCGTTTGCTACAGCCTTCTGCAGAGAGAATATAGAATCAATCTACACACCGCAACCTAACTATTACTAGTATAGATTTCTCCGGGGTTCAGTGCAAGCCAAAAGAAAACCCGCTGTCCTCTTAATGACAGCGGGTTAAGCGTCTCGATCTAACCGACTATTTCCAATCGGTCTTTACATTCACGAACATCGTTTTATTATCACGCCAGACGAAGAAGATCACCTCGCGGGGTTTCTGTTCTTCGAGTCTCTTCATCGAAGTCTCCACATCGCCGACCGACGTGATCACATCGGAGCCGATCCGCTGGATGATATCACCCATCTGCAATCCGCCAACCTCGGCAAGCCCACCTTCCCGCATCTCTGAAAGTACCACGCCATTGATGCTTCCTACTTCAAGATTTCTTCCGATGAAATCACCGAAGACGATATCACGCACCGTGAACTCAAGGGCTTTGTTCTCATACTTGGGAGCGTTGAGCGCGGTCATGGGAGCCGACTCCAACTTCGCCAAGACCTTTAAGGTATCCACCTGGTCATTCACTGGTCGCAGTACGGAGAATTCGACCTGCGTACCGCTCGGCATCTCGGCGATACGCCGCTGGAAGATCGGGACCTCTTCTTCACGATCAACTTCGACCGGATCACCATTGATCTCATATATGATGTCCCCGACCGCGAGATTCGCTTTTTCCGCGGGGGAATCTTTCACGACATCATTGACAATGATCCCGCCCCCTTCCGGCAGATGCAGGAACTCCGCGATATCCGGAGTGAGCGCCTGCAGCGTAATTCCGAGCCAGCTTCGATCCTGTTCTCCCATTTTGGGCGGACTTGCCACCAGTTTGTCGATCTTGTCGCCCGTCACTATTCCCAGCAACGGGATATCAAACTGATTGAACGATTCCACCATCCCTGACGGATCCGTATTGGCGGACATCGGATCTAAAAGCGAACCGAGTACGCCGACAGGCTGATGTTGCTCGTTATAGAGGACGGACGCCATTTCCATCGTATTGAATCCGACCGTCAGCGCGAATTTCTCCGGCTTCTGCAGTGAGGTTGAGATCATCCCGATATCCGCGGCGATCGAGGGCGTCACAAACTCCGGCAGCAGCATGTAGAGCGCCACCCAGCTCCCGGTGCGGAAACTCGGATTAGAGACGAATTTCACAGGCGTGAACTTGGTGGAACCGGCATCGGTGATCTTGCAGAACCCGAACTTGGTAAAACGATCGGCCCCGACATACTCCGCCTTATACTTTTTTCCGTCAAGAGTCTGGACCTCGATGCGCGACGGCGTGGTCTTGATGTTCATCCCGGCCATTGTCGAAAGCATCTGCTCATTGGCCAACATGGAGCCATCAAACAGGATCATCCCGTCCTTGCTGACGATCGTGCCCAATGAACGTTGCTCCTGTTCGGTCGATTGCATACCGAACGAAACCTCGATCTTGATATCAAGGATCACCGTGTAATTTCTCGCCGCCGACTCGAGCCGCGAGAAATCGAAGTTCTGCGAATAGCCGACCATCGGCGCGACTGTCGCCAGTGCGGATGCGACAAACAGCGCCAGTACCGCGCGACCTATGAGATTGCGTCGATCATTCATGGAAATTCGGTGCCTCCTTGGACGCGTCCGGATCCGTCATCTTGCTCTTGTCCCCTGGTTTGACAACCACCAGGCGGCTGGAACCTCCGCGTTTGATGCTCAATAACACTTTCTCTTCTTTCGAATCACTCAATGAGACATACATTCTCGTATACTCCGCCAATGACCCGATATCCTGACGGTTGATACTGACCACGACATCCCCCCCGCGCAATCCCCCTTCATCCGCCGGGCCGGTACGCTTCACGCCGACCACATACACGCCGAGCGTATCTTTAAGCTGATTTTCTATCTGCATTTGGCGAGTGATCCCCTTCACCGTGAATCCCCAGTCAGAACTTTCGTAATCCTCGCCCATGAGGTCACCCAACAGTTTGGTGGTCACGGTCAGGTCAACGGTTGATTCACCCCGCTTGATAGTCATTTTTATAGGAGATCCCGGCGCATGATTGGCAATGTTGCGATAGAAGTTCGGTAACTCCTCGACAAACCGGGCCGAAACGGACGCACCATCCATCGCCTGAATGATGTCGCCTGCTTCCAGACCGGCTTGCGCGGCCGGCGAACCGGCATCAATTGAAGCAAGCAGTACACCCGATGTTCCGTCCGTACCGAAATATCCTTCCAGCTCCTGAAGCGCCTGCGCGTGAACGCCTATCCAGCTCCGGACCACCTTCCCCTCGTTCATAATCGCTTTGGTCACTTCCTTGACGATATTGACTGGAATGGCAAATCCGATGTTATTCGCGAAAAATGTCGCCCGCGAGTTGATACCGATAACACGGCCGTTGAGATCGACCAGCGGTCCGCCGGAGTTTCCTGGATTTATCGCGGCATCAGTCTGAATCCAGAGATTAAAGTTCCCGGTCTGCTCGCCGGTCGGCAGGCGGACCTCGCTGGAAAAATATCTGTCCTTGGTCGAAACTACGCCCGATGACACTGTTCGTGAGAGTGACAACGGCGACCCCATCGCGAGCACGTACTGCCCTACCTGCACGGAATCGGAGTTGCCAAAATCGGCAACGGTTAATTTCCCTTTGTATTCGCTCAGATTCAACTTGAGCACGGCGATATCTGTCGGCGGGTCCCCGCCGATGTACTCCGCGGTTACCTGCTCTTTATCATTGAGCGTGCAGATGATTCGCTCCGCTTTTCCCGCTACATGGTAATTGGTCACCACGTAGCCGTCCGGATGGAAGATCACTCCCGAGCCGACCACCGACTGCTTCTTAAGCTCACCGGTGTTGTAGTCCTTTACCACCGGCTGGATATGGACCAAAGCTGGAAGCACCTTGTCGCGAGCCTGGTAAATCAGGGTTTGCTGTTGGGACTGACTGTACCCACTGTTCCCCGTGAACAGGAATCCTGCGCACAAGGCCAAAACTGACAATAACTTCATTCGTTTCCTTCGGTTGGAGACTGCATGCCGTTTATAACACGGCTGCACACCTTTGGTTCAGAACTTTCCGGGAGAAAGCACCGTCAACGGCGACTGCCGGCTTAGGCTTCCCGCGGCCTTCCGATAGTGCGGCTAACCGCCGCGGAAAGCCAGATAAAAAAGCCGCCTTCGCAGGCGGCTCTGGTCGATAAAAACAGAAAAGGGAGGACTATTTCTTCCAGCGGATGTCTATGGATCCCATACCGACATCGAGCGAGATGGTCAAGCGTATCTTGGCATTCTCATAGTCAGGAGACTCATACACGCCTTCTCCAATCTCCTCAACATCCCCGCCGTGCAGGTCTACCGAGGAAAACCATTCGCTGTTATCCGATTCAATACGCACCGGCAGCCCTTTGGGGAGAATAATATCCGCGTTCCCCAAACCAACCTCGATCTCGACTTCGGACTCTCCTGAATAGGTGCCGCGGAGATCCAGATCGAAGGACCCGGCACCACCCGAAAACTTGAAATGCTCGAAATTGGCGTTGCCGACGGAGATAATATCCAGTGACGACGCCCCGGCATCGATCTGGAACTCCTTCATCCGTTCCGGATTGGGCGCTGAGAATTCAAGTGTCCCGGAGGCGGCGCCGACATCGATATTCAACTCGCGGACCGGTACTCCACCCAGATCAACTTCCGCCTTACAGGCTCCCATATCAAGGGTCAGTTCCATCGGAGTGCGTGTTGAAAATGCGACATCCCAGTCATGGTCGAGATCATCAGGTCGATTACGGCGATTCTCGAAATCACTTTCCGCTGTGATGAACATGGTCTGGTTACGCATCTCCTTTTCAACTCTAACATCGATGAATTCCGGGTCGTAAAACAGATCCATCTGTGCGATATCGGTCATGTCCTTTGGATTGATTATGATAGTGCCGGCAGCAAAATCGAAATCGACGACCGCTTCCTTTGCTCCATCGACCGGGATCACCTCAGTCGTATGCTTGGCCCGCCCGGCTAGCGTAAGTCCGGCGCAGACGATCACGACTAGAGTCGCGAGCAGCGCTACTCTCTGAATCTTCATAGCTCCTCCGCATGGGAATGATTGGACTGCTATTGAATCTACGGAGCGGGACGGAGAATTGTTTCGCGGGAAGGCGTATCAGCTTCCGGACGATTGCGGCGGACGCGGATTGGGACCGTAGGGTCCAAACTTGTCATCCCCTTGACCCTGTGGTGGCACTGGAGGGATGGGCGGTGGTGGTGTAACGAGACGCGGGAAGTCCGGTATCGGCGGCGGAGCTGGTGCGGGTGCCTCAGACGCGCTTCCCCGACGGTCCACCCGAATCCCCTTGTGTTCCCTGAAACCGAACCGGGTCAAGACGGCCGCGCCGATCCCCCCTAGCAAAGGGAACAGCGTAATGATAATGGAGATCACCAGGAAAAATATCCCGAATCCGTACGTCACCCCCGAGGATCCGAGGAGAATCGCTACCAATACCCAGATCAGCATGAAGATCGGGACTCCGATCAAGGCATGGAATACACGGTTCTGACTTCCTCCCAGCACGCGACCGGAGATCGCGGCGCCGACCTTCCCACCAAGCGCAACCACACCGCAGGCCATCGCCAGTAAGTAGCCGAGCGGTATGAACGGCACCGCGGCTATACCAATTATCGTGATAGAAACCAGGATCAATATGAGCGGAAGCAGGAAGAGAAAAAGCAGGCCGATAAAGACCGTCCTGGCTTTGTATTCGAACATGCAGGCGGAAAGCGTCGCCAGTTGAGTGGGGAACAATGTAGTAACCAAAAATGCGATCACTAACAGGAAAACGATGAACCCGGTGACGATCACCAGGCCATCTACAGAGAATGATCGTTGTAATACTTCCGATGGAAAATCAAGTGGATCGGTGATCTGTTGCCGTCCACCGATGATCGCCCCCTCTTTAACCTCTATTTCCGGAGCCTTGATATCACCATCCACACGACCGGATTCAGTGACCAGCACTCGACCGGAGATCGACTGAATATCACCTTTGACCCACCCTTTGACCGTGACGCGACCATACGCCGTAAACCCGGCGGCGACATATTCGTCATACCCGACCAGCACGGAACCTTGCAGTGGCTTGACGATCTTTTCCTGCGTACACCGCTCTTCCGCTGGTCGCTTGAGCGATTCCACCACACGTCCCTCACCGGGACGTCCCGACCGCACAACTACCGACCTGTCTGGTACGAACGACTGCTGCTCGAAATCATAGGTCCAGTGGTTGCCGGCGGTATCCACCGCGTCGACACCCTCACTGGTCAGTTGAATTTCATTGAAGATGGTATCTGTGGAAGGAGAATTGGCAGAAGCTCGTGGTGCCGCGGCCTGCTGTGACAACGCCGACACCGCCCCGAGAAGGGCGGCGAAAAACACGAACACAAATGGAATGGCCACAGACCGTTTCATGCTACATCCAATGTAGATCCGCCGGTCTAGAACTGGGCAACTGTCACATCACCCGAGATCGTCGCCAGCGAAACTTGTATACCGCCGACTCCCACTGTTCCAACTAACTGGCGAGTCGACATCTTATCTATCTTCACCGGAAGCTCAGTCTTGATCGTCCCCGTTTCGGATTTCAGCCGAAGCGTGCCCGATGCCTCTGGTGGTACCATCAACGTAATATCACCACTTTCGGTTTCGATAAAGAGATCGCGCGAGGTCTCCAGCGGTGTGGAGATGATCACGCTTCCGGTCACGGTCGCGAGATCGATCGCCCCTCGCTCCTGACGGATATTCACATCCGCCGAGGTTGTCTTCACCCGCACATCGCCATCCACAAACTGCAGATCGATCATGCCGGTGGGTTGGCGGACGGTCACTGGCCCAAAGAGCATATCCCCTTTGGTACTCCCGGCGCTATTGGCAACATCCACCGGTCCTTCGATACTCGTCATCACAATCGATGCCGCGGCAGATTTGATCTCGATCGCGCCATGGATAGTTGTCAGCGCGATAGACTGAGCCGACGTGTTCATCGAGATGTCGCCGTCGATATCGGCGATCTGGACATCTCCCTCGCCATTATCCAGCGTCACCCGACAGTTCCGCGGCACCTTTATCGAAAAACTTACTTCGCCGAATGAATCTTCTTTACCGCGTCCCAGCACTTTCTGCCAGAACGACCGGCCGCGCTCCCGGATCGGGAGGTAGTTGGCGGCGATTTTCACCGCCTGCTTGTTCTGCTCGACACGGATCTCGATATGGTCCGCTATCTCGGCCGCTTCGCGATCATCGCCGATCTTGATATGCTTGACCGCGTCGATGATGACCGTCGATTGTTCGTGGCCGATGATCTCGATATCGCCGTCCTGACAGGTCAGAGTTATCTCCGCCTTGTCACCGACCTCGACTATCCGCTGATATTGGAAAGTATGCTCACCGGCCCGAACGCCAACGGCGCACAGCCCGAGGCAAACCATCCATAATACAAACCGATTCACCTGGACCTCATGCCTGCATGGCAGGCGATTGGGGTTTACCTAGAGGTGCCGAAGTTTCTTTTTCAGCAGCTCGCGGGCCCGGAAGATACGGGCTTTGACCGTACCAACCGGTATATCCAGTAAATCGGCTATTTCCTCGTACGATTTATCTTCTTTGTGCCGATAAACTATGACATCCCGATAGTTCTTCGGCAACGAGTCGATTGCCTCTTCGATGGAAAAACTCTGTTCCTTTCGTTCCAGATCCCGTTCCGGATGATAGGAATAATCCGCCACTTCGATCTCCACCGTCCCGTCTCGGGTCTCCAGTGGCCTATCCAGAGAGAGCGCCTGAATCCGCTTTTTTCGCAGGAAATCGATTGAGGAGTTGGCCGCGATCTTGTATAACCAGGTCGAAAACCGGTATTCTGAGCGGTACGACGCGAGGGCGGAAAAGGCCTTCATGAAGGTTTCCTGTACCAGATCGTTGGCGACCTCGTCATTGCGGACTATCTTGTTGATAATATGGAAGATAGACTGGCGGTGCTTGTCCATCAGGTGCGTGTACGCCCGCTGATTCCCAGCCAGTGCCTCTTCAATCCAGATGCTGTCTTCGTCCTGCAATCGAGTCCTACTTCAGGTACGGGTTAGCTCGAAGCCTGTTGCAATCAAGCGAATAAAATAAGTCCCCACTTGCGGTTAGCAAAGTCTTTTTCAGCCGTCAGCTGTTCACATACCCCTGCAGATAGCTCTTCTTCGGGTCGGCGCTCCGGAGGTCTATCTTGTGTTCCAGATAGGCTTTAAGATTGGTCAAAAAGAAGACCCAGCCATTGCGGCACCCCATATGCCAGTTAATCCGCGCCTGCGGCGTATCTTTCATCCCGAACTGGTGCAGGATGCAGTCTGTCCCCCGAGTCGTCTTCTTGAGGGTCACCTCGACCGTCTCCCCGTCACTCCCGAAACTGAATTTGAAATAGCTGTTCTTCCGGACTGAAAGTACGGACTCCTCCCCGGTCGCCCCAGTCAGGAATTTCATATAGAATCTCCCTCCGCGCTCCGGCTGCAGAATCGCCTCACCGACAAACCAGCGAACGATCTCTTTCTCCTTCGTCCACGCATTAAAGACGCGGACAGGTGTCGCCCGTATCTCTATCTTCTCTGTGAATTGCGTCCAGTCGTACTTCTTAGGTTTGGTCGCCATTGCGGCATCTCCTCTGTTCAATTCCTGAACAACCGATTTGGGGGATTCTTGGCTGTCCAATTTTATACAAAATGAGTATTCGCTCCAAGGAAAAAGCCGCCGGCGGGTTTAGCCGGAAACTAAACGCGCCGTTTATATCAGGAGGAAGAAGTGAGAAAGAGGTAGATGCTGTACGACTATCCGCAGTACTACGAGATCGCGTTTTCGTTTCGGGATATTGAGTTCGAAGCCTCGTTCCTCGACGAGTGTATTCGACGGTTCGCTAAGACTCATACTCGTAACGTCTTCGAGGTCGCTTGTGGTCCCGCTCCCCACGCCGGCGCATTGACCCAGCTCGGGTACCACTACACGGGACTCGACATCAATCGCAATATGCTCGATTACGCCGCCTATAAGTGGCGTGGGATCAAGCCTGCCCCCCGCTTTGTCGAGGGGAACATGGTCTCCTTCTCTCTACCGCAAACCGCGGACTTCGCATATGTCATGCTCGGCTCACTCTATCTCAACTCTCTCGCCGAAATGACCAGTCACTTCAACGCCATGTCACGATTACTCCGACCGGGGGGCCTCTATTTCCTGGATTGGTGCGTGCAATTCTCCGACCCAATGGTTCGCGAAATGTCGAATGTAGTGGTCAACGAGGCTGATGGCGTCAATATCGAATCGAAATTCGCTGTCAAGCTGGTCGACTCCGCCAAGCAAGTCTACGAAGAGGTCTGGACGATCGACATTAACGACCATGGCCGCCACAAGTCCTTCCGCATGGTCGAACGGAACAAGGCGATTTTCCCGCAGGAATTCCTGCTTTTCCTCGAAAGTCGCACCGACTTTGAGTTTGTCGGATGGTGGCACGATTGGGATCTCAACAAACCGATTGATGGCTCGGCGCATGTCACCCGCCCGGTGGTCCTGATCCGCCGCAAGTGAGCCGGTTTCACGGCTGCATTTTCGTCAAATTAAAACGGGTGATCCTCTCTGCTTCTGAGGACCACCCGTCATTTTGTTATACCCGAGCGGCGTCATGCCGACTCAGATAGGCCGTTTAACGTCCTGCCCGGGACCGGCAACTCGAGCCGCTGCAGCATCGAGCGACACGCGGCGTAGTATAACGCTTCATGATCGTTCTCCTTTATGCCTGATAGGTTTCGTTTTCTCTCTATGAGCATGCTCGGAACGTTTGTTTGCTCTCTTATCCATCGAACCCTGATTCAATTGCACTACCTGGACATCGTTGCAGCAGCAAGGGAAACATCCGATCAACTGCACGCAAAACGACTTCAGATTCTCCGCGTTCAGTTCATATAGCACTTGCTGTCCCTGACGACGGCGTACGACCATCCCGGCGGCCAGCAATGTCTGCAGATGTCGCGTGATGGTCGGCTGCGAGAGATTGAAAAATGAGACAATATCGCCGACCGACCGCCCCTGCCCTTCCAGCATCAGCATGATCTTCAGCCGTGTCGGGTCGGACATCGCTCTCATCCCCTCAGGGAGTTTCTCTGTAGATTCCGTCTTCTTCATATTCATACATATATACGCATAGATGCATAAATAGGTTCCGGGATTTATCGAGAATCTGTCTTGCGAAAAACCACTGCACCTCCCATATTGGGACAAATCAAGCAGCATCAAGCAGTTACATGACCAGTCAGACCACCCCAGCCGCCCGCAAAAAGCACCCCCTTCATGTTAAGATATTCTGGGGTCTGGCGGTGGGGGTCATCGCCGGATTGGCCGTCAATCTCTGGGTAGGTGGCTCCGACCCGACCGTCAAAGCAGTCATCTCCCATATTACCGAGCCGATCGGACAGCTCTTTCTGCGTCTGCTCTTGATGGTTGTTGTGCCGCTTGTTTTTTCGTCGCTGGTGGTTGGCGTAGCGGGAATTGGAGATCTGCGAACTCTTGGACGAATCGGCATCAAGTCATTCGCATACACTCTTGTCATTTCAGCTATCTCTGTGGCTATCGGTATTACGCTCGCCAATACGATCAAACCGGGTAATAGAGTCGATTCCACGACCGCAACTGCATTGCAGGAACGGTACGGCACTGAGGCTTCAAAGCGAGTCGAGGCCGTCAAACAGACTGGCGCGGATACTCCCTTCATGCAGGTGGTCAAGACGATCGTCCCGACAAACCCATTCGCGGCGATCGCGTCTGACACACCCAATATGCTCCACCTCATGTTTTTCGCGCTGGTGCTGGGTATCGCCGCGACACTCATCCCGACCGAAGCCAGTCGCCCATTTGTTACATTCCTCGAATCAGTTTTCCGACTCTCCGCAAAGCTGATCGACTTGATCATGTACACAGCGCCATTTGCGGTCGCCTGCCTGCTTTTCAATAACATCGCGCAATTTGGGATCGACCTGCTTGGCGCGCTTGGGTGGTTCATTGTGACCGTCTTGCTCGGACTCTCGCTGCATATGTTCGGGGTGTATTCGCTCTCTGTCGCCTGGCTGTCTCGCATCAGCCCACTCGAGTTCTTCCGGCGGATCAAGACGGTCATGCTGACCGCCTTTTCGACTTCATCCTCTAATGCAACTCTTCCGACCGCCCTGGTGGAGACCGAGAAGAATCTCGGTGTCCCGCGCCATATCACCAATTTCGTACTGACTGTTGGAGCTACCGCCAACCAGAACGGCACGGCGCTCTACGAAGGAGTCACGGTTCTATTTCTCGCTCAATTATCGGGGATTGACCTGAGTCTCGGTCAGCAGATCATGGTCGCCTATTTGGCGATTCTCGGTGGAATCGGAACGGCCGGAGTACCATCTGGATCAATTCCCTTTATCATCATAGTGCTGGCGACAATTGGGGTCAATCCTGCCTTGATCGCCGTGATCCTGGGGGTGGATAGAATTCTGGATATGTGTCGGACAACACTCAATGTGGCCGGCGATATCACCGCCGCCACCTATGTCGCCCGTTCCGAAGGGTACAACCTGCTGCAGCCGCAGCCGGTTGAAGAGTAACTCCCCCGCACAGAGTCTTACAGCGGAATATTCCCGTGCTTTTTCAGCGGGTTGGAATCCTTCTTAGTCGCAAGCATTTCGAACGCGCGAATCAACCGAGGACGAGTTGTTTTCGGCTCGATGATATCATCCACATAACCGCGCGCAGCCGCGATGAACGGATTGGCAAACTTCTCGCGATACTCCTCTTCCTTCCGCTTCAATTCAAGCTCCGGATTCGAGGAGGCCATGATCTCTTTCTTGAAGATGATCTCCACCGCGCCTTTCGGGCCCATCACCGCGATCTCGGCGGTCGGCCAAGCATAATTCATGTCGCCGCGCACATGCTTGGAGTTCATAACGTCATACGCGCCACCATACGCCTTGCGGGTGATGACCGTCACCTTGGGGACTGTCGCCTCGCAATACGCATACAACAGTTTTGCACCGGAGCGGATTATTCCGCCATGCTCCTGATCCGTGCCGGGCATGAATCCGGGAACATCCTCAAAGGTCAGGATAGGAATATTGAACGCATCACAGAATCGGATAAAGCGAGCCCCCTTGTTCGATGAATTGATATCCAGTACCCCCGCCATCACCGCCGGTTGATTGGCGATAATCCCGATCGACCGTCCGCCCAGTCGCGCGAACCCTACCACAATATTCTGCGCGAATTCCTCGTGCACTTCAAAGAACGAATCAGCATCCACAACCCGTGTGATGACATCCTTGATATCATACGGCTGGTTGGGATTCTCCGGTACGGCATGATTCAGTTCTTTGTCTTCTCTATCCAGCGGATCACTGCAGGGAAGTACCGGCGCGTCTTCGAGATTATTCTGCGGCATGTATGACAGCAACCGCTTCACTTTCTCGATCGCGTCCGCCTCGTTCTCGCAGGCATAGTGCGCGACGCCGGATTTGGAGGCATGTACCATCGCGCCGCCTAGTTCTTCCGAGGTCACTTGCTCATGCGTAACTGTTTTGACGACGTTGGGGCCGGTCACAAACATGTACGAACTCCCCTTGGTCATCAGCACGAAATCGGTTATTGCGGGTGAATAAACCGCGCCTCCGGCGCACGGACCCAGTATAACCGATATTTGTGGTATAACGCCCGATGCCAGCGTGTTTCTCAGGAAGATATCCGCGTAGCCGCCGAGCGAAACCACCCCTTCCTGGATGCGAGCGCCACCGGAATCATTCAGCCCGATCACAGGCGCACCGACCTTCATCGCCATATCCATTATCTTGCAGATCTTTTCAGCATGCGCCTCGGAGAGCGAGCCACCAAAGACAGTGAAATCCTGCGAAAAGATGAAAACCGGTCTGCCATGTATCTTGCCGCACCCGGTGATGACCCCATCGCCCAGTACTCTCTGCTCACCCAGTCCGAAATCAGAGGAACGGTGCGTCACAAACATATCGAACTCTTCGAACGACCGTTCATCTACCAGCAGTTCGATCCGCTCGCGAGCGGTCAGTTTTCCCTTTTGATGCTGGGCATCGATCCGGTCCTGTCCGCCGCCAAGACGCGCCTGCTGGCGCATCTGCTCAAGATGATTCAGCTTTTCTTCAAGTGACACGATGTTACCTCTGACGCTATGAACGTGAGACGCCGGGTCGTCAGACGACCAGCTCGAGAACAAATTGCTTTTCGGTCGAGCGTATCCGGCCGAGCGGTTGGTGAACCGCATGGTCAAACGCGACCACTACATCCTGATCGACTATCCGTGGCATGGCGATCCGCTTTGCTTCCAGCGAGGCCATCGGATAGACGTCTGCTGCAGGAATGATTGGAAGTCGAGCATACGATATCGATGGGAGTAAGTCGGCATAGTAGTATACCCGCTTCCCCTCTGATTCCATCTCTATCGCGTAGTGCCCCTCGGAATGTCCACCGGTGAAAACCGCCTTGATCCCGGGGAACAGCTCAGTCGTGCCTTCGATGAATTGGATCTGCCCATGCTCCTGCAGTGGTCTTAGGCGATCCTGAATGTACACCGCCGAAGTCCGCTCATTAGGGTGAAACGCCGCTTCCCACTCCTTCTTCTCGACAATGTATGTCGCCTTTGGAAACCGTGGCACGTAAACACCGTCGGTCATCTTCACTGCTCCACCGGCATGGTCGGTATGCAAGTGCGAAAGTATAACGTAATCAATGTCTGCCAGAGTCAGGCCGAGCGTGGCCAATCCTGAATCCAAATTGGATTCGCCGCTGGTGCTGTACACTTTTTTCTCGCGATCAGAAAGCGTATCGCCGAGGCCGACATCAAAGATCATCTTCTTGCCATGCGCCGTCAGGACGAATAGATTCGCCGCCATCGGGACAAGATTATTCTCGTCCGCCGGTAGCAGTTTGTTCCATATGCTTTTCGGCACCACCCCAAACATAAGACCTCCGTCGAGCCGGAAGTGCGACTCGACGAAGGTCTCTATTTCAAACTGCCCGAATTTCATCAGGCGATCTTCCCTACCGTCCGATCACGTTGCCGGCGATCACGAGACGCTGAACCTCCGAGGTCCCTTCGTAGATCTCCAGCACACGCTGGTCGCGGTACAGCTTTTCGATCGGCGAGAACTCACCGATAAAGCCGTATCCGCCCCAGATCTGCATTGCGCGATCGATACAGAAACGCGCGGTCTCCGACGCGTACAGCTTCGCCATCGAAGCTTCCAGCGAGAACTTCTCACCGCGATCCTGCATCAACACCGCCTTATACGTCAGGCAACGAGCCGCCTCAAGACGGGTCGCCATATCCGCGATCATCCACTGAATCGCCTGCAGCTTGGCGATCGGCTGGCCGAACGCCTGGCGAGCTTTCGCGCGCTTCACGGATTCATCCAGCGCACGCTGCGCAATACCAACACCCTGCGCCGCCACACCGATACGGGCGGAGTCAAGCGTCGCCATGGCATAGCGGAACCCTTTCCCCACTTCGCCAAGCAGATTCTCTTTCGGGATCTTAACATCTTTCAGAATAATCCCACCAGTCGTCGCGGCGCGCATCCCCATCTTGTGCTTAAGGGTCCGCGCGGTCCAGCCCGGCTGTTTGGTGTCGACAATAAACGTCGACATCTTCGGCTGTCCTTCGATGCGGCAGAACAGCACGCCGAGGTCGGCGACATCGCCATGCATGATGAATATCTTCTCGCCGTTCACGATATAGCTGTCGCCATTTTCAACTGCTACCGTCTTCTGGTTGGCGGCATCGGAACCGGCTTCCGGCTCGGTCAACACAAATGCCGGGACTCGCTTTCCACTGGCGCAATCCGGCACATATTTCTTTTTGTGCTCTTCGCTGGCGAAATGGATGATCGGGTGGGTCGCCAATTCCGCCACCGCGCACAAGAGCGCGATTGCCGGATCATGGTAGCACATCTCTTCGACGAGTGTGATGTACTCCAGATTGGATTTCCCCTGCCCGCCATATTCTTTCGGCATAACATAACCGATAAACCCCGCCTCGCCGATCTTCCGATAGAGATCGATCGGGAATTTCCGCGGTTCGGGCATCCGGTCAAGTTCCTCCGAGACCGGGTACATATATTTCTCTGCGAATGCTTTTACTTCATCCCTGACAGCCTGCTGTCTCGGGTCAACGTTGTACGGCATAATTCCTCCGAGAACCAACTTCAAAAGTCACGTGCGTTATCAAAATGTTACCTCTAAGAATTTGCTTACATAGTCTTCTGGTCGGACTGCTTCGCTTCGATCGTCCGCATCAAATACTCGATCGCCTCTTCCGTCGGCGCGCCGGGCGTGAACACTTTGGCCACCCCGAGCTTCTCCAATTCTTCCTTGTCGTCATCCGGGATGATCCCGCCGCCGAACAGGAGAATATCGTTGGCGCCGCGACGTTTCATCTCGTCTAACACCGCCGGGAACAGCGTCATATGCGCTCCGGACAGAATTGACAACCCGATGGCGTCAACATCTTCCTGGATAGCCGCTTCGACGATCATCTCTGGTGTTTGCCGAAGGCCGGTGTAGATCACTTCCATACCGGCATCGCGGAAGGCGGCGGCGATCACTTTGATGCCGCGGTCATGTCCGTCGAGTCCCGGCTTGGCCAACAGTACGCGTATTTTCTTGGTCATAACTTCTCTATTCGAAACATCAAATCTTCAGCTCACCTGCATTGCGCTGGCCGATTCCACATACTCGCCCCAGGTCTCGCGCAGCACATCGCACATCTCGCCCACCGTCACATACGCCCGCGAACAATCGAGGATCGCTTCGAACGTATTCCCGCGACCGGCCGCTACTTTGCGGAGGTTTTCCAGGGTCGCCTGTACCTTTCCAGCATCACGCTGCGCTTTGATCTTCTTGAGGAACGCGACTTGATCCCGCTCTACCGTGCGGTCGATCTTGAGCACCGGGATATCGATCTTTTCGTTCTCCATCGTGAAGTCATTCACGCCGACGATCACGCGCTCTTTCTTCTCCAACTCCTGCTGGAATCGGTACGCCGCTTTGGCCAGTTCGCGCTGGAAGAACCCTTCCTCGATACAATTCAGCACGCCGCCGCGACGTTCTATCTCAGCGAAATACTCTTCCGCCTCAGCTTCCATCTTGTCGGTCAGTGCTTCGACAAAGTACGATCCACCCAACGGATCGACCGTATTGGCGACACCGGTTTCGTACGCAATGATCTGCTGAGTGCGCAAGGCGATGAGCGCCGCTTTCTCCGATGGCAACGCCAGCGTTTCATCCATCGAGTTGGTGTGGAGCGATTGTGTTCCACCCAAGACGCCCGAAAGCGCCTGAATGGCGGTCCGCACGATATTGTTCTCCGGCTGCTGAGCCGTAAGTGAACATCCCGCCGTCTGCGTGTGGAAGCGAAGCATCCAGCTCTTCGGATTCTTGGCTCCGAATTTGTCCCGCATCCAGCGTGCGTAGATACGTCGCGCCGCACGGTATTTGGCTATTTCCTCAAAGAAATCGGAATGTGCGTTAAAGAAGTAAGACAGGCGTGGAGCGAAATCATCGACATTCTGTCCGGCCGCGATCGCCGATTCAACATAGCAGAAACCATCCGCCAAGGTGAACGCCAGCTCCTGAACGGCCGTCGAGCCGGCCTCACGGATATGATAGCCGGAGATAGAGATGGTATTATACTGCGGCACATGCTTGGTGCAGTACTCCATCATGTCGGTAATAAGGCGGATCGAGGGCCGCGGAGGGAAAATGAACTCTTTCTGCGCTATATACTCTTTGAGAATATCGTTCTGTAATGTCCCGCGCACCTGATCAAACGGCACCTTCTGCTTTTCGGCCACCGCGAGATACATAGCGAGAAGTATCGATGCCGGCGAATTGATCGTCATCGAGGTTGAAACCTGCGACAAGTCGATATCGCCGAAAATGATCTCCATGTCAGCGAGCGTATCAACCGCCACACCGCATTTGCCGACTTCGCCTAGTGAACGCGGATGATCCGAGTCATATCCCATCAGGGTAGGAAGGTCAAACGCGGTCGAAAGACCGGTGCCACCCTGAGCGAGAATATACTTAAACCGTTCGTTGGTCTGTTTGGGAGTCCCCATTCCGGCAAACTGGCGCATGGTCCAGAGCTTTGTCCGGTAAAGAGTGTGATGGACACCGCGGGTATATGGGTACTCTCCGGGAAGCCCTATCTTATCGAAATAGTGCTCTTCATGATCCGCCCCTTTGACCTTGTCCGGCGTGTACAATTCGTCGATATCAACACCGGATATGGTAAAGAAACGGGGGAGCGAACGCTGCTTGCGGAATCGCTCAGCAACAGTGCTCCAGTTAGTCAAACGGGCCCGGAGTTTCTCCAAAAATGTCTTACTGTACATACAGGCAAATCTCCAATTCGCAATAAGTCTTAACTATACTACGTTTGCCGGCCAAACGCAAGCGGGATAGCGCTGCTCGCCACACCCTACCCTCAGAGTAATCCGTTAGTTCTTAACATGTTAGCTCATAGTGTCAGATTGCCTGACAGAACCGGCTGTGCTTCTTTGTTCTTGACAGACGGTACGACATTGGGGAGTATTAGAGAGATGTGCACTCATGGCGTGAAACCCTTTTCCAACGCACGATTTTACTTGATCATATTCCTTGTCAGTCTCCTTCTTCGCCTCTGGTTTTTCTCACTTATGTACTCCAGTGTTGATTCGACCAAATGGGAGTCGCTATCACCCGACATCCTGCATTACTCGAAGTCCGCGGAGGAGATTGCAAGCGGATTCAACTTTGACACCTACGGTGTCAAGACATTTGGACCTGGCTATCCGGTCTTTCTTGCCGTATTGCGGACACTCACAGACCATACGCCCGTAGTAATGCTCCTGCTGCAGGTGGGACTGAGTTCTTTGGTGTCTGTATTGCTCGCGCTCCTGGCCTATAAGATCACAGCCGACACCAGAATTGCCTGGATGGCAGGTCTACTGAATGCATTCTCTATTACCGCCATTTCGCTTGCCAATATTTTCTTGAGTGAGACTCTCTTTCTGGTCTTGTCAACAGTCGGGTTGCTTCTATCTCTGCGGTGTTTTGAGCGCCGAAGCTTGCTCCTGGCGGGCCTATCGGGTCTCTGCCTCGGAACCGCTGTTCTCACACGCTCTATCGGTGTTGCGTTTCCACTGGTATTTCTCGTACTCGCAGCATTGGGAGATCGACAGGAACTTTCGGCTCGATTGAAACTTTCATACGTCAGTATCGGTGCCGCTGTTCTCACCACAGTACTTGGTCTATCACTCACCCTTAGGGGCGACACGGTCGTAGCCGGAGCCTTCCCCAGCGCTATGGCCCGCATTGTTCGAGCTGTAGAGGCGCAGGAGATGAAGATATCAATTGTTGAGGCGACTAAGCGTTTCGAGAATCAGTGCAGTGGTCTCGCCGACTCCGCAAAAGTAGATTATCATGACGCGTACCGGAGACTGGCCAAGGAAAGGTTTGCCCTATTACTGGCTGAGAAACCGCTCGCCGTATTGAGAGTGTTTATGGGGAACATTAACTACAACATGCACAATGAATTCAGCATGATGAGAGTTCAGTTACCATCGATCGACCCTCTGTATAACAAATATCGTATCTGGAGTGAGAAGAAAGGACTCAACTACCGGGTCTCGTTGCTCGCGTTGATCGGCGCCGTCATCTTGCTGGTCCGCCGCCAATGGAGAGTCTGCCTGGTGCTGGTCCTGATCTTCAGCTATTTCGCCCTCATGTCCGGCTTCTCGGACCTCCAGACCTCGCGCATCTTCTACCCCGCGCAAATGGCGTGGGGGATTCTTGTTTCTGTCTCTCTGCTGGCAATGTATGATTGGGTGATGAAACGATGGTCAGGCCGTGTTCAGCGACTGAATAATTGATCGGCTCAGTTAGCCGTTGCGCTCGGACTTGAATCGCTGATACAGCTCTTCGCCGACCCGGAAGGGGTTGGTCTTGCCTGCCAGGATATCGTTGACCGTAGATTCAAACTGAGTATGGGTTCGCAGCTGGTCAAGATATTCCTGCTGAAACCGCCACTTGAGGATAGAGAGGATCTTTCGTTCGATCTGTAGACGACGGTGACTCGCGAACTGACCGTTTGCCCTGGTGAATTCGACAAACTTCTGGATCTCTCCGTGCAGCTTGTCGATCCCTTTCCGATTGACCGCTTCGGTTGCGATCACACTCGGCGCCCATTTCCCTTGGACCCGCTTCCGGGTTTCCATTGCCATGCGCAGTTCCGCTCCGATGCGTTCCGCGCCTGGACGGTCCGACTTGTTGACACAGAAGATATCCGCGATCTCCATTAAGCCGGCTTTCATAGTTTGCACCGCGTCGCCTGATTCCGGCACTATAACCACGACCACCACATCACAGGTGTCGATGATATCCAGTTCTACCTGGCCGACACCGACAGTCTCTATCAAAGTGATATCAAAGCCAAAGGCGTCGTAGACGACCGTCACATTGTCGGTCGCAGCGGCCAATCCGCCGGTCGCACCGCGAGTCGCCATGGAACGGAAATAGACCGACCCATCGGTCGGGAATTCATTCATGCGGACCCTGTCACCTAAGAGCGCACCGCCGGTGAATGGCGAGGACGGATCGACCGCGATAATGCCGACCCGCTGCTGAGATTTGAGGAATTCATGCGTCAGTTGATTGACGAGCGTCGATTTCCCCGAGCCGGGCGGCCCGGTCACTCCAATACGGAGCGCTTTGCCTACCCGAGGGTACAGCTGTTCCAGCGTTTGTAGATATCCATCCGTCCGATTCTCCACCTGCGAAACCAATCGCGAGAGAGATCGGATATCCCCCTGAAAAAACAGATCGAGCAGGCTCATGCGTACCGCGGCGACATATCTCCGACTGTCAGCTTGATATCCCGCAGCCGGATCTGGATCTGCGTGTTGTCGTTGTATGTGTTGTATTCCACCGCGTAGACGATATCAACCAGGCATCCCTTATCCGAGATCGTCTGCGCCATTTCGCCGAATCCGAATCCGATCGCATCAAAGAGCGCGTCCCCTTTGCGGATCTTCAACTTCAGGTGGTTATTCCCGACCGTGTACGGTGTCCCGACCACTTCACAATTCCTGGTCAGGAAGATCGGGCGCATATTCATCGGACCAAACGGCGAGAAAGCTTCGATCGCGTCCATAAACTCATCGGTGATCTCGCTCAATTCGATCTCCAGATCGATAAAGAGTTTAGGCACGATATCTTCCGGGGTCAGGAATTTACTTGAGACTTCGCGGAATTTCTCGCGGAACTCGGGAATATTCTCCGGCTTGATCGACAAACCCGCCGCGTACTTGTGGCCACCATACTTTATCAGGAGATGTTCACACTCCTTCAAGGCTTCGCAGAGGTGGAAACCCGGGATCGAGCGAGCAGACCCCTTTCCTTCGCCATCGGAGATCGCGATCATGACGGTCGGCAAATGGTATCGTTCAACCAGTCGGCTGGCCACGATCCCGATCACCCCCTGATGCCATCCTTCCGCGGCTAGAACGATCGCGCGGTCGGCCGCGAGATCGCAAACTTCGTGCATCTGCGCCAAAGCTTCGTTCAGGGTTTTCTCATCGATCTCTTTCCGTCGACGGTTCTCCGAGTCAAGTTTGCGGGCAATATCCTGCGCCTGGCGTTCATCGCGGGTAGCCAATAGACGGATCGCCTGACGGGCATCACCCAGTCGACCGAGCGCGTTGATGCGCGGAGCGAGAATGAACACCACCTGTCCGGTGCTGATATCTTTCCCCATCAGACCGGAGACAAACGCCAGAGATTTCAGACCCGGCTTGGTCGTCCGCGCGATCTGTCGTATGCCAAACTTGGTGAGGATGCGGTTTTCACCGATGAGCGGTACTATATCCGCGGATGTTCCCAGCGCCACTAGATCCAGATGCTCTTCCAGTTCGCGTTCATCCTGATTAAGACGATGATACAGCGCCTGCGCGAACTTGAAGGCAACGCCCACTCCCGACAATTCGCCGCCGTATTCACACCCAGGTTGTTTTGGATTGATGATCGCGGTTGCCCGGGGAATGGACATCCCCGGCTCGTGGTGGTCGGTCACGACCACATCGATCCCCTGTGAGATCGCGTACTCTATCTCTTCGACCGCGGTAATTCCGGTGTCGACCGTGACGATCAGGCTAACGCCCTGCTGCTTCGCTTCGTCGATCCCTTCAAGCGACAGACCGTACCCCTCGACCAAACGGTTCGGCAGATAGAATGTCACCTGCGCGCCCAGCTTGTTCAGGACCATATAGAGCAGCGCGGTGGCGGTGATCCCGTCAACATCGTAGTCGCCGTAGATCATCACCTTCTCATTGGCGAACAGCGCCTGAGTTACGCGATTGATACCGGCTTCCATCCCGACCATTTCAAAGGGATCTTTGAGATCCGTCATTTTGGGATGAAGGAATCGCTGGATGGTTTCGGCGGTATTGATCTGGCGATTGACCAGGATCTTGGTGACATTAAGGGGCAAATTGGCTTCAGTGGCCAATCTGGTCACGGCATTGGAATCCGGTTCCGAGGCGAGCACCCATTTCAGGGCGTGCGACCTCTGTGCCCAGGTCATGAAAAGCCTCCACGTGCTATGAAGGCGTGGAAAGCAGGAGATAAGCCGAGTTCTGTGAATCCCGTCTGAGGGGACCAACAGTCATTTCTCTCGATCGCATGTCACCATGCGACTCAGGCGGCCTACCCGGGAATGATAGCGGGGCGAATCAACCCCTCTTCCCCTATTTGGCCTTGCTCCAGGCGGGGTTTACCACGACACCCGTTACCGCGTGCCGTCGTAGTCTCTTACACCACGTTTTCACCCTTACCCGCCTTGCGGCGGGCGGTTTGTTTTCTGTGGCACTTTCCGTCGGATCACTCCGCCCTGGCGTTACCAGGCGCCTCGATTCTCCGGAGCTCGGACTTTCCTCACTTTAAATTGACTCTAAAGCGCGACTGTTTCTCCTGCTTTTCGCGTCTTCGTTATCAGACTATATCACAAACAAACAACATTCAATATTTGAGGCAACCACTTACTGGCGCCGCGAATAGTTCGGTGACTCTTTGCTGATCGTCACCGAGTGCGGGTGGGATTCGGCCACACCGGCCGAGGTTACCACCACCATCTGCGCCTTTTCGCGCAGATCCTTGAGCGATCCTGCGCCAGCCAGACCCATACCTGCCCGAAGTCCGCCGACCAACTGGAATACCAGATCGGTCAGTTTCCCCTTATACGGGACTCGCCCTTCAATCCCTTCCGGAACCAGCTTGGAGGCTTCATCCTCATGTTCCTGGAAGTAGCGGTCTTTCGACCCTTGTTGCATTGCTCCCAACGAGCCCATGCCGCGATACACTTTGAACGACCGCCCCTCAAACAGAACAGTCTCACCGGGCGACTCTTCAACTCCGGCCAAAAGTGAGCCAACCATCACCGCGGCCGCGCCGCTGGCGAGTGCTTTCGTCATGTCGCCGGAGTAGCGAATACCGCCATCAGCGATACACGGGATCCCCGCTTTATCCGCCGCCTCAACCGCATTCATCACGGCCGTTACCTGCGGCATCCCAGCTCCTGTTACCACACGAGTAGTACAGATGGAGCCTGGTCCGATCCCGACTTTCACGCTATCCGCGCCGGCATCGATGAGCGCTTTCGCGCCATCGCCCGTCCCCACGTTCCCCGCCATCAGCGGGACGCTACTGTATGACTTCTTAAGGAAGGAGACGGCATCCAGCACACCCTTGCTGTGGCCATGCGAGCTGTCAACAACCAGCAGATCAACACCGGCCGCTATCAGGCGTTCCGCCCGCTCCTTCAATTCCCGTTCAGAGACTCCCACCGCCGCCGCGACCCGCAACCGACCGCGCTGATCTTTGCAGGCGAGCGGATATTGCTCTTCTTTGGAAATATCTTTGACCGTGATCATGCCGCGAAGTTTTCCGTCGCGGTCACGGATAAGTAACTTCTCTATTTTGTGCTGCTGGAGCTTGGCGATCGCCAGCTCGTTAAGCTTCCGTTTGTCATTCTCGTGATGACCCGTCGTGACGAAATCAACCCCTTCGGTCACCGTCACGAGTTTGTCCTCTTTGGTCATCACATCCGCGATCTTCACCCCGTGATCTTTGAGGAACCGAAGGTCGCGATTCGTCAGTATCCCAACCAGTCGGCCATCCGGTTCGGTGATCGGTACACCAGAAATGGAGTAATGCCGCATAACCCGAAGGGCATCGGCTACGGTCTGGTCGGGGCGAAGGGTATACGGGTCGGAGATCATCCCCGATTCGGAGCGTTTGACCTTGTCGACCTCGAGCGCCTGGCGTTCCGCTGTCAGGTTCTTGTGAATGACCCCAATGCCGCCTTCACGGGCGATCGCGATCGCCAGTTTTGATTCAGTGACCGTATCCATGGCAGCCGAGATCAACGGGATATGCAACGTGATCCCCTTGGCGATTGTGGTGACCAGACTTACGTCTTTGGGCAAAACCTGAGAGAGTGCCGGAACCAACAGCACGTCATCGTAGGTCAACGCTGGTTTTTCGATGATCTTCGCCATACCTCTATCCCGTAGCTCCGCCGGTCATTCCCTGGCCGGTTACTGTGATTCTCCTTCGTCCCAGTACAGCATGCTGCCACAATTATCGCATGTGCAGATGCGGTCGGCTCGCTTGATCTCCTGGATCTTTTTCGGCGTAAGTCCTTTGTAGCAGGCGCCACAGGCCCGCTTGCGAACCATCACCACCGCCTGACCGCCCTTTCCGCGACGGACACGTTCATACGTGCTCAACGTCGGACGGGAGATCAGGTTTATCACATCCTGTCGCGAAGAAACCTTCTGCGAGATCTTTTCACCGATAGAGTCGATCCGCTCCTGCAGGATGCCAAGCTGCTTGGCATTGTTCTCCTTGATCTGCCCCTGCTTTTCTTCCAGTCCGGCGATCTCTTTCTGTGCGGTCGTGATGATCTCTATCGTCTCAAGCAATTCGGTCTCGCGTTGCGAGATGGAGTTCTTGATGCTGTCGATCTCGGCGATCAGCGCGTCATATTCCTTGTTCGTCTTGATCGTCATCATCTGCTGCTGGTAACGCGCGAGGTCGGCCTCTTTCGATTTCACCTCAAGCTCCAACTGCTTCTGACGCAGCTGCGCGTCCTCGAAACGTTGCCTGGCATCGGTGAGTTTCTGCTCGGTTTCGCGGATCTCGCGATTCAGATTCTCCATCATGTCGGGGAGGTATTCTTTAGAACGCTCCAGTTCGCCAAGATCATAGTCGATCACCTGAAGTTTGAGTAGCAACTCCAGATCGCTCTGCATCGAGACCTCCTTCATTCCGCTATCCATCATACCCTGGCCTTTCGGCATAAAAAAACGCATTCGCTGACGTGGTCAGGAATGCGCTCTTAACTGCTCCGTTATAGGCAAGCCGGAGTGTTTGGGCATGTGCCCCAGCGGTCCGGCATGATCGCGTTTTGTATTAATCACTTTCTTCATCATTTCAATTGGGCAATACTGGACTCGAACCAGTGACCTCTCGGATGTGAACCGAACGCTCTAACCAGCTGAGCTAATTGCCCGCTCAGTATTTCCTCATCGCCCGTACGGGCCATATGGGCCCTGCAGGGCTCGAACCTGCGACCCGCTGATTATGAGTCAGCTGCTCTAACCGACTGAGCTAAGGGCCCTTCGTAACTTAGTCTTGTATGATACGAACCCGCATCAATAACGTCAAGCCCTCACCCTCGACTTTTCTAACAATGATCCGATACGCCGGTTCCCTGTTGCCCAACATAAGGTTACCGGGGTCTGCCCGTCCTGAACTGAAAGGAGATTCCGGCCTAAATCACCGGGAGAACTGTCTTCGGGTCGAACCGTTCTTTTATCTTCCGTGAATAGACCGCGTCTGTAGCCGAGTTGTCTGTCTGAAGCCCGCGAATCGTCAGCTCCCGATCGACCTCTTTTTGCCGAAGGCCCGCGAACTCATGAGCCGCGCTCACCGGCATCACCCGAAACGTCGCGTCCACCACCAGTCCCAGCAGCCCCCAGGAGCCGGCGAAGATCTTCACAATATCATATCCTGAAACCGATTTGAAGCAGACCGACCCCGGACGTATGATCTCCCCTTCCGGCGTCACAATGGTCGCCATGATCAGATAGCGCTTGATGGGAAGTTCATGCCCCTGATGGTCGGCGTTCAAATTGACTGCGACCGCGCCGCCAACTGAACCGACATAGGGCAATGAAGAATGCGGGAGAAACAGCCCTCGCTCGGCCTGATGCAGATTTATCTCACGGAGCGGATAGCCTGCTCCGGCTTTGACATAAAAATCTTCAGGCGCTACTTCGATCAATTGATTCAGGCGGTCGGTTCGGATCGTCACCATATTGGCAAACCGGTCTCCGACCGGATCGATATTATTACCAAAGCTGGTAATGAATGTCCGCTGGCCGTGCCGGTTAAGCAGACGGAAGAAATGAGCCGCCTCTTCGGCTGACTCAGGGTGAAAAGTCGGGATCGACTTCTGGGAGGTCAGCCGATCCTCCGGAAATTCGGATCGGACAATCTCAACAAATCGCTCTATATCTGGCATGCCCGAAGGAAAGGGAATTTCGTGCCGATGTCAATTCCCCTGGCTTTCCAATGGTTCTGGCTTTGTTTCCTCCAGAATTATCCCTTTGTAACGCTGGTAGAGGTACGAAACGGCTAACAGAATGACCCCGAGACCGATGAACGAGAATATCCGGTACAGCGTCTCCAGGAACGACAGGTCATAGATAAATATCTTGAGGATCGTTATCCCGAATAACGCGATCGCGACTAGGCGCAGGAGCCTCGCCCGCTTCCAGATGCCAAGGACCATCAGGATGATAGAAAAGGCCAGCCAGACTCCCGAAAGCGTCAGCTGCTGCAAATCGACCAATCGACCAAGTTGGTCGAAATCGGTGGTCGAAGTTTGCACGGCGTATTGGAGGCGGTCGAATTCATTCCAGGTCTCGGCGGTAAAGAGAAACAGCAGCACCGCCAGCGCGGCCAGGTAAAACCCGGCGGATACTCGTTTGAGATAGTCGACTGTTGGTCGGTAATGTCCTAGCAGTCGCGCCGCAATGACTAGAGATGCCACGATCAGCACCAGAGTAACGCAACGCGCATTGAAGAAGAGATGGAAGTGCGCGATCGGCTTGTAGTCGAACCCAAGCATGAGAGCGGTCATCACCGCCAAGGCAAGCGACATTACTCCAACCAGCACCAGCGGCTGGTTCCTTCTTTGCGCTCCGGACCAAACCAAGGGCAGTGAATAGATGGCCCAGACCGATTCCAGCACGAGCGCGCGCAGATACTCCGGCGTGATAGATTCCTGACCGGTCGTCAGCATGATCTGACGGCGGAAATAGTCGGTCGTTTCAACCGTCAACATCAGGAAGATGATCGCCGTCCACCCAATGGTCAGCGCCGGCGCGACCGCCTTGTCGGTATCAGACCGGAGTAGCTTTGATGCGATCAAGGATCCGATGGCCAGACAAAGCGCGTATATCACCATGGCCAGGGCGCGCTCATGGAATATCAATTTGAATTGCAGCGCATCCTCCCACCGCATGGTATTATCCTGAAGCAATAACGCGATGGCTGTGGCAGAGATGAAACAGAGTCCGGCGATCCAGACCTGCCGCATCTGCCTCTGCGCTCCCCACCAGAATACAATCAGTGCTTCGATTGACCACGCTATCACCATCCAGTAGTCGTCCAGGAAATCGAGCGTCGCCAGGGCCAGCATCGCCACGGCAGATATAGCATATTGAACGCGAAACTGCTCGCTGCTCAATTGCCGGCTGGTCATGACAAAATGAATTCCCAGGTAGAGCGCCGCAACGACAAGACTGATGATCCCGCACTCCGTATCCAGCACACGCAGGTCTGCCTGAAGATGAATGGCGAGTGCAAAGAAGATCAGGTTGACGGCCGACGCTCCTCTTAGCAGATCGATTTGTTTGACCTGCTTGACTTGAGCCATCAATTCCGAAGCGAGAAACGCGACAAGCCAAAGTGAGAGGAACAGCACGGTTATAGGCCACGAGAGACTTTCTCCATATTGATCATGCCAGGTGAAATAGATCAGGAACGTCGCAACCAGACTCATCCCATGGAGGAGGGTCCAATTTCGCTTGAGGGCGACTATCGCCAGCACTCCTATATTCAGCGCGGTCAAATACGATAACAGTCCCACCGCGTTTGGATGGTCTGTGTCCAGCAGGAAGGGCGTCAAAAATCCTCCGGCCCAACCCAATAGCGCGATCGCCAGCGAATCGTATCGTAACCCCTGCCAGAAAGCGACCGCCGTTACGACGGCCATCATTCCAAACGCCACCGGCTGTGACACCAGATGATAAAAGTTGAACGATGCGTATACCGAGAGATAGAGGATCGCGATCCCCGCTCCCAGTATCCCCTGAGAAAAGACCGTCAACCCTTTCTTATGGCTGAGCCCTCCAAGCACCAAGAGTCCCGCGCCGAGAACAACCCCCATCAGCACTCGTACAGATTCGGATATCCAGTTGTTATCAAAAGCGTACTTGAGAAAGAATCCCACTCCGATGATCAGCGCCAGCGCGCCGATACGATTGAGCAACTTTCCGCCGACCAACGCTTCCCACTCCTGCTTGGTTCGGGAGGGTGGTTCGGGCTCGCGAAGTGACCGTGGAACATAGGTCGGAGGTGGTGGAGCCGCGGCTTGTCTTGGTTCGGGAGGTGGCGGTGAGACCGGAGCAGGTGGCTGCACTGCCGTTCTACCGATGCTCTCTGGTATGGGGGAAGATGGCGTTGCGGTCAACCCGGTGGTCGGTTTGACTGTCGATTGTGCGCGGAGTCGCGCCAATTCCTCTTCGAGGCATTGAAGTCGCCATTCCATCTGCCGGAACTTCCCGACAAATACAAACAGGGTCAGTGGTACACCGACCACCAGGCCAAGCGCAAGGAGAGTGAGAATAACTTCCATGACGGATCTTCCCTGAAGAGAAACGTGATATCGACCTGCATCGACTTGAACTGCCCGAATCAGAACCGAGCATAAGCTATTCATCAGAGTGCCAAATGGTCAACAAAAAGAGATGTCCCCCGTTCACGCAGGGATTCTCGCAATACCACCAGAATTTGTCCTGTTCACTCCATGTACAAACTTCGCTCCTAAAAGGCGCTAACCCGTTTTGTCGTGGATGAAGCACTCAATCTTTCATCATCCCCCCCGATATCTGATTCATCGAAACTATTAACCAAACCAAGGGGACTAGCATGTTCACCTATCCAAGATCCCGCGTTCTTATCTGCGTCTGCTGCCTGCTCGCCGTTGTGGTCGCCTGCAGCAAGGACAAAGCAACTCAGCCGACCACGCCGACCGGCAATCCGATTGAGATGGTCGATGTCTCCGCCATCATTGAACAGGTCGCTCCGCCCGAATTTGTCGCCCCGACCGGCGCGCCGACCACTATCGATTCCGCCTGGTTGTATGGTGACTATCCGCTGCTGGAGTCGGTCTTCGGTTCCCATGAACCGCAGGCGCTCTATTCCAATATCAATGAATTTAAGCTCTCCTATGATATCATTTCCTCGACCCTTTTGATGGATGCCAATGGCGACATCGTCCTCGGCACCTATGTCGATTCCCATCTGGTCGAGATGGACCAGGGTGAGTACATCATGATGCACTTCACCGCGGTCGCGTCGGCACTGAGCGGGCCGACTCCGGTTCCGGTCCCTTCGCAGGAAGTGATCGGTACGGAGATGGATGTTGACTATCTCATCAGCGTTACGGTGACTGAGATGCCGGGAGCCGTCATCCGTATCGGATTCACGCTGAATGACACGCTGCAGACCATCGCTCAATGGGATGAAGGGACCAGCAACGATGACGAGCAGACTCGACTCGTCTACTCTTCACTCGATCTGCGTGACTCGACATTCACGTTTAAAGGCCAGGGCTATTGCCAGCATCCGGTGAATGATCAGTGGCCCAATGGCGACCGCTTCTGCTGGGCGTACAACATCACTTCTGAAGCCAATTCTGATTTTGCGTATCGGATGGCCTGTTCGTCCGAGAGCGGCACATGGTCATTCCGCCATTGCTATCTCGGCGGCGGGAATAAGGAGACCGAATTCGCCATGAAGTACCGGCCGTACAATCCGGTCGAGGCCACGGTGTGTGATTCATCCTGGATGAAAGATCAGGTCTTCGGCCCGAACTACAGCGAAGGTACCGGTCTGGTTACCGACTACGATACCTACACCAACGATGCATTGCTCTACCCGCGTTCGGCCGTACCTGCGGCGATGATCGCAAATCCCTGGGCTGAGTGAGCATATAGAAAAATCCTAGGTCGCGAGTCCGTTGAAGCCGGACTTGGGCCGCGGTATTATTCCGACCCCAAGAGAAAAGCCCCGATTCTGTCGGGGCTTTTTCTATGCTGCGTTTTGAAGACTGGATCAGACTTTGGCGGCCTGCCGATTCGATGTCGCGAAGCCGGCGTACTCCATATCCTGATGTTGAATATGATTGATCAGCCAAAGATTGAGGAAATTGAGCAGCGTGTTCGGCGTCACCAGTTCCCCCTTCTCGATTCGCGTCTGATACTCGACCACCTTGCGGGTCAGTTCGTCGTGCAGACGTTTGTGCGCATCGTAATTCGGATACTTGATCGACAGCATGAACGACTCTTCCGCCGCGAAGTGTCGCTTCGTGTAGCTCACCAGCTCCCCGAGGATCGCGTTGATCTTGTCTTTCGCCCGTCCCTGCGTCATCACTTCATGCAACTTGTTGACCAGGCTGACCAACTGCTGGTGCTGCATATCCATTGCGGCTACATTTACCGACAACTTGTCATTCCACGTAATGAACGGCATAGATGTATCTCCTTGTTTGTTCGTCTTTGCGCCGTATGTTGCTTGAGTTGTCGGAGCGCAACTAAGAAAAATCAAGGACGCTGCCGCTTGTACCTGCACTCGGCTGCCAGCGTGTGCATCACCTGAACAGGTGATACTGGCTACCGGATACTCTAAATGATCAGATTACGATCTGAGTCTCATCTGGACAGTTTTTCCGCCACTGCCTGGATCGTGCAGAGCGTCGAGTCTGCCAACGCAGAATTCACATTCTCCATTTTCTGTTTCGCTCCCTCTCCCATCATCAATAGCGGAGAAAGCATCGGGCCCGTTGCCTGCCTGGCAATGGCGGAGCGTTCTTCAAACCAGACAAGAGCTTTCGGCGTGGTATCCTCCCACTGGAGAATCTTCATACCGAGAGATCCCAGAATTTCACGGACATGCTGAGCTGTGGTAAGGAAGCTGTACGTCGGGTCGTCTGCCCACGGAAGCGGATAGACCGGGGGTTTATCAGTCGTGCGGAAGATATCGTGAAAGAGCAGACGCCCCCCCGGTTTGAGGACACGAACCATTTCAGCGTACAACTGTCGCTTGTCCTCGATATTCATCTGAACATGTTCGGTCCAGGTCAGGTCGAATGAATTGTCGGCAAATGGGAGGTCAAGCGCTGAGCCTTGCACGAAACGGATGGAACCATCGAGGCCGACCATGCGGGTGAGACTAACGGCGGTTTCGATGAATTCATGAGTCAGGTCTATGCCGCTCACCTGGGCGCCAAACGTGTGGGCGAGAAAACGGGACGTGCCACCGATCCCGCAGCCAACATCGAGAAGTTTTAGCCCGGGTTGCCAGGTAATTCGATTGGCCAGTTCGACCGTTCCTTCTCTGCCGCGAGCATGGAATTCGTCGACAGGGGCAAGGTCATCCGGGGCGAGATGGTTCATCTCCTTCCCCTGTTGTTGCATCGCCTGAAGGATAATAGCGAGGATACTTCCGCGTCCGTAATGACGCTCGACTATCTGATTGGTCGGTTCCATACTGATCTCCGTCGACAAAGTTGCTCCCCCGAGACATCCATATGATAGACACAGCCTGTCTATTTTCGCAAGAGGTTTATCCGTTGAGGACCTCGGGGTAATAAACTTAAGCATTGACTTAACAGGTCTACGTTGTTATGATTCAATTGTTGTTACGCGACGCACCGGCGGTCCGGCCAAATCGTCGTCCGTTCCCGGTGTTACCCATGTGACTCTACCGTCACATGGCATCCAAAAACTTGGCACATATAATCCCCGGGATAACCACAGAGAAGAGGAGTCCGCAATGGTCCGAACACGCCACCTGTCTTGTGTCATCGCTTTGCTGGTACTGGCGTTTGTCCAGCTTGCCACAGCCGAAGTACCGCGTTCATTCAGCTACCAGGGCCGATTGACCGACAACCTTGGTACGCCGTTAAACGGCGTCTATAATATAGAGTTTCGTATTGCCGATGACGCTACATTGGGAGTGCTCCTGTACAACAGCGGCCCACAACCGGTGACTGTCGCTAACGGTCTCTTTAATGTCAATATTGGTGAGCCGCCGATGCCGGCGCTGCCGGTGAATATATTCGCCGACACCAACCGGTATCTCAGCATCAAGGTTGGTGCTGACCCGGAGCAGACTCCGCGAACCAAGTTGACAAGCGTCGCCTACGCATACCAGGTGCGGACGGTCGATGGCGCCACCGGCGGCGATGTTAGCGGCACCATCAACGCCACGTCCGGCGGAAACCCGCGCGCCTCGCTCATTCCCGGCACCGCACAGATCAGTACCTACGGTACCGATAATCTGGAGCAGGCCCGCATCTGGGGTGGGACCTGGGGTGAAGTTCTGCTGTATGATTCCGATGGCTCCAACGACCAGACAGTACGACTAGGCTCACAATCGGGCTTCGTTTCCGACGGCGGACTGCTCGAACTGAATAATGACGATGGATCACCAAACATTATCTTGCACGCTGGTTCCACTGGCGACGCGGCGGTCGTCGTGCCGAACTCGTCCATCAGCGCTCTTGAGATCGGGGACGAACCCGGTATCGCCAGCAACACTGATGCTACTGCCAATATCACAGGCGCGGTTGTAAACATCAGTCTTCGGACGATAAACGTTCCTACGGCAGGTTACGTTGTCGCCATTGCCTCCGGATCGTTTGATCTGGCGCATTCAAATGGAACCATTTCGCAGAGTGAAGTGTGGGTTACCGAAGTCAACGGCGGAGGGGCAGCAGGCAAGCCACAAGCCACTTTTATAACCTCTGGCAATGCACCCGGTGGGAGCTATGGCGCTCCATTTTGTGTTCAGGGGACATTTGCAGTCCCGGCTGGTGTTACGACCTTCTATCTGCGCGGGACCCAAGTGGTCGGAAGCGGCATTACCCAGGTACAACAAAGCGTTTTGACTCTGATGTTCTTCCCCTCTGCCTACGGGACTGTCATTGCATTCTCACCTGAGAACGATCCCAACCAGCCAGAGTTCATGAAGACCGGCGCCGACGGCGAGGAAATGTCCGGCGAGGAGTTCGCATCCAAGCGCCTTGAATACGAGGTGGCGCAGTTGAAGCAACAACTCGCGGAGATTCGCGCCAAGATGGGCAATACCTCGCAAGCGGATCTGCAGGTAAAGGACTAGTAAAAAGACCTTCAGATGATTTTGCCCCCAGTTCAAAGAGAACCGGGGGTTTGTCTTTCGCGGACTTATCGGGCGTAATTCCGCCAAGGGCAATTCAGCGATTGTCGACATAGCCTCGGTGAAGGGAGACGGTCGGGAGCGGAATGAGAAGTTCGCGGCGAAAACTCAACTCACCGCCGGCCCAATGTATTTCCCTATGACGAAGACCGTGGGGTAGGATTGTCGTTGAGGTTCTGAGAGAGTAATTAATCTGCTGATGTAGATACAATACCCCCGGCTCTCGCGCACTGGGGGTATTTCGTTTCAGTCTGCAATACAGCAAGCGTTTGGATGAGGCACTATTTGACTTTGGTGATTTTCTTCTTCCGAAGGCGTTTAGCCGTGACCGGCCAGATACCTGTCCAACCAGCGCAAAGGATGGGGCGTTTATATCGCTTTGCTTTGGTCAGAATATAACCAAATCGGCCCTTATCAAACCATCGGCTCGTGTGCTTGGTGACCACGTCTGTCATGACGACCTCGCCAATAATCGCGCCGCGAACAGGTTGATATTTGCCATCTTTGCTGAACTTCAGATGCTTCCGATACTTCTCAGCGTCTTCAAGCCATGCCTTTTGAGATGCGTGAATGAGCAACTTACCGCGATAATGCGAACGGACATCGCGGTTTTCAATGAACTTGACTCCAGAGACCACTAGGTCAGCATAGGGTTGATTTATTGAAATAGCTTTTACGACGGTCTTGCCCGCCTTCAAGGGCTTTTTCACTGGCATACGTTCCTCCCGTGCTTTTGGGGTTTTGGAGGTTTATGGACAATTACTTCCCACAAGAAGTATAGGCAAGTTTGTCGATATGCGCAATGTTCGAAAGTTAACGGTATTGAATTCTAGTCGCAGGTCGAGCGCAGGAGCGAGAATCGGGAAAATAAGAAAGGCACCAATTCGATTGGTGCCCTTATTCTATTAAGTACTAATTCGAGCCAGTACATGTCGCCCATGCCGCCACCCGGCATCTGCGGCATTCCGCCACCCTTCTTCTCTTCCGGCTTGTCAGCAATGACAGCTTCGGTCGTCAGAAGGAGTCCGGCGATCGACGCAGCGTTTTCGAGCGCCGTGCGGGTCACCTTGGTCGGATCGATCACGCCAGCCTTCATCAGGTCTTCGAACGAATCCGTGTCGGCGTTGTAACCGAACGCATCCTTCTCGGACATGACGCGGTTCAATACGACAGAACCTTCAACACCAGCGTTGATAGCGATCTGGCGAAGCGGCTCTTCGATGGCGCGACGGATGATCTTCACACCAACCATCTCTTCATCGGTCGCCTTGACGGCATCGAGCGCCTTGATGGTGCGCAGCAGGGCCACGCCGCCACCCGGGACGATACCTTCTTCGACCGCGGCGCGGGTCGCGTGGAGCGCGTCCTCGACACGAGCCTTCTTCTCTTTCATTTCGGTCTCGGTCGCGGCGCCGACATTGATAACCGCCACACCGCCAGCCAGCTTGGCCAGACGTTCCTGCAGTTTCTCACGGTCGTAATCAGAGGTGGTATCCTCGATCTGCTTGCGGATCTGGCCGATACGAGCCTTGATATCTTCCTTCTTGCCGTTACCCTCGACGATCGTGGTGTTATCCTTGTCGATCGAGATCTTCTTGGCGCGGCCAAGATCGGTCATGACGGCGTTCTCGAGCTTGAAGCCGAGTTCTTCGGAGATGACACGGCCACCGGTCAGGGTAGCGATATCTTCGAGCATCGCTTTGCGGCGATCACCAAAGTCCGGCGCCTTGACGGCGGCGACCTTCAGGGTGCCGCGCAGCTTGTTGACGACCAACGTCGCCAGCGCTTCGCCTTCGATATCTTCGGCGATGATCAGCAACTGACGGCCGGACTGGGCGACTTTCTCCAGTACCGGGAGAAGATCCTTCATCGAAGCGATCTTCTTGTCATGGATCAGGATCAGCGCGTCCTCAAGGATAGTCTCCATTGAGTCGGGATCGGTCACGAAATAGGGGGAGACATAACCGCGGTCGAACTGCATTCCTTCGACCACTTCAAGCTTCGTCTCGGCGGACTTGGACTCTTCAACGGTGATGACGCCATCCTTGCCGACCTTCTCCATCGCTTCAGCGATCAGGTCGCCGATATGGCGGTCATTGTTGGCGGAAATGGTGCCGACATTCGAGATCTCCTGACGGCCGGAAACCGGCTTGGACATCTTCTTGATCTCGGTGGTGACAGCGCCCACGGCGAGGTCGATACCGCGCTTGATGGACATCGGGTTGTAGCCGGCGGTCACCGACTTGAGACCCTCACGGAAAATAGCCTGGGCGATCAGGGTCGCGGTGGTCGTACCGTCACCGGCGACATCGGAGGTCTTCGAAGCGACCTCGCGCACCATCTGGGCGCCCATATTCTCAAAATGATCTTCCAGCTCGATCTCTTTCGCCACGGTCACACCGTCTTTGGTGATGGTCGGGGAGCCGAACTTCTTCTCGATAGCAACATTGCGGCCGCGGGGACCCAGGGTCACCTTGACGGCATCAGCCAGCTTATCCACGCCCTGTTTCAGGCGGGTGCGGGCAGTAGTATTGTATTCAATCAACTTTGCCATGGTAACATTAACTCCTTCGTTGTTGACGTCTCACTTACGCCTTCTGAATGACCGCGAAAATGTCGGATTCGCGCATGATCAGGTACTCTTCACCGTTGACCGTCACTTCGGTCCCGGAATACTTCCCGTACAAAACGCGATCACCCTTCTTAACCTCGAGCGGCGTGCGCTTCCCCTCTTCAGAAGTGCGACCCGGACCCACTTCGATAATCTCCCCTTCCATCGGTTTCTCTTTCGCGGTATCGGGGATGATGATACCACCGCGCTTGACTTCCTGCTCTTGGAACGGTCTGACCACTACACGGTCAGCAAGCGGCTTGATCTGCATAATTGAACCTCCTCAATGAGATATTGTAAATTGTGGTTGTCTGTTTGCCCTGAAGGGTGGGTAGCTTTCCAGCGTCCCCACCGAACCGGGTTGCCTTACTCTCTCTATACCTTCGTCGTTGTTAGCACTCATCATTGACGAGTGCTAACAATCCGTAGGATACCGATTAAACGCCGATTCTGTCAAGATGGTTTCGCCTGAAATTGTGATTTTTTTCGCCTATTGGTGGAATGTCCGGATGTTGCGGTAGTATAATGAGTTACGACGCCGACTAAAATACGGCAAACCGGCTAATCTCACGAAATATTGACAACATTTTCACGTGGCCGCCGTATTTAGACAAAACATTTCGCAGAACCAGTTTTGAGGATGAGGTGATCATGAAACGGAACGTTCTTCTCAAGGCCCTTGCACTAGCTATTGTTGCGGTTGTGATATCTATTTCCGGGGCGACGGCGCAGACCAACTGGATGGCTGGGCTGCATTTCAACGCCGGCTTCCCGCAAGGCGATTTCAAGGACAATCTTGATCGCGACGCTTTCGGCGCGGGCGGGCAGTTCTTCTTCTCCCCCAGCCGCTCACCGTTTGCCATCGGCGTGGAACTGGGTGTGAAAAATTACGGCAACGAAAGCCGACGCGAACCATTCTCAACCACCATTCCGGATGTCACCGTGAAGGTCGAAACCTCGAACAATATGGTAGACGGCTTCCTGATATTCCGGGCGCATGTCCCGAGCGGGCCGATCCGTCCGTATGTCGATGGTCTGGTTGGATTCAATTATCTCTTTACTGAGACCAAGATCTCCGATGCCAGCGATGGCGATGAAGTCGCCAAGTCGACCAATCAGGATGACGCGGTTTTCGCCTACGGTGGCGGCGGTGGATTGATGATCCAGATATACAAGGGCGGCAACGGCGAAGGCAAGAAGCCGTTCCAGATTTTGCTCGATGCCGGCCTGCGCTATGTCATTGGCGGCGAGGCTCAGTACCTGAAAGAGGGCTCCATCCGTCGTGAGGGTGGAAATGTGACGTACGACCTGACGGAATCAAAGACTGATATGCTGCGTCTCCATGTGGGCGTAGTGGGAAGATTCTAATTCTTGTCTTGGAGCGAGAAGAAGAAACGGCGCCTTCGGGCGCCGTTTTTGTTTGTCTATCTATAGCAAATCGAGACAGTTGTCACAGCTGCCCTCATCCAAAACTCCGCTCGCGGCCAAGGGTCCGTCGAAGCACCGCAATCTGGCCCGCATGATAGAAATCGTGCGCCTTCAGGAACAGCACCGCGCCAAGTCGCGTATCACTCCAGCCCGGAGCGATCTCGATCTCCACACTCAGTTCACCCTCATCCAACAGATCGAGAAACTCCACCACCATCCGCTGATAATCGAATAACCGTTCGCGAATGGACTCGATGGCGGGGAATGCTTTCGGGTCGGGGTGCATCTCCGCCCCGCGACGGAACAGCTCATGCCACCCCTCCGGGAGGGAGATATGCCCGCCCAGCAGTTTGCCGGAAAGCACGGTCGTGGTCAGGATATGCCCGGTCAGCCATTTGATATGGTTGCCATAGCCGGGAATCGTGTGCATCGATTCTTCTTCCGTGATATCTTCAACCAGTCGACGAATGGCGCCATGCATCGTCACCAGATGTGAGCGGAGTGCGTCGCGTGAAACTGACATATGAGGCTCCAGTGCAGAAGTGTTCAGTTCAGGTCGCCGATAAGGCGAAGTCCCTCGAGCGTCAGGGTCGAATCGACAATCCGGATATGTTTAGAGTGCTTCTCCATATTGCCGGCCAGACCGCCGGTGGCAACAATGGCCGCCCGCTCGAATCCGGTCTCTTCGATGATCTTCTCGATGATGTAGTCGACCTGCCCGACGGTCCCGTAAAAGAGTCCGGACTTGAGCGCGCCGGCGGTTGACTTGCCAACTACGGAGTTGGGCGGTTCGATGCGAACCTCGAACAGTCGAGCGGCTTTTCTGGCCAGCTCGGCCATCGAGGTCTCAGGCCCCGGAATGATCACTCCGCCAATATAGGCCCCAGTCGCGTTGACTATGTCAAAAGTCGTGGCGGTCCCAAAATCGACAATGATCACCGGCCCGCCAAACTTGGTAAATCCCGCGACGGCATTGGCGATACGATCCGCGCCGACCTGGTCGGGCTGATCTATCTCGATGGTAATTGAAAGCTTGATATGAGATGAAACCACGACCGGCACACAGCCAAAGTACTTCTTGGCCATCGTCTCGAAAGTCGGCGTGAGTGGTGGCACAACTGAGGCTATCACGACCTTGTCGACTTCTTCGTTGGCGATCTTCATCCGCTCCAGCAAGCCGGTACAGAAGAACCCCGCCTCATCAGCGGTCAGTGAACGGTTAGAGGCGACGCGGAAATGGTCTTTGAGCGTGGTCCCCTTATAGACCCCCACGACCGTGTTGGTGTTGCCGATATCGATTGCCAGAAGCATGGGGAGAATATACCGGGGTGGCGGGGGAAGTCAACCCCGGTCTGGAACAGGTCAAAGTCACTGAGCGCCGGTTAGATGTTGTCGAATGACGGAGATTACCGTGTCAGGAAACGCATATTGCACCTGGTGACCACAACCATTGAGTACCACGACGCGGGCGTCCTGAATCGCGGCGGCGAGACGGATTGATTGCTGCTCAGGCACCAGTATTCGGTCTGAGTCGCCGACAACGACCGTGACTGGAAGTCTGATCGCGCCATACTCTGAGGACATCCGTTCAAGGCTACCATTCAGGTGGGCCAGATCCTCTGAACCCGACCGCAACTGACTGGGTCGACTGGTCATGCCGATACGGGGCTCTAGATGGCCAGGAGGAACTCCATTTGGAGCGAATGCGCGGCGCATGGTCTCCGGCGCCAGAAATCGGGTAAGGGGCGTCGCTATACTTGAGAAGGTGAGCTCGCCAACAAACGGAGAGGTAATCGCGCCGCCGAATAATTCTGTAAGGGAGGTGATCGGGTACGCGACGGGCGCGATCAGGACCAGCCCGCAGCAGTCGTCCGGATAGGTCAACGCGTAATTGAGTGAGACCGCTCCACCAAGTGAATGTCCCACCAAAAGCGGTCGTTCTATCCCTAGACTATCCAGCAGGCTATGGATCATGCGCGTCTGCAATTCTATGGTGAGTTGACTATCGGTCGTGTATTCGCTGTACCCATACCCCGGACGGTCCAACGCGATGTAGTCACACGTACCAGCAAGCGAATCGGCAATGGTCTTTGTGAAATCCTGCAGCAAGCCGCCCAGGCCATGGATCAAGATAACCGGGTGTCCGCTCCCCTGCCGGACAAAATGGATGCGTCCGCCGTCAACCGTTTGAAATTGTCCAACCGGTGGGGCATTCCGCTCCGCCTCTGTCACCATATGAGCGGTGAGGTACTTGAATAATGAGTAGAGGATGACTAGCGCGATTACCGGATAGATCACCCAAAAAAGGATCTTTCGATTGGTTGGCAAGATAAACTACCCCTGTGGCCCCGGACACAGCTCACACAGGACAGAATCGGCTCAACTGTAGCCGGGAGTCTGGTTGCCGTGCTGCTGGGCAGTCCAGTAATTGATCTTCTCGGCCGATTTGTACGCATCCCACATCCCGTATATCCAGATAATGGGCGAGGTGATAATACCGATCAGCACAATTATCATGATCAGCGAGATACCATACGCGATCATGAAGAGTATACCTTTGCCAAGCTGGCCGTTGTAGATCTGCCCGAGCCCCGTCCAGAAGAACGAAAGCACGGCGGCCAGGCCAGGATTCTTGTAGTAGACCGGCGGTGACGGTTGCTGCATGGTTATCTCCTGCAATGGATTTCTTTGTTCAATCTACGTCGTTTACGTCAGATTATTCAATAAGTTTTTTGAAAGACACCCTGCTTGCGGCCGTAGAGATAGTTCTATGGTTGAATCGGGGTTCCACTCCCCCTATATTCGGATATGCGCCCGCCAACCTATCATCTGGGGGATGATTTTGACGCCAAGCTTACCAGTTTCGTCAACGCCATCCAGTCAGCCTCCACCGACATCTTTTCGTCCGAATTCGAACTGGTTGAGCAGTTTGTGGCGATGGCGAAGGCCGATGACCGCAAACGGGATGACCATCTGTTACGTCGCACTCCCGCCGAGTTTTATCTACTGGAAGCTGTCGCCTACAAAATGTATGATCGGGCTAACCGCGATGCGTTTAATCGCACTAAAGATACCCTGATAGTCCTACCGGACTGCCTGTCACTGCACAACCCGGACTGCTCCAAAATGGATGGACAATGGGGCGACGTCTGCCGCGGCTGCACTCCGGACTGTCAGGCCGACCAAGTGGTCCAACTCGCTTCCAGATACAACGCTCGTGTTGTTTTCTCTAAACGGAAGCTCTCAGAACAACTCGACCACTTTGCTGAACAGAGCGAAAACCTGGGCGTGATCGGCGTTGCTTGTCTCCTGATGCTGGCCGAAGGGATGCGGAGCGCAATGAAGCTGGGGATACCGGTGCGGGGTATCCCGCTGAACTACTGCGGTTGCGAGCACTGGAACGATGAGCCATACGCCTCAGCTTTCACAATGCCTCGTCTTCAGATGATCCTTGAGGAGAAATATGGAACCTGAGATCCGTCGGCTGACCATCGCCGACTACGATGATATCATCCGGGTCTGGTCGGATGCCGGACTTCCCTACAAACCGAACGGCCGGGAACGGCGCGATATGCTTGCCAAAGAGATGGGGCAACCTTTCTGCCAATTCCTGGGACTGGAGCTGGATGGTCGATTGATCGGGGTGATAATCGCCAACTGGGATGGCCGGCGCGGGTGGCTCAATCGTCTGGCAATTGACCCGGAGTTTCGCGGCCGGCGCCATGCCGGAAAGCTCATCGAGGCCGCCGAGCAATTTCTGGAGAGTCAAGGAGCGATAGTCTTGGCCGGATTGATCGATGAAGAGAATCTTCCGTCGATGGCGGCGTTTAGCCGCGCGGGCTACTCCTGTGTGTCCGAGATCAGACTTTGGAGAAAACGAAAAAGTCCTGACGCTTAAATGTAACGCAAATAATAAGGCCGCCTTATCGGGCGGCCTTATTTTATCAAACAGTACAGACTATTCGACGGTTACCGACTTCGCCAGATTGCGCGGTTGGTCAACCGGACATCCACGCAGAACCGCCATGTGATACGCCAGCAACTGCAGCGGCACGACTGACAACAGCGGCGTCAGCATATGATGTGTCTGCGGGACAAAGAGCACGTGATCGACCTTCTCGGCGATCTCACGGTCTCCCTCGGTCGCTATGGCGATCACGCGACCACGCCGCGCCTTGATCTCAGCGATATTCGACATCACCTTGTCGTAGACCGGATCCTTCAGCGCGATAACCACTACCGGCATGTTTTCATCGATGAGCGCGATCGGGCCATGCTTCATCTCGGCGGCCGGATACCCTTCGGCATGAATATAGGAAATCTCTTTCAGCTTGAGCGCGCCTTCAAGTGCAACCGGGAAATTGATACCACGACCAAGATAGAGGAAATTGTCGTTCGTGTAGTAAGTCTGGGCTATCTCGCGAACGGCCTGTGCATTTTTGAGGATCTGCTCGATCTGCTCCGGGATCTGCTGGATCTGGGTCATCAGTTCCTGGCCTGAGGCTACAGACATGGAGCGCATCCGTCCGAGCAGATTGGCGATTAGCGTCAGCACCAGGCACTGTGAAGTAAACGCCTTGGTCGAGGCGACGCCGATCTCGGGACCGGCGTGAATATAGACGCCGCCATCAGATTCACGGGCAATGGTCGAGCCGACGACATTCACGATACCGAGCGCGGTCGCGCCATGCTTTTTCCCTTCGCGCAATGCCGCGAGTGTATCGGCGGTTTCGCCCGACTGGCTGATGGCGAGCAGGACGGTGGTTTCATCGATGATCGGCGAGCGATAGCGGAACTCGGAGGCGTATTCGACCTCGACCGGGATGCGCGCCATTTCTTCTATGAGGTACTCACCGATAAGGCCGGAGTGCCAGCTTGTCCCGCAGGCAGTGATTACCACGCGCTTGATGCGGCGAAGTTCATCAAACTGCAGGTTGAGACCGTTGAGACGAGAGATCCCTTCTTCGAAGTTGATGCGCCCTCGCATCGCGTTCCGTAGAGTACTCGGCTGCTCGTAGATCTCCTTGAGCATGAAATGGTCATACCCCTCTTTTTCGATCATATCGAGAGACCAACTGATCTCTTCGATGGTCGGAGTGATATGAACATTCTGAATGGTCGTGATCGAGTAGCTGGTCGGTGTGACAGTCGCTATTTCGCCATCCTGCAGATAGACCACGCGGTTGGTATGCTCCAGCATGGCGGATACATCAGAGGCGACAAAGTTCTCGCCGTCACCGTGTCCCAGCACCAGCGGCGAACCGTTGCGGGCCGCGACGATCGTATCCGGATGTAGCGACGAGATGACCGCAATGCCATAGGTTCCTTCGACCCGCGAGAGGGCGTCACGCACCGCCGCGGTAAAATCACCGTGATAGTTCTGACGGATCATGTGAACGAGGATCTCGGTGTCGGTCTCGGTTTTGACGACCACACCCTTGCGGATGAGATACTCTTTGAGCGAACGATAGTTTTCTATGATGCCGTTATGCACCAGCGCAAACTCGCCAAAATTGTCAATGTGCGGGTGGGCGTTCAGTTCGTTTGGCTCGCCGTGAGTTGCCCAACGGGTGTGCGCAATACCACGCGAGCAATTGATCTTCTGCAGCTCGGCGTGGGTGACCGCCTCTTCCAGCATCTTGATCTTGCCGACCGCTTTGGAGACCATCAGACCGGAATCCGTCATCAACGCAATACCGGCCGAATCATACCCTCTGTATTCGAGGCGCTTGAGCCCGGAGAGCAAAATCGGAAGACACTGCTTGCTGCCGACATATCCAACAATACCGCACATAACCTGTTTCCTGCCTTACTGTTACTTAAAGAACGCGATAACCTGTTCGGTCAACGACTCGCTCAGACGGCGATCGTTCGTCTCCACTATTAATCGGTAAATTGGCTCAGTGTTTGAGGTACGTAACTGGACCCACCCGCGGTCGAAGTCAAACCTCATTCCGTCGCGGCGGTCAACGGTTGACGGCCCCAGCAGCCTCTCTGCCTCAGCTTCAAATCGATGCAGTCTGGTCGAGAAATCGCTCGGGAGGGAAGCTTTCGACTTTATAATATAGTACGGTGGGAAAGTTTCCACAAGAGCGCTCAAACCGCATTTTTCCTCGACCAGACAGCTCAGCACCAGCGCGGCGCCAACCAAAGCATCCCTTCCGGCATGACAGACGGGATAGATCACGCCGCCATTTCCTTCACCACCGATGATCGACTTCACCTGGTGCATCATCTCGACAACATTCGCCTCGCCAACCTTGGAGTAAAACACTTCCGCGCCAAATCTCCGCGCCACCATCTCGGTGGTTTTTGAGGTGGAGAGGTTGAGCACAACCTTCCCATTCTTAGAGCGAAGTACCTGTTGCACAGCGATAGTCAGCGTCAGTTCTTCATTTATCGCCTTCCCGTTCTCATCGACCAGCACGAGACGATCAGCATCCGGGTCGCAGGCCATGCCGAGGTCAGCCTTAAGTGCCTTCACTTTTTTCGCCAGTTCCGTGAGATGTTTCGGGATCGGTTCCGGCATATGCACAAAGTCGCCATCCCCTTTGCAATTGATGCGAATTACTTTACAGCCAAGTTTTTCGAGGAGCTTCGGTAGAGCTACAGATCCCGCGCCATTGATGGCGTCCACCACAACTTTGAATTTCCGCTTTTTGATCCCAGGCTTGTTGACGGTCTTCAGCGCGAGAACCAAAGCGATATGTGTATCGATCCAGTTCTCCTGGCGTGAGACTTTGCCGAGCTTGCCGAACGGCTTAAGCGCGAATTGCTTCGATTCGTAGATCTTACTAAGTTCGGCGTATTGCGCGGGGGTGATGAACTCCCCCTGCTTGTTGAAAAACTTCAGCGCGTTCCAGTCCGACGGATTGTGCGAAGCGGTCACGCAAATTCCGCCAACCGCTTTGAGTCCGGTGACGGCGATCTCTACTGTCGGAGTCGGGACTATGCCGATATCTATCACATCGAGACCGGTCGCGATAAGCCCCGAAGTGACCGCGTGCGAGACCATATCTCCCGAGACGCGGCTGTCGCGTCCCAATACGATCTTACCTTTCCCCATGAGTGTACCGAAAGCCATCGCGTACTGCGCGATCAGCATCGGCTCTAGACCATCCGATGCGCCGACTATCCCTCGTACCCCCGACGTTGATCTGACCAGATTCTGCGAACTCATAAACTGAACTTTCTATTCCCGGTTGAAAGAGACGAATCGATTATGCAGCGAATGTTGCCACCGCTCAGCGGCGATTCAACAAGTTTACCATGGAACGGTGAATTTTGCCATTGGTTGCGAGCAGGTCGGCGGAAAAGATAGTATGTGGCCGCCCATTCACCCGGCTGGTCATCCCCCCGGCTTCCTCAACTACGACTTTGGCGGCGGCAGTATCCCACGGGGCGAGCTTGAGCTCCCAAAAGCCATCGAGCCGTCCAGCCGCCAGCCAGCAGAGATCGATCGCAGCGGAGCCGGGCCGACGTACCCCCTGGACTTTCCTCGCAACTCGTGCGAACAGCCCCAGATTATTCCGCTTTGCGGTACCGATGTCGTACGCGAAACCCGTTGCCATCAAGCAGCGCTCAAGCCTCGACTCCGAAGTTACTTTGATCTTCGTCTTATTCAAGTACGCGCCCGCGTCACGAATCGCCCAGAACATCTCATCTCGTTCCGGATCGAACACCGCGCCACCGAGCATTTCGCCATCAAGCTCTATCCCGATCGACACACAGTAGACCGGAAAGCCATGCGCGAAATTGACCGTCCCATCGAGAGGGTCGATCACCCATCTCACCCCGGCGGTTCCTTTGCTGTTGGCGCCTTCCTCGGTGAGAATCGTGTGAGTCGGGTATTTCTTCGCAATTGTTCGCGTTATAAATCTCTCGGACTGCAGGTCGATATTCGTGACCGGGTTGATACGTCCCTTGAATTCAATACTGATGCGCTGGTGGAACCCCTTCTTGAGGATTCCTCCGGCCTGAACGGCCAGATCGCGCGCGAACGCGACCATCTTCTCCGCTTCGCGACGCTCAACCGATGTTCGTCTAGCGGGCAATGGATGCCTCGGTCCCGACAGTCTGCTTTTTGTACTGCATTTGGTAGAGTTTATAGTAGATGCCGCGCTGCTGGATCAATTCCGCATGCGTGCCAATCTCGCGCACCTGGCCATGGTGCAGCACGATGATCTTGTCTGCCTTCTCGATCGTTGACAGTCGGTGCGCGATGACGATCGACGTGCGGTCCTTTAACAGTTCATCGAGCGCTTTCTGTATCAAGCGTTCGGTCTCAGTATCCACTGAACTGGTCGCCTCGTCAAGGATCAAAATATCCGGATTGAACGCCAGAGCCCGCGCGAATGATAGCAACTGTTTCTGACCGGTGGAGAGTGTCGCCCCGCGCTCGCGAATCTCCGTCTTCAGTCCATCCGGCAGACCATCCATGAATCTCGAAAAACCGACGCGCTCCAGCGCCTCACGGACTTTTTCATCCGAGATGTTTGTATCACGAAGCCGAATGTTGCCCGCATAATCGCCGCTAAAGAGAAATACATCCTGCAATACCAAAGCAAGATGACTGCGCAACTCGGACGAGCGGATATCCTTCAACTCAACCCCATCGATCTTGATCGACCCCTTCTGGTAATCATAGAAGCGATAGAGCAATGAAATGAGCGACGTTTTCCCGGCGCCTGTCGCGCCGACCACCGCTATCTTTTGACGAGGCTCGACCGTGAAGCTGACATCCTTCAGTACCCAGTCTTCGCCCTGGTACGCGAACCAGACATTGGAAAGCTCTATCTTCCCATTGAATTTTGAGATCGGTTTTGGCGACGGCGCGTCGACTATCGTTGGTTCCGTGTCCAACAGTCCGAATATTCTCTCCGATGAGGCCATGGAAGACTGCAGGATATTGTATTTTTCGGCCAGATCCGCGATAGGTCGATAGAATCGCTGGACCAGCGAGATGAACGCGACCAGCTCACCGAAGGTCAACGTACTGTCCTGGAGTCGGAATCCACCATAATAGAGCAGGAGCGCCAGAGACAATGAACCGATGATTTCGACGGTCGGGAAAAAGACCGCGTAATAGAGCACCGACCGGAAGTGATGAGTCTGCAGTTCCTTGTTTATATCGTCGAATTTCTTGCCTACCCGTTCTTCCTGATTGAACAGTTGAACGATCTTGATGCCGGTCACATGTTCCTGCACAAACGCATTGAGACGCGCCAGGGCGGTTCTCACCTTCCGATACACATCTCTCACTCGAGAACGGAAAAGCGCCGTAGCGCCGACCAGAAGCGGCAAAACGGTAAAGGTGATGAGCGCCAATTCCCAGTTATAATACAAAAGAGCGCAGACGATAAACAGCAACGTGAAGATATCGCCGATCATCGTCACGACACCGGACGAGAAGAGCTCATTCAGGACATTGACATCGTTGGTGACTCTGGTGAGTAGTCGTCCGACTGGGTTTTTGTCGAAGTAGCCAAGGTGCAGGCGCTGCAGATGCCTGAATATCTCCATGCGGATGTCATACTGCACCTTCTGTCCCAACCACATAGTGACAAAGGTCTCACCATAGCTGGCGATCAGCGATATTGCCATGACGCCGAAATAAAGCAGGATCACCAGTCCGAATCCGTCAACTATCCCGGTCTTGATATGATCATCGATAGCGTGCTGAGTGATAAAGGCGAGCGAGATCTGCGCGAGCGACCCAAGCAGCAGCATGGTGATCGCGACCACTACCCATTTCTTGTACGGGGAGAGATAGGCCAGCAACCGCTTCATCAAGCGGGAGTCGTACGCTTTGCCGAGAGCCTCTTCTTCGTGGAATCCGTTCGGCTGGCTCACAGTTTCTCTATCTCCTCCGCCAGCAACTGGGCGCGGTACAGTTCGGCATACAGGCCGTTCTGTGCTATCAGCTCGTGGTGATTCCCCTGCTCGGCGATCTTGCCGTCGACCAGATAGATTATCAGGTCGGCTTCTTTGACCGAGGAAACACGGTGCGAAATAATGAAAGTCGTGCGATGTTTCAGGGCGGCATGCATCCGCACATTGATCTGATCCTCGGTTTCAGTATCCACTGCCGACGTGGCATCATCAAGCACAACCACCGCCGGATCAGGTAACAAAGCGCGCGCAATGGCCGTGCGCTGCTTCTGTCCGCCGGACAATGTGATCCCACGCTCTCCGACCACCGTGTCGAATCCAGCCGGGAACTGCTCGATATCTTTGGACAATGCGGCCACTTCCGCGACTTCACGGACTTTCTCTTCTGCGGCGTCAGCTTCCCCAAAACGAAGATTATCTCTCAATGAATCGGAGAAGAGGAATGGCTCCTGCGTGGCAAAACCGATCTGCTTGCGAAGCGACGCCAGATCCCAGTCATTCAGGTCGACGCCGTCGATAAACAGCATCCCCCGGTTGACCGGATAGAGCCGTGGGAGAAGTGAAACCAACGTCGTTTTACCGGAACCGACCGATCCCACCAGGCCGACCGTCATGCCAGCATTCACCTTCAGCGATATACCGTTCAGGATCGGGAGTCCGTCGTACGCGAATATCAGGTTGCGGAACTCTATCTCCCCCTTCATCTCACCGGAATACATATCTTGGCGGTCATTCTTGACGACCGACTGTGTGTTCAGAACATCGTTGATGCGGTCCAGCGACGCGGTCCCGCGCTGATAAAGTGACACCACCCACCCGCCGGCCATGATCGGCCAGAAGAGCATGGTCAGATAGGCGAAGAACGCGACGATCGTCCCCAGTGGGATCCGCCCTTCCATGACATCCAGCCCGCCGAAATAGAGCACCGCCAGATTGAGTAGCGACGCGACGAAGATCAGCAGCGGGAACATGATACCGTACAACTTCGCCATATCCATATTCAGTTTGACATACTGCTGGCTTATCTTGCCGAAGTGTTCTATCTCCTGCTCTTCCTGGCGATACGCTTTCACCACCCGGATACCCGCCAGATTCTCCTGCGCCGCCGCTGTCAGCACCGAAAAGTGCTCTTGAATTTTGGAGTATTTCTTGTGTACCAGATTACCCAGACGGTTGACCAGGAACGGAAGCAGCACTGCGGGCAGTAGCGCGTACAGCGTCAATTTCGGCGAAAGGAATATCATGAAGCTGAGCGCCACCGTGATGGTGACGATCGAGTTGCTGATCTGCATGATCCCCGGCCCGATCATCATGCGGACCGCCTCGAGGTCGTTGGTCATCTTCGCCATGATATCGCCGGTCCGGTTGCGGTCATAAAAGGCCGGCGAGAGTGTCAACAAGTGTGTGAAAAGCTCGTCCCGAAGGTCGTACTCCAGCTTGCGGGACATCCAGATGATCGTCCGACGCATGAAGAACCGGAAGACTCCGGCGGTGATGGAGAGACCAAGCATCAGCAGGACATACCAGAAAACGGTCTCCTGCGGCTCGGCCTTTTCTAGTGCATCAAAAATCAGCTTGAGAACATAAGGGTTGATGAGCAGGAGGCCGTTGGCAAACAGGACCGCAACTGCTCCGAAAATCAGGTAGCCCTTGTACCCTTTGAGATATTTGGCGAGAACGGCGAAGCGTTTGGGGGAATTGTGCAACTGAGCCTCAGGCATAGATATACGTCGTCAAACCCTTCTGTAAAGTACGTATAACACAACCGAAGCCTAATAGTTCAGAATATTGGCCAATAAGTGAATCGCTTCGATATTCAACTGGCTGACCATCTCCAGCAGCGGCAACCCGCAGTAAATCACCTGGCCATCCCCCAACCGCGACACGGACAAAAGCGATGCCCCTGTTGGCGTCACAAAGATATTCTCCGCTGGCGCTATCACCGCGGAATTAAGTATCTGTTTGCGCTCCAACGGATCGAGAAGGCCGCGCTCGGAGATAGTGTACGGCTTGGACAACATGTTGGCGCCGGGGATGCGATTCAGTATCTCCTGCCCATTTACCTTTTCAGAAGCAGGCACGAAACCGACCGGCAACGCTTCCTGCGGCCAATCCGTTGGTTGGCCAAGTACCACCAAAGAACCGCCGTGCCGCACAAAATCCGTCAGTCGGTCCTTCAGATTGCGCAGCGATGGATAATCTCGCGATGACCCCGACCCGACCACAATCACATTGTACATGTCGAGGTCGGATGCTGCCAGCGAGCGGTCGGTGATCGGCTGGAATCCCGCGCCGGTCATCCGAAGAATATCTTCCAGCAGTCCGGTCGAATCCGGCAGGAACCCTATCTTGATACGATCATCGATCTGGCACGACGCTATCCGAATGTGAGCGGTGTCCGCCGCTACTCGTTTGTTGTTCGTATACAGCGCCAGCGTCACAGGTTGTATGCCTAGTTCAAACAGATTGGATATCGTGAATGGGATACGCACCACTTCCGACAGCTCCCCCTTCTCCATCTGGCGTTCCGTCAGGTATGCCCCCGCGAACATTCCGCGCGGCGTCTCAAGCTGAAGCCTGACCGAACCATAGAAATGCGGCGGCTTGGTGATGATCGCTTTCCAGGTGCGCGACTCGACGACTTTGTCCACCTCAAGCGTTGGCACTGGCGGAATAAAGATGAACGATGGCAGGAACTCGACATCCAAATCGGGCGCCTCCCAGATCGGTACCGAGGATACCACTGTAAACGGCATTTTCCCGTATGCCAGCGAGGCCGAGAAAAGCAATGACTCGGGCTGTTGTGCCTCCAGCTTCTCGCGGTCTATTTCAACCAGATACTCCCGCACAAATGTCTGGTGCGGCTGGACTTTCTTCGGTTCGCCATCGAGAATGACAGAGGAAGTGTCCCAATACGGATCGAAGCGCAGTTCATTCAACTCGATCTCGGTCGGGCCGTCGGAGGCCAGTGTCGCGATGAACTTCACTTTTGGACCATCCGGCGATTCGCGGACCACAATCTTGCCCTCCCAATTCAATCCGATCTCACTGAGAGCTAACTGCTGAAGTTTGCCTACCTGTTCATCGAGATAGTCCGCAAACCCTGGAGTCTGCTGGAGCCGCGCTTCGGATTTGGCCTGCTGTTGGAGGGTGCGAAGTTCCTGCAGACCGGTTAGCAGATGCTCCGCCCGCTTTTTCCCATAGGCGTTCGCGGAAAGACTGATCATAGAGAAATAGGTTTTGATCCTTTTGCTCAAAGATTCTTTGATCGCGCCATCGGGGAGCCGTCGATTGACGATACTCCCGAGGCGATTCGTCCCAAGTCCGGACGCGAAATCACCCTTGGCGGCCCCTTCGTCGAGTCGGTTTGCCACCAACTCGTAATGGAGCATCGACTGCGCGGACGCGCTCTTGAGATCAAACCCCGGATTAAGGTGGGGGACTTCCTGCGCGATCCGCTCTCTGTATCGTGTCACTAGCTCGCGGGCGTTGATACTGACGCCGATCGATTTCCCAAGTGAATCAACCTGTCGGTATATCTTCGTGATATTGAACAATCGAAGCGAATCGTACGGCAATTGTGTCAATTGTGTCGCTATTACCCCGGCCAGCTTATTGGCGCTGAGGTCGCCGACCAGGAGAATATCCGGGTAGCGGTAGCTGGATAGGTCATTCAGGATCGAATCAACATACGTACCGCTGTCCGAGACCGCGTAAGTGTGCGAGAAAAGCTGTCTGTCCTCCAGACCAACCTGACTCACGAGAAACTGCTCGCCGGGGCGGACAGTCACCAGATCGATCCGAGCGCCATACCAGTCGTTAAGATAATAAAGGCTGGCCCAGTCGATCGACTGCGGGTCATCATAAAGATACAGCACCCGCAGGTCGGTCAGCGCGATGCGGGATTGGACATCATCTCCCGCCTTCGGCGAGGGAGAAACAGCGCAAAAAGTTGTCAGAAAACAGAGCCACAGAAGACTGCGGCGAACGGCATGCAGATTGATTTGACCCATAGGGGAAAATATAGAGGAGAGTTCAACCCGAAGTCAAAATTGAAAAACCGGCTATTCGAGGATCTCTTCGTCCTCGGCCCGCCAGGCCGGGTCGACAATACAGAGGAAAACAAGGTCGGTTTGTCCGGTGTTCGTGATCGACTGGACTGATTGAGGCGGGATCTCGATAGCGTCCCCGGTGGATACCTCGACTGACTCGTTATCGACGAACATGCGCCCCTCCCCTGCCAGAATATAGTAGACCTCGCTGGTGGCGAGGCGGTGTTTGAAGGTCGTCTCGCCCGGTTTGACAGTGGCATGAGCGAGTGAATAGCGGCCCTCGAACGGATACCCCTTATCAGGATGGAGCAGCTCCCGGAGGCGAGTATTGTCTCCGGCGATAAATTCGTTGCAGTCAGCAAATCTTCGAATGCGCATACAAAAAAGCCCCGCGTCTGCGGGGCTCTCTATCTTCAGATCACCTGATTCTCTCTCAACTTCTTGAACAGATTCTCCGCGATCTCTTCCGGAGTCGCGCCAGTTATGATCTCACCCTTCGCGCGCGGCGGAGGCGGAGAGACCTTGAGTGTCTTGGTGCCGGACTTCGCGCCAATGCCATCGCCGGAGAGTCCAAGGTCAGCAGCCGACCATTTGATGATCGTTTTCTTTTTGGCGGCCATCTTCCCCTTGAGCGACGGAAGACGCGGCTCGTTGATCTCTTTCACGACCGAGACCACCGCCGGAAGCGGCAGTTCGACGACATCGTATCCTTCTTCGGTCGTGCGGAAGACCGTCACTTTGCCAGCCTCAACCGCTTCGAACTTCTTCACAAACATCGCCTGCGGCAGGTCGAGATTGGCCGCGACTGCGGCAGGGACCTGCGAAGAATCTGAGTCCACCGCCTGTTTACCGGCGAGAATCAGATCAAACGACCCAAGTTTCTTCAATCCGGCGGCGAGGATCTTGGCAATAGCCTGTTGATCCGAGCCATTAAACAGATCATCGGCGAGAAGATAGGCGTCATCGGCGCCCAACGCGAGACAATCACGAAGCGCGGATTCAGCACGGTCGGTCCCGACAGTTATCACTACACAGGTACCGCCATGTTTTTCCTTGATACGCAGCCCTTCTTCGAGGGCGTATTCATCGAACGGATTGACAATACCCGGTCCCTGCGGAAGAACCACCTGATTGGCGGCTTCATCGACTTTGATAAGCGCGATCTCGGGGACCTGTTTGACCAACACGACTATGTTCATCATCTCAACCTTTCAGCAAACTCCAATGAGCCGCCAATATGAAGAATGAGGAGTCAATTGTCAAGGGGTAGCTGCAGTGGCAAGGAGATGCAACAAATTGGGGGATAATAAGATATCGAGGCGACAAGGAACTACTTTTCTATAGATTCAAGCGCCATGGCGGCGGCTTTCTGCTCCGCTTCTTTCTTTGAGGTTCCCACCCCTTCACCGGCCTTCTGGCCGTTGATTGTGACGATCACATGGAAGATCTTTTCGTGATCCGGCCCTTCTTCAGACACGACATCATACCGCGGAACCCCTTCCCCTTTTGCCTGAATCAGCTCAAGCAGATCACCTTTATAATTCCGTTGCGCTGTATCGGTGAGAATGCGAACCCGATGCGTGTAGATAGTGCGCAAAACGATATCCCGCGCCGCGTCAACTCCGCCGTCCAGATAAACCGCGCCGATCACGGCTTCGAATGCGTCTGAGATTATCGAAGCTCGTTCACGTCCGCCCGCGCGATCCTCCTCGGCGGATAACCGAATGAACTTGTTAAGACCGATCTCTTTTCCCAACTGGCAGAGCGTGGTCTCATTGACCAGCATCGCCTTGGTTTTGGTCAGGTTCCCTTCTGACTCGTTCGGGTTATCCCTGAAAAGCTGCTCCGAAATGATAAGACCAAGAACGGAGTCGCCGAGGAACTCGAGTCGTTCGTTGGATTGCTGATCGTGATTGGTGGAACGGGCGAAGGAACGGTGGGTCAGGCCGAGCAGAAGCAGTTGCGTGTCGCGGAATTGATACCCCAACAAGTGCTGGACCCCTTCTAATCGGGGATCCTCTGGAGGTATCTCGGTGACTCTAAATAACCGACTGACTCTGTCCCACAGGCCCATTTAGACAGTACCGTTTAATTTTCCCGCGATTAACGAGACGTTGTGGCCGCCAAACCCGAAGGAGTTGCTGACAGCGTAGTGAACGTCGTGTTTCCGTTTCTGATTCGGCACATAGTCGAGATCGCACTCTGGATCCGGCTCATCCAGATTGATGGTCGGATGCAGCCACCCGGTCTCGATCGATTTGAGGCACGCCACCAACTCGATCGCCCCCGCGGCGCCGAGCAGATGTCCGGCCAGCGACTTGGTCGAATTGCACGGCGTCCTGTACGCATGCTCACCCAGCACCGATTTGATCGCGCGCGTTTCCGCGATATCGCCCAGATCGGTGGCCGTACCGTGCGTATTGATATAGCTGATCTGTTCCGGCGTGAGACCGGCATCTTTGATCGCTATCTTCATCGCGCGGCCTGCGCCGTCGCCATCCGGATGCGGCGCGGTCATATGATACGCGTCCGCGGTCATCCCCGCCCCCATAATCTCGCCGTAGATACGCGCTCCGCGCTTCTGCGCATGTTCGAGCGATTCGATGATCAGGATCGCCGAACCTTCACCCATGACAAACCCGTCACGCCCCTTGTCGAACGGACGGGAAGCCTTCTCCGGTTCGTCGTTGCGCGTGGACATCGCGCGCGCCTGACAGAAACCGGCCATTGAGGTCGGCGTGATCGTCGCTTCCGCGCCTCCCGCTATCATGATATCCGCTTCACCGCGCTGGACACAGCGGAATGCATCGGCGATCGCGTGCGCAGACGATGCGCAGGCCGAAACGGTCGCGTAGTTCGGACCCTTGAAGCCGAACCTCATCGAGACCATACCCGCGCACATATCGATGATCATCATCGGAATAAAGAATGGCGATACGCGACCCGGTCCTGAAGTGACCAGTGTCGAATGCTGCTGTTCGAAAGTCGTGATACCGCCGATACCGGAACCGATCACTACCCCTGCCCGCTCGAGATCGACCTGCGTGAGGTCGAGTCCGGAGTCTTGGATCGCAAGTTCACTCGCCACGAGCGCGTATTGCTCGGCGAGATCCATGCGCCGCAATTCCTTCTTGTCGATGAAGGCTGCCGGATCGAAATTCCTTACTTCTCCGGCAATCTTGGTAGTGTAATTGGCGGTATCAAAACGAGTCACCAATCCCACGCCGGACTTGCCGGCCAGCATATTCCCCCAGGCTTCTTCCACAGAATTGCCAATAGGTGAAATGACTCCGAGACCGGTGACAACAGCGCGTACTTTCATGGCTCTCTACTTCCGATGAGGTTCAACCAAACCTGCTCAGGCAGGTTTGGCGTTGGTCTTGATATAGTTGATGGCATCGCCGACCGAGGTGATCTTTTCGGCATCCTCGTCCGGGATCTCGAGAGAGAATTCCTCTTCGAGCGCCATGACCAGTTCGACGGTGTCAAGAGAATCGGCACCCAGATCTTCCACGAACTTGGCGCTCTCAGTGACCTGACCGGCTTCCACGCCGAGCTGCTCGACGATGATCTCTTTGACTCTTTGCTCAACTGACATGACTCTTCTCCTTACTATAGTTTCCGTTGTCTGAATTACACAGTCAGGCCGCCATCGACCGCCAACACCTGCCCCGTTATGTACGATGCGCTATCGGAGGCGAGGAAAAGGACGGCGGCGGCTACATCATTGGGAGTCCCCGGTCGATTGACCAGCGCTCTATCCAGAAACGCCTGTCGCGCGGCGGCAGGCAAAACATGTGTCATCTCGGTTTCAATGAACCCCGGAGCGACCGCGTTGACGGTGATGCCCCGCGTGCACAACTCTTTCGCCGATGATTTCGTCAGGCCGATCAATCCCGCTTTCGACGCGGAGTAGTTCGCCTGTCCGGCGTTGCCGGAGAGTCCGACTATAGAACTGATATTAACAATACGGCCATAACGCTGTTTCATCATGATACGCGCGGCCGCTTTCGTGACAAGAAATGCCCCTTTAAGATTGATGTCAAGAACCATGTCCCAGTCCTTTTCATCCATCCGGATCATCAGCGTATCACGCGTGATCCCGGCGTTATTCACGACAACATCGACCCGACCAAACTTCTCAACTGTCGCCTGGAAAAGCGCCTCGATATCTTCCGCGCTGGTCACATTTGCCTTCACACCTATGGCGTCAGCGGATATTTCTTTGGCGACCTGCTCGCACAATGCCTGATCCAGGTCGGTGACGACCACTTTCGCGCCAAGCTTCGCAAATGATTCCGCGAGCGACCTGCCGATCCCTCTGGCCGATCCGGTGACCACAACTACCTTGTTCGTGAAATCCAGCATCGCTTCCCTTCTAGGCGCCTACCGCGGAGAGCGCTTTGATGTCATTCAACGTATCAAGATTGAGTGTCTGCTCAAGCTGCATTTCGCGCTTGGCCATTCCGGTCAGCACCTTTCCTGGGCCAACTTCGATAACCTTGGTCACGCCCTCAGACTTGAGATAACTCATGGTCTGTGCCCAACGCACCGGCGCGGTGACTTGTTCCACCAGCAGTTTCTTTATCTCATCGCCGGTCGCCGCAGGCTGTGCGGTCACATTGGCGACAACTTTCTGGCGCGAAGGAAGGATCACCATGTCCGCGAGGTAACTCTGCAGACCTTCTCGGGCTGAAGCCATCAGCGGCGAGTGAAACGCGCCGCCCACCTCAAGCATGATCGCCCGTTTGGCGCCCGCCGCTTTCGCCAGCTCGCACGCCTTCTGCACGGCCGCAATGTGGCCGGATATAACCGTCTGATTGTTCGAATTGTAATTCGCCGGGACCACTGTCCCTGCGTCGGACGCATCAGCACACACTTTTTCCAGTGTGGCATCGTCCAGCCCCATGATCGCGGCCATGGTCCCCGGATTTTTGACACAGGCTTCTTCCATGAGCGCGGCCCGACGTACCACCGCCGCTATCGCATCCGTGAAGCGAAGCACCCCGGCCGCCGACAACGCGGCGTACTCGCCGAGCGAGTGTCCCGCCGCGAAGTGGAACTGCGGCATCTCATTCTGCAACACAGTCAGCACCGCGAGTGAATGCAGCATGATGGCCGGCTGTGTGAATTTTGTCTTCTTCAACTCGTCAGCCGGACCTTCAAAGGAGATGTGGGCGATGTCAGCCGAAAGCTGATCCGAAGCGAATTCATACAAACGGCGGACATCCGCCGAGCTCTCATACAGATCTTTCCCCATTCCCACATACTGGGAAGCCTGACCGGGGAAGAATAACGCTGTTTTACTCATTCTGCTTACCACCTCACCAGGGCCGAGCCCCAGATCATGCCGCCGCCGAACGCGACCATCAACACCAGATCACCCGACTTGATCCGTCCTGAGCGATTCGCCTCGTCCAGCGCCAACGGCACTGATGCCGATGAGGTGTTGCCGTATTTTTCAATATTGATCATCACCTTATTAGGATTCAAATTCAATCGCTTCATCAGCGATTCAATGATCCGCATATTCGCCTGATGAGGGATGAAAAGCGAAACATCTTCCGGCTTGTAACCGGCATCCTCGATCACTTTCAGCGCGGCACGCCCCATCTCTTTGACCGCTACCTTAAACACGTCCGTTCCGCTCATGTATATTTTATCGCTGCCGTCATAGGCGAAATCCGGTGTGTACGGATATTTATTCCCGCCGACCTTGGAGCAGAGCCACGGGCGCATGCGGCCATCCGACCGCATGAAGGTCGAGATCACACCTGAGCCATCAGTACTGGGCTCCAAAACAACCGCGCCCGCGGCATCCCCAAAGAGCACGCAGGTGGTCCGGTCTTTCCAGTTGGTGAAGGATGAAAGCTTTTCCGAGCCGATCACGACTATCTTCTTGTGCATGCCGGATTCAATGAACCCGCGCGCGATTGTCAGTCCATTAATGAATCCAGTACAGGCGGCAACTACATCAAATGCAACCGCGTTGACGAGCCCCAGATTCTCCTGGATGAGACAACCGTTCGACGGGAGAGTGTAGTCTGGAGTGACTGTCGCGTCGATTATCATATCGACGTCTTCGGGAGCGCAGTTGGCCATGGCCATCGCGTTGCGCGCCGCCTCGGTCGCCATGTCGGCGCAACTGATCGTGTCATCCGCGATACGACGCTCGCGGATACCGGTCCGCTCAACGATCCACTGATCCGAAGTATCGACTATCTTCTCAAGATCAAAGTTGGTCATCCGCCGAGGCGGAGTAAACGATCCCGTTCCCGTGATCTTCGCGCTTATCTTTTGAGCCATTGGTTTTGCCGAAATGATTGGTTATCAGCTCGTCATGAATGCGTTGCTTGATCTTTTTGGCGTGCATCTCGAATGCGATCTTGACCGCGTTATATATCGCGCGAGCGTTTGACGATCCATGACAGATTATGACGATCCCGTTCACCCCTAACAGTGGGGCGCCCCCGGCCTCTGCGTAGTCGAAAGAGTTCTTGATCCGACGAAGAAACGGCGCCAGCAGAACGACACCGATACGTGAGAAGATGTTAGTTTGGATCTGGCGGCGCACCGCTTTCATGAGAAACGGCTGCACCGATTCGCCGAATTTCAACAGTACATTGCCGGTGAAACCGTCGGTGACAGCCACATCCACCGTCCCGTTCATCACGTCGCGCCCCTCGATATTTCCGACAAAATTGACGGTCTCGCTCTTGAGCAACTGCTGTTGCGCGGCAAAGATCAGTTCATTCCCCTTCGACCGCTCTTCACCTATCGACATCAAGCCGACCCGCGGAGCCTCGATATTGAAGAGGATCGACGAGTAGACCGAACCCATCACCGCGAACTGCGCAAGGTGTTGTGGCTTACACTCGGCATTCGCGCCGACATCCAGCACGACACAGGGACGGCTTGAGCTGCTGGGAAACACGGCGGTGATCGCCGGACGACTCACGCCTTCGATGCGGCCCAGGGTCAACAGTGCGGTCGCCATCACGGCGCCGGTGTTGCCCGGTGAAACGAACGCGTCGGCCATCCCCTTCTTATGCGCCTGCAGGCCGACCGCGATGGAACTGTCGCGCATCTTCACCCCATCCGTCGCCGCCATATGCATGGTCACTTCGGATTCGGCATGATGCACGGAGATGTTCTTGGGCAGGTCACGAATATGATCAAGGATCTTCTTGATCTGTTCCTGACGGCCGACAAACAAAACGTGGATCGCGTCGCCAAGTCGACGGGCCGCTTCGAGCCCGCCTTCTATGATCGCCTGCGGGCCGCCATCGGCTCCCATGACGTCAAGTGCGACCGTGCAAGTCTCACGTGTGCTCATCTAATAGACAATCCCTTGCTCGTACATTCCTGTGATGGGTGGTGCAAATGTTTAGGATTCGCGACCGACGATCACCTGCGCGCCATCGTAGTATCCACAATGGGGGCAGATATGATGCGGCAGACGGGCCTGGTGACAATGCTCGCACGAGATCACGTTGGGAATCTCTAGTTTCCAACCGGTCCGGCGCTTGCGCCCACGCGTGCGAGAATGTCGTCGTTTTGGCAGAGGCATGACAGCTCTTCCTTCCTATCTCTCAGTTGTTGTTGCCCAGCAAATTTCGTAATCCGTCCCAGCGGGAATCCGTGACCTGATGCGTACAGGCACACGTCGTCTCATTCCAGTTCACCCCGCAAGTCGGGCATAGTCCCCGGCAATCCGGCTGACAAAGCGGTTTCATTCCGATCGCCAGTATCAACGCCTGTCGCACCTGCTCGGTCACATCGATGCGCAGGTCATTGCCGTGATAGAACACATACTCCTCATCATCCGTCTCATTACGCTCGGCCTCGACCGGCGACGCATCCGATCGGATGATGAAATCTGTGTCGTTCTCCAGTTCCGTCAAGTATTCCCGTGCGCACCGCGAACAGATCAGAACAACTTCCGCTCGCGCGGTCCCCGCGCAGAAATACTCTTGTTCGGTCTTCTGGAGGTTCAGTTTCGCCTGTACCCAGTTCACCTTGGCGATCTCGTCCGCAAAGGGCTCGATTTCGCCTGGCGCCGCCTCCAGGATTGTGGTTGCGGGGAATCGTTCTAATTCCCGTAAATCGACAATCATAGTCTCACAAAATATCTACAATGGCAGGGGAAGTCAAGCCGAAAAGGCTTTGTCAAATACCCACCCGCCAACAAGTTATCTCCAATGCGTGCCCCCCCGCCCCGGGGCCGCCCCATTCAGCATCCCCAATTTCTCGCTCCATAACACAATTGGGCGCCGTCAAGCGCCCAATGCTCAGTCCACTTGTTATACGTCAACAGGTTCTACTTGTGGGTGTCTTTGTAGATCCTGATCCGATTGGCCGCCCGGTCGAGTGCGGCGCGAACCGAGGGGAGATCAATATCCGTCTCTCCCTTTTCCGCAGAGACAAGACGCGCCTTGTTTCGCTCATACGCGGCACGGGCACGCTCAATATCTATCTCGTTGCAGTCCTCCACCGCATCCGCCAGTATGGTTGCCTTGTTGTTCGACACTTCAAGGAACCCATTCGACACCGCCAGCACATGTAGCAAGTCACTGTTATCCCGGAATTCTATCTTGCCAGGCTTCAGGGCCGTGATAAGCGGAGCGTGGTGCGACAGGACACCAAGGTACCCGTCCGAACCGGGAGCCGTCAGACTTTTGACGTCTCCCTCGTATTCAACCTGTTCCGGTGTGACGATTGATAGTCGGAACATGCTTACTTCTTGCTCTTTTCGTAGCTCTCGAGCACTTCATCGATCCCGCCGACCATAAAGAAGAACTGCTCGGGGATATGATCGAGTTTACCGGAGATCAGTTCATCAAAGCCGCGAATCGTATCCTGCGCCTTGACATACTTGCCGGCCTTGCCGGTAAAGACCTCGGCGACAAAGAACGGCTGCGACAGGAAGCGCTGGATCTTACGCGCGCGCTGCACGATCTGCTTGTCATCCTCGGAAAGTTCATCAATACCGAGAATAGCGATGATATCCTGAAGGTCTTTATAGCGCTGGAGTATCCGCTGGACACCGCGGGCGACGCGATAGTGATCGGCGCCAACGATGAGCGGGTCAAGGATTCGCGAAGTGGAGTCGAGCGGGTCGACCGCCGGATAGATACCCAACTCGGCAATCTGACGCGACAACACGGTGGTGGCGTCAAGGTGCGCGAACGTGGTCGCCGGGGCCGGGTCGGTCAAGTCGTCAGCAGGCACGTAAATCGCCTGTACTGATGTGATCGAACCGGACTTGGTCGAGGTAATACGCTCCTGCAGAGCACCCATCTCGGTGCCGAGAGTCGGCTGATAACCTACTGCCGACGGCATACGGCCGAGGAGGGCCGACACTTCTGAACCGGCCTGGACGAATCGGAAAATATTATCAATGAAGAGGAGCACGTCCTGGCCTTCTTCATCGCGGAAATATTCAGCCATAGTGAGACCGGTCAACGCCACACGAAGACGGGCGCCCGGCGGTTCGTTCATCTGACCGAAGACCAACGCAGTCTTACTGAGAACGCCGGACTCGGTCATTTCGCGATAAAGGTCGTTTCCTTCGCGCGTACGCTCGCCTACACCGCAGAAAACGGAGTAACCACCATGCTCAGTCGCGATGTTATGGATCAGCTCCTGAATAACGACGGTTTTCCCTACGCCGGCGCCACCGAACAATCCGACTTTTCCGCCTTTGGCGTACGGTTCGAGCAGATCGATCACCTTGATCCCGGTCTCGAACATCTCAACCGAAGTGACCTGCTCATCGAATGTCGGCGCCATGCGATGGATCGGCAGACGCTTGACGTTATTCGGCAGTGGCGTCTTGAGATCGATCGGATCCCCCAGCAGATTGAATAGACGTCCCAGCGACGTTTCGCCGACCGGCACCGAGATCGGCGCGCCAGTATCGACCGCTTTCATGCCACGCACCAGACCATCCGTCGACGCGAGCGCGACACACCGGACGATATTGTCGCCAATATGAATAGCGACCTCTACCGTCAGGTCTTCCTTGGTCGTCTCGTTCTTGATCTTGATGGCATTCAGGATGTTCGGCAGTGACTCCGAGGGGAACTCGCAGTCAACCGTCGGTCCGATCACCTGAACTACCTTGCCAATATTCTCAGCCATTCGGTCACTCCACACATATGTTCAAAAAACTCTTCTCTAACCCTTGAGCGCTTCCGCACCGGAGACCACTTCGAGCAGTTCCTTGGTGATCAGCGCCTGTCGCGCTTTATTGTAATCAAGCGTCAACGAATTTATCATCTCACCGGCATTCTTCGTAGCCGCCCCCATCGCGATCATCCGGCTTCCATGCTCAGACGCAAACGACTCGGTCAACGCCGTCACCATCTTGGTGGTGGCATAACCGGGCATCAGCGCGGCATAGATCTCTTCCGGCGACGGTTCGAAAATGTACTCGCTCCCACCGGTCCTGTCGTCCACCTGCGGGCGGGACACCGGCAAGTATTGCTCGGTGACGATCTGATAACGGACCATCGACAAAAAGCGAGTGTAGATCAGCACGATCCGGTCGGTGCCGCCGGCGACAAATCGCTCCGTCAACAACGACGTTATTTGACGCGCCTTGTCATAATCGAGCACTCCGGCCCAGTCGCCAAAGAATTGAAGGATCGGCCAGCGACGACGCTTGTAATAATCGTTGCCGCGTTTTCCGATCGTCACTAACTCAACATCCCCTTCATGTTGCGCCAGCCACTGATCCGCTTTGCGGATGACATTCGCGTTGAACGACCCAGCCAAACCGCGATCCGAGGTCACCACCACAAGAGTGGTCTTCTTAACCGGTCGCTCCTCGAAATACGGATGAGAGATCTCTCCGGTCGCCCCCGCGGCGAGATGCGACAGCATCTCATCCAGCTTGTGCGCGTACGGTTTCGCCTGTTCCACCCGCTGTTGGGCGCGTCGAAGTTTCGCCGCCGCCACCATCTCCATCGCTTTGGTGATGCGTCGCGTCGAGCGGACGGTCCGGATACGTTTCTTAACTGCGCGTAATGTTGCCATGCGTCAGACTCGTATCCTTACGCTTTGAACTGCGCCTTGAATTTCGTCACCGCATCCTTCAACTTCGCCTCGGTCGCCTCGGAGATGATCTTCTCTTTGGTCAAGGTCGGCTCGATATCCGGATAACTCTTATCACAGAACGCGAAGAACTCTTCTTCAAATTTCAGAATTGCCGAGGTTGAAAGGTCATCCAGATAGCCGCGCGCGCCGGCCCAGATGATCATCACCTGCTTGGCCGCGTGCATCGGGACATATTGACCCTGTTTCAGCAACTCCACCATCTTTTCACCGCGGTTCAATTGCTTGCGGGTCCCTTCGTCGAGATCCGAGCCGAACTGCGTAAAGGCCGCCAGTTCGCGGAACTGCGCCAAATCAAGTTTGAGTGAACCAGCCACCTGCTTCATCATCTTCGTCTGCGCGTTACCGCCGACTCGCGATACCGAGATACCGACGTTAATAGCCGGACGAACACCCGAGTAGAACAGTTCTGCCTCGAGGAATATCTGGCCATCGGTGATCGAGATCACGTTGGTCGGAATGTAGGCGGAAACGTCGCCGGCCTGCGTTTCGATGATCGGGAGCGCGGTCAATGACCCGCCGCCCAGTTCATCGGAGAGCTTTGCCGAACGTTCCAGCAGACGGGAGTGACAGTAGAAAATGTCACCCGGATACGCTTCGCGGCCCGGCGGGCGGCGAAGCAGGAGCGAAAGCTGACGATACGCCTGCGCTTGCTTGGACAAGTCGTCGTACACGCACAACACGTGCTTGCCGTTGTACATGAACTCTTCACCCATCGCGCATCCGGCGTACGGCGCGATATACTGTAGCGGAGCCGGGTCAGTCGCGGTCGCGCTGACGACGATGGTATATTCCATGGCGCCATGTTTGCGGAGGATCTCCACCACCTGCGCGATCGTTGACTGCTTCTGGCCGACGGCTACATAGACGCAAATGACGTTCTGACCTTTTTGATTGATGATCGTATCGATCGCAACGGCGGTTTTACCGGTCTGACGATCGCCAATGATCAACTCACGCTGACCGCGGCCGATCGGGATCATCGAGTCAATTGCCTTGAGCCCGGTCTGCAGCGGTTCTTTCACCGGCTGACGTTCGATCACGGACGGGGCGCGCCCTTCAATAATGCGGAACTTGTCGGTCACGATCGGCCCCTTGCCGTCGAGCGGCTGACCGAGTGGATTGACCACACGGCCGATCAAGGCATCGCCGACCGGCACCGAAGCAACGCGACCGGTCCGGCGGACCGTATCACCTTCTTTGATCTTGGTATCAGAACCGAAGATCGCGGCGCCGACATTGTCCGCTTCCAGGTTGAGCACCAGCCCGTACACATCGCCGGGAAACTGGATCAACTCAGACATCTGGACATCTTCAAGACCCCAGATACGGGCGATCCCGTCACCGACCTGGAGAACGGTTCCCACCGACTCCATTTCGAGTTTCGTCTCATACCGTTCGATCTCTTTTCGAATAACCGATGAGACTTCTTCGGGATTCAGAGGCATGAATGACTCCTGTATATTCTCACGTTTTTCTTCGTATCACCACGCCCCGCCGTCAACGACGGAAGGGGCGGTACCCCACCATTTAGGGTGGGCATCACAAAAGCGAGCCAGCCTTGGCCGGCTACGCTACTTTCACTTTCTCCAACTGCTCTTCTATCAATCCAAGCCCATGCCGTACGGAACCATCGATGATCTTATCGTGCATGATAATGATCACTCCGCCGATGATCGAGGCATCCACCCGGGCGTCCAGTTCGATCCTCAACCCGGTCTTCCTCGCCAGCGATGCCATCAGGTTCGTACGCTCATTCGCGTCCAACGGCACCGCCGTGATAACCGTCACCTTGGCGATCCCCTTCTCGACTTTGACCATCCGGTCAAACTGCTCGACGATCTCCGGCAGGAAGTTGATCCGATGCTTGTCCATCAGGACAAGCAGGAACTCGACAAACGGGCGCTCCATCCGCGAATCAAACGCGGTATGGATCAGCGCGACTTTTTTGTCGTCGGAGACTTGCGGCGCATTCAGGAAATCGAGCAGCGAGCGGTCTTTTGCCAACAGATCCTTGAGCGCAAGGAACTGCTCATCGGCCCTGTCGAGGAGACCTTTCGCCTTGGCGGACATAAACAGCGCCGTGCCGTATTTATGGGCTACTTCGGGAGCGAGCATCGCTTAGACCTTCTCCACGTCGGCGATATATCTGTCGATCAGCTCGCGATGTTTTTTGTCGTCGAGCTTCTCGCGAATGACCTTTTCCGCCGCGGTCATGGTGATCGTCACCATCTGGTCGCGCAATTCGATGCGGGCCTTGGCGACTTCGCGCTCCAGGTCCGCCTTGGTCTTGGTATGCAGTTCCTTGACCTCGTGCTGCGCCTGGGCTTTGATATCCGCGGCGACCTTCTTCCCTTCCTCGATCGCCTTGACGATCTCGGCGCGGCGCTCAGCGTCGATCTGCTTCAACTTGGCGTCGTAGGCGGCCTGCTGTTCGGCGACCTTCGCCTTCTCGGCATCGATCTGTTTAAACTCATCAATGATCCGCGTGCGCCGCTCTTCCATCAGGTTCATCAGTGGACCCCAGGCGTATTTCTTAAGGATCCAGAGAGTGATGAGAAAACCGACCGCATGCGTCAGTAACTGTTGCCATTCTAAATTCATGGATTCTCCGTTATGCCAGACACCATTTCACGTGACTGGCAGGTGCGCGCGTGACGCACCTGCAGCACTCGTTCTTAGGCGCCGATCTTACCGGACAGAATGAAGAAGACAACCAGCGCGTAAATGGTCAACGCCTCGATCAGCGCGGCGCCGATGATCATGGCCGTCTGGATCTTGCCCGACGCTTCGGGCTGACGACCGATCGCTTCCATCGCCGAACCAACTGCACGACCGAGACCAAGACCGGAACCAACCGCCGCCAGGCCAACGCCCATCGGCAGAGCCCACGCTAACATTGCCTGATAATCCATTGTGAACCTCCAGAATGTATATGTCTATCTGTTCTTTGTCTTCGCTAGTGATGCGCCGCTTCTTCGTGTGGCAGCATCATTAATATGTAAATGGTCGACAGCAGGGTGAATACCAGAGCCTGAATGGTCGACAACAACAATCCCAAAAGAATGAACGGAACGTTAAGCGGTAAACCGATTGGCGAATGCAGGAACGACAGGGCCGTGATTCCCAGACCGACAAACGCTGCTACCAGAATATCTTCGCCAGTGATATTGCCGAAAAGACGTATAGCCAGAGATGCCGGTTTCGCAAACTCACCCACGACATGGACAATGATGTTGATCGGCGTAAGACACCACTCAATGACATTATTGGGCGAACCAAGGAAATGGAAGAGATACTTGCCAAGTCCGAAACTCTTGATCCCAGTATATTGAACGTAAAAGAAAACCAGGATAGCTAATGAGAGGGTGACGTTGAAGCTGGTCGACGGCGAATGTCCGCCGGGCACGATCCCCATTAGATTCATGAACAGGATATAGAAGAAGAGCGTCCCCAGAAACGGCAGGAACCGCTTGGCGTCTTTCCCGAGGATCGAGTAGAGGAAGTTGTACATCCCCTCCACCGCCATCTCCACCGCGTTCTGCCCCTTGCCGGGGATCATCTGCCGCTTGGCGTAAACACGGATCACAATGATCGAGAGAATGAGAGAAATGACCGCGGCATATATAATGTTGATCCAGTGATAGGCCCAGCCTTCATGATGGGTCAACATACTCACGACTGACGGCAGATGCGACGACCCGCCCCCCTCTCCACCGCTCGAATGCCCCCCTTCTTCGGAAGCCAGCAACAGGGTCGGAAGGATGGTCAGACCAAAACCGGTCAGGCGTGACAGTATCTTCATTAGAGAATAGCTCCCTGGAGATTTTTCTTCTGCGTTGAGTCAAGGCCCAGAAACACGCGGCCAAGCACTTTGAGTACCATGATCCCCATCACACCCGAAAATCCTATCAGAAGGTGTACGGCAGAGAACACTGGTACTTTAAGCAGAAAGAAGCCCGCGACATAGAGCGCGGGAAACTTGATCAGCATGAACCCGATCGTGCGGCCCACATCGGCGCCACCCGGCCGAATCGCCGACTGCACCAGCGCGGAAATGAACATCAGGTTGATCATCCCCCAAATACCGCCGGACAAAATGGCCAGCGTCGAATACAATCCATAGTAATAGAAGCCGAACGGCAGGAAGATGACCAGCACTATCCCAAAGGTGCGCAACGTTCTTCCAATGAACTCTAGTCCCATCTCACTCATCGTCCGACTTGTCTTCCAGTGCCTGTGCTTTCTTGACCAGGTGATAAATTTCACGACCGGCGGCGACAAAACCTAAAATGACGCCTGCTATCATCAGGTACGGCTCAGTATCGAACCGTTGATCAGCCCATTTCCCGGCAAAGAACCCGATAAGTGGCGCTGCAACTAGGATTGCGGGCACCGCGCCCAGCAACGCGATTTGAGCGTAACCGGAAGGTTTCTTGTCGCCAGATGGAGCGATAAAAAGGGTCACTATAACCCTTTCAGTGACAGTTTAGTCGGCCAAATATAGACGTGTCGACCCGATTGTCAACCCGTTTTTTGGACGACAATCCAGCAGCCAAAACGACTTTGCGGCAGTTATCTGTAGCCGATCGGATAGTTTTTTCCTCTTCTCCGGCCTCAGCCCGAACTTCGCCATTGCAACCAAATGCACTATCGCATTTCTTACCCCCCAAACAAAGGAGTATGCGATGAGAGTTCCCACTATTTTGCTCGCCCTGTTTGCTGTTGTCGTCCTTTCATTCGCATTCGGATGCAGCGGCGAAAAACAGGAGCAGACTGAAAACAAAGAAGAAGATCGCAAGGCGAATGCGATGGTCGCCAAGCCATTGGGCAATCCTGAGGATAAGCTTGCCCGCGAGGCGGCAGAGATCCTGGTCAAGAAGTTCAAGACCGAACTGCGCTCTGAACTCATGGCTGCCATGAGTCAGTCCGGCGCGGCCGGCGCTATCGAGATCTGCAGCCAAAAAGCTCCCCAAATGACCAAAGAGCTGTCGGTTGGAGGGTGGAGCATTCGGCGAACCAGCCTCATGAACCGCAATCCCGGCAATTACCCGACTGGTCCAGAAGGACAGTTTCTTCAGCGCTTCGCCTCAGACAGCACCAAATCCGTTCAAGTGACTTGGGATTTTACCAGCGGCATCAAGACCTATCGCTATTTCGAGGCGATCCGCCTCGACGGCATGTGCACCGCGTGCCACGGGAAGACCGAGGAGATGGATGAAGATGTCGTGGCGAAACTTCAGCAGCTCTATCCCAACGACCGGGCCGTCGGATTCAAATCGGGTGACTTAAGAGGTATGTTTGCCATCTCCGCTGTCTGGCCGGAAGGAAAGGCCGAAGCCGAGAAACTCGTCGCCGAGGCCCACTAAACAATCTCGACTGCGCCAACAGGGTCAGCGACCTGATTGCTCGTTGACCCTGCGGCAGAAATTCGCCTTATTATTCATATGAGCCAAACTCCGCAGGAATGGATCGAATAACCGGTGCTTCTCGAAGTCTCCGACCTTCATCTCAACTACGACCATATCGCCGCGCTTAAGGGCGTCTCTCTTACGTTGGAAAAAGGGGAGATCGTCGCCATCATCGGCGCCAACGGCGCCGGCAAGACCACACTCATTAATACTATCTCTGGTGTATTGAAGCCACACAAGGGAGAGATCCGCTTCAAAGGTGAGATCGTCTCCGGGCAACCGGCTTACAAGATCACACGCAAGAAGATCATCCAGGTCCCCGAAGGCCGTAAGGTCTTCAATAAGCTGTCCGTGCTCGAGAATATGGAGATGGGGGCATTCGCCATCAATGATAAGACGCGGATTCGACAGAACATCGCGCGTATGCAGGAACTCTTTCCGATCCTGAAGGAGCGCGCGTCCCAGGCCGCCGGTACTCTATCTGGTGGTGAACAGCAGATGCTCGCGATCGCCCGCGGTCTCATGGCCGAGCCGGAACTATTGATGTTCGATGAACCATCCATGGGCCTCTCTCCCGTGATGGTCGAGAAAGTTTTCCAGATCATCAAAGAGATCAATCAGCGAGGCATCAGTTGCCTGCTCGTTGAGCAGAACGCTCGTAAATCCCTGCAAATTGCTCATCGCGCCTATGTTCTGGAGACGGGCTCCATCGTACTCTCCGATACAGCCACTCATCTGCTTGAGAATGAGCAGGTGAAGAAAGCGTATCTCGGCGCGTAGCCGCCAATCGCCATTCTCCGCTCGCACGTCTGGTTAGTCTGATTAATTTTTGGTTTCATCGCTCATCCAGTGTTTTTTTAGAACCTTCCTGCCGGAATGGCTGTTATTTTCTTAGTGAATTCCTTCACATGAATCTGGTCGCGCTCGTGCGGCCCTGAGGATCGAGCTTATGGATGCGCTGACATTATCACGCTGGCAGTTCGGACTGACCATCGGATTTCATTATCTCTTCCCTGTACTCAGTATTGGTCTCGGCTTCTTGTTGGTCATCATGGAAGGGATGTATCTCAAGACCGGTCGAGAAATGTACCACCAGATGACCCGCTTCTGGGTCAAGATATTCGGACTCATTTTTGCGTTAGGGGTTGCCACTGGTATTGTGATGGAGTTCCAGTTTGGCACCAATTGGTCTAACTATTCTCGTTTTGTCGGCGATGTTTTCGGGAGTGCCCTGGCCGCGGAAGGGATCTTCGCGTTTTTCCTCGAATCCGGCTTCCTCGCCCTGCTCCTTTTCGGATGGAATAAGGTCTCCAAGAAAATGCACTTCTTTTCGACTATAATGGTCGCGGCCGGAGCGCACTTCAGCGCTATCTGGATAGTCGTCGCCAATTCCTGGCAACAGACTCCCGCGGGACACCATATTGTCAGTCACGGGATTGGCACGCGTGCGGAAATAACTGATTTCTGGGCGATGGTCTTCAATCCGTCGTTTCTTGATCGTATCTGGCATGTCTATATGGGCGCATGGCAGGCCGGGGCATTTTTTGTCTTGTCAGTCTCAGCCTGGTACCTGCTGAAAAATCGACATATTGATTTTGCGAAGATCTCTCTCAAAATAGGACTGGTCTTTGCCGCCGTAGCATCGTTACTCCAGTTCGTGAGCGGACATGAGAGCGCGGTTGGTATCGCTAAAAACCAGCCAGCCAAACTGGCGGCCTTCGAAGCGCACTACCCTGTCTCCGCTCCCGCCGATCTTTACCTATTCGGCTGGGTCGATGATGAATCCCAGATCGTCAAGTACGGACTCAAAGCCCCAGGCATGCTCAGCTATCTTGTATATGGCGATGTCACCCATCCGGTCACCGGATTAAATCAATTCCCCGAGGATGAACGCCCGCCGGTCAATCTCGTCTTCCAGGCGTATCATGCGATGGTTGGTATCGGTATGCTCCTCATCCTGCTCTCATGGCTGGGGCTGTATCTGCTCTGGCGCAAGAAACTCTGGCAAACCAGATGGTATCTCTACGCCCTGGTCGGCTCGGTGATGTTGCCGCAGGCGGCCAATCAGCTTGGATGGTTCAGCGCGGAGGTAGGACGGCAACCCTGGGTGGTCTACGGATTGCTCAAAACCGCCGATGGCCTCTCGCCAACCGTCAAGGCTGGCGAAGTGATGGCTTCGATAATCATGTTTGGCATTATCTATCTGCTGTTGTTTGTACTCTTTCTCTATCTGTTGAATGAGAAGATTCAGCATGGACCGGAAGATGAATCCATCGCGGAAGGACATCGCGCATGAACTTTGATCTCAACACCATCTGGTTTGGCATAATAGGAATTCTCTTCACTGGATATGCGATCCTTGATGGATTTGACCTCGGCGTCGGCGCTTTGCATCTCTTTTCCAAAGGAGATACTGAGCAACGAACCATGCTCAACGCCATCGGTCCGGTCTGGGATGGGAACGAGGTCTGGCTGGTGACCGCGGGCGGCGCGCTGTTCGCCGCGTTTCCCGAAGTCTATGCCACTGCCTTCTCCGGTTTCTATCTTGCCTTCATGCTGCTTCTGGCCGCGCTGATCTTTCGCGCGGTCGCGATCGAGTTCCGCTCCAAGCGCGAAGGAAAGATCTGGAGACAAGGCTGGGATGTCAGCTTTTCGGTCGCCAGTATTCTGGCGTCGCTCTTGATCGGTGTCGCACTTGGCAACATTGCCTGGGGGGTTCCTCTCGATTCCCACCATGAATTCGCCGGCTCATTCCTCGGAATGCTTCACCCGTTCTCCTTGCTGGTCGGTATCACCACGGTCGCGTTGTTCATGATGCACGGGTCGATCTACGTCGTGCTCAAAACCGAAGGGGACCTTCAGTCCCGAGCTCGCCTCTGGACCCGCAACGGTATTATCTTCTTCATCATCGGGTACGCCTTCACGACCCTCTTTACGCTTCTGTATGTCCCGCATATGACTGACACGATCAGAGATCATCCAGCACTGTTCATTGTCCCGATGATCACTATTCTCGCGATCGCCAATATTCCGCGGGAGATCCATCACGGCCGAGATTTCCGCGCGTTTCTCTCCTCTTCTCTCGCCGTCGCCGCATTGCTGGCGCTCTTCGGTATCGGCATGTATCCATACATGATCTATTCTCAGCCGATGCCGGAGAATAGTCTGACCATCTATAATGCGGCCTCATCGCAGGCGACGCTCAAGATCATGCTCATCATCGCACTCATCGGCATGCCGATGGTGCTGGCGTACACGATCAGCATCTATTGGATATTCCGGGGAAAAGTAAAGCTGGAGAAAACGAGTTACTAGACCGGGGACAAACTACATCAGCACGACCAGCGTCCCAATCTGGGTCTTGCCGTTTTCGTCCTCGACCGACCAATAATATAGACCCGAGACGATCATTTGCACATTGCGGTTGATCATATCCCAGGTCGCATGGTTGGCCTTGGGGTCAGACGGGTCAACATCGTGTCGAAGTTCCCGCACCAGGTCGCCGTCCAGTGTGTGTATCCGGATAGTGCACTTCGATGGAACATTGACGAAATGAATCGCGCGCACCCGGTCGTTGATCTTTTCCGGATGCCCTCTTCCCTCCCAGCCTCCATCCCTGTACCCGCCGTCAACTCGATACGGATTAGGATAGATATAGACCGGTGGAAGGGTCCCATCCAGTTGATCTACGGAACTGGCTGGATAGGCCGACTGCAGTCCGAGAAGCTTTGCGCTTTCGAGTGGCTGGAGCCCGACTTTGGGCGATCCAAAATCAAACGCTGTCACGCTCACATAATATGGCACGGTCGGCAGTAGTCCCGTTATTTCACACTCATATTCGTAATACTTCAACTGGCCGTCCTCGGTCAGCATATCCGGCGTGATAGGCAGTTCGAAGTTCGGTTTCGGTTCATTCGGGAACCGTTTCTTTATCGGCGTGTCGATCCCCAGCCGTGACACGTTATTGTCATGCGGCACGAAGTAGAGTATCGAATCGAGATACCGCGCCCCCCGATACGGATTTAGCGGTCCGTGGTTTCCCGGATGAAACAGCGTATCGGCGCACGGATCAAGCGCGCTGCTGAATCGACAGCGGATCTCGTCAACCGTCGCGGGTATTCCTGTCAACTCATACCCGGGGGATGGCTTTTTGCGCTCGTTGTAAGCGTAGATATCCCAGTTGTCAAAATCATACGATGCCGCCAGCCCTAAACTCGCTTCCCGATCATCCCTACCCAGATAAACATGGTACCCCTCAAAATCGACATACCCCGAAAGGAAATCGCGATAGATCTCGGAGCGATACCCGTTAAAGCGCACCTTCACACCATTGACGATCGGCTCCAACCAGATAAGTGGCGAAGGCGGTGGTGATTCCGCGCGCCAGTCCGGCACACCATCTCCCTCGTAGTACGTGGTATCGACAACTGTCGCTACCCAATGACCATCGACGAACGCGGAATCAAGGACGCATATCCTCGTCTTCCCAAAATATCCGTCGCCATCAGTATCGATCCCCGGGTTATCATATATGCGCCCTGCCCAGGCGGCGTTGGTAGCGAACGGAGCCATATTCAGCCCCTGCAGATATCGCTCCGGATAATAATTCCCAAAACGCAGATTCATGTAAGCGTTGATGAAGTCAACATGCAGACTCTCGCCGCCTATATACGCGAATGGAACATCCACCTGCTCACGCGGACCGAGCGAATACGGCCCGAGCGACATCAGATAGCACCCATCCGCGCCGCGCGAGATCGTTCTCGCATTTGATGCGCTCGGCGGCATCCAGACGGGATCAGAGACAGCGATCCGACCGGTCATCACCTGACCGTAATCGATCTCCCCATTGCTCATGAGGAAGTACTTCGCGCGATCTCCTGCCGGAGCGCCAAATCCATTCCCCAGATTGCGATAATTGTCCCGCATCTGTGGACCGAAATCAAAGGGCGTACCAATACCCGGCACCCACCAGTTAAATGATAACTGCTCATCTGGGGTCGGCTGGCGAAGGAACCGGATCCCCGTTACATTCGGCACCATGAGCCCGGACGATGAGACCCAGTCGCCATCCATGTCCGCCGACCACGCGAGATTCAGTGTATCGTCAAATTCACATTGCGTGTAGTTACTCGCGGGATACGACTCCAGGAACCCGATAATATCGTCCCTGCCTCCCGGTTCGGTTTTGTTCGGGGTGGAATTGAGACTCACGCCAAAATCCACCTGGTACCGATGCGCGTCCGGATCCATGAAAACACCCGCGTACAGCGAACCGATATCGTTGTTGCCGATATTCGTTATCCGCAGATTGAATAGAATGATGTCGTCCGCGTACCCATATGACCACATATAGGATTCCTGACGCACCTCAATACCGAGTGGACGGTGCCCCCGACCATCCGTCTGATCGAACGACGCAAACGCGTTCCCAAACGTTAGTGTGTCTTGATAGACCGCTACCAGATCCTGCTCCGACTTGGCATCGACTATCATATCCTCGGTCGGGCCAAGGGTAGATCGTCGCTGAAACAGCCCGTAGGGATAAGCATCAGGATGGAACTCACGCGAGTAGTTGTTCTGCTGTACCGAGGTCGACACCAACGTATCACGCCCCACCACGCCCCCGATCCAGACGCCGCCGTGGTAGAGATAGATCTTGTTGCTCGATCTGGGATACTGCATATCACCGATCTTCGCGCCGCTGAAACAATCGTAGTAGAATATCTCTTTGCCGTGACTGAGTCGACCGAAGTTGGTCAATCCGACATACATCTTGCCGAGATCATGCACGGTAACGCAGTAGGCCGGAGTGGTAGTCTGGGCGGAGACCGGAACGGACAGGCACGTCAGCAGGACGAGGAGGATCACTCCCCCTGAGAACATTAGGCGAGATTCGTTCAACGTGCCGCGGGCGGTCATAGTGATACCACTAGTGCAGGAAACGGCGACCGAAGTCAAGCGCGAACTGGCCCGCCCGTTCGCCGCGAATTACATCAGAACAACCAGTGTCCCGATCTGGGTCTTCCCCTGTTCATCTTCCACCGACCAGTAATACAATCCGGATACGATCATCTGGACATTGCGCGATATCATATCCCACGTCGCGTAATGCGCGTTGGGATCCGAGGGATCCATATCGTGCCGAAGTTCGCGTATCAGATCTCCATCCAGCGAATGGATCCGGATCGTGCATTTCGCCGGTACATTCACGAAATGAATCGCCCTCACCCGGTCGTTTATTCGGTCGTAGTCCCCCCGACCTTCCCACCCACCGTCGCGATACCCATCATCCACTCTGTATGGATTCGGGTAGATATACACAGGCGGAAGCACATCGCCAAGTTGGTCCGCGGATGCCGCGGGATAGGCGGACTGGATATTCAGTACACGTGAACTCTCCAGCGGCTGCAAGCCGGCTTTGGGTGATCCGAAATCAAACGCCGTGACATTCACGTAATACGGGACAGTCGGTAACAATCCCGGAATCTCGCACTCGTACTCGTAATATTTCAAATACCCGTCCTCGGTCAGCATGTCCGGCGTCACCGGCTGCAGCGGATCGGGCTTGGGTTCATTCGGGAACCGTTTCTTGATAGGCGTGTCGTACCCGAGCCTGTAGACATTGTTGTCGTGCGGCTGGAAGTAGACGGTCGAATCAAGATACCGGGCCGATTGATACGGATTGGTCATCCCATGTTCGCTCGGTCGCAACAAAGTATCACTGCATGGATCCGCCGCATTACTGAAGCGACACCGAATCTCTTCGGCGGTCGCCGGTATCCCTACGAGTTCATATCCCGGGCGCGGCTTCTTCTTCGGGTTGTAGGCATAGATATCGTAATTCTCTCTGTCATACGATGCCGCCATCGACAGCGATGACTCCCGGTCATCACGCCCTATATAGACATGATATCCCTCAAAATCGATCAGGCCCGACAGGAAATCACGCGTCGTCTCCGACTGGTACCCGTTGAACCGAACGCGTATCCCGTTCACCGTTTGACTCAACCATACTACTGGCGCCGGCGGTGGCGAGGCCGCTCGCCAGTCCGGGATTCCATCCCCCTCGTAATACGTCGTGTCCACTACCGTATACTTCCAGACCCCGTCAACAAAGGCCGAGTCGAGGAAACAAAGGCGCATCTTTCCCGCATAGCCATCACTATCGGAATCGACTCCGGGATTGTCGTAGATCCGCGATGCCCAGACCGCGTTGGTGGCGAAAGGATCGAAATTCAGTCCCTGCCAGTATTTGTCCGGCTTATACCCGAATCCGAGATTCAGATGACCATTCCACAGATCGACATGCAGACTCTCACCGCCCACGAACGCCCACGGGATCTGGATCGTTTCATTCGGGTCAAGATCATACGGTCCGAGTGACAGCAGATAAAACCCGTCACCGACTTTCGACAGTTGCAGCGAAACCGCCGGATTTGGATACGCCCAGACCGGATCACTGATGGCGATCTTCGCTGTGAACGGCTGCGAGTAATCGACCTCCCCGTTACTCAGCAGGAAATACTTGCTCCTGTCTCCTATCGGTTGACCGATCCCCGATCCAAGGTTGCGATAGTTCGCTCTCTGCTGTGGGCCAAAATCATATGCTGGATCGCCGTTCGGGATCCACCAGTTAAATGATAACTGCTCATCCCCCTCCGGCGGACGAAGAAACCTCACCCCGGTGACATTCGGTACCGCGAAGGTCTCGGTCGACCAGCTGGCATCCCCGTTGCCGTCGGTCGTGAACGCCATCTGGATAGTGTCAACATAGTCGCACTGAGAATAGTACTTTGCTGGATGCGAATAGAGAAATCCGGTCACATCATCGCGACCGTTGGTCGGACGTTTCGCCGTCCCCGGTTGGCTCGCGCCGAAATCCTGCGCATAGGTATGAACATCCGCGTCCATATTGATGCCGAAATAGAGAGAACGGATCGGATGGTCGCTGATATTGGTCAACTGGCAGTTGAACAGGATAAAATCATCCGCATACCCGTACGACCAGGCATAGGACTCCTGATGAATGGCTATCCCCAAGGGCCGATGCGACCGGTTCTCCAGTCCATCATTCGACGGAAACGCGTTCCCGGAGACCAGCGTATCGTAGTAGTTGCAGACCAGATCCTGTTCAGAGATGGCGTTCAGGAACTCTGGCGCGGTCGGATCAAGGGTCGAACGCTTTTCGAAGCGGCCATCCGGAAGCGCGTCAGGATGAAACTCGCGCGACCAGGTGTTATGTTCCTCGGAGGTCGAGACCAGCGTATCCTCTCCGACCACACCCCCGACCCAGACGCCCCCTTTGTATAGATATACCGTGTTGGTCCCCCGAGGATATTGACAGTCGGGTATTTTGGCGCCGGTGAAACAATCGAAATAGAAAGTCTCGTTGCCGAAACTGAGTCTCCCAAAATTGGTGACTCCGACAAACAGCTTCCCGATGTTGTGTGGCGTGATGCAATACCCCGGCGATGCCGCGCTGGCCGTAATGATCGGACGATCCGACTGGCCATTCGCTGCCGCGTGAAGCACACTCAGAACTACTAGACTCCCCACTAACAACTGCAAAGATCTTCGAAAATTCAATCTCTCACCACAATACTATCGATCTACCGGAGCGAGTCGTACCATCTGTCCGGGCGGATAACATAATGGAAAGCAGACCGACAAACAAGGTGTATCATGCCCTGCATTGGCATTTGCAGGGTTCACGTCCGGACAGCAGGGCATTACATCACATTCTCGCGCAGTTTCTGCGAGGATACCCGCGTGCCGAGATGTCAATACAGTCAGCCTGCGCGGCCAGGTCGGTTCCTACAATGCGACCTTCATCTGAACCTCAGGAGACGCAAAAAGAAAACGGCCCGGGGGAACCGGGCCGTCGAAAGTCAATCTGGTGGCTAACTATGACTGGGAACAGGTTAGCGGCGAGCCCGATGCAGTCAAGTAGTTGATCAGGCGCGACAAATCGGAAAGGTCCACACTTCCCAAACCATCAACATTCGCCGCAGGGCGATATGGCAACTGAGGCGAACCGGTGGTCAAATACATGATCAGATAGGAGAGATCCGTAAGGTCCGGCCCCTTTCCATCCGAATTCACGTCGCCTCCCTTACAGACACTCACCGCGCCCCCCCTGATCGACGGTTGATAAGTACCGTTCGAGGTCACCACGGTCGGGCTGTATACCTTTGTTCCGTTCACATACTCGGCCAAGGTTACTGGGTTCGCGCCACCCGTCGCTCCATTCGGCACAGTGAACCAGAGTCGAAGTACCGCGCCCGTCCCCGGCGCAATATCCGGCTGCGGCGACACGGCTGTTATCTTGTAGCTCGCGCGGCTCATATCGAAATGCAGTTGCTGCAGAGTCAATTGCGAGGATCTGAGTCCTGTGGTCGTGGCGGAATCGAACACCAGCCCCGAACTTCCGGACCAGGTGATCGGAAAGACCGCCTCGTTAATCGGGACAAAATTCCGCAGTGAAACATCAACACTGACCGGCTGGCCAGCGATACCCTGCGCCGTTGTCGTCGCGAATGTATCAGCGTGTATCATCACACACTCATGCTCGGTCGTTGAGAAATTGCCATTTGCGGTCTGAATCGAACAGGTTACATCGTAGCAACCCGGCGCTGTATAGGTGTGCATCGGATTCTGTTCGGTCGATGTCCCGCCGTCGCCAAAGTTCCAACTCCAGCTTGTCACATCAAGCATGGTCTCTGCGGTAAACGTGACATCGGCCGGAGCCGGAGCCAGTGCAGAATTGCTGCTGAACCAGACGGTCCCGCGATAGTTGATATAGGTGGCGTTGTATCCGATATATGAGCAGTTGTACGGCATCCGCATATATCCGGATTCACCCCAATTGCTCCCCCAGGAGTTACGGATTATCCAGATTCCACCGGCCTGAGTATCATCCCATCCGACCAGTGTCACCGCGTGATTGATCGAACCGTTGGCACAGCCATTAAATATTCCGCCGCCATAGGCCTGAAACGCGTCGTTGACGCTGACCGCGACCGAGACCGGACCATATTGCATCAAGGCCTGCTTCAATTGATTCACGGTCGGCATGGTATAGGGCGTGCCTATATACCCCCAGCCATCTATGGTGTACGTGTGCGGATAAGGACACGAACAAGCGGCATCCCGCGCCTGATAGGGGAAATCCGCCTCGAGCACGGCGCCAACCCCATTACACGCGTCAGTTCGATTGTAGTGCATCCGGTGCTCCCACCATCCGCCCGCGCATCCATAGCCGCTCAAGTTACATGAGACCAGGTACTGCTCGGACAGATTCACCACCAAACCGTCCTTGATCTTGATATTGCATTCCAGCGGACCCATCGTTCCAAATGCCCAACAGCTTCCGCATCCGCCCTGATTGCGGACTGGCGGGAGGCCATTCGCCTCGATGCGCCAATCAAAGACCGCGGGGAGCGCGGCAGTACCGGCGGACATCATCGGATCGAACCGAACATCCGTCGGCATAACCTCCGGTACTTTGAATCCGCACAGTTGATCGAGTGAATACTGAGTCGCTTCGTTCTCGGTGACCTCAAAGGTCCAGCCCTCTTGCTGAGCGCGGATCTTCAGATTGTCGATATCCGTTTTGGAAAGCTGGGCGAATGCCGAGCCGGCGAACAACACGAGCAAGGCGATCCCGAAAAGTGTGGCGGTTACACGAAAAGTGAGCACACGATGCAATGTCATACCTTCATCCTCTTCCGACGTGGATTACCTGATTGGGTGAATCCTCAGGTGAGACAAGTGAGCCCGCGACCAGACCCTAGTCGAGGTGGTTATCGGTGTATCGTATAATAATTTACCCATTTTCGCCGGGATGTCAACCAGAAACTCCACCCACCGTGGTCACAAAAAAACCCGGTCGAATTGACCGGGCTTTACTCGTTATCAGAATCTAAGTCGCCTAGCAACCGGGCACAAATGTGACGCTCCCCGGGACCGTCATGTAGGAGATCATCATGGATAGGTCCGTCAGATCGATCTTGCAGTCACCCGTTGCATCTCCGACCGACTTCGGCTCAATCGTCGCGCCGCCTCCGGTCAGATATGAGATCATCATGGAAAGGTCGGTCAGGTCAGTAACATGCGAATGGTTGACATCCCCCAATCGCCAGGTCCAGAACGATGCGGTCACGGAGGTCGACATCAACCCGCCACGGTCACGCGATGTGATCCGCCAGTAATAACGGGTCCCAAACGCAAGCGAATCCGCGAATTGATGTGGCGATGCAAGGAGATTCGCCGCTGTCAATGGCGAACTGAAACCGGCATTATCATCGAACTCAATAGTATACTTCACCGTATCCAATGGATCGAAGTCTGTCGAGGGTGACCAGCTTAGACTTGGTTTCAACGAAAACACCGGCAATCCCGTCGGCGCGTTCGGCGCCAACCCCGTTGCGGCGCTCGGCGTGCTGGGGAACTGATCAAGCCAGAACGACCGCACGTCTGCCCAGCTTGAATACTCGAATCCGTCGTAGGCGCGAACCCGCCAGAAATAATGGAAATTCTCCGTTAGATTCTGAGGCGCAATATCCAGACTGGTGGAAGCGCTGTTCACCAACGCCGCCTGCGAAGTCGCGGCGGAGTCGTAATAGACTCCATACTGGTACGTGATCGGATCAGACTCATTGTCGGTCACCGGCTGGATGGTCAACAATGCGGGGGTCCCTGTGATAAGTCCGCCTTCCGCGGGTGACAAAAGGCTCGGTATCCCCGGACTGCTGTTGAACACCAGACTGCTCTGATACCAGTCTGACCAAGCAAACCCGTTATGCGTCCGAACCCGAAGATAGCAGGTCGAACCATCGGCCAGGGGACTTCCTCCGTAGGCAACTGTCGTATCCGGTCCAAGAAGCATCGATGGGTCCCACAACTCCGCCATCAGCCAGTCGGTGTCGGTACCCACCTCGATTTCCGCCGAGTCCTGCGTATTCAGACCCGCGGCGAAATAACTCCAGGCCAGAGTCGGCGTGTTGTTCAGCACGTGCGTCTGATTCTCACCTACTGCCACCAGTCGGGTCACTTCCGGAGCCGATACGGTGAAAGTCGAGTCATCAAAGAAGCGAAGGATGCGGGAGGTCAACGTGTCCCGATGCGCATACCCGCCGGCCGTATCTGTGTAGCTCATCGCCTCTATCGGGAATGACAGGAACACCGTCTTGTAACTTCCGCTATACATCACTCCAGCGTGCCCCAGATAGGGAGTGCCGGTAAACAAGTTGGTCGTTTCAAACGCCAGCAATCCATCATCGGTCGGATTTATCCGCTGTTGACGTTTCATATTCGAGGGCGTCCCCGGCGCGAATACATATCGAGTATTCTCTGAGAGCGGATTCCCCGGCACACCGTAGAAGAAGTTTGCGTACGACACTGAGTCGCGGAAGCGGACTTTGAAATAATCGCGCATGAAAACAGAGTCAAGCAAATGCAACTGCGCTGCCGCGGTCGCGCTGGCTAAAACCAGATTTCCGCCGCCATCAAGATACGACTTCATGTTGGCTACATCGGTCGCCGTCAACACGCCGGTAGGCTTCTGACCGCTCATCCAGAATACGTAATCAAACTGGGAGAGCGTGGCCGCCGATGGTGACCCCGATGTCTTATGATGCATCGCCTGTGGAAGTCGCAAACCGTTAAACGACCTCGCAAGCTCAAGTTCCACCGCCGCGCCCGCATCATCATCGACTATCAGGATATTCGGCATCCCCACAGCCTGCTGAAAGGTAAAGACCTGCGCATACGCCTCATCCCCGCTCCCATTTACCGAGTCCGCGGTGATAGTAAGCGTAAAATCAGATATGGTCGGCGTCGTACCCGGAGCTACCGTAAAAGTTACCGGGTTGTTGGTCACAACCGACGCTACGGACTTCAACAACTGCGAAGACTGCAGCGTATGGTTACTGATGAACTGGACATCCGGATTGTCCGTCGTCACTTCCATCCGCCAGTTGTACGCGTTCCGCATGGAGTTTTTCAGGCGACACCGTATCTCCACGGTCTCCCCCGGCTCCAGAAATCCATCCCCGTCTCCACCCGCTACGTCCGATATCACCAGAGAATCACTCCCGGTGTAAACAATGGCAGGACGAGAGAAGCTATAATCCAGGTCGGCGTACATGATCGAATCGGAATCGGTAATATCCCAGACACCTACCTCGGTCACCTTGTTGCCGACATTTCCTTTTGAATTCGGCAGGCTCTGGTCATGAAACGCGCGATTGTTGTACGTACCCGGGAAGGGATCGGCAGCGTCGCCACCGCTTCCGCCGAGCGCGAGTCCATTCAGACCATCCGCCTGTTCGAGCGCCACCATATACCGAAGATAGTTGTTATTGCTTGAAACGTTCTCATCCACATGGTAGATACAGAGCCCATGTCCCGGCAGCGCGACGTCAAAGCCGTAAGGCTGGCGGTTCTCTACCAGCCAGTACTCGCGACCACTGATGCTATTGGTATCCTTTATCTGATACACAACCGGATTGAACTCAACCGCGGGAAACGCGACGGAATCAAGATTGGTGGTCACATCGACCACAGTGACAACCCCGAGTTTTTTCTTGCACCAGGCATCCAGCGACGACGGATACCGACTCCCGCCATTGTAGCTTCCTCCCGCCATCAACGACCAGCCGCCTAATCCTTCCGAGGTTGCGGGCTCATAATCAGTGTCATACAAGTCGGGAAGGCCGAGGACATGGCCATGCTCATGCGTGAACACGCCTATCGGGGTCAACCCGCCGCCGGACTCTTCCGGATTAACGGTATAGGGCCCAAGGCGCACACCATCCAAAACCGGCGAGCCGGAGATCTGCGATTTGTGCGACCAAATGCCGTATGCGCCACTTTCCGCGCCCGCTCCCGGGTGCACGATCACCACGCCGTCAACATTCTGCCCGTCGGAGGCAAACCGGCTGAAATCAATATCGTTATTCGCCGCGAATACCGCGTCGCGGGCGAGAATGCTCCCCATACTCAGACCATCATTATCGCCTACATAGTAGGCGTACGTATTGGGCATCCGATACCAGCCGTAGATCTCTCCTTTGATATACATCGAACCATAGGAGTTTTCGAGATAGAAGTCGGTCATCGAGCCGGTCGGATTGTGGATCGGATCGGTATCCCGATTAGAAAAGAGCAGCGAATCAAAATCCGCCGGAGTGGCCCCGATAGATTGCGCGTCCCACACCCAATCGGAGAAATCGACCAGGATCACTACCGCCATCACCGTATCCACCGCGGTTCCAGCCGAAGCCGGTTTCACCCGATGGATCCGTTCGAGCACTGACGGTTCCTCTGGAGCGCAGCCACCGGCCTCTTTAAAGGCTCGGAGGTTCGCCATTTTCTGCTCAAAGATCCCCTCAGATTTCCATTTGGCGATCGCCTCAGGTGAGGGCGGCACCGCCAGACCTGCTTCGATGAGGAGCAACGCGGCCAGAAATACAAAAAACGTCAGCCTGCTCCCCGCATAGTGATTCATTCGTACTGTCATGGTTTCCCCGACAAGAGAGGTAAACGGTTGTTCTGCGTTAAAGGTAGCCGATTTTCCATATGTGTCAACGATATAACCACCGGTTCTCCACAGATGTTCGATCCGACGGACCTCATTTCAACTGTATCGGCGACCTTCCTGTTTCACAGAGGGGTTATACTCACAATTCGTACGACCGCTGACACCGTCCTATCCCATTGTACCAGTGAAGCAAAGGCGGGGTGAACAGATTCAACATTCGCAGCAATATGGATTAAGCAGAGCAATCTGGTCAGGCCCGGAGGTGCAGAATCTGCCTTTTCGCCAACTGCCGTAACCGACTCTCAGGCTTAAAGTATCCGCTCAATCTACCGATATCCTGTATAGCTATTGAACAGTGGGTCCGGGAGGGTTCCGGGCTTGTGCCGCGTATGTATCCATTCAGGTCGGACTTAAGCCAGATGAAACTATTGAGTGTGCGCCCCAACCTCTCTGCCTGGAAAATAGCCGGTATTTACGCTGTCGCGGGATACCTCTGGATCCTCTTTTCCGACCGCATCCTCCAGGGCCTCGTCAACGACACGGCCGCTCTTACGACCCTGCAAACGTACAAGGGCTGGTTTTATGTCGCCATGACCGCTCTTTTGGTGCAAGTGCTGGTGAAAAGACGACTGGCTGCCATTAAGCAGGTTCAGACCGTTCTCCAGGAACGCGAGGTCAGATTCCGCAGACTCTTCGAGAATTCCCCGGTTCCGCTGATCGAAGCTGACATGTCTCAGCCGCTCCAACAAATCAACAAATTGCACAAGTCAGGCGTATCAGACATCTGCGCCTATCTTCGCGAGAACCCGGATATAGACCGACAGATCGCGTCTTTCGTCGTCGTTCGCGAGGTCAACCAGGCCGCCGCTGCTCTCTTTCACGCGGAATCTCCTGAGCTGCTCAAAGGGATGATCGGCAATGTCCGCAGCGAGGGCCTATACCAGTTGGCGCGTGAACTTCTTTGCCAGTTCGATTCCGGTGCCACTCGCCATCAAACTGAAGCGACCATGATGACGCTTTCCGGTGAGTCGATGACCTTGCTGGTCTCCGCCACCCTCGCGCCGGGAAATGAATCAAACTGGGAGAAGGTCATTATCTCAATGGCCGACCTCACCGCCCACCGCAAAGCGGAAGCCGAGCGGGCACGCCTCGAGGCTCAATTGCGTCAGGCTCAAAAAATGGAATCGATCGGCGCGCTGGCCGGCGGCATTGCGCATGATTTCAATAACATCCTCACCCCACTCTGTGGATATACAGACTTGGCGCTCGAAGATCTCCCCGCCAACAGCCCGGTTCGCGAAGATATCGAGCAGGTCCAGAAGGCCGCAAATCGCGGCAAAGATCTCGTCAAGCAAATATTGAGTTTCAGTCGCAGATCCGACCAGCAGAAGGCGGTCATCGATCTCCGCATCATCGTCAAAGAGACCGCCAAACTACTGCGAGCCTCGCTCCCCCCCTCTATCGATATTCAACTTGATCTCGATAACGACATCGGCAAGATTTCCGCCGATCCGACCCAGATACACCAGGTACTGATGAATCTCTGCACGAACGCTTTTCACGCTATGAAAGAAAGCGGCGGGCAACTCTCCATCACTCTGCGCCAGGTCCACTTGAACGAATCATCAAACCCGCACCTCGTTACCGGTGAATATCTCGCCTGCGCCGTGACCGACACCGGTTGCGGCATACCCCCTGAGAACCAGGAACGGATCTTCGAGCCGTTCTTCACAACGAAAGATGCCGGCGAAGGTACCGGGCTTGGACTCTCTGTTTCTCACGGTATCATCGTCTCCCATGGCGGCACCATTACCTGCACCAGCCAGCCGTTCGTCGGCTCGACCTTCACCGTTTATCTTCCGGTGACCGCCGAAGTCGAGGAATTGTCCCGCGTCTCTACGAATGCCGAACTGGATGGTCGCGAATCTCTGCTGATCGTCGATGATGACCCTATCGTCGCGCAGACCGCCATCGAAATGCTCTCTCGTCGTGGGTACACAATTCGCTATTGCGCGTCCCCGCTCGAAGCACTGGAGTTGTTACAGGATCGGTCCAATGCTATCGACCTGGCTATTTTCAACCAGGCGATGCCTAAGATCAGCGGCCTCCGATTAGCTGAAACGGTCCGCGCTCATAGACCGGATCTTCCCATCGCCATGTTGACTGGATTCGGTAAAGGATTGGAAACTGAGTTGCTGGAACGGTCGGCGATCTATGTCGTGATCGCCAAGCCATTCACTTCCACTGAGATCGCCCAGGGAGTGCGTACCGCTTTGGAAAAACGCCCCGTTCCGGTCGTTGCGCGGTAACTAATTCTCGACGCGAACCGCTTCCTGCGGGAATCGCTTGTTCGCAAAATGCCCCCCTACGTAGACCCCCAAAAGCCCGACCAGTATCTGTGTCACCAGATACCAAACCGGTTGCTTGTCAATATTGGCCGCCAGCGTAACCAGGCCGATGAACAATACCACTAGTGCCAACGCATGAATATGTTTGAGGCGTGAGCCGCGGCAGATCACAATTGTAACTCCCGCGCCGATAGCGGCCGCGGCCAATCCAAATAGCTGAATCACAACAACCCACGGAATACTCGGAATCATATCCGGCTGCGGGAAAGCACTTGGAAAGATGATGGCGATCAGCAGAAAAAACAACATGATCAGGAGTAGCATCGCCACATAGCCCGACACAACTGCTATTACGCTACGTAACATGTTCTCATCTCCACCTGTTGGTTTCCGCCGGTGAGGTCAGGCCCTCTGTCCGCATTTTCAGTCGGTCTCGATAGGGCACTAATAACCATAGATAGTGCATGGCTGATTAAGAGAATAGAGAAAAAATCTCCCGGCTGATAGGTGCCGGAGAAAATGGGTCAGGACGGTCGCTTGGCCAATCGCTTAAGTCGCTTGCTGCCGGATGCTTCGCGGCTCGCCAGCTTCCGTCCGCTGCCGGACGCCTTAGGCGGCTTCGTCCGCACTACCCGCGATTTGTGGCCCGTCTTGCTGTTCAGTTCCAGATAATTGGCGATGACAATATCCCAGTCAACAAACTGCAATACTCCGGCCACTTCGCGAGCCACGATCGCCGCTTTCCGTAGCGACTCGATCTCGTCCGCCAGATCCAATTGCATCAGAAATTCCGGGCGTTTGATTACCTGGGCGAGCGACGCTACAATGTACCGATCCAGGTATCGCGCCGAGGCATATGCCTGCGGTGTCCTGGCCCGTCGCAGCGCCCGCTCTATCGTATGAAAATTCTGCATCCGATAGGTCAACGCCACGCGGAAACTGACCAGAAACTCGCCGGTCAAACCGGGACGAACCGTTTCATCCCGCATATGCCCGAATATCTCCTGCACGCGTCGCAGCGCGTCCCCGCCAGAGGTCGCCAAAACCGTGGCCTGACCGCAATTGCCGGAGAATTCAAGGACTACGTCTCGATTGTGAAAGGTATAGGCCATCCTCTATATAGTATCGGCCGCCGAAGCGACCGATTTTATGGCCCAATTTGAGATGAACGAAGGCTAACCTAAGTAGCGGAGTTTACTTCCCGAGGTCGTCAAGACCTGGCTATCCTGATGCAATTCGGCCGCTTTGACCTCCCCAAAAAAGACCGTATGGTTCCCCACCGCCACCCTGTTCACGATCTTGCAGTCCAGATACCCCAATGCCCCCTTGAGAAGCGGGCTCTTGGTCACCGGCGATGAATCCACTTCCGCGTGCGCTAACTTCTGATACCCCGACTCAGCCGGCCCATAATACGCTTTGGCGAACTCGGCATGATTTTCCGCGATCAGATTGACCACAAACCCGTCATGTTGGTCGATCAGCCGCGAGGATTGATGTTTGTTGTGTACCGCCAGCGCGATGATCGGCGGTTCGGAACTGACCTGCGACACCCAGCTCGCGGTGAACGCGTTGCCGCTATTCCCCTCTCCCATCGTGACGATGTATACTCCGTACTCAAGCTTCTTTAACGCGGCGGTGATCTGCTTATCCATTACAACTCCCACAAGGATTGGTATGCCCCGGCAATAGTGTCATCGTTCAAACGGATGCTCGAAAGTAAAATCAGGACGGTAATTCACCGGGCTATCCAGTTCCTGGACCCATCCCCGGTGGAATCCGAGTCGATCGAATTCAGCGAGCACCTCTTCGTATTCTTCCTGCAGCAACGTCCTCCCAAGCCGCGGATGTTTCGCCACCGCCGGGATCGGATGATACTGCGACATAAGAGAAACATGCACTTCCGGAGAGAGTTCCTCGGCGATCCATCGCAGCACCTTCTTACTATTCTCAACCTGCCCCGGCAACACCAAATGGCGAATGATCATCCCGAACTGGATATACCCCTCGTCATCAAGATAGATATTCGGACCCTTCTGGCGGAACATCTCTTTGATCGCCGCGGTGGCGTGTGTCACGTAGTTGTGCGTATCCGAATACGCGCCGCTCAGGCGATTCTCCATATACTTCAGATCCGGCAGATAGACTTGAATAGACTCTTCAAACGACCGAATTGTCTCTGCCTTATCATAGCTGCTGGTATTGAATACGAAGATCGGATTCCGTCCCCGCGCCGCCAGCGCATTGATGATGACGCGAACTTGCGGAATGAAGTGCGATGGCGAGACAAACCCGACCGCCCGACAGCCGGAATCGAGCAACGCTTCTATCTGCGAGATGATATCCACCAGTTCAAGTTTATTCTCTTCGATCGTACTATTGCGCCGGCTTATCTGCCAATTCTGGCAGTAAACGCACTGCATATTGCAGCGCGTGAAGAAGATATTGCAGATCCCATGCTTGCCGGAGATGACCGGTTCTTCCCCCCGATGCGCGCAGATGGACCCGACCGAAAACTCCATCCCGCTGTTGCAGAATCCCAGCTTGTCGCCGGATCTGTCCGCCTGGCAGTTGCGCGGGCACTGGGTGCAGTTTTTCAGCACCTCCAGCGGCTGTAGCAATTCCCGCCACTGCGATGGCGTGAACAGATTTGTGGATGTGGGTGTGGGACGGTCCATATTTGCCTGGACCAATATACGGAATGGCGGACCATCCCGCAAGACGACTCAGTCGCCGACGCGGATCGGCAATATCACGACCGGCAGCCCCTGATGATAGAGCCGCTTCTGAACCGAAAAGATCGTCTGGTTATGCAGCCAGCGATTGAAGAATGTTTCTTTCCTAAATACCAATTGGCCCCCGAAAAAGATGGCCCGGGGAAATCTCTCGATTATCTTCGGCACTTGGTTATCCAGCTCCTCCAGTACATCCACGCCGATCACCGTATGACTCTCCGCATAGAGACCGTGCCGCTGCATGTAATCTACATACCGCTTCCCCTCGGATTCGATATGCTCCTTCAATTTGTCGACCTCCGAGGTCCCCTTGAAGTTGCCGACATCCACCACGCCGATCTGGAGGAAGACGTAGTTCTTGAACGCTCCCTCAAACAGGCTTATGACATTCAACAGCGTATGTATCCCCAGACCGTTGAATCCATTCACCAGCAGAACCGCGGTTTTGCCCGACGGCTGCGGCTGCAGTTCCGGGACATGCGCAGGCTGCTGTTGCTCCGAGACCTGCATCGCGGTCACCAGCAGATCATCCAGACGCTTCAATTGCTGGGCTGTTCTCCGATAATGCCGGCGCACCCCGAACGCAATCGCCACGAGCGCGCCTGTAACGACGATCGTCAGCCATCCCCCCTGGTCGAACTTGAGGAACGCCATCGTCACCAGAATGAACGATGACAGCGCCAGGCCAACTCCGTTTATCGTGATCTTGCGCAGCCAAACATTGGACTCCTTACGTACCTGCCACCAGTGCCGCACCATTCCCAGTTGCGAGAGCACGAAAGTGATGAACACGGTGATGGAATAGAGTACAACGAGGAATTTGACCGAACCGCCTGTTGCGACCACGAGGATCAGGGCAAGTCCGCCCATCAGGAGAATGCCGTTTTGAGTTACCAATCGATCAGACAGGACGGTGAAGCGCGTCGGAAACCACCGGTCGAGCGCCATGTTTGCCAACACGCGCGGCCCACCCAGGAACCCGGTCTGCGCCGCAACGAACAAAAGCGCCGCCTCTGAGAGGAGTATCGCGAAGATGAACACCGTACCGGTCGTCCCCCAGCCCTCTGAAATTCTTTCAAACAACACCGCGTTGAGTGTTTTCCCCTCCATCGGCTTGAGATCCATCAGCAGGTACGCAATGACGAGGCCCATGACGATCGCGGCCAGCGATATCGCCATATACCACATCGTCCGGCGGCCGTTAGCAACTTTCGGATCCCGGATTATCGGCAGTCCGTTCGACACCGCCTCGATCCCGGTGTACGTACCCGCACCAAAAGAATACGACCGCATCAACAGAAGGAATATCCCGGCGAGGCCGATCTCCGACTGTGCTTTCGAAAAATCGCTGGCGGTCGCGGAGACCACTTCCGGCAGTTGGTCGACATGGCTCCCCCATGCATAAAGGATCGCTATCGCGTGCAGCGCCACAAAAGACAACATGATCGGTATCAGGGGGACGACTGATTCGCGGACACCGCGAAGGTTCATCACGATCAGCAGCAAAACTCCGAAGACAGTAAACCCGAGCTTATAGGAATGCCACTCTGGCGGGAGAAAACTGAACATCGCGTCGGAGCCCGCCGCGACCGAGAGAGCGATCGTCAGCACATAGTCGATCAACAGCGCGCACCCAGACACCATTCCCAGGGTTGGACTGAGCATCTTGCTCGCGACCAGATAGCCGCCACCGCCGCCGGGGAACAGCTCGATAATCTGCATATAGCTGGCGGAAATGACAAAAACCGTGATTGCCGAACCCAGTGCGACGAGAACACCCAAATAGGTATGGCTCCCTAACGCCAGGAAGGCTTCCTCAGGACCATAACAGGCCGATGACAGTCCGTCGGCTCCCAGGCCAACCCAGGCAAGGAAGGCTGAAAGGGAGAGCGCGTGATAGATGGACCGATCCTGAAGGTTTCGGCCACGCCCTATCAGTGCGGTCTTTATGCGTCTGAAAAGAGAGGGTTGTGTTTCCATTTCCTACCGGGGCAAAACCCCTAAAACTTTGGCGTAATTATGGAAAGCAGCGTCAGGACGCAAGACAATTCTGACTTAAGCGGGTTTCTCCGCCAACCAGAACTGCCGTCCGCCGCCAGTCATGCCAAAATCAGTGGATAACCCCGTCTTTTGCAAGATAAAACCAACAGAGGTAAGAAGTTGACCGACCGATTCGATCTCGAAAGCCGTCTGCTCAAAGACCTCATCCGTCCGACACCACGCTCCATCTATTAGTCGGAACATCGTGGCCTCCAGTCGACCACGCTTCAACTCCTGATCATAGCTGTTCCGGACCGCCAGTACATGATCTGGTTCAACGATCGACCAACTCCCCTTCCAACCTTTCAGATACCCCTCCTCGATATTCAGGTCGAAGAGAAACAGACCGCCCGGCTTCAATGCGGCAAAGACCGAGGCAAACGCCGACAACAACCGCTCTTCGGTCATGAGATGATTCAGGCTGTCATAGAGAGAGATAACTCCATGCACCTGATCGGGGAGCGTGAAGTTCTCCGCGTTCGACTCAACAAAACCCGCTAGTGGCGCGTTGCGCTTGGCAAATGCCAGCATCTCCTTCGAATTATCAAGACCGGTTACCTTGTACCCGGCTTCAATCAACCGTCCCGCCATCTGGCCGGTACCACAGCAAAGGTCCAGGATGCGCGCTTCACTCGGAAGTTGTGGGAGAAACCATGTCTCGAGGACAGGATATATTCTGTCTATGAATTGCCTCGCCCAGTAGCGGTCGTAAAACCATGCCAGCCCATCGTAAGGTGAATGACTCTCGCTCATCGCTTCCGTGGAAGGAACCACGCGTCATCGTTTTTGGTGAATCCGATACGCGGGTAATACTCTCGCGCCTGTGGCGCCGCGAGCAACAGGATCATTACCTCATCCCCGAGATACTGTTGAGTCCGCGCAATCAACTCCTGCCCGATACCGTGACGCTGATACGCTTTGGCGACCGCCAGGTCGGAAAGATAACAGCAGTACGAGAAGTCAGTTACCGACCGGGATATCCCTATCAGCTTGGCGCCATCCCGCGCCGATACGATCAGGTTCGCGTTCTCTATCATTCGCGCGATCCGGGGGAGGTCGCTCACCGGACGATTGAGCTCTGAGTCGGCGTAAAGTTCCGCTACCTCCGCCGGCTCAACTACTTCATTGATATGGTAGAGTATGTGCATATCGATGCCCTTGTTGAAGGATTCACAGGGGTAATATGGAGTCCCGTGCGAGAGGGCGCAACGAGGGATTTCGGTCAGCGTGTCGGCGCGAGCGCGCCAGCTTTTTCGAATGTGACCGCGCTCAGCACCGCGTCTACATAGAAGTACTGGTCTGCCTTGAACGGCAGGAACGCGAGTTGAATCTCAACTGGGCGGCACGGTTGGAACGCCTTGTTCCGCATGTAGTCCGCCTCTGCGGCTCGTCGGTACCAGAGCACTTCGAGCAACGCCAGGCTGTCATCAATCGAACGCGTCACCGGTATCTCCTGGCGTATCAGATCCTCCATCTGTTCGCACGGGATATGCTGTATCGCCGTCGTCATGCGCGAACTGAGGCGATAAGTAGTCTCAGCATTACGCATCTCGAACGCGGGCACGACAAACTGCTGTATCCTCTGCCGCTCCGAATGTGCCTTGATAACCCAGAACGGAAAGTAAGTGTTCGCTTTGTCAATCTTCCCCCGATTGACCAGCAGTTCTCTGTTCAACTCCGCGCACGAATCAAGAAATTCGATTCGCCCACAATTATGACAGGCATAGACAAGTGATCTTCCGAAAGGAAGGTCAACTCCGCAATTGGAGCATCGATGAAACTCAACTCCAAGTGAACCAAAAGTGATCGACTTCTTGTCTGTCGCGTCCGCCGGGGCTTCGTCCAAAGTCTGAGTGCCTGCCACTCGGCCAGTAACGGCATCGAGCACGATTCGCTCCGTCCCCCGCTGCGTGTAGCGCTCCGCGAGATAGTACGGAAAATAAACGATCGACCCTTTGGGATGGAACAGCAGGGTCGAATTGTTTTTGTTTTCGGCCCGATCAAACCGGGCAAGCCCGGCTGTCGCTTTCACCGCTCTGTCCACCGCGCTTTCAAACGACTCATTGACCGACAGGCAACGAGCGTCCTGGTCGATCTTCTCTCTTACGAAAGGAATCAACCCAAGATACTCAGCCCTGACTCCTAGTGAATACGGGATTGATTCAGAGATATCTGTCGCGGGTGCCGATGATGAGTAGGCCGCGAGGTTTATCGTCGTCAGTTCCTTCTCTTCGACCGATCCATCGTCATACTCATCTTCCTCCGACCGAGAAACCTCGTACACCGACGTCCGCACCTTGAGCGTCACCGCGTCGATCTTCCAATAGGGATAGTAAATGAGTGACAACGGCGCGTTGCTACCGGGCATGGTGATGTCATGCTCGCGACAATAGCGGTCTAGCAGGAAGCGGATCTCCTGCTGACTCTTCTTCGGTTTGGTGAAATAGGCGGGCGGAAGTTCCGGCATGCTGATCCGGAGCACGGATCCACAATGCGTACACTGGAGAAGGCGGAAGTCCTTTTCCAGAGCAAGGTCGGCGCCACATCCGGGACAGCCGACCTCGATCGTGAATCCGTTACTGCCCGTTCGGCGTGGACTGACCATCGACCGGCTTTCCACAATTGGCGCAGAAATTCGCGCCGACCAGTAACTCCGATGAGCAGAACTTGCAGGACAATTTGCTGTGCAGCTTGGTGCCGCAATTCGGGCAGAAGCTCGAGTCCGACGGTACTTCGCGCTTGCACGAGGTGCAGGTGAGATAGACCTCGGTCCGCTCAGCACCCATCGACTTCTGGAATATCCCCGGGGTCATCAGTCCAACTCCTGCGCCCATCATCATTCCTGCACCCGCTGATGCGGCGCCCCCCTGCGTGCCGAGACCTTTGGCGATCTCATACTTCATGAACTTGTCAAGATCCCCAACCGCTCCCATTCCTGAGCGCTGATCGATCATCTTGGCGACCTCATCCGGAGGAGTAATGGTGGAAATATAGAAATCGACTAACGCCAGACCGTACTTCTCGAATTCCACCTTGATGATCTTCTCGAACTCTTTCGCCAGTTCGCTGTACTGCGACGGCAGGTCGAGGATCGTTTTCAGCCGTTCACCCAGCAGATCGTTCAGACGCGCAATAATGACATCGCGTAGATAGTCGTTGATATCCTCAGTCGTATATTTCGCCTGGCGGCCCACCAGCGAATTGAGGAAGAGCGACGGCTTCTCAATGCGGAAGGTATACGTCCCGTGCCCGCGCAGACGAACCAGACCAAGTTGGTTGTCCCGGAAGGTCACAGGGTCGCGGGTTCCCCACTTCAGGTTGGTGAAGACCTTCAGATTGACAAAGTAAACTTCCGCGCGGAACGGCGAGTTGAACCCGAACGGAAACGCCAGAAGGCGGGTCAGGATCGGGAGGTTCATCGACGTCAGTGTATGACGTCCCGTCGAGAACATATCCGCGGCATGGCCGTCCTTGAAAAAGATCGCCTGTTGGCTGTCGCGGACGATCAATTGCGCGCCTAATTTAAAATCCGCAGAACCTTCCTGCGGCAACCGGTAGATCATCTCATCACCGGATTGGTCCATCCATTCAATGATTTCGATAAGCAGAGACATGGCATCTCCTGTGCTGTTTTCTTAATCAGTTACCTTGATTGTCGGTTGATATTCAGGATTGTGAAGCGGATTGCCTGACCGATTATTGCACAGTCAGGACCCGGTCGAACTTGAACCTGTCTCGCAAGTTAGCTGGAAGACTTTCCCCTTCAGTCCGGACGAAAAAAGCCCCCGGCAGAATGCCGGGGGCTCGACTACTTGTCTTGTATTTCCGATCTAATCCGCGGCGATATCTGAATCGTTCGAAGTTGGACATTTGAACCGGAAGACTCCGGCCATCGACAACGCCAGCGGCGGCGGAGTTGGTGTCGCGATCGTCATTTCGCCGAATCCGCCCTTGAGTACGCCGACTGATTGACCGGCAAGATCGAATATCTCTCCCTCAAAAACTCCGTACCGGGTCCCACAGACCGGACACATCGCGTAATCTGTATACATCCAGGTCCCCTGCACATTCCCGGTGACGACGCCATTGGCATCCATCCAGACACCGGCAAGCAGATTCTGGGCATCCCCGGTCCAGAAATTCCCCTGCACTCTCCCGACCGCGCCAACCGAACCGGTGTTCGTTCCGACAGACCGCCAGACTGCCTCAAACGCGCCGTTCATATGCGAAGAATCAGCGCGAACCCATTGACCGCTGATCTGTCCCCGCGGACAAATGATCGGTTTCAGCTTTCGGCCATAGATCGCCAGTCCGGAGAGATTCCCCGTCGGATAAAACGCCTGGAAATGAGCAAGCTGATCGACCGCGACTTCTACATTGACCGGAGCGCTGAGGAAATAGAATGATGGCGCCTGGATATAGACTATGCCCCGTTTCATCGCGATGAATGTCACCAGCCCGTCTATATCATTCGTCGTCAGCGATCGCCACGCGATCGTCATCGGATCAGTGGTCGGCAATAGAGAATCCTGCCCTTTGTCAAAAGAGATGACAGCAACCACACCCATGTTGCCTACACCATTGACGTTAATCGAACCCGACCAATCGACCGTGGTAGTATTCTGTGGCGGAGTGCCTGCTGTGGAGAATGAACCCCAAACCGTTGTTACCGCATAGACGTCGTAGCTGGTATCCGCGAGGTAATGCTCAAGCCCGAGACGTACGGCGTCGGCCATCTCAAGTTCCAGAGCGCCTTCGTCGGTCGCGCCATACAGCGCAACCATTTGGTCGGCCTTTTCAGGAAGATCGGCGGTTGGCGAAGATGTGTCAGTTGATGGTGCCGTGACATTTGAATCACTGCATCCAATGAGCACCGCGAGGATCAGCCCGGTCAGCAGAAGTGTGAGTTTAGCCATTGCTATTCTCCCAGTAGCGGATTGAGGAAGTTGAGAGTGTATCGTCCTCTTTGTAATAAATACGTCAGGAGTCTGGATTCATGCAATGGTTTTTTGGAGGTCCGCGGGACGAATCGTCGAATCGGCGCTAAGCCGTTCAGCAGTAAATGAATCAGTTTGTGGCGAGAGGCTTTAATGCTCCTTTGGCGTAGACTTCCTTCTTCTGTTCCATTCCAGTATCCGAGTAAGTGATCCAGACGCCATCCTTCTGTCCATTAACATACTCACCCTCGAGCTGGCGACTGCCGGAGCTATGCCAGGCAATGTATGATCCGTCCAGCACGCCGTTCCGATAGTGAAGTTCCTCGCGCTTTTTTCCATTCGAATGCCAGACCAGCCACTTGCCAACCTTTTCCCCGTCGGTAAAGCTTCCCTCTTCCGCCAGTTTGCCGTTCGGGTGCCATCGCTTGAACTCGCCGTGCTCCTTCCCCGCGCGGTACGACCACTTCTGGGCCGTTCGTCCGTTTTCGTGCCACTTCGACCATTTGCCGGTTGGCAGGTCCCTTTTGTACGAACCCTCGGTCTCTACATGCCCATTCGGAAAATAGCTGGTGTAGACACCATCACGTTCTCCCTTGAGAAAGTTGGATGATTCCTTGAGATGACCGTCGGGAAACCATGCAACCCATGGTCCGGACTTCTTGCCGTGGAGATACTCCCCTCTCAGTTGCCGGGCTCCCGTTTCGTAGAACTGCTCGAAATGGCCGTTCTTGACATAAGAGCCGCTCGAATCCCGGGTCTCGGACCAGCGTTCCTGAACTTTGTGGGATGGGTAATACGTGTGGCGCGTTTTGACTGTCGTGCTGCATGCGGCTAATACAAACAGCACTAGCCCAACGCTCATTACCCTATACAGGCGTGATAACTTTATAGCCATATTCTCCTCCACTGCTGGTCTTCATTAATATCGGAAGAGCGGTCGCGGAGGTTAACCGGCGGGCAAACCGATTGGTCAATAAACAGTTAGGTCTGGCGAAAAAACGGCCGTGAGATGGTTGGTGGGATCGGCCCCGGACAACATATTGTATCTGAAAACGATTGTCAGTCTTTGCTCTCCAGCCACTTGATCGCATCAAAACGCGCGGTGAACAGCTTCAAATTGAGATTGGTCGGTCGAACCTCATGGAGCATGATATACAGCTTGGCATTGGATAAAGTCACGCCGCCATTGGAGACCAATGCCCACTTGGTCGGCCCCATTTCACGGGCCATCTCATGAACATGCATCCGAAAGCGATCGATATCTTTCATCCCCCAGTCATAGACCGCGGAAGTCATATCAATGATTGAGTTCATCCCCTTCTGGTAATTGGCGTCGGCGCGGATCTTGGCGATCAGGTCGATATCTTCATCGACAGAGACCGGCCCGGATTTCTCCACGACGATCAGGTTCCGCGACTTGTCGAAGTAGTATGAGAACTTCATATCTCCTCGCCCGGTTGAGGTGACAGCGCGACGACGGCATATGGCAAACCGCCACCGCCGTTATCGCAGGATTGGCATTGTCCAATTCGGATAAGACGTCTGGTCTCGTTTTGGCGCCTCCCGCGCCAACTACCAGACTGCACGCACATTCAAGAAGTACAATTGTTCGCTGGCCGTCAAGAATCAATGCGAGTGATATCTGAGATACGGGGCAGATAAGGCTTTACTGGCGGAGAGACTGGGATTCGAACCCAGGATAGGAGTTACCTATACACGCTTTCCAGGCGTGCGCCTTCAACCACTCGGCCATCTCTCCGTAGCAAAACAGAAAAGGAGCGCTCAGAACGCTCCAATTTACACGCCAATTCCAAAAAGGCAACACGAATCCCGCCCCCACCAAAACTAATTAACCGATTGCCGGACTTATTATTCCCCCGATTCTCCCGACCCCTCCCCTATTCGTGATCTTCCCCCGCCGTCTCGAAATAGAGGAACCGGTCGAGCATCTTCACAAACTCCTACCACCCCGCCTCTTTCTGTTTCCTCCGGATCCGGTCCATCGCCCCCATCTTGCTGTCTATCTCATCACAATAGTAAAGCACCAGCGACTCCGGCATCATCGGCACCACCGGCGACCCGTAATCCCTCTCCCCCTGATGCGACAGGATCATATGGCGAAGTTTTATAAGCAGTTTTTCAGGGAAACCTTCGATTGTCGCCGCCCGCTGCGCGACCCAGGCATCGCAAATACAGATATGATCAATAAGCCGCCCTTCATCGGTGAAATCGATCTTCATGTCCGCGGAATATGACCGGATCTTGCCGGCATCATGAAAAATCCCGCCGAAAATGAGATAATCCTTATTGAGGAAATCATACCCCGCCGCCACGCGCAACGCCAGTTCGCCGACATTGGCCGAGTGTTCCGACAATCCCCCGACATACGCATGGTGCCAGAGCTTGCCTGCGGCGGCCTTCAGATAGTCATCGACGAACTGCTTGTCAGTCAGAAACGCGTCGACCAACTGGCGGACATAGCTGTTCTGGATTTTGTCCGCCAGCGCCATGATCCGCGCGAGGCGTTGCTCGTTGCTCTGAGTGGAGTGCGGGAGTATATCCTCTAACTGGTATTCATCATCCTTGGCCAGACGGATGCGATTGACCTGAAGCTGCAGCTTGTTATTGTACTCCCCAACCAGCCCCCCGACCTTGACCACCATCCCCTCGGTTAGATCGGTCTGGCTGAAATAGTCCGGCTCCCAGATAACCCCCATGATCCGCCCGGTATTGTCCCCTAATTCGAGCTGAACATAGACCCCTTTGCGGTACTCCTTGACATCCTTCTTCCGGACGACGAAATAGCCGATAATCTGGTCTTTGACGACGTAGTCGCGAATCTTCTTTGTATCCATCTGACTCACCCCTGTAGGCTGGACCTTTGCCGGTCAACTGCTAACATACAGCCGCCTGAACCGGTTGCCAACAACTTCGAAAGGTTGGGAATATAAAAGTTGTCTGCAGGGTATAACTGGTATATTTTCCAGAGCCTTATGAAGATCCTGCAGCGCTACATACTGAAAGAGCACATCGCGCCTTTTTTCTTCGCGCTGTTCATTATCACCTTTCTGTTGATAATCGAGTACGTCCCCAAGATAGTCGACCAGGTGATTGACAAGGATCTCTCCATCTGGGTGGTGCTCGAATTAATTGGACTCAATCTCGCCTGGATGCTCGCGCTCTCTGTCCCGATGTCCGTGCTCGTAGCCACCTTAATGGCTTTTGGACGCCTCACTGCGGATTTCGAGGTCACCGCCATTAAATCCTCAGGCATTAATCTTCTGCAACTCCTGATACCGTTGTTGATCGCTGCGTCCATCCTGACCGGCGTGATGATCTGGTTCAATGACGCCGTCCTGCCTGACCTCAACAAACGTGCTCGTATGCTCTGGGGGGATATCTCCGCCATGCGACCAACCCTGGTCTTCCGGTCCGGGGTTTTTGTCACCGAGATCCCCGGCTATCTCGTGCAGATAGACCACATCGATCATGCGACCTCGCGTGTCGAAGGAGTCCGTATAACCGAAACCAAGAATCCGACCAAACCTCGGCTGATCATCGCCGAGTACGGCTTTCTCAAGTCGATGGATAACGGCAAGAATCTTCAGTTCACACTCTACAATGGTGAACTTCATTCCATGGACTTGGAGAATCCAGCCAACTATCGCAAAGTCGATTTCGAGAATCAGGTGATCAATATTGGCGGCACCGGGTCGGAGCTGGTCCGCACGGAATCCGAGTATCGAACCGATCGCGAAATGCCGATCGACACTATGAAGCAGCAGGTCATTACCAACCTCAAACAGATGGAGCCGCTGCGAGTCAGTTCGTACAACAGCCTTAAGGAGAAGTTCTCTTTCCTCTTTTCCGACACCTTCGCGCCTCCCACCAAGGCGCTGATGACCGACTCAACCGCGCGAACCTCACTGCAATCAGACATATTGGTGCTGGTCAAATCGCTGGAGCGAAATATCCAACAATTGGAAAGCCGCCAGAAGGCGGTAGCAAAATTCCAGATAGAGATCTACAAGAAATACTCCATCCCCTCGGCCTCGCTCGCCTTTGTCTTGATAGGCGCGCCACTCGCCATCATGGCTCGCAAGGGCGGCATGGGGATAGCCATCTCTATATCGATCCTGCTCTTTATTGTCTACTGGGCATTTTTGATTGGCGGAGAGGATCTGGCCGACCGCGGCCTGGTCTCCCCCTTCATTGCCATGTGGGGGGCAAATATCCTCCTCGGTTCGATCGGCCTCTATCTTATCTATATCGTCGTGACTGAGAAGCCGGTCTTCGGATTTTTCCGACAGGTGCATCGAGGATGATCAAGAAGCTCGACCTCTATCTCCTGCGGCATTACCTGTTGGCGCTGCTGGTGGTCACCGTGGCAATCGGCCTGACTATCATAGTCGTCAACATGGTTGAGCAATTGCGCGACTTCGTCGACCACCAGATACCGCTGCTGACCATTCTTCAATATTATCTCTTCTTTGGCGGGTGGGTCCTCAAGTCGTTTCTTCCAATGTTTGTCCTTCTCGCCGCGCTTTTCTCTGTCTCGATCCTCGCGCGACGTCGCGAGATCCTGGCCATGAAAGCGGCCGGTATCTCTCTCTACCGCGTTATCGCCCCCTATCTGATCGCGACAGCCATTCTCGCTGTGGCGCATTTCTATTACAGCGAGTACCTCTTTCCTCCGCTCAACCAGCGTCGCGTGGAGATGAAGGAGTTCACGATAGAATCCCGCTCCAAAGCGGCGCTCGCCAAAGTCCGGAATGTTTACCGCCAGATCAGCCCCGGCAAGTTCTACACCATCACTTCATTCGATACCGACCGTGGAGATGGCCGCGATTTCAAGTTCTATTCAACTCAGAACCACCGGCTGGTTCAGATCGTCACCGCCGAGAAGGTCCGCTTTGAGGATCATCGATGGCTCCTTACCTCGGGGCAGGTGCGCGACTTCGACTCCACCGCCAAAGAGACCTTCTCCGAATTCGACACCCTGACCTTCACTCTCATCAAAGATAAACCCGGTGATTTCCAGAGCCGCCTGGTGAAACCCGAAGATATGGGACTCGAAGAACTGAAGGATTATATCGAGTTTCAAAAGCGGACTGGCGCGCCATACCTCAGAGAGTCAATCGACCTTCAGATCAAATACGCGTTTCCGTTGACCTCGGTTATTATCATCCTGATCTGTGTCCCGTTCGCGGCCAATCCGCAACGGTCCGGCATCGCGGTTTCGTTCTCCGTGGGAGCGGGGATATCTCTGCTTTATTTCGTGCTTTTCAAGATCCTGCAATCCGCGGGGTACAACGAAAAGGTACCCGAACTTGTGGCGGTCTGGGGAATCAATGCGGTCTTCCTTCTCATTGGACTGATCGTTTTGATCGGAGCGCGCAAGTAATGCCACACGATGGCCACGAGCAGAATCGCCGGATGTGGAATGAGTTGGTCGATATCCATGTCGCCCATCCGTCGTATCATGTGCAGGAGTTTCTCAATGGAAGAACCACCCTCAAACAACTCGAACAGCGTGAACTTGGCGATGTCTCCGGTAAGACTCTCCTCCACTTGATGTGCCAATTCGGCCTCGATACGCTCTCCTGGGCACGCCAGGGCGCAATCGTCACCGGAGTTGATATCGCCGATCAGTCTATTCTTCGCGCCAACGAACTGAAACGGAAGGCTGGTCTTGAAACCGCACGATTCATTCGATCGGATATCCTGGAACTGCCGACGCAGTTGTCTGAGCAATTCGATATCGTCTACCAGTCGTATGGAACGCTGTGTTGGCTGGGGGATCTATCTCAATGGGCGAGAGTTGTCGCGCATTTTCTCAAGCCGGGAGGCCAATTCTTACTCATCGATGACCACCCCGCCTCACTCGGCATGTACGAAACCTCCCTCCACTACTTTTCGACCGAGCCTGAAGTTTTGGCGGACCTCCCCGATTACGCCGATCGCACCTACCGGCGACAGAATCCAAGCACCGAATGGCAGCACACGCTGGCCGAGGTCATCAATTCACTCATAGCCGCCGGGCTGAACATCACCAAACTAGGCGAATACGATTACTCCTACTACCAAGTCACCGAACAGTGGCGCCAGGTCGAGGATCGATGGTATCCGCCCGATGGTCCCTACAAGTTCCCGATCATGCTGATGGTCCGCGCCACCCGCTGATCTTTACCCGTGCGCGCGAAGCACCGCCATCTTCGCGTGAAACGCCGATTCGATCAGCGAGACTGCGCTCTCCAGACTCATCAATCCGGTATTGATCACCATATCGTAATGCATCGGATCATCGATATCGTGATGAAAGACCGATTTGATGAAGTCGCGGCGCTCTTTGTCCGATCTGTCGATCAACTCCTTCGCGTCACGCGGCGCGATCTGTTTGTAGCGGCAGAGATTCTCAATTCGTGTGGCGTACGGGCAGACCACCCGCACATGCATCCCTTTGCGTGGACCGAGAATGAAATTTCCGCCGCGCCCCATCAGGATCACGCCACCCAACTCGGCAAGGGACATCACAACCTTGTGCAGATACTCGTTGTAGTCCGACCGATCGACCAATTGACCGGTCATCGCCGCTTCGAATGCGCTGTGCAGATGTCCCCGCGTCCGTTCATCGAGCGCTTCAAGCAGACGTTTGTAATAGCCGGATTCTTTGGCGATCGCGTCGATCACCTCCCGATGCAATCGCTGGAAGCCTAGTCGTTCCGCTAACTCTGTGGCGAGATACGAGCCGCGTGAGCCGGTTTGACGGCTGATCGTGATAATGCGGTGCGGTTCCGCGTGCGGCGGATGGGTCTCTTCAGATGTCCGCCGACGCTCCAGCTCCCACTTGAGGAGCTGTCGATTGATGATGGTATCAATCGAGGTCATACGAATCACCTCCACTACAATATACGGATAAATAGTGGAGTTGCTACTATATTTTTGTGAGTTGATGTGATTGGGGTGGGAAGAGAACCCCTCATCCGGACCGCCAAAGCGGGCCACCTTCTCCCAAAGGGAGAAGGGAAAAACCGAAAGCTTTGCGGTTCAGTTGTGATTTGTCGGAGATATTGAATTGCTCGGAATGATTGCGATTGCTCGAAGGAACTCATTTTCTCCCCTCTCCCCTTGGGAGAGGGTGCCCCCGCGCAGGCGGGGGCGGGTGAGGGCCTTTAATACAACCGTCCGCCCAGCTCCGCCTCCTCCACCGGGCTAACCAGCACCAGCCCTCCACCCGTACGCGGTACCCCCAGCATCAACACCTCGGAGATAAACCCTCCGATATTCTTGGGCGGGAAATTGACCACCGCCAGACACTGCCGGCCAAGCAATTGCTCAGTCGTGTAGTCTGTCTTGAAGCGCGCCGAGGTCTGTTTGATACCTACCTCCGCCCCAAAATCGATCTTCAGCTTATAAGCTGGTATCTTCGCTCTCTCAAAGTCGACAACCTCGATTATCCGCCCCACCCGAATATCAACCTTGAGAAAATCATCATACGTAAGTGGTTCGCTCATGGGGGCAATCAATGGAATAGACAAGCCCCCGGCAAGTGTGAACCGGGGGCTTGGTGTTGCTGATTTAGCTATGCCACATTTTCATATGGTCGGCATGCGTATGCAGATACCCTCCCGCCTGCATATTCTTGTCGTAGAAATCGAGATCCAGGTGGTGCGCCTGCAGGAAGGTCAGTGTGTAGACCGATGGCACCGTCGCGGGGAATCGCCCGAACGTGTCATAGATGTATTGCGCCTGCAACGCCACACATTCTTTGAACAGTTCGTTCATTTCAGCCGCCGAACCGCGCACTTTAGCGGTCTCTTTCCACGGTCCCGGTGTCTCCGGATTGAATGGCCCACCCGCGCCATATTTCCGCTCTACCAGCGCATCGACCGCCGCCCGCATATTCGGGTAATGCGGCGGACAGGACGCGATGAATATTCCCTCACGCCCGGTGAAATTCGGCACCGGCCACTTTGGATTGGTGTCAAAACGGAATCCGAGGCCAGGAACCGCGGGATTCCCCGATGCCCCCAACAGTGAGAACGGATCTATGCCGTCAAACATCCAGCCACCCAGCCCGAGCGCCTGGAGCATCAGCATCCCGGCATAACAGGAGGTCGACAACTCCGCGCAGGTTTCGGCCAATCCAAATTGCTCCATGAACGACATTGGGTACGCCACGTTCGGGTCGATTATCTCTTTGAATTTCTCGATTCCCGGGATCGGACGGCCATTGATATCATCCATCAGGCACTTGCCGTTCTGCGCGAGATAGGCGATCCCCGCGAGATTATGTTGGGCAACATCGGCCACCGGGATTATCAGCGTACTCCCCGGCACATTCACACACCAGGTGTTGTGCGGCTCGAGATATGGTTCTTCCGCCGGTAGATTGAGCCGCTTATCATCGAGCTTCTTGATGCGGGATTTGTGCGCCGATAGCCATCCCTCGAGATCATGCTCTCCCTGTTCATTCACCTTCAGCAGTGACCCGGAATCACGTGTCGGCAGGAAATAGGTGCCGTTGTCATCGGTAAAGAAAAACTCTGTCGTATGAAAACCCGCCGCCGATGGAAATGTTCTTCCTCCCGCCGCGGAGGCGTAGTTCGACAATCTCGGCGCGTATCGCTTGGCGCGATAATGCATGTAATGCCAGCCGTTGTTGCCGGTCGCGGCGGCGAGCACCAGCATCTGCTCGAGTTCAGAGAGTGGCATCGGTGCATGTTTCGACTTGTACGCCAGCACGCCATCGGGGATCTCATCCCCCATCGCGAATCGTCGGGCGCGACGCCCCAACAACGCTTCGATCAACGGGAAATTGACCGCCTGCTCCAATCCTTTGGGGAGTGACGGCATCTTGTCGAGGAGTACTTTGCCGCGTTCGGTCGTTTGTGCGGCGAGATTCGAGAAGCCGAGTCCTGAAAGGGCGGCGCCTGCGCCGATAGCGAGATGTCCGAGCATGCGACGGCGACTGAGCGGCATCCATCCGGTGGTGTGGCCATTGTCAGACATACGATCCTCCTTCGTGTCTGTTGAGGTGAAGATGAAATGGAGGTTCAGGAACCTTCCGCCCGGACAGAAAGAGTATACGATAGTGGACTAATCTGGTCAATGAGGAAATCAAGCGCTATAATCCCCCCACCGCCGTCAGGTCAGATTAGAACAAATAGTGCTGCAGTCCGACCGATACTCGATAGTTCCAATTCGAACTCACATCTTCCTGGACCGAGTTATAGCGGTAAACGCCTCGCTGATTCAGCAGCGTCAAGTTAAGAGTGAGGGTTGTCGGAATGCTGATACGGTAATTGAAGATGGACGAAACGCCTAGACGGCGCATGGATTGTTTCATCGTGCTCGTAACTGCGACTACGCTATCTTCATAGCTGTCATAATACTGATAAGTATGCTCACTAAATATGTTCGTAAGGGAGAGCGTGGCACCAAATGACCAGCTCGTGCGCGAATCGACCAGCCACTCAATATCCGCGTTCCCTTCAATCGCATAATGGTCCGAATAAGTCGCACTCGATGAAATCGCCACGGCAAAATTCGCGGCTGATTGCGACCCTACTTCGGCAGAAAGTACAGGGCTATTCGAGTTGTTTTCATTCAGGTAGTATCTCCCAGACCCCCACAAGCTGAGGTGCCAATGAGCACTCAGCGGCCGCAAGTGATCTACCTTGAAGTAGAGGTACGATTGCTCCTCATCTCTCTTATCGTGATAATAGGAATAGCCTGACAAGAACTCATTGAGCGACGTGTCAACCACACCTGCAGAGTCAAGATACTCCACAGTATTCCGTCGACCAACGCGCGACAAAGTCCCGCCTTGTTGCGAAGTGATAGAATAGTAGGAGCCATATCCCAGCTGCACCTGACTGCCAAACATCCGATTGTTCCTGGGATAGTAATCCCAGACATCCTGGATCAAAAGGACTTGACGGGCATTCAAGGATCCGACCAGCTGCTCCGACTGGAGATAGCCTGTGATCTCCTGAAGTGCTTCTATTCTTATTAAGCGGTCGTCGATCGAGTGCTTTCTACGCAGATCGTATATCCTTTGTGTGAGTTCGGTCATCTGGTCGTACGATGGCTCTTCATCGATCAAGCCATTTTCTCGCAGGACTTCCACAATCATAATCGAAGTAGCCGCATACTCCCCTATGTGCATTCGACCACAGCCGACCGCCAATTCAGCCGTGTTTCGATAGAACTTCCTATCACTGGTACCTTCGAAATGCCTGAATTCTGTAAAACCATATATGATGCTATCGTCTATTTCATGATAGGTCCTGGAGCCCGATTCATCGAGCACGTCGTGGTAGTAGGACTGGTATCCCATGCTTGACATTGCGCTTGCCTGAAGGAAAAAATCCTTTGCGATATATTGACCACCGACAAGACGAATTGTCCCGTTCAGTGTGTACGCGTTGACTTCACTCTCCTTGGAGGTCTCTAACGAATAGATAGTCTCTGAGTCCTCAGAATGTGCCTTATCCAGGCTGCTTTTTGCATCACGAGTCCACGTGGGTTCGAAACTGATCAGACAATTAAAAAAACGAGGTTGGGTGAGGAAGGTATACCGTAACATGGAATTCGCATCCAATCGCAATTGATCGCGCGCATCCTCGTCCCGCCCGTTTCCGAATCCCTGCGTCGAATTATAAGATCGGTCATAGTCCGTCGAAGTACCATTAGCGTCAAATCGCCCATCCACCCGCCACTCCAGGTCAGTAAACTTCTCCGGAATGTAACTATCCACCCGAAACGGCTTCGTCTCCTGCGCGACGCAGATTGATGAGAACAGAAAAAGACATGACACCGCGAATGCGGCGATTGACGCGAGTTGTCGCACTGACATGAAAAACTCCCCGTTATATGGTCTCCCCGAAATAAGCCGAAAACTCCCCGGAAGTCAAGCGTAGACTGTCTACGCCATATTCACCGCCACCCGCGGACGAAATGCCCCCATCGCCAATAATGTCTCCTGACGGCGGCGAATCTCGTTCTCCGTCATCGCGAAATCCGGCCCGACATGCTCGATCATGATCGACGACGTACACGACGCAAAACAGCCGGCCCGCCGCAGATCACCTTTTGATTTCAGATATTCATACGTGAACCCGGCCATATACGTATCCCCCGCGCCGGTCGCGTCGATCAGATCAATCTCATACGGCGGAATATCGATGAACTGCTTTCCGTCATAGATCACCGACCCAAGTTCCGCGAGTGTCACAATAACTATCTTCGGCCCCCACGACTTAAGTATCTTCGCCGCCTCGTACGGATTCTCGCGGCAGTCGATCCCGGTCAGTACTTTCGCTTCCATCTCGTTCGGCTTGACGATATCAAAGAGTGCGAACGCTTTCTCTATCCCTTCCGGCTTGTCATGCGTGATCCGCTGTTGCGAATCGATATCGCGCAACAGCCCCTGCGGATCCAAAAAGAATAGCCCCTTCGGATAATTCTTTCGTATCTGCGCGACCATCTCAAGCGAAACCTCTTTGAGGATCGGCCCTATCAAAACCGCTTCGGAATCTTTGTACAGCGACGCGTCTATCTCGCTGATATTCGCAGCCCGTCCCAATAGGTCGAGCGTCCGATTCCCGAACGCGTCGTAATAGATAAGCGAAAAACCGCCAGTCTCTTTCGAGGGGGTGATATGCGGCGTGATCTTGTATTTCTGCATATCCGCCAGAAACTGTGTTTTGAGATCATCCCCCACCGACCCGACCAGCGTCACCTCTTTGCCGAGTTTCGCCAGCACCAGCGCGGCATTGGTCGAACAACCGGAAAGAATGCGGGTCTGCGTATCGACCCGCGGAGTTTTGATATAGTCATAGACAGGATTGCCGATTGCCGTGATCATAGATACTTTCTTCGAATAGAGTGTGAGGGGATAGTCAGACTTCCTGGCGGTCGCCCAGCATCTTGCGGGCATAGACGAGTCGCTGCACCGAGGTAATGGTCGAGGTCGCGCCCACTATAATGAGGGCGAACTCCAGCCATCCGCCGCGCGGCCAGGTGCCGGTCGGGAAGTATATTTCCATGATGGCGCCAAAGATGATCAAAATGAACTTTTCGAGTCTCCCCATTATCCCGACCGCGCAGTTCTCCAGTTTTCCGATCGATTCCGCCGCCGCCCGTGTGTAGCTGGCAATCAGCATCCCGAACAAAGCGAACAGACCCCACCCCGGATGTGCCGCACCTGATAACGTGATACCGGCCAGAATAAAAAACTCCCCGTAGCGGTCGGAAACATGATCGAGAATCCCGCCAAAGACTGTCCCGGTTTTCCCCGCCCGTGCGGTGGAGCCATCCAGCATATCCGCGAACGACGCCGCCAGCATCCAAAAGACCCCCCACCCCATGCTGTCCTTCCAGAAATAGATACCGGAAATGATCGCGCAAACCAGCGAGATGCCGGTCAGGAAATTGGGAGTCAGCCCCATGCGGTGGCAGATCTTACCGAGAACCAGTGAGGTCTCTTCATACCACTGCCGTTTGCGCTGATTGATGGTGGGCGCAGGATTCTGCTGCTCGGTCTTCATGACCGGCCAATATGTGCGGTTTAATCGCCGGAGTCAACCGGTCTAACCACCCTAGATTGAGCGGTTGACAAGGTCGGGTTATGTCGGGATATTCACCCGGATGTTTATCGACTACGTTGAAATAGAAGTATTTGCCGGAGATGGCGGGCATGGCTGTATCGCCTTCCGACAGGAGAAATATATTCCCAAGGGGGGACCGGATGGCGGTGATGGCGGCTGGGGGGGCGATGTTATCGCAATCGCCGACAGCAACTTGACCACTCTCCTCGACTTCCGGTACCGCAAGATCTACAAGGCGGATAAAGGGCGTTTCGGCAGTGGCTCTCTTCGCACGGGAAAGTCCGGCGACCCGACCTTTCTACGCATCCCGGTTGGCACCATTATTAAAGATCTCGATACCGGCGAAACGATCGCCGATCTGGATACTCCAGACATGCAGGTTGTCCTGGCCAAAGGCGGCAAAGGCGGGCACGGTAACGCCTATTACAAATCCGCCGTCAACCAGGCCCCACGTAAAGCGCAGGATGGCGCTCCCGGTGAACACCGCCGCCTCGCGTTGGAGCTGAAACTTCTCGCTGATGTCGGCCTGGTTGGATTGCCGAACGCTGGAAAATCAACCATCCTCGCCGCCTTCTCCGCCGCCCGTCCCAAGATCGCGGATTACCCATTCACGACGTTGGTTCCGAATCTCGGCATCGTCAAGATCCGCGAATACAAGTCATTCGTGATGGCGGATATTCCGGGTCTTATCGAAGGCGCTTCCGAAGGAAAGGGACTCGGCATCCAGTTTCTCAAGCATATCCAGCGGACACGTTTGCTGGTCTATGTGATTGACATTAATGAGGAAGATATTATTAAGACGCGGGAGTTGCTCGAAAACGAACTGGCGACCTTCGACCCGGAACTCCCGGGGAGACCGTCGATGACCGTGATAACCAAGATCGACACCACCACGGCCGCCAAAGTAAAAGCATTTTCCAAGAAGCTCCCGAAAGATTATATTTTCCTGTCGGCGGTCTCCCGGGCTGGGGCCGACGATTTTTTGTTAGCTATTGAGCGGAAACTTGACGAAGAACGAATTCAAAGAACGGCTGACTGATTCCCTGACCCTTTTGCAGGTGCCGGGGATCGGTAAGGGCCGATACAATCGATTGATCCAGAAATTCGGGTCCCCTGCCTCCGCGCTGAGTGCATCGGTGCAGGAGCTAGAGGCGGTCCCTTTCTTGTCGCATGCCCTGGCGACTGCTATCAAACAGCAGGCTGACCCCGAGACCGCGCGCGCCACAGCCGCGCGAATCATCCAACTCGGCTGGGATGTGCTTTTCCCCGATATCCTCGGCTACCCGGTTGCGCTCGCGCGCATACCCGATCCACCCCCGATACTATTCCGCCTCGGCGATCCAATTCACGAAGATGACAAATTGGTCGCGATCGTCGGCACAAGGCATCCCTCGGAACGCGGCAAACTCTTCACCGCCAAACTGGCGGGTGATCTCGCGCGCGCGGGAATCACTGTTGTCTCCGGCATGGCTGAAGGGATTGACTCCGCCGCTCATGCCGGCGCGCTTGATGCTGGCGGCAAAACAATCGCCGTCTGGGGAACATCGCTGGATATAATCTATCCGCCGACCAACAAGAAACTGGCCGAGCGCATCGCCAAACAGGGCGCGGTCTATTCTGAATACATTCCCGGCACCAATCCGGACAAAGCTTTCTTTCCTGAGCGGAATCGCATCATCTCCGGACTCTCCGAAGCGATCATCGTGATCGAGGCTGGCGCCAAATCCGGCGCACTCATTACGGCGGAACATGCGATAGAACAGGGACGCGAGCTGTTTGCTGTGCCCGGTTCTCCCGACGCGCTCACGTCGCTTGGCACCAACAGCCTCATCAAGAAAGGCGCAAGATTGCTTACGGGGATTCAGGATCTCTTTGATGATCTCCCCCGTCTTGCAGGCAAAGTATCAGCCAAGCGATTTCAATCTTTGCCTGACCTGACCGATATGGAGCGGAAGATGATCGCACTATTGGCCGAGGGCCCCGTGCAGATTGACAACCTTTCACGGTCGGCGAATCTGACAGTCTCCGAAGTTCTCGAGTATATGCTGGCGCTGGAATTAAAAGGGGTTGTCCAGGAACTTTCCGGTAAGAGGTTCATGTTATCCGAGCTAACCGTATGATATCACAGACCACAAAGATCGTTAATAAGCTTGGCTTGCATGCCCGCCCGTCGGCACTGCTGGTGACAACCGCATCCAAATTCCAGTCCGAGGTTCACTTCACCAAGAACGGTTTGCGCGTGAACGGCAAATCAATTCTGGGCGTCATGATGCTCGCCGCGGAGATGGGGTCGGATTTGCTGATCGAGCTGGATGGCCCGGATGAAGAACAGGCGATGGCGGAGATCCTCGCCGTTATCGAATCCCGCTTCGGCGAAACGGAATAACTCCACTACCGGATATCCTTCGACAATCCTCGACTCAATCACAGACATAGTGAAGACTGTCATCACGAGCTTTGCTTCATCCATTTGACAAGGCAAAGCGTCGTGATCTCAATTGGACCAGGCTTCGACTGTGCTCAGCCTAATTTGTTGCGCCGCAGATATCCCTGTCTGCTCGACTCACTGTGAATCGTTCCGTCAGGTCCTAGCGCTCGCCGGAATTCTCAACCAGAATCTCTCATCACAAAAAGCGAGCGCGAGACCTGACGGCCACACTCTCTTCTCCACAACCAGACTAATTGTATGACAATTGTCAGTTCCTCTCAATGCGGGCCTATTAATAGGGGGAGTTCACAAACCACTCTCCACGACTAGTTGGATGAGCCATGGGTCCGCAACCATCATCCCCTTGTCCCGCATCACTGCCTTCAAACCTCCAACAAAACAATCCTGCGCCACACCTCCCTTTGTTGCAAAGCAACCACTTGATGGTTGCTCAATGCGACCAATTTTCTCATCCCCGCTTCCCACACACATTTGATGGTTGCACCCTGCAACCTTACGACATCCCCCCTCGACTCTCCCCCCGTTATTCCGCTTGCCTATCATTTCCCTACCTGCCTATCTTAGAGCAGACTATAGCCGCAAGTGATTGACCTATGAAGAGTAATCGAAAAGTTATAAAAGGGGTGCCGGCCTCGCCCGGGATCGCTGTCGGCAACGCGCGTATCATCCTCCCCGATGATATCCGCATCCCCGAAATGATCATCCCCGCCGCACGCTGCCAGTCCGAGATCGACGCGCTTGACCGCGCGGTCGCGGCGACCATGGCCGAAGTCCGCAAACTTCGCGACGCCGCCAACAAAAAAGCTTCGGGACCGATCGCCAAGATCTTCGATGCCCAGATGCTGATCGCCTCAGACTACGATTTCATCCAGCAGGTGAAAGAGCAGATCGTCGCGAAACGTCGCCCCGCGGGATATATCTACAAGCTGTTGGTCGACAAGATCACCGCGCCGTTGCGGCTCGCCTCCGACCCGTATATGCGCCAGATGTCGATGGAGATCGACGCCGTCGCGCGGAAGATCCTCTCCAAACTGGGGACAGGGGCAACCGACGAAGATATTGAATTCCCGCCCAACACTATCCTCGTCTCGCAGGTCTTCACTCCCGGACAAGTGCTGACATTCCGCGACCGTAAGGCCGCCGGTTTTGCCGCTTCCGAAGGCGGGCGCACTTCACATATGGCGCTCATCGCCCGGTCGCTGATGATCCCAATGGTCATCGCGGAAGATATCGCCGATCTGGTCGACAGCGACGCCAAGATCATTATCGATGGTTCCGCCGGTGTGGTGATAATCAATCCGACCGAAGAAGACTGCGCCGAGGCTTCGCGCTTGAAAAAACGCCAGGGCCCGGCACTTATCACGCAGATCAAGAAACTGGAGACCGTCCCGCCGAAGACCGCCGATGGGCGCACGCTCAATATCGCCGCCAATCTGGAACTCCCCGGTCCGATCGACGAGATACTGGCCTCGAAAAAAATCTGCGTTGGCCTGTATCGCACGGAGTTCCTCTATCTGCGCGAAGGGGACTTCCCGGACGAGGAAACACAATACGAGGTCTACTCGCAGATCGCGGAGACCTTTAGCCACTGCGGCGTGATCCTTCGGACGTACGATATCGGTTCCGACAAGATCAAGGCTGATGGCGAATTTGGGCATGAGGACAACCCCGCACTCGGTTGGCGGGGGATCCGTTCCATGCTGGAGATGCCGGATGTTTTCAAAGCTCAAATCAGGGCGATGTTGCGGGCTTCGGCGCGAAAGAATCTCAAGATCATGCTCCCGATGATCTCCGACCTGACCGAATACGAACGGGCGAAAAAGCTCATCCAGCAGGTGATGCTCGATTTGAAGCGTGCGCGGGTACCGTTTGACCCACAGATTCCGATCGGCATTATGGTCGAGGTCCCCTCGGCGGCCCTCACCGCCGACCTGTTAGCCCAGAAAGTGGACTTCATATCTATTGGTACCAATGACTTGACGCAGTACACGATGTCCGCCGACCGGGCCAACGCCAAGGTCGCCGGGCTCTACAATTCCTACCACCCCTCTGTCCTGCAATTGATTAAAATGACGGTTGACGCTTGTAAAAAGCACCGGAAACCCGTATCTATATGCGGCGAAATAGCGGGAGACCACCTGGCCCTGCCGCTTTTTGTCGGTTTGGGCGTGGAGCAACTCTCCATGAACCCCGCCAAGATATACGATATGTGCCGGCTGGTCGGCAAAATAGATACCGCGGTGGCTCGCCACCTGGCGGAAACGATTATGAATTGCCCGTCGGCTGCTGCGGTCACCCGTCGCCTGGAATCATTCCAGGATGCGCTTGAGAAATAATGAACGTTTAGATACAGGATACGCGATTTGGCATTGCTTGATGACGTTGAGACAATACGCTCAGTCGATCCATCGAATATGTACAACCGGATATTCGACTTCCCTGAGCAGATGGCCGATGCCCTGAAGTTGGCGGATGGCTGGAATATTCGGGCGAATGATTTTGCGGGGATCCGCAATGTGGTAGTGATCGGGATGGGCGGCTCTGCGATCGGCGGCGACCTCGTCCGTACCCTCCTGGCTGACCGGCTGGTCATCCCCTTCTTTGTGAACCGACATTATAAGCTCCCGGAGTTCGTCGATGACGAAACTCTGGTGATCGCTTCCTCCTATAGCGGCAATACCGAAGAGACCCTCGAGGCGCTGGATGACGCGTTGGATCGCAAGGCCCAGATCGTCGCCATCACGACCGGCGGTATGCTCGAAGAAGTCGCTAAGATCAATGATATCCCGCTGATGACGATTCCCGGCGGTATGCAGCCGCGTGCTGCGCTCGGTTTCTCGTTCGTCCCCGTGGCGATGTTGTTCGAGAAACTCGGCATGGTCAAAGGGATGTCCAAAGAGATCAGCGGCGCGATCCGTTTGATGCAGATCTTCCGCGAGCGCTACATCGAAGACTCACCGACTGAATCCAACATGGCGAAGAATATCGCTGAGCGGCTCCTCGCCAAGATGGCGATCGTCTATACCGGTCCGACTCTGATGGATGTGGTGGGGATTCGTTGGAAGGGTCAGTTCTGCGAAAACGGCAAAAACATGACCTTCCATAATGTCTTTCCGGAATTCAACCATAACGAACTGGTCGCCTGGTCTGACCCGATCGGCCCCCATACCGAAAATCTCCAGGTGCTGTTCATTCGCGACCAGGGGGATCACCCCAAGGTCCAGAAGCGGATGGATATCGTGAAGGGGTTGATAGAGAAGACGGGAGTCGATGTGTTGGAAGTGCGTTCGATAGGCGATTCGCCACTCGAACGAATGTTCAGCATGATCCAATTAGGTGATTTCGCCTCTTACTACCTGGCGGTGGTGAACGACACGGATCCCACTCCGGTAGTAGCTATAGAAAGCCTGAAAGCGGCGCTGGCCAAGTAAGGTCGACACTGCCGGGCAGTTCGACATGGCCGAATCAATCACGCAATCGACCAGAGTTGAAGATCTGGTCGAAGAATACCCCAAGGCGATCGGTATGTTCATTGAGCATGGACTACCTTGTGTTGTCTGCGGCCAGCCGTTCTGGGGAACTATACAGGAACTGGCTTCCCTCAAAGATGGGATAACGCCAGGCTGGAACACCTTCTACAAGACTTGAACAATCGATTGCTCAATTCAGAGTGAACAGAATCGACGGTTGATCAGTCTAATGGAAGGTACACCGATACGCATTGACCTGCACTGATGGAGTTCGAGGAGTGACCGTAGGCAAGTTGATCCGACCTTTTCTTTTGTCCGCCCCTGTTTGGCTGGCGGCTTCGAGCCTTATGGCTCAGGACGCGGCCGCGAGTCAACCGCTCTTTCGAACCGAACGGTTTAACGCCCTCATTCTTATCCTCGTTTTCTCCGGAGTCGTGCTCCTCTATACCAGATGGGCGCGTCAGGGAAAACCGCTGTTCATTCGCCGCATGGCCGGGCTTGACGCAATGGAAGAGGCCGTCGGCCGCGCCACCGAAATGGGACGCCCGGTACTCTTTATCCCCGGACTACAAGAGATCGATGAAATAGAAACCATCGCCGGTATTTCCATTCTCGGACGCGTTGCGAGAATCACTGCTCAGTACGAAACTCCGCTTTTGGTGCCGGTCCGTTATCCGATGGTACTGGCGGCCGGCCAGGAAGTAGTCGAGCAGGCCTACACCGAGGTTGGGCGGCGCGACTCATACAATAAAGATATCGTCCGTTATGTCGCGGGTGAGCAGATGGCTTTCACCGCCACTGTCAACGGCATGATGATGCGTGAACGCCCCGCGGCAAATATCTTCATGGGCGCATTCTTCGCCGAGTCTTTGCTTCTTGCCGAAACCGGCAACGCGGCCGGCTCAATTCAGATAGCCGGGACAGCTCGTCCCGAGCAATTGCCGTTTTTTGTCGCCGCGTGTGATTACACTCTGATGGGCGAAGAACTCTATGCCGCTTCCGCCTATCTATCGCATGAACCGATCATGCTCGGCGGTCTCAAAGGACAGGATTTTGTCAAAGTGATCATTATCGTCCTGATAATTCTCGGTGTGGTGCTGGCCAGTCTTGGCTACGGCGAAACGTTCATCAGATTCTTCGATGCGGTCTAGTCACCTATGAGAACTGTCGCCCCCATTGTCATTGCTTTCCTCTCCGGGTTCGTCATGATCCTCTCGTTCTTCTTTAATCCGGAAAGAACGTTTCTTGGACGGATTGAATCCGAAGTACTCGTTTGGGTGACAATCGTCGGCGGCTTCACGCTGCTGTTGGGTGTGGTCTCGATCACGCGCGTCAATTTCCGCGCTGTGCGCAACCAGAAGTCGGGATGGTTCTTCAATCTTATGACGTTGATATCCATCTTCGTCATGGCCATTCCTTCCATTCTGCCCGTCTCCTGGTCTCCCCTCTTCGGCGACCGCGAGGGTTCCATCTACGACTGGCTCTTTACCTACGTTGATTCGATCATGATGCAGACCATGTTTGGTCTGCTTGCGTTCTATATCGCATCGGCCGCCTATCGCGCGTTCCGCGCCCGCAATGCCGAGGCGACCCTGCTTCTTCTGACCGCGGTCCTCGTCATGCTCTGGCGCATCCCGATGGGTGAAGCTTTCCTTCGCCTCTTCTCCGACAATCTTCCGCAGTGGATCAATACCTTCGTCATGAACGGCGCGAATATGTCCGTGCAACGGGGTATTATCATCGGAGCCGCTCTCGGCGCGGCCTCGATGTCGCTCCGCATCCTGCTGGGGATCGAACGCACCTACATGGGGAAGGGGTGAGCCAGTGAATATTTGGGACAAGATCTCATCTCTGGACCGTCGCTGGATCTACCTGTTAGTCGCCCTGACAGTGATCTTTCCGTTGATAGTCCCGGCGGATTTTCCGGTTCGTATTACGCCCGAAGCGATCCAGCTCTATGAAGCCATCGAGGCATTGCCGGATTCATCGGTGGTCCTGCTGACCTTCGACTACTATCCGTCGTCAACCGCGGAAACTGAACCGATGTCCACCGCGGCACTGCATCATCTCTTCAGGAAGCACTGCAAAGTACTGACGATGACTACCATTCCGTTGGGTGGGCCATCAATAGCCGAGCGAGTGACGCGCCTGGTTGCCGCGGAATACGGCAAGCAATACGGGGTCGATTTCGTCAATCTCGGATACAAGGCGAACTACGTGGCGGTGTTGAAAGGGATGGGAACCTCCATCGAAGCGATCTACCCGACTGACAATTCCAGCACACCTCTGGCTGAGCTACCGATGATGCAGACGGTCAAAGACTACCGTGATATCGCTTTCATCTTTGCAGTAGCGGATAATGCCATTGTCGAGTATTGGATTTCAATTGTCAACGCGCAGTATGGCACTCCTGTTGGCGCCGGCGTTACCGCCGTTTCCGCTCCTAAGTATTACTCGTTCGTCAGCTCAGGCCAAATGACCGGATTGCTGGGAGGAATGAAAGGGGCGGCCGAGTACGAGCAACTGGTGAGCAAACCGGCGATCGCCATGAAAGGGATGGGGATCCAGTCGCTGATCCATCTTCTGATAATAGCGCTGGTCATTGTCGGCAATCTCGGATTCTTCCTGGGCAAGCGCAAAGATAACAAGGGGATGTCCGTATGAGCGGTATCGACATTCTCCAGATCTGGATCGGCGCGTTTTTCTCCCTTGCGATCTTTTCGTTCCTCTACAGGGATAACGCGGTCTACAAGTTCGCCGAGCACATTTTTGCGGGCTTGTCGGCGGGATATTATGTTGGCTTGATATGGAAGTCGGTGATCATCCAGCAACTCTGGGAGCCAATGACTCGCGCGGATGATCCGAAATGGTACCTTTTCATTCCGGGAATAGTCGGCGCATTGATGTTCGCGCGCCTCATACCCAAAATCTCCTGGGTCTCGCGCCTCGCGCTCGCGTTTGTGATGGGGAACACGGCTGGCGTCTTTATCATCTCGCAATTGCATGGCCTGGTGCTTCCCCAGATGCAGGATACTATGATGCCAATGGCGGATGGTGGTTTGGCCGCCAGTGCCCTGACCGCCATTACGGTAGTGGGTGTGCTCTCCACGCTTATCTATTTCTACTTTTCGAAAGAACATACCGGCGCGCTGGGGGTGACCGCCCGGATCGGCGTCTGGTTTATCATGATATCTTTTGGCGCGCACTTCGGCTATACCGTGATGGGCCGCGTTTCCCTTTTGATCGGGCGCGTCTATTTTCTTTATAATGACTGGATTGGTTCCTTTTCCCAGATTTTCTGAGCGATTCCAGGTGATCGCCGTATAATATACGCTGGCTCTCAGAATGCCGGCACTATAAGTTATGCGAGATATGCAAAAACTGATTCCCCTATTTGGCATTTTCATTCTGGTAATTCTTGGCGGCTGTGGGCAGGACCCGTCAAAATCCGTCTATGACACCAAATCCAATCCCGAAGGCTACCCCGCGCGAGCCTGCCTGATGCTCGAACAGATAGAATCTGGTGAGCTTTCCACCTATGATGACATCACGACCAACTTCGGCCAGTTGTATACTTCGTTCCCGGAGCTGCTGGACAATCTGCAGTGGCAGCAACTGATAGAAAGACTGGGCGTAAAATTCCGCTATCGCGCGGATCAACTCGTCGATTCCGGCGTCGTCTGGTATCGCGAAGCGAGCAAGCTGTACACCCTCGCGGCCTTCGCCCGCCCCCTCGATGAGCGGCTGCAGCACCGCAACAACATGTTCGCCACCTATGAAAAGGCGGTGCAGGACTCGGTCATCCCACCGAATTTCGACCCAGTCACCGTGCCGATCGAGGTTCCGGATCAGTTGCGTATACTCCGCTATTTTATGCTGGATGACTCTATTCACCAGCAATTCGCCGGCGAATTTCTGGTCCCGCGAATATTGAACCGTCATGCCGCTGAAGCGGCCATGAAGGTGGTCGGCCCAGAGCAACTCCCGGTGATCGACAAGTGTTTCCTTACGACGCTCGGCTTCAAATATCGTGGCCCCGGTCAGCCAATTGCCAATTTTTCGGAACCGGCCATTGATTTGATGTCCTGCCAGATCGCACGCCAACCCAACGGTTGGTATCACGCCGAGTTCTACTTCATTCCGCGCGAGAGCCTCAAAGCGGATTACACCATCGCACTCCGTTTGGCCATTCCAGATTCATCGGCGGCCAACCCGGCAACGACTTTCCGCCAGTTGTCCTTTGATTTCCATCCGAACCGGTCAACCCAGAGCTGGAAAGCGGGGGAGCTCGCGCCTGCCTATCGACGATTCGCTCATCCCGGCGAGATCAGCCAGGTCGCGATCGGTATCTATGAAAAGACCGCGGACTCAACCCATTTCATTTCGTTACGAGACACCGGCGAACCGATTTTGGTTCTGCCACGCTCAGTTATCAGCGGCCGTTGAACCGGCCTAACCTCCCCAGCCCTCCCACTTTGCGCTTTACTTGCCGGGGGGCATTGGCTACTTTGGCCTCAAGTTTCATGGAGATACAGCAATGAAAGTCATAGTCCCGGTAGCAGGAGTCGGAAGCAGGCTTCGCCCGCACACCCATTCCACCCCCAAAGTACTGCTGCCGGTCGCCGGAAGACCGATCATTGACCATGTTCTGGAGCCGATCGCCCGGCTACAGCCAGAGGAAGTCGTTTTTGTCGTGGGATACCTCGGGGCCGAGATTGAGGCCTACGTCCAGGCTAACTATTCCTTTAAATCCAGATTCGTCTGGCAGGAACGTCTGCTTGGCCTCGGCCACGCCATCAATCTGGCCGTGCAGCAAATGTCCGACGGCCCCATCCTGGTGGTCCTGGGTGACACGATCGTCGAAACCGATCTGACCAAGTTCATTGCCGCCGGCGACTATGTCCTCGGCGTGCGCCAGGTCTCCGACCCGCACCGCTTCGGCATTGCGGAGATCCGTAACGGATTTGTGGCGAATCTGGAAGAGAAGCCCTCCATTCCTAAAACCAATCTCGCCGTCATCGGCTTGTACTATTTCCATGAATCGCAGACTTTGCGCAAAGCGCTTCAGGAACATTCCGAATCCGGCATGACCACTCAGGGGGAAGTGCAGTTCACTGATGCCCTGCAGCGGATGATCAAGGCGGGAACGAAATTCTTCCCATACGAGGTCAACGGATGGTACGACTGCGGCAAGAAAGAGACGGTCCTCGAAACCAACCGTCACTTCCTCAGCTATGAAACAACTTCCCCGACGCGTGAAGGCTGTACCATAATCCCGCCGGTCTTTATCGCCGAATCCGCGCGGGTGACCGCCTCGGTTATCGGGCCCTATGTAGCGATATCCGATGAAGCGGTGGTGGAGAACTCGGTCATCAAAAATTCGATCATCGGCCCAAAAGCGAGTGTGCGGAATCTGATCTTGCATGATTCGCTGGTCGGAAGTAACGCGACGCTCAATGGCGTCAGCTCGGTTGTCAATGTGGGTGATTCGTCGGAAACGGCCTTCACCTGAACATAGAGTATACGAAGCACCACAAGGAGTATGTAGTCATGGCAGGAGGAAACTTCCTCTTTACCTCGGAGTCAGTCACCGAGGGTCATCCAGATAAACTGGCGGATCAGATCTCAGACGGCGTTTTGGATGAGGTCTTACGATCCGACACTAAAGGACGAGTGGCATGTGAGACTTTTGTCTCGGTCGGCCTGGTGATCGTCGGCGGCGAGATCACGACCAAAACATATATCGATATCCATCGCCTCGTCCGCGAGGTCGTCAAAGATATCGGCTACACCGACCCCAAGCAGGGATTCACCTATGATACCTGCGCGATCCTCAACGCCATCGGCTCGCAGTCGCCGGATATCGCCCAGGGAGTTGATCATGGCGGCGCCGGTGACCAGGGGTTGATGGCCGGCTACGCCTGCCATGAGACTAAAGAACTGATGCCGATGCCGATCATGCTCGCGCATAAGCTGACGCGTCGTCTGGCGGATGTGCGAAAGAAGAAGATCCTCCCCTATCTCGGCCCGGATGGCAAATCACAGGTGACGATAGAGTATGTCGATGGCCAACCCGCGCGTGTTGACACGGTCGTGCTGTCCTCACAGCATAGCGAAGATATCCTCGACAAGTCGGGCAAAAAGATCACCAAGAAGGCGGTCGAAGAGATAATTGAGAAGGTCGCCCTGCCGGTTATCCCCAAGAACATGCTCGACAACAAAACCAAATACTATGTCAATCCGACCGGCAAGTTTGTGATCGGCGGACCGCAGTCCGATACCGGCATGACCGGCCGTAAGATAATTGTTGATACGTACGGCGGCATGGCCGCGCATGGCGGCGGCGCGTTCTCCGGCAAAGATCCGACAAAGGTCGACCGTTCGGCTTGTTACATGGCGCGGTATATCGCGAAGAATATCGTCGCCTCGGGATTGGCGGAGAAATGCAATATCCAGTTGGCGTACGCGATTGGCGTCGCCCAGCCAGTCTCGCTGATGATCTTCACCGATGGTACCTCCAAAGTACCGGAGAAACGTCTGGTTGAACTCGTGCGGAAGCATTTCGAACTGACGCCGCGCGGCATTATCGAATCGCTCGATCTGCTTCGACCGATCTATCGCAAGACCGCGGCCTACGGACACTTTGGCCGCGACGAAAAAGAGTTCACCTGGGAGCGTACGGACGTCGCCAAAACCCTCGCCAAGGATGCCTAGACCATGATCAAGTCGGATATCAAAAATATCAAACTGGCCGCGCAGGGGAAGCAGAAGATCGAGTGGGCGGACCGCTCCATGCCGGTCCTCGAATTGATCCGCGAGCGGTTCACCAAGGAGAAACCGCTCAAGGGAGTCAATATCGCGGCCTGTCTGCATGTGACGACTGAGACCGCCAACCTGATGCGGACGCTCAAAGCCGGCGGCGCCAATCTGGCGCTCTGTGCGTCGAACCCGCTGTCCACTCAGGATGATACCGCGGCCGCGTTGGTGGCCGAGTACGGTATCTCGACCTTTGCCATCAACGGCGAAGATCACAAGACCTACTACAAGCATATTCATCAGGCGCTCGATATCGAGCCACATATCACGATGGATGACGGCGCCGACCTCGTCTCGACTCTGCACACTGAACGGAAGAGCCAAGCGGGCAAGGTCTGGGCAGGGACTGAAGAGACGACGACTGGCGTTATCCGACTCAAGGCGATGGAGCAAAACAACGCGCTCCTGTTTCCCGTAATCGCGGTGAATGAATCGAAAACGAAACATCTGTTCGACAATCGGTATGGAACCGGTCAGTCAACGCTTGATGGCGTCATTCGCGCCACCAATATGCTGATCGCCGGTTCGACCGTCGTGATCGCCGGTTATGGGTGGTGCGGGCGAGGAGTCGCCAGTCGCGCCAAAGGGCTCGGGGCGAATGTGATCGTCACCGAGGTCGACGCGGTCAAGGGGATCGAAGCGGCGATGGATGGCTTCATGGTAATGCCGATGGCGAAAGCCGCGCCGATGGGTGACCTCTTTATCACGGTCACCGGTGATATCAATGTCATCCGGCTTGAGCATGTGCTCAAAATGAAGGACCGCGCGATCATCTGCAATTCCGGTCACTTCAATGTCGAGATCGATCTGAAAGCGATCGCCAAGGCGGCGAAATCGCACCGGATGGTTCGCCCGCATGTCGAGGAGTTTGTTATCGGCAAGCGGTGTGTTTATATCCTCGCCGATGGCCGCCTGATCAACCTGGCGGCGGCGGAGGGTCACCCGGCGATGGTGATGGATATGTCGTTCGCCAATCAGGCGATCGCGGCCGAGTACGTGGTGCAGAACCACGCCAAACTGCAGAAGCGGGTCTACTCGGTCCCGGAGAAGCTGGATAATCTGATCGCCAGTCTGAAGCTGAAGTCGATGGGTGTCTCTATCGACCGCCTGACGCCGGAGCAGAAGAAGTATCTGGCAAGCTGGGAACTGGGGACGTAAGAGTTCTTGAACTACAAGGCGGGTTCTGGAATCACCACACCCGCCTTTTCGATCGTACTGCGCATCATTCCGCGCAGATTGCCCCGGACTTGATCCGGGGGCGGGAATTCAGCGAATTTCGGGGAGATTGAGTCATGCGACAATATTTAGTCTTGTTGGCCTTTCTAACAGTGTTTGGATCGTCGGCCAAGTCTGAGTCACCGATCGACAGCGTTACATCTTTGATACTCAGTCAGATCATTCTCAAAAACCACATTGAACCAATGGACTCGTCAAGCAAGAATGCTTCAGTCTTCACACTGACTACGCTTGACACGCTCTCCAAGGATAACTCGCGCTACGCCTTGGTTGCCTTCAAGTATGATGATCAAGGATTTGGTATTCGCACTACCAGGGAACTCGTTTGCGTTTTCGATCTCTCCACAGCAACACCCGTGGAGGTCGGTTGCTTTTCAGAAGGATACGTTACCGACGGTAATTTGATGGCCTTCGGAAATGATGTACTAGCTGAATTGACTACGGCTTACGGTGCATCAGGTTGGAGTCAAGACACCTACCTCCTGGTTCGCGTACGACCTGGGTTCAAATCGGAGTTCTTTGCTGTTGACCTGGAAGGTTTCGCCTATATGAATGACATGCCACACTCCTATTCCTTTATCAAGCTACTGCCTGATAGCCTGGGGAATATGAGTGGGATCATGGTCTGGCAGACAAATACTAGAAACGACGACCAGACGAATGAACTCCTGTCAAGGCGAGACAGTGTGAGTAGCTATAAAGTCGAGCGAGAGCAGGGTGAAGTTCGTTTCAAGCAGATTGAAGGGATGTCACAGGATTCGCTCAGGTCCTTGTTTCATTCGGCAGACGTGCCAGTCCGTTACTTGGGAAGACTCGCAGACAGCCTGCTTAAGGGGATGTAATCAAACAGTCTGGATGCCCGCCTACGCGGCATGATGCTTTCATATCCATGAATGTCTGCGGAACCATTTGGACCAGCGGGCAGTTGCGATCAGTCAAAGGATTCCCTAAAAGCTCAGTTCCACGTACACTTTACTGTTGCGACCGGTGACCAGACGACTGATCCACCCGGCGAATGGTCACCACTGCAATTTCCAGATGAGTTTGGCTATTGTTCGGACAATTATTCCGCCTCCAACAATCAGAAGCCAAACTGCTGCGAACTTTCGGCCGTATCCTTCACGTGCTTCCATTTCTGACGATAGGATGGCAACCCCACGCCAAACGGCTGCGATTCCCGCAAGAAACACGAATCCTTCGATAATTGACTTGGCAGTAGGACTCAATGTAGCACTCCCTTCCACACCCTTACGCCTTGATCCCATCAAACAACACCGAGATCAAATACTCCCCTGATGGCCGCGAGGATATTCGCTTCCCCGCGTATTCTCGCCCCACGAGCGCGCCGAAGATGATCGCCACCAGATAGCCGGTCAGTTCCGGTTTGACATCACGCCTGATCTCCCCCGTCTCCTCTCCGCGCTCGATGATCTCCTGGACATACTCATGCACATGCCGTTCGATATCGATCCCCTCTATCTCCACCGCGGCGTGCTCCATCGCGTGTGTCGCGAACAGGTAGAATATCTTTTCCGCGGGAAAAAGTTTCGCGTTGAGCACCACCGCATGATACAGATGTAGCAGCCGGTCGCGCGCCAGAACCGCCTTCTCTTGCTTGCGTACTTCGATTATCCACTTCTTGAAGAAGTCATCGAAAACCAAGATCACGAATTCCAGCAGGTGTGATTTCGACGGAAAGTACTGGAAGAACGATCCTTTGGATATCCCCGCCTCTTTGCACAGCCGGTCGATCGGGAGGCCATCGTAACCATACCGTCCAAACAGGCGTATCGCCGTCTGGTAGATAAGTTCCTTCTTCTCCGGCGGGAGCCGCCGGAAAGTCTCCGTAACTACCTTCAGCTTGGCTAATTGCGCTATCTGATTCTCATCAATGACCGGCATCGCGCTACCTCGCATTATGACCGTTTGGTCATTCTCTATATACTACTATTGTATATTTATCGTCAAGATTTCATTTCCGTTTGACTGGGGACGATGTTCGGATAGATTGCGCGGTATAACAACCAGTCTATTCACATTTCCAGGAAGGGAAATCTATTCAATGGGTAAAGTGAGAGTAGCGATCATCGGCGTCGGCAACTGCGCGTCATCATTGGTGCAGGGCGTCGAGTTCTACAAGAAGGCGAAAGATGATGATATGGTGCCGGGGTTGATGCACGTCAACCTGGGTGGCTATCATATCCGTGATATCGAGTTCTCCGCCGCCATCGATATCGACAAAAACAAGGTTGGCAAGGATCTGGCGGATGCCGTCTTCACCAAGCCGAACTGCACGTACAAATTCTCGAACGTTCCCAAGACCGGCGTCATCGTCCAGCGCGGCATGACCCACGATGGTCTCGGGCACTATCTTTCTCAGATCATTGAGAAAGCCCCCGGTGACACGGTTGATATCGTGAAACTGCTTCGCGACACCAAGACCGATGTCGTCATCAACTACCTGCCGGTCGGTTCTGAAGAAGCGACCAAGTGGTATGTTGAGCAGATCCTCGAGGCCGGTTGCGGTCTCGTCAACTGTATCCCGGTCTTTATCGCCCGCGAGCCGTATTGGCAGAAGCGGTTCCGTGAGAAAGGTCTCCCGGTCATCGGCGATGATATCAAATCGCAGGTTGGCGCCACGATCGTCCACCGCATCATGACCCGCCTTTTCTACGAGCGCGGCGTTCGCCTCGAGCGGACCAGCCAGCTCAACGTCGGCGGGAACACCGACTTTTTGAACATGCTGGAGCGTTCGCGCCTCGAGTCCAAGAAGATCTCCAAGACCAATTCGGTGACCAGCCAGTTGCCGTACGAGATGGCGCCGGCCAATATCCATATTGGCCCGTCAGACTATGTGGAGTGGCTCTCCGATCGCAAGTGGGCGTATATCCGCATGGAAGGTACGACCTTCGGTAATGTCCCGCTCAACTGCGAGATGAAACTGGAAGTTTGGGACTCCCCGAACTCCGCCGGTGTGGTCATTGACGCCGTCCGCTGCTGCAAACTAGGCATGGACAACGGTCTCTCCGGCGCGTTGATCGAGCCGTCCTCCTACTTCAAGAAATCTCCGCCAGTGCAGTACACGGACGAGGAAGCTCGCCGCCTGACCGAGGAGTTTATCGCGAAGTATGGCTGGAAGCAGTCCGCCAAGGCTGAAAAGCCGATGCGTGCCGCCGCTCGCAAGCCCGCGACTGCCGCTCCGGCCAAGCAGGCCGCCGGCAAAAAAAGAGTCGTGAAGAAGAAAAAATAAGTTTCTTCTTCTTCCGTCTCGTCTCTACTTTAACCGGCGACCCATGGTCGCCGGTTCTTTATTGAAAGCGGCAGACAGAGCAGTATGACCCAGAAACTTAGCGGCAAACTGATCACCTTCGAGGGGATCGATGGCTCCGGGAAATCGACCCATCTGGTCCGTTGCCAGCATTGGCTGGTCGAGCGGGGACTCTCGGTCCGTGTGCTGCGCGAGCCGGGGTCTACCGAGGTCGCCGAGCGGATCCGCGCTATTCTTTTGGATCGCAAGGCGCAAATGACGCCGCTCACCGAATTGCTGCTGTATGAAGCCTCCCGCGCGGATATTGTCGACCAGCAGATTCGTCCGCTTCTCAGAAAAGGGCATGTAATCCTTCTGGATAGGTTTTACGACAGCACCACCGCCTATCAGGGGTATGGACGCAAACTGGATATCAAGATGGTCAAGCAACTGAACGCTATCGCCACGAGTCGTACGGTGCCGGATCTGACACTCTTCTTTGATGTCGATATCGCGACCGGCATGAGCCGACTCGGCAAAGACCTTGATCGTCTTGAATCCGAGTCGCGCGCGTTTTTCCGCAGGGTCCGCGCCGGATTTCTGGAGATCGCCCGTAAAGAAAAGCGCCGTGTGAAAGTCATTGACGCTACCCGCACGATAGATATCGTTTTCGAAGATGTCAGGCGACTTGTCGCCCAGAAACTGAACCTCGCATGACCGAACCATCCCCCAAAATCGATCGTCGTGACCTGCTGCTGGCGAGCATCTTCGCTTTCCTGCTGACCGTCATTTGCGGTACGATCGGGATGGTGGTCCTCTCTGACCCGGATATAGACCGGGCATTCAAGATCCCATCCATCGCACTCCAGATCAAACGCGAGTACTCTGGTCAAGTGAATTGGGATAAGATGTTTGATGCCGCGCGCAAAGCGATGTTTGCCGATCTCGACCGCTATTCCGACTATGTTGAGCCAAGCACTTTCCGCGCGATGGATGAAGAACTGACCGGCGGATATACCGGCATCGGTGTCTCTGTCGTGCGCCACGAGCAGGGTCTGCTAGTAATGGCCGTGCGCGAAGATGGTCCCTCGGACAAAGTCGGCCTGATGTCCGGTGATATCATCATCCAGGTTGACTCAACTTCGCTCAATGGGAAAGAAGTCGCCGAGGCAACCGATCTGTTGCGCGGACGCGAAGGGACCTCTGTCGGTTTATCTGTGTTCCGCCCATCAACCGGCGACACGCTCGCTATCACCGTGACCCGCCAAAGGATAAGTTTCCAGCATATTCCGTTTGCCGGATTCACCCCCGATAGCATGCTGTATGTGCGGTTGTTGGATTTCGATGCCGGCGCGGCCGCTGATCTGCGAAAGGCAATAGATACACTCATTGAAGCAAATCCCGGCAAGGCTCGGGGGATCATGCTTGACCTTCGCGGCAATCCCGGCGGCCTCTTCACCGAAGCGTTCGAAACCGCCGACCTTTTTCTCGAGGCAGGGCAATTCATTGTCGGCACCGATGCCCGCTCCCGCTGGAATCGCGAGATACATGAAGCGACAGGATACGATATTACAAATGGTTTGCCGATGGTTGTACTGGTAGACCGCGGCTCGGCGTCGGCCTCAGAAATAGTCGCGGGAGCGCTCAAGCAATCCGGCCGCGCTGAACTGGTGGGAGACACCACATTCGGCAAAGGGCTGGTGCAAGGCTTCACGCGATTCCAGGATGGCAGTGGTGTTCGCCTCACCATCTCCCGCTACTACCTGCAAGGGAATGTCTACTTGAACGAACTCGACTCCGTCCTGCACGACACCGGCACCGGACTACCTCCAGATCACTACGTCGATTTGCCAGAGAATGATCCGTTCATCGGGGCGATTGAAGTATCCCTGCTTCTTTCCAAGTTCGCGCATCAGCATCAGGATGACATCATCACCGGTCCTCCCCCACTGGGACCTGACAGTAGTTGGGGCTCGCAGTTCGCGACCTTCGCGGCCAGCCAGGGATTTGACTACATCTCGCCGCGCTCAGATGCCGCCTTGCTCGTTTTGCTGACAGCCCGGGCCAGTGGCTACTCCGCCGACGTGCAGAGAGCCGCGCGCGACCTGTATGAGCAGTCGCGCCAACTCGACCGAAGGCTCTTCGTCGACTATCAGGACTACATCGAAATGCGACTTCGCCAGGAAGCATACGAGCGGAAATTCAACGCGTACCGCGCCTACGCTAATGTTATCGTGCACGAGCGCCCGGATATCCGCGTGGCGGCCGAAGTATTGAAAAAGAAAGTCCGCTCGTGACGATAGCGCTTCTGATCTTCTGCGGCGTGCTCGCCGGACTGGTGGGCGGCTATCTCGGTGTTGGCGGCGGCATAGTCATCGTCCCCTTCCTGACCCTCGTAATGGGGTATGATATCAAGACAGCGATTCCGATCTCGATGGCCGCGATCGTTATCAACTCTCTCGCGTCGTCGTCGGAGTATCTCAAAAAGGGGATGGTCGATCTTGAATTGATGGTCATGCTTACTTGCGCGATGGTGTTCGGCATGATCATTGGAAGCACACTCCTGACCATCGTCCCGGCCGCTTATGTGGAGTTTCTCCTGGCGGCCGTCCTGGTCTATACCGCTATCTCGCTGCTCAAAGGAAAAGAGAAACCGGCGGCCGAGGTGCATGAGAACAAGCGTTCACGGATGGGACTTTGTGTGATCCTTGCCGCGCTCGGCGGCATCCTGGCGGGACTGGTCGGCATCGGCGGCGGTGTGATCGTCATCCCCCTCATGTTTCTGCTGTTCGGGCTGCCGCTGGCCACCGCGCGCGGGACATCGTCCTTCATCGTTGGATTCTCCGGCGCCGCTTCGCTGGTAGTGTACTTCATCAACGGGTTAGTAAGCCTCACCGTGGCGCCGGCGGTGATTCTCGGAACGGTCATTGGCGGAAAGTTTGGCGGAAGGCTGGGAACGGTCGCCAAACCAACAGCGGTGAAAGTGGTCTTTTTTCTGTTGCTCATCTATGTGGCAATAAAGCTGGCGCTCGGCGCCTGGGGGGAACTGTGAGCGGAAGATCATTCATTGACTGGCTCGTCTCCTTCGATCACTGGTCGTGGCTCTTCTTTGTCATCTGGTTTGCCGGAAGTCTCGGCTTGAACCTCGTGGGAGTCGATAAGGATGGCACCCTCAGTCTCTGGGGGATCATTCTGCTCCTGCTCTGCTACCATATTCGCCTGGTCTTCGTCGCGGAGCACTTCAGGGTCGAGGGACAGTACAAACTTCGTCTGATGACCTATCTTCTGCTGGCCACTTTGGCGATTTCGGTGGCCGTCCAGTTACTACGGCAGTAAATTGGCAAACATGCGAACACTCATTTTCTGTGATTTCGACGGCACTGTCTCGCGGCGTGATATTGGTTACACCCTCTTCCATCATTTCTCCGGCGGACGTAATGACGCTCTGCTCCCGGATTGGAAATCCGGCAAGATGTCCAGCCGCGAGGTTTTGACACGCGAGGCGGAAATGGTGAGTGCCACTCCGGCGGAGATAATGCGATTTCTGGAGCAGTTCGAAATAGACCGTGGCTTTGCCGGATTCGTCGACCTCTGTCGCCAAAACAAGATTGAACCAGTCATACTTTCCGACGGCCTTGACCTATATATCAGATTTGTCCTTGAAAGATATGCACTTACCGACCTTCGCGTGATCTCCAATGTTGCCCGGCTGAAGGAAAATGGATTATCGATAGAATTTCCGCGCACCAATCGCGCTTGCAAGCGATGCGGCAACTGCAAAGGCGAGATCATCCAGGAATTCCGCGGACACGCCGACGGACCGGTTCGCACGGTCTTCATTGGCGATGGGTACTCCGACACCTGCGCCGCGCATGAAGCGGACCTTTTGTTCGCGAAAAAAGACTTGGCCCATTACTGCCGCGAGAAGCATATTCCCTTTACGGAGTATGATACCTTCGACGATGTCGCCGCACAGCTCATCTTCGCTGGGTATCTCCACGACTGATTTCGCACAACTGCAGTTAAAAGGATAGAACGGTGAAAGCACTCATCATGGCCGGAGGCTTTGGCACACGCCTTCGCCCCCTCACGATCAATGTTCCCAAGCCGATGGCGCCGGTTGGCACGATCCCGATGATGGAGCATGTCGTTAGTCTGCTTCGCAAACACAATATCTCTGACATCACCTCTCTGCTCTATTTCCAGCCGGAGATCATCAAAAATTATTTCAAGGACGGCAGCCAATTCGGCGTAAAGATGGATTATCGCCTGCCTGACGATGACTACGGCACCGCGGGAGCGGTGCGTTTCGCGCTGGAGAACGTGCACGAACCGGTGATCGTCATCTCCGGCGATCTGGTGACCGATTTCAACCTGAGCGACGCGATCGCCTGGCATCAGGCGAAAAAAGCCGACGCCACGATCCTGCTGACGCGCATGGAGAATCCGCTGGCCTATGGCATAGTCATCACCGATGACAACGGCCGAATTGTCCGCTTTCTCGAGAAACCATCATGGGGCGAAGCGTTCTCTGATACAATCAACACGGGTATCTATATCCTGGAACCATCCGCGATAGATCTGATCCCCAAGCGGACCAATTTCGACTTTTCGCAGAATCTTTATCCGCTGATGCTCTCACGCCAGATGGGGCTGTACGGCGAGATCATGAAGGGGTACTGGCGCGATGTCGGCAATGTCGACGAATATCATAACGTTCACATCGACCTGTTTGAGAGTAAAGTCACTGTTGATCTCAAGATGACCGAGTCGAAGCATGGCGACGGCACGCTATACCAGGGGCGGAATGTGAGCATCGCGCCCGATGTGCAGATGCATGGGACGGTGATACTTGCGGATGATGTGATCGTGGAATCCGGTACCCGCCTGGAAAATGTCTGTGTGGGGCACCGCGGGCGAATCGGCCACAAGTGCAACTTGGTCAACTCGGTTATCTGGTCGGATTGTTTTGTCGGAAATGAGTCGACCTTTTCTTCCGCCACAGTCTGCAATCGGAACAAGATCGGGCACAATGTACAGCTCAACGATCGCGTGATCGTTTCGGATGATTGCGTGATCGGCGACGCGGTGACGGTCAAGACGAACATCAAGATCTGGCCGGGGAAACAAGTAGATGATGGCGCGATCGTGTCATCCTCGGTTGTCTGGGGTGACAAATGGAACCGTGAGCTTTTTACTGACTCCAAGATAACCGGACTTGCGTTGACTGAGATCACTCCCGAAATGGCGGTTAAGATCGGCTCCGCGCTTGGCGCGTTTCTTGGTTTGGGTGCGCGCGTCGTCACCAGCCGCGATGGTTCAGACATCTCGCGACTGTTGCGTCGTGGTCTGATCTCCGGACTTCTGGCCAACGGTGTGCATGTCTCGGACCTCGAAACTATGCCGATCCCGGTCGTGCGTTACGGCCTCCGCAAAGACAAGTTTGACGCCGGTGTCTATGTCCGACATAACCCCGAAGATTACCGCCAGATCGATTTCATTCTCTTTGACGGGAATGGGCTGGATATGCCGACCAGTAAATTGAAAAAAATCGAGCGGCAGTATTTCGGAGAAGATTATGAACGGGCGCCACTCGACCGTATCGGCCATCTGGACAGACCGATCCGGGTATTGGACAATTATCGCGAGGAGTTCCTTTCGGCGATCGATGTCGACTTGATCCATCAGGCCGGATTCAAGATCGTGATTGACCACTCCAATGGCGCGTCGAGCCAGATCTTCCCCACGCTCTTTTCACTCCTCGGAATCTCCGCGACCGAACTGAATGCCAGTCTGAACCCGCGCAGGTTCTCTACATCGCAGGATGACCAGGCGCAAGCAATCGTGCAGCTCGCCGCGATCGTTACTTCGCTGAAGGCTGATATTGGCTTCCGACTCAATTCAGCCGCCGAGAAGCTGACGGTGGTTGACGAACAGGGGAAACCGCTCGATCCGCAGATGTTACTCCTGATAGTCACCGACCTCTACCTGCAGGTCCATCGGCCGAAGAAGATAGCCGTTCCAGTCGTAGCTTCTATGGGGATCGAAGAGGTGGCGCGCGAGTACGGCGTCGAAGTCGTGCGCGTCTCCAATGATCATCGCGCCATGATGGACGCGCATACGCGCGGCGGGATAGATTTTGTCGGCGGGACCAAAGGCGGTTTCATCTTCCCCGGCTTCCAGATGGGGGCCGATGCGATGCTCGGCGCGGTGAAGATACTGGAGATGATGGCGAAAACCCGCAGCCGGATCGGTTTGCTCAGACAGCGGCATGAGGCCTTTGTCAGAAACTCCATCTCCGTCCCCTGCCCCTGGTCGAAGAAGGGAACGGTCATGCGGAGATTGATCGTCACGTCGAATGAAAAGGAACGGCTGTTGATCGATGGCGTGCGGATATTCGAGAATGACGGCTGGGTGCTTATCGCGCCAGATCGGATGAAGGCGTCATTCAACATCTTCGCGGAATCGCGCTCACGTGAAGAGACTTCGCGCCTACTGGAGCATTACCGGGCATTCGTTGAAGAATCCCAATCCGCGTGATCCCGAAAGCACCGAGCTTAGCGGCCCTGGACTACCCGTCCAGGGCCGTTTCATTTTGAATCACAACAAGAACGAAAAACCACACCACGCCACCCTTAAAATAGTGGACCGAACTATCGGCTAATGACTAATACTTTGCCGAGACTGACCGAAATACGAGGAAAGGCGATGACTCGCCTGGCGGGTGGGGAGGATGAATAGCAAGGTAATGATCAGTCCCGGGCCAATTCACAACCGTCCGGCAATCGCGAAGTTATAAGGGGACCATATGCTCCGATTCTTCTCCAACCTCAGCATGAAGGCAAAACTGCTCAGCATGATCTCAATTTGTGCGCTGGGCATGATCAGCCTCGGTTTGGTCGCTAACAATCTCCTCAGCGAAGTGAAGGTCGGCGGCCCTCTGTACAGCAAGATTGTGGACGGCAAGGACTTGATCGCCGATATCCTCCCCCCGCCTGAATACATTATAGAATCATACCTGGTTGTCGCGCAGATGACCGGCGAAACAGACCGCTATAAATTGCAGCAGATGGTTGATCGTCTCGGAGTCCTCAAGAAGGAATATTACGACCGCCACGACTTCTGGGACAAGAAACTCGAATCCAGTGCGATGAAAACCACTCTGCTGAGACGCTCATACGAACCGGCCGAAGAATTCTTTCGGGTCGTCGAAACAGATCTCATTCCCGCGGCTATGGCGGGTCGCCAGGCGCGCGTAAAAGAACTCGCCTTTGGTCAAATTGCCGAGCTTTACAATGAGCACCGGGCTGCCATCAACGAAGTCGTAGAAATGGCCAATACGCAGAACGCTCAGAACGAGGCTCTTGGTAGTTCCATCATTAGCAGTAGAGTGACTTTTCTGGCCGGGTTCACCACTCTCATTGTGCTGATCGCTTTTGGACTTGGCTGGATCATCGATAGGGTGACCGTCGGCCCGATTCGTCAGCTGACCGGAGTCGCGGAGAAGCTATGCGAAGGAGACGCTCGGCAGGTTGTGTCAATAGAATCAAAGGACGAGATCGGGAAATTGGCGGATTCGTTCCGCAAATTGGTCACCTATTTGGGCGACCTGACCGACCTGACTTCGCGCATCGCCGACAACGACCTGACCGCTCGCGTCAAACCTCGCTCGGACAACGACCAACTGGGCATCGCTTTCCAGAAAATGATCACCAACTTCTCAGGATTGGTACGTCAACTTGCGGATAGCGCGCGCGAACTGGCCACCGCGGCGTCCCAAGTGGCGGCGACTGCCAATCAGATGTCCTCAGGGTCAAAGACCCAGGCAGATCGCGTAAACCAGGTGACGGTTGCGGTCGAGGAAATGAGCACAACCATCCTTGAGTCCTCGCGCAACGCCGACGAAGTCCGCAACGCCTCGCAGCAGGCCTCCGACACGGCGCTCAGCGGCGGCAAGATCGTCAATGATACAGTACTTGAAATGCAGCACATCTCGGAAGTGGTCCGTCAGTCCGCCGACTCGATCGGCAATCTCGCCAAATCCGCTGATCAGATAGGGCAGATTATCAGTGTCATCGATGAAATAGCGAGTCAGACCAACCTGCTGGCGCTGAACGCGGCGATCGAAGCAGCCCGCGCCGGTGAGCAGGGGCGCGGATTCGCCGTGGTGGCCGACGAAGTTCGCAAGCTGGCCGAGCGGACCGGCAAAGCGACCGGCGAGATCACGTCGATGATCAAGGGGATACAAAACGATACCACCAGCGCTGTCGGTTCCATGCAGAATGGCCTGAAGCAGGTGGAACATGGGCGTGAACTGGCGGACAAGGCCGGAAGCAGTCTGACCGGTATCGTCACCATGTCTCAGCAAGTGGTCAATATGATCATGCAGATCGCCACCGCCGCCAACGAGCAATCCGCCGCCGCGGAAGAGATCAGCCGAAGTGTCGAGGGGATCAATACCAGCATCCGGGAGAACGCGACCGGCGCGGCGCAATCCGCCGCGGCCGCCGAGCAGTTACATCACCAGGCCGAGCAACTCCAGCAGATGGTCGCGAAGTTCAAGGTGCGGTAACCAGATATCTCACCCGTAAAATCACTCAAAAAAATGACCGCCGAACCACGAGAGTTCGACGGTCATGAATGATAGGTTGGGAACTATGTAAACCTTGCTGTCGTGTGTTGGGCACGGTCAGCCTGGCCTTTGGTTGTTATATGTAAGTTTCCTGCCAAAAGTTTCACTTTTCTGGTAAGTTATTGGAAGACTTAACAAAATCGTAACAATTCGTCTTCCAGACAGAACTCCGCGCTTGTCATTTCGGCGAACTGCCGTATTTTGACGAGATTGAACAGAAACCTTTTTTAGTCAGGAGCAGTGACTGTCGTGGATTATACCAGCAGAACCAAAGTAGCCCGTATCCTGGTCGACGACGCCATTCCGGTCGACTCCACGCTCATTATCCTCGGCTGGGTTCGCACGGTCCGAACCGGCAAAGAGGTCGCGTTTGTTGAGGTTAACGATGGTTCCTGCATGAAGAATCTCCAGGGGGTGGTTAACGACCCCGGCAAGTTCCCTGACCTCGATCGGATCCTGACCGGCGCCGCTGTCCGGATGAAAGGAAAGCTTATCCCCTCAGCCGGAAAAGGTCAAAAGTACGAGCTGGCGGTTGAGGAACTGACGCTGGTGGGCGAAGCCGATGCCACCTTCCCGCTCCAGAAAAAGCGACACAGCATGGAGTTTCTGCGTGATATCGCGCATCTTCGCCCGCGCACCAATACCTTCGGCGCGGTCAACCGTCTTCGCTCCAAACTGGCGTACGCCATTCACAAGTATTATCAGGAGCGCGGGTTCTTCTATATCCATACGCCGATCATCTCCGCCTCAGACTGCGAAGGCGCCGGCAACCTGTTCCGCGTCACCACTGTCGACTTGCAACGTCCGCCGATTAAAGAAGGCCAGATAGATTGGGATGCTGACTTCTTTGGTTCCGAAGCATTCCTGACAGTCTCGGGGCAACTCGAGGGAGAACTTCTGGCGACCGCGCTTGGAGACATCTACACCTTCGGGCCGACCTTTCGAGCGGAGAACTCTAACACGAGCCGACATGCCGCTGAGTTCTGGATGATCGAGCCGGAGATGGCCTGGGCTGAGCTCGAGGATAACATGAACCTGGCGGAGGATTTCCTCAAGTACCTCTTCCGCTACGCGCTCGAGAACTGCAAAGACGAGATGGACTTCTTCGGGCAGTGGGTGGATACATCGGTGCGTGAGACTCTCGAGGCGATCGTACAATCAGATTTCCAGCGGCTGACTTACACCGACGCCATCAAAACGCTCGAAAAGTCAGGCGAGAAATTCGAGTACCCGGTTTCCTGGGGAATCGATATGCAGTCAGAGCACGAGCGCTATCTGACCGAAAAAGTCTTCAAGAAGCCGGTAATAGTCTACGACTATCCGGAAGAGATCAAGGCGTTCTACATGCGCCTTAACGAGGACGGCAAGACCGTCAGGGCGATGGATGTCCTGGTCCCGAAAGTGGGTGAGATCATCGGTGGAAGCCAGCGTGAGGAACGGCATGACTTGTTAGTGGAACGGATGAAGAAGATGGGAATCCACAACCTGGAGAATTACTACTGGTATCTTGATATCCGGCGCTATGGGTCGGTCCCGCATGCCGGCTTTGGCCTCGGGTTCGAGCGGGCACTGATGTATATCAGCGGGATGGGTAATATCCGCGATGTCGTGCCGTTTCCCAGAGTCCCGCGTTGGGCGCGATTCTAAAGTAAGCGAAGTACTGAACATAAGTAAGCCGACCGAAATGTCGGCTTTTCGTTGTTAGGTAATAGCTTATAGAGAGTCCGAAAGGTCTAGCGGGATTTTTGGGCAAAAAAACGCCCCGCGCCGGGGGGGAGGGGGAACGGCACAGGGCGGGACCGACAGACCCGAAGGTCTATCGCATCCTTTTCAACCGATGTGATCGGTCATGTTGTCAGTTACATTGACCGTCGGCCAATAACTCTGGCCTACAATCTGTTATAAACCTGAGAGAACACTTCGCTGCCCGCGAGTATCAGAGCAGCGCTCTCACACATTCATAACGCGCGCTCAATTAAGAATGTTCCTCCTAAAAAGCAAGCGGTTTTTATCTATCGGCATTGTTCCAGTGCGCTTTCGGCTCTCGCTGCTTTCAGTATTTGGTACTCCGGAAATGCCGATTCGTTCCCTGCCGCAAAAAATTACCAATATCGCTCTTTCCACTCCATTCTTCGCCACGCGAGCCTTGACAGACCGTCACTCCCGGCTATATTGGCGCCTTCCCAATAACGGATCTTCAGCAAAGGAAATTCGACTCATGCTCCCTTCCCTCAGGTACGTTCGCCCAAGCTGTTCCACGCTACTACTGCTTGCGCTGGTATGTGGGCACTGCTTGTTTACATCCTCCATTGCCCACTCGCAGGAAGATGAAAAGCCGAAGAACCTCAAAGTACTGGACAGTGCGCTGACGCATGAGCAGGTAGACCATATCATGGATCAGTTCAAGGTCGCGCTCGGTGTTGGTTGTGACCACTGTCATGTCCGGCAGGCTGACCCGAATGCCCGCGGTTTGGATTTCGCCAAAGACAGTCTCCCGTCTAAAGAAGCGGCGCGCGAGATGATCCGCATGACGATGGCGATCAACAGGGATTTCCTCACGAAGATGGCCAAGCCGGAAACTGACAGGATCGCGGTTCAGTGCATCACCTGCCACCGCGGCCAACTCAAGCCTGAGATGCTGGAAGACGTGCTGATGCGCGCCAAGACGAGCGGCGGCATGGCCGCGGTCGACTCCACCTATCGAGATCTGCGCAAAAAGTACTACGGCGGGTTTTCGTTTGATTTCAGTGATCAATCACTCGGGAATCTGGCGATCGCGGTTTCTCAGGAATCGGATCAGGACGCGCTGACGCTGTTGAAACTGAACAAGGAGTTCAATCCAGAGTCGGTCTTCAACCAGTGGCTGCTGGGGCAGGTCTATACATCGCTTGGTGACACGACTAGCGCAATCGCGGAATATGAACGGGCCTTGCAGATAAATCCGGAGTCACGACGGGTCAAGCGGGATCTCGACGCGCTGAAAGGGAAACAGAAGCCGTAACGTCGAGATTGGACGCACTTCTTTCCGGAAGGAATGCGCGCCATTAAATCCTTGCATTGGGTATGCCTTACCGGCGATCTTGAGTGGTCGGTTACGCAGCCGCAAATAGCGGCAGCCAACATCTCGCGCTTCATACTCCTGAGCATTGGTCATGGACGGATAGAAAGGAGTTGATCGTGTTAAACATTATCTGGTACATCCTTGTCGGGTTCTTCGCGGGGCTGATCGCCCGGGCTCTCCTTCCGGGCGGCGACCAGATGGGCTTTCTGGCGACAACGGCAGTAGGCATCATCGGATCGGTGATCGGCGGTTTCATCGGCGGCAAGATGAAACCGGCCGCGGCGGGCTCGAGTTTTGAGCGGACCGGGTTTCTGATGTCGATTGTCGGCGCAGTAGTGCTATTGATCATTATTCGGCTGCTCCGATAGTGTATCCGTAACGACGATTCACAAGGGTTATTGGGACACCATCGGATAGATCACACAGAGCATGGGCAAAAAGGGTTGACCGGCTTAGAGATAGTGCATGGCGGTGGAAACGCAAAACCACCGCCTTTCCCAGTCTCTGACAAGGCCTCACACGCCCTAACTCACACAGTATCAACGCGTTTTCTCGTCCACCTATTTTCTTGACAATCCCGCTCCAGAATTGTTTACTGTTTGGTTTGGGTGCGATAACAACCACAAAGGAGCCATCTATTGCAGGCCAAGGATAAGGCGGAAGTGACGTTCCCCGACATCTTCGAAAAGTGCTTTAATTTCACCGATGCCCGTGATGTCAAGGCGATGGGCATTTATCCCTATTTCCACCCCATTCAATCTGCCCCGGGGAACGAGGTGGTGGTGGAAGGGCAACAGTGCATCATGGTCGGCTCTAACAACTACCTTGGACTGGTCAATCATCCCAAGGTGAAACAGGCCGCCGCGGATGCCGCGCTCAAGTATGGCTCCGGTTGCACCGGCTCTCGATTCCTGAATGGCACACTCGACCTGCACCTCGAATTGGAACGTCGCCTCGCCAAGTTTGTCCATAAGGAAGCGGCGCTGGTTTTCTCGACCGGATTCCAGGTAAATCTTGGCGCCATCTCCTGCATGGCCTCCAAAAATGACTCGATCATCATCGATCGTCAGGTACATGCCTGCATCGTTGACGGCACCCGTCTCTCTTACGGCAAGGTCTATAAGTTCGCGCACAATGACATGGAAGACTGCGAACGAGTGGTCTCCAATGTGCGGAATATCAACGGCAAAGGCGGGATGCTGATAGTTGTGGATGGCGTCTTCTCGATGGAAGGCGATATCATCGACCTGCCGAATCTGGTGAAGGTCGCCAAGAAGTATGGCGCGCGAGTGATGGTGGACGATGCCCACTCCATCGGCGTACTGGGACCGACCGGTGCCGGGACAGCCGAACATTTCGGTTTGACCGATGATGTCGACTTGATCATGGGGACATTCTCGAAATCATTTGCGTCGCTTGGCGGATTCATCGCCGGCGATTTCCAGGTCATAGATTACATCAAGCATTTCGCCCGTTCACTGATATTCTCCGCCTCGATCACGCCGTCCTCAGCGGCGGCGGTACTGGCGGCGCTGGATATCATCGAGACGGAGCCGGAACGGAGAGAGCATCTCTGGCGCAATGCCCGGAAGATGCAGGCCGGGTTCCGCAATATGGGGCTGGATATCGGTCACACCGCGACACCGGTTGTGCCGATTGTGGTGGGCGAGGATCTGGAAACTTTCGCGTTCTGGAAAGACCTGTTCGATAACGGCGTTTTCACCAATCCGGTGATATCTCCGGCTGTGCCGCCGGGACGCGGCATGATACGGACATCCTATACCGCTACCCACACCGATGCCCAGTTGGACAAAGTACTCGAAGTTGTCGAGCGGGTGTCGCGCAAGCGTGGTTTGATCTCGTAAGAGGGATATGGCTCAGGTAGAAGTCGTGGAAGTTGAGTCGCCGACTCAACTCGACCAGTTCATAAAATTCCCTAACAAACTCTACAAAGGGGTACCGTACTATGTCACCCCTTTGCTGGTCGAGCGCAAGGCGTTCTTCGATCAGGAGAAGAATCCATTCTACAAGACCTCGAAGGTGAAGCTCTTCCTGGCTTTGCAGGATAATGAGATTGTGGGGCGGATCGCCACCTGCATCAATTACACGCACAACGATTTCCATCACGAGAAAGCCGGGTTTTTCGGGTTTTTCGATACGATCGATGATTACGAGGTCGCTAAGGGTCTCTTAAAGGTCGCCATGATCACGCTGGCCAAGGAAGGCGCGGGTCTGATGCGCGGCCCGATGAACTTCTCGACCAACCATGAGATTGGATTCCTTATCGACGGTTTCGACCTCCCCCCGACTGTGATGATGCCGTACAATTTCCCGTATCAGCCGCGCTTGGCGGAGAAGTTCGGGCTGAAAAAGGTGATGGACCTGAACGGGTATGTGATCGTCAAGGATGACCCGATCCAGGAGCGAATTCTCAACGTGGTTGAGAAGCTGAAGCAACGCTCCAAGATCACTATTCGGACGCTCAAAATGCGGGATTACGACAACGAGGTGAAACGCCTCAACGAGGTCTACAACCAGGCCTGGGCGCACAACTGGGGATTTGTCCCGATGAGCGCCGAAGAGTTCACACATATGGCGGATGATCTCAAGCAGATATGTGACCCGGAAATGGTGCTGATCGCCGAATATGAGGGTCGGCCGGTGGCATTTTCGATCGCCCTGCCGGATATCAACCAGGCGCTGATCCATCTCAAAGGGCGGCTCTTCCCCTTCGGCATGCTCAAACTGCTCTGGCATACCAAGATCCGGAACAAAGTGAACGGCGTCCGGCTGATCACGATGGGGGTTATTCCGCAGTTCCAGAAACGCGGCATCGATATGATCTTCTTTGTCGAGACTCACCGCCGCGGCACGGAGCAAGGGTATAGCTGGGCAGAGCTTTCCTGGATACTCGAAACCAACGAATTGATGTGCAAGTCGGCCGAACAGATGGGGGGAAAACTGTATAAAAAGTATCGTATCATGGAAATGCCGCTTTAGCGGCGATCGGCATCGCACGTCCGGGTCGGACAGTTCGTCTTTTGGATACTATGATCATGGCACTCCTTCGTCGCACAGCCCTCCTCCTCGCAATCCTGCTTCTCGCGATATCTTGTACCAGTCGATACAAGTACGACCTGTATCAGACCGCGGATGAGATCCGGCGGAAAGTGAAGGTCGAAGAGACCAAATTTATCCCGAACGCGATCCTGGGTGACGCGAACGGCCTGGAGAAGTTTGTCGCCGGCGCTGGGAATACGATCGTGGTGACCACCGGTACGCGCGGCCTGACGCACGAGACAGACAACTACACAGTCCTTCGATTCGATGAGTACCTTCGCTGCGACATCTATGTTGAACTGAGTAATCCGGTAGCGACAGAAACCGTCCAGTTGACCGATCATTCGTATCTCCTGATACGGGGACGATACGATCAACCGGCCTCATCAAAGCTTTTCTTGCCTGAGTCGGGGACATTGACGGTCGATTCACTGCGCGGGGATCAGATGTTCACCACGTTGCGCGGTCTCTACCGCAACGCGGAGAAGGTACCGCTGACTTTCGACGGGAATGTAAAGATCAAGTACCGCGATTAATCGGTGGCTACTGATTGGCTTCTTCGAGCGATTGACGGAACATCGCCAGCCCATATTCATCCCACAAACAGAACTGCACTCGCTCAAGGACGGTGGACCGTTCGCGGAATCCCCGGACGACTGCGGTCATCAGATTGGCGCAGGCTTTCATCGGGAATCCCCCAACACCCGTGCCAAAGGCGGGGAAAGCGATCGAGGTCAACTTGAGCTTCTCCGCGAGATTGAGGCTGGAGACAGTTGCCTGTCGAATCAGCTTGTCGGAGGTTCGCAGGTCCTGGCCCATACAGGCCGCATGGATGATATACTTGAAGCGAAGTGTGCCGGCGGAGGTGAAGATCGCCTCGCCCGGCATAACCGGCCCCTTGGCAACGGCCTGTTGTTCGATCGTCTCTCCCCCGGCCAGCTTGATCGCACCTGCCACGCCGGAGCCCATCCAGAAGTGGTTGTTGGCGGCATTGACGATAGCGTCGGTGTCGGTGGTGACGATATCTCGTTGGACGATTTCGATTTGGTAGAGCATGGTCGCTCTCAGGGGTTCTGGGTGTTCATCATACGGCCAATTTCTTCTTCGGAGATCACACGCAGTCTATCTTCCATAGATTTGACGGAATGGCGCTTGGTTATATAGCGAAACGTTTCAATCAGACCGACAATGGTGGTCAGCGAACCTAGTGCAATTCCCGCTCGAAGGGACTTCTTTTGAAAGTCGTCATTCGGATACTTGTCTACAAGGTCGCCGACACAAAGGCCGGTCAACAAGACACCAGCACCAACGAGTGCTAAACCCCGATTCCCGATCTTGATGTAAGCGTCGTGCTTCTGTTCGATGAGGTTGAGGCTGTCAGACAGTTGGCCAAGCGCCAATTCCAATTTCATAGCGATGTCTATGCTGGGCGCTACAGATTTCTGACTTGGCGTGAACAGCATCTGTTTCCCTTGCGCTGTTGTCAGCATAACATGCTGACTATCGACGGGGCTTGGGACACGACAGAAGTATATGGAATCACTGGACATGAATGTAAGGTTGATGAAGAATGCGGTATCCTGAGAGGCAGCACCTATTCGCCTCAGAGAGTAGAAATTCGGCTGCCATTCTTGCCACGGTCTACGCCCCTCTGCCCATACATCAACACGATAAGGTGAACGCTCAATGAAGAGTCGGGGCAAGTCATCTGGCGGACCGTTCGTCGCAAAAGAGGAACTACTCAGAACGACCAAGAGGGCCAACCACTTCATTCTTTCTCCAATGCAAGCACTATTGATTTCAAAACATAGTCTCTGCAGACCGCATCCAAAAATGGTTCTGCCTCGTAAGGTACTCCGAGTAAGTAACCCCAGATATGAATAGTCTTTACTTTGCAGACTCTGGTATTTGAGTCAATCGTAAACCGAATGTAACCTTGCATGTGCCTGGCGTCTGCGAGTTCCGGCCTAACCCTGCTGCTGACTTCATACGTTAACTCATATTCTCCATCGTCGCTATGGTGTCGCAGTTTTACATCTATTCCAGCACAATAAAGTGACTCCTCTATGTTCCAGAGCGTACGTTCAATGCCCATCCTCATGGGAATAGCTTCATTTGAATGCAGCGTGTAGCGAGTCCTAGGGGGACTGGTTGCGACTATGGCGAAAAGCGTAACCATAAGGACTCCATACAGAGCCATTCGTGGCACTCTATCCGTTTTGGGTGAAGAAGCCCGTTGTGCAGCTACCAGGAACTGAAAGGACACCGGCAGAATCATGAGCGCGAGTAGATCAGTGGGATCAGGAGTCTTCATAGGTCCAGGTAGTGAAAACCAACCGAATATCTCGCTTAACCAGATTTCCATCGGCAGGAGCTTCCACATTGCAAAGACGGAGCCGCAAGCCAAGTGAATCAGAACGAGGGTCTTGCGTGAATAGAACCACCGTTCCAGAAACCAAACGGCGACGAAGGAGAGAACCAGCAGACCGGAAAAGTCCGACAACTTGCCAGTCAGCCAGCTGGGATGTGCGTACTTCAGATAATGATCATTCAGCAGAAGTGTGCCAAGTGAAAGCAGGAAAACCGGATGCAACAATAGCGCGTGGCGTCGATTCACTTTCCCTCCGAGAGATGCGGGTAGCATAGTTCACTCGGAGAGTTGGCACAACTAAAATTGGGCTTGACAAAATGGACATCTGCACCTATCATGAAACTGAAGGCACCCGCATAAAGAGGCCCCCAAAAAAAGTCTGGGCCCCGCCACCTTCGGTGACAGACAGACGGGCGCTTTCGTACAATACTCTAAGTCTTAAAGCACCCTTGGGTATGGCTCGAGGGTGCTGTTCTTTTGGGTCGGCTCTGACGGAGTCAAGTTGTCGACTTATCGATCCAATGCGCGCCGAAGAAGTGTGTGGCAATTCCCACCACCCCCCCGACCATCGCTCCGACCAGAACATCGGCGGGATAATGCACCCCTACAAATGTCCGGCTGATAGCTATGATGAAGGCAATGGCGAGCAGCAGCCGGAAGTAAGACCGGGCGCGGAGCCCCCAGATCGTTGCCTGCCCAAAGGCGTTGGCGGCATGGGCCGAGGGCATTGAGAATCCTGCTCCGCAGTTGACCAATAGATTAATCTCATCGAGTGAGTGGCAGGGGCGGGGACGTTCGAAAAATCCTTTAAGAAGATGCGCGGCTATCTGGTCGGTCAGCAGGAGAGTGACGGCTGACACGAGGACTGTCCAGCGAAGGCGGCTATTTCCCTTCCAGAGAACCAGCGCAATGGCGAGGCCAAACGATACTCGCAGGACCAGGTCAGAGGTAATGACCGGCATCAGCCAATCAGTTACCGGGTTGGCCAACTGGACATTGATAAACAAAAAGACCGCCTTATCGATCTCGGCCAGCCACTCAAGCATAGGTTTCCGGGTCCTTTCTAAGGAAAGCTTTTACCGCGGCCAATGTCGGCGCGCCGGTGCGAGCGCCGGGCTTGGTGCATTTTAAAGCGGCGACAGCGGCGCCAAAGCGGAGTCGCTCCGACAATTTCCAGCCGTGTAGAAGCCCGTACAGGTATCCTGCATGGAATGCATCCCCCGCGCCGGTGGTGTCGGCCACTGGGACCTTATACGCCTTCTGGCGAGCGAATTGGCCATCTTCAAGGCCTATCGAGCCGTCCAGACCCTCGGTGACGACAATCGTGCCGGGGCAGATAAGAGCGAGTCGCGCGATCGCTTCTTCAGCGCTATTTGATTTGGTGAATGGCAGCGCGAAGGCGTCGGCGACCACCAGATGATCCACCAATGGGAAAATGGGCGAGACATCGTTGCGCATCGAACCAATATCAAACGACACCAGCGCGCCGATCTTGCGCGCCCACTTAGCGAGCTTGATGCAGGCTGGCAAATCGCGGCCATCGAGATGGACGACCTGGGGAATCGGGTAGCTGTCTAATCTCAAATCTGATGGTTTGACTTCTATGTCGCGGTGCAGCGCAATTGTTCTTCGCCCGCTCCCCTGCTCGATAAACCCGGCCGCAGCGGCAGACGGTTGACGCTTGATGACGATATAGCGGGCATCGACCTTTTCGCGCTTGAGGTCATCGATACCAAGTTTGCCAAACAGGTCATTGCCGACAGCGGCTATTACTGCCGTTTTAGCGCCGAGTCTGGAAAGCCCGACCATTGTATTAGGGACAGGGCCGCCTCCCTGGACGATCACACTGGTTGCATCGATCTTCCCCCCCGCCTCGGGGTAGTGAGGGATCGTAAACAGCAGATCGAGCGGGATTATCCCCAACCCCAGGACATCGATATTGGGACGCTTAGCGTTGATCAATGATCGCTTTCCCATTGCTGAGCTCGACTATGTGGTTACGCAATTCTTCGGCTCGCGATTTCCGGATCGCGAGTCGCAGTCTGACCTGATCGCTGAAGTCTGAGTTGATGATGATCGCACCAAGTTTGGCGGCGAGGCGCTGGACACGATCATAAAGTGGAAATTCGATCTGCAGATCGAATTCGGTCTGCAGAAAGTGCTCTTTGCGCCCGGAAGCCTCTAATACTGCTTGCGCTGTGTCGCTGTACGCATGCGTCAATCCGCCGGTTCCAAGTTGGGTGCCACCGTAATATCGCGTCACGACTATAAGCAGGTTGCTTAATCCGGAGCCGGTTAAACGGTCATATATCGGTTTACCGGCTGTGCCAGAGGGTTCGCCATCATCGGAGTATTTGAATTGCATCTGATTGAACAGACCGACCTGATAGGCGTAACAGTGATGGGTCGCCGCGTGCTCTCGTTTACGGACAGCCTGCAATCGCTCCATAGCCTGCTCGACCGTCTCGACCAGACAGGTTTCGCCGATAAAGCGCGAGTTCTTTATCTTGAGTTCGGCGGTCGCTTCGACAGCGATAGTGTAGTACTGGTCATCCATACCGGTCAGACGAGCACTTTAGTGATATCCGCGGTTTTGTCGAGCCCCTCGAGAGGAATAACTCCAGACCGAATGGCGTGTTCAAGACTCTCTTTGTCGGCCAGAGGACCGAACTCAGGATCGATCATGAAGAAACTGAGTTTACCTATCTGCGAGCAGAACTTGATGATGTCATGTATCCGGCGCGATTCCTGGTAGACCTCGGTGATCACCACCGCCTGACCAAGAGCGGTCAAGATGCGATCGGAAGCCTCGAGTGTTTCATCTCCAAGCTTGAATTCAGGAGCATATTCCGAAATGATGCCTCCCTCGCGAGTGACGTCAATCGCAAGCGGGATCCCTTCGACTTGAGGGATATTGTCGAAGCCGGTATCCAAGACAGCGAACGAAACGCCCTTACCGGCCCGCGCGCCGAGGTGAGCGGCGGCATCGTTGCCCAAGGTTAGCGACGAAATCACCAGCACGCCTGATTCGCCAAAGAGCTTGGCGGCACGCGTCGTGAGACTGATGCCATGCTCGGTGGCCACATCGGTGCCGACCAGCGTCACGGACTTCCGGTCCGGATCCGGCATTTTGCCGCGAAGATAAAGGAACGGCGGTGGGTCATTCAATTCAGCGAGCAGACTGCCATAATCTGCATCAAAGCAGGTGACGATACGAATCTCTCGTTGGGCCAGTTTGTCGATCGCCGCCATGGCTTCCGAGATGTGTTTATGCGCTCTACTCAGGCGGAGGGACGCGGATTTGGAGATCCCCGTAACCGAAAGGAGTTCTTCGTCGGTAGCATCGAGAATGGCCGCGAGGTTCCCAAAACGATGGAACAGCGGCCCGAACATCCGCGGGGTCATGCCGCCAAACCGGGTGAGGGTCAACATCTGGGCGGCGGCCGAAGTGGTGAGGGGTCTTGACATGGGACAATCTTACGTCAGCCAGAGACCGTTGTCAAATGGCCAAATCCTTGAATCAGAACGGAGAATATAGTATACTGTCCCTATCATGAAACAGACCACACTCCTCATTCTGTTCGCGCTGTGCGCGCTGATCGCCGGTTGTTCCGGTGAGCCGAAAACGCTGGAAGAATTGACCAATGCCGGCGACGAGGCCTTCACCGCGGAGAAATACACCGACGCACGCGGGTATTATCAGAAGGCGTTACTGCTCAAACCTTCTGATCGCCATCTGCTGTATTTCACCGGGATGACCTTCCGCCGTGAAGAGCAGTATGACTCAGCGCTTTCGTATCTGAAGCGGGCTGACTTGCTGCACCCGGGGGACCGTGAGATAAATCTTGAGATCCATGACATGGCGCTTAAGACCGAGAGTCATCGGTACGCGATCAACGCGATCAAAACACTGGTGGAGACCGGCGATTCGGAGCAGATGTACTGGCGCGAACTGGCGGAGCTGTACGCAAAGGACAGCGTGCCGTTGATGACCTTTCACTACCAGCGGTTGATCGTCAGCCAGCGCCCCGATTCGCCCGAGGAGTATATGCGCTTGATCAGTATCGCCCTGGCAGTCGAGTCAACCCAGGTAGCCAAGGATTATTTGGATTCTGCCGAGGCGCGTTTCGGCGTGCGCAATGAGATCAAGGCAAATCGCGCGTTTGTGCTGGCGTACGAGCGGAAGTATGACGAAGCGGAGACGCTTTTCCGGGAGGCTCTGGCCGAAGATTCAACGATACTCGGGTTCCGCCTGGGGCTGGCGAATGTTCTCTCTATGTCCGAAGACAAAAAGAAACTGGCCGAGGCGCTGGAGCATTTCAGGGTGATTCGCGCTCGCATGGGCCAGAATGAGTACAATATCGATTCCCTGATCACGGATCTTGAGCAGCGCATTCGGTAAAGAGTCGCTCGGGATATCCCCCAAAAAAAATAGGCACCGGCTACTAGTAGTACGCCGGTGCCCGGTCTGCTTCAGGTCGCGGTCCGAAGCAAGACCTGCTTTTCCTCACATCATCTATTTTCGTCCGCCACGCCGGTTCTCGACCTGCGCACGGATCTCATTTTCGTTCATGCCGTCATCGTCGCCGTCTGAGGAGACGCAGCGGATCTTCCAGCGACCCTGGAAGAACCCGGGATGATTCCCTTCATCGCTGAAGTAATGTCCGGCGAGGGTGCCGATCGGGTTCAGCGAAGCATCAAGGACCAGACCGCGGAACCATCCGCCGGCGCGACGAATCGCGGTGGAGTCAGCATGCGGATTCGGATGCTGATCCCAGACACCATGCAGGAAGCCTTCGAACTGACCGGAAGCATCGATCCACTTGCCGTAGAACTCGCGATTACCGAGTGAATCTTCGCCAAACATTCCCTGCAGGTGACCTTCGATACGCCCGTGCTTGGAGATCCACATACCGCTGAAGATCCCCTGACCGGTGGAATCATAGCCCCAGAATCCGGAGAGGAAGCCGCGCGGACACGGAATGCGCTCAACGCGGAAGCCGTTAAAGGCGATCGCGGTGGAGTCGGCGAACGTGACAATCTCGTCCAGAGACGCGATCTCAGCCAACGTGAACGTGCGGGAATAACTTCCGGCAACGAACTCAACGGTGACCGGCGGCGCCGGGAGAGTATCAACGGTTATGATCTCGGTGGTGTCACCAGTGAGGGTGTCCACAATGATAGTCGTTGTGCTGTCAATTATCGGAGCGGCCGGCGGGATCAGAAGATCAAACGCCAAACCATCGTTGTGGGTCGTAGTCGTGGAAGTCCACTCGATCAGGTGACGGTCGGTGCGGGGGAGCACTGAGTCGGTGGCCGGCTCAAAGCGGATCACCCGTCTCAGCAATACCGCGCCGCGGGAGATGGTCAGTGAGCCATCCCAATTGGTCGGTAGAACAGACAGACTGTCATAACGAAGGTGGCCCCAAACGGCGCGCAAGTGATAAAATCCGGCATCCGGATCGCCAAGCAGGCTTTCAACTTGCGGAGCGGCTGCCATGGGGTCATCAAACTGAACTTCTTCAGCAGTTGCCGCGACAAGAGCTGGGTCACCGAACGCCGGTGCCTCATTGGTGGCGGTATAACCGCCCAGGGTGCCACTATTGTTGGTGGCGGGACTGGTTGGGGAGTCGGAGCATCCTGCGAAAACGAGCAGGAAGGCTGCGGCTGCAACTGAGAGAAACTTCCGATACATGGTTACATCCTCCTTACCGCGAGCATTCTGCCAGATGGATAGAGTGGTTCATGCCCGACTGATATACAAGGGGCATGCCATTCCCGGCCAAAACAGTTAAGTTGTTATTCTATAGGCGGATACGAGAGGCTCGATGGAGGCAAAAAAGAAGCGGCTGTACCTGCTGGTACAGCCGCCGAACGGGTTGGTTTACCGATTGGTACATCGGTAAGCGCTTACTCCTTTTCGCTGGATCCCTTTTTGTATGGAATCTTTTCAGCGTCATAGAAATGCTGGAGCATGGTCATGGAAGTATCGACCCACATATAGATTGAATCTTTCTCGGCATCGGAGAGCCAAGCCGACCAATGCATCAGACGATAGCTCAACAAAGGCATCTTACCTTCCTCAACTTCGGAGCGAATCTCTTCCAGCAACTTGAGCTGCTCGCCCTTCCCTTTAAACGGGAACCCATCGGTCATGTCGAGGTTCTCACGACCTTCTTCGACGTGGCCGTTGATGAACTGCTTGATGCCGGGGATCTTGGCGTACCAGGGGAAATCTGTGTTCGCGCTGTGGCAATTGAAACAGGCGTTCTCGAAGATGGGACGGACTAGCTTGAATTGCTCGTCGATATTCGCGAAGAGCGAGTCCTGGCGCTGTTGAACTGTCGTACTCTGGATCTCAATCGGTGTCTCGACCGGATTTTCCCATTCTTCGCCGGGCGAATCATCTTCTTTCCCGTCTTTCGCCCACAATCCGGCCACGACGGCCAATAATAAAGCGAGCGCCAGAAGTACGGCACCGGGAAGGCTATGTGTTGAGGATGATTTCATGGGTCACTCCTCTACTTTGAATCAACCTGGGATCCGTGAAATGAATCCATCAGCTTTGGTCAGTCGAGCGAGGGCACCCTCGCGATCACAGGCAAATCGTTTCATCACTATCGCAACTTTGACCGAGCCAGCGGCTCTTGCCAAAAGTTCATCAGCTTCGGCGAGGTTGATGTTTAACAGATCGATCAGAATGCGGCGCGAGCGGGCGGCCAGTTTATCGGAGCGGCTTTGCAGGTCGACCATCAGGTTGCCGAAAGTCTTGCCAAGCAGCACCATGGCCGTGGTCGAGATCATATTGAGTGTCATCTTCTGGGCCGTTCCGGATTTCATGCGGGTCGAGCCAGTGATGACTTCGGGACCGACCGGCAACGCAATAAGAATGTCCGGTGTTACTTCAATCGACTCGGGGTCATTGCATATGATGAAGGCGGTGCGGCAGCCGATTGATTTACCGTAGTCCAGCGCGGCGAGTGTGTAAGGCGTACGTCTCGAGGCGGCAATGCCGATCACCATATCACGCGCGCTCAATCCTTGCGCGGCAAGATCCTTGCGGGCCGCGTCGCGGTCATCTTCGACACCTTCTTTTGAGAGAACGAGCGTGTCGTACCCGCCGGAGATCATTCCTCGGATCTGAGCGGGGTCAGTGCCAAAAGTTGGTGGGCATTCAGCGGCATCGAGGACTCCGAGCCGTCCGGAGGTCCCGGCGCCGACATAGAATATCCGACCAGAGTTGCGCAACGTATCGGCGAACAGTTCAGCAGCACGCGCGATCTCTGGGAGCGCTCGACGGACCACCGCGGCGACAGTCGCATCTTCATCGTTAATGCGAGTGGCGATCTCCAGGGCGGAAAGCCGGTCGATATCCAGTGTGCGGGGATTGACCTGCTCCGTACCGAGTTGACGGAGCTGGTGAATAAGTTCTTCGTACGCGGCCATACTCAAAGGTACGCTTCCGGTTGACGAAGGGCAATAAAAAGAGCGAAAGGGGAATGCCCGCCTTACGGCTGGGTCACCACATGCACTGAATCACGATGCGCAATCACCAACGTGCCGACCGTTCCTACAAACGGATCATCGTCGACATTTGCGAGCGCGTTCGCCGGCATCGGGACCGGCAGAAGCTGATGCGTGAAGGTGCTGTCTATGGCGCCAATGTACGCGTAAACGTAAATGTAGTACCAGCCGGTGTCGGGGTTTGGACCAACGGAGAGCGAAAAGGCGTCCGGCGGCAGTGTTCCCGCGGGATTCAAAGACGTAACATACGCGCTATAACCAGTTCCCGTATGATGGAACGGACGGCGCACTGCAGAGAGAACATATCCATCGGCATTGTTCGAACCAGACCATGAGACTGAGACCGGCTGAAGCCCGGTCACGATACGGTTAGGCGGTTCAACAGTCAGGATGCTGAACGTATCCGGTATCGTTATCGGATATGAGAGATTCTCCACGTTCGAATCGGAAACGAGGAATGGGACGTTGGTGCCGCTCAGCGAACTGCCAAGGTCACGCAGGAGATAGAAGATCGAATCATGAGCAAAAGCCGGCTCTGCAAGCTCCAGGGTGTCGTTCGCCAGACGGACGAGCGCGGTACGAAGTGACGAAGAGTCGCGCAACACATCGACCGCTACTTCGGACTGGTTGCGGTCATAATCCGCGACCGCAACAGCGGTGACATCGTAAGCGTAGTCGCGGCGAACATTTGGCTTGTTGGGGGCAGAGTCGCAAGCCAGTATAGCCGACACCAGGAGCATCAGCACCAGAAGGAATCGATCTTTGTTCATCATACCTCCATTATCGGCGCCTAAGCCGCTGGATTTACCAGAGTTCTCTATACGGCCTAATGTATTGTCATACCAACAGTTACACCAGCCATCCACTCTGCCGTTCCCGAACAGGAAGAAGAGGAGCTTAGCGTCTGGCCGAGGCCGGCTTGTTGGAGTAGAATAGCTTACCCAATATCTGTTCGGCAAGGCACCATTTGGTGATCGATGACTGGAAGAGATTGAGGCCAACAAACGTGGTCAACAGCAACCACCAGGGAGAAACAAAATAGTACATTGCCAACGAAAAGAGAATGAGGGTACCGGCCATCATGCGGATCGCGTGTTCAAGAGACATTGCGGAGACTCCTTATCGAGAACGGATTAGTGTCACTACGTGCCAAAACTTGCTCCATATCCCCTCCCGTTGGAATAATGCGAGAAAGGGGCGGAAGATTCAAAGAAAAAAGCAATGGGGGGTTGTCGCGCGTGGACGAACCGTACAAAACGAAGGCGGAGCCTATTGGCTCCGCCTGTTGAGTCCACATCAGGGCAGACCGGGACGTCTGCCGCTCAATTGATTGCTTCGCTTCGCTCGCAATGACCCCTCGTCCCGGCGCATAAACTCAGGGCAGGCTACGCTCGGGGCGACAGATGCGTTAGTTCGCTTTTTTGAACCTGTCCATGAATTCGGCCAGCTTGGTCGCGCCGTCTAAAGTCATCGCGTTGTAAAGCGAAACGCGGATACCGCCGACATCGCGATGCCCTTTCAGCCCGATATACCCCTGCGCTTTCGCCTCCGACACGAACTTCTTCTCGAGTTCTTCCGAAGGAAGACGGAAAGTCAGGTTCATCCAGCTCCGGCTGTCCGGCTTGACCGTCCCGCGATAGAAATCAGGGTAGAGATCGACCATCTGATAGATCCGTTCCTTCTTCGCGAAATTGGTCTTCTCGATAGCGGAGAGTCCACCGTTCTTCTTGATCCATTCAAGCACGAGCCTGATGACATAGACGGTGAAGACCGGGGGTGTATTGTAGAGAGAGTCCTTCTCGACATGGATGCGGTACTTCAGCATGGTCGGGAGTTTCTCTTCCTGGGCGGTTTTGAGGAAATCCTCACGGATGATCACCGCGCAAGCCCCAGCCGGGCCGATATTCTTCTGCGCGCCGGCATAGATCAGCGAATACTTGTTGAAATCGAGTTTCCGGGAGAGGAAATCAGACGACATATCCGCCACCAGCGGGACATTGCCTGCTTCCGGGAACCAGTGCATCTGCGTTCCATAGATGGTGTTGTTAGTCGTGATATGCAAATACGCGGCATCGCTCGGGATCTTGAATTCGTTCGGTTGCGGGATATGGTCGTACTTGGATTCTTTGCTCGACGCGGCAACCACTACATTGCCGACTTTTTGCGCTTCCTTGATCGCCTTGGCGGCCCAAGAGCCAGTATCGAAATAGGCCGCGGTTTTACCGGAGTGGAGGAAGTTCATCGGCAGCATGGAGAACTGGGTTGACGCGCCGCCGCCGACAAAGATGACTTTGTAGTTATCGCCGATCCCCATGACCTCGCGCATCAGCGCCATGGCGGAGTTGTTGATATCGTCATACTCGGCCGAGCGGTGGGATATCTCAAGCACCGACATACCGGTGCCGCGATAATCGAGCAACTCAGCCTGAACCGTCTGCAACACCTCGAGCGGCAGAACCGCCGGGCCGGGATTGAAATTATAAACCCGTTTCACGCCGGTAGGTAATGTCGAGGCAGCGGAGCCTGTCTGAACCTGTGCCATCTATCGCTTCTCCTTTACATATTCACCAATGATCTTGTCTACCATTTCACCAATGCGCAGCATGTTCTCTTTTGAAGACGCGCCAAGATGCGGGGTGAAGATCGTGTTGGGCGCGTCGTTCAGCGGCGAATTAACCGGCGGATCGGAATACCAGACATCGGTCGCGAAACCGGCCAGTTTGCCGGATTTGAGCGCTTCCACAACATCGGCGTCAACCACTGTCTCCGCACGACCAGTGTTTATCAGATACGAGCCGGTCTTGAAGTGCGACAGCAACTTCTTGTTAATGATGCCGATCGTCTCGGGGAGTTTCGGAATATGCATTGAAACATAATCCGCCTGACTGACCGCTTCCTCGATATCCTGAATGATCACCGCGAAATCCGAGAAATAGACATCGGGGTGCCAGGCGAGGATATTCATACGGAAGGCGCGGGCGCGGATCGCCAAGGCGGTGCCGATACGTCCCATACCCAGGATGGCGAGCGTTTTGCCGTGCAGTTCGGTACGTTCCAATTCTGACTTGAGCCACTTCCCTTCGCGCATGGAAGCATCAGATTTGGTGATATTATTCGGCAGGGCGATCATCAAGGCAAACGCCAGTTCGGCGACAGCGACGGTCGAAGCCTCAGCGGTATTCTTGACGATTATCCCTTTCGACGCCGCGTGTTTGGCGTCGATATTGTCCATCCCGACACCGCCGCGGATGATCAGCTTGAGATTTTTGGCGGAATCAAGATACTCCGCGGTCGCTTTGGTTTTGGAGCGAACGAGGATTACATCCGCATCGGCGACGCGATTTTTGTCGTCGGTCACTTCGCCGTACTTGGCGAGTACGGACGGGAGCGTTTTGTCGAACTTATCGGAAATCAGAATTAACATTTTCTATACCTCATACATCAGTCGGTTAACAGGTTAACGACCATGCCATCTCTCAATTTTGGTTCGAACCAGGTCGATTTCGGGGGCATCACTTCTCCCGCATCGGCCACCCGCAGGAGTTGGGCGATACTGGTCGGATAAAGCGAAAACGCGGCTTTGAACTGCCCGGAATTAACCAGCCGTTCGAGTTCCTGCGTTCCGCGAATGCCGCCCACAAAATCGATTCGCTTGTCGGTTCGCAGATTGACGATATTCAGAAGCGGGGTCAGGAAAAGTTTTGACAGAATAGCCGCATCGATAGATTCAATCGGATGGTTCGGATCGAACTTTCCGGCTTTCGCTTTCAATGAGTACCATTTGCCGCCGACATACAGGCCGAACTGGTGCGCCTGCTGGGGGTCGATACGACCCGATGAACTTGATATCTCGAAATTCTCCGCGGCCGCTTTGAGCAGAGCATCCAGAGAATGCTCATTCAGATCCTTGACGACTCGATTGTATGGTAGAATGTGCAGCTCGTGGTCGGAGAAGAGTACGTTGAGGAAGAAATTGTAGCTCTCCTGACCGGTATGTCTGGGATTCGCCTCGCGGGAGCGACGGGCGACCTCCGAGGCTGCTTCGCTCCGATGGTGGCCATCGGCGATATAGAGAAAGTCGATAGCCGCAAAGGCATCGACGATTTGTTTGATGGTGGCGTCATTGTCGACCAACCATAGTTCGTGGCGAATAGCGTCGGACGCCGTGAAATCGATCAACGGGGCGTTGGCTATCACCGCGTTGAAAATCTTTTCAATCTGAGCATTGCGACGGAAAGTTGAGAAGACCGGGCCGACCTGTGCCTCGACCTGCGTGATATGGTTGGCGCGGTCATTGACCTTTTCCGGTCGCGTATGTTCATGCTTCTTGATCTTGCCGGCATCGTACTCTTCGACGGAAGTGAGCGCCACCAGGCCCAGTTGCTTGCGGCCATCCATGGTCAGGCGATAGAGATAAAAGCAGGGCTTGGCATCACGGATCATGATGCCGTCGCGCTCCAACTTCCTCAGGTTTTCTTTGGCGCGCTGGTAAACTTCGGGGGCATATGGATTGGCGGAATCAGGAAACTCCAGTTCCGCTTTATTGACGCGAAGGAACGAATGGGGGTTACCGTCGGCCATCGCACGGGCTTCCTGGGTGTTCAGAACATCATAGGGTGGGCAGGCGACCTGAGCGGCGAACTCAGGTTTCGGACGAAGTCCCTTAAGCGGGCGGACAATAGACACGCAACCTCCTGGGAAGCACAATTGTGAACAAATTCACAGTTGGATTATAATAAAGTGGAGTGACAAAAAAAACAGAAATTGGCCACGGCTTTGTCATGGTGACAAAGCCGTCAAGCGGGTCGATGCCGTATCTGACCGACCCTTGCATCAGTTTGGGGCCAAGATAGTTATCAAGGGAGTCGGAGTCCCAGGGCGCGATAGACGAAACTCCATTCCTCGGCCACTTCCTCGGCCACTTTACTGACCGGCTTTCCCTGACCATGCCCGGCCTTACCTTCGACTCGAAGAAGGATCGGTTTTCCCGAACTGGTCGCGGCCTGCATGGCGGCCGCCATTTTGCGCGCATGGAGCGGGTCAACGCGGCTGTCCGACTCACCCGCCTTGAAAAGAACCGCCGGATAGGCAGTCCCCTTTTTGACGTTGTGATACGGCGAGTACTTGAGCAAGTATTCGAACTGCGTCGAATCTTCAGACGAGCCATACTCCGGTATCCAAACACGCGCGATGCGAAACTTGTGGTAACGGATCATGTCGAGCAACGGAACATCGCAGACTGCCGAGGCACAGATATCGGGTCGCTGCGTGATCACCGCGCCTATCAGTAGCCCGCCGTTAGAGCCGCCGTAGATAGAGAGTTTCGATGGATTGGTGTACCCCTCTTTGAACAGATATTCCGCGGCCGCGATGAAGTCGTCAAAGGTGTTTTGCTTGTTCTCGAGCATCCCAGCCCGATGCCAGGCCTCGCCGTAATCACCATTGCCGCGAAGATTGGCCAGCGCATAGATACCGCCGTGGTACATCCAGAGGATCTTTCGACGGTTGAATACAGGCGTATCCATGGCGTTGAATCCGCCATAGCCATCCAGCACGCAGGGGTTGTTGCCGTCGAGCACTGTTCCTTTGGTGGTGACAATGAACATTGAGATCGGCGTGCCATCCTTGGAGTTGTACCAGACCTGTTTCATTTCGAGATTGGAGAGATCGAAGGGGCTGGTCATTTCTGCGAACAGTTCGGATTCTTTGGTGGAGAAACGGTAGCGAAACACTGTCGGCGGTCTGGAAAAGGATGAAAAGTAGTAGAACAGTTCATCGCCGTCGTGTTCGCCACTGATGGAAGAAACGGTGCCGATGGTTGGCAGTTCGATCTTCCCTTCTTCCGCGCCCTCAAGCGAAAACAGCTCGAGCACCGACTTGGCATTGAGTATGGCGTTGATGACTATTCGATTCCCGATAACCGCTATTCCGGAGTAAACGACAGGGCGTTCAGGGATGATCTGGTGCCAGTTGGCCATCTGCGGTGAGCCGTAGTTTCCAGACAGTACCCGCTTGCGCGGGGCCGAGTCATTGGTGCTCACCAGGAATCTATCATTGAGGAGGGTCATCATGTACTGCGCGTCTTTCCCCTCAGTTAGCTTAACGAATGATGACGATGGGTCGCGCAGGTCTTTCAGATAGAGTTCAGATTTGGACCATCCATAGAACACAGAGATACCCAGCCAGCGGCCATCCGGAGAGATATCGCAGCTCGGCCAGATTGCTTTGTCGGTAGTATCCTCGAAGATCAGCGGGTCGGATTCCCAGGAATGGCCGAGTCTATGGAAAAATATCTTCCGGTAGAAAACCTCGTCACCCTCCGGAACTGTCCCCGGCGCGGGATAGCGGGTGTAAAAGAATCCCGAATTGTCAGGCATCCAGGCAACCGCGGCCGCACGCGTGAATGGGATAGAATCAAGCAGCATCCCTTTGCTGCTGACATCCTTGAGAAACAGCGTGGTCTGTTCTGAGCCGGATTGGGAGATACCATACGCGACCAAGGAGCCGTCCCACGAAAGATAGTACCAGTCCATCGCAGAGGTGCCATCCTCCGAGAAGCTATTCGGGTCGATCAGTACCTCATCCCGACCGAGAAGCCCATCCCGGACATACAGCACCAAGTGATTCTGGTCGCCGGAACGACGCTCTGTGAAGTAGCGGCCGTTGATCACTTGCGGTTGGCCGATACCTCCGGTGGAGAGGAATCTGGTCAATTCTTCGGTGATGCGGTCCTTATCCTCAAACCCATCGACATAAAGTCTGAAGTGATTGTATTGGGCGGTGCTCCATTTCTGCACCTGCGGGTCTTCGCTGTTCTCCAGCCAGCGGTAAGGGTCGGCGACCGGTGTTCCGAAGATCGTGTCAACTACCGGCACTGTCCGTGTGGCGGGTGGAGCCGAGAGTGGCGCGGCGAATATGTTTGTGGGAAATGACGCTATTAGGCAGACTGTAGCTGCGAGGAGGAGGCAAAAGCGAGCGCGAAACATGGTAGACCCTCACGTTTGTCACATCAATTACGGGGAATATACAGGAGGAGGGGGCGCAGCGATAGGGAGAAAAAAAACAGGCCGGGGTGAGCCGGCCTGTTGAAACCAGAAGGAGAATAGTCTACTTCAGGTGAGCGGCGATCAACTTGGTCATTTCGAACATGTTGACCTGCTTGCGTCCTTTGAAGATGGCGGACAGCTTCTCGTCGGCATTGATCATGCGGCGATTGTTCTTGTCCTGGAGGCCATTCTTCTTGATGTAATCCCACACGCGCTTGGTAACTTCAGTGCGGGGCATCGGACGCGCGCCAATCACCGCTCCAAGGTCGGCGGACGGCATCAACGGCTTCATGAAAGCCGGATTCGGTGCACGCTTCGTCTTTTTCGCAGGCGCTCTCTTGGAGGCCTTCTTCACGGTCGCCTGCTTTTTACTCGCAGCTTTCTTCTTGCCAGCCTTCTTGGTGGCTTTCTTGGTGGTCTTCTTGGCGGATTTCTTTGTCGCCTTCTTCGTGGCCTTCTTGGTGGCCTTCTTCGTTGTCTTCTTGCCAGCCTTCTTGGTGGCTTTCTTCTTTGCCATTGGCATTGTGTTGCTCCTTAGCATTGAGGGTTTGAGTTACTATGGGTTAAGTCGGTTTCCCTGTCTACTTAGCTGTGAGATGCTTCCCTGAAAACATCTCGCATACCCATTTTCGCTGAAAAGAGTACGGTGTTTGAAAAAACATGGCAAGAAAAAAGTGACCATTTTCAATAAATAATTGCTTTTTTTTAGAGAGTACTGAGACCCTACGGAGGGCAGTTTTACGAGAGAAATTGAGAATGTTGGCGGATGATCGTCACGCGCGACGCAACTCGATCACCGGTGCTTCGGGCGGACAACCAAGACGGAATGGGAACCAATGACCAACTCCCGACGACGTGTACAAGACTGAATTTCCTCTCCGATATTCGCCCCAAAGATAGCGATCTTCCCAGTAAGAATCGAACACCGAACGCCCCATAAACCCGATCTGCCCGCCGTGCGTGTGTCCTGCGAGCGTGAGCGCTATCCCGCGGTCGGCGGCATGGTCGAAGGCGTCCGGGCGATGGCTCATCAGGATCTTGAACGCGGCATTCTGACTCTCCTCGAGTGTCCTGTCGATCGTCTGCTGGAAGAACGTCGTCTCCTTCGCCCCCATCCGTCGCGGATCATCAATTCCCCCTATGAAAACAGGTGTATTCCCCACCCTGAGATGTGTCCCCTGGTCGATGAATAGCGGCACCGCGCTCCGGTCGAAGATGCTTTTTACCTGGTCGACACCACGGAAATATTCATGATTTCCCAGAGTGGCAAACTGGCCATCGGGTGCTTTGAACTCCTCTATCAGCTTGAGCGCATCGGGGAGCTGGTTCAGGTCATCGGCGACATCGCCGGTCACCAGCACCAGATTCGGTTTGAATTCGCGCGCTCGCTCGAGCACTTCAGCTAGATCATCGACCGTCGTATAGTGCCGAAGATGCAGGTCCGAGAGGTGGAGGATACGATACCCCTGGAGATCCGGAGGGAGATCTGGTATCGCTATCTCTTTGGTGGAGACATTGACCGAACCAAATGAGCGGGTGAAACCCGCGCCCGCCGCGGAAACCGCCGCGAGCGGGACGGCGGCGGCAATCCCTTTCAAGATGATCCGTCGATTGGAATCGACTGCGGTGTCAGTTCTACGATGGCGGATTACATAATCGATAAGTCTGTTTATCAGGTGAAAAACACCCGAAACCGGGAGGGAAAGCAATAGCGCAAATTGGAGAACGAAAGCCAGCGCAGTGAGCAACATTCCCGGCCGGGAGAGCCATTGATTCTGATAATATTCCCCAAGCCCCCACAGTCCCATCGCAACCAACGTCACAACCGGCAGGAGCAACGAGCTCCAGCGGATCAACTTCTTCTTCCACCACTCCCGGTTGAATCCCCAGAGGAGTAGTATTTGGAGCACTCCGATAATGAGCGTTATGACGCTGATAAAGCCGATGAACTTCATTCGTACGGGTCCTGGTATCTATCCTTAATTGCTTCGGGACAATTCTTCACGGTATACGGACGGTCATTCCGATAGTTCTCCTTAAACAGCCGGAAGAACCAAGGGTTTCCTCTCAAACGGCTGATTCGAAGGGGGAGCGCCCCGCAAAAAGTCTTCCCTCCCCAGAACCTTTTGGACTTATCTCTGTTTTGGCTGGAAGAGTTTTGAGCCACAATGGACAACCAAAATAGCAATACAGCCGACATGGCCCTGGAAAACAAGCCGGAAGGTCGCTCAACCAGTGGGTGGCGACGTTACTGGAAATTCCCCAAATCGTGGAAAGAAGTGAAGTCGCTGGGGTGGAAATTCATTGTCGGTTTTGTGCTTTTCTACCTGATACGGGACACGATCCTGTATATCCTCATCCCCTATCTGATCTACAAAGGGGTCATTAACTGACCTGACGAGGCGGGAGCGACGCCATGAACGCGTCGTGCTCTGCCTTGATCTTGACCCTGTCACGGATCACCAACTCGTTCTCCCGTCTGATTCGCAGCAGCAGTGCCTGAATTCCGCGCACTATCTCCACCATTTCCTGATCACCGTACCCCCCTGTTCTGATCCGCGACTGAAGTAACCGGCAGTGATGCAGCGCCAACTCGTGCCGCTGGTGTATCTTGCGATGAACTTTGAGCATTGCCGAATGCAATTGCTTCATCTGCTGGTGATGCACCAGAGCGTTTGCCGAGGCGAGCATGATCTGGTGGAGATGCTCAATATCCTGCTCGGGGAGTTGCGGGTGAAGAGCGACCTCGCTTCGACGTGCCTCTCCCTCGATCTGCGCTACCAGCGCGTCGAATTGGGCGACCAGAGAGATCGCCGCCTGCCCGTTGCTGTCAGTCATTGAAGTCATATTTATCCATAATCTATACGCGGGGGAATCAAGGACACAAGGGAAAAGAAAAACCGGCCCGTGAGGCAGGCCGGTTTGAAGAGAGAACTAATCGGGATTAGATGCCGTAGATCTCGCCGTACTTCGTATGGAGGTAATCCATTAACGGTTTGTGCGAAAGGGTCTGACCGGTGACCTTTTTGGCCAAATCGGTCGCCCGATAGCGCGAACCATGCTTGTGGATATTCTCGCGAAGCCAGCCGAGCAGACCGCTGAAATCGCCACGCTCGAAACTCTGCAGCATATTCGGGATATCCGCTTTCGCTTTCGCGAAGAACTGTGCCGAATAGAGGTTGCCGAGCGTGTAGGTCGGGAAATAGCCGATCAACCCGGCCGACCAGTGGACATCCTGCAGGATACCGTTGGAGTCCTTGTCCACCTCGATACCAAGGTAATTTTTGAACCGCTTGCGCCATTCGCCGGCGGCATCCTTGGCAGGGAGTTCCTTGTTCAGCAACGCACGCTCCAGCTCGAAACGGAGCATAATATGCAGGTTGTACGTACCCTCGTCGGCCTCGACGCGGATATACGACGGCCGGACATCGTTGATGGCGCCGTAGAAATCATCAAGGCTGACATCATTGAGCGAATCGCGGAATATCCGCTTTGCCTGCGGCAGGAAGTAGACCCAGAACTGCTTGGAACGCCCAACCTGGTTCTCCCACATACGCGACTGTGATTCGTGGATACCGAGCGAGGTGGCATCCCCCATAGGGGTGCCGAAGTATTTCTTTTTGTCGATCCCCATCTCGTAGAGGGCGTGGCCGGCTTCGTGCATGATTCCGAATAGTGCGTCATTGAGACGATTCGGGTTGTAACGAGTCGTAATACGGGTGTCTCCCGCGCCAATACCGGTGCAGAACGGATGAGTCGTGATATCGAGACGCCCGGCGGTGAAATCATACCCCATAGCGGCGGCGACAGCCTCGCCGAAAACGCGCTGGAGGTCGACCGGATATGAGCGCTCGACTATCCCCGGGTCGGGACGCTTTTTGGCATCGCGGATCTTGCCGAGCAGTTCGACGAGGTCTTTGCGGAGCGGGGTAAAGATCGCTTCGATCTCGGAGACTTTGGCGCCTGGTTCATAGTTGTCTAACAGGGCGTTGTACGGCTCGCCCTCGTACCCCAACGCTTCGGCCTGCTGGCGGGTCAGGTCATAGACTTTCTCGAGCCAGGGGGCGAACATGGCAAAATCGGACTTCGCGCGTGCGGTCTCCCACTCGGTTTCGGCGATGGTGGTGACGCGGACGATCTCTTCGACCAGCTTTTTCGGGAGCTTGGTCTCTTTGTTGTATTTGTGGCGAAGTTCGCGGAGATTAGCCGCTTCGGGCGTATCTCCTTTGACCAGATCGGTCGATTCGGCCTGCGCCAGCAGGTCGCCGATCTTCGGGCTGGTGAACCGTTCGTGATACATCCCGGCGATAAGCGCCATCTGTTGAGAGCGGAACTCCGCCCCCTGCCGCGGCATATAGGTCCGCTGATCCCACGCGAGGATCGAGGCGGTCGAGCCGAGGACGGAGATCTCATTCATCTCCTTGACTAATTCCTGATAAGCTTCCTGGGGTGACATGGTCTGTCCCTTTACTGTATAATGCGTTCGTACCAGTTTTCTAAGTGGTGGTTCGTGGCTGGAAGTATACCCAAATCGGGTGCCGCTGGCAACCCCCACAGGTGACCGATTCACTTTCTTCCCAAGTGGCTTGTGCGGGTCAACCCTACCCCCTATATTCACGCCGACTTCAGCTCAGAAAGGGATCTTAGTGGCACACGCACGGAATTTGCAGGCGGATGCTTTGCTCGATAAGGAATATCCGGTTTTGGACAAAGGGTTTGTCCGACTGATCGACTATATGGGGGATGACAACGCCATCGTCCAAGCGGCCAGAGTCAGCTATGGCGAAGGGACAAAAAAGGTTCACGAGGACCGCGGCCTTATTCGCTACCTGATGCGCCATCGCCACACGACCCCGTTTGAGATGGTCGAATTCAAATTCCATGTGAAGCTCCCGATCTTTGTCGCCCGCCAATGGATTCGTCACCGGTCGGCCAATGTAAACGAGTACTCCGGCCGCTATTCGGTGATGAAAGAGGAGTTTTATTTTCCGCCGGATGAGGATATCCGGAAGCAGTCCAAGCGAAACAAGCAGGGGCGCTCCGAGGAGGAACTTCCGGCCGAGATACGAAACCGCTTTGTCGCGTATCTCCAGCAGTCGAGCAAGGATGCGTACGACAAATACGAGGAGTTTATCGGCGAAGGGCTCGCACGCGAACTTGCGCGCATAAATCTCCCCCTCTCTCTGTATACCGAGTGGTACTGGAAGATCGACCTGCATAATCTCTTCCATTTCCTCCGTCTCCGCATGGATGACCATGCCCAGAAAGAGATCCGGGTCTACGCCGATATCATGGCGGAGATGGTGAAGATTATCGTCCCGATGGCCTATGAAGCATTCACCGATTACTCGCTCAACGCGGTCAATTTCAGCGGCCCAGAGCTGAAACTTCTCCGCGACCACCTGAACGGCGTGCCGGAGGATGTTGACGCTTTGGTGGCGCGCGGATTGTCGATGCGAGAAGCGACGGAATTTCAAGCAAAGCTCAAGAAAGTCAGCGAGCTATGACGATGACCGTTTCCGAACGCCGTAAATAATTGCCCGCTAAGCATTTTCACCTTGACACCAACTCCGTAATCAGTTACCTTGATATTGCTCGCCATGGGACTTATCCAGTGGGCGCCCGTATGGTGTGTCGACTGGAGGACCGATGGTTTTCGCGGATCGGTTTGGTGATATTAGGATGATCGCAGGAGAGTAGATGGACGGTTGTTCACGTCCGGCAGACAAGGGTCTGCGCCGTCTCAACTTCCAATCTCCCCCCTGTTAGATTTCCGGATCAAATGCTCGCCATTTATGGTAGAGCGCAAGATAGAGTGGGATGCCGCTCGTTACACGTCAGGCGTGTTACTACGTCTGGTAGCTGGTAACACAGCGCCACTAGGAAGATGGAATTACGCAAGTAAGACCGTTTTCCGATTGAACAAGAAGCCCTCGTGAGAGGGCTTTTTGTTATGTGGGAGGGCGCGCTGCCTTGTTCATCTGATTATCACCAACTTCCCTATCTGCACCGGCCCGGAATCGGGTTCGACGGACCAGTAATACAGGCCCGATTCCACCGCCATGATATTCCGGTTGATCAGATCCCAGGTGTCATGGTCGGAGGCAGGGTCGTTCGGGTCCATGTCGTGGCGGATCTCGCGAACCATGTCGCCATCGAGGGTATGGATCCGTATCCAGCATTTAGCAGGGAGGTTGGCGAAGTGGATGCGTCGCTCACGGTCGTCGATTCTATCAGAGCCACGACCCTCGTACCCCATCTCACGGTATTTGGCGTCGGTGCGGTACGGGTTTGGGTAGATGTAGACGGGCTTGTTGGTGGCGCCGGTTTGATTGGCGTTTTCTAAGGCATAGCAGTCCTGGAGTCCGAGGAGTTTGCTTGATTCGAGTGCTTCGACTCCACCTGCGGGGTCGCCGTAGTCGATGGCGGTGACATTGACATAGTACGGGACAGTTGGAAGGAGACCATCGATGATGCACTCATACTCATAGTATTTGAGATAACCGTCTTCGGTATAGGCGGAGTCCGGGATCGGTTCGCCGGGGATAGGTTTCGGTTGGTTCGGATAGAGTTTTCTGATGGGTGTATCTGTGCCTAACCGACTTGCGTTGTAGCCGTGCTGGACGAAGTAAAACGCAGAATCCGATTCAAACGCCGGGAGGCGATAAGGGTTGTCCTTAGTATAGGTCAATGGATCAAAGAGCGAATCTTCGCATGGATGCTCGCCTTGTCCGTAAAGACACCGAGTCTTTTCGAGTGTAAGCGGTATCTCCTGTACCTCGTAAGCGCCATACGGATATTTGTCAGGATTCCAGACATACTTATCGTAGTTGTGAAGATCGTAGCTGGCGGAGAGGATGAATGAACCATCGCGTTCGTCCCGGCCAAAGTACACCCGATACCCTTCAAAATCGACGCGATTTGTGACCAAATCTCTTGCCGTCTCAGTTTGGCTTCCGTTGAAGCGGACCCGAATTCCAGGATCATAGGGGTAGAGCCAGAACTTTGGCGCGGGGGGTGCACCAGGCGCCCGCCAGTCGGCGACTCCGTCGCCTGTGTAAAATGTCGTTTCCGCGATAGTAGGAATCCAACGATTTTCGGTGAAGACAGAGTCGGAGACGCAGATATGACTCCTGCCTGCATAACCGTCGCCATCGGTGTCATAGCCGGGGTTGTCATAAACCCATTCCGCCATCTTGGCATGTTTGGCGAGTGGCGCAAAGTCCAAAGCAGAATACCATGCATCAAGTTGCTGATTATACAGTCTCAGGCCGTTGCCTGGGTCTGTGTGAAAATCTGGTGCAGCGACATATGCCACGACAATTGACTCTTCCTGCCCGCGTACCAGGTCGAATGGCCCGACTGAAAGCAGATACGCAATTGACTCACCGCTCCATATCCGTCGATCACGCACATATTCAGTAGGGTACTCCCAAACCGGGTCGCTAGCGAGAATCTGACCAACACGGGCCTGATCAATGTCAATTTCGCTGTTTGACATGACGTAATATTTGTTGGCATCCCCCAACGGATCTCCGACACCACCTGTCATGAAGTCGCGAGGTGACAGGCCACTATGTGGCCGCTTTCGTGGACCGTAGTCGAGTTTTGCCCAATCGGTTTGCCAGAGCCTGTCAAAATAATGTGGAGTCCACCAGTTGAAACTCCGGCTAACACCTTCCGGAGCCGCGATCACTCGCAAGCCAGCAATACCTCGATTTGATTTTTGATTCCCCGCCTCGAGCCATTGTAGCTCGGAACTGGGATCGCCGTCGTTGTCTGTAGCCCATGCCATGTTGAGAGTGTCGCCGAACTGACACTCTCCCGCTCGAAAGGGAAATACGTTTAGATAGCCGCAGACATCATCTCCACTCGGATCGCTTCCTTGAAGTGAATCAGAAGTCCCTGGCCAAACGGTCGAATGACCGACAGCAGGGATCATACATATCCCAAAGTAGACATCTGACAAGTCACGAAGACCGATATTGACAATCTTGAACTCGGTCAGAACAAAGTCATCTACCAGTGGGTTGGCCCATTGCATTGATCTCTCTGTGACGTTTAGCCATAGTGGACGGTGATTTTGCCCCGTGAGATAATCTAAATCTATGCCTGGCACTCCCTTTGTAAAAGTATCGCAATAGACTGCAATAAAATCCTGGTCAGACCGTGCGTTGCCAGATTCCCAATGGTCGATTGCGTCCAATGCGACGATCTCGCCAATTGGCCCACTATCTGGGTAAAACTCGTAGTTGATATGGATCCCGTCATGTCCCACACTAACGAGCGTATCATCTTCTTGTGTGACCGCACCGATCCAGATGGATCCAAAATGCAGAAACCTATCACTACTGCCACGTGGATATTCGTCCCCCATTCCGGATAGACTCAATGTACTGCTCCCCAAATGACAATCAGTAGAGTCAATGTCAAACGGCGAACGACTTTTCCAGCCTGGCCCCCACATGCCACCGTTCGTCTTCAACAATACAAGTTTTCCAATGTCGTGAGTGGCTGAACAATAGGAAGGGGCGGAGGAGGTAAACAATTGCGTGGAGTATTTCGCGGGCTCGCGGGCAAAAGCGATGCTCGCCAAGAGAAGAACACAGACACAATACAGACTTCGACGCATAAACTCCCCGTTTTAGTCTATTACAATATAGACTCATTTGCCGCCGTTGGCAACTAAGGAATTCTGCGGGAGATGAACTGGTGTCGGGCAAGGCTCGCGATGACTCTACTAATGGGCCAAACACGGTCTGGCCATATCCCCTGCCCGATTACAACTACGAGAGAAAACTGTTGATCAGATACGCCATTGCGACCGCGATCGTTGTGCTGACCACCACATATGCGATAGCGGAGCGCTTGCCGAATTTCCCCCAGACCACCGTTATCTCCGTGATATCCGTCGTCACACCAACCATCAACATCACAAACACCACGCCAAGCGTTGCCCCCATAGTGTACGCCTGACCCGCCAAAACACTAAATCCCTCCGAACAGAGTTCGATCACGGCACTGATCGGAACAGCCAGGAGAATGGTCCACGGCGAAGCGGGATTCCCGAGGTACTCGTAGACAATGGCATTGGGGACAAAGGCGGCCAGACCGGCCGCGAGAACCAGACCGATCGCCAGATACTTTCCAATATCCTTGAAGATCAGCCAGGAGGAAATCAGCGCGCGTATCAACCGGTTATTCGGTTTGGTGGTTTCGCATTCGCAATCGGAGCAACCGGAATTAATGTTGCATCCGCAAGCGGACTCCGTTGTCACGGCTCTCAACAATGGGGCATCGATCAAGTGGCGATGCTCCAGTTTTGAGAGCAGAATGCCGGAAAGCAATGCCGCAACTACGGCGCAGACCATGAGGATCGCGGTGTTGAATGGACCGAGGAAATTACTGAGCACCAGAAACTGCGGCACGCCGGACCAGGGGGTGGCGAGGAGGAATGTCAGCGCAACGGCTGTACTGGCTCCCTTCTCCCGCAATGAGACTGCCAGAGGAATCGCGCCGCATGAGCACGTGGAGGCGATCAACCCGGAAAGCGCGGCTTTGACCAAGGAGCCAAGGTCGTTTTTGCCGAAGTGTCGGTTGACAAATGAGTGCGGAACGAATTCCGATACGATTCCCGCGGCCAGAAACCCGACCAGGAACCAGATCCATAGATCCTTTAGGAGAATCCAGAGCGCCTCGAAATACTGACTGATATATTCCACGCCCTACTTCCTCAGATCCACCACCGTCGCGCCCCAACCGCCGCCGGAACCTTCCTCGTGACGAAAGCGGATGACATTCGGGTGTGTTGACAGAACCGACCGGACGATCTCCCGCTGCACCCCTATCCCCTTCCCGTGCACGATCCTGATCGCCAAAATATCCCGCTTGAGGCATTCAGCAATGTAATCCAGGACGACGTCTTTGGTCTCATTGGGCCGGAACTGGTGCAGGTCGAGGGTGCCGTCGATAGGATACTCGAGCGGCTGGTCATTTTCGTCGTGCATGGAAGTAAGATAGCGACATATCGGTTGCAGGGAAAGTCGAGTTCGGGCCCCAGCCTCGGCTTCGACTCTGAGCTTGAACTCAGGGCAAGCTCGGCTCAGGTCTCGTCTGCGCTCGACCCGGCGTGGATGCGGAACTTGCCATACGGCGTCGCATTGGTTAACTTGCGGCACGGTACGACTATTTGAAGGAGTTTTTCATGACCACTGTCGCGACATCCATACCTGCCGCCCCGAAATGGGATCTTGAATCGATCTTTCCGGGCGGATCCGCCTCACCCGAGTTCAAAGCATTCCGCGAAAAGATCAAGGCGGAGCTTGCCGCCGGATCATCCCGGGTGGCCACCCTTCCGAACCAGTTGGACAAGAACAGTCGCGAACAGTGGAAGCAGTTTATCGTGCTTCTGCAGGAGCTGCATGAACGTCTCGAGTTGATCCGGTCGTTCGGCGGATGTCTTATCGCGCAGAATGTCGCGGATAACGCCGCGCAGGGGATTGTCGGCGAAAGCGACCAGATGACCTCCGAATGGGAGAAGCTCCGGACCTTTCTCGAAGCATGGTCGATCAGACAGTCGGATGCGGCCTGGAATGACCTGGTGTCAGACCCGGCGCTGGTTGGGTTCAAGTTTTTCCTCGATGAGATCCGCGAGATGGCCCGCCACAAAATGCCGATCGAAAAGGAATCACTCGCGCTTGATCTGGCAGTCAACGGCTATCACGCCTGGAACCGTCTGTACGACCGGATGGCCGGGGACCTTCGGGTGAAAATGGACGTTGGCGGTGAGACGAAAGAGTTGTCGATGGGGCAACTCGCGACATTCATGGACAATCCTGACCGCAAGGTCCGCCGCACGGCCTTCGAGAAAATGACTGAGGCCTGGAAAACGCGCGCCGATCTGGCCGCGATGACGCTCAATGCGCAGGCGGGGTTCCGTCTCGCGCTCTATAAAAATCGCGGATGGCAATCACCGCTGATCGAACCATTGATGCAGAATCGCCTCAGCCAGGCATCGCTTGATGCCATGTGGCATGTCGTCGCACGCGAAACGAAGAAGCTTGCGCCGTATATCGAGGCAAAGAAGAAACTGCTCGGCATCGACGCCTTCCGCTGGTATGACGAGTTCGCCTCGGTTGGCGAAGTTCATCGGAAATGGACATTTGATGAAGCAGTTGAGTTCATTGTCACCAACTGCCGGTCATTCTCGGATCATCTGGCCGATTACTGCAAGATGGCAGTCGAAAAACGGTGGATCGAAGCGGAAGACCGTGCCGGCAAAGCGGGCGGCGCGTTCTGCACAACGTTCGGCATTCATCGGCAGAGCCGTATCTTTATGACCTACTCCGGCACGTACGACAATCTCTCCACTCTCGCCCATGAACTGGGGCATGCCTATCACAGTTATGTATTGCGTGACAAGTCCTGGCTGGCCGGGATGTACCCAATGGGCTTAGCGGAGACGGCATCGATCTTTAACGAGTTGCTGACCACCGATTCCGCGCTGGCCTCGGCACAGTCTCGCGATGAACGGCTAATGCTCTTGGATCAACTCCTGATGCAGCCATATGTATTTTTCACCGATGTTCACTGCCGTTACATTTTCGACCGCGCGTTTTATGCTGAGCGGGAGAAGCGGATTTTGGACGCCGCCGGCCTCTGCGAGATGATGACCAACGCGCAGCGCCAGGCGTACCAGGGACTGTTGGCCGAGGATGGGTATCACCCGTATTTCTGGGCCTCCAAACTGCATTTCTTCATCACCGATACACCGTTCTACAATTTCCCGTATGTCTTCGGATTCCTTTTCGCCGGCGGTGTTTACAACTGCGCCCGCGAGGAAGGAAAGTCATTCGCCGACAAGTATCGCGCGCTTCTGGCTGACACCGGCAGCATGACGACTGAACAGGTCGCGAAGAAACATCTCGGAGTCGACCTGACGAAGGAGGATTTCTGGGCGGCATCGGTGGGGCGGTCACTCTCCAAAGTCGATGAGTTCGTGAAACTGGCGAATCAGAAGTAGCGATGTCCTCGTCTGACGAGAAACCGAAACTGTGGAAAGACTATATCGACCGCGCCAGCCTGATCAAGTTTGGCGCGGCGATACAAGCGGTCTATCCGAAATTTGACTCCGCACGATTTATCGATGGTCTGGTCAAGGCAAAGTTTGACCAGCTTGAACTAAAAGCCCGTATCGCGCTGATCGCCTCACATCTCAAGCCACATTTCCCATCGGACTATAAGAAAGCGGTCGATATCCTTGTCACGATCGCGCCGGGATTAAATGGGTTCGAGAACTGGATACTCAATTCGTATGTCGATCAGTTCGGGATGGATGACCTCCCCAATTCGGTCCGAGCTATGCAGGAATTGACGAAACATGGGACGGCGGAGTTTACGATCCGCCCTTTCATCGTGAAATACCCGGAGCAAATGCTGAAGGTGATACATCGGTGGGCGGAAGATGAGAACGAGCATCTCCGGAGATTGGCCGCCGAGGGGACCCGCCCTCGCGGGGTCTGGACAATTCATATCGACGCATTTCGCAAGGACCCGCGGCCGGTGTTGACAGTGCTGGAGAAGCTCAAGGCGGATGATTCCCTGTATGTCCGCAAAGCGGTGGCGAACAACCTGAATGACATCTCGAAAGAGCATCCGGATATTGTGCTTACAACCGCGCTGGCGTGGATGAAAGCGAATGATCCGCGCACCAACTGGATACTCAAACGTGCCTGCCGTTCGCTCATCAAAAAAGGGACGCCGGAAGTTTTCAAGCTGTTCGGGTTTACGTCGAATCCGCAGGTTGAGATCACGAAACTCAAGCTGACGCCAGCCAAACCAAAGATCGGCGGCGATGCCGTTTTGTCATTTGAGATCATCTCGTGCGCGAAAAAATCGCAGAAGTTGGCGATCGATTACCGAGTGCATTATGTAAAGGCCGATGGCAAACTGAGCGGAAAGGTGTTTAAGTTGGTTGAGAAGTCGCTCAAGGCCGGCGAATCGCTCGCGCTATCATCGAAACACTCATTCCGAGAGATGACCACCCGTAAACATTATCCGGGGAAACATAAGATTGAGATCATCGTCAACGGCCAGGTCTTTGGTGCAATACCATTTACGCTTGGCTGAATTGGGTGGTGGAAATCAGACCCTGTTTGGCGACCAATCCCGCCCCCCTGAAACATTCTCGCCTGTATCCCGTACTCTAACCAGATAGCCCCACGAACTAGTCGGAACGCAACCCATTGCGGAGAAGCCTGGCATGGTTAAGAAAATCGTCCTGGGAGGCATCCTTCTTGTCGTCGCCACCGCCGTCGTCCTGTTTTTCGCCAAAGACGGCTCGGCCAAGAAGGAAGATGACCTCAAAACTGTCGCCGTAACTCGCGGCACCCTTATCGATAAAGCCCTCGCGGTCGGTAAGATCGAACCCAAGAAAGAGATCGAAGTCAAATCCAAGATCTCCGGACTCATCAAAAAGCGCTACAAAGAGATCGGTGACGAAGTCAAAGTGGGTGAACCACTGTTCGATATCGCTCCTGACCCGACCCCGCTGGAGTTCGCCGAGGCCAAGCGTCAGGTCGAGTTGTCGCAGGTTGAATTCGACAATCGCAAACGCGAATATGACCGCTCCCTCTCGCTCAAAGACAAGCAGCTCATTTCCAATCAGGAATATGACCTAGAGAAGGCCAGATACGAAGAAGCGAAACTTCGCCTCGACCTCGCCAACGAAAAACTCTCCCTGATCGAAACCGGCAAGACCTCAATAGCCGACCGCAAGGTGGAGAATATCATCCGCTCGACGGTCAATGGCACGATCCTATCAGTTGACCTGGAAGAGGGCGACCCGGTTGTCCCGCTGACGTCCTATCAGGCGGGCACCACACTGATGACGATCGCCTATATGGAAGACCTCGTCTTTAAGGGGAATGTCGACGAGATCGATGTCGGCAAGCTGTCGCTCGGCATGCCGGTGGAGATAGAGATCGGCGCGATCCCGAATCAGAAAATTCAGGGGAAACTCGTAAAGATATCCCCCAAGGCGCACAAAGAAGAAGGCTCCACCCTCTTCGAAGTTGAGATCGCTATCACCGAGAGCAACGGTCAGTTCCTGCGGGCCGGTTACTCCGCCAACGCCGATGTGATCATCACCAAGAAGGATTCCATCCTGCTGGTGCCGGAACGTCTGGTCAAGTTCCAGGATTCCGTCGCAACGGTTGAAGTGCGCGATTCTATCGGCACAGTCACGTCGCTGACAATCAAGACCGGTCTCTCCGACGGCATCAATCTTGAGGTCACTGAGGGGCTCAAAGAGGGCGACCTCGTAGTGGAACGTCCGCCCAAAGAGATCACCGCTAACTAAAAGCGAGAGCTGACTGCCATGATGCCGTTGCACACCATTCGCCAGTTCTTCAATGATATGCGGAGACAGAAACTCCGCACCGCGATGACGACCTTCGGGATTTTCTGGGGGACCTGCTCGATCGTGCTCCTGTTCGCGTTCGGACAGGGTATCCGCGAGAACCAGATCGAGTCGCAGAAGGGGCTCGGCGAAAATATCGGCATCTTCTGGCCGGGGATCACCGCGAAGGATTACAAGGGGCTGCCGCGAGGCCGCGAGATCCGCTTCACGGAAGAAGATGTCCGGATGATCAAGTCAAAGGCGACGACAGTCGACCGGATCTCGCCGGAGTTCTCCAAGTGGAATGTGAGTCTCAAAGTGGGGCGCCAGGTTCAGATAAAGAATGTCGTTGGTGTCTGGCCGGAGTTCGGCGAGATGCGCAACCTGATAGCGCTCGAAGGCTCCCGCTGGCTCAATGAACAGGATGAATTGCAGCGGCGGCGGGTTGTTTTTATCGGCGACCGTCTCGCCGATCAGTTATTCGCCGGTGGCACGCTGACCGGCGGAGTGACATCTCGCGACGACAGCATGGCTGTCGAAACCGCCAAAAAGGCGGTCGGTCAACAGATACTCATTAACGGGGTGCCGTTCACGGTCATTGGCGTAATGAAACCGAAACGCCAGGATAGCTCGTACAACGGCCGCGATGCCCAGAAAGCCTATATCCCGGCCTCGACCTTCAATACTATGTACTCCCGCCGCTACCCGAACAACATGGTGGTGCAGTGCTTGCCGGAAGAGACGATGAAGCGCTCGCGCGAGGAGATCACGGCGATAATGGGCGCGAAGTATCGCTTTGATCCAACCGACAGAGAAGCACTCTCGGTCTGGGATGTTTCCGAAGGTCTGGAGTTCATGAACAATTTCTTCGGCGCGTTCCAGATGTTCCTGGTCGGCATCGGTGTCGCCACGCTGATCACTGGAGGTATCGGGGTCAGTAATATCATGAACGTGGTGCTCGAAGAGCGAACCAAGGAGATAGGTATCAAGATGGCCCTTGGCGCTCGCAAAAGTTATGTCATGTCGCAGTTCATCGTGGAAACGCTGATGATCACCGCCATCGGCGGTATATTTGGGTTCCTCTTCGCGTACGCGATCGTCGTGGCCTTCCCCGCGCTGAACCTTGAAGAATATATAGGCACGCCCAAAGTGAATTATCTGGGCTCGGTGATGGTGGTAGTTCTGCTGGGGATAGTCGGCCTCATCGCCGGCATCTTCCCGGCTCGACGCGCCGCCAACCTGCAACCGGTCCAAGCGCTCAAATTATTCTGAGGTAGCGATGCAGTGGTCGACCATCTATAACGTCTTCGTACGCGATTTCAGAAAACAGAAGAAGCGGATCACCCTCACGATCGTCGCGCTCTGCTGGGGAACTATCTCCATCATGCTGTTGCTTGGGTTCGGCGAAGGACTGTCCCAGCAGATGTCGGTGAATGGAAAAGGAATGGGCGAGGGAATATCGGTCCTCTGGCCCGGCGCGACTTCTCTCCCCTTCAAAGGAATGGGGAAAGGGCGGTCTATACGATTCGTCCCTGAGGATGTCGACTATCTGAAGGCCAAGATCCCCGAACTGAAAGAAGTCGGCGGCGAATATCATCGCTGGGGTGTCTCGGTCAAGTATGGCGACAAGATCGTCAGCGAGCATATCAACGGCATCTCCCCCAATTACAAGGAAATGCGGAATCATATCCCGGCCATCGGCGGGCGGATGATCAATGAACTGGATATGCAGCACAAGCGCCGTGTCGTCTTTCTCGGCAACAAGCTGGCCGAACGACTTTTCTTAGAGACGCCACCGCCGGACGACCTCTGGTTCCAGGAGTCGCCTGAGGCGAAAAAAGTCCAGGAGATGGCGATCGGCAAGCAGGTGCTGATAAACGGCATTCCGTTTACCGTCATCGGTGTGCAGATTCATAAGATGCAGATGAACAGCTACTCGGGTATGGATGCCGACAAGGCCTCTATTCCGGCGACCACTTTCGAAGCGGTCTTCGGCGACCCGTGGCTCGACAACATCATATACATGCCGCATGATGTGAACAAGATGAAGGAAGTCGAGACTAAGGTATATGAGGTGATGGGGCAGAAATACAAATTCGACCCCAAGGACCAGCGCGCGCTCGGTATCTGGGATGTCGCCGAAAATCAGCGCGAGACCGACAATGTCATGATGGGGATCAAGATATTCCTCGGCATCATCGGCGGGCTGACACTGCTCATCGCCGCGGTCGGTGTGGCCAATATCATGTATGTCTCTATTAAAGAGCGGACGCGCGAGATCGGTATCAAGATGGCGGTCGGCGCGCGCAAGAGCTACATCCTGACCCAGTTCCTGCTCGAGGCGATCCTGATAACCTTCACCGGCGGATTTTTGGGAATGTTCATCTCGGTCGCTATTACCGAAGGTTTCAAGTCAATGAATATACAATCCGAAGTGCTCGCCTTTATGGGCCGCCCGACCATCTCGATGGATATTGGTCTGGTGGTGGTCGCGATATTGGGAATCATGGGGATCATGGCCGGCCTCTTCCCTGCTATGAAAGCCGCCTCAGTCAGTCCAGTGGAGTCACTACGCTATGAGTAATCAGATGTTGTCAGCGACCGGCAAGACGGTCGGCGTCGATATGGTTATCGACATGAAGGAAGTTCGCAAGGCCTACACCACCGGCAAGGTGACATTCGAAGCGCTCAAGGGAGTTGATTTCCACGCCAAGCGCGGCGAGTTTCTCGCGATCGTCGGCCCATCCGGTTCCGGCAAATCGACCATGATGAACATTATCGGCTGTCTCGATATCCCGACCTCGGGTGAGTACAATCTCGACGGTCAGGTGGTGAATCGGCTTAACGCGAATCAACTGGCTGATGTCCGGAATAAGAAGATCGGGTTCGTTTTTCAGGCGTTCAACCTGTTGCCGTACGCGACCGCGTATGAAAATGTCGAGGTTCCGCTTCTGTTCGCCAAAGTAAACGCCAAACAGCGCAAAGAGCGGATCATGCACCTCCTGTCCAAGGTCGGCCTGGCGGATAAGGTCGCCAACAAGCCGACTGAGATGTCGGGTGGTGAGATGCAGCGTGTCGCTATCGCCCGCGCTCTGGCGAACGAGCCGGATATCATTCTCGCCGATGAGCCGACCGGAAACCTGGATACCAAATCAGGCGGCGGGATCGTGCAGCTCTTTCATGAATTATGGGAGTCGGGGAAAACGATCATCATTATTACGCACGATATGAATATCGCGCGCCAGTCGGGGCGGGTGTTCAAGCTGAAGGATGGGCTGGTGGACACGAACGGCAACGGCGCGCTATAGAAGAATTCCCTCTTTCACGTATTTTCTTTCAAGAAACGACGGGCGGTCGCCTTCACGACCGCCCGTTGCTGTTTGAGTTCTTGGAGTCAGCTTGTTTTTGCGTAATTGTACGCGACCTATCGTCACTCCCCAAACCGATACAACTTCCCGTCAAATGAAGTCACGTACAATTCACCTGCTGCATCGACGCCGAACGAGGATATCAGCAGGTTGGTCTTTGGCAATTGCGTGGTAACTGCCGGTTGGCCGGGTGTGTACTGCAGCGACCAGATCCGTCCGGAGACAAAGTCGGCAAACAGATACTTCCCGACCAGTCCTGCCACTTTCGTCCCACGGTAGACATATCCCCCTGTCACCGACTGTCCATCGGCATGCGTGTACTGGAATATCGGTCGCACCAGTCCAGTGGTGTCACATCCGGAATCCGGCTTGAAGCAATTATTCCCCTCCATGATGGACCACCCGTAGTTTCTGCCGTTCTCAATAATATCGATCTCTTCGATCGCGTTCTGGCCGACATCGGCCGCCCAGAGCCGTCCATTCGCCGGATCAAAGCTGAACCGCCAGGGGTTGCGAAGGCCATACGCGAAGATCTCCGGGCGGGAACCATCGGTGGCGTATGCAAAAGGGTTGTCTTCGGGGATACCGTACAGGTTTTCGCGTTCGGCGTAGTCGACGGCAATACGGAGGATCTTACCGAGCAGGTTCTTCCGGTTCTGGCCGTTGTTGTGCGGATCGCCGCCGGAGCCGCCATCGCCGGTGGCGATATAGAGGTATCCATCCGGCCCGAACTGCAGACATCCGCCATTGTGATTTGAATATGGTTGGTCGAAAGTCAGTATTCGGTGCTCGGTCGCTTCGTCAACATTGTTCGTGTTCGCTGGCGATGCCGTGAACCAGCCTACAATCGTTCGCCGCGGATTGGACGCAGTATAATTGACATAGAAATGACCATTAGACGCAAAGTCTGGATGAAACGCCAGTCCGAGTAATCCCTCTTCGTTGCCGGCATCGTTTACCTGGGCGCGGATATCCAAAAACGTATCCACCACCGCAGTCGAATTTGAAGAGTCAAAAACCAGGATTAACCCCTGCTGTTCGATGACAAAAATCCGTCCGCTATTATCTCCCGCATGCCCGAACCAGAGCGGCCGATCGAATGTCAGGTTGGGAAATGCCGCCACCAATGACCCTGTTTGTGCGTCGGGCGGTCGCACCTGCTGATCGTTATTGGAACTGCAGGCGGTGAAGGGGATCACCACTATCGTTATTAAGAGCACTAGTCTGCGCATATATCCTCTACAGTATTGAGTACATTCACGACTGGTTCGTACGCCCCTTTATAAAATTATACTCTTCTGAAATGTATTTCTCTATGGGAATTATTGCTATCTATATGGTAGCAATTCAACCTCTTTTCTGGCAATCGTTAGTCGCATTCAACGGGGAGCGATTTGTCCAAAAACCAACGAAAAAGAATTGACCGGACGGCAAAAGACGATATATTTAGGCGAGTTTGTGAAAAAAATATCGTAGTCACGCCTTGGGAGACAAGCAATGACACGAAACATCGCTCTCACATCAGTGCTCCTCTTCCTGTTCGCCGCCGTCGCGACAGCGCAGGATGATGCCTGCCTTGTCTGTCATGGACCGGGAATGGTTAAGGGAAAGGCCCAGACGGTTGACCCGGCCGCGCTGACCGGTTCGATCCATGCCTCGCTCAAATGTGTCGATTGCCACGCGGTTGACCCGAAAGTCAACCATAAGGGGAATCGGGTGGTCTACTGCGCCAAGTGCCACGAGCCGGAAGCCGCCGGATTCAACAAGTCGCCACACGTTGAGGGACGGAAGGCGAATATCGAAAAGCTCCCAACCTGCGTCACCTGTCATGGTGGGCACGCCATCCTGGCGCACAGCGACCCGAATTCACAAACGAGTCACCAGAACTCCCCCAAGATCTGTATCCAGTGTCACGAGGATCAGCAACTAACTGAGCAGGTACAGCAGCTTCCGAATGCCGCGGCGATAAAGGCGTATGAGAATTCAGTGCACGGAAAGGCGCTGATGCAGCATGGGTCGGAGAAGGCTCCTTCCTGTATCGACTGCCACGGCAGTCATTCGACGCTGGCCTCGGACAATCCCGAATCTCCGGTCTTCAAGACCCATATCGCTGAGACATGTGGACGTTGCCACGACGAGATCAAGACCGCGTATGCGCAGTCGGTTCACGGCACGGCCCTTACTAATGGGGTGATGGAGTCACCCACCTGCACCAATTGCCACGGCGAACATAACATCATGCCGTCCGAGGACCCGGAGTCGCGCGTCTTCGCCACTTCGATATCCAAGACGTGCTCAGATTGCCACGCCGCCGAAAAAGTGGTCGCCAAATTCGGGCTCAAGGCCGACCGTATCGCGACCTTCAAAGAGTCCTTCCATGGTGTAGGGACTGAATTTGGAGACACACGAGTCGCCAACTGCGCGTCGTGTCATGGCGTGCATGATATCTATCCGCAATCTGACCCACGTTCGATGATCAATGCCGCGAATATCGAAGCTACCTGTGGGCAGTGCCATACCGACCTTCCGGCGAGCTTTGCCTCCGCGCAGGTGCATGAATCGGCGAGCGAAAAAGAGTCCGGCGGTGAGTGGTATGTCCGGCAATTCTATATTTGGTTCATCTCGATACTGATCGTAATTTTCATCATCTACCGGGTGCTGGAATATAAACGTCGCGTCAAGCGGGTGGAGTGAGAGTAGTCCATGCGAGTGACCATCTTATCAATCCTTATCATTCTTGCGCTCGGCGGCCAAGTGGCCGCGATGGAGCGCTGCCTCATCTGCCACGGCAAGCCGGATTTCTCGCGTGTCGAGGAGACCGGGCGTAAAGTCAGTTTATATGTCGACACGACTATCATCGCGCACTCCGCGCATGCGACACGCGTTTGTACCGACTGCCATGTCGATATCACCACCATTCCGCACGCCAAGCGGCTCGAGCCGGTCAACTGCCGCCGATGCCACTACGCGGGGAATCCGGTCGGTGCGCCGCAAGGTGAATTGTACGACCAGTATGCCCAGTCGGTGCATGGCCAGGAAGTACTCAAGGGAAATGCGAAGGCGCCGATCTGCCAGGACTGCCATGGCGCGCATGATGTAAAAAAGCATGACTCTCCGGATTCGCGGATGGCGAAAATGAATCGCCCGAAAAATTGCGGGACCTGCCATATCGAGATATATGCTACCTACCGTGAGTCAGTGCATGGCGTCGCGTTGTTGCAGGACTCCGTCATGGATTCTCCGGATTGCGCGAGCTGCCACGGCGAGCACAATATCCGCAGACCGACCGATACCACGTCGCAAGTCTCCCCCGCGCATGTCTCGCAGACCTGCGGCGAGTGCCACGGCCCGATGGGGGTCGCGGCCAAGTATGGCATCAAATCGGATCGTACCGCGACATTTGAGGATTCATTCCACGGCATCGCGCACCAGATGGAGAACCGGACGGTTGCCAACTGCGCGTCATGTCATGGATTCCATGATATCCGGCCGCAGGATGACCCGAAATCTTCGATAAACGTCAACAATATCGTGACGACGTGCGGGCAGTCGAATTGTCATCCGGAAGCGACCGTGCAATTCGCCAGCGGACAGATTCATGTCGATCCGCATAACAAGGAATCCGGGTTGGTGTATTATATCACGAAGTTCTTCACTATTCTGACGATCGGCACCCTGGCCGGGCTGTTTGTGTTCATCGCACTCGATCTCTATCGTCGGGCACAGCGCGCGCGTGGTGGAAAGTAATCTATGGACGAACGTACTCAAAACGCGCAGACCGAGCGCGAACAGCTTATTCAGTCACTGACCCGATCGATCGTTGAGTCGGCCAAGCCGCATATCGACCCGGCAACACCCCAGACTGAGATCGAAAAGCGGACACGCGAGATAAACGAACGGCTTCAATTCGAGTCCAATATCGCCCTGAGCGAACTGGTCACCCGCTTTAGCCGGACTACGCCGATAGTGGAGAAACCCTCTGAAGAGCGGACGTATATCCGCTTTGGGCGGAACTTCCGTGCGCAGCATATGCTGATGTTCATCTCGGTTATTCTGCTGATCCTGACCGGTATGCCGCTCAAGTTCCCTGAGTTTGACATCTCCAAGTTCATGATCGTGACGGTCTTTGGCGGGCTGCAGAACTCGACTCTCATCCATCGCATCGCGGCGGTCGGACTGATCATCGTGGGGGTCTGGCATGTCGGCTATATCATCCTGTCCCGGATGGGACGGCGTGATTTCATCCTGATGATCCCGCGTCCACATGACGCTAAAGATGCTTTTCATACTGTGATGTACTACCTGGGACGCCGCCCGTCGGGTCCGAAATTCGGGCGCTTTTCGTTCATCGAAAAGTTCGACTATTGGGCGGTCTATTGGGGTATGGTCGTCATGATCGGCTCCGGGCTGATTCTCTGGTTCAAGGAAATGTTCAACAAGGGGCTGTTTGATATCGCGCGCGAAGCGCACTCAGATGAAGGGCTGCTCGCGACTCTCGCGATCATCATCTGGCACTTCTACAACGTGCACTTCAACCCTGAGGTCTTCCCAATGAGCTGGGTCTGGTGGAACGGCAAGCTGACGGAAAGCCAGTTGAAGCACCATCATCCGCTCGAGTACGCGGAGTTAGTCAATGCCGAGCGGAAAGCCGTGGAACTTCGTTCGGAAAACAAATCTGCCAACACTGAGTCTGGATCATGAGAGAATTCTTCCGCGACCTCGGTCGCCTGATACAACGCCATCTGCGCATGCTGGCGCTTCTGATTGGTGGGATCATCGCCTTGATAGTACTGGTCGGTGTCGGTACCTACTTCAAAATGGAAGACGCCGATTTCTGTACGTCGTGCCACTACATGGAGCCGTACTATCGCCATTGGCAGGCCTCGACGCATGCCGATGTTACCTGCGTGGATTGCCACGACTACGGGGTCGGCTCGCTCGCGCTGTCGACCATTCGCTATTGGACAAATACTTATACGACCCGCCCGAAATCAAATGTACCTGACGAAGCTTGCCTGCAATGCCATGAGACCTCCTCGCTCTCCGCGCTCAAGGAGTACCGCAAGGGGATCATGTTCGATCACCAGGCGCACTTGAGCAAACCGCTCCGCGGCGAAGATCTTCGCTGTACATCGTGCCATAACCAGATCGTGCAGTATGACGAAGAAGTGACGCCGACCCATATGACGGTCAACGACAAATCCTGTTTTGTCTGTCACTTCAAAGATGCCGGTCAGGGCGAGGCGATCACCGGGTGCGACGCCTGCCACGGGATGCCGACCACCACCGTGGAACATGGCGGCTTCACCTTCGACCATGCTCCATACATCAAGGCCGGAGTAGAATGCAAACAGTGCCATACAGACATCGTCAGGGGAGACGGCTCGGTTCCTGAAGGTAAGTGCTACGCCTGCCATGTGGAGCGCGATCGCACACAACATAGCCGCGAGGATCTCCACCGGATCCATGTCACCACGAATGGTGTCGATTGCTTTCAGTGCCACTCAGATCTGAAACATGGAAATTTCCAGATGGTCAGTTCGCTGGAGATCCAGTGCGAGAATTGCCACGTCCGGATGCACAACGGCCCCAAGCAGCTTTATATGGGAATCGGCGGCGCGGATACGACGGATATCCCAAGCCCGCACTTCTTGGCCCAGGTCTCGTGCGATGGATGCCATAACCACCTGACCCCACAGGGTGAGGCGCTTGCGCACCAGGAGAAAAAAGAAGCAACGCGCAACTCCTGTATCACCTGCCACGGCAAGGGACGCGAACTGATGTTCGATAACTGGATCGCAGGGACCAAGAAGCTTTCGGCGGAACTGCCCGGGTATCTCTCAAACCTTCGTTCGAGTGCGCTCTCGGTCGCGGGAAAGTCTGACGCTGTGAAAACCGCGGTCGCCAACGCGGAAAAGAACTTTGGCCTCATCAAGGAAGGCCATGTCTCGCACAACGTCTGGTATTCGCTGCACCTTATAAAGAGCAGCCGGGAACAGGTGCAGAACGCGGTGAAGGCGGTGCGGTCTGGCTTTGTCGCCCCTGAACTACCCAGCGCGGCGAAAAAGGAAAATAGCTGCATGACCTTCTGCCACGGGACATCGATCCCCGAGACCGTCAACTACTCGGGCAAGTCTCTTCCGCATACGATGCATGTGACGGACCTCGAATTGGGCTGCGATAATTGTCACTCGATCGAAGAGCATGGCAAGACCATCATCAACAAAGAAGCATGTGTCGCCTGTCACGAAGGCGGAATGTAGCGGAACGTAGTGAGAAACAAAGTGGCGAACGGCTGGTCTACTGACCGGCCGTTTTCTTTTGCAGGTGGACGAAGAGGATATCTCTCCCTTCTTCCCGCCATTTCTTCTCGAAATACGTGCGGTCCGGATTGGGGATCAACGCACTATCGGTGCTGAATGGAGTGCCGAGATTTCTGACGGTGTCGACATGTTCAGCGTTGCGAACCACCCACTCGGCATACGGCGCGTGATCGGTCGCAAAGATCAGTTCACCATTCTCTTTCATGAGTGACGAGAGAAGGATCAGTATCTCCACCGAGAGTAAGCGATGGAATGAATGCCGCTCTTTCGGCCAGGGATCGGGAAAAAGGATGTAAATGCGTTCAAAACAGGGTGTGGAGAAGAACTTGGGGAGTACCAGACGGGCATTCCCCCGTATCAGGCGCAGATTGGTAAGGCCGAGCCGTTCGATACGACGAATCAATTTCTTATATCGGCTGACCATCAATTCGACGGCCACGAATCGCTTTTCCGGGTGCTGCCCAGCCAGCCAGAGCAGCATATCTCCCCGACCTGGACCTATTTCCAAAATGTCGCCGGTCACCGTGAGCGGCTCATCCGGATAATGATAGATCGGCTTGCGGGCTTCCCATTCCAGCGGGAACTGCTTCTCTTTGGCCAACTACGGGCTCCTTTCCAGCCGGAACAAAACAAATTCGCGCGATTTGTCAAGCTGTCCGGCGCCGTCAGGGCGTGCCCCTAAAATATTGACATAACGGACCGATGCAGTATATTATTAGGGTTCGGTTAGGGTTTCGACGGACCACACCAACCGAAACCCTCGCCTGATGAAAGTTCACAGACTGTACTACCAATAGCATCTCAATCCGAGAGGATCTACCATGCGCCGAATTCTGCTCTGTTTGGCATTGTTGGCACTGCTCGCCACGTCGGCCTCGGCTGGACGCATCGCCGACTCACTGGCCTTCCAAGGCCGCATGACCAATGATAGTGATGTTCCGGTTACCGGTACCCAGATGGTCATTCTTTCGCTCTGGACTGACTCCACCGGCGGTACCCTGCTGCATACCGAGGATCAACAAATTCAGTTTACCAATGGGCTCTTCCATGTCTGCGTCGGTTGTGCCGGGGCGGGACTTGATGACTCGATCTTCAGTGTAAGCCCGCAATTGTGGATGCAGGTACAGGTGTCGGGTCAACCACCAATGACTCCGCGCCTGCTCTTCCGATCCTCGCCTCGCGCTGTTACTTCGTCGCGTGTGCTGGGTGATATTGAAACCTCACACAATCGACTCGCTATAGGCGATCTGGATGCCGACGGCCGGCTTGATCTGGTATCAAAACCAGACACTGCCGGATTCTTAATGGAGAGGGTAACCTCGTTCAAGTCACGCAGTGGCAACATGGTCGTGCTGGATGACCGGGCGTCGATGAGTCTAAAGACCTATCAACCGGGCCAGCCAAGCTACGGCAACATCACGTTCGAGGCCTCTGACGGTCAAGTCTCTAGTTTTCTTGATTGCGACTCTGACGATGATGGTGTGATAGATAGCCGTCTGTCCCTCTCCCTCGGCCACGGCGGAGGCGGAGCGGGTGGTTTGTTGCACATCAGCACTGACCTTGATGGCGACGGTATTGGTGACAATACCATTGACCAAGATTGCGATGGCGATGACTCGGAGCTTCGTCTTACCCACGAACTTACGCATATTGTGCAACAGAGCGCTGGGGCGACCGGAGCGCGAGTAATGGCGACGAGCGATTTGGATCAGAACGGCGCTATTGACCGCGCGGTCTTCTTTTTCTCTGAGGACATTCGAGCCCAATTCGGTATCAGTGAACCCGGAGTGCAGATCGCACACTCGTCATATACTGATTCAACGGTATTCGAGAGCTCCTTATCCCTTGCCGGTAAGAACATAATCCACCGGGATCTCGCGGCCAGGAACTTACTGTTGAGCAGTCGCTCCCTGCAGGATGATTTTGACACATCAAAAGTCGATATTCAGATCGACAGCAGCAATGGCGGCACCGCTCGATTGGCGATCAAGACTAAGGGGACTAGCGCGCAACGCTACTCTTCCGGAGGCGATTGCGACGATACCGATGCTACTCTATATACCGACTGCGACGATGATGGCGATGGCGTGTCTGACGCTTCCGTGGTGCAGAGCAGCAGCCCTGACTCGGTGACGTTGCAGATGACAGCCAAAACCGGCGGTGGTGGCGGACTGATGGGGCCGCGGATGAGCACCAACCTCACGGTCGCGCGTCAAACGCAGCAGTCCTCATTTGGACAGAGATGTGATACCGACAACGATGGCTTGATCGATGTAGAAACCGAAATGCGGGTCACTCCGACCACGGCCTCGCTGGCCATCAATTCCAAAGGGACGAGCGCCAAGCGAGTGATGGCTTCCGCCGGCCCGGATTCTGCTTCTATCGGTACCGACGATGATGATTGCGATGGCCTCATGAGCTCTCATGGCGGCACGGCGCGCCTTGCCATCAAGACGAAAGGGACCAGTGCCAAGCGGGTTTCCGCGGTCGCCGGACCGGATTCGGCGTCAATTGCTATCGATGAACCAGGTGTTCATATCGCCATGCGCAACAAGGGCTGGGACGGTACGATCAAGGGTAATCTGCGCATCACTGATGGTACCGATCTGAAGGTCGATTTCGATGGTGATGGCGACGGCTACCTCGCTACGCGACTGGGAATTGGCGTACTTGATCCTGCCAATCCGATCGAACACTCCTCAGGAGCGCATCTCACGGCAGGAGGTGTCTGGACCAACGCGTCGGATGAGAATCTCAAGGAGAATTTCAAGCCCGTTGATGGTGAAGTCCTGCTCGAGAAGATCGAGGAACTGCCGATCAGCCAGTGGAATTACAGGGCAGAGTCCGACGAAGTAACTCACATCGGTCCAACCGCCCAGGATTTCAAGGAAGCATTCGGAGTCGGCGCCAGCGACAAGACCATCTCGACCATCGATCCTTCCGGTATTGCCCTGGCCGCGATCAAGGAATTGGGCCGTCAGAATCGTGAGCTAAAGGAAGAGAACAAGAAAATGAAGGACCTGCTTGATCAGTTGATGATAAAGGTCGAGCAACTTTCGTCTGACAAGTGACCCTTTCGATATAGTCAGCGAGCGTCTCCGCTGTCGGATATATGCAAGAACGGCCGCCATGCATGGCGGCCGTTCTCTTTGGTCAGGTCAGGTGTTCACGGTACATATCATCGTTGAATCCGATGACCAGCGTACTGCCTACACGAATAACCGGCGCACGCAGATTACCCGTTGGCCCGAGCATCAGGGGAGCCAGTTCGCTCCACACCGGTTTCGTTTTCCTAAGGTCGACGGTTACGACCTTCTTCCCCTTGCCGGAGACCAATCGATCTATCCCCTTCAAAAGAGAGCGAGCGTCCGCCTCAGTGTACACTTGCTGTCGTGTGCTGGTTCGGGATGCGATGCTGACCTTTTTCTTCGCAAGAAACTCCTGCGACTTCACACAGGTCTCTCACCCCGGTCTGAAGTAGTACCAGTCTATCTTTGTCATATTGGATATGAGTCAGCGGGATTTCGGCGGAAGCACGATCGTCGGCAGTCCAGGTTGCGCCACGCGATACAGCGTCAAGGCATGCACCGGATCGACCTTGATAGTGATGGTTGAGGCTCCCAGCGAGCCTTGCAGGAGATTGCGCACCGACACCATCGTGTTCTTGAACTTGTCGACCGCTTTCCCCTCGACATCGGTGCGAATATCCAAAATCACTTCATCCCCCCAATGCAGTTCAAAGCGGGCCGGCATCTCACGTTGCAGTAGTGACGCGTCAAACTTGGTCACTTCGGAGATGATCGTCAGGATCGAATCCGGAGTCTGTTCTTTGTAGGCGTACAAGTGCGTTGTGGTGATCGCTCGAACCAGTCGTCGGCCTTCGTGAAAGTGATCGACGAAACTCAGGATCTCATCCTGGTCGGCCGATTCGAAGTTGATGGGGAACTCCCAGACGACGGCTCCCTTGAGTTTGAGCCGGATTTGCTTTTCGTCGAAATTGAGAACGAGATAAGGTTTCTCGGGAGCGGAGAGTTTTAATTCCGCCTGGATCATCTGGTATTCGCGCTCGGCATCGACCGAGCTCCAGCCGGAGCCGTTCGAACCATTCTGATCGCCCGAACAGGCGAGCATCAGAAGGACCAGCGCCGGCAGGGCGCCATGAACCGTCTGCCTCCGAAATGATCCCATTGCTTCCCAGTCCTAGAAAATGTAAATGGGTGTTCCGATCGGTGCCTGATCGTATATCTTTTTCAGATCATCCGAACCGACACGCACGCATCCATGTGTCACGTTGATACCGAGCAACCGCTGATAGATCGTCCCGTGGATGAAAAAGCCATCGCCGAATCCCAGGGCGTATTCACCCATCACATTGGGATCAAGACGATCCTGTTCATTCTTGGGGATCGCCTCGTTCTCTTCGATGAAGGCCCAATCTGGTTTGCGCCACCACGGCTCGGTTATTTTGTTCTTCACTTTGAACACACCGCGCGGAGTATTGAATATCCACTTACGCCCGGTGACACTGTCGACCAGTTCGCTGCCGGAACCCGTCGAACACGTCGCTTCGACCAGCACGGAATCCGCGGTGCGGATCGCGATCTTGTTGGCGTGCGTATCGATGACGATATACTTCCCTTTGGGTTTCAGCTTCGTCAGTTCTTTGCGCGCTTTATCCAGTTCCTTCTTGGCCGCTTTCTGTTCGGTCGGCAGTTGAGCCAAAGACGTATCCACGAAGACCGTCTGGTCCGCGTGCAGATCCTCGGTGGAGGTGACCTTGAGGAAAATCATGGCACCGATGATCAACAGAACCGGGACCGCGATGAGTATCAGTACTTTTTTCATGGCCATTGATCCGAACGGCGCACTATCGTTACCGGTGTGCCGTTTGACACATATTTCATCAAGTGATCCATCTCATTATTGGTCAGCGCGACACATCCCTCGGTCCAGTCTTTTCCCTGGCCGCCATGGCCGTGGATTTCGATAAGCCCGCCGATCCTGGCTCGCTGGGAGATGATCCCTTTTGCTTTATTATCAGAAAACCGTTTCCGGTCCGTATCGTTCGGATAATTAATGTTCAGAGCCTTGTAGTAACGGCTACCCCGTGGACGGTAAGCACTTATGCGATACTTCCCTTCCGGGGTGGCGCCATCACCCGAAAACATCTTCTGGTGCCCGGCATTATATCCGAGTTCACAATTGTACGTATGTAGTACGCTTCCGGCCTTGATCAGGTAGAGCTTGTGTTTGGATTTGTCGACGATTACGGCATACCCCCCAGAAGCGCGAGAGTCGGCAACCGTCTCCGCCACCCAGCGACGCCACACCTTGAGGTATTGGGCGTCCTGATCATCATATTCATCCATCGATGTGGCCAGTTTCGAGAGCCAGGTACGACTCAGAGTCATTTGCTCGCGGGCATCGGCGTATTCACCGGCATTGACCAGACGGTCGGACTGTTTGGCGGCGAGCTCAGCCATCGACCAGTAACGATTCAGACTCAGCTTGGCCAGCGAGCCATTCAGCGCCTGCAACCAGGAGTTCAGTTCCTCCTGAAGATCCTGCCGTTCATTGCTGACCGTTGTTCGCAGGTCGCCCAGAAATTTTTGCGTTGTAGTGGTTGCTTCTGAGGCAGTCTTGATTGCCTGAAGGAGCAGAGAGTCAGCTTTTTCGTAGTCGCGGAATGGGGCCATCCGTCCGTTCTGGTAGGCCATTTCCAGCCAACCGGCATTCAACAGCTTTTCGGCATCCCGAAAGAGTGTCTCGGAATATCGAACAGCGCCGGCAGTACGCGCGGTCTCCAATGCCAGTTTTGCGCTTCGATGCAGTACCAGGTTCGGTTCGGCGGGAGTCAAAAAGAGATAAACCACCCACGCGACGGGCATTGCGATCAGCGCCAAGATCAGGAGTCTCTTGAGCGAGAAGCGGAAGAAAGGGCGGCGCTGTGGCACGTTGGGGTATATATCGCGAGGGCCGCGTGTTACGGCGGCCCTTCGCGGAAAAACGGGGTTAATCGACATTCGCGATTACTTACCAGCCTTGCGAGCAACAGCGGCGGCGATCTCGTCCTGAATGGACTTCGCCTGGTTCATCACGCCTTCGAACTTCGTCTTGGCGGTCAGATATTTGCCGTTATTGAATTCCATCTCGGCATCGGTGTACGCCGGGGTGAGCGCGTCGAGGCTACCCTTGATCAGTTCGATCTCAGCCTTGGTGTCTTTGCCCTTAGGAGCTTTGGCAACCGCGGCGGCGGCGGAATCGATCGCGGCCTTCGCATCGGCCATCAGGGTCATCACTTCGGCTTTCACTCTCTCTTTTTCAGCGGCGGCATCAGCGGTCGCTTTCTCAGCCAGAGCCTGAGCGCGGACAAACATATCCTTGGACTTGCCATAGGAACGGAACAGGGCGAACTTGCCATCCTGCTCGGTCTTGGCAGCCTGGGCCGCGTTCAGAGTATCCTGCGCGGTGCGGAAGGATTCCGGAGCATACGCTTCGGCTTCAGCGACGCGGGCGGCATCGAACGACGCGGAGGCGGCGGTCATCTCGGCTTCGGGAGCCTTGCTGCAGCCAACCAGCGCCAGCAGCATCAGCGCCAACAGAGCGAGTGTTACACGTTTGAACATTTCAGTATCCCTTTCTAAATGGGTGATTATATGGGTTTAGTTATGGGCGAAAAAAAAGGATACGCGCTAACGTCCCGCGTCCGCGCACATCCTCTCTCATTCTCTACGTCCTTGCCGTTTGCACACCTCAGTTGAGTGACGGTGCACTCAACGTATTCCTCTCTCCGACAGTTGTCTCTCATTATGTTCCCGAATAGCCTAATTCGAGAATTTGAAGGCGTAAATAGGAGTGTTGAGCCTCTATTGTCAACGCTTTTTTTGCCCCTGACTTAGTTCCTTTTTGCACGAGAAACGACAGTAAGTAGCCATCCATCCAATTCATAATGCACTATCAGACAATGAATTATGTGACCAAAAGGTCGTTTTCGAGTCTATTTTCTTTACTCACTCATATCCATTCTACTCTTTCCACGGCTGATCGAAAGCCACCACTGGACCTCCCGTATTAACATTGAACGCACTATTTTCGGTGACTGTTGGCCTTTTACCAAAACAATCTGCCCAGTCGTTGCCCCAGATAGTTCTTTTTTCATGGTGCAAATTCGAAGGGCGATAAAAAAACCGCCGGGGCCAGTATCCCGGCGGTCTGACGAGTCAGGTCATCTCACTCGTCGGTATAGTCCGTTGAAAAGTATCAGTAGCCCGATTCAGGCGTATGGCACTCGGTACATTTCGCTTCCTTCCAGGCATCGCCGATATCCTCCGGGTGCTGGAAGTCCATTCCGACTATATTCGAGGCCAACTCTGCGACATTCTCTGATGGTCCTTGCGCGACGATCAGATGGCACGTGCGACAATCAGACGAGATCGATGTCCCGTCGTCGGCCACCATACTATTGTTGTGACAACGGAAACAGCCGTCGTTGACAAAATGGCTGAGATGCGTTTCGCGCGCGCGATAATCGGTCTTCATCTCAGGGAAGAAATTCTCGGAGTAGATCGTCTTCAGGGACTTCGTCGCTTTGGTGATCTCGGATCTCAATGAATCGACGAGTGTCGGATAGTTGGCATGATAATAAGCGAACAATCCTGTATCGATCGCCGCTTGTGCCTGCTCGCGATTCTCATATGACGCGTTTAACAGATCAAGTCCCACCTGACGGATATACGGAAGTGTCGGTGAGATCATGCGCGTGCTCATCGCCAGATTGAGCGAAGTCGCCGGTGGCTGGAACTTGTGGCTCGGACGGTTGTGGCAATCCATACAGTCGAACGCCCTGACTTCGTTTTCGACAACTGTGGTATCGGGCATTTCCACGCCTTGCTGACGATACACTTTGGTCGAACCATCCTGCTTCGTGACACGAACCCACGGGATGATCTGGCGCTTGTAATCAGACGCGACATACTCAACTTTGTTGTCCGCGAGCATATGCCAGTGTATTCCCTCGAGTTTACCGGTACGCGGATTCCCGCCCCCGACCTTCACCAGCAAACTGATAGTCCACGGCGAGTTCTGTTCATCGGTCTTGTAGTAAGTGCGCGTGGTGAACTTGTTCCCCCAGAATTGCTGTGGCCAGTGGCATCCTTCGCAGGTCTCCTGCGCAGGACGTAGATTGTGAACCGGGGTCATGATCGGACGGTCATAGGAATTGAGCGCCGTGCGCCACAGCTGGCGCGTACCATCCATTTTCGATTTGACATAGAACGACGCTCCCGGACCGATGTGGCACTCGACACAGGCAACTCGCGCGTGCGGCGAATTCATGTACGTCACATACTGCGGCTCCATTACCGTATGACAGGTCTTGCCACAGAAGGCGACTGAGTCAGTCGACTCATAGGCGCGATAACCTGAGTAACTCACTATGACAATGAGCGCCGCGGTCAACCCGAGAAAGAGCCAGAGGTTGCGCAGGTAGTTGCTGTCGGTCGGATCGATCGATAGGTTAAACTTCACTTCTTCGCCGCGTTGGCGCGCCTGCTTTACCTGCAGCCAACTGGCTATCAGGAACAGGATCACGCCGAGCGTGATGATCGCCGGAACGATCACGAATGTCACCAACGAGCTGTATGGATTATCGCCGCCCGTCGTGAGATCGAGCAGGAGAAGAACGATGAATAGGAAGCCGCCCGCCAATGTCAGCGCGCCGCCGATGGCGGCCAACGGATGACGAAACAGCGTGCGCTTACGATTTGCAGTAGCCACGGTCTATCCCTTCTAACTCAATTTTGCCCGGAGTTAAAGAGAAGAATATATGTTTAAGATGTCGCTCGGCAACAGAAATCGACGCGAAATATTACCAACTTGTACATGATTGGCCCAATATTGGACCGTGGGTTAACGTGATAGAACGGCGCGCAGCGCGTCATCAAGCTCTGCATGTTCAAACTGATAGCCGGCCTTGAAGAGCTTTGATGGCGAGACTCGCATACTTGAAAGCAACAACGCGTCCGCCATCTCCCCTAACACCAGTCTCAGCGCAAATCGCGGAGCGGCAAAAAAGGCCGGTCGATGGAGTATCGATGCCAGCTTGGCATTGAACTCCCCGTTGGTCACGGGCTTCGGTGCAACGAGATTGACCGGGCCATTCAACGAAGTGGTGCGCAACGCGAATGTCATTCCCTTGACCACATCTGAATACGCGATCCAACTCCAGTATTGCGCTCCCGAGCCAAGTTTCCCCCCTAGTCCGAACTTGTACAGCGGAAGCATCTGTTGCAGTGCGCCACCATCTGGAGTCAGCACAACGCCGATCCTCGGAATTACCGTTCGAATGCCACGCTCGACCACTGGCCGAATGGCATCCTCCCAAGCGACGCACACATCCGTCAGGAATCCAACTCCCGCCGCGCTCTGTTCGGTGAGCAGTTCGTCTCCCCTATCTCCATAATATCCGATCGCCGAGGATGAAACGACCACCTGGGGAGGAGACTCAAGGCGCGCGATGGTCTCCGCAAGTAATCGAGTGGAACCAACCCTGCTCTTGAGAATGCGCGCTTTTCGCGCGGCAGTCCATCGACCCGCACCAATACTCTCCCCCGCAAGATGCACGATCGCGTTGAATCCTTCGAGTGAACTCCGATCGATCCTTCCGGCGTCCGGATCCCACTGAATGGACTCCCCATTCACCGCCGGTTTGCGGGATAGGATGAGAACTTCGGCCCCTTCCGCCTGAAGTTGCTTTTTGACTCCCTGCCCGATCAACCCGGTTCCACCGGTGATCAATACGCGCATTAAATGACTCCTTAGGCTGTCCTCTTATGGAAACGTAGCGCCGAGAAGGTGAAAATGACAAGCCCGAAAATAGTCATGCCGATAACACTGGGATAGAAATCTGCCATCCCCGCTCCTTTGAGCACGATCCCCCTCACTATATCGATATAGTATCGCATCGGGTTTATCAGCGTCACATTCTGCAACCAGTCTGGCATGTTGGCTATCGGCGTGAAATAACCGGAGGTCAGCATCGTAAAGATAGAAAAGAACCAGGCCAGGAACATCGCCTGCTGCTGGGTGCTGGTTATGGTTGAGACAAACATCCCTAATCCGAGCGTACTCATCAAATAGAGCAGTGACATCCCGAATAATAGCAAGTGCGACCCGGCAAACGGTATTTCAAACCACCAGAGCCCCAACTGTAACGCCGCTCCCATGATGACCATGGAGATGATCGTGAATGCCGTGATCTTCCCCATCATAAAGGTGATCGTGCTGATCGGCGTCACCATCACCTGTTCCAGCGTCCCCAGTTCCCGCTCGCGGACGATCGCCATTGAAGTCATCATCAACGTCAGCATGGTCAGCAGTGTTGCCACGATCCCCGGCACCATGAAATAGCGCGACTCCGCTTCCGCGTTAAACAGGTAGTCATAGCGCAGTTCGATATTCGGTTTCCGCCCGGTGATATTGTTGGAGAATGTGCGCACTATCTGACCGGCATACCCCAATCCCATACGCGCGGCGTTGGCGTCGGAGCCATCCGCGAGCCATCCAATCTGCACCGGATCCCCCGCGACCAGTTTCTCCGAGAAATCCTGCGGGATGATCATCACCATCTCGGCATCTTTGCTGAGGAACCGCTGATCCAACTGCCAAAGGGGAGCCTGGTCCGGCTCCACAGTGCGGTTAACCGGCTCGAAGTAACTGCTCGCCTTGAATGCCTCCACAAACTGCCGGGAAAGAGCCGATTGGCTGTAGTCGTAGACATCGAGCTGCAGATGTTTCACATCGGTCTGCACGGCGTATCCCATCAGCAGCAATTGCACCAGCGGCATGACGAACAGCATCCGCAGATTGTTTTTGTCCCGCAGACCCTGGATGAACTCCTTGCGCATGACTCCCATGAATGGACGCAGCATATCAACCTACACTCGACTTAAATCGTTTGACCGCCAGGGCCAGGAAGACCACCATCAAGATCAACAGGAATAGCGCCTGGGGGGCAAGTATCTCCAACCCAGAACCTTTCAGCATGATCCCCCTGACTATATTCAGGAAATACGTGGCGGGAACTATCTTGCTCACTATTTGCAGTGGAATCGGCATATTCTTCACCGCGAAAATGAACCCGGAAAGCATGATGGAAGGCAACATCGTGATGAGCAGGGCAAACTGCATCGCCAACTGCTGGGTCGGCACGGCAGTGGAGATAAGTATGCCGATAGAGAGCGCTGTCGCCACGTAGATCATCTCCATTCCCATCAACAGCCAGAATGACCCGACAAACGGCACGTTAAAGAGGATCTTGGCGAACGCCAGCACCAGTAGACCATCCAGAAACGCGATGACGATATATGGGAGCAATTTCCCGAGAAGTATCTGCAGAGGCGAGACCGGCGCGGTCAGCAGCTGCTCCAGCGTTCCTGTCTCCTTCTCGCGGGCGATCGTTATCGAGGTCAACAGCGCCGAGATCATAAGCAGAATGATCGATACAATTCCGGGCACAAAGAAGTGCGAAGACTTGAGGTCGGGATTGTAGAGAACCCGTTGAGCGATGGTCACACCCGGCATTTCTACCCCGGGCGCCAACATCTTGTCTCTAAGGAACTGACTCAGGATCGAGTTGCTGTATCCGACCACCGCTCCCGCCTGTGAGACCTCAGAGCCATCTATTTGCAGTTCCAATTCATAAGGCCGATTATTCCGTAATGCCTCGCTGAACCCTGGACGGATCACCAGAATCGCCGCCGCGCGCCCTCCGCGCAACAGCTGTTGCGGGTCGCTCAGTACAGGCTCGTCTGTCGCCGGGAAAAAGTAATTCGATGCCCAGAACCGCTCCACAAACGCCCGCGAGTCCGCGGATTGGTCGGCGTCTACCACACCCAACGGGATATGCTCGATATCCATGTTGATGGCGTACCCGTACAGGAAGGTCATCATCAGCGGCATGATGAAGATGATGATCAGCGAGCGGAAATCTCGCAGGATATGGTACATCTCCTTCTGGGCGATGAAGCGTATTTTATGCATTGACCACCCCGCGCGGACTGATCAGGTCAATGAACATATCCTCAAGGTTGCTCGCGTGGTACTTTGCGACGAGCTCCGTCGGCTTACCTATCTCCACCAGTCTGCCGGCGTGCATAATGGAAATGCGGCCGCAGTACTCAGCTTCGTCCATGTAATGCGTGGTGACGAAGATCGTCACTCCCTGGTCGGCCATCTGATAGAGAAGTTCCCAGAAGGTCCGGCGGAAGACCGGATCAACCCCGCCGGTTGGTTCATCCAGAAAGACGATCTTCGGTCGATGGATGATCGCCACTGCCAGCGCGAGTCGCTGGCGCCATCCGGTCGGCAATGAACCGGCCTGACGATCAATGAACTCGCCGAGAGATAGCTGTTCGGTCAATTCTACGAGCCGATCCTTGATCGTTCGTTTGTCGAGGTTATATAACGCGCCGTAAAACTGGAGATTCTCCCTTCCGGTGAGGTCTTTATAGAGAGCGAACTTCTGCGACATGTACCCGATCGACCGCTTGATCTTCTCTGACTCTTTGATGATGTCAATGCCGCCGACATGGCCAGACCCTGAGGTCGGTACCAGTAGTCCGCAGAGCATACGAATGGCCGTCGTTTTCCCCGCGCCATTAGCGCCGAGAAAACCGAATATTTCTCCCGTGTTAACAGTCAGGGTGAGCTTGTCGACCGCCACAAAACTTCCGAATTTGCGCGTCAGATCCTGAATTTCAACCGCAGTCCCGTTCATCTCCCCACCTCCATCAATTGAATGAACCGGTCTTCCAACTCAGGCACGATCGGGCGCAAATGGTCAGTTGAAACACCGGCCTGACGCAAAGGATCACTGTACTGCGATATCTTCTCTTCCGGCCGGATATAGAGATGCATCCCGGCTCCGAAACGACGCGCGGTCATCCCCTCGATCTGGTTGAGACGCGTCACCAACTCCGTGGTGGGGGTCTCATCGAGATAGAATATCTGGCCCTTGAACTCGGCGGCCAACTCGGTCGGAGTCCCTTCTGAGAGTTTGCGCCCGTTGAAAATGAAGCAGGCTCTATCCGCGCGCGCAACTTCATCCATGTAAGGAGTGGAGACCAGGATAGTCGTCCCCTGACGGCGCAGTTCAAGCAATATTTCCCAGAACTGTCGGCGCGAGAGTGGGTCGACGCCAGTTGTTGGTTCATCGAGTATCAGAATCTTCGGGTCATGTATCAGCGCGCATGACAGCGCCAGTTTCTGCTTCATGCCACCGGAGAGCGCGGCCGCCCGACGGTCAGCAAATGGTCCGAGCTTGGAGAAGTCGTAAAGCATATCCCGCTTCTCACGATATGCCGCGCCCGTCAGGCCAAATATCCCGGCGTAAAAAGTCAGGTTCTCTTCCACACTCAGGTCCGGATAGAGCGAAAATATCTGAGGCATATAGCCAAGCAACGGCTTGATCTTCTCAAAATCCTTCGCGATATCCAGCCCCCCGATCGTTGCCCCCCCTTTGTCCGGATGTATCAACCGGCAGAGAATGCGGATGAGAGTTGTTTTCCCCGCGCCATCCGGACCGACCAGGGCAAAGATCTCTCCGTCATTCACGTTCAGCGTGAAATCGTGAAGAGCCCCGATCTTCCCGTATGACTTGCTCAGGGAATCCGCGACCAGATAACTCATGACTTCCCCAGCGTGATGAAGACCGGCATGCCGACCTTGAGTCGACCATCACTGTTCGGGATCGACACCTTGACAGCGTACACGAGATTCGCGCGTGATTTTTCGGTTTGGATATTCTTGGGAGTGAATTCTGCCTCCGACGATGTCCAGATCACGGTCCCCTGGTAACTCGTCTCCCCCGACTCGGTACTGATAGACGCCTTGTCGCCGATCTTCACTGAGGCGAACTGCCCCGACGGCAGATAAACTTTCGCCCAGACCGTATCCAGTTGCGCTATCTTCGCGACCGCTTTTCCCGGCGTGACCAATTCTCCCTGGTCGACATAATCTTCCGTCATTACTCCCGATGATGGCGCGATAATATACACGTCCTGCGATTGGCGCTGTAACCGGGCGATATCCGCATCCAGCTTGCTCACCTGCGCGGTGATAACATCAACATTAGCGGAAGCCGTCTGCCGCCCGTTGACCGCGAGGGATACTTCGTGCTCAAGTTGATCCATCTGCTTCTGTGTAGCGGAGCCGGTCTTCAAAAGTCGGGCAACACGATCCCTCTCCGACTTGACATAGGACTCGGTTTCTCGCGCTTTGGTCACCATCAGTTTTGACGCGTCCAGATTCGCCAGCAGTGCCTGACGGTTTGCTTCCGCGGAGGCGATATCCAGCTCGATCTTGCTCGGGTCGATAATAACCAGCGTATCTCCCTGCGCGACGGTCGCCCCTTCCTCGAAACGCTGCTCAATTATCCGCCCGGCAGCCTCAGCGGAGACTAAAACATCGTTTGCTTCGATAAAAGCCGAACCGCCAGCTTCACCATTATCGTTGCCGCACCCGGCCAGCATCGCCGCACCAGCGACGAGTATTGAAAGTATTGACGCACGCATCCCTTATATCCCTTTCTTCAATTCTTCCGAGCCAATTGTGTAGTAGTAACCGGACTGCGCGATGTAGTAGTCTATCAAAGAAGCCGCCAATGCGGATTCAGCGGCGGTCAGATCCGCCTCTATTTCCAGCAGACGATTGGACGACAGCACGCCATCGCTATGCTGCTGCTCAGCCAGACGATACTGCGAACTGCTGATCTGGAATTCTGCCAGACTATTCTGGTACCGTGTGAGTGCCAACTTGAGCTGCTCGACAGAAAGATTTGCCTCGCGCTTGAGATTTTCCGCCACTATGTCTCGTTCGCGGCGCACCGACTCCAGCGCCCATGCTGAACTCCGCGTTCTGTTGGAAGTCCGCCCGCCCAGATTGAATGACCAGTTGAGCGTCGCGCCGAACGTGTAGTAGTCATTCCAGCTATTGCCGAACCGGTCAAGATTTGGTTTGCCGTAAGAGTAACCGCCAAATGCGGCGAGAGTCGGATAGTAATCCGCTTTGCTGACTTTGTGGCGGGCGGTCGCCATCCGGATTGAAGCGTCTGCCGCCTGCAGTTCCGGCTTGGAATCGGATACGACTGCGGCGAGACCAACCTCGGTCGGTTGACCCGGCCTGTCTGTCAGCGAGAGAGAATCCGATAATTCAATCCCCAGTAGTGTGAGCAGACGTATCTCGCTCACCCGTCGATTTGTCTCCGCCTGGCTGACCGCAAGCGTGGCTTTGGAGAGCGCCAGATTCGCGTCGAGAACTGCCACAGAATCCGCCGCGCCGGCCTCGTACAACGAGTGGATATTCCGATTTATTATTTCCGCCCGCTTGAGTGATGCCTGCGCTACCTTTACCAATTCTGTCGAGCGGTAGAGGCTGAAATACTCTGTTCGCGTCAGGAAGAATATCTTGTCCTGGTCGGCCGATTCGAGCGCCTGATACATGTCGCGCGCGGCCGAGGTCAGGTCGATCCCGCCTGATATCCTGCCCCCCGTGAAAAGCGGCATATTCAGTCGAAAATCCGCCTGGTAATTCTCATGCGTCCCTATTTCACGATTTATTGGCGGCAAGGTCGGCAGCGCGATCGTCATGGTCGCGACTTCGCTGATATAGCTTCCGACCCCAACAGCGTTCAGGGTGGGGAAGCGTTCGGCCTGCGCCACTCTAAGATCCGACGACGAACCCTCCGCCAGCGCCCTTGCTTTTTGCAGGCTGTACGAATGCTGCTGCGCCAGCGTCAGCGCCTGCTCCAGACTCAGGTCGAGCGATAACGCCGTCAGCGGCGCCAGGAGCAGGATGGTTATTGATATGACAAGTGTCAGCTTCATCTGGCCAGCACTCCATTCAGAAAGAGGTCAACAATGGCATGTTTTCTTTTTTCTATGAACGCGACCCGATCCTCTATCCCCCAGATCCGGTCGGCCATCGGCGCCAGCATCAGGTACCCGAGGCTCATCATGACAAACGAAATCAGCGCCTGCTGCGGGTCGACCTTCCGGAATGCCCCCGTCTCCGTCGCCAGCCTGAATTTACCTGCAGTCTCCAGCGGAAATTGTGATTCGCGAACGATCTCCGCCATCCACGCGATCGCTTCACTTTCGGGATTCGCCAGTTCGCGGAGCAGGATTCGCAGGAACTCCGGGTGATTGCGATAGATGAATATGTGCGTCTCCAACGCCCCCATCAGAAATTCTTCCAGATTGGATCCGGCGGAGGTTCGCGACCGAAGTTCCGTCACGACGCGCGTAAAGAATGTGCGAACCACATTCTGGTAGAGCATCTCTTTGGAGTTGAAGTGGTAATAGATCATCGCCTTGTTGACGCCGGCATTGGCGGCGATCCGTTCAACGCGGGCGCCGGCGAGGCCGAATTCGGCAAACTCATGCCTGGCGGCATCGATGATCTTTTCTTTCGTCCCGACATCTTCGGGAATGACTTTTCCAGCAGGCACCATCCTAGACCTTTCGGCTCAACTAACCTTTTGGTTTAACTATACGGTTAGTTAAACGGAAAATCCATAGATTTGTTCCACCGTCCGTCAGACATTCTACTTATCCATTGTGCATCAACGTATTACGGCCGTAAGAGGGTGTGCATCTGCCGACCGCAGCCGTACGGCCCATCTGACAAAGCTCGTGGTCCAATATCCCTTGACGTATCATAGACTGCATCGTCTATTAGCTGCAGTCAAAAGTTTAGGAGAGGTTGTCGTGTCTATTGAGATTTGGCTGCCGGGTCAAATGGTTCGTTGCTGAAAGGCATTCCATGAAGAAATTGGCTTTCTGCGCGCTCCTGGCTGTGCTTATCGCTCTGGCTTGCTGCCCCTGCAAACAGGTCCCTTCAAAGTATCAACGGCAGCCGAAGAAGCGACAATTCTCTCATGGATACGTTCCAACTTCGTTAGACTCGCTACTTCTCTTCAATGCCTGGGATGGCCGAAGTTGCCTGGCCTTGGACAGCTTTTTTCAACTCTGGGAGAATCAGAGTCGCATGGCGATAGCCCAGGAAGCCCCACCAGATGATACGATCAAAGTAGTGTACGAACTATTCGAGATTCTCTTCTCGCAGGTCACGGACACGACCACAGGCAAGTATATTGCGATACAGGACAGTGTAACAGTTGCCGTTGTCGACAGCACCTCATTCGACGCAATTCGCTCCTTAGCCGCAGAGTCATTTGACGGTTTTCAGAAGAAATACGGCCGCTCGCATGCGTTTCGAGGTCCGATTGAAATAGGCAAACCGACCCTTTGCGGATTTCAGGAGTTCCACAAGGCTATCAACTTCTTCTTTCTTGAGGACGACCTAAACCGTCTCTGTAACTTTGATAGTCTGGAGTGGGCGTCGCTGTACGCCAAGTCAAAGCTGTTGGAGCCATATCTCAGAGCCCATACGAGTCATTGGGGGATTGCCATTCTAACCTACGCTACCCGTACCATGCCATCGGTAATCTTGAACGATAAACTCTCCAGAGCCATTGTTGAATACAGAGACTGGGCAAGCGGCGGGCGGGCGGAGTTCAGTTACACGGGCACCCAATGGGTCCAGACAAGGGAGATCATTACCTGGATTGAATGAAGGGATATTCTCGCTACTGACCAATTCTCCTGAGTATCCTCAGGAGTCTGCCCACCGGTCGACCCTTTTTCACAAAGGAGAAAGGCTTGCCGTTCAGGTCAATCTTTCGGAGCATTCGCCTCTTGGGGTAGCCGGAATGAAAGACGATGACCGCCTGCGGAACAATCTTACTCACCTCAACAGCGATCTGTATCCCTTGATATTCGCCCGCCGGATATTTGAGTCCCAGGACGACTGCTCTGATCTCCGGAAACTGATGCGCGAGTGACATCGCTTCCTCAGGTGACGAGGCGGTCAGCGTTCTGAATTCGTCCTCCAGCAGCGCCACCATCGCTTCGAGAACTGACTTTGTGCCATCGACCAGGAGGATCACGGGAAGAGGAGAATTTGTCATTACTTCGGAAATTGAGTAGAGCGAGATGAGATTGTCAAGACTTGAAGTCGCAAATCGCGACCTCAAGTGGCTCGCGTATGACAATTGTCAGTTACCCCGATTCCGTCTGCATTAATGGAGGGAGATGATTCGCCGTTGCTGAACTGTGGAAATGAACTCTCAAGGAAGAGATGAAAACAGAGAGAAAAAATCAATTAGAATTCAAAACGTCAATCTGCTCTCCCCCAGCCAAATAGATATCACACCGCGTGATCACTTCAGGCCAAACGCTAGCGTTTGTATTACGCCTTCGCGCCTAAGGGGCTGTTCTCCACCACTGTCTCAAAATCCAGCGCTTTGACCGCGTACTCCACCTGCACCAGCACGATCAGGAGTTCCTGATTCTCGGTCAGCGGTCCAAACTGAAAGCCGGCATCAAAGAGATCCCGTTTCGCCGTCTTTGCTTTCCACTGACAGGTAGCATCGAGCTGGATAGTGCGCAACCCCATGATCGCCCGCGGCAGCACAATCGAGAGATTGTACTTCTTCCCTTCCGAGAATGGACCCCGTCCGGTCAGCTTCATCCCGTGCAGCGAAAGGTCGCGCAGAAATCCCAATGTCAGGTGGCTTGCCTTGTCTTTGACAGGCAGTACTTCCGGGGCGTAGATCCGTCGGTCCTTGCGATTCTCGGTCATATATGCACCTTATCTGGATTCGGCGAGTTCTCTCTGGCTATCGACAATCTTCCGCATGACTTGAGGGGGCCAACCGGCTGTCCTGCCGGAGCTTCAGTCCAGCGTTCAGACTGCCGATATATAATGTAGTCCGATATTCTCGACTTTTCACGCTTTCAATATCATCTCCACCAAGGAGGGAGAGAATGACAGAGCACGAACGGAAACTTCGTCCGGCCCTCGCGGCCATCATCCTGGTCTGCTTTTTTATGCCGTTCCTCAAAGTGAGCTGCGGCGGCCAGACCTTCATGGAGATCTCCGGATTTGACCTGGCGACCGGTCGCGATGTCCAGCCGAACAACAAGTTCATGGATATGGCCAAAGCCCAGGGCTTCCAGCCCGACAATTCATCGAACCAATCGCAGGCGTATCAGCCTGACCCGAACAACCCGGGCCTTCCGGATTCACTCTGGCAACAGACCCCGATGGGGCAGTTTGACCAGTCTGCCCAGATGGGTCAGATGGAGGGGATGGATGGGAGCGTGAAAGCAGAACCGGTCGCCGCCGCGGCGATGGCACTTGCTGTCGCGGCGTTACTTGCCTCCCTGGCTTCCGGACGCAGAGCAAAGATATTCTCCGGCGCGGCCGCCGCGTTGTGCGCGATCTGCCTCTTTGTTCTAAAATCACGCGCGGGCGCGGATATTCCGCCCGAAGCCGCCATGGTGATCGCGGTTGAATGGACCACACAATTCTGGGTGGCTGTGATCGGCTCAGGCGTATTGGCCGGGTTTACGTTCCATCTCCTGACAAACAAGGATGTGGATAATGAACGTCCCCGCCTGGTGATCCAGACCTACGAAAAGCCGGTGCAGTCCGAAAAGATACCGTCGTAAATCGACGGTTAGTGCATTTCTCGGGGCAGGATGACGCGCATATCCAATGCGTCGGACCTGCCCTTTCGTTTAGCTCCCCAGATCTTCGCCTGAATTTCGTGTTCCTCAATTAATCCCGAACCGCTATCCTGTGGTCTAATGAGGGTAAGAAGAGGAGTGCGTTTTATGCGACCTGTCGCGCGAAACATATCTGTTACTTTGGCCCTGCTGTTGATCATGCTTGCGTTCGCGGCTCAATCGGGGTGGGCCGGTTCGGACAAGATGACCAGCCGATTCGCCGTCCAACCGATCAAGGTCGATGGCCGCTACGATGACTGGAAAGATCACCCCACCACATTCTTCGAAGACCAGAAAGCCGTGGTCGGAATCGCCAATGATGATAAGAATCTCTATTTGATGTTTCGGACCAATGACCCGCGCTGGGTGCGCACGATCGCCATGTCGGGGCTGACCATCTATATCGATCCTAAAGGCGGCAAAAAGAAGGACTTCTTCGTCAAGTTCATCGGTGGTCCATCCCGCGAGCAACTTCGCGCGCTCCGCAAACAAGAGATCGGTGACCGACCGCAGAGGGATCGTCAGATGCCCGACGGCATGGAAGGGCGTGAGCCGGAGCGGATGCGCGATGATACCATTCCCAAACTGATATGCTTCATCAAAGATCAGATCGATGAAAAGGAGATCCCCCTGGATGGCTCCGAAGGACCGGCGGTCGCGTTTGATACGTCGCACGCGTTTTTCGTATACGAATTCGCTGTCCCGTTGAAAGAGTCCGAGGTTCGTTCGTATGGATTTGGTGCCGTGGACAATAAGGAACTGTCTGTTGGTTTGGTCTGGGGCGAGATGAATATGCTCCGCAAGGAACGTCCGCGCGGCGGCATGGATTTCGGCGGCCCTGGTGGTGGAATGGGAGGCGGTCCTGGCGGAGGAATGGGTGGCGGCATGGGAGGGGGAATGGGACGCGGCGGCGCGATGGGCGACGGACCTGGCGGGATGCAGCGACCGTCCAAGCAGGAAGTCTGGGTCAAAACGACGCTGTCAAAGAAATAGCGCGCCGCACATTGGCATTGACTTTGCCACTCAGGATTCTTAGCTAGTCAACCATGACGAGACGGATATCGATTCTACTGGCTCTCCTGCTCACTCTCCCCTTTTGCGCGTTCGGATTCGATAACGAGCGCTCGGGGTTCACGATGGAACTCTCAGGCGGAATAGCCGGGGTGACTTCATCGGATTATCGAACGGCAACTTCCGATGGCGAGTTAAGTCTGCTCTGGACTGCCTCGCCGGGCTTTGGGCTCTCCACTACCACATCGATCTCCATGGATCTTTCGCTCGTGGTATATTCGGCTGACTGGAACGACACCTGGCTGATGACTTCGACCCTCGGCGTACGTCGCTATCTGAAAGAGGAACGTATCGCTCCCTACTTCGGCGCGGCAGTTGGGTTGTCCTTCGACGGCAGTGGCGGATACGACGGAACTCCCCCGCTTATCGGATATCTCGGTGAACTCTCTGCCGGCTATCTCTTCAATCACCTGGATTGTGGTCTGCACTTTAAAACCGGTCGACGATTCGTCGAAGACGAAACAATCTCACTGCTGTCTCTGCGGATCGGCTATCTGTTTTTCTGAGAATCACGCAATCAAACCGTCACCGCCTCTTTGCGGGTCGCTCCCTGCAGGATGTCGCGCACGACTTCAAGTCCATGCTTGAGCAATTCTCTGTCTGAAACAGAACCGATCGATAGCCGCACCGCCTGAATCCCGGCTTTGCGCTCGGCGGCGAAGATCTCTGCCGGGGTCAATGCCACTCCTCGCATCTGCGCTTCGGAGGCAAACTGCATCGACTGCCAATACTCCGGCAATTGCAGCCAGATATGATAGCTGGTCGGGTGCGAACGATACTTGAACCCCTTCAACAACTGCGTGGCGACCTGCTGGGCATGCATCATCTCGCGCTTCCGTCGAGCGACGATCTTCTCCAGCGTTCCGTCGCTGTACCACCGGGTGAATATCTCCGCCATTAAGGGCGGCACGCCGAGGATCGAGGCTTGCAGTGATTCATTCAATTTTCGCAATGATTGTTTTGGCGCGGCGATGAAGCCTATGCGCAATCCCGCGGCCAGCGCCTTTGAAGATGACATGATGCCATAGGTGCGCTCCGGAATAAGACGGGTGATGAACCCGGGGTGTTTGTCCATTAATGGAGCCAGGATCTCATCCTCGACTACTGTCACGCTGTGCTTCTCCACGACCTCGGCGATCTGCTGTTTCCGCTTGAGCGACATGATGGAGTTAGTTGGGTTTTGGTAAGAGGGATTGCAATACATCAGTCGAACATCGCGATGCGCGCAGACTGACGCGAGTGATTCGGGAATTATCCCTTCCGCGTCCATCTCGATACCAACCACCTCAAGCCCCATCAGTTCGGCGATGATCTTGACACCGGGATAGGTGTACTCTTCAACCGCGATCAGATCCCCCGGGCGGGTTTCCGCGGCAAAGATCGCCATCAACGCATGTTGCGCGCCACCGGAGATATATATTTGCTCAAGGTCAACTTTGAGACCAAGCGACTCGAGCCAACGGAGTCCCGCTTCGCGATGTTTCGGATACCCTGCCGATGGCGGGTAGTGCAGGAGGTGCTGAATATCCCCCTGTTTGGTTATCTGCTTGAGCGCGGCGGAAAGATCCGGATCGTAGGCAGTGGCCGGTTGGTTTTTGCTAAAATCAACTCCGACTGAGATTGGCTTGTAAACTGATGCAAGATACGAGCGGGCGTTAGGGAGTTCGCCGACAAATGTCCCGCGTCGGCCGTCACCGTAGACAAGCCCCCGCCGTTCTGCCTCGGCATAGGCTCGAGTGATTGTACCTAAGGCAACATGCAGTTTGTCCGCTAATTCGCGTTGGGTGGGAAGGCGTGTCCCGACCGGAAGTCTTCCTCCCGCAATATCTTCCGAGAGAGCGCGGACTACCGCGATGTAGTAGGGTTCCTCTCGTTTTTGTACTACCGGCTCCCAGCTAAGCTGATAATCCATATGATACTCCACTCCAACAAGTTACCAGGACGAAACGACTTTGTACCACTTATACGAGACATCCAACCCCCTTTGTTGTACCAATGACATAATATATTGCAACAGCTTTGTTATAGCAATAGTATTATTGGTTGTCAGTAGGTAACGTCCGGACTATTGGTAACGCCTGGGAGGCCGACATGGCTAACTTTCAGTTTTCATCGATGGCGACACGACTTCGCCGCTCCGAAATACGCGAATTACTCAAGTTGACCCGCAACCCCGAAACGATCTCGTTTGCCGGCGGTCTTCCCGACCCAGCGATCTTTCCGTATGCCGCGGTTGAGGCCGCCTCATTGAAGGCGATCAGAGAATCTGGGCGGCACGCGTTGCAGTACAGCCCCACCGAAGGGGACCCATTCCTCAAAGAGCAGTTGGTCAAGTTCACCAAACGCCAGGGCGAGGATGTAACGGCTGAGAACATGCTGGTGGTAGCGTCGTCACAGCAGGCTATCGATCTGTTGGGCAAGATATTCATTGACCCGGGCGACCCGATCATTGTCGAACGACCGACCTATGTCGGCACCATCCAGGCCTTCCGCGCCTTTGACGCGGACTTCCAGGGAGTCGAACTCGACAAACATGGCATTATCCCGGAAAAACTTGAGCAGACAGTCATTCGTCTGATCGATGCTGGTCGAAAACCGAAATTCGTCTACCTCATACCAGACTTCCAGAATCCTTCCGGCATCACATTGACACTGGAGCGTCGCAGGGAAGTGCTGGCGCTGGCCAACAAGTACGACCTGACGATCATCGAAGATTCCCCGTATCGCGAACTCCGGTTTGAGGGAGACTTACTCCCTTCGCTCTACTCTCTTGATCGAGAGGGGCGAGTTATCCAGATGAAAACCTTCTCCAAGATCTTCTGCCCGGGTTTCCGCCTCGGCTGGATCAACGCGCCGGCGGAAGTGATAGATAAACTGGTGATGGCCAAGCAGGGGACTGATCTGTGTACAGCGTCGTATGTGTCGATCATTGCCGGGTATCTAATCCAGGACGGTTATCTCGAGAAACAGATCGAGATCAGCAAAAAGCTCTATCGCCGTAAGGCCGAGGTGATGATCGAGTCGATGGAGAAGTACCTGCCGAAGATCGAAGGTCTGTGGTGGTCGAAGCCTAAAGGGGGCATGTTCCTCTGGCTGCACCTTCCGGAGTGGCTCGACTCAAATGACATGATCCAGGACGCGATCGATGTCAAGGTCGCGTTTGTGATCGGCTCATGCTTTTTCTACGATGGCTCCGGACGTAACACGATGCGCCTGAATTATTCTTATCCGACGGAAGAGCAGATAGTCGAGGGCGTACGTCGGCTGGCGGACGTGATCGGCCGACGGATAGCTGTGTCTAACGTGGTCAAGTAAAAGCGGTCAGCGCGAGGAAACTTCGGAGAAAACGACTTTGTCGTTCTCTATGCCTGCCCAGTAGCAGCGCACGTGAAGGTGCGGAAGTTTCGACACCAACATTCCGGCGACGATCGGCAGATCCAGGCGGCAGCGGGACTCCGGCTCGACTCCATCGAAATGCTCAGCATGATTCTGGTACCATCGGCAATCCTGATGTCCTATCAGTATGACCTCGGGGAGTTTGAACAGGTTCAACATAAACGTGACCTGGTGCCAAAGAGTCTCGAATTCGCGCTGTGAATACTCTTCGGCGCGAAGCGCGTGAATCCCTCCCCCTTCGATGATCGGCAGGTAGTTCCCGAGTCCGAGAGTCTCAATGACAAAGCGTCGAATAGCGACTTGAAAGCGCGGGTCGGCACAATGGATCACCATCGCCTGCGCCGGAGCGCTATCGATCGGGTATGCGGCAAGCGATCTGTCGAGCTGTTTTTGGTCACTCATGTCGGGTTGTCCTGATGTTTGGTTCCTCGAGAGTATACACCGGAAGCGCGGCAACTGTCAACCTGTCGGTTGAAATGATAAACGCCGGAAGGAAAGACCTGTCCGGCGTCTGCAATTTTATCGGTGACCCGATCTTACTCGGTGACTTTGGTCATATATTCGATCTTTGGCGCAATGCCGAGTACGGGCAAACCGAGATACTCCTCAACATCGGCGACCTTTTTGAAGGACGTATCGAGTAATTCAACGAGGATGGCCGCCGCGCCCCCTATAACCAGGCCCAGAGCCAATCCCATCAAAAGGATCTTGATCTTATTGGGCTCGATCGGCTCGATAGCCAGTTTGGCTGGCTCGACCACGCGATATTTGCTCGACGAGATATCCTGGAACAAGGCCTGTGAAATGCTCGAGCCTTCCTGCTGGCTCTTGAACTGATTGCGTAGGTTGGTCAGGTCGGCTATCTCCTGATCGAGGCGGTTCAATGTCGCCTGGTATTGCGGCACAGAGGTTGTCTTGTCGGTTATCTGATCCAGGGCGGCCTTGAGATAGAGCGCGCGAGAGTAGTTGTATTCAAGTGTTGCCTGGTTCTCGAAATACTTGCTGAGCGAACTCTGCGTTGTGGCATCGACCGATGCCCACTTCTCCCCAACCAGACGTTTCGATAGGCTCTGCATCGAACGCAGAATGGAGTTCATTCTTAAATTCATGCTCAGGATCTGTTGATCATTCCAGGGGTAGCGCAGTGACATATCGGGGATCGACTCCAGTTGCCCCTTCAGATCGGACTTCAGGCCATCCATTTCGGTCGACGCTGGGAGCGTCAGATTGGCAACATCTACGCCGGCAACCCCTTTCAAGCGCCCAACTAGCGATGTCTGTTCACGCTGGACATCGGTAATATCACTGTTGGTCCGGTCGAGATCAGTACGGAGGCTACTGCGATTGTCTTCTGACCCGATACCGGCATCAAGTTGCACCTGCAACAACCGCTCCTGATATCGAGTACGCTCGTTTATTTTCTGCTGAAGAGTCAGGTCATACTTTTCAAACTGGGTTCCGGAAAAGTCCTGCGAGGTCTGGATCGACGACATCTCCTGCTTCTTCTTCTCAGCAATGAAGATCTGACCGAGATTATTGGCGATCGCCTGCGCCTTGGTCGGGATCGGTGAGCGAACGGTGATCATGACATGGTCCTGCGCCGCGAACCGAACAGAGACATTCTCTTTGAGATCCTGCTGGAGCAGATCGAGCGTTATGGTCGATCTTTCGACTTCCGGATGCGATGCCGAGACCTTGGCGACCTGCTTGGCGATCTCCTGGTCCCGATCCAGTTTCAGGCGTTCGTTCAACTGCGAGACATAGTAGGACGACGTGATATCGTTGAATATGCTGCGCAGTTCGCTCTCCTCGGAGGTTCGTCCACGGTAGGTTTCGGTACCAAGGAGTCGCTGTAATTCCGTGGAAAGGCGTTGCTGCGGGCTGACCGCAACGATCGTCGCGGACTGGAATATCGGCGTCAGGAGAAACGAGATGCCATAGGTCAGAATACTGACAATGATGAAAGGAATGATGATGATCCATTTCCGGCGGACGACAACCGCGAAAATGTCTTTGGGATTCAACTCGTTCTTTTCGCCGAGAGGCTTCATTTTCTTATGTCCTTTGGAAACCGATTGACCGTGGTACCATCCTTGTAAACATCGGCACGACCACAAGTTCCCTTAAAGTAGGGCCGCCACAATGTATGGTCAAGGGAGAAAAGGGGTTATCGTGGGTCCGGACAACCGGGGTAATTGTGGCAAATAGGCGCAAAATTCGAGATTCAGAGCGAACTTCAGGGGCATTCAAGCCGTTTAGCTTCTGTGCCGATAGGAATTAGGTGTAACCCCTATATCAGTCAATAACCTGCGGGGACGCGGGGAGGCCGAATTTGGGGTGACTTGCCGGTTGCGATAGTTGAACTATTTCGTATATTCAACGCTCGTCAAACGGCCGCTTTCCAGTGAATTTGAACGCCAACAGAAGGACGTACCTTGGATTTCAACAAGAATAGTCTGAAGATCGATGCTGCCGCCGTGACGGAGCAGCTTTGCACCACCATCCGCAATCAGCTCCGGGGGCAATTGCATAAAACGGGCGCCGTGATCGGGGTCTCGGGTGGTATCGATTCCACCGTTTGCGCGGCTCTCTGCACGCGCGCGCTCGGACCGAACAGGGTGCTGGGCGTCATGATGCCGGAAAAAGACTCCTCTCCCCTCTCCGAGCAACTTGCCCGGAAACTGGCGGCGCAGTTTGGATTCGAGGCGATCAAAGAAGATATCAGCGGCGGACTCGCCGGTTTAGGCTGCTATGAGCGTCGCGATGAAGCGATCAAGTCGGTCTTCCCGGAGTTTGACCCGAGCTGGAGCGCCAAGATAACGATTCCGACCAATATCCTGGAGAAAGATACCTTCAACTTCTTCCACCTCACTATCGAAAACAAAAAAGGTGAAGTGAAAAAGGCTCGTATGCCGCTGGCGGCGTACCTGCAGGTAGTGGCATCATCGAATCTGAAGCAGCGTCTTCGGATGACCACACTTTATTATCACGCCGAAAAACGGAATTGGGCGGTGATCGGCACCGGCAACAAGGATGAACATGAACAGGGATTCTTTGTGAAGTACGGTGACGGCGGCGCGGATATCAAGCCGATCGCTCATCTCTTCAAGATCCAGGTCTACCAGTTAGCCGAGTACCTGGGTGTCCCGAAGGACATCATCGACCGGACTCCGACAACCGATACGTACAGCGCCGAAGTTACCCAGGAAGAGTTCTTCTATGGGCTTGATTTCTATAGAATGGATATGCTCTGGTACGCGATGGAGAACAAGGTGCCGGCCGAAAAGGCGGCGGAAGTTCTCGGCTTAACGGTGGAGCAGGCGCAACACGGGTACGCCAATATCGAGCGTAAAGTGAAAGCGACCGAATATCTCAAGCTGCCGCCGTTGCACGCGGTTTGATCACGGGGCGGACTAAAAGGCGAATAGAAAGGCAGGATATGGCAATAGATCAGACAGTGGTGCGGAAGGATCTCCGCCAGTTCATTATGGATTCGTTTTTGATCGGCGATGAGGGTGTGGTTTTCACCGATTCCGATTCGTTCATGAAGAACGGCATTATCGACTCGACCGGCGTACTCGAATTGACCGCGCATCTCGAGGAGAAGTACAATGTCGTCCCGACCGACGATGAGATGCTTCCCGCCAACCTCGACTCGATCGATAATCTGGTTAATTTCATCCAGCGTAAGCTCAATTCCGGGACGGCTTCCTGACGAAGTCGTCCATCGGATGATCAATCCCCGATGGTCACCCCATGCGAGTACATGACCTGCTGATCCAGGCAGCCAAGGCGTTTCCGGAACGGATCGCCGTGTCGCATGAGGATCGTGAGACCAGTTTCCAGCAGGTAGACCGAGCGTCTTCACTGCTGGCCGAGCACCTGAGATCATATCAGTTCGAGCCGGGAGCTCGTGTCGCCATTCTATTCGAGAATGGGATCGAGTATGTGGTGATCTTCTTTGGCCTGCTCAAAGCCGGTCTGGTGGCGGTCCCGCTGGATACCTCGCTTGGCCCGGATTCACTGGCCAAGATACTGAATGACTGCGACGCGAAACTGCTCTTTGGGCAGATGAAATTCCGCCGGCGCATCCCCGAGATTCTCAAAGAGTGTCATTCCATAAGACATGTCATCGCTGACGCCAAGATCGCTACGGGACGAGATGAGGTTCCTCCGGTCCTGCTTTCGTCTATCATTGGCGAGCATGCGGTGTACAGTGCGCCACATACACCTGGACCGGACAAGTATTTCGAAGGCACATCCCCGCTCGATTTGACGGACAACAGTGGCAAAAACTCTCCCCATGAGCTGGCGGCGATATTTTATACGTCGGGCTCAACCGGCGCGGGCAAAGGGGTAATGCTGTCGCACCGGAATCTGGTATCAAACACCATTGGGACAATTGAGTATCTGAAGCTGACTCCGAATGATTCCGTCCTGGTAATTCTGCCGTTCTACTATATCTATGGTAATTCACTGCTGCTCACCCATATTGCCTGCGGCGGGAGATTGGTGATCGACAACCGCTTCCTCTACCCCGAGGTTGTTCTCGACACAATGGAGCAGGAACAGGCGACCGGATTTTCGGGAGTGCCGTCGAACTTTCTGATTTTATTAGGCAACTCGACTTTTTCCAATCGCAAGCTGGAACATTTGCGCTACTTCACGCAGGCGGGTGGCGCGATGGCCCCGGAGACGATCCGCCGCCTCATCTCCGTCTTTGGCCACAAAGAGATCTTCATTATGTATGGCCAGACCGAGGCCGCCCCGCGCGTCACGTGGCTGCCACCTGAGAGACTAGTCGAAAAAGTTGGCTCTATCGGCATCGAGGTGCCGGGGGTTACGGTTGAGATACTCGATGATAATGACAACCCAGTGGCCGTCGGCGAAACCGGCGAGATCGTCGTAAGCGGCCCGAACGTCATGTTGGGATATTGGAAGCAGCCGACCGAGACGGATGAAGTGATAAAGGATGGGAAGTTGCGCACCGGCGACCTGGCAAAACGTGATGACGAAGGCTACTTCTGGGTGGTGGGACGCAAAAAAGAGATCATCAAGGCCGGCGGCAATCGCGTCAGCGCGAAAGAGGTCGAAGAGTGCCTGCTGACCAATGAGAAGATACTCGAAGCCTCGGTAGTAGGCGTGCCTGACCCCTTATTTGGAGAAGCGATCCGCGCGGTGGTCGTGCTCAGAGCCGGTGAGGTCGCTGACGTGAAAGAGATACAGAACCACTGCAAGAAGAACCTGGCGGATTTCAAGGTCCCCAAGCAAGTGGTGTTCGCTCCGGAACTGCCGAAATATCAATCTGGCAAAGTGAACAAACCGTTGCTGAAAACAGATCAGTTCAGCGTCGACGCAGGGAAGCAGGCATAAGAAGAGATTATGTGCGGTATAGCCGGATATTTCCAGTTACATGAGCCAAAGACTCCCGACCAGGAATTGATCGGACGGATGGTCAATATCCTGCGCCATCGCGGGCCGGATGAGTTCGGCGTCTATCTCAGCGATCGCGCGGTACTCGGCCATGCACGCCTCTCTATCATCGACCTCTCTACCGGCCAGCAGCCATTGAGCAACGAGGACGGCACAGTCTGGATAACATTCAACGGCGAGATCTTCAACTATATCGAACTTCGCCCTGAACTGGAGAAGCGCGGGCACAAGTTTCGGACATCCTCCGATACCGAGGTAATGGTCCACGCCTACGAAGAGTGGGGAAAAAACTGTGTCGACTATTTCAACGGTCAGTTCTCGTTCGCGATCTATGACCGCAAAAAGCAATCGCTGTTCATCGCGCGCGATCGTTTGGGAATCCGCCCGCTCTTCTACACCGTCCATAATGGCAGGTTCTATTTTGCGTCGGAGATAAAGTCTCTCTTTTGCGACCCGACCATTCCCCGCCGACTTGATCTGTGCGGACTGGATGAGATCTTCACCTGGTGGACGACTGCCCCGCCACGGACTGCCTTTGAAGGGATCAACGAGTTGGAGGCGGGTTGCCGGATCGAGATTAGGGACGGCCAGGTAAAGACAGACCGCTACTGGCGGATGGAGTTCCCCGAGACCTACGACAAGCAGCGCTCGGCGGATTCATGGGCGGAAGAGCTGCATGCCCTGCTGGTTGACTCGGTCAGACTACAGTTACGAGCGGATGTTCCGGTTGGCGCATATCTCTCCGGCGGGTTGGATTCGTCGGCGACGACCGCGCTGATCAAGAACTTCACGCCGAATCGGGTAGAGACATTCTCAATCGCCTTTCATGACAAGGCGTATGATGAATCCGATTACCAGAAGCAGATGGCTGACTATCTCGGAACGAATCACCACCAGATAAAATGTACCTATCAGAATATCGCGGAGAGTTTCCCGGATGTCATCTGGCATGCCGAGCGGCCGATCGTGCGCACCGCGCCAACGCCGCTGTATCTTCTCTCGCGTTTGGTGCGGGACACCAATTTCAAAGTTGTTCTGACCGGCGAAGGCTCAGATGAGATATTGGGCGGGTATGATATTTTCAAGGAGACCCTGATCCGGAATTTCTGGGCGCGCAACCCAGAGTCTACTTGGCGACCCGCGCTGTTGCAGAAATTGTATCCAACCCTCCCCCTGTCACCGGCCAAGGCGAAGTTCTATCTTGAGACTTTCTATAAAGATGGCCTTGCCCAGACTGACAGTTATTACTTCTCCCACATGCAGAGGATCACGACGACCTCGAAGGTGAAGACGTTTTTCACGAAAGCGGTCAAAGAGCAAATCGATGGATATGATTCACTGCAATCGTTCGGAAAGGACCTTCCACCCAATCTGAACCGCTGGCATCATCTGGCGCGAGCGCAGTATCTGGAAGCACGTTCGCTTCTCTCCGGGTATCTGCTCTCGTCTCAGGGTGACCGGGTAACCGCGGCGCATGGAGTCGAAGGGCGGTATCCGTTCCTGGATCATCGCGTCGTTGAGTTTGCATCTACCATTCCGCCAAATCACAAGTTGCTGGGATTGAAAGAGAAATTCGTGCTGAAGAAGGCGATGCGGAAAGAACTGCCGAAAGAGATCCTTCAGCGCGTGAAGCAGCCGTATATGGCGCCGGACTCAAACTCATTCGTGCAAGCAGATTCTCCGGCGTATGTCAAAGAGATGTTGTCGGAAGAAGCACTGACACGAAGCGGTATCTTTAATCCGATCATGGTGGCGAAACTTCAGGAGAAGTGCGGCAAACTGTTCCACGCGCATTTGTCTTTCAAGGACAACATGTCGTTTGTGGGCATTCTCTCGGCCCAATTACTGGCGGACAAATTCATTCATAACTTCGAGCAACCTCGTTCACTGGCCCGCCAGGAGTACAGGACCTGGCAGGATCAGACCGGACGATAATTCTCGCTGACAGACTAAACGAAAAGGGCCCGCGACAACGTCACGGGCCCTTGCTGTATGCAGCGCATCTGCTCTAACGAAGCAGCAGCATCTTCTTTCGATCTGCCTGGTCTCCAGAGACCATGCGGTAGAAGTAGACACCCGAAGAGACCGCGTTGCCGGAGTTGTCGGTCGCGTCCCAGGAAACGGTATGATGGCCGGCTTCCATCGCTTCATCGACCAGCGTTTTCACCTGCTGACCGAGGACGTTGAATATCTCCAGTCGAACCTGACCGGCCGCCGGGAGATTGAACTCGATCTGCGTGGTCGGGTTGAACGGATTCGGATAGTTCTGACCGAGCGCGAAACCGGACGGCAGGGTCGATTTGCCGGCGGCACGCGTAATGCTGAAGTATATCTCCTGATTACCACCACTGACCTGCAGGCTGGTCTGCTTGCTCATATCCGCGATCAGCAGTTTGCCATCTGTCGAATTTCCTTCGCGCAGTTCGTAGCGATCCTGGCCAAGCTGGGCGGGATCCCATGAAAGCGTCGCGGTTGCCTGCGAAGGTCCGCCGAGGTTTCCTTTCGGATTGACGGCGATCGTCCAATGATTGGTGATCGCGATATTGTCACGAACATCCTGGAAGAGACGTTCCTGCGAAATCTGATCGCAAATTGACAGTCCGACCGAATATTGCGGCATCGACGGCGGCTGCGGCGTGCTCCGCTTCTGCGCGTCGGTTCCGAGAACGATATTCGCCTCACTGGAGCCATCGTTGGCTACACCCTGAGCGTGGATGGTGACAATACCATTTCCCGCGACCAGCGACGCAAACGGCTCGATTCCTCCACCGGCGACCGGTCCGGCGCAGGTAGCATTGAGCGTCGACGCGGCGGTGAGCTTAATCCAGTAGCCACCGTTCGCGCTGATGTCAGTAACCGGCAGATAAGTACTGTTGTAGCCAAAGATAGCTTCGATATTGCCAGAAGGTGTAGTGGTCGGCGTGACCGTGCAGTTCGGCGCGCCGATCAGGCTCCAACCGGAGGACAGCGACCCGCTGGTGCTGGTCACCGCGGTACCGGAGAGCATGATGACAGTCGCCTCGGGCATTTTCACCCAGTATCCCTTGCCGCCCGAAAGCGTAGTCGGTTCGAGATACTGACCGTTGAACTCAAAGATAGCTTCGGCAGTCGGGAAAACCGCGCTGACGGTAGGCGTTTCTGGCGTCACCGGGAGTGATACAAGATTCCACCCCGCATTGAGAACAAGATTGGCGAAAGAAAGTCCGGCGCAGTCATCATCGAACCACTCAATGGTGAGGAAGTGTGACGACTGAAGGTCGCAAATCTGGTATGAGGTGGTCGTGCGCATGTCTGCGACGAGTATAGTACCGCCGGGATTAGAACCATTGACCAAGCGATAGTTCCGTTTGTCACTCAATTCCGCCGGATTCCAGCTAATGGTGGCGCAACGGGGTGTTCCGGCTGGCGCTACATTGCCATGCGGGTCCAGTTCCAACACGTAGTAGTAACAGAGTCCGCCGGACTGCTGGATATCACGATAGTACGGGCCATCCACGCCGCCCTTCCAAAGTTTGAGTGAAGTCGTGTACTCAGGCGGAAGCGGAGCGGCCGGGGTAGTCTGGTCTGATATCCCCATTCCAATGATGACATCGGACGTGGTTGTCGCGGAGCCGGCGATTTCTCCACTCGAGTGAATTGTGGCCGTCCAGTTGGTCGGTGGCAGAGTCGAAACAACAGTTACTGAGAATGAGATGGAGTCGGCCGCGCCGAGATTATCAAACGCTCTGAGCGTAACATTGTATACGCCAGCCTGCCCGACTGCGGGGGTCCAGACCCACTTTCCGGTACCGTCGCCATTGTCAGTGAATGACAACGCGCCGGTAGCATCGGTGACGTAGCTCAGAGTCAAAGGATCGTTATCCGGGTCGGTTGCCGCGTAGTTGATAGTCAGCATGACTCCTTCGAGTATGGTCTGCGGATCGACTACAGTAGAGATGACCGGATCGCGGTTGATGTTATTGACCGTGATAGTCACGATTTCTTCGTCGGTATTGGTGCCATCTGACGCCGTAAAGGTGACATTATAGATACCCGACTGAGCATAGGTTGGCGTCCAGGCAAAACTTCCGGTTCCGTCGCCGTTGTCAATGAAGCTGGCGCCGGACGGGAGCGGAGTCGCGGACAACGTCGGAATTTCGGCTTCAGGGTCAGTCGCCGAGACGACGAAGTTCAAAGCCTGATTTTCGTTCACTGATTTGGGCCCAATAGCCGCCAGAACCGGCGGCTGGTCGGAGACACCGATAGTTACGGGATTGGTGCTGAACGGCACCGAGGCTTCAGTCGAGGAGAACGCCGTGACCTTCGCCTGCCAGACTTCGCCATTCACGGTTTCATTCGCGGCGATCTTTTCGCCACCTTCAGTATAGAGCATGGCAATCTGTTGAGCGGAAAGCGGGTAGTTGTAGACGCGGGCATCATCGAGGAACCCATTCCAGGCAAATGAGCCCTGAGTGGCGCCAACGAGCAGACCGGGGTCGGTAACATCGCGCATATTCGCGGCGAGGATAGCAGTGTCAACCGGCTGGCCATCCACATAAAGGATCATCTCACCGGTTGAATAGTTAAAGGTCACCGCGGCGTGGTACCAGTGGTTCGACTGAATCGTGTTGGCCGCGGACTGTACGATACGCCAATCGCCATTATGTCCCGCGCTGAGGCGCTGGTCATAGGCGACGCGCATACCGTGACCGCCCGTTGCGGTGGTATTGTGATCCCAACCTGAGAGAATGTGGTTGAAGACACCATTGACGGTGTGGTAAATCCAGGCGGATTTTGTGTATGAGGCACGGATCGGGAAGATATCCCCCATGCTGATGTATGATGTGCCGTCGAACTGATAGGCGCCGTTGCCGTCATGTCCGCCATTTGGCACATAGGTCGGATTGCCGACTTTGTATCCGATGCCGCCGTAACCAGCGTAGTTTTCGAGTGAATAGTTTGGTCCGCCTTCGAACGGCATATAGAGGATCATGATCGGGTTGCCGTTTTTGAACCAGGCGCTACCTGCGGTGGAGGCGCTCAGGCCCAAACCATAGCTTGCCTGCAAGTCTCCTGTTCCGAGTGCCTGCAACTGCAGAGCCGTTAGGCTGACTGTGGGATCGGCAACCACAATGGAGAAATTCTGGTCGGTGGTACCCTGAGTATTGATTGCTTGAATGGTCACGGGATAGGAACCAGAGGCCGTGGGGACCCAATTGATGACACCGCTGATCGGATCGATGATCATTCCAGGCGGAGCGACTGTCAGGTTGAAAGTCGGGTGCGGGCCGCCATCGGCATCGGCATTATATGTGTACGCCTTGCCGGCGATGCCGGTCGTCACCGGTGTCGAGGTGAACAACGGTTGAGTGGCAACGATCGTAAGCGTATTGCTGGCGACCATAGTCCCTGCTGCGGTCGTCGAGAACGGAGTCACCCGAGCCTGCCAGGCGTCACCAACATTGTTCTCTTGTTGCTTGATTCGGTTATTCCCGGACGTGTACATCGACATGAGTTGTTCCGGGCTGAGCGCGACACTAAAGATCTGCACTTCATCCATCGCGCCGGTGTAGTTGCCGGTTCCACGGTAGGAACCGACCGCCACGGAAGCATCGGCGACATCTTTCTGAGCGCCGACAAGGATGGTCGTATCTTCAGGGACGCCGTTTTTGTAGAGGATCATCTGGCCGGTGTTGTAATCAAAAGTAAGGGCGACAAAATACCAGGTGTTCGTCAGGATCGACCAGCGGTTCTTGGATTCAACCAGATTCCATGAGCCGTTGTGGCCCGCGCGGAGGCGGTCATCGAGAGTGAACCCGAGTCCGTGACTAGTCGCGGCGGTTGCGCTCGAGGCAAGCAACCAATGGTTGACGCGCGACACCGTGCGATAGGCCCATAGAGTAATCGTATAGGACGAATTGGTCGGGAATGTGTTCCCTGCCGTGAGATAGTTGGTGCCGGTAAAGCTGACACCGCCGGTCGTGTTGTAGCCGCTGGTCGCGGACCAGTTAGTCGTGCCGGTGGAGACCGCGGTCAGTCCATTACCCGAGCGATCCTGTAGCGCGGCCGCTGCCCCACCCTCAAACGGGAGGTAGAGCGTCGACATGGGGGCGCCATTGCGGTACCAGGCTGTAGCCGAACGGGTGGCAGTGCCACCCAGCGTAAAACTAGAGACGATATCATCGTTTATGGTGTTGTTGCCGCTGGTCGAGGTGATGGTCACTCCGGAGACCGACGGCTGGGCATACACTCTGACGCTCAGCGCAAGACCCAGCACCAGAGCAAAGGCGATAATGCGCCCAAACCCGGGCAATAGAGACCCAAACCACGACGAATGAACAGATGCAGATTTCATGAAATTATCCCTTCCAATTCAAGTACCTGCCCAATAAGCAAACGGGCTGCCGCATAACGGATTTGCCCAGGCAAACTGAGGCAACATGGCAATTTTGCCTCTTTCCTCATTTTTCGAGTTGTAGCCTGCCATTCCTACCCCCAAGACCCACGAATGTAGTGCAAGTATTTGCGCTTAATAGGCAAGGTGGTGCGCATCGAAAGTGATATTTCACCCAGACTCCACTGGCATGATAGGTCAAAGGGGAGAAGAAACAAAGATGTAATATGTCCATATCGGCGCATGTTTGCAGAAGTGCTGAAATAGATTTCCAGGCCAGGGCCAGGGCCTGGGTCGGGTGGGCCGAGGACAGGCGGTTGTTCGGCGTTCAGTCTATGGTAGCGCCGATCAAAACCCCGAGAAGTCCCACAATGGCACTGAGGCCAGTGGCGTAGACCTGCAAATCAAACAGGCTGTACAGCAGCAGTAGAGCGAACAGCGCATATCCGACGATAAGCGCTTTCTTGCGATGAACGCGCCACGTTGAAGGAAGTAGTTTGCGTGAGCGATTGACGCCAACCACTATCCCGAATAATCCCAGCACATAAATAGCGATGCACCAGACTTGCTCTCGTTCCAGCAGCGTCTCCGCCAACCTGGCGTCGACATAAGTTTTGGTCGGATAACCGAGTTGCAGTAATTCCGGGACAAGCAGGTTGATCGAACTGTTTCGCAACGAGCCGGCCTTGATCAAACGAGCGGCGCTGAGGTCGGAAAAAAGCTGTGTGGCTCCGGCAGCGGTGGTAAAACGTAACCCCGGGTCATTGCTGATATCGGCTATGATCGACGAGAATTGGTCGAATGAAAGTACTCCGCGTTCTTTATCATACTCGATGAAATCGTAGGGATGGATCACGGCCGTTATTAAAGTCGAACCAGAAGATGGCAAACTGCGCGCCTCTTTAATAGCATCTATAAGCTGGTGAATGCGACAGGTACCGGGTACATACAGCAGGTTTCGCTCGTCTGACGCAGGGCCGCGCGGGTCGGCCGAGATGATTGAAAAGCCAGCCGCTTCGGCAGCTTTCAGGGTATTCTCGTCGTAGTTTCCCCACGGCGGGACAAAAGTCTTGATGGCGTGACCAAATTGAGATTCAAGGATCCCTTTGGCATGAGCCAGTCGCTCGAGTTGTATCTCATATGGTCGACCGGAGAATTCGCTCAAAGTATGAAGGTTCTTCCCGTCCAGCGTCTGGTGAGTACAGCCATGCACACAAAGTTCGACAAGGCCCTGATCGAGGTATGGTTTGAGCAGTGCGATCTTTTCGGCATCCATCGTCAAGCTGTCCGCCGATTGCGGATTGCGGAATCCGTTGGTAGTGACGCAGGGGATTACCGCAAAAATGCTGGGGAGTTGATGGCGATCCAGAACCTCGAGTAGTTGAGACTCGAGATGTGTATTGCTGACCGCGCTATAATCATCATAGCGCAGGATAATGGTGATCGGTTTGTGACCGTCCTTGGGAGGTAGCATACTGCCCAACACCACCAACGCGGCGAACAAAAGTATGACGACCAGGACTACGGGTCCGATCATCATTCGAGAGAAAGAGATGTTTGGTCGAGCGTTACCAATCGCCATTCGCTTACTCCACAATCACCATATCTTCAACAATGCGGTTGCACTACACTATTTTCGCTTTAGCCAACAACACCGGCCAGCGCGGTTGGCAGGTCAATTTCAGTCTAGTTGAGGTGGAAACACCCGTTTCAGAAGAACATCTCCCCCCTTAGGACCAACCTTCCACCACCATCCTCTTCAAACTTCACATCGAAAACCATTCACTCTAAAGCAAACCGTATGCCAGTAGGAAAAACCTTCCCGGTGACAGACAAAAGCCGGTACTCTGGCCACAGAATTCACCTCCTACTGTATCGGAAACGAGGGAGAGTGAATAAAGGACCAGGGACTAGAAAACTCCATATCGGGCAGCCAAACCTTGGAAGAACCAAATGGCGGGCAGAAAAGTGGACAGTCGCCGTCAAATACCATACATTGGGGCGCATTATCCGGCAGGGTTAATTCCTGGTTCTGTCCGCAACCGCCTAGGTTGGCCGTGGAACCGGGACGTCCGATACAGTACAGAGGAATCTGAAATAGTGATATGGCTCAATCTGTTGCGTCAGAAGCGAAGTTAATAGCCCGGCATTCCGCGGTATATGGTCTGGCCTCGGTCCTCGACCGGGTTGTCAGCTTTTTGATGCTGCCGGTCTACCTGCGCGTTCTGACACCATCGGATTACGGCGTCCTCGAACTCCTTTATCTTACGAACAGCGTGATCTCCCTGGTAATCGGCATGGGATTGGAGTCGGCTGTCAGCCGGTTCTATTTCGATTACGAGCAAGAAGAAGATCGAAACCGCGTGGTGGGGACTGCGGTCGTCGGCTATGGCGGCATGATGATAGCCATCAGCCTTTTCCTGATGCTGTTCGCGGCACCGATGGCGGGCTGGGTACTCGAATCGCGTGACCAGGCTAACTTGATGATAGTCTCACTGGCTTCGCTGGGGATCTCGATGATCCTTCCGGTCTACTTCGCCTACATGCGGGTTCGCCAGCGGTCGTTTGAGTATATGATAACCAAGGTAGCGATGACTGTCGTCACGCTCGGACTGAATATTCTGCTGGTCGTGGTCTTCCCCTACGGTGTTATGGGCGTGCTGATGGCCACGCTGATAACTAACGTGCTGTTCGTTCTCGTGCTCTCGTTCACTACGTTGCGCAGGACCGGAATCTCGATCAGGTGGCAGTTGCTGGTCGATATGCTGAAGTTCGGGTGGCCGCTGATACCCTCGAATATCGGCGCGTATATCGTGCAAGCCTCAGATCGGTATTTTGTTAAAGAGTATGTTTCGGTGGCGATGACCGGGATCTATTCACTGGGATACAAGATCGGGACATTGGTCAACCAGTTTGTCACCTCTCCCTTTCTCCAGGTTTGGGCGCCTCGGCGATACGAGCTGTTCAACACCGAAGGGTATGACCGGATATATCCGAAGATATTCACCTATTTCTGCACGTTGAGTCTGTTTGTCGGGTTGCTGATATCACTGGTGGCGAAAGAGATCATCATGATCATGGCCGCAGAGTCATTCTGGCCGGCCTACAAAGTGGTACCGGTAGTGGTGCTGGCCTACATCATCTTTTCGTTCCACCATCATTTCAATATTGGTATTTTGATGAAGAAGGCGACCAAGTATGTCGCCTACGTCAATGTGCTGAACGGCATCCTGAACGTGATCCTCAATCTTCTCTTGATCAAGCCGTTCGGAATCTTCGGCGCAGCGGTGGCGACCCTGATCTGTTTCATCTTCAAAGCATCACTGACATTCTATTTTTCGAATCGGCTTTATCCGATTCATATGGAATGGCGGCGGGTCGGCCTGCTGTTCGCCGTGGCTTTCGTGCTGTTTTTTGCCGGAATACAGGTGGACACCGGAAAGCTCTGGCTTGATATGGTGGCAAAGGCCGGAATAGGCTGCCTTTTCCCGGTCGCACTTTTCTCCGTGAAGTTCTTTACCGATGAAGAAGTGAAACGTTTGAAGCAGATCATCAAGACTAGATCCTTCAAGTTCGATTAAGTCAGTCCGGGAGTAGTACGATGTTTGATATACTGCAGTTCACCGCCAAACATATCTTTTTCAGGATGCGCGAGTTCCAGGAACATGGGACCACTCTCGCTCATTTGAAAGAAATGGAGCGAGTGCAGTTCTTGTCGAAGCAGGAGATCGAGCAGCTTCAGGTGGATCGTCTCCGCACGATCCTGACTCACGCGTACAAGCATTCCCCCTTCTATACACGACGGTTGGATGAAGCGGGAATTGTCCCGGCCAGTATTCAGAACCTCGATGATATTTTGAAACTTCCGGTGTTGACCAAAAAGGATATTCAGCAATCGCTTGACCAGTTGCGGGCGCGGAACTATCCGGTGGAATCATTGGTTCCCAATAAAACCGGTGGATCGACGGGAAGTCCGCTGCAGTTCTACCACGACAAGGATCGACTGTTCTCGCGAAAAGCGGCGACGATCCGACACAATCGGTGGGCCGGTTGGGATATCGGCATGAAGACCGCGTCATTCTGGGGACATCGGCAGGATATCGCCGGGATGGCTTCGGTCGGATTCAAACTGCGAAGCATCTTTCTCGACCGACTGGCCATCCTGGATACCTCGAGTATCACGCGGGAACGGTTGGCGGATTTCAAAACACGGCTGCGATCGTATCGACCTGGTGTATACATCGCCTATGCGAATTCGATGTTTCTCTTCGCTCGGTTCCTGAAGGAAACGAATTCGACGGATCATCACCGGCCAAAGGCGATAATAACCTCGGCCGAAGTACTTGAGCCGGATCAGCGGTCATTGATCGAGTCGGTCTTTGAATGTAAGGTGTATGACCGGTACGGCTCGCGGGAGACGAGTGTCCTCGCCTCCGAGTGCGATCACCATTCCGGTCTGCATATCGGCGCCGAAGGATTCCTGATGGAGTTCCTTCGCGAAGGGCGCCCCGCCAAACCGGGTGAGACCGGCAAGGTGGTTGTCACCGATCTGCTTAACTTCGGGATGCCGTTCATCCGGTACCAGATCGAGGATACTGGGATGCCGCTGGCCGAGATCTGCGGATGTGGCAGAGGACTCCCGCTCATGAAAATGGCGGGTGGACGAACCACAGACTTTCTGGTGACCCCTTCCGGCAAAATAGTGTCGGGAGCTTCCCTGACGATCTACCTGATCGCCAATACGCCCGGCGTGGCGCAGGCGCAGTTGATACAAGAGAAGAAGGACGAGGTCGTCTTCAAAATAGTCAGAGGCGAGAAGTTCAGTGACGCCAGCCTGGCGTTCCTGGCCGCGGAGATACCGAAGTACCTGGGGACCGACGTTAAGTACCATATTGAGTACGTCGATACCATACCAGTGGAGTCTTCGGGGAAGTACCGGTTCAGTATTTCCAAGGTTGACCCGGCCTCGGCGTTCTGAGAGAGAAGATTTCGCAATCAGGAGAAAAGAGTGTCTAAGAAGAGATTAGGGATAATCGGCGGCATGGGTTCTGTCGCCGGAGCATACATGTTTGACCGGGCGGTCCAATTGACCCCGGCCATCACCGACCAGGAGTATGTTGAAATATTTGTACACAACAATTCCTCGGTCCCGGATCGGACACAGGGAATATTGCAGACCGGGCCAAGCCCGGTACCGGAACTGGTTCGATCGATGCAGTTGATGGACGCGGTCGGCGCGGATTTCGTCATGCTTGCCTGTATGACTTCGCATTACTTCATCCCGGAGATACAGAGAGCCGGCAAAGCGCAAATCATCGACGGCATCGCCGAAACCGCGCGATACACGGTGGAACAGCATCCGCAGGTCAAGACCGTTGGGATACTGGCCTCGACAGGCAATCTCAAAATGCAATTGTTCCAGAAGCAGTTTGAGGCGGTCGGTGTGAAGTCGATCATCTTTAACGACAAGGATCAGAAGTTCTATTTCATGGATCCTATCTATGAACCCTGGGGGATCAAGGCGGGGCATGTGACGGGACAGCCAAAGGTTCGTTTTGTGCATGCCACCCAGCGCCTGGTAGAACTTGGCGCCGATGCCATCATCGGCGGATGTTCCGAGGTGCCGTTGGTCTTGAGTCAACAGGATGTTGAGGTTCCGTTTGTGGACGCGATCGATGTACTGATCGGCACTGGTTTGGGTAAATGTATGGATATCTCTCCCCGCAAGATCCTCGAGCGGGCGTAATTCTCGATATAGGCAGTGAGCGACACGCATGAAGACGGCATATAGATTATTGATCGGTTCTCTTGGGGATGACATCCATTCGGTCGGTATGGCGTTGTTGACGCTCGCATTCCGCGAATCAGGATTCTATGTCAAGAATATGGGGATCGGCAACACCCTGGATGACTTTTTCAATCATGCCTCGGATTTCGATGCCATGTTCGTCTCATGCAATAATGGGCATGTTGACATGTATCTGGAGGATTTTCCGCAAAAGCTGAAACACTTCACCCTGGGCAATAGCGACCCCAAAGTCTGGTATCTCGGCGGCAACCTTTCGGTCAAAGAGAAAGATGATACGGTGGTTCGCCAGTTTCGTTCGATGGGGTTTGATTTTGTCGCCCCCAAGCCGGTCTCCTGGATGACGATTCTCGAAAATCTGAAGCGCGATTTCCATAACAAGCAGATCCATCCACGCGATCTGCTCAGTCATGGCGAGCATGAGATCCCGCCAATGCCGGATCTTGATACCGTTACCGATGATCCGATGAGCCAGCAGGAATTCGAGCTGACTCGACGCGATGTGTTAGCGAGCTGGCCGACCGGAGCGGCAGTCTGGCTGACCGACGTGAAAAAAAACCACGGTGTACCATCCAAAAACCTTCACCACCTTATCAAGACTCAGCAGACTTCGCCGTATCGTCCGCTCCTTCAGCCACGCACGGGAGTCGCGCATATTCAGGATGAGATCGAGATACTGAAACTGCTTCGCGAGAACGGGATGGATGTATCCTCCATTCAGCTCGATGCCGCCAGTCGGAAGAATATGTACGCGAAAGCCGAGGAAGGTGTCCGCCGCTCGGAAAAGGGCGGGACATCTTTCCTTAACGGCTATCCGGTACCAGTGCATGGTGTGGCCGGCATAGAAGAGATCCTCAACGCTATCGAGACACCATTCCAGATCCGAGCCGGATCGCCGGACCATCGGTTGGTTTATGAGATCGGAATAGCAGGCGGGACAAGCTCGGTCGAGGGTGGTTTTCTTTGCTATCTTTATCCGTACGATAAGCGAACCTCGCCCGTCGCGAATCTGAAGAACTGGAAATATGTCGACAAGTTGACCGGTATCTATCAGCAGCAAGGGATCACGGTCAATCGTGAATACTTTGGACCATTGACCACCAGTCTGATCGAGCCGTCGCTGGCGATCGCGATCAATGTCGTGCAGGCGATCCTGACGGCCAAGGCCGGGGGGGTCTGCGTTTCGCTTGGTCTGGCCGAACAGGGAAATCGGATCCAGGATATCGCGGCTATCCGCGCGCTTGACAAAGTAGGCCGCGCCTGGCTGACCAAATATGGTTTCCCGAAAGTGACGGTCTCGACCGTGTTCCACCAGTATATGGCGGCTTTCCCGAACAATCTCGAGAAGGCGCGCGAGTTGATAGTCGCCAGTTCCACCACCGGTGCGTTGGCGCGGTCTACCAAGTTTATGATCAAGACTCCTGTCGAGTCGATCCATATCCCGACCCGCCACGATAACGCAGAGGCCCTGCGCCTGACAAAAGCAGGAGTAGCCAAGGCTGGGGACGCCAGGCCTGAGTGGGCCTTGGTGGAAACTGAGATGGCGATGATCGAACGGGAAGCCAATATTATTCTTAGTGAGATTGAGAAATTGGGGCTCGGCTCAATGGCTCGCGGCGCAATCAAGGCATTCCAGAATGGGTTGCTCGATGTTCCCTTCTCCCCCAGCTTGTACAATCGGAATGAGATCATCACGGCGCGTGACTGTGACGGCGCGGTCCGCTTTGTCAATCCGGAGTTGTTGCCGTTTGATGATCAGATCATCGAATATCACAAAGAGAAGATCCACCGCCGAATGGTGATGGAACGGAGAACCAAGTCCTCTGAATTGATCGAGCAGGATCTCACCCGAATCTGGAAAGGTGATTTCGTTCGCTGGCCTCTCGACGGACTCTATGTTCACTAGAGTCAGTGGCGCTACTTCTTATCAATAAACATCCGGTGGAACAGCTCGAAAGCGACCAGGTCGGAGAGTTGGAAGAATGAGTTCCCGCCTTTGCGCTGACGTTCCAGGAATCTTTCAATTGTTGGTCGGTTGAAATAGCCGCGCTGGATAGTCTTCTGGTCCAGCAAAACTCCCTCGTAGAATTGCCGCACTCGTTTATCCGCCCGGTACCACTGGCTGAAATGGCTGTAGTTCTTCGGGTTGTAATATTTGAAGTGACCCTGGGTCAACCGTTCCAGCAGGTAGCCGTATCGATTGACTCTCGCCCGAAGTTTCTGTTTCCACGGTTTCGGCTTGGAGAATAGATCGACACCGGTCGATTGATAGGTGACACGAGCCAGGTCAGGGAGCTTACTGCGGAAGTAAGCCGACATAACCGATTTTGAGAGTTTGGTCGCGGCGGGAATCTTTAGATAGAAATCGACTAATCGGTCATCGGCCAGCGCAAAATGATCATGCCAGAGGAATCGGTTGCAGTCGATAAGGTTCATGTGTCGACCAATACGATTCCGAATAAAGAAATTGTCTTTCTGGTTGCAATAGAGCGGCGAGACATTCAGGCTGCGCTTGAAATCTTCCTCGATATTCGGCATGTAAGACGCCGCGAAACGTTTCCCCATGTCAGGTGTGAAGAGGGCGTAATGCTCTTCACCGACAAAATCCCCCCAGAGCGACCGCCGCAGATTCTTCAATTTCTCTTCGTGCGAGATATTCTCGGTGATATCAACGGCCTTGTAATAGGGCGAGCCGAAATTGGTCGGTCCGCCGAAAATGCCGTTCAAAAATGCGGTCGTTTTTGGCGGAAGGTTATACTGCATGCTGACGCCTATGAGTGTCGCCGGGCCGGTGTTGTTCATTCCTTCGGAGAAATAGGCGAATCGCTCAGCATGCTCCGCCAGCCAGTAGGGTTGCATCTCCACAAAGCGATAGCGATCATGATGCAGGACTCTGACCACATCCATAGCGATCTTGTGGTCATGACAACCGGAGCGGCCATGCGTGATCGCCCATGGATTGTGCCCAGCCATGATGGTGTGGGCGAGGATAAAACGTGAATCGAGACCACCCGAAAGCGGGATAACAATATTCTCCGCTTTTCCTATCCGCTTTTTGATCAGCGGGCGGAAGATGGCGTCGACTTCTTCAACCATCTCGTCGAGTGATTTCTCAACTCCCTCTTGATACTGATAGTCCCAATACTGCGAGAAAGTGGTCCTGCCATTGGCTATCCGAATTACATGCCCGCCCAGGAGGATCTTGCCGTGCTTGAACAACGTTTTATCGCCAAGCGGATAACCATAATTGAACATATCGGCGGCGCATTCAAGATCGACCTCCCGGTCAAAGCCATCGTAGGCCAGGAACGCCTTTAGTTCGGTGGCAAACATGAAAAGAGCGTCATCTTCGAAATAGTAGAGTTGGCGGTGACCAAATCGGTCATTGCAGAGCATCCCCTGTTTGGTTTTGTTATCGAAAATGGCGACATTGTAGGAGCCATCGATCTTCTCAGGAAGTCGCACCGCGTCCTGAGAATAGAGTGCGGTCAGATGCTGTGCCTTGGGGATACTACCGGAGGGAGCATCCGCGTGCCATCCATAGATGAATCCGGAATAGGCGGCTACAACCGATGAATCCGGCGAGTGACCTAATTGCTTTTGACCCGCCAGTGGAATACCGGCATGGCCAACCGCGAACCACTCACCGAAATGGGTTTCTGCTTCATAGAAGTCATAGTGCATCAGCCGCTTTTGCATGCCGGCGAGTAACGCCTGGCGATCTCCGGCCTCCATCGGCCGTTTGCAAACAAATCCAAATATTCCGGGCATATAGTCTAGTACCTCAATCTCTGCAGTGATCTATGTTCGGTGGACGAACAGCTCTGAATCAATGGTAAATTCGCCATCCGTAAACCTCTTTGGCTCGTCTTGGTGCCAGATGATAAGGGAACGTCCGCCGCTGTCAAGTTTGATGCGGTCGAATAGGCTTCCCTGTCGGTCGGCCACCTGGACTTCCAGTTTCTCCGAGTCAAAAGTCTGTTCGAGAGGCGCAAAGCGGAACAGGGAGACGATACGGGCCGCGGTCGTCTTTCCATGCACCGCCCGAATCGTTTTCGCTTCGTGTTTTCGGTTATACTCAAAGGATACCCAGTCCATCTCGATACGGCTTGACAGGTGCCCTGCACGGTCATGAAACGACATCAGCATAGGTCCGTCGTCGGATACGCTGATCTCAATTGAGCTGTCGATTTTTGTGATCCTGGCGTAGGTACTCAAACGCCAGGAGGCGACCCAGGCATGAGGAGCATCAGCCGACAGGTCGTCGATGATGGCGACCAGATAAGGGAGCACCCCGATCACCGTTCTCGCGTGGCGATAGCCAGTGGCCGCGTTTGGATCCGGTGTTATCTCTCCACGCATCAGGAAAGTACAGTGAGCGTCGTCGCCGACTGCACGTACGAGCCGGACAGTCGGACTCTCGTTTTCAAATCGGCCATATCCACTCTGGTCTTGCCAGTCACAACTTACCGTATTATGTGACAACGTTCTCGCGAAGTGATGTCGCCAGTCTGTTTTGCCGAGTTCACGATTTTGTGGAACCAGCCAGCAATACAGCTTTCGCAGGAAGCTGCTGGATCGAATGGCGTTTCTTAGGCGCGGAGTGCCTGACACATGTACACTACTGTAAGTGAATCTTCCAGGATCGACCAGGATCGGGCCATCTGAGCTGGTCAGAATAACCTGCAGATCATCGGCATGGGAGTGCCACTGGCGACGCGTCGGCGGTTTGCCTGAAGCATCGAAGATAAGTTGATACTTCTTGCCGGTCGTCGGGCCGTTCCATTTTGAAACAGCCCAGCCGGTCGGTTGATACACTTTTACCAGCGGTGTTTTTGTATCGGTCACATGTTCGCCGCGAGTCTGGTCGCCAAGCAGGACCTCGCAGAGATGTGATATATACGCGGTCTCAAAGGCGTCGGAATCGCCGATCTGCGGGATTCTCCCTTGCGGGTCGGTTATCTCCTCGAGCGTTACCAAAAGCGTTTGCATCGCCTTGACAAGCCACTCCGGAACAGGGAGGTCATTGGTCTTGAGGATTGTCAGGTAGTCGGCCAGGGCGATGATGCACTCGCCGTGGTACATCGGGGCCTGCTCGATCCAGTGCCCGTCGGGCTGAATCTCTGTATTGAGCAGTTCCTCCAATCTGGCCGATGCTTTGTCCCGCCAGACCTGCGTGTCGACCATTCCGTGCAAATACTCCGCCGCGGTCAGAAGCGCGCAGCAAATGATCAGCTCCCAGTTGCCAACCTTACTCCCCAGCCAACCAAGCAGGAAATCGGTTTCGAACTGGACCTGGTCGAACAGGAGTTGGCGCTGCTGTTCGGCGGAATCGTTTGTGTGGTTCAGCAGGTCAAATGATTTGATGAAATGAAATACCCGCATGGCGGAATCGAGGCGGTTGGGCCAGAGATGACATTTCGTCTCGCGGCGTGCGCGGCAGAATTGCGTGACATGATCCCAGTAGCAGTTGAGCAATGGTCGTTCGCCGGTCATTTGCCAGCCAGCGGCCAGGTCTATCAAATGACTGAGCCGCGCCAGTGCATGGGGCCACTCTTCATCCCCGGTCCGTACTTTCCCCCAATCAATTGGAGACTCGAGCGTCTGATGGACCCAGGTCCTTTCCATATGCCACGGGTGCCAGAAGATGATCTCCCCTTTGGCGGCATGTCTGGCCTCTTCGGTCAGTCGCCGCAAGTCAGGGTAGCGGGCGAGGAATACAGCGGAGTGAATATCACCGTTCGGCCAGTAACGGCGGATTGGATCAAGATATTTCGATTGGCTGGCCACGGTGACGGCGGTCTTTCTTTCTGGTTCGAAAGTCGGTTTCAGATGGCGGCTGGTTTGCCCGTTCAACAGTGGCGGAAGATAGACCTGCCGCGTACAGGAATCAACAAAATTCAGGTCTGCAGAGAGATTAAACCCTTGACGATATTATGACAGGACAACACTTTGCGGACGTCTGACCGCGATCTGGCGAACGGGCGACCAAAAGGGCATTCACCGAGAGAATATAGATACTGGCATGATCAAAATCGCCTACGTCATAGATGAACTCCCCAGCGCCAACGGCGGAACCGAAGGACAATTGGTGATGCTGTTGAAGTATCTGGACCGAGGCCAGTTCGCTCCTCATCTGGTCACGCTCCGTCCGGCCGACTTTGTCGAGAAAAGCGGTCTGAATGTCCCGAATATCACGCTCCATGTCGGCTCACTGTTCCGGCCCTCGGCTGTCGCGAAGATCAATAGACTGGGGAAATATCTTAAAGAGAACCGGATCGATATTGTCCAGACGTTTTTTGTCGATGGCAATATTGTGGGGACATTTGGGGCGATCTGCGCGAAAACGCCAATAGTCGTCTCCAGTCGACGTAACTTGGGACATTGGCATGGTCCGGTACATATCGCTCTGCTCAAGTATTTGCAAATGCGAACAGATTACTATCTCGCGAACTCCAAAGCGGTGATCGCGAAAACGATCGACAAGGAAGCCGCTCGTCCCGAACAGATGCACCTTATTTACAACGGTCTCGACCTTGATCGTTTCACTCGCATCACTCCGGAGTTGAGGGCGCAGAAACGCGCTGAATGGGGAATTGGCCAGCATGAATTGCTGGTCGGCTCGGTGGCGAATTTACGGGATGTCAAGAACCTCGACCTATTGGTAATGGCGGCCTCGGCGACGAAATCTGAGTTACCTCACCTGAAATGGGTTATAGTCGGCGATGGTCCGGACAGAGAGCGACTCACCGGTCTACTGACGCAGCATGGTTTGACCGACAGGTTTCTGCTTCCGGGAAGGGCGGTTGATGTGATCCCGAGTCTTGCGGCAATGGATATTGCCGTCCTTTGTTCGGCCAGCGAGAGTTTCTCAAACTCACTTATTGAGTATATGGCGGCAGGTTTGCCGGTGATCGCCTCCGATGTCGGCGGGAATCGCGAAGCGATCACGCACGGCGAAGATGGGATGCTTTTCCCGTCAGGCGACCAGCCACGGTTCAACGAACTGTTGCGGCAACTGGTCAAAGACCGCGCGTTGTCCGACCGGTTTGCGTCTGCGGCCAAAGTTGCCGCTCATCAGAAGTATTCGATCCAGAAATATGTCGCCGAGCATGAAGCGTTTTATCGTCGTGTTTACCAGGAGAAAGCGGGCAAATGAGAAAGATCATAAAATCACTGTTGGTCGGGCTGTTTTATCTGCTGGTACTCCCGTCAGGTGTAGCGTCGTTGGCGCTGCACAAGTGGCTTGGCAGCAGTATGCTGTTCGATTTCTTCGCCCAGTGGTATAGCCTTTTCCCTGGCAGGATCGGGACATTGACTCGCGCCTGTTTTTATGAGCAGACTCTCGCCGAGGCGCATCTGGATCTGGATATCGGCTTTGGGTCACTTGTCTCCAAGATCGATACCACGATCGGACGCGGAGTGTTGATCACCGGTCACACCGTGATAGGGCGAGCGCATATCGGTGATCGAGCGGTGATAGCGAACTATGTCTCGGTCCTCTCCGGCCGGTATCAGCACAATTTTCAGGATATCTCGAAAGATGTATTGGCCGATGAGGATCGCTTTGATTTTGTCAACATCGGCCATGACGCCTTTGTCGGGGAGCATTGCACGGTGATGGCAAATGTCGGGCACCACTCGATCATCGGCGCCGGTTCCGTAGTAGTGAAAGATATTCCGGAGATGGTTGTGGCGATAGGCGCGCCGGCGAAACCGGTGAAGAGCCGCAAGCCGGAGGCGGCGTCTTAGTCTCCGCGGACCGCGCGGACAAGTTTGCGAAGGATAGTGATAAGTCTGACGGGGAAGAACGTCGCGAGATAGTGAACCTTAACATTCATACTGCTATACCCAAAGCTCATCGCTTTGGCAAACTCAACCCGCGCTTTCTTCAGATCATTCTCCCGATAGAAGTGAAAGTGCGCCAGGTCGTAGTGGCAATGGCCTACACGGTTCCGCAGCCGCTGTTCATATTTCTTCTCCCACTCCGATCCGAACGCCAACGCCTTCTCGAATAATTGGACGCGGCTGATCGCCGGTACGATGGTGGTAAGGCCGTCGCCGAGCGAATGCACTCGGCTCCGGGTCAGTATCTCATCGATGAAAGCGAATTTGCAGCGCCGCGAGAGGCGCAGCCAGAGGTCTCTATCCTGCGCTCGCGGCAGAGTGGCATCAAACAACCCTTCATCATAGAGCGCCTTCTTGCGGACGAGAACGGATGAGAGGTTGACGAAATTCTCGTCTATGAAAAGCGGGTAAAGAGGCTCGGTGAAAATACCGAGTGTGCCGTGGCGCTCTATCTTTTGCTGGTGGAATAATCGCATCGTCTTGAAGTAGTCACCCTTGACTATCCGGTCGTTGTCAAACCAGCAGGCGTTGGTGACGATCAGGTCGATCTCGGGATGGGCGACGATCGCCGCGACCTGCTTCTCCAGCTTGGTCGGCTCCCAGAGGTCATCGGCATCGAGAAACGCTATCCAGTCATGACTGGCTTGCTTTATGCCGGCATTGCGCGAGGCGCCTCTCCCCTGGTTCGGCTGATATCGATAGTTGACACGGTCCTGATATGGTTTGACGACCTCGGCCGTATTGTCGGTGGAGCCGTCATCGATGATTATGATCTCGCACTGGCCGTGTGTTTGAGCGAGCACGGATTCAATACAACTGGCGATATACTTGCCGTGGTTGTAGGTGCCAATGATGACAGAGACAGGGAACGGCTGGGACATTTAGCTGGCCGGCTCCGCAGGTGGAGGTGCTGATGTTGCCGGTTCGGCCGCAGGGGCGGCATTGCGGAAGCCGATTACGCGCGCGGGATTGCCCGCCAGTATGGAAAAATCTTTGTAGCGCTTGCCACCGACGATCGCTCCGGCCGCAACAATACAGCCCTTGCCGAGATGCGTACCGGGCATAATGAAGGCGTTGGCGCCGATCCAGACATCATCTTCTATGATCACTTCTTTGAATTCTGACCCCTGGAAATAGACCGGCGTATTTGGGTCGGCGTAGATATGGTTGGAGCTCCAGATCTTCACACCGGGGCCAAGTATTACGTAGTCACCCATTGTCACACCGCCCGCCGCCTGGATGTTGCAGTCGATACCGAGTGAACAGTGACGACCGACAGTCAGTTTCTGCGGGTTGCGGATATAGAGCCGCTCGAGGAACTTGGTATCCGGCCCAACCGCCTTGACATACTTCTTATAGAATCTGTAACGGATGGTGTAGCCAATGTAGCTTGGGATGAGCGCAAGAAACGCCTGCTTGTGAATATAGTGACGTCCCTGAAGGTCCCACTTCATCTGGCGAAGTGTCTGAAAGAACGATTTGGTGCTGCTCCAAAATCCCATGGTTCTACCTGAAATGCCCGGTTATCCGTTCTTTTTGCTCAAAAGCCACTTCTTGACATCTTTGGCGGTCTTGTTGCGAAACAAGAGGGTCGCCAGCTTTGAGTATCGCGCCGCAAACATGGTCGAAGCGATCCTCTCCGACAATCGGCTGCCGTAGATGATAACCCGATAGTTCTGTCGGACCGCGTTCGCGTAGCGATCTTTGTATCCTTCGTCACCGCGCGCGAAATCAAGTTCGATAATATCACGCTGGAGTGCGTCATCCATCAGATAGCGAAGGATCACCTGCCCAGGGGATTTCTTGTAGTACTCCTTATTGAAGCAGGTCTTGTACAGGCAGAGCCGATGCTCGTACTCCAGGGAAACATACAACGCCACATAGGTGTCGTTCAAGGTCAGACTTGAAAAATGTATCCAGCCCTTGGGGTGCATCTTCCTGAAGAACGCCCGATAGAAGTTCTTCATCGGTTCGAAACGGAAATAGCTTGGAGTCGGGGTACCGTCCCACCGGTCGACGTGTTGGGCGAAGAGGTCATCGAGATGGGACATCGCTTCAGCGGTGTCCGTATACCGGTTGAAGCCGAATTTCCCTTCCTTCTCGAACCAGTTGATATACGAGGTGACATTCCGCTTGTGGTACATCTTTTTGGCGGCGGCTTTGTCATCGATGATCATGGCCGGACAACTGTCGGATGGTTCGATACGGAATGGCAGGGCGCGACGGCTCAATATCTCAACAAGCTTGCTGTAGGCCGAATTCTCTCCCCGCATCTGGTCGAGAATGACCTTCCCCCATTGGCCGCGCATGGCGAGGAGTTGATCGACGACCAGGTCAAGTGCCTCCGGGTGAGCATGATCATATAGGATATCCGCGTAATCATTCTGGGGATAACCGACAAAGGTCAGCAGCTTTCCCGAGCGAACACAGAACGGGGCGATGGCAATAACTCTTCCCTGTTGAGTAACAATGATAACCTTGAGTGAGACTTCGCTGCCGAATACTTCGAGCCAGGCGGATGCCCAGTCAAAGGTGGCGAAAGGTTGACGGTGCTCGGAGCGAGCCAGCAGGTCATTCCACTCAGTCTCGTACTTCTGCAAGTCTGAGAACGAGGTGACCACAGTCATCTGCGCTGAAGAACGGTCAGCAATCGTGTTTTCAGTCATTCGCTCAAGGCCGCCGATCATGCAAGAATCACTTTATAGTCCCAACAGATCAAGCGTGCCGGAGAGCCGCAGCTTGAACTCAATCATGCTCATGTCATTGCCGATGTTGATCCGCTTCAAGTCGTGGAGTCCATCGGCGGGACCAACCAGACCCTCGATTGTTGTTACCGCGGAATCAAAGTGCTTCGCGGCCATCTTAATATGTGTATCCGAAAAATCGGCCCGTGTCCCGTTCGGGTATGCAAAGTTCCGGATCGGATGACCCAATTCTTTTTCCAGGCGCGCTTGCGAGCCAACCATCTCCTGTTCAGCCTGCTGATCGGAGACTTTCGACAGAATGGCGTGGCTCACTGTATGAGCGCCAAACTCGACAAGCCCGGAGCGATCCATTTGTCTGATCTCATCCCAAGTCAGGCCATCGAAGGGAGCCGCATGCTCGCGAGCGACAGTCCCGCCGAGTTGACGGGATATCTCCGCGATCACTGTCTCGCGATGCTCGGCCTGCAGCCCTTTCAATGCGCGTCCAACTAAAGACTCTGCGTCTCGCCTGGCTGTGCCAGAGTTCAACTCGAATGCCGACAAACCGAACGCGCTGAGATCAAGTTGGCGCGCGTTGGTCGAGCGGATCAATCCGCGCACGTAGTCGGTCCAGATCATGCCGCCAAACTTTGTCGGCCTATCGATCAGCGAGATCGCGATATAGATCGTCGCCGGGATCTTCAGCTTGGCCAACACCGGGTAGGCTATCGTCAGGTTGTTTTTCAGGCCATCATCGAAAGTCACGACGACTGCCGGCTTGCCGAGGCGACGTGTGCCCTTTCTATTATCGACAATTTCAGTCAATCTAACCGGGCAATAGCCCTTGGCCACATGCTCCATTTGGGCTCGAAAATGGTCGACTGGGAGCTGGGTCCAGACTTCGATATCTTCTTGTACCACACCGTGATACATCAAGATTCGGGTCTTGTCTCGGGATAACCAGCCAGCCAACAGCCAGAAGCCGCTCCAGTACAGGAGCGCATATATACTATATTTCAGCGCCTGTTTCATGGTTAATTCTTCAGGAGCCCGAAATAACTCGTTGGTAGATATCCCGCAAAGCGTCGAGTTGCCCCTTGAAAGTAAATGATCTGGCGAGTGTCTCCAGGGCAACCTTGCGATATTTCTCGCGCGTTTCCGAGTCGCCGCACATTTCAAGAATGGCGTCACTGAGCGCGATTGGATCCTTGGCCGGAACCAGCAGGCCATTTGCCTCATGTTGGATAAGTTCCGGAACACCACCGACCGAAGTAGCGACCACCGGTACACCGAGAGCCATTGCCTCGAGGATAATATTGGGTAATCCCTCGGACAGCGATGGATTCACGAGTAGATCGGCGGATCTGAGATAGCCGAGCATATGACGTTCATGGCCGGGACAGAGAATGGAGTCCTGCAGGCCCACAGCCCGGATCTGCGAAAGGATGAGATCAAAATCCGGGCCATGCCCGAACATCACGACCTTGATGCGAGGGTTTCTTCGGATAGCGCGAGCCGCCGCTTCGACCAGATCCTTCTGTCCTTTCTCCTGGCTGAATCGCCCACCGGCGACCACTACTATCGCGTCCGATGAAAATCCAAATCGCTGCTTCAGTGATATGGCCTGTATGCCGGCGAAACGGTCGAGTTCTATTGCATTGTGAACGACCGCGATCTTCCTCGGTGATATCCACAAACGGGTCAGACGGTCTTTCTGGCTGTGCGAGACCGCTACGATCCGGTCGGCGAATCGGATGACGAACTTGTCGATCAGCGTGTAGATCTTGACTCGAAGTGTATCCTGTGTCCAGCCTCGAGAGAAGCCGATCCATCTGACCCTGGCGCGTCGGGCGGCAAACCAGCCGATGATGTGAGTCCGGTAATCGTGAGTGCAGAGGACATCAAATCTCCCCTGAACCAATCCATCGGCGACCTTCTGAATCGCAGAGCGGTCATAGGCACTGGCGACCGGAAATAGCATGGTTTCCAGACCATCGGCAGAGATCACTTCCAGAAACTCGGGTGGTTCCTTGTGCTCGGAGAACGATCCGATCACAACATCTATTCCGGCCTGTCTGGCGATGTGCGCGTGCATATGGAGCTGGCGCTCAGGGCCGCCATAGAAGTTGGACGCGCGCAAATGGAGAATTCTCATCGTGCTACCACTTTCGCCAGGAAGTTCTCCAGATCCACTGCTAGGGTATCCCAACCATAGCGGGCCTCGACACGTGCCCGTCCTGCTTTCCCCAACTCCTTGATACGAGATGGGTGCTCCAGAAGATCTGCCACTGCTTCCGCGAATGCCGCCGGAGTATCCGCGAGAATCAGATGTTTGCCGTTTTCCAGTTCGAGACCTTCAGCACCGATGGAGGTTGAAACCACGGCGGACTCCATGGAGAGCGCCTCGAGTATTTTCAGGCGTGTTCCGCCACCGATACGCAGCGGAACGACAAATACGGACGCGGCACGGGCGTAGGGACGTACATCGTCAACTTCGCCGACGAGATTCACACCGGGCCGGCTTCCGAGTCGCGCGATATGCGGCGGCATATTGCGGCCGATGGCACGAAAGACGACTTCGGGTCGACAACCCCGGATGATGGGGAGGATCTCTTCGATAAAGTATTCGACCGCGTCCTGATTAGGGCGCCAGTCAAGCGAGCCGACAAAAACAAGCGAATCCGCTTTGGGTGGCTCCGGCACTGGCGCGAAGTAGTTCAGGTCGACACCGTTGTCGACCGGGGCGATCATGGGGAGCGGTGAGATCGCGCGGACACCCTCGGCTTCCTTTTTCGATACCGTTGTCACTCCGGCTGCTCGGTCGAAGACAGCCTTCTCGAATCGGAGCATCTTCCGGTATTGACCGCCGATATAGAGTTTTTTAAGAGGATTCGATTCAGTCTGGTGATACCGCTGCCAGATCAAATGTTCCAGATTGTGCGCGACAATCACGGTTGGTGGCGTTCGCCGCTCGCGCATGTAAATCGCGTATGGGCTCCACTCACAGACCACAATATCGAAGCGCTGTTCGTTCAGCAGACCGGCGAGTTTCTCAGCGAACGGGAGAGTGAAATGACTGGTAACCGTGTACGGAAGCGACGAGAACAGATTCTGCAGCAGTTTGAGATAAAAGACCGGTCCGGATTTGGCCTGCAACGTATGGTGGACCGGGATCGGGTGCATCCCTTCCGCCTGCAGGGCTTTGAAGGAATCGCTCTCCTCGACACCGTAGGCGAGATAGATCAGATTATGACGCTTCGCCAGTCGACTGAGCAGGTTGAATGACCGGATACGTTTACCGGAATTGAGAGGAAATGGAAACTCCTCGTCGAGCACAAGGATGTTCATGAATAAGGAATTCCCTTTACGGCGCTAGTGACACTCATGGTGTCACTTAAGATAGACCAGCTTTCGCGAGTCGGCCCATCCGCCGGAGGCGATATGGCAGAAATAAACGCCTGAGCCTACTTCATTCCCGCGATCGTCGGTCCCGTTCCACACAGTGGAATACTCGCCACGCGGCAGCGTTGCATCAAGCATTTTATTCACTCGGCGTCCCAGGATATCATAGATCGTCAGGCTGACGTCCGACCGTTCACCCACACGATAATTTATGCGGGTGGCACCGTTAAAAGGGTTGGGGTATATACTCCCTATCCTCGTCGCCATCCGGTCAGGCGTATTAGGCTCGTCAACCGGAAGCGAAAGGTCAATGAAGGCGGAATTTGAGATCGGTGACTCGTTGCCGACGGAATCATAGGCACGAACCGCAAAATAGGTCGCTTGCCCGGCTGGAAGTCCGGACACCGTGAATTGCTGCTGAGCGCCCGAGCTACCAGGAACTGGCGGATAGGTCGGGACGGCAAGCGCTGTCCCCCAGTTCGATTCATTGATGGGTGCGGCCGATGATTTTACGACGTAGAATTCGGCACTACCGGACGTCCCGTTTCCGCCCGGGGCGGTCCAGGCCAATCGCACTTGACTCGGTGAGTCGCCAAAGGTGGCGCTCAGATCCTGAATGGCTCCCGGCGGAGTGACATCGTTGCTGTTAAAAGTTATCCGCACGACATCAGCAAAATTGTAGTTTGAACCGCCTACCGTCCGTTCGCATGGGTACATAGCATAACAGACGTCGCCATGCGAAGCCGGTACTTTCTGCGCGGTGGTCACTTTCCAGACATATCGACCGCGCGAGACCTTGGTTGGCGATGACCAATTGGTGATCTCGGGGCGCCAATAGCGCATGTATATGGAGACCGAATCATCGTTGGCGTAATCAGACTGCGAATAAAACAGGACGAGGCGTCGAGAAGCCTCGATGTAGGTTAGCGCCACATAGGGTGGCACGGCAACATCGGCGGTGAAACTCTGGAATGCCCCCTGAGTCCAGGTCGATGCGTTCTTGCTTTTGAACGCCCAAAGCACGGAGTCGATTCCCCCGACGACATTGTCGCGGGTGCCAATCACAAAGCGAATGGTATCCATGTAAGCGTTTCCGGCGAATCCGCGATACATGGAGCGATTGAAGGTCTTGCCGTCGTTCACCCATTGACGGGTCGTTCGATTCCAGGTATACCAGCCGATCGAATAGTCGCCCGAGTCGACTACTACGGCGACCGTGTTGTCGTAGATCATCCCGCCGATACGGACACGCCCGGTCCCTTCGCGATTGACGAGATACTGTTGCGGTCCGAAGCTTTGTCCCTTGTCGGTTGATATCCAGTAACGAATGGCGTTGTTGTCGTCGAGTCCGCGCGAGATCGAGATCACGGTATCCGATCCGGGCAGACGGTAGGCTGAGGCGATATAGAGATCGGTCTCGGTCAATGGCCATTGGTAGGTGAAAAGTGTCTGCAGAGAATCAATACCCGTTCGCGTCAGGGCGTACAAGCGGTTGTCGCTGTTGCGGCCAAGATAAACGGTGTCGCGATAGACAGAGATGTGAGCATGATCAAGATCATTGACGGCGCCCATGTTCTTGCCGACCCATCGAACCGTGGAATCGAGATTGTAGGTCATGACAAACGCGTTGTTGCCGGTGAATCCGTGCGTGTAAAAGACAACATCGCCGGCTCCGGAAAGCGGCGCGATCTGGAAGCGCGGGATCGACAGCGGATTAAACACCTGCGAGGTGCTGCTGTCGATCGCATAGTGCTGCACCGTGACAGATGTCTGGCCAAATACCTGGGAGGCGACTATGAGTGATAGAAAGAAAAGTCCGCGAACGACTTTCATGTGAATCTCCTCGACAGTTGTCTCATTTCGTTCCAGATAACTCTGGAAACCGGCCGAACAGCAACCACAATTTTTGCGTGGTTGCGTAGCGAACGGGTTAATAGGCGCTTACCGAGCCCGGTTCGGTCTTGGTTGGACCGATGGATTCCGGGGCGAACCGCCTGTTCCTTAATAGTTTTCGACGATTTAGGGCTGGTAATTTACATCAGCCTTTATACAATCTTCCAACGCGTGGTTTCGCGGCTGGATATTTTTCCTCGCCCCACGAGTAACCAATTAGAAAGTAACGCGTTAGCGAATCTTCAGTCAGCGGTAGCGGCGTTGGTCCGCCCTATTTCGCTGATCAGTGAGCGAACTTTGCCGGACGGATCTCGCGGAATTGAGTCCACTACTTCAAATTCAACCTCGATTTCGCCCAGAAGTTTCCGCAATTGGTCGCGGACGAACGAAAAGGTCGCTTCGGTCGGTTCCGGCCTCCGATTAATACGAACCAGAAATCGTGTAATCGACTTCTGTACTATCTGTAATTGACCGATCCGGTGAACGTCATCCGTCGTCGTATGATAAAGCAGCACATTGCCATCGATAGTACGACCGTCAATAAGGATAACTCGGTCATGGGAGCGACCGACAGTCGAGCCCATCATCGCCAGATGCCGACCACATTCGCATTGCCGGGACAGAATACTGCCAAAATCGTTGATCTGGTAACGAATTAGCGGAAAGCCGTAGTTGGTAAGGTCGGTGATGAGATACTCACCTTCGTTGTCGGTCGACAGCGGGAGTCCATCTTTTGCAACTTCAAGGATCGAGGTCTCCATTGCAATATGACGTCCCGTGTGGTGGTCGCACTCGCATGCGTTGTTGCCGGTCTCGCGGGAACCGTACATGTCGAAAACTCGACACTGGAAAAAATCCTCGAACAGCGCTTTGTCCTTCTTGTACAGTATCTCGCCAGTGGACATGATGCCGACGATCTTCGGATAGGTCAGGCCGTGTTGCTTCATATATTCGGTCAAGCGAAGCAGGGCTGAGGGAAAGGCCTTTATCATACGCGGCTTGAACGCGACTGAATCACGATGAACTCCGCCCAGCGATTCCTCGCTCCCGCCTCCGGCGTAGTTCATCATTTGGCGTAGAATATACCGTTCCTTAACACGCTGTTTCCAGGACTCGTCATGGTGAAAATCAATATGTGCCGGCCAGTAGTAGGCGATCTTGTCACACGGTTCGGCGCCGACCCACTTTTCATGTCGCCAGGCCATACCCAGCTTGATATTAAGGCTTTCCTGATCACGATAGAGCACGGCCTGCTGGCCGGTGGTTCCACCGGTGAGCAGTTTATGTACCTGAGTATCGCTGAACGAGCTGGAGCGGATATCGGAGCCATGATCGAACAGATCGTTGCGGGTCAGGATTGGCAGCTTGGAGAGGTCTTTGACAGCGCGTACATCAGACGGTTTCAAGCCGCGCTGGTCGAATACGCGACGATAGTACGGGGTCGTCTCGTACGCGTGTTTGATGAGTGCCGCGAGTTTTTGCGACTGATAGTCGTGCAATTGTGAGAGCGACCAGGACTGGCTCTCCTCAAAAAAACGCCAATGAGACAACGCGGACTGTCTGTTGTCACGCGACAGCGCCCAGGGAAGAACAAAGGAACGCAGAATTGAGGAGTAGATCGTCACGACGCCTCCCCCGTGGAAAGTCTTTTACCGTCCGCCGCTTCTGCAGCGGCCTCCTCCTCTTCTTCCTTCAGAAAAAGCGCCTCGTTTCGATTGGCGATCTGCTGGGCCACCACCGTCATAGCAGCCATGAAATACCACGTGTACCGGTATGCTGAGTGCGCGAACAACCCGGTTACCAGCATTGAACCACAGGTAATGATTATGGCACGCGCGAAGGGAGCGAGAAATTTGTTCGGATTAGGGCGTGACTCTATCAACTTGACCGTACGCCAGTTGACTCTAAATATCCCTCGAATGAAAAGGAAATAGGCCATTACTCCGAAGAGCCCCAGCTCAGCGATCACCTGGATATAGAGGCTGTGGGCGTTGAGATAGGTCCCAAAATTCTCCACTCGTGCCCAGGCAAACGCCCCGGCACCGACGCCAAAGAGCGGTCTGGTCAGGAACATCTTGAGGCCATCGAGCCACGAATCGATACGCCCTTGCGAGGATTCATCGAGGTCATCGGAAAAGATGGTCATGTAGCGTTCTTTGGACGCATCGCCAAGCATAAACCATCCAACCACCATGAACGCCAGCAGGCCGAAGATCATGATCCCCTTATGTTTGGACTGCCACCAGACGAGGCCGAGAATGGCGCAAAAACCGAGCAGACCGCCGCGGGAGCCGGTCAGGATCATGGTCCAGACAAACAACCCGAGCATGACACCCATGACGATCTTTTTGAACAACGCGCGGTAATGCAGAAAGAGGTAGTAGGCGAACGGGATCAGCGTGTTCATGGTGATGGCGATCCCGTTAAAATTATCCATGGTTGAGTTGCCGCCCGAGGCACGTGTCAGGTCACCTTTGACGATTCCCGCGCCATTATAGTACCCCCACATGATGTCAAACGAGAGTTTGGCGTTGAGAATCAGGAACAGCCAGAGGAAGGTTTCCAGCCGTTTCTGCGTATCGACATTTAGAACGATCATCAGGTAGAAGATCCCCAGCTTGACCATTTCGATCGTCATATCGACCGTGCAATCTTTACAGGCCGAGAGCCACAGCGACATCCCCATAGCGCCAAGAATGAGCAGGAAATTGGTGTTGAGCACACTCTTGGGGATCATGAGACTGCCGTAGCGGTATTTGTTCGCAAGCAGGGTCATCACTGACAGCGAGCCACCCAGCAATAACTCGAGCCGGAGCGCCGCGAGCGCCGGGTACATTTCACCTATGCGAAGTGTGAAAACTGCCAGATAAACGACCAAGCCGAAAAACTGATATTTGATCATAGCGACCCCGACCACAATGGCCGGAATAGCGGCGATAAGATAGAGCGGGTCGACAAACATAGCCGCCAGCCCAAAGGTGATCGAAATCAGAATCAACGCCAGCCAGTAGATATGGAGCGGCGTGATGATCGATCGGGTCGTGCCGAAGGTCGCGTCTTGTTCTTTGATGGCCATACGATGATTCAGGTATCTAACTCTGCCTAGTGGTCACACGGTCCAGCAGCTTGGCCAGTTCTACGGTGAGGTACCGACGGTCTATCTCCGGGATATGTCGAAACGCACGTTTGCGATTCCGAGTAACCTGCCAGTTCTGATACAATTGACGGAGTCTGCTGATAACAGCCTCCTTGTCAGGCGAATAAATCGCGCTCCCGGCTTCATATTTTTTGATCAGTCCGGTCGATACCCCATCTGGCGCCATCGCCAGTATCTCTGTGCCGGCCGCCAAATAATCAAACACCTTGGCCGGGATAACGGTTGCATATTGCTCGCTGAATCCCAGTAACAACAACAGGCAATCGGCTTTGGGGAAGAGCGGGAGTAACTCCTTGCGGGACTTAAACCCGTGAAAAGTCACCCGCCCGGCCAGCCCCAGCTGCTGTACCAAGATGGAGTAATCCCGGTCACAATTGCCATAAAAATCTACCTGGATACTGCTTCCTTCGATACGGTCGGCTTGCATCCATGAGGATAGAGATTCGAGGAAGAAGATCGGGTTGAATTCCCCGTACAATGAGCCGGCATAAAGAAAGCGCATCGGTTCATTTTCAGTAGCCGCCGGAAACTCTTTGGTCAGATCAATCTCACGATAATCGAATCCATTGGTGATCGTGGTCACACGGGATGAAAGCAGCCCATCGAGATGCCCCTCCATTTGCCAGCTGAAACCCGGGGATGCCGTCGTGACATGGGCGGCTCGCGAGAGGACTCGGCGCTCCCAAAAACGATCATAGCGAGCAAACGCTTCAGGGTACCGACGCAACGGGTACGCATGATTGAGCGTCCAGAGATCGCGAAAATCGACGATATGCGGTAGTCCCGCCGATTTGGCCAGTGCAGATGCCAGTAAGTGCGATGAGACTGGCGGCGAGGAGGAGAAGACCGCGTCGATCTTTTCATCGCGAATTACCCGTCGCCCCGGGAGATACGCCATGGGTACCCAGAAGATAGCATAATCCGGTACGGACAGGGCCAAACGAGCATACCGCTTCATAGATGACAGAAAACTAGGATTCGGCGATTGAACGTGGCTAGGCGCGGCGGTCGGTTCGCTGGCTGAGCCTTGCGCCACCGGCTTACTTCCGTGCTGTCGTGACTCCCATTTCTGGAGCGGCTCAAAGGTTCTGGCGCGGTAGATCTTTACGTTCGGAATGTCGGCCAACGGCGACGCGTCCCAGGCGGCATTTGTGCCGCCATCCACCGTCAGGACGACCGGTTCCCATCCATATTCGGGGAGGAACTTACAGAAATTCACCAGGCGCTGTCCGCCGACAGCGGCCATGGGGGGAAATACGTAGGTGACGATAAGCAATTTTTTCATGGGGGGATTATCGCGTGGGCTGTTTGCCCCACGGCGGCACGCCAGCGTTCGCTAAAGCGGTCTTGGTCAATTCGGTCAAACGAGCGTACCCTTCCTTTTTGACATTGATCTGACCGTGGGCCAGCTCCGGGTCGAGAAATCCTTCCTTGTCGACAAGCGCAGCATAGGCATCGACCATTGTGACGCTGTTGGAATCGCAATAGGCGCGGAGCCAAGTATTGAATTGGCGAAGACTGTCCATGACGCTGTATGGCACCTCGATCTCAGCATCGAAATCGCGACCGATCGGCAGGACCGTCAGCAGGATCGGCGCAATCTTATTCGCACGCGCGACATCGATCATCGAAGCAGTGTATTCCTCAATCTCCTCGACCGAATTCTCCGGGCGGAAATTGTAGGAACTCAATTCAATTACTGTTGCCGCCGGTTTCAATTCGACCACATCCGAACGAAACCTCAACAGATATCCCGCCACACGCTGGCCGGAGATGCCGCGGTTGATGGCTTCATATTCGGGAAAACTTGTGGGGAGTTTCCACCACCGGGTCATTTGAGTACCAAAGAAGACAACTCGATTCGGGACAGTCGTGTCAGAAGCGAGGAGACGATTTTCCTCGAGAAAATCGTATCGGCCGGAGAGTTTGTCTATTGCCTGCAAGTACTTATCCAGGAAGTAGTTGACATGGTCACGATAGTCCAACGCCTTGTAAGAGACGTACACAATTGAGAGATTCCCCAGAAGCGAGAGGATCAGGGCGATTCTCAGGAGCCGGTTACGGTCGTTCGGAGTGGTCGATATCATGTTGCCCAGTCTGGTCGGAAAGTCTCTCATTGATGAAATTTCGGCACACGCTTGACAATATACAGGTCGATGTTGTAAAATAGCAACCAATGCGGCTGAGGTCGAGGAAGGTTAGATGACTGGCAGCCGATTCGAAGATATCGCATATCGCTACTACCTCGAACGTTCGGGTAACCGCCACATCACGCAATGTTTTGGTTGTTCATGGTTTGAACAACGTGTTACTTTTTTGGCTGATGCAGCACGTTCCGGGAGAGAACTGTCCCTATGTGGCTGGCAATAATCGACTGTCTCGCAAGCGATTGTCGGTTGGACGGTTTGTGGCAGTGAAATTGATATCTATGATCTCGGCATGGTCTGCGTGGGCCGACTCGCTGCCACAGGGTATAAGACCCAGAAGCCCGTTCGTGAGCGAGCAAACCTGACACAGTGCCGTGTCCATCGTGTCACAGGCAGACACCGCGAAAGGAGAGACCTGTAATCCCATTGCTCATGAAGTAGGCGCCTTGTGCCGATTCACTCTGGAGTATGGGTGGCCGTCCGATCGGAAGGAAGGTGATCGGTGGTCAGCCCCAGACACGGGTCGTCACTCTGGCAATGGATCCAGGTAGAATTTGTGGAGTGAAAGGTTTGGATTGGTTATGAAGAAACTCCTGTGGGTGGTCGCACTGGTACTGGCAGCGGGTTCAGCCTTTGCGGGACGAGTGACGATCACATCCTTGCCGTACACCATCAGCACGTCCAATGATACGTTTTATATTTCCGGGACAAAGCTGAGTTCTCAGACGATCGGTCTGAACTTTGCCGCGGGTGTCTCCAACGTATTGGTGGATGGGCAGGGTGATACGATCCAGTTTGGTTTGGCCGGTTCAGCGCCAACGGGGTCATCTCCGGTGGTCGGTGATATCGGTATCAAATTGAACAATGGAACGGTCACCAATGTGGTGATCAGAAATCTTAAAGTCTTGCACGCGCCGCCGCAATCTATGCGCGACTCCACTGTCCATTGTTGGGCGCTGGCAGTCCGCTGGGGGGCGGCCAACCGGTATATCCGATTTGAGGGGTGTACCTTCAAGGTGGTCGGACGTAACTCCAAGATCATGTACTCAGGTGGCGGCAGTTACAATAACGACGTCATCAATTGTGTGTTCGTCGATAGTTGCCACGCATACTTACGCCGCGACTACTGGAATGAACAGGCGATGATCAACCTTCAGGACTTCAACCGCGCCCGTTCGCTCGGCGCGGATTTCCTGTACCACTGGCGCTTTGCCGGATGCTCTACCGCCGTCGCTTTTTGGAGCAATGTGCACCTTGAAGGTGACAGCACGGTGGCCGATTTCGACAACAACTACTGGTTCACCGATGGCTGGAACTCGCTCTACGGAACGGCCGAAGCGAACTCCATGACCACGGCCACGGAGAACTACTGTATCGCGTTGCGTCAGGGGGACAACGCAATCGCGGATGGCTGCCGCATCAAGATCCGCAACAACCGGTTCAGGGCAGGAACGGCCCATAGTGGCGGTCGCGGCATCTTCATTTCAGGAGTCGAAGGGATCAACTACAACTACGATGATAGTTGTATCGCGATCTACAATAACGACTTCAATGTTCACCAGGGATTTGATGGGTACGCCGCGACCATCAAAGGGATAATCCTCCGCGAAGACTGGGGGAATGTCCGCATCCATGGCAACAATATCGTGATCCCGATGTACCAGAATCCGCCGAACAATGGCTATGGCCAGGGACCATCGTCCGGTGTTCAGTTGACTGCCAACACCGGTTATAATCTGTACATGAAGCGCAACACCATCAGCACGTATTTCGTGGACAACTTTACTTTCGATGATAGGGTTGGCGCGGGTGGTGTTGGCGCGTATTGCATCGTGCTCGACGAAAACTACATGAACTCACCGAATCTGCTGATAGACAGCAACACGTTTATTACCAACAATGTGTTCATTCGGTGGGGATTCTTTAATGGTCATGGCGGCAATCCGCGCTTCCTGGGGAATACATTCCAGTATTACGGCGGAACCTCGCCAAACAACAACAATACCTGGACAGCGTACCTTGGATACGGTGCGCCGTCGAGTCAGCACGCCTACAACAACTGGTTGATCGACCCGATCTTCACCAATGGTGTCTCTGACAACCATGTGGTGGTGTCGGATGGCGAACCTGATTCGCTGCAACTTGGCTGGAAGGTGACCTTGGCGGTTCAGGTCCGTGGCGCCAATGCGCTTCCGGTCGCCAATGCCCAGGTAACGGTTCGCAACAACTATGGATTTGTGGTCGGTCAGGGGAATACCAATGCCAACGGCATTTATTCCGCGGTCGTGACCTATCGGAATTATTTCAACGCCGCTTTTTCGAACCCTGATTCCACCAACTACAACCCGTTCTCGGTCAAGGCGAAGTTGGGTACGGATAGTACGACCATCTCATATGCGGTCAGTTGGAATACCAAGTCTCCGCAAGTGACTCTCACGCGGACCGATGGCGGTGGATCAGGAACCGACGTGACTCCTCCCGGCACTATCACCACGCTTGGCGCAGTGGCAGGACCTGACCCGGGCTCTGTTACGTTGGCCTGGGACGCTCCGGGGAACGACGGCAGTTTTGGGACCGCCGATTGGTACGTGGTCAAATACTCGATGAACACTATAGCCAATGATATTGCCTTCGAGAACGCGACAACACTCGAGAATCCGCCGACTCCATCGGTTGCCGGTCAACGTGACGAAGCTCAGATCGACGGGCTGCTTCCGGGGCGACAGTATTATGTAGCGGTGAAAGCATACGACAATGCCGGCAATGTCGGCGAGCTGTCGAATGAAGCCATCAGTTTCGCCAAGGGGATCGCCCCCCCCTTGGCGGATTCTGTGCGCAACAGCATCCCCTTCGAAGCGGTCAGGCTGTACGCGCATCGTCTCCCTTCGTATTATCAACTTCGCCACGAATATCAGGTCGATACTTCCGCGGATTTTGCCAATCCGCGGATTCTTGTTGATGGTGCCAGCGGGGCAAACTCCACTGTCAGCCTGAGTTTCTCGGATCTCGAGCTTGGCGAAAGGTATTACTGGCGGGTGCGCTCGGTTGCCAGTGACAGTTCTGACCTCTCGGTATGGGTTGCCGGCCCGCAGTTCATCTTTGACCCGAATATCGCGGCGGGTGAAGAGGATGTGGACACCGTAAAGACCTACCCCAACCCGTTGCGGCTGGCCGAAGCGCAGAGCATCACCTTCACCGATATTCCCGCTGCCTCTGAATTGGTTATCCTGACAGTTTCAGGCGAGCTGGTCAAACGGTGGGTAGTTGACGCCAAGCAGGATATCACGTGGGATGCTCATAACGAGTCCGGCGAACAAGTCGCTTCAGGGACCTATCTCTGGTATGTTACCGGCACGCCCGAGCGTGGCAAACTGATTGTCATTCGTTAAGTATCGCTGATCCTCTTTATCCCTTAATTCTCCCCCCTATTTCCGATATCGACCTCTGAGCGGTGCGCGTGCGTTTCTGCGTGTTTGGCTCAAAATGCGAATGCCGTTGGTTTCCCCAAAATGAAAACGGAAGGCTGCTCACCTTCCGTCTCCAAAATCACCTTATATCAGGCTAGTATCACTTGACCGCCTGTGGCTGCTGGGCCAGCGCGGAAGCATAGAATTGTGCCCAGACCGGCTGGAAAAACCGGATGAACCCACTCGCCGCCGCCTGATACCCGGTGACATTGGGGTGGGAGTCGCCAGGGCGCTCGGTTCGATACTGCTCGGCCAGGAGATTCTCCGGATTGGCCAGTTGATCAAACAGATCATAGACGACGAAATTGCGCAGCCCGGTCTCCTGCTGATAAGCAGGGATGAACTCATTCTGCAGCCACTGATTGAACTGACGAGCACGGGCAGCATTCTCCGGCGTAGTTCGCTCAGGCGCCAACGGCGGCGCGGTGAGGTAGACAAAAAGCTTGGTCGGATGCTTCTGGAAGACCTTGGCGATATCCTTGAACCAGGCAGTGTAGTTATCCATGGTCTTCTGTCGCTCCGCAGGAACCTTCGATGCGGCATCAGCTAAACCGATGTTGGAGTTCGGATAACAGGACTTGAAAATCACGATATCATTCTGTGTATTATCGCCATAGTACTGGTTCGGGTGGGCCTTGAAACTGAATATCCGGTCGATATCCTTTTCGAATTTAGGAGCCCAATCGCAGATGTCGGTCTCTTCGCCGATCTCGTCACCATAGGTCGCGCCCCGTACTAAAATGCCCATATCCAGCATGCTATCGCGCAATCCGCCTTGATTCATAATACCCCGGCCAACCGAGTGGTGCAGGAAGACTGCCCGGTGAGCAACCTTACGGTCGATCATGTCGGTCAAAGTGTTGATGGAGGCAGAGCTTTCTTCAAGAGCTTTCTCCATCTCACCCGCTTTGTACTTGAGAGAGCGAAGCTCCTTGAATAAGTAAAGGGAAGCTCCACATCCGACAATCGCGGCGATAATCGCAAGAACAAGCAAAGGCTTGCCCATCTGTATTCTCCTTTCAAACTGGGTAATGATGACCCGAATCACTCATCTCCGTTAGTACCGAGAGGATTTTGGATCGTTCAGATCCTCAGTATCTGCCCCCGGTTCACGTGCCAGTACAGCTATTATATCATGTATCGGTATTTCCGTTGCAGGCAAAGAGGAGGGAAACTGGGCTGCCAGGGGGCGCTTTCACCCTCCTTTACCTGTTTCAATAATAACAGGTTAGAGATTCTTCGGTTCCAGTTGGCTTTTTATGAGGGAAAAATTTGCCTGTGCATAGCTCCACAATGGAAACTATTTGAACAGTTCTGGGGTTTAATCTTCAGTTGCCCGGAAGGTCCTGGGTTAGCATTTCCGTGAAGGTCGCTGGCCGTGCGTCGGCGAGGAAAGCTGAAACAGAGCGGGCCATAATTAACGAATTTCTAGCCGTAAACACAGTCTTCTCGATACAAAGGGTTTGTATCCGAGAATGTCGTGTGTAGAGATGTCGCGTGTGACTATTAACCGTAGTTGCGTGCGCGTATTAGATTGTACTACAACGACTAGGCTGTGTAAAAGCCCGATAGCGAGAGTGCTCCGCGGCAAATTCTGCGGCGGTGCAAATAGCTCCGGAGACGCGACTTTTGCGAGCCGGAATGGCCATATGGTTCTTGTAAAATGACGTCCGCTAACGTATATTAGCGGAGAATTAATCGATACCGAAAGTCTCGCCTTTTTTACTACGTAGCTGGGCGACCTAACCATCTTAGACACTAAACAGTTCTTGCGGGGTTCATGAGAACAATTAGTCTGTTCGTGTTTATCATACTGTCCGCTTTTTCCGTCCAGGCTGGTACCCTGTTTTTGCAGTGGACCGCCCCGGGGGATGACGGATATTCCGGCACAGCCACCAGGTATGAATTAAGGTACTCAACTTCCGTGATTACTCATACTAACTGGGCTAGTGCTACGGTGGTCCCCAATCTTCCTCCCCCCAAGATGGCCGGTGGTAAGGAAAAGCTGATGCTGACCGGTTTCACCCCAGGTGTAACCTACTACTTTGCCATCAAGACCGTGGATGACAAAAACAACTGGTCAGCCGTATCCAATAACGCCGTTAAAAGGACCTGTGATGAATGTGTTGGTATGACCGGCAACATTAATGGCTCTGCTGACCAGCTGGTGGACCTTTCAGATCTGGCAACGTTGATATCCTTCCTCCAGGGGAATGGTACCGGCATGCAGTTCTGTTACAACGAGGCCAACGTGAACGGATCAGCGGATGGAGTGGTGGATCTTTCTGATCTCGCCTATTTCCTAGGCTATTTCTTTGGCGGACAACCTCCCCGCGGCTGCCAGTAGGCTGATATTTCTTTCCTTTGTTCATTTCGGTTCCGCGCGATATATTTCCGCATTCTCCTCCCCATTTCAATTTGGCGGTGGACAACGCTCCGGCGGCGTTGTACTTTTGTGGCGGATTGATCTGGCAGCAAGACTGCCGCTGTCGCCCCTGGTGACGGAACCCACACTAATATCGTGAGTTAACTGAATCCACCAATTGGCTGAGCCGGCTTCAGCAGACTCGGTTAGACTCCGATACCGTAAGTAGACTATTTACACAGACTGGGCATCACGACCATGAAATACTTAGTCACCGGCGGCGCCGGTTTTATCGGTTCTAACATCGTCCGACGACTCCTGCGCGACGGCCATACCGTTCGCGTACTGGACAACTTTTCCTCCGGAAAGCGTGAAAACCTTGAGGAGATCGCGTCTGAGATAGAGATCCTCGACGGGGATATTCGCGATTTCTGGACATGCGTACGTGCGGTGCGGTCGATAGATATCGTGCTGCATCAGGCGGCACTCCCAAGCGTCCCGCGCTCCGTGGATAACCCGTTGACTTCCAGCGTGGTGAATATAGATGGGATGCTGAATATGCTGGAGGCTTCGCGTCAGGCTGGGGTGAAGCGCTTTGTATTTGCGTCATCGTCCTCGGTCTATGGTGAGACGGAAGAACTTCCGAAGCGTGAGGCGATGGTCCCAAGCCCGCTCTCCCCGTATGCCATCTCGAAGCTGACTAACGAATACTACGGGCGGGTGTACTGGAATCTGTACAAGTTTCCGACGGTCGCGCTCCGGTATTTCAATATCTTTGGCCCCCGGCAGGATCCCAAGAGCGAGTATGCCGCGGTGATCCCGCGCTTTATCACCGCCTTCATGGCCGGAAATCAGCCGGTTGTGTTTGGTGATGGCGAGCAGTCGCGCGACTTCACCTTCATTGACAACTGCGTCCAGGCGAATCTATTGGCCGGGACAAGCGACAAGATGGTCGGGCGGGCGTTTAATGTCGGTTGCGGCGGCCAGTTCACGTTAAATCAGCTGTTGGACAATCTCCGCAAGATCATGGGCGTAAAGATCGAGGCGCAATATGCTCCGGCCAGGGCAGGCGATATCCGCCATTCGTTCGCCGCTATCGAACAGGCGAAAGAGTGTGGATACAATCCATCCGTCGGGTTTGTCGAAGGATTGCAGCGGACGGTGGAGTATTTCACGTCACTCCCGAACCGTCTTTAGTCGACTCGACCACGCAGAAACCAACGATGAACAGCGACCGTCCGAGCTCCCTGCCGACGATCAGCGTCATACTTCCGATCCGCAACGAAGAACGCTTCATTGAGCAGACCCTGCGGTATCTCCTGTCGCAGGACTATCCTATCGACAAGCTGGAGATAATCGTTGTTGACGGTGAATCCAGCGACAACACGGTCGGACTTGTCAAACGCATGGCGGCGACCGATTCGCGGATCCGGTTACTGAACAACCCCAGGCGACTCTCGAGTGCGGCGCGCGCGCTTGGCGCCTCAAACGCGACCGGTGAGATCATCACGTTTGTCGATGGCCACACGTATATTGATAACGACCAGTTGCTGAGAAACACCGCTCGACTTATGACGGAAAAACAGGTTTCGGTGCTCAGCCGTCCACAGTTTCTGGATACTCCGGAGAACAACTTCATGCAGCGGGCCATCTCGCTGGCGCGCAAGAACCCGCTCGGGCATGGATTGGATTCGACCATCTACCTCGCGGATGACGCCTATGTCGACCCATCCAGTTCCGGTGCATCGTATCGACGCGAAATAATGGAGAAGGTCGGGAATTTCGACGATCGTTTTGACGCCTGCGAAGATGTTGAATTCAACTATCGGGTAGCGCAAGCGGGGTACCGGTCGTTCACCTCCAAGTCACTTGCGGTCTATTATTACCCCCGGGAATCGTTACGTGGATTATTCAGACAGCTCAAGCGATATGGGGTCGGCCGCTTTCGTCTCGCCCGTAAACATCCGGGGACATTGTCGCTGGGAACACTGATTCCCCCCTGTTTTGTGGCGGGGACTCTCCTTCTGGCCCTGCTCAGCTTTCTGAGTGCCAAGGTCGGGCTACTCTTTGCGACCCTCGCCGCTGTATATCTTGGAGTTACCTTGTTGGTGGCCGCGATGGTCGCATACAAACATGGTTGGGCGTATTTTGCCATCCTCCCCCCGATTTTCTGGACCATCCACTGGGCCCTTGGATGGGGGTTCCTGGCGGAAATGGGCAGGACATTGATGGGTCGGGCACCGAAATTCGACTAAGGCGGCTTGGATCGCTCCCCATCCAGCGGCATTGCGTTTACGTCAACATTTGACGATACTATAGACATGACTCAAGCAGTCGGCTCCCAAACAACTATCAGCAGGCATATCAAAGCTCACCTGTATCCTTACCTGGTACTTGGGGCGATTGTGTTGTTCTCTACCACGATACTCATCGATCTGGTGAAAGACTGGATACGCGACGACAACTACTCGCACGGCTTCTTTATTATCCCGATCTCGATATGGCTGATCTACCGACAGCGCAAGGAGCTGGTTTTTCCGGCCAAACCTTCGAGTTGGGGCTGGGTTCTGTTCGCGCTGGGAGCGATCGGCCTGATAGTTGGGTTCGCGGCGAATGAGTTCTTTTCGACACGTGTAGCGCTGATACTCCTACTCACCGGGCTGGCGCTCTATTATGTAGGAGCGGCGAACTTCAGGAAAATCTGGTTCGCTTTCTTTTTCCTTATATTCATGGTCCCTATTCCGGCCGTTATATACAACGCGGCGACATTTCCGATGCAGTTGTTCGCGTCAGAAGTCACCATTTCGATGTTGCAGATGATCGGGGTCCCGTGTGTAGGCAGGGGGAATATCATCCAACTTCCTGATTACGCGCTCGAAGTTCTGGAGGCCTGTAGCGGTCTTCGAAGCTTGGTGACACTCATGGCCCTGGCTGCTTTGTATGGTTACCTGACGTTGCCGGGGAAAGTACGGCCGGTGGTGCTCTTTCTCGCTTCTATTCCGATAGCCATCGCCACCAATATCTTCCGCATCTTCTTCACGGCGGTCGCGGCGTACGCGATCAGCACCGCGTTCGCAGAAGACTTCATGCATGAGATGTCCGGGATCCTGGTATTTGTGACCGCGTTGATCCTCACCCTGATACTCGGAGGTATCCTGAAGTGGCGAAGCAAAGCTTCCTGATCCTGATGAGTCTAGTGGTAATCACGTTCGCTTTCTGCGCGGTGATCAAGTACTATCGCGCTGAGCCGGCGCATGGCGTGGATATCATGTCTTTCCCGCTGAGTCAGGGGGACTGGACGGCGGAAAAGTTACCGATCGCGGAAGGAGTGGTTGATATCCTGAGGCCGGACGCGATCTTCAATGCCATCTACCGGAATCCGCTAGGCGACCAGATAGACCTGTTTCTTTCATACTTTGCCGGAGACAATGTCCACGGTGGGGTGCATTCGCCGCGCAACTGTATGCCGGGCTCTGGCTGGGTGATCCTTCGATCCGAACCCCGCACCATTCCTATCGGCAATGGAGAGATACCGGCGTCGCGTCTATACGTGAAGTATGGTGAGATGCTGCGAGTGGTCGACTTCTGGTACATCACCGCCCATGGTGAGACTTCCAATGACTACATGCTGAAATTCTACACGATGATAAGCGCATTGCGCTTCAAGCCGACCGATGTCGCATTTGTGCGGTTTGTGGCGCCTGCCGATGACGCCGGACTTGCGCAACTCGACCAATTTGAGCGGGTGATAGCCGAGCAGGTGTATCAACTTCTCCCCTTTGACCCACCCGGTGGAACACTCTGATCTCTGAATACCTGTAGCGAAATCATGGGAAGTTCACTCCCCTGAGCTAATTCGACTCCCCTTTGACTGCAATTGGATTCTGCAACCGAAATCGCAGATTGTGCATCCGGATTGACCAACTTGTCGTCGAGTCGTTGAATCCACATTTGTGCCGACGAGTATCACACTTTTCGGTTCGTATCTTATTGCCCGACAACATCCAAAATTGATATGCACTCCCGACTGCGAGTCCGCCTGATGGCAAACAAGTTGCTCTAAAAGTGCGCAAGGCAAAAACGTCTGGCTTCAGAACGTTTACCATATATCCACCAAGGAGAACACGTGAAGAAACTAATCGTCGCGGCCGTGTTCATGTGGATGGCTTTTGCGGGGACTTCTACGCAGGCAGCTGTCTACTATTTCACGCCCCCTCAACCCGACCTTCAAGACCTGGATCACTACGATTACAAGTCCTGGGGTATCGACTGGACACAGCATGTCGGTGAGCGTATCACCGGTGCCACATTGACGTTCCGGAATATCTGGGACTGGACCCGGGAATGGAACGACCGCCTCTACATCCATTTGCTCGACAATCCTCGTCTTGGCGTCAGAACTTATTTTGACGATCAGCGTGGTGGCGACAACTGGGCTGGTCGCGGACCGCACATCACAACCTGGACCGACCCCTATGGCGGACGTCCGCGCAACTTTGACCTGGTAGTAACGCTCAACGCCTCGACCCTTGACTATCTCAACCAGTTTGCGATGGATGGTCGGTTTGGCTTTGGCTTCGATCCTGATTGCCATTATTTTAATGATGGTGTCAGCCTCCAGATCACAACCGAGGATAAGGCTGCTCCCACCCCTGAGCCGACGACCATGGCTTTGTTTGGTCTTGGATTGGCCGGGCTCGGCGTTGTCCGACGGATGAAGGCCAAATAGCAGGTCGGTCACGAGACATTGAAGATATGGAGACCACCGGCCAATCGCCGGTGGTCTCTTGTTATCGATGGATAGAAACGGGATGGATTTAGGCTATGTTTATTTAAGACATTCAGTTGCAAGAACCTGCATTTGTGATGCAACATTGTTGAACAGGGATTCAGGAAAGGTTGAGGACCAAAAGGTAAAGTGGTCACGGATACCCACAACTCGCCAGTAAAACATTACGGCACAATAAGATGGTTCGACGTCTAAAATCCTGCGGAAAGCTGATAGAATGGCAGTGCATTTGCTATGCATTGATATGGAATAAATACACCTGTTTGGTGAGTTAGTAACAACGGGGTGATTAGGAGAACGACGTGAAGAAGTTAGTGATTTTGGCTTTTCTACTGGTAATGGCGCTGGCAGCGAGTTCCTCGCAGGCGGCGGTCTATTATTTCACGCCGTCCCAGCCAGATCTTCAGGATCTTGACCACCACAACTACAAGTCGTGGGGCATTGATTGGTCGCAGTATGCCGGCGAGCGTATCGTCAGCGCTACCCTGACCATCCGGAATATCTGGGACTGGATTCGGGAGCCCGATGATCGCCTCTTTATCCATCTGCTCGATAATCCGAGCCTTGGCGTAGCCACCTATTGGGACAACCAGCAGGGTGGAGATAACTGGGCGGGTCAGGGACCGCATATCACGACCTGGACTGATCCGATCGGGTATGTCGCGCGGAATTTCGACCTAGTGGTCAACCTTGATGCCGACATGATCAACTACCTGAACACGTACGCGGCCGATGGCCGTTTCGGGTTCGGGTTTGATCCGGACTGCCACTACTATAACGATGGCGTGAGTCTCCAGATCGAGACTGCCGACAAGAGCCTGGCTACTCCAGAGCCGGCAACCATGGCGCTCTTCGGTATTGGATTAGCCGGATTGGGCATCGTTCGTCGCAGAAAAGCGTAATCCCTCACTCACCGAATTGGTGAATTGAAAAATAAAACCACTGGTCACAGCGACCAGTGGTTTTTCTTTGGTAGGATTTCCTTGGCTGCGGATCAGCGACCGGCCGCGGCGGTGTCCATCTGGACGCAGGCTTCCAAAAGAATGGAATCAACGGGTTCGTTGAGACTGTTCTTGGGGAGCTGGTCCGGGATGATCGGATCGATACTCCAGATCCCCCGTTTCCATCCGATCCCCTGCATAACAGCGTCGATTCCTCGGAATCCTTCGCACTCCGCCACTACCACTCTCCCCTGATCGATTACGATAGTCAGGTGGTTCCCTTGAGCGGTCAGAGATATCTGTACCGGTCGGCGGTTCGCGCGCATCGCTTCAAGCAGATCGACCAGCGACATATCTTCCAAAGATCCATGAGTCCCCAGATCCTGGAGGACGGCGACCCGCAAGCGATTGCGGTCTTCGATGCGATCTTTGATACGGTTGAGCTTGGTGATCAAAACTTCGGCGGTCACGGATGACGGCAGAATATCATCGATCCCATGATTCAACATGGGCATCGCCTCTCCTACCACCTGTTCGTTCAGCATCAGGAGAGTAGGAATAGCGTCGATCCGGACACCTCTGAGCGCCAGTGACAACAGCAGGTCTTTTACTTCCTCCGCCCGACCGGAGTGATACACCAGCAGTGCCTGCGGGAGATTTCGGCCGCAGGCCTGCGCGCAGTCTTCGACCGAACGCGTGAGTTCAACCCGATAACCGGCTCGGATCAGCGGCGATTCGATCTCACTCGAGAGGGTCATTTGCGGTACACAGATATGCACGACGAAATCAAAGAGTCGTCGGCTCATGGATGTGAACTGGTCCCTGACCGTCTCAATGAGAGCACGCAAGACCGTGGGAGAGATAGAAAGACGAGAACGGCTCTCGAACTTCGCTTCGATCTCTTTGATCTGCTCGGGTTGCATTTGCGCGTGGTCGGGCCATTCGTGGCAGAAGTAATCTACAGCGGCCACGATCTCGCCGGCGATACTGACACTATTGGGGTCTGCTGAAGCCTTAAGCGAGCGGATGGAGGCCATATCGCGAAGCAACTCAACCACGCCGGCGGGATAATCCCATGACGACAGACGGCTGGCGGAAAGCCCGATCAAATCGGCCTGGCTGTATCCCTCTGTAGTGTTCAGGTTCTCTTCTGCGAGGTTGTGCATGAAGGCCGCGGAGATGAGAGACGCTCGCAATCGCGGCGGCAGGCCGATTCTAATACCGACCATCTCGGACATTCGGGCAACCGTTGCCGCATGGGCCGCGCGCGGTCCATGCTGGGTATCCAGCAAATGGCGCAGCAGAAGGAGATTTTTCCGGTGCAGATTTTCTTCGAAATGATTGTCAGTCTCATTGAGCAGGATATCGATCTCTGATCTATAGAAGTGCACGGCGATCGCGCGCGCATGCTGATCGAATTGGCGGACCAGTGAATCGGATTTGACGCGCAAACTTTCGTGAATGTAGAGCACCTCTACCGGAGCCTGATCCAGAAGACGAGCGACCGCGTCGATGGTCCGGACGACCCGAGCATCGTACTTGATTGCATGAAAGGCCGCAAGGAGCTGCGGCGATATCCGACCGTCAGGGTTCACAAAGAGAGCAACACGCTGCGGCGGAACCTGGTGATTCGAATCCTCCGGGTCGGGCTCGGGTGGCGTCGTTTTCTCTTCGACTGCCGGGGAAGTTGAGCGGACTATGACGTGCGCATTGGATATGGCGGTAGCGTTCGAGCCTTGGGTCGCGAATCGCTGCAGGATCGAGTCCACAACATTGCCGTCCGCCTGATAGTACTCGCACGAGATATTGGGAAGGTGACTGGTCACCGCGACTGTCATGGCGGCATCGGATGGATCTGCGCAAGCCACACGCATGCGCGCGCCTTCGCGATCGAGGCTAAAGGGAATGATACGATGCTTGGTCAGGATCTCTGGCGGGAGTGTACCCATCACCGATTCGAGAATCGGCATGCAGGTAAGATCTATGCGCGGATAGATCGGGCGAGTTGTGGCGTCGACCTGAATCCGGGTCGTTGCGGCCATATCTGAATCACTGGAGCTGCCGGGAAATGATCCCCCGAACATCGGCTGGGTGTACATCCAAATCTCCTTAGGGCAATCGGAACTCGTACGATCCGATCAGTCAGTATCAGGATGGGGAAACTGGGTCGATGGGACGCGTTTCCCGAATCTTATCATCGGTTTAGGAGATTATCGGCGCTTTGAGGAAAAGCATTATTGGCAGAGATCCCTTTCGGGAAGAGGAAATAGGCAAGAGCGGAGAAATACAAGCAAAATGGCCGCCACTATCAAAGTGGAGGTCTGGCGGTAATTGGCAAGATCTGTAGCAGGGTGGGGCGTTAGCGAATGACTACCAATTTCCCCTTCATCTCAGAATCAGCTACATACCAGAGATAGGTGCCGGACGAAACACGGTTTCCGGAGGCATTGGTGCCGTCCCACTGGAGGTCACCACCGGTGATGTCTGTCCAGTAGCGGATCTGTTCGCCGGAGGGCGAAAGCAGAATGAGATCCGCGCCCTCTGGAAGATCGGTAAAGGTAACGGTCGGGTACTGCGCCAGCGCCGCGGGGTTCGGATAGGCGTGGGCCGCCGGGTTAACCATGAATGCCGCAGGCGCGGTGTACGGATAGTCATCCGCTTTGGCGCGCCAGTAGTAGACAGTACCGCCATTTAGAGGCTCGTCAACTTTCCATTCAGTGCATCCATCCAGATCTTCGGGGACGGAGCCTTCAGTTACCAATGAGAAGAATTGCGAATCGGTGGCCACTTCGAAGAGATACGATGAGGCGGTGGTGGCAGTGATGTTGAGTACAGCCAATTCCGGCTTGGAAGTATTGAGCACGGTATTCGGTTGCGGATACGCAACACCAGCAATAGTACCTTCGCCGCCAGTACCGATTTCAATCTTTGCTTCAGCGTTGACGATGTTGGAAATGCCGTCGGAATTGCCAACTTCATCGTACGTCACGACACCGACCCAGTACCGCTGACCGGGGACAAGCCCGGTCAGCGTGTAGGCATGAGTTGAACCGCTCGGAAGCGGGATAGGAGAACCGGCATACGGTGAACCGGAGGTCCAGGTCGAATCAGTCAATTCGGACTCGGCCAACCAGATCGTGTACGCGGTCGCGGTACCAGCCAGTTCATCATCACCAACCGCAGTCCAGCCAAGGATCAATTCTCCTTCGCTATCTCCCGGCAGAGCCGAGAGGTCATTGATGGCTGACGGAGCGGTTCCGTCACCAGAGGTGGTGCGGCCGACAATGTTTGAGATATTCGACCAGTTCGGGACTTCATCAGCTGACTTGACAGCGAAATAGTAGGTCGTGCCCGGGGTCAATCCGGTAACGGTAAATGTTTCGACCGTTCCGACCGCGCGCGGCGTTGGCTCACCGGTCGCCTGCTGGTCGGTCGCAAAGCTCGCGGTAGTGATAGGTGAGGTTGAGAAGCGAACATCGTAGACAGACGCTGTACCTACCGCACCATCGTCACCAGGCGCAGTCCAGGTCAAGGTGACCGAGCTATTGGTAGATGAAGCCACCAGCAGGTCGCTGATGGCGCGCGGAGGCGTTGTCTCGGTGGTGGTCGCACGGTTGACAATGTTTGAAAGAGCCGACCAGTTCGGAACTTCGTCCGCAGTCTTGATCGCAAAGTAGTACATGGTACTTCCGTTCAATCCGGAGACGACGAAAGACTCAGCCTGACCCGCGGCCTTCGGTGAAGGTTCACCGTTCACCTGCGTCGCGGAACCGAAATTGGCGTCGGTGATCACCGCGGTCGAGTACCGGATATCATACGTAGTCGCGGTACCAAGGTTACCATCGTCACCAGGGGCTGTCCATGAGAGCGTGATAGTCGACGCGGTTTCACTTCCGGCACCAAGGTTGGCGATTGCGGCGGGCGCGGTCGCCTCGGCCGATGTTGCACGAGACGGTACGTTGGAAATCGCCGACCAGTTCGGAACTTCGTCAGCGGTCATCAGCGCAAAGTAATATGTGGTGCTCGAGTTCAGCCCGGTGACTGTCATGGACTGACTATTACCGGCCGCAAGCGGAGTCGGTTCACCGGTGGCTTGCGTGGCAGACGCGAAATTGGCGGCAGTAATCGTTGAAGTTGAATAGCGCAAGTCATAAGTCGTAGCCGTACCGGTTGAACCATCGTCACCAGGAGCGGTCCAGGTCAACGTCACACTGCTCGAGGTAGACGCGGTGGTCAGAAGGTTAGCGACAGCGGCAGGGGCAGTGGTTTCACTGCCGGTGGCGCGGGACGGTACATTGGAAAGTGCCGACCAGTTCGGAACTTCGTCAGCCGTCTTCAGCGCGAAATAGTATGTGGTACTCGGGTTCAGTCCCGTGACCGTGAAGGTCTGGCTCTGTCCTGCCACAAGCGGAGTCGGTTCACCCGTCGCCTGAGTGGCGGAGTTGAAATTTCCGTTGGTTATCGTAGAGGTCGAATAGCGAATATCATAGGTCGTAGCCGTACCAGTGGAACCATCGTCACCAGGAGCGGTCCAGGTGAGGGTTACAGAGGTGGCGGTGGATGACGATGTAGCCAGATTGGCAACAGCGGCAGGCGCGGTAGCTTCAGCGGTCGTCGCGCGAGACGGGACGTTAGAGATCGCCGACCAGTTTGGAACTTCGTCGGCGGTCTTCAGCGCGAAGTAATATGTCGTGCTGGAATTCAATCCCGTCACCGTCATTGTTTGGCTTGATCCGGCTACCAGCGGGGTCGGTTCTCCGGTCACTTGGGTGGCCGAGTTGAAGTTCGCCGCGGTAATGGTCGCGGTCGAGTAGCGGATGTCATACGTGGTCGCCGTACCTGTGGCACCGTCATCGCCCGGAGCGGTCCAGGTGAGGGTCACAGAACTCTCGTTCGAACTGCTGGTCGCAAGGTTGGCAACTGTGGCAGGCGCGGTTGATTCCGCGCTGGTGGCGCGACTGGCCACATTGGAAATAGCTGACCAATTCGGAACTTCGTCAGCAGTCTTGACCACGAAATAGTAGGTCGTTGTAGCAGACAAGCCGGACACAGTGAAAGTTTCACTCTGGCCGGCTGCTTTTGGCGACGGTTCGCCGGTCGCCTGCGTTGCGGAAGCCCAGTTGGCTTCGGTGATAGTCGCGGTCGAATAGCGAATATCATACGTGGTGGCGGTACCCGTAGTGCCGTCATCACCAGGCGCGGTCCAGGTAATAGTGACCGAGCTCAGAGTGGATGATGGCGCCGCCAGGTTCGCGATCGCGGAAGGCGCGGTCGCTTCAGCATCGGTTGACTTCAGCACGACGTTCGACAGCGCGGACCAGTTCCCCGCTTCGTCAGCGGTCTTGATCGCGAAATAGTACGAAGTGCTGGGAGTCAATCCAGTAACTTCGAAAGTCTGCGCGGACCCCGCGGGAAGCGGAGTCGGTTCGCCCGACGCCTGATTCGCGGATGCCCAGTTAGCTTCGGTGATGGTAGACGATGAATAGCGAATATCGTAGACAGCGGCTGTGCCTGTGTTCCCATCATCTCCAGGCGCAGTCCAGTTAAGCGTGATCGAGGTCGGTGAAGTCGCGGCGGCACGCAACGCTCCCTGAACATCAGCCGCCGAGACCGCGACCAGCATCACCAGAACTGTCACTACCACGAGCGAGCGCAAACGTGTAGGGACGATCCATGGTGTAGTCATGCGGAATTCTCCTTGTACACTACCTGTTAACAAATCCAGCCACGACTCTCTATACAAACCGGCTGCCGGATGAGCGGCGATTTGCAAGTCGCTGATTGATAAGGAGGATTTTGGCGTACGGACGCCATTTCCAGGGTACAAGCTCCAGAGGAGCTGTTCAGTTTCAGAACGGACTGTTCAGATTAGGTCGCCAATGAATCGCTACGAAAGAGTAGAATTAGGACAGAACGAGAACTTGAATATCAGCAGATTCGCGGTAATTGTTCGGTTAGCGGAACGTCAACAATGCGCCAACTTCCGAGTGCGGTTTGCAGACTAACCAGCGTCGGTTGGTCAGTGACAACCTCACCGATGATGACTGCGTCTTTGCCCAGAGGATGTCCGCGCATGGCTGAGAGAACCACTTGTGTTTTTTCCGCCGCGATGGAGGCAACTAACTTTCCCTCGTTAGCGACATACAGCGGATCAATGCCAAGCAGGCCGCAAGCTCCAGCGACCGCAGGGAGGACAGGGATCGCTTTCTCCTGGATCTGAATACCGACGTGAGAACTGGTCGCGAACTCGTTCAGGACAGCGGCAACACCGCCGCGCGTGGCATCGCGTAGCGCATGGATTGCTTCGCCCCCAACCGCAAGCATGGTTTGGACAAGGTCATGCAGCGGCGCGGCGTCGGAGAGGACCGGCATCTCAAATTGAAGTCCCTCGCGCTGAGAGAGGACTGCCATGCCATGTTCGGCGATCGAGCCGCTGAGGATGATCTTATCCCCTGCTTTGAGAGCTGAACCGGAGATCGTGTAGGGATGTTCTATTACGCCGATCCCGGTCGTATTGATGAAAAGCTTATCCCCTTTGCCTTTGTGTACGACCTTGGTGTCGCCGGTGATGATGGAGACATTGGCTCGAATCGACGCCTCTTTCATGGCAATGACCACTCGAGTCAGGTCTGCCAGTGAGAATCCTTCTTCAATGATGAATCCGGCGGTCAGGTAAAGTGGTCGAGCGCCGGACATAGCGACATCGTTGACAGTGCCATAAACGGCCAGTTCACCGATATTTCCGCCGGGGAAAAAGAGAGGATCGACCACAAACGAATCGGTGCTTACAGCCAGGCGATTGCCTTTGACCGAGACCACCGCCATATCATCGAGTTTGTTCAGCGCCTCGTTGTCAAAGGCGCATCGAAAAAGTTGCGAGATAAGATTCTGCATCATCCGCCCACCAGCTCCATGCCCAAGCTGCACCGTATCATGTTCGGTGATGGGGAGCGGACACTTGGCGAAATCCTCGGGCCTGAGCGGTCTGTCGGTCATCTATTACTTCTCCGGTACCGGTTTAAAGCGCTGGTAGTTGTAATAGGCGGCGCAGGCGCCTTCAGAGGAGACCATAGTTGCGCCAAGCGGAGTGGCGGGAGTACAGCGAGTGCCGAATTGCGGACATTCGTGCGGCTTCTTTAGTCCCTGCAAAATCACACCAGCGATACAGTCCGATGGTTCGGCGACGGTGATCTCTGTCAATCCGAAACGGCGTTCAGCATCGAAGGCAGAATAGCGATCACGCAGTCGAAGCCCACTTTGCGGGATCACGCCGATTCCGCGCCAGGTACGATCGCAGTTCTCAAATATCTCTTCAATCTGACGCTGGGCATGCAGATTCCCCTCGCGCGAGACCATACGAGCATATTGGTTCTCAACTCGAGCTTCGCCGGATTCCAGTTGTTTTACAACAGAGAGAATGCCGGACAGAAGATCAACGGGCTCAAATCCGGTGACGACGATCGGCACATGATACTTTGTGACTATCGCCTCATACTGTTGCCAGCCCATAACTGTGCAGACATGGCCGGCGGCGAGGTATCCTTGAACACGATTGAGCGGTGAGTTGAGTAGCGCGGTCATGGCCGGCGGTACCAGGACGTGAGAGACCAGCAAGGACAGGTTACTTATCTTTTCTTTCGCCGCCTGCGCGACAACCATGGCGCTGTTCGGCGCAGTAGTCTCGAATCCGACCGCAAAGAAGACCACTTCTTTGGCAGGGTTCTCTTTGGCTATTTTGAGCGCATCAAGCGGTGAATAGACTGTACGAACATCGCCCCCCTCGGACTTCACTTTGAACAGATCCTTTGATACGCCCGGTACTCTCAGCATATCGCCGAACGAAACGAAGATGACGTCAGATCGCGACGCCAGGTTTAGTGCCTTTTCTATTAGCTCTAACGGCGTTACACAGACCGGGCAACCGGGTCCATGGACGAGAGTAACTTCGGAGGGGAGCAGAGTATCGATGCCGTTGCGTACAATAGCATGGGTCTGACCGCCGCAGATCTCCATGATCACCCAGGGCCGGGTGACGGTCGCCCGGATCTCGTCGAGAAGCCGATGCGCAAGCTGAGGGTCTCGATACTCCGCAAGATGCTTCATCCAGCCGCCTCATTTTCGCCGATCTCTTTGAGCAAAGCGAATGTCCGCTCCGCTTCCTGCTCGTCGATGACATTCAAAGCAAACCCGGCATGCACTATGACGTACTCCCCGATCTTGACCTCCGGCACGTATGCGAGACAGGCAGTGATGGTGGTCCCGCCGAAGTCGACCTTTCCCATAGTCAATCCATTTTCCTCATGTAACGAGATGACTTTGCCGGGGACTGCGAGACACATTGTGCGCTAACTCCTTTGTCTGCGGAAATATGCGTCGGCGACCGCGATTTGTCCAAGGGCGATTCCGCCGTCGTTGGTGGGCACATTTCTGTGGGTTAAGATCGCGAATTTCTCTTCGGTCAACCGACCCACCATCTTCTCGAAGATGAGATTGTTCTGATAGACACCGCCACTCAGGGCAACGGTATTGCTCCCCGTCCGCTTGCGTTCGCGAATCGCGGCTTGGACCCAGAGTTCGATGATCGTCCGATGAAAATCGGCGGCGATCTTTTCTCGTGGTTGGCCGTTCAGTGCTGCTGCGACTACCCCCGTGATAAGAGAACGTGTTTCTATCACGCCACCTGCGACGGTGGTCGGTGCAACAGCGGGGAATCCAATTGATTTTCTCACTGCCTCTTGATCACAGTACATTTCCAGTCCTATCGCGGCTTGGGCCTCGTAGGCAACTTCGCGGTCGAAACCGAGAAGCGCCGCCACCGCGTCGAATAACCTTCCGCAACTGGAGGTCAAAGGTGAGTTGATCTTCTTCTGCATCATCTGGACCAACAGCGGTAGCTCTGATCGATGCCGTTCTACCAACGGTAGATTCAGTTCGAGCAGTGAATCGCCGTACGATTGATAGAGATAACCGATCGCCATGCGCCAGGGGTGTTTGATTGCGAGAAGACCTCCGGGCATTGGAACCGGTTCAAGCCATGCCGAGCGAGTGAACTCCGAGGCATCGCCACAAAGAAGTTCGCCGCCCCAAATCGTGCCATCCGTACCAAAACCGGTACCGTCGAGAATGATGCCTATCGCCTTCTCGGCAAAACCATTCTCGACCAGAACTGAGGCGAGATGCGCATGGTGGTGTTGGACCGATATCGACGGAAGTTTCTGTCGGTTAGCCCATTGCCTGGAGAGATATTCCGGATGCAGGTCATAGGCGATTACTTCGGGCATCACCTCCAGAGTCCGCTCAAGATGAGCAATACACTCTTCAAAGAACCCCAGTGCTGACGGATTATCAAGGTCGCCGATATGCTGGGAAAGGAATACTTCGTTGCTTCGCGATAACGCGACCGTGTTCTTAAGTTCACCGCCGACGGCCAGAATCGGAACCGACGTAGGATGCGGGAGAGAGATCGGGAGAGGCACATATCCACGCGAGCGGCGGATAATGCGCGGCTCGTCCGCCTGAACCCTTGCGATAGAGTCATCGCACCGCTGAAGTATCTCTCTATCGTGAAGAAGAAAGTAATCGGCGATCTCGCGAAGTCGATGCATCGCCTCTTCGTTGCCGATAGCGATAGGTTCCTCGGAGAGGTTGCCGGAGGTCATCACCAGCGTCCTGAAATTTCCGCGAAGCAACAGGTGGTGAAGCGGCGTGTATGGCAACATGAACCCGAGAAATCTCTGGTCGGGGGCGACGGAAGGCGCGAGGTCTCTTGAATCTCTTCGGTGCAGCAGCACGATCGGTCGTTGCGGCGATAGGAGAAGTTCGCGCTCGCGCTTCGAGATTTCGCAGTAATCCTCAATGGTTGCGATGTTAGGGGCCATCAGAGCCAACGGCTTTTCAGCTCTCCCCTTGCGTTGCCGTAGTCTAACGACCGCCGACTCATTGGTTGCATCGACCGTCAGATGAAAGCCGCCAACCCCGCGGATAGCGACAATCTTTCCTTCTCTCAGCAGGGAGACGGTCTGGGGAATCGGATCGCCTTGAACCAGTGCACCAGCGATTTCGCGCAGAGTCACTTGCGGCCCGCAGACAGGGCATGCGTTTGGTTGCGCATGGAAACGTCGGTCGGCGGGATTATCGTATTCGCGCTGACACGCCAAGCACATAGTGAACGAGGCCATGGTCGTGAACGGCCGGTCATAAGGAACTGAGCGTACGATAGTATAACGCGGTCCGCAATTGGTGCAGTTTATGAAGGGATAGTGATATCGGCGGTCATTGGCGTCAAACATTTCGCGGACACAGTCATCGCAGGTAGCGATATCCGGCGGGATAAGAGTCGCGGCGTTGCCATCATGCGCGCTGTGAATGATCTGAAACAGTCGTCCGCCGGTCGGTGAAATGAACAAAGATTCGATCGAGTCAATTCGGGCCTGGGGCGGAAGTTCCGTTTTAAGTTTATGTTCAAACGAATTGATCAATCCGGGGCGGCCTTCGATCTCAATGGTCACGCCGCGCGGGCCATTCTGCACCGATCCGGCTAACGCCAATTCCGTAGCTATCCGGTAGACAAACGGGCGAAAACCAACCCCTTGCACAACTCCATTGACCAGGAGCCGGAGTCGCGTAGAGGCAGACGTTTCGGTTTCCGCGCTTCTGTCCATAAGAATCAAGTCGACTTTTTTCGTTTCACTTGTTGCCGAAGCCAATCAAACCAGGTGTCCAATCCCTTACCGGTGCGGCAGGAGGTCTCGAATATCTCGAGCCGACCATTGATCGAGAGCGCATGCTTCCTGACATTTTCCATGTCGAATTCCGAACTTCCGAGCAGATCAATCTTGTTTATCACCATGACGGATGACCGCCGGAACATGCCGGGGTATTTAAGCGGTTTGTCGTCTCCCTCCGTCGTACTAATCAATACGACTTTCATGTCCTCACCCAGATCATAGCTAGATGGACAGACCAGGTTGCCGACATTTTCTACGAAGAGAATATCCAGATCCTCAAGCGCGATCTGGTCGGTGATCGCGGTAACCATACGGGCATCGAGATGGCAGCTTCCGCCGGTAACTATCGGGTAAACGATCTTCCCTCCCGCTTTCTGGAGGCGGTTGGCGTCATTCTCAGTCTGGACATCGCCGGCGATAAGCGCGAGCCGAAGTTCGGAATTGAGCGCTCCGATGGTCTTTTCAAGCAGGCTTGTTTTGCCCGACCCGGGTGAACTGACCAGGTTGAGACAGAGAACGCGGTGCGCGGTCAGCTTCTCACGAAGCGCCATCGCGAGCTTGTCGTTTTCGGAGAGAACCTTCTTTTCTATTGCGACTTTGTCAGTCATAGTCAGGCGTTACCTTCAGAAACGGTGTTTTCGTCGGGAACCTCAATATACGCGATATCCAGCTCCATCCCTTGAACCAGGTCTACTGAAGTCGAGCGGCAGGAAGGACAAATGAACATCATTTCCGGAATTTCGAATTCAGTGGCGCACGCGGTGCAGCGAGCGACGATCGGTATTGATTCGATAGCGAGCCTTGCTCCATCGAGGCGCGTTTCTTTGGTGATCACTTCGAAGCCAAAGCGAAGAGCCTCAGCGTCGACGTCGGTCATTCGCCCGATACGGAGCGCAATAGTGGCCACGCGGTCGATGCCACGAGTCGACATTTCTCGCTCAACCGCCTCCACAATATTGCCGGCAATACTCAGTTCGTGCATAGCAATCCAATCGCTGTTCTAAAGATAATATATCTAAAGTGGACGATTGGCGAAAGTTTAGGAAATCTGTTGCTGGCTATCCGCACGAATTTCGGCGGCAATTTCTTGCCTGTTGTCGCAGACAGACTTAGCGATTGGATACTTTGTGGTTTCGGGCGACAAGGAAATCGGGGAGTACAAAAAGGCGGCGCCATCAGGCGCCGCCCCTGCACTGTCGGAGAATCCCTTAACCCTCTCGCCATTACTTCTCCGACAGGCTCTCCTTCATCTGACACGCCCGGTCAATCAACGAGAGAAGTTCGGTTGTCTCCGAGTTTTCGAACTCCGTCTTGAGCGAGGCCGCGATTGGCCTGAGGTCACTGAGTCTCTCCCCTTTTGCCCAATAGGAGTCGCGCAGTATTTCGGAGAACTGCGCGGCAACCGCCGCGAGACGGAAGTCGAATGAAGCCGAGTCAAATCTCGGGCCAAAGTAGTCCGGATCGATCACTCGCGACACCTCACGCACCTGCTTCCCCTCTGCGTCTTTGAAGCGCACCTGAACCCTCCCCAGCGTTCCCGAGCCAAGTCGCTGATTAAGCTTGAGTTCATAGAGCGCGGTGACGCAGTGGCCGGAGCCGATCTCCCCGCCATCAAGCGTGTCGTTACGGAAATCCCCGTCGGCGACATCGCGATTCTCGTAGCCTATCAAGCGGTAACTCCTGACCATGGCAGAATCGTACGCGACCTGAATCTTGACATCCCGGGCGATCACCTGAAGAGTTCCGGTCAGGTTATCGATGAAAACACGTTTGGCTTCATCAATATCATCGACATACGCGTAGTGGCCGTTCCCTTTGTCACCCAGTTTCTCCATCAGGATATCGTTGTAATTTCCCATCCCGAATCCGACGGTGGTCAGGGTGATCCCCTTCTTCGCATACCTTCTGATCTGCTCCAGTACCTGGTCGGGGCCGGTCGTGCCGACATTGGCAACGCCATCGGAGCAGAGAATAATGCGATTGGTTTTGCGCGGGTCAAACATCCGATCCGCCATGTGATAGCCGATCCGGATACCGGCTTCGGCGTTGGTAGCACCATCGCAATGGAGTCGGTCGATAGCGCGGTGCAGTTCGTCTCCCTCCGAGACCGAGCGCGGGTCAAGATGGACTCGAGCAGTAGAACCATACACAACTATGCCGGCGCGGTCATCCGGGCGAAGCTCATCGACCAGCAGGTGGAGAGCCTTCTTTACTAGTTCAAGTCTGTTTCCCCATTCCATAGAGCCGGAGATATCAATGACGAAAACCAGATTGGCTGGTTTCCGTTCGGCAGCGGTGACATACCGCCCCTGTATTCCAACCCGCAGCAACCAGTTGTTGGCGTTGCCGAATTCGGAAGGTGCCCCTTCAAGTTCGATGGAAAACGGCTCCCGCCGAGGAGACGGATACTCATACGTGAAATGGTTAACGAACTCTTCGGCGCGGACTGCTTCGGCGGGCGGTAGACTGTTTGAATCGAGATACGAGCGTGCCATTATATAGGACGCGTCATCGACATCGACCGCAAAGGTGGACAAGCTGTCATCCTCAACATCGATAAATGGATTAACGCCGTAATCTTTGAAGAACATAGCTTCATAAGAGACATTGTTAACAGTTGTGGTACCGCCATGGGAGAGCGGGACCTGGGTCGCGTCGGGCGGACTGCAATATGCGACTTCTCCGGCTCTTCCGCCGCGGACGAAGACTTGTCCATATGCGGTCGTCTGCACTCCTTGAACGTTCTGGAGGAGGTAGTCAACAGTCTGGACTGGTTTCTTTTGCAGAGTCTGTGAAGTGATCGCGACCTGATTTGAGGTCTCGAACTTCTGATTTGGGTTTTGTGTGGCAATGCATGTGATCTTGACGTCAATGTCAGTGACCTTCTTCACCAGCCGATGATTTATCTCCGTGGTCAACCCGGCTTTCACCTCGACGGCAGACACATCGACGGTCGAATAATCGACCGAAGAGAATCGCAGCACATATTTGCCTGGCGCCAACCGAGACACTAAATACTTGCCGTCTGGATCGGTCATTGCCCCGAATTTGGTGCCGACCACCAGGACCGAGGCGCCAACAACCGGTTGGCCGGTCTCCTTGTCGGTTAATCGTCCGGCGATAGCTCCGGTTTTGAGGTCATCGGCCACTGCCAGGGTTAAACTGACCAGCAGCGCCGACAGCGTAAGAAACGATACCCATTTCGACATACGTCGCTCCCTTCTCGTATGCCGTGAAGTGTACTGAGGTGAGGGTCCACAGAAACGACGCACCCGGTTTTGAATCTGTGTAACAGTTCAAAACCGGGTGTGAGAATTCGTATGAATGTACGAGTTACTTGAGAAGGAGCATCTTCTTGGTCGCGACATTTCCAGTCGTCTCAAGGCGATAGAAGTAGAGTCCGCTAGCGACTGTGTTGCCTGCCTGATCGACGGCATTCCATCTAGCCGAATGGTATCCAGCGTCCTGATGGGTGTCGACCAGCCTGATGATCCGTTGTCCGTTGACATTGTAGACGTCCAGAGTCACTTGCGCCGCGGACGTCAGCGAATAAGCGATCACTGTCGTCGGGTTGAACGGATTCGGAACATTCTGCTCCAAGCGGAACTCAGTCGGGAGCGATTGCGATACGGTGACCGCCATTGGACGGGCGTTCATATCGACAATCTCTGAATGCACGATCCGGAAGCGAGAACCGCTGGTCGCAAAAAGCGAATGGCTTCCCGGGCCAAATACCGATTCACCGCTCTGGTTTATCCAGAGCAGAGTGATGGTATCGCCAATGGAACCGACCATTGCTTCGGGGGCCAATTCATTGAGAGAGGATACGCTGAACGGATGATCGTCGAAGGAGACCAACCGCAGGTAGCAGGCGGCGATGTCAGCATCAGACCTGATTGCGCATGTACTTCCAGGAAGCTGGTTTGCGACACTGATCTCGGCAGCATTTTCGAACGCGACAGGTTTCATGAATTCCGTCGACACCCAAATTGGGTCGAGGTAGAACCCTTCACCGGCCGCAATACGGATTAGCATAACCACATCGGACACAGTCAAGGTGAGTCCATCCTGATTAATGTCGGACCCGGCAATTGACTGCGCTCCACAAAACAGCGTGCCTAATCCCCAAATGAAATAGCGAGTATACGCCACCACGTCGGCGATCGTATAGGCATAGCCATCACAATTGATATCGCCGATCCAGGGATTGACACTATCAGTACACATTATATCGTAGGAGCCGTTGACCGCATCAAAAGCGGGTGTCAGTGAGGAACAGGACTGATCTGGGCTGCCAAACCCCGGGAACGGGATGTTCACTGAATCCGAAGGTGAGTAGCCGTAGAAAGGAGAGAACGATCGGCTGGCGGAGAATATGGTATCATTGTTCCTGCTGTAGAGAACGTTGTCATAGCAATCTCGCCAGAAGAATGACAGTGAATTGAAAGAACACTCCCGGTTGACTCCTCCTGCCCAACTAGGTGCGGCCATGGCAACATGCAGACGCACCAACTCCATCCTTGAACCTGAATCAAAGCAACTCGCTTGGTAGCCGGAAGTAACCGAGGCGTACCCTGTAATCTCAATAAGAGACGTGGGAGGATGTCCCCCAGGCGAGAAGGGCCAAGTGAACAACTCAAGCGGATCTGGAATCCGTCGCCAGGTGACATACTCCCATCCGCAAGTAATCATCATTTCGCCAGGCTCAACCTTGAGCACAGTGAAGTCGTAACCACGTTCGTCTATACAGAGGCGAAATCCTCCTATTTGACCGGGAAAACTGTCTACCACAATCGGGACTTCGAGGAGCCCACCTGTTGACGGGATATAGAGTCCGAACTGGGGAATCCTGAGCGTAGCAGCATCGGTTGAAATTGCCGCTAGCAGCAGAATCGATAGCATTCCTGCTACGATGAAACTGTATTTCACGAAAGGCCTCCCGGGCAATCAACTCAGTAGGTCGGAAGTTTCTGTGAATAATATACGCGATAGTCGGCAATCATACAAAACCTTTCCGGCTCTCCCGTGGCCAGTTCGATAAGTTGACTTGTCCGGTTAAGTATGTATCTTACTGCCTGCAAAGAACGTATTAGCTGCTATGTATCGTCTGTTTGTCGGACTCGATCTGCCGGTTGAAGTCGCGGACCATCTGGTCAGGATAAGCTGTGGTCTCCCCGGTGCGCGCTGGCTTGCACCCGAACAACTCCATCTGACTCTTCGGTTTATAGGCGAAGTTGACGGCGGTGTCTTTGACGATGTGATCGGCGCCCTTGACTCGATCGATATGCACCCTTTCGAGCTGACCCTCAGCGGTATCGGACATTTCCCGCCGCGTCGTCGGCCGGATACCCTTTGGGTAGGGATAGAGCATTCTGAGGCACTCGAACTTCTTCAGCACAAGATCGACTCCGCACTGAATCGTTCGGGTGTCCCGCGAGATCAGCGGAAGTTCCACCCCCATGTCGCGATTGCGCGACTTCGCGATACCCATCCCAACAAACTGGGCGAGTATATTGTAGCCAATAATCTCTTTCAATCAGGACCTTTCTGGGTGGACGCGTTTCATCTCTATTCGAGTGTCCTGTCCTCAAGTGGGGCAAGCTATCGTATCGAGCACACCTATCCGCTGTATAATGGGAGCAAGCGTGATGAAAAGTCATCGTAAGGAACTTTGGTTCACTGTGCCGTCACGTCGCGGCTTCATCAATATCACTCACGAAGTGCAGGAGGCAGTGAAAGAGAGCGGCGTAACCGAGGGGATCGTGCTGGTGAACGCCATGCATATCACCGCGTCGGTGTTCATTAACGACGACGAATCGGGCTTACACCAGGACTACGACAAGTGGCTGGAGAAACTGGCCCCTCACGAACCGGTGAGCGGTTATCGCCACAACGATACTGGCGAAGACAACGCTGACGCTCATATGAAACGACAGATCATGGGGCGCGAAGTGGTGGTCGCCATTACCAAGGGGAAGTTGGATTTCGGTCCCTGGGAACAGATATTCTATGGGGAGTTCGATGGACGCCGGAAGAAGCGGGCACTTATCAAGATCATTGGAGAATAACTTTCGGGGCAAGGATAGAGAATATGAGAGATAAACGTACACTTAGGCTGCTGCTGACCGCGGCGCTGTTCACTCTTCTGACCGCAACCACTTTCGCTCAGGAACATAAGCCGCCAATGGCGAGAATTGCACCCAAAGTAGATAGCATGTTCGGCGATGTGCGCGTGGACAATTACTATTGGTTGCGGGAGAGGGAGAATCCCGAGGTGATCAAGTATCTCGAGGACGAGAACAACTACACGATGTTGATGATGAAGCCGACCGAGAAGCTTCAACAACAACTGTACTCCGAGATGCTTGGACGTATCAAAGAAGATGACGTGACCGCCCCCGCGCCGCACGATGGGTACTTCTATTACACGCGAACCGAAACAGGCAAGCCATACGGCATTCATTGCCGCAAGAAAGGTTCTGATGACGCGCCTGAAGAAGTGATCCTCGACGAAAATGAACTGGCTAAACCGTTCAAGTATTTCGCGCTTTCGACCTGGGAGGACAGCCCGGATCACTCACTGGTTGCCTTCGGTGTTGATACGGCAGGGAGCGAAGAGTTTGATCTGATGGTGAAGGATCTGGCTACCGGCATGATCTATCCCGATCGAATTCCCATGACCACCTACTCGCTGGCCTGGGCAAACGACAACAAAACGATCTTCTACGTGACTCAGGATGAGGTATTCCGGCCTTACAAGCTGTTTCGCCATACAGTCGGTTCCGACCCAAAGGATGATGTACTACTCTATCACGAAACAGACAGCATGTATGAGCTGACGGTCAAGCGCAGTCGAAGCAACCAGTACATCTTCCTGGAAAGCTCCAGCCTGACCACCACGGAAGTGCGGTATCTTAATGCCGACAAACCAGCCGGTACGTTCAAAGTCATCGAACCTCGACGAGCCGGGCATGAATACAAGGTGGATCACAGGGGGGACAAGTTCTACATCCTGACCAATGACAACGCACTCAATTTCAGGATCGCCACAGCTCCCGTAGCCGACCCGCCGGAGAAGAACTGGGTCGAGTTCGAGCCGTACGCTGATTCTCTCTTTATTACCGGTATTGATTTGTTCGAGAATTGGCTGGTCGCCATTGAGTGGCTTCGGGGCCTTCCGCAGATACGCATCTGGGATCTCACCAGCGGAGAATCACACTTTGTGGCGTTCGACGAACCGGCGTACGCGCTGGATGGGTCCGACAACTATGACTTCACGACCGACAAATTCCGCTTTGTGTATTCTTCGATGCTGACGCCAAAGACCATCTACGATTATGATATGCGCGCTCGCACTAAAGAGCTGAAGAAGCAGACCGAGGTTTTGGGCGGATATGACCCTAAACAGTACCAGATGGAGCGCATCTTCGCGCGGGCATCGGATGGCGCCATGATCCCGATCACCGTGATCTACAAGAAAGGAATGATCCGCGACGGCAAGACTCCACTCTGGCTGTATGGCTATGGCGCGTACGGCCTCAACACCGACCCCTATTTCTCCGCCAATCAGATCAGTCTTCTCGACCGTGGGATGATTTATGCTGAAGCGAACATTCGCGGCGGCTCGGAAATGGGAAGACAGTGGTACTACGATGGCAAACTGCTTAACAAAAAGAACACGTTCACCGACTTCATCGCGGCCGCGGAACATTTGATCGCCGCCAAGTATACGTCGGCGGACAGACTGGTTATCAGCGGGGGGTCGGCCGGCGGATTACTCATTGGGGCGGTAGTGACCATGCGTCCAGATCTGTTTAAGGCCGCGATCGCCAGTGTGCCGTTTGTTGACGTGATAAATACGATGTTGGATGAAGGACTCCCACTGACGGTTCAGGAGTTCGAGGAGTGGGGGAACCCGAAGGACTCAGTGTCCTACGAGTATATGCGTTCGTATTCTCCCTATGACAACGTGGTCGCCCGCGAGTATCCGAACCTCCTGATCATGGGCGGACTAAATGATCCGCGGGTAATGTACTGGGAGCCGGCAAAATTCGCCGCGAAACTTCGCGCCACCAAAACCGACTCAAACCGACTGGTGCTTCAGACACATATGGGGAGCGGGCACTTTGGAGAATCCGGACGATATGGGCGGATCCGCGATTACGCGTTTGAGGTTGCTTTTGCGCTGGATATTCTTGGTCTGAACAGATAGGTGGAAAATGCCGTCAGACGAGCCGCAATTCTCAGAGAGTCGCGGCTTTCTGATTTCAATCAACTGCGTTCCGACTTGACATAGGCATGAAGCGCCGCGCCTATCAGGCCGGCATGGTTGCGTAGCTGGGCTGGTCGCGTCAAATGGCGCATTGAGAGGAACGGCGCAAGAAGTTCCCAGTTCTCGCTCACACCGCCGCCGACAATGATCATATCAGGAGATATGATTCTTTGGACATACCGCAAATAGCGGTCGACCCGTTCGCCATATTCTTCCCACGTGAGATCGCATCTTGTCCTGAGCGATGCTGAGGCGACTTCCTCAGCTTCGGTACCGTCTTCCAGGTAGATATGACCAAATTCTGTGTTTGGGATCAGGTTGCCGTTCACAAATAGCGCCGACCCGATTCCTGTTCCGAGAGTAACGAGAAGCAGAACTCCGCGAGTCGCTAAAATACTCTGATTTCCCACTCCAAACCTGATCTCAGCAAGACCAGCGGCATCGGCATCGTTGATCACCGCCGCACTAATGCCCTGGCCGGACAACAAATCCCGTTCGATGTTCCTTCCAATCCACTGCGCGATGAGATGAACCGCGGTACGGACAACTCCCTTCTTCACAACACCGGGGAATCCGATACCTACACTCCCACGCCAATTAAGCGTATCGATCAGTGCCTGCAATGCACCGACGAATTCTGGAGGAGAGGATTGTGGAGTGGGGATAGTTATGAGATCAGATTGAAGTCGCCCGGAATGACAGTCGACCAGCGCGGCTTTGATCGTGCCGCCGCCGATATCGATGCCGAGTGCGACCGAAGAACTCATGTGCGGGTATCCCTGTGAAAATGAAAAGCGGTCGTTCAATTCCTGAACGACCGCTTCCAACTATCGCGTCAAATTGCTCAGCTCTCCAGCATGTGGTAGACGCGGCCTTCGAGCATCATCAGCTGGCCGGGAGTCTCCGCATGGCGGACCATATTGAGCAGTTCGTTGGCCGAGGCGACCTCTTCCACCTGCTCGTCGACTTTCCAATCGATGAAGTTTCGCGTGGCATGATCGTTCTCTTTGATCGCCAGGTCGATGACCTCGTGAACCATCTTGGTCGTCTTGACTTCGTGCTCCACGAACGCTTCTACGACCTGCTTGGCCGTTTTGTAGTCGACCACCGGCGCCGGAAGCGCCGCGAGGCGAACGTGAGCGCCCTGGTCGATCAGGTATTTGGCGATCTTCTTGCCATGTCCCTGCTCTTCTTCGGCCTGCTTCTGGAAGAACTTCGCGAATACGGTCAGACCCTCGTTCTCAAACCAGTATGCCATGGAGAAGTATGTCCAGGCATTAAAGAACTCGTGGTTCACCTGTTCGTTAAGGCGGGCCGCCATCTTCTTGGATATCATCATGTCAGAACTCCTTCAGTTTATTACGATTGTTTCACTGTCAGTTTAACGGATTGTCGAAATTGACAGTTCCAAGAAACCACCGTTTGGGAGAGAAAATCAAGTGGATTGTAGCGCGGCCCGCGGAATCAGGAGCAAATGAAATCTTATTTCAATAGCACTAGCTTGCGGACCGCCCGGAAGTCCGAGGCTTCCATTCGGAAGAAATATACGCCTGAGGCGAGATCCCGGCCATCGTCGGTTCGGCCATCCCAGTAGACAGTGTAGTGCCCAGCCGCCTGAACTTCGGACGGCCAGCGTTTTACCACCTGCCCCAGCAGGTTGTAGATGATCAACGATATTTCGGCTCGACGGGGGATCGCGTATTCGAGAGTTGTACCGGCATTGAAGGGATTGGGATAATTCTGATCGATGCCAAAGCCGGAGGGGAGCCCGGTGACTGGGTCATTCTCTACCGGAGTTGGTTGGTCACCGGCCAAGGTGAGAAGATAAAGATCCGAACCGCCGATCGAATACGAATAACTATATCCGGCGAGCAGGTAGTTTCCCGTGGCATCGACACAGATCGAACGACAATAGTCTGATTGGGCTCCGCCCTGAGTGATCGACCAAAGCTGTTGTCCAAGTGGAGTGATCTTGACGACATAGATGTCCGATGCCCCTGCGCCGGATGATTCCGTTGTCCCGGTGATCACATAGTTACCATCAGCCGTATGACTCACGGCATAAGCGCGGTCGTCGCGTGTGCCACCGAAGGTCCGTTCCCACTCCACCACTCCGGTTGAGTTCGTCTTGATCACGTAAGCATCGTTATATCCGAGACCGTACGAATTGGTCGCTCCAACAATGAGCAGACCATATTCATCCGTGATCTCCAGCGAATAACCGTAGTCAGCGCGAGTGCCGCCCAGACTGACCGCCCAGACCGAGTCACCATCAAATGTTGTTTTGGCCAGATATACACTGCTGTAGCCTTCGCCAAATGAACCGGTCGAGCCAACCGCGACATATCCATCCCAGGTTTCGCGGACAGCCATGCCTGACTCTCCTCCCGCTCCTCCGAAAGTACGACTCCAAATGAGATTCCCAGAGTCATCGATCTTCACTAGCCAGAGATCCGCGTATCCCGCACCCGTTGAAGAGGTGGTGCCGCAGAGGATGAAGTTGCCATCGGAGGTCTCTCGAATTGACCAGCCTTCATCGGCGGCGGTTCCGCCGATCGTTTTGCTCCAGAGTAGATCGCCTGACTGGTTGAACTTGCAGAGATACAGGTCGGAGTTACCTGCGCCAAAAGAGGTTGTGGAGCCTACGCAAATAAAGCCACCATCGGACGTAACCTGCACGTCGCGGCCGTGGTCGGTTCCTGCCCCACCGGCGGTTTTTGCCCAGAGTGTATCCCCGAGCGAATCTATTCGAATGAGGTAGAGATCATGGTCGCCGGAACCAAACGAGTAGGTTGAACCGATAGCGACATATCCGCCGTCCGAAGTGATCTGACAGCCGTACCCGCCTTCGTTGAAATAGCCGCCATAGTGTTTTGACCAGACAAGCGACTGTGCGGTTGCGGTCGTCGTGACAGCGATCAGACAGAAAACCAGTAATAGAATGCGCCGTTCCATAGCTTTGTTGCTGTTCAGTCTTTGAACAGCCTCCATAAGAGGTATCGGCAGACAGGGATGTTTCTTTAGGGGAGTGAGAATATTGGGACTCCCCCATACCAGGCACTTTTCGATTCCTCTGACACAAAGACATAAACACCCTCAAATCTCTGATACATAACAAGATACAGACGTTTATCATGGTCGGCATTGGCCTTGCATTAGCATAGTTCCAGGAAAACCATGAAACGATTGGGAGGAGCCATGCGCTCATTCATCAATCGCCTGGTACTGCTTGCTGTGGCCATTGCGATGGTCATTGGCGGAAGTGTCATGGCGCAAGAACGTGCCTCGATCCAGGCACTGGCCACAGTGGTTTCGAGCCTGTCAATTGTTGGAACCAACAATCTGCAGTTTGGGACAGTCACTCCAGGTGTCACCAGATCGGTGGACAAATCGTCGATCGGTTTTGCCGGCGAGTGGGAGATCACCGGGACATCGTCAGCCGAACTGACCATGGACTTCACTCTTCCGGATACGCTCCGAACGAATGACAGTCTCGGCGCAATGAGAATCGACTTCAGCGCCACCGATGCTTCCTTCAGCGATGGTACTGGCTCTCAGACGACACCTACTGGTGCGCTGAATCCGAATGGACCACTGGTCCGGCGTATCGGCGCGGGAGGGACAATGACTGTCTGGATAGGTGGAACGGTCTATCCGCGCGTCTCACAAACCGGCGGAGATTATAGCGCGGAGATCTTGCTGACGGTCGCCTATACGGGAAGCTGATCTGTTCGATCGCTGCACAGTCGGTGGTTTGCTGGTCGCCGGAATGTTTCACGGCGCTTGACAGATTTCGGTCTCATGTTACCTTGAGTGGGTACCAACCTATGTGGATTGCTACCCGACATGAGATCTTTTTGCGTTTGGATTAGTGCACTCATCACCATCATTCTGGTTCTTTCGCTTTCGGCGAAGGATCTTTCCAGTTCAGCGTCAATTGCCGCGACGGCGACAGTTGTCTATCCGATAGGCCTGCTCGAGTTGCGTGATACTGGTGAATCTCTGGAGACTCCACAGCTCACGCGGGTCGGGACCCGATCCTTTCTCTACATTCCCCACGGTTCGCCGATCATCCTGATCGATGGCATGCCATTGGATATGGGGGATAATTCTACCTCACAGATGATATCGATGCTTGATATCACGGAGCTACTCGCCAACCGCACGAGCGAAAAGCCGGCAATACTGACGATCATCGACTCCAACAAATAGCCCGACAGTTCAATCTTGATTTCAGAGGACGGAGCCGGTAGACTTTCGGCGATGGCAACTCTCTGGAAAAAGGCCGTGTTGGTCGGCGCGCTTCTGATGGTTCTGCTGCTCCTCCCTTCCTTGAGCAAGGGGCAGGCAATCGATGTCTCGCTGGTCAACAATCTGCAATTCGGGAATGTCTTTCCCGGACAGCCGAAAGTCATTTCCAAGCATGCTGCCGGAGCGGCCGCGGAGTTCCATGTTGACGGAAATGCCGGCGACGAAGTGCTGATCACCTTTCTTTCCTTACCCACCTATATCAACATGGGTGGGTTCAACATGAACGTAGTGGTGTCGGAAACCGACTGCGCCATGGACTCAAGCGCCACGCCCAACCAATCCAGTCCGGGCTATAATAACCTCAATCCCTGGCAGCCGATCACCTACCGACTGGGAAGTAATGGCCTGACCATTTGGCTCGGCGCCACAGTTATCCCGGGCCTTGGTCAAAAACCGGGCAGTTATTCAGGGCTGATCCAGATAAGAGCCGAGTACACCGGCAACTAGCTGTTCAATTCTCCTTCATTCTGGCCGTTTTCATAGAGAAAGTGGCTCAATTTCCTGACCATTTTTCGCCGAGATTCCGATTCCCTGTCATAGGAACAATTATTCTAAACAGAGCGGGGAGACCCGCAGGGAGTTGAACATGCGAACCAGACCGACCCGTGCACTATGGGTGCTCAGCGGCCTGCTGCTGTTCGGGATGATCGCGACACCGGTCCAGGGGCAGGAAGTAGCTAACGGATTGGCGATCGCCAACGTGCTTGCATCGCTTTCCATCGTTGCAACACAACCTCTCGATTTCGGCAACGTTTTCCAGGGAGTCGCCAAATCTCAGGACGAAACCTCAGACCTCAATTCAGGAATTTTCACCATCAACGGCTCGGCTAGCGCCAATATTTCGGTCTACCTGCAGTTGCCGGAGTATCTTGCATTGGCAGATGGGTCAGACCGGATGTCAATCGCGTTCAGTACCACTGACGCTACGTACTCGTTCCTCGATGCCGCGGCGCCATCGACACCTTCAGCGCCGGGCGCCGGAGCATTGCTCGACCAGAATCCGCGCACGCTGGCGGGGACTTCGGTTGGAGCGGGCGGCTTTGCCCAGATCTTCCTGGGTGGCCGGGTAATTCCATCGGTCAACCAGACCGCGGGCGCTTATGCCGGAGATATTATCTGCACGGTGGCCTATACCGGTACTTGATTCTCTCACAACAGATTTTGAGATCGAACGAGGGCTTTTTCTGCCCTCGTTTTCTTTTCTAAAATATTACATTCCAACCGGTTAATACTGGCACACCCTTCGCGTTTTGCAAGTCTTCGGTAGTTTTCGTCTGGTCGCTCCCCAATACCCTATTCATGGATTGCCTGGCTGATCCATTGCAACCTGCAAAAAATCTGTCTCAAGGCTGTTAAGTTTCTGAACTGCCTGACGATTTAACAGCCATAGGAGTTCGACGAACGAACAGACCTATGCACACTTGATGAACAGGGAAGTGAGTATCGTATGAAGAGCATGCCCAACTGGCTGAAACGGATGACCGCGGTCGCGGCAGCATTGATGCTGTTGGTCCTCCTCGGCACCACGCCGGCCATGTCACAGGATGTTGCAGTTGGACAGGCAACCGCCACCGTTTTGGCGGTGCTGTCGGTAACCGCTACGCAGGCCCTGGATTTTGGTAACGTCTATCAGGGCGTCGCGAAGGTGCAGGATGAGACCTCTGACGCCAGTTCCGGTATTTTCACGATCACCGGTCAAGCGAGCGCCGCGGTTGCCTGCTATCTCCAGCTTCCGGACTACGTCGCTTTGGCCAACGGATCAGACCGGATGCCCATCACGTTCAGTACGACCGATGCGGCATTCAGTGTCCAGGTCGCGGGAACGCCGAGTGCTCCAGGTGCCGGTGCCACAGCGAACACCAATCCGCGAAACCTGACCGGCACAGCTATCGGCGCGGCAGGTACATCGAAGATCTTTCTAGGTGGTAAAGTGATCCCGACCATTAATCAGACCGCGGGGAGCTACTCGGCCGATATCGTGCTGACAGTAGCCTATACCGGTTCCTGATCCGAATGGTCGCCTAAAGAAGAATTTAAACAGAAACTTGGAATTCTATAAAAGGGGTATTCCCGATTGCAAGGAGATGACATGAACAGGTACCTAACACACCTTGTCCGGTGCTTGGTAGTAGTCGCGCTCGTAGCGACAGTCGGCGCTCCATCATTAGTGAGTGCGCAGGATGTCTCTACTGGTCAAGCCACGGCTCAGGTCCTCGCGATTCTGCAGGTCGCTGCAGTGCAGGCCTTGGACTTTGGCAACGTCTACCAGGGTGTGCCGAAAGTACAGGACGAAACGTCCGACGCTCTCTCCGGGATCTTCTCGATCTCCGGCGCTCCGAGCGCGAACATCGCCTGCTACTTCCAGCTCCCGGACTACGTAGCTCTGGCCGACGGTTCCGACCGTATGCCGATCACCTTTAGCACGACCGACGCTACCTTTTCGGTGCTCGCGGCTGCTGCTCCCTCCACACCGTCGGCTCCCGGCGCCGGCGCGACGCTAAACACCAGCCCGCGCAACCTGACCGGTACAGCCATCGGCGCGGGTGGCGCTGCCCAGATCTTCCTCGGTGGCGAAGTGCTCCCGACTGTCAACCAGACAGCCGGCGCTTATTCAGCCGATATCGTGCTGACGGTTTCCTACACCGGTAGCTGAGCCGACGCCAAAGTACGCACTCGGCATGGATGGCCGAAGCGTGTGTGAACAGAGACTTGATTACATAGGATGGTTACAATGGCTAAGACAGATTCAACCCCATCGTCCGACTCGCGTTCGGGATGGGGTTTGCTTTGGGTCCTGATCTTCTTCCTCGTCTTTTCCTCCAATATAGTGGCCGGTGTCCTGGTCGCTCCAACGGTCGTCTTTGTCAATGACAAGAACAAGACCGCGCGCCTGGATATAAACAACACCGGAACCACGCCCCAGGAAGTCACCATCAGCTTCGCCTATGGTCTGCCAGTTTCCGACAGTGTGGGGAATGTCTCGGTGATCTTACAGGATTCGAATATCACCGACCCGCGTTCGGCGGTTGAATGGGTAAAAGCTTTCCCGCGTCAGATAGTCATCCCGCCGAATGGTACGCAGGTGGTCCGCTTCGTGGCGAATCCGCCCAAGGATCTCCCTGCCGGCGAATATTGGGCACGTATCGTCGTGCGCTCCAAGGACGGAGAGACCAAGATACCGACCCCAACCGAAGCCGATGCCATCACCACCAAGCTCAACATGATTATGCAGACCGCGATCATGCTGAAGTATCGGACGGGTGATGTCGGGACCGAAGTTGCACTGACGAATACTCAGGCGACGCAGACCGACAGTTCTGTCTACGTGATGGTTGATCTCTCCAACAAGGGTAATGCATCATATGTTGGCGTCCTGACCGCTCGGTTGCTCGATGCGAACCAGAAGGAAGTTGCCAGGACCCAGACTGATATCGCTGTTTACCGCGAGTTGAAGCGGAAGATCGAATTCCCGGTTGCGACTCCCGGCAAGTATCGGATCGAACTGGGGATCACCACCGAGGGTCGAACGGATATCGCCCCGGAAGATATGATCCCAGGGAACAAAGTTTATTCGGTTGTCGAGGTTCAGTAAGTAAGGAGTAGATAGCGGCCGGAGTGATCCGGCCCGTGATAGGATGAGGAGCGAAAGCTCCAGGGCAGGATGCCCATGCGTACAAAGATGCAAAGTTACATCGCGATGGCGCTCGCCATCGCAACCGCGTTTCTGCCGTTGTCGGCGTCAAGCCAGACATCGTACGAAGAGATCACGGTCAGTTTTGAGGTCCCTCGCCTTCTCTCCAGAGATCTTTTCGTTCGATATGATGGAAAGACGCTATACGTACCGGTAGTCGAGGTCTTCAGTCATCTTGACATCAATATTGGCCCCGATGCCGACCGCACCAAGCTTCAGGGATTTCTGTTCAATCGCAATGATAAGTTCGAACTTCGTCCTGCGGAAAGCAGAGCGATCGTCAATAAGAAGGATTTCCCGCTCGACCGTACGGAATTCATGTATGACAATGGCCAGCTCTATCTTCGACTAGACCAGTTTGGCCGCATATTTGGACTCGACATGTCGTTCGACTTTTCGATGCTTCGGATCCTTCTCCCCCTTAACGAGAGTTTTCCTGCCTGGCAGAAATTGAAACGCAAGCAGGCACGCGAAAAGCTTAAAAAGCAAGTCGCGTCGCTTAAAGATGTCAAATCAGTAGAGCGTCGACACGAGCTTCTTTCGGGTGGTGTCGCAGATTGGACGTTGTCATCCAACCCGATCGGTGGCGGCGGGCATTATCTGGATCTAGCCTTTGGCTCGATGGTTCTCGGCGGAGACCTGATGGTGTCAGGCTCGGGAAGTACCTCGCGCGGCTTTGAATCGGATCAACTCAATTACCGCTGGCACTATTCGTTCGGTGAAAATCCCTGGCTTACCCAGGCAGAGGTCGGGACCGTCAATCCCGCCGGTCTTCTTTCGCGATCTCTGGATGGGGCCATGATCACCAACACGCCACAGGTGCAAAGACAGTACTTCCAGACTATCGTACTCGACGGGCAACTCGAGGAAGGCTGGGAGGTTGAGCTGTATGTAGATGGTCGGCTACTGGACTTTGCCGAGGCCGACGCTACCGGCAGGTACCAGTTTGATGTCGATGTTGTCTATGGTTCGAGCGATATAACGCTGAAAATGTACGGTCCCAGTGGCGAGATCCGGACGGAGGAGCGCCACCTGCGTGTCCCCTACAATTTGATCCCCAAAAACAAGCTTGAGTATTCTGTGGCGATGGGTAAGGATGCCACCGCCGACACGACCAGGCTGTATTCCCAGCCAACCGCATATTACGGATTACTCAATTCGCTGACTATCGGTGTGGGAGCAGATATTCCCGTCAATTCCGACATAGGAGAAGAACCACTTCTTTCCACCGAAGCGACTCTCCAGGTCGCTGGGAGTGTGATCGCCAACGCCTCCTTCTCGCCAGGATACCAGATGCAGGTCGGCGCGAACTACGCGATGCCGAATTTCCTGAATACCAATCTTGCCTACACCAGGTACGAAGAGAATCCGTTTCGCAATCCCGGGAAGCAGGAGCAAAGTATCTCCGGCTCAATGTCGCTTCCGATCCGGATCGGTCAACGCTACCTCGGAGTCCGATACAACGCGTCATATGATACATACTCGGACTTTTCGTCCCTATCGATGAATTACGGCGCCACTGCTTCATTTCTGCGCATGTACGCCAATTATATAGGCCGCTACAAGCGGACGATCTACCCGAACCGCGCAGCAACTTCGATGGTCAGTCAGATGTTGCTGTCAACCGACCTGCTGAACTGGCTTCGCCCACAGTTTCGAATAGACTACGATCACGATGTCAATGATTTCTCGCGTTTTGGTATTTATCTGACCCGTCGCGTTTTCAAGACCGGCCAGGTCAGTCTATCGTATGAACATTCTCCGCTCTACAAGACCAATACGGTGATGCTGAATTTGAATTTCTTCAATTCAGTGGCGGCATTCTCCACGCGCGCGGCATATTCGAATAAAGACTACTCGATGAATCAAATGCAGCGCGGATCAATCCGCTGGGATCGCGCCGCCGGCAAGATTCGATTCGACCGACGTAATGGGATCGGCTACGGATCGGCGGTCGTGCGCCCCTTCCTCGATCTCAACAACGACGGTATCCCGAATGAAGGTGAAGAGTTCCTTCCCGGCCTCAAAGCCAAGCTGGTGGGGGTTGGCGGACGTCCCGTTCCGCGTGGTAAGCTCTACTATTATGAGAACCTGCGACCGTACGATTCGTATACGATTTCCATAGACCCGACCAGCCTGGATAATCCAATGCTCAAGCCGGCCTTTGAGAATTACAAAGTGTCTGTAAATCCCAATGTGGTTACTTCGGTTGATGTCCCGGTTGTTATGGCCGCGGATATCAGCGGAGTGATCGAGCGCGAAACGTCGGGCGGAAATGTGGGTGTCGGTGGGATACGGATCAAGTTGCTCAATGTCGACAAGGATGTCGCGATAGACATCGTCTCCTTCAGCAGTGGCCAATACTACTATCTGGGACTCATCCCGGGCCACTATTGTGCCTACCTCGACCCGGAACAGCTCGACAAGTTTGGGTATATCGCGGATCCGCCATCGATGGAGTTTGATGTCCACCCGTCAGAATCGGGCTCATCAGTCGAGAATATCAACTTCGTGTTGAAAGCCAAGCGTTAGTTAGCCATCACCATATCAGTACAAAAAGAGAGCGGCCGCCTTTTCGGGCGGCCGTTCTCGATTAATCGCAATTGTCGTGACTCCTACGGACAGAGCGGCAACGGCGGTCGCGGTGTTACCGTCAGGTACGAGATCAACAGGGATAGATCCGAAAGATCGATCGCTCCCGCGGCGTTGACATTCGCTTCCTCGAGACACGGAAGCGGCGGACGCGGGATCACGGTCAAGTACGATATCAGAAGCGAGAGATCTGAAAGATCCGGCGTCTCGCTGATGGACTTGTTAACATTCCCAGTCTCTCCAATACAGCAACTTGGCTCGCAGGCGTCACCTATGCCATTTCCATTCGCATCTTCCTGCAAAGGATTGGGGTCCACCGGGCAATTGTCGCAAACATCGCCGACGCCATCACCGTCACCGTCCAATTGTGAATCGTTGGAGACCAGTGGACAGTTGTCGCAGGCCGAACCGAAAAGGTCTCCGTCGGGGTTTTCTTGCCCCGGGTTCGCAATGGTAATACAATTGTCGCAGTCATCCCCGACTCCATCGCCATCAGTATCTGTTTGAGACGGATTCGCGACGAATGGGCAGTTGTCACAGGCATCGCCGACACCGTCGCCGTCCGAATCAGTCTGTCCGGGGTTTGGAACAGTAGGGCAATTGTCAATTGCGTCCGGAATACCATCACCATCGGAATCGATCACTCCGCAGGAGAGGACCGTCTCGAAGAAGATGTTCTGCGTGGCTCCGGGCACCCTACCATCATTCCAAATGTAACCGGGACCACTGATGGCGCTCCAGTCAGAGCCGAGATAATCACCCTGATAAATTGGAGCTGGCGGCATTGGAATAGTGGAGACTGGTGCAACCGGCGCGATAGATGACGCGGGACAGTCTGTCCATGTCAGGCCGCAGTCTGGCGAAGTTGAGACCCAAGTTTGATGCATGATATTTGCCGGGTCCATTCGTCGATCATAGTAGGTGATCTGAATAGCTCCCGTAACCGGATCGACCGCCATGTGCGGCGCCCATTGATCGAGCCCGTTCGCGAACGGGTCTTGATTTACTCGCACTGGAGGTGTCCAGGTACCGGCCAAACCGGTCGGGCTGGAAGAAAAGAAGATATCCAGATCACCCGCGACTAATGTTGTCCAGGCCGCGAAGACCATCCCGGCGCAGGGCCCTGTTCCTGTGGCAATCGTGACATTTGTAGCGCACTTGATGCCTCCGGCAATCACCGGTGGAACTGGACCAATCGGCGCAATTGCAACTGGCGCGAAGAATGGCGCTCCAAATCCGGGACTCCCGGAAATGAACGCGGTGAATCCGTCAGACCAGCCTACATATACGCCACCAGCGGGAATCGCGAGATTTCCGGGCGGCCCCATGATCGCCACGCTCGGACGGTGTGTTGCCATCGCGTTCGGGAAACCGGGTCCGACAGCGAGTACTACCGCGGGTGAGAAAGCGGGATAGATCGGCGCGGGGCCGGGTGTTGTGCGCGAGTATTGGTAGACTATGCCGAAGCCATCCCCCAGGTCATCGAAGGGAAGTCCATTCCCGTCCGCGTCTCCGGGAGCACCATCCATATACTGAGCATACGCTACGTGAACCGTACCGAATGCAATGGCGGGATTTCCGGGGATGTCATCCACTTTGACATATGGATAATCGTACCACATCCCCGGTGGCACGGGGCCTGACGGGATTGCCGGCACGCCGAAGCCCGCTCCGCCGCCGGGAGAGAATTGCGTGACGATCGCTCCCGCACCGACCCAGGGAAGACCGGGACCATAGGCAGTGTACGCGGTATAGAATCCACCCGCGGGATGCGCCGAAATAGTCGGGTTCCAGGCATTAACGAACGGTGCCGGTAACGGCGGAATTATTCCCTGAACGAACGCCGCTCCACCCGCGGGGGAAAATCCGTAACTGATCGCCGACGCACCGAATCCCCCTGCCCCAAACTCGGTCCAAACACCGTACACATCTCCAACGACGATCTCACTCCAGGCGACTGAGCTGTTATGCTGTTCGGTCGCCGGCGGACTGGCGACATTGACCGGGAAATTGGGGAGCGCGTGAACAGGAAGAGCTGTTGCACTCCAGCACATGACTAGCGTAAGGCAGAAAGCAGTCAACGATCGCAAGAGGCGCGAAATGGAATCCATGCCTACCTCCAGAGGTTCGTTGCCGATGACCCCAACATCATCACGCAACGGACGCGCCGACAGCGCTTTTGCAGGTTCGTATCTCTTTGATGCTCGTGTGAGCTGTTGCTGACTATGTGATCGAGTACGGCAGGGCCCCGTGAGGCTGGGGTGCCGAGTGATGGATAATTATATACAAATTACACCCATGTTGTCAAGTACGAAATGCGAGAGCAGTATCAAGCTTGTAATAACTTCATATGAGTATGGCCGCCCGACATTGGGCGGCCACTTCTCAAATTGGAGATTGTATTGAACTTACGGGCAATTCGGCAGTGTCGGCCGAGGGGTCACGGTGAGATAGGATATTAGTAGCGACAGGTCAGACAGATCTGGGGTCGGTGCTACTGACGAATTGACATTCGCTTCGTTCGGACATGGCAATGTCGGACGAGGAGTAACTGTCAGGTACGCGATCAGCATCGACAGGTCGGAGAGGTCCGGCGTTTCTACCGCGGAGGCATTGACGTTTCCGGTGGTGGCGGTACAGCAACAGGCATCGCCAATCCCGTCGTTGTCAGAATCTTCCTGGCCGGCATTGGGCACGAAGGGACAGTTGTCGACAGCGCATGTATTGGCCGTGTACCCTGCGTTTCCAAGACCGTCGCCATCCGTGTCGGTACAGTCGTCGCAATCGTCACCGATTCCGTCGCCGTCCGCGTCCCCTCCGCAGGACGAAATCTTCGTCACAAACGCGTCGCATCCACCGTCAAGCGTATTGTCGTACGCGTTGAGTGTGGGGAGATCGGAGGAGAATGTTGTCCCCGCCACATACGCATTGTCCGCACCATCTATAGCTATGCAGGGAGCAAAGTCGAGTGCGGTTCCTCCAAGGTAGGTGCTGTAAAGGAGTGTGTTCCCCGCCACACCCATTTCCACGACGACAACATCGTAGCCACCATTAGATGTTGGATCTTGAGCATGTGCCGTGGGAAAACCGGTTAATGCACCTGCTGCCAGGAAAGCATTGCCAGCAGAATTGACCGCGATTCCAAAGCTCCAATCTTGATCGCTTCCGCCCAAATAGGTACTGTAGATGAGAGTCTCTCCGCTGGGACTCAGCTTGGTTACAAATGCATCTGAGCGGTCAGAGTAGTTTTGAAATTGATTCTGCAACGGAAAGTCCCCGGAGTAGGTCTGGCCAGTGATATATGCACTTCCAGCTGCATCAATAGCCACTTTCATCCCCCAGTCCGCGCCACTCCCGCCCAACAAGGTGCTATAGATGAGGGAGTTCCCCAAGGGAGCCAACTTGCTCACAAAGGCATCGGAGTATCCAAGACGGGCTATCTGAAAGGCGTTTATTCGCGGAAAATTGCTAGACAGAGTGCTTCCGCTTATAAAGGCATTTCCCGCTAAATCGACCGCAATGCCTTGTGAAATGTCGTCTGTACTACCTCCCAGATAAGTGCTGTAGACCAGCGAGCCGCCGTCGGCGGAGAGTTTGGTAACGAAGACGTCATATAGGCCACTGTACGTGAAATCATAGGCATTGACCATTGGAAAGTCATTCGACGTCGTCACACCAGTGACATAAGCGTTACCGGTTTGGTCAATGGCGATCCCTCCACATTCATCGGCGCCGTACAGCACGTCATAATCGAATGCGCTTCCTCCCAGATAGGTGCTGTAAACGAAGCTGTTTCCTTCAGGTGCCAGCTTGACGACAAAAGCGTCATTCCCACCACCATTGTATGAATTATCGTAAGCGTTCTGGGTTGGGAAGTCTGTGGAACTGGTGGCGCCATGAATATATGCCTCCCCCTGTGAGTTAACCGTTATTCCCAGACATAAGTCATCTCCGCTCCCGCCCAAATAAGTACTATACTCAAGAGAACCACCGTCCGGCGAAAGCTTGGTGACAAAGCCGTCATAGCCGCCACCCGCCGTTCCGTCCAGGGCATTAAACGTCGGAAAATCCGCGGAGGGGGTTCGACCTGCGACATACGCACTGCCTGATGGATCCACGGCGATTCCAAATGCGTGCTCATCATCGAAACCGCCCGCCCCACCTGAACTCCCGCCCAGATAAGTGCTGTACACCAGCACCGGGTCGATGACCAGAGGAAGGCTCGGATCGTACTGTTCATCCAGCGCAAAGGTGAAGCGATTCCCGCCCTGCAGAACGTACCTGCCGGTCAACTCACGCTTGCCCCCACCGACCGTCTGGTATACCACCGGTCTGCGCTCCGTGATCGAACCGAAGTCGGTCTCGATGACCAGTTCCCCGGCGCCATTCACCGACATCCCCCTGGCACCCTGATACTCTATCTGGATCCTGCGGTAATCCGCTCCGGGAGAGACCAGGAAGTCGTATTCCATCTCATGTCCATTCCCGTAATACTTGAGGTCTATGCCGGGGTAGATCCCCTCATAGACCACGGCTTCGAAGTTGGGGACATTTGCCTGCCACCTTGACTGATCATTCCCCAGGAAGTAATTGCACCGGTATGTCAGCATCCGATCACCGGTCACCAGCGGGACAGGATCCGCGCCGACAAAGCTTGCCCTGATCAGCATGGTCTCACGTTTGTCGGTCGTCCCCGTCATCTCCGCATCTTCGGCGATGCCACCGATGAATCCGGTTGGTCCCGTGCGGCGGGTGAATTGGTAGTACGCTCCGGTGGCCGTGAACCACATGGTGGCGCCTCCGGACTGGGAGCGAAAGAGTACGCTGTCGTCCCATTGTCCGGCGTTCACGGTGAAGGCTAGGGGCATTTGGCTGAGTGTCCGGTCAAGGTCCGGGTGCGATGCCGTGTCGGCGAGCAACGGCTGCAACAAGGCACACCCTGCGACCAGCCCGATGGCGAGCAGTAGGTGTTTCATACGTTCCTCCGATGGTGATGATATCTGTTCAGTCACCGACCTGCCGAAACACGCCGTAGAAACAGAGATTCCTCTTTCGGCGATAGAAGCAGTTGCGAAGGGATATGACCAGGCGTGACCGGATAGAACGATAACTTGTCTGTGATGGATAGCCCTGATAGAGAACTGCGAGCGCTGTAATAATACTCAACATCGATAGATTTGTCAATATTGATTCGACATCCCGATCTTCTGATCAGATAAGACACAACAACCTGGCCTCCAAAAAGATCGCCGCGAGAGGAGTAACCTATTGGCGCGTAACATCTTAACTGGCATCCCTCACGCAGAAACGGCCGCCTGACATCAGGCGGCCGTTCATGGAATCTGATACTCTCTTGAGCTTACGGGCAATTCGGCAATGTCGGTCGCGGAGTGATCGTCAGATAAGAGATCAACAGCGACAGATCGGACAGATCGACGTGCGGCGGCGCGCCGCCAGTAGAGTTGTTTACGTTCGCTTCCTCATTGCAGGGCAGTGTTGGGCGCGGCGTGACTGTCAGATACGAAATCAGCAGTGAAAGGTCCGAGAGATCGGGTGTCTCCGCCACCGATTTGTTCACATTGCCGGTGGTGCCGATACAACAGCCGAAGTCACACGCGTCGCCGATACCGTCCTGATCAGCATCTTCTTGCAGCGGGTTGGAATTGATCGGGCAATTGTCGCATGGATTGCCGACCAGATCTCCGTCGTCATCCTGCTGATTGAGATTGGACATCAGCGGGCAATTGTCGTTCCCGTCGAGTACCCCGTCATTGTCGTCATCCGGGTCACACGCGTCGCCCAGCGCGTCCCCATCGGTGTTGATCTGATTAGCGTTTGACGTGAGTGGGCAGTTGTCGCTGACGTCCAGCACACCGTCGTTATCATCATCCGCGTCACATGCGTCCCCCTGTGAATCCAGATCCGTATCTTCCTGACCCGGATTGCTGAGGAACGGACAATTGTCATTACCGTCCAACACGCCATCATTGTCGTCGTCAACATCGCAGACGTCGCCAATGCCGTCGTTGTCGGCATCTTCCTGTCCGGGATTAACCTGGTTGACACAATTGTCACAGACGTTCCCTTTGCCGTCCGCGTCATTATCTTCCTGAAACGGGTTGGCGACACTCGGACAGTTGTCCAGTTGATCCGCCACTCCATCACCATCACCATCGGTGATAATGACATTGATGACACCGGTCATGCCCAGTGCTTCATGGAATTCGCAGACATAGGGAAAAGGTCCGGGGCCGTCGCCGGGAACTATAGTGATTTGAAAGGTTTGACCGGGTGTAGACATAGTCCCCGAATGCCAGGTCTTGGCTGATGGCGGCACCGAGGCGGAATTGTGAATACCGCTGACCAATGTCCAGCGTACCGTATCGCCGTAGTTGACATTGACAGTCGATGGGGTGAAGGAGAAGCCGCTCATATTCACGTTATGAATGACGGCATTCGCCCCGGAAGGGATCAGCAGCATGCTCAGGAGCAATGCCGCACAGCAGATATGGAACAACCGACACATAAGACCTCACAGTCCTTTGATATGTTTAGCACTGATATCGATTTCGGTGTTTCGATGCGCTGGAGATACGCCCCCAGGCAGTACCCTCGGGTGAGGCCGCGGTAGACAGTTTGAATATATACTAAATTAGCCCACGATGTCAAGCGGATTCTGGACCCGGCCTGACAATAGAAAAGGGCCGGCAAAGCCGGCCCCATGAGTATACAACTCGAACTGACTGAGAAGTCTAGCTCTTACCGCCCTTGGCCGGAGCCTTATCCTCTTTCAGCAGTTTCTCAAGCTGGTCAACCAGCGAACCGAACAGCTTGATCGTCCGGTCCACCGGCTCGGACGTCGTCATGTCCACTCCGGCATCCTTGAGCACATCAACCGGGTATTTGGAGCTACCGGTATTAAGGAACTGCTGGTATTGTTCCAACGCTCCTTTCTGTTTCTCCAGAATGCGCTGGGAGATCATCTGCGCGGCCGCGTAGCACGTCGCGTACTGGTACACATAGTACTGGCGATAGAAATGGCTGATACGCAGCCCGCCGACATCGTTCACTGAGTCGATCACCAGTTCCGGCCCCCAATACTTCTGATAAATGTCGCGGTAAGTCTGCCGGAAGAAATCGGCCGACAGCGCGCCACCTTCTTCCACGCGCTGGTGAATCGCCAGCTCAAACTCAGAGAACCAGACCTGAGTGTAGAAGGTCCCGATGATCTGGGTAATGTAGTAATTGAGCAACGCGATCTTCTCCTGCTTATCCTTGGTCTTCTCAAGCATGTATTTGATCAGAACTGCTTCATTGCAGGTGGAGGCTACTTCCGCAGTAAAAAGATAATGATTACTGTACTGATAGGGCTCATGCTGGTTGGTATAGAACGAATGCATGGCGTGGCCCATTTCGTGTGCCAGCGTGAAGACATCTTCCATCGAACCGGAGTAATTCATCAAGAGATACGGGTGCGAGTCGTAGGTTCCCCACTGGTAGGCGCCGGAGCCTTTGCCGGGATTCTCGTACACATCAACCCAGCCCGATGACAGCCCCTTCGTGAAGTCCGCCAAGTAGGTCTTCCCCATCGGCTGGAGCCCTTTGGTGATGAGGTCGACCGCTTCGGCATACTCGTATTTTTTGTGTCCCGCCTCGACGAGCGGCACCCAGAGGTCATACGGATAGAGCGTGTCTATTCCCATCATCTGCTTTCTCAACGAAGCCCATTTGTGGAGCGGCGCAAGATTCGCGTTTACGGCCTCGATCAATTTGTGATAGACCGAGGTGGGAATGGCGTTGGGGTCAAGCGACATATCGAGGCAGGTCGGATATTTGCGGGCTTTGGCCAGCCAATGGTCCTTTTTGACCGAAGACGCCAATGTCGCGCCAAGTGTATTCACATACTTGAGGTATGCCTTGTTGTACGCCTGGTTGGCATCTCGGCGGACCCGGCGATCCTTGGATTCCAGCATATTCGAGTAGCGACCCTTGGTCAGCTCAACCTCGTTTCCGTTTTCATCTATGATCGTGCCGTAGCTTATGTCCGCGTCGTTGATCATGTTGAAAATGCGGCTGAAGGACCCGCTGACCGGGGCCGCTGAGGCCAGCAACGCCTCTTCCTTATCCGAAAGAATATGCTCTTTGCTCCGGATCAGAGTCTTCAGATAGAACGCATAATCAGCGACCGCTGGCGCCGCTACCATACCGGAAAGCGCAGCATCATCCATAGCCAGGATCTCCGGCTCAAAGTAGGAGGAGGCCTCCACCAGTTGCGCGTTTAGGCTCGAGATTCGATCGGCGCGCTCCTGGTTCTCGCTGATACGGTTATCCTCATCCAATTTCAGGTTGGCGTAGACGTAGAGGTTGTCCGAGATCAGACCCAGACTATCGCGAAGTTTGAACGCCGCGACAAGATTTTCCGGCGATGAGGTCAACTGTCCGCGGAACTGGTCGAGCCGGGAGTAGTTGGCCTTGAGAAATTCAAAGTCCTTCTCCCAGGCGTCGATCGTGGGGTACATATCCTCGAGCTTCCACTTATATTGTGGATCGATCTCGGAGCGTGGTTTCAGTTGTCCGGTTTGTGCCTGCGCCAGCAGGCCAAAGCAGAGCAGGGCGGCCGCGACCAGAATGGCCAGCTTCAAGCCCCTTGATGGTTGCGTTGGATGCATACGTTCTCCTATATTGGCGCGTATCGACCGAGGGTCATTCTCTTTGTTTGGTTGGCTAATATACGAAATGCCGACCAATTTGTGGAACGAAATTCGACGGAGAAGTTATGTTCACTCACCAGACCACCATTCGCCTTCACCATACCGATGCCGCCGGGTTGTTGTTTTTCGCCGAGCAGTTCAACTTGGCTCATGATGCGTACGAGAGTTTCATGGAATCAATAGGGTATCCGTTTGCTCCGCTATTGAGAACATCGCAGTATCTTCTTCCGATCGTGCACGCGGAAGCGGATTTTGGCGCCGCCTTGAATACAGGCGATAAGATCGCGATTCAGGTGACGGCGGAGCGTATCGGCGATACATCATTTACGCTAGGGTATACGTTGTTGCGGAATGGATCCGAGCCAGTCGGTTCGGTGAAGACTGTCCATGTACTGATAGACAAGCGAACCGGGCAAACACTCACGTTGCTGCCGGATCTTCGCACCAAGCTGGCGACTATCTCAGCTTCCTGACCAGTTCCCGCGCCAACGCCGCAAAATAAGGGCGACTTGGCTTGAGCCCGGCATCCTCCCCGCCCGGCCACTCAAAAAAGTACTCAGGGAACTTATACTTGGGCAAACGGTCAGACATGACATCCTTGAGCGAAGACAGGTCTATCGGAGCGTTATTGACCGTGCGAATAAAGGCCGCCGGTCGGTCTCCCCACTGAGCGGACTGAACGGGGACGACCAGAACATCCTCGACCCCCGGACAATTTCGGATTATCGCCTCAATTTCCTCGGGATGAATGTTCTCTCCCCCTGAGATGAACATGTTGTCTTTGCGTCCGGTCACTGTCAGGTAACCGGAAGAATCAATGCGGCCAATATCGCCAGTATGGAACCAGCCCTGTCTGTCGGTGGGAGTCTCAATTCCCGATTCTGTCACATAGCCCGCGAAGAGCGTTTTTCCTCGCACACAGATCTCGCCGGTCGAGTCGACCATCAATTCGCGATACGGCAGGACTCGCCCGGAGGTCCGCAGCTTCTCGGCGGATTCTGTTGGTGCCGTGGTCGTCACCTGTGACCCCATTTCCGTGAGTCCGTAACTCGTGTGGATCGGGAGGCCGTGCTCTAGACCGCGGTATATCAGATTCTCCTCTATGGCGCTTCCTCCGAGCAGGATTGCCTTAAGCCGCGGCACGTGAAGTCTGTCCTTTTCTATCTGCTCAAGGAGTCGAGCCAACTGTGTCGAGACCAGCGAAACGTGTGTTATACCGTACTTCACAACAGAATCCGCGAGGGGTTCTTGCTGGTCTGGGATTACCACCTCTCCTTTCCCCGCTATTGCGCGAAAGAGAATCCCCAACCCGCCGACATGATAAAGTGGCAATGAGAGGAGCCAGCGGTCACCTTCGCCGAACGGTATGTTCTGATTCGAGCCGACCGCGCTGTACCAGAGATTTGCGTAACTTAACAACACTCCTTTGTTCAGGCCGGTAGAGCCCGAGGTCGTGACAATGACCGCGGGACGATCCTCAGACTGACCTGATGCACACGCACTCGTGTCGGAGAGATTCAGCAATGCCTCAAATGTCATAGACGACATGTCTGTCGAATCTGATATCGCGCCTCGCTCGCGGATAATTGCGCGGCAGCCGAATCTCTTTAGCAGATCGCGCTGTACGAGATCGGGTAACTTGGGATTGACAGGTACGGCAATCATGCCAGCCCGAATGGTCCCCAGAATCGCAACTACAGTCGGGAGAGAAATCGGAGCCTCTATCGCAATGCGGCTGCCCGACATGAATCCACGCTTGCACAAATTAGCAGCCACTGTATCAACCATAGCGGCAACATCGATGCGCGATATCTGGCGATTGGCAACAATCAGGCCACACGCGAGGTCATGCATGGAATACCTCATCCAGCCGGTCTGTACGAATATTCAGCGGAAGAGTGTGTTCGTTATCGAGGTTTAGGCAGCCATGAGATATTGGAAGAGGTCGCTGAAGAAGATTCTCTTTGAACCAATCCGAAGTTTCCAGGCCGCAGGGGATATATGGGGCGATCTGGGCCGCAAAGTGCCCGAGCATTGTCAACCCAAGGTCCGACTCAAAAGATGAGCTGACCACCGGCATAATACTATTGGCTTCTGCGCACTTGGCCCATGCCAGCGCTTTGGCGAACCCGCCAAGCAACATCGGTTTGAGAATCAGCGCTTTGAGTCCGTCGAATCTTCCAAACTTCTCAGGATTCAGATCGACCAGTGATTCATCAAGCGCGACTGGATGCCGCCAATGCTTTCCGAGTTCGGGCAGTTCGTCACTGTTCTTTAGCGGCTCCTCGACATACTCGATCTCAAGTACCTCTGTTGCTTTGCCGAAAGTCAATGCCTGCTCCATCGTCCAGGCGCGGTTGGCATCCAGTCGAAGGGTCGCCCTGCCCCCTAACCTCGCATGAACTCGATAGACCAACGCAACATCTTGTTCGAGTGCCTGCCTTCCAACTTTCAATTTGACCGCCCGGTATCCTTGGTTCACGAGATGAGTCGACTGTCGCAGGATGTCGTCTTCGCGCCCCGTGAGCAGTCCGTTTAAAGGAACCGCCTCGCTAAAGGAAGCTTTTCCGATGAAAGAAATAGCGCGTTGCTCCATCTCTGCCGTCAAGTGCAACATTGCCGACTCGAGACCGCACCTGACTGAAGGGAGCAATTCGAGATCGAGTGAGTTTACGAGTTCTTCGACGGCGCTGAGACTTGTGCGTACTGACAAACCCTTTAGTCGCGTCGCCAATTCTTTTGATTGCGCAAACGCCTCTTCGAGCGACTCCCGGCTGAATTCGGGAAGCGGCGCGATCTCCCCCCATCCTTTGTGACCGCTGTCACCCTCCAAACAAAGCACTACTCCCTCTCGTTCAAGATACGGCTCATTGTAAAGATAGAGGGTTCTCGCCAATGGCAGTCGGTAGCGAGACAGTGTGGAGGCAACGATCTTCACAGAAGCCATCCAACAGAGAAGAGGATCGCGTACATGAGTTCGAGTTTTCCGGTCGCGGCAAGTGTCTCATTGAGAATCGGACCATGGTCACGTTTCACCGACTTGATAAGCGGTATTGCCGCGATAATGGACAGAGCGGAGATCATCACTTGATGTTTGTTCGGTACTGAGAGGGACAAGTAGATCGGAATGGCCGTGGTCGCCAGAACGACCGCGCCGACATATTCGCGAATCGCGAAGGATCTTCCAAATCGGACAGCCAGTGTCTTGCGCCCCGAGCGAGCATCGGACTCGATATCTCGAAGATTGTTGACCGTCAAAATCGCGACCGAAAAAAGCCCCGGGGCGCAGCCGGCAATGATCACTTCGTTTGAAATCGCTAACGCTTGGACAAAGTATGTTCCGGCTGTCGCCACTGGCCCAAAGAACACGAATGCGAACAAGTCGCCCCATCCGTGATATCCAAGTGGATATGGACCAGCCGTGTAAAGGACCGCGAAGAGGATCGAAGCGAGCCCGATGATCGCAACAGGCCATCCACCACGATAAACCAGATAGACACCGAGCAGAAAGGCCAGCAACAGCACAATGGCTGTCGCTGTCTTCATAGCGCCGGGTGAGATGAGTCCGGCCTGGGTGACACGCATGGGGCCAAGGCGGTCGGCGTTATCGACCCCTTTGACATAGTCGATGTAGTCATTGGAGAAATTGGCGGCAACCTGCAGCAGTACTCCCGCCAGCAATGCGGCAAGCGCAGGCAGCGGTTCACCCTTCCCCGCGGCATACGCCATGGCGATGCCAATAACTATCGGCGAGATGGAGGCCCAGAGTGTTTTGGGCCGCGCGGCCAACAACCAGACCTTGAATCCTGAAGGCGAGGTGCTGCTCATAACTTTCTATGGGCGGCGCGGGAATTTCCCGAAATTCGGTTTCCGCTTTTGCACGAACGCGTCGCGACCCTCCTGCGCTTCTTCCGACATGTAGTACAAGAGGGTGGCGTTTCCGGCCAGTTCCTGCAATCCGGCCTGACCGTCGCAGTCCGCATTGAGCGCGGCTTTGAGGCAACGGATCGCCAGCGGCGAATTGGCCAGGATTTCGCGGCACCACTGCACTGTCTCGTCCTCAAGCTGGTTAAGAGGCACCACCGTATTGACCAGTCCCATCTGGAGCGCCTGTTGTGCGTTGTACTGACGACACAGAAACCAGATCTCGCGCGCTTTTTTCTGTCCGACCAGTCGCGCCATGTAGCTGGCGCCATAACCGCCGTCGAATGATCCGACTTTCGGCCCGGTCTGGCCAAAGATCGCGTTGTCCGCGGCGATCGTGAGGTCGCACATCATATGCAGAACATGTCCGCCGCCGATAGCGTAACCTGCCACCATCGCGATGATCGGCTTGGGGCATGTGCGCATCTGGCGCTGGAAATCGAGCACATTAAGGCGGTTCACACCTTTGGCATCCTTGTATCCGGCATCTCCCCTGATCTTCTGATCCCCACCCGAACAGAACGCTTTATCTCCGGCGCCGGTCAGGATGACAACGCCGATCGACTCGTCTTCACGGGCGTTGGCGAGCGCCTCCGACATCTCGAAGACAGTCAGCGGTCGAAACGCGTTGCGTACCTCAGGGCGGTTTATGGTGATCTTTGCGATACCTTCCGCTTTATGATACAGGATGTCGGTGAATGACCCTGCGGATTGCCATTGTATTTCTGCCATACTCTCCTCTTATGCTATGAGAAACGCGCGTAGCCGCGCAGTATATGTCTCCGGCTGCTCAAGGTGTACTATGTGTCCTGCATCAGGAATTATCTCCGCCCGACAATTGGGCATTGCCACTGCCATCTGTCGTGCCAGCGCGGCGTATTTCGGATCAAGTTCTCCGGCGAGACAGAGCGTGGGGATCTCAATGCTCTTCAACGCATCCCAGAGTGGTGTCATCGTGCCGGTCCCTGACTGACGAACCGATTCTGCCAGTTCGCTGGGTTCATTCACTCTGCGCTTTGCAGTCAGATCTGACAAAAGATCTGGTCGGTAGGTCAGTGAAGCGAACAGCGGCTGTCGATACCACGAATCCACAAACTGCTCCAACGGCAATTGCTCCAGCTCCTTCGCTTTTTGTTCATCGCTGGCGATCCGCTCTTGACGAGCTTCATCGTCTTTAAGGCCCGCTGTCGCAGATTCAAGTACCAGTCTGGCCACTCGTGAAGGGAATGTCTTCGCCAGTTGCAGTGCCAATCTCCCTCCCATCGAATAGCCGACCAGGGAGAATTGTTCGGGTGAAAGGTTATCCATGAGCGCCATTACTTGCTTTACGCATCCCTCAATCGAATATCCATCCTTGCGCATCGACAGACTTCGACCGTGACCGGGAAGGTCAACCGCAATTACATGTAAGCGGTCCGATAATCTCTCGGCCACCTCCTTCCAATCGCCTGAGTCCCCCATAAAGCCATGGAGAAAAACGACGGCTGGAAGAGCGGCGTCACCGAATGAACGAAAATGCAACCGACTCGTTTGCATGGTTCACTAACCGAGCTTGGCGGCCGCTCCGTTTATCAGGAGTTTATGAAACGACCGGCTGCGCTCTCTTTCTATCGCAACTTCTATGATACACGATCCATTCCGCTCTTTTGAACGAGAGAGCGACTCAAGAAACTGACTGGCCGTATTCACCTGTTCATATCGAATGTGAAACATCTTCGCGGCATCTTCGAACCGAAATTCATGTGAAGTCACGAAGTATCGCTCAAGGACGTCCTTGACTTCGGAGATCGGCAGATGGCCGAATATCCCTCCGCCGTTGTTATTCACGACGATGATCGTCAGTTCAACGTCATCTTCTTTAAGGAGTGCCAATGAATTCAGGTCGTGCAGCATGGCCAGATCGCCGATCAGGACCGTTATTCTTCTACCGAGTCCCATTGAATACCCGGCGGCAGAAGCAATTGTTCCATCGATCCCTGAAGTACCCCGATTGGCGCCGACTTGGTACCAGTTTGCACGTGGGTCGGCGAACATGTCTACATCCCGAATGGGCATGCTTGAAGCAATCCAGAGCGGGTCGTTTTGGGCAAGCACTGATGTCAGCATATGCGCAACCAGCGGCTCGGTCAACTCAGTGGCGCCCGCAAATCTCTGTTCGAGGAAGGAATCGACTTTGGCTGAAGCCACGGCCCATCGACTGAACCAGTCGGTTAACTCGCTCATCGTTATCATGCTCTCAATCTGAGCGCAAACTTCGGACAAGTCTCCCTGTATACGCTGGGTGACCCGGTCGATCGGATCATGCGCAAACGGGTGATCCATTACCTGTACATAATTGCGAGGCGCCGAACGCTCAAGAAACGAAAGTAGTCGTTTGGATGTTAGCCGTGAACCGAACTGAATGACTGTGTCCGGTTGATGCGACGACGCGAATGTTTTGGACGCAAGGACCAGATCGAAGAAATCGATCCGTGTTCGGATTTCGCCACCACGCAAGCCTGACCCGATATCAGCGATCATCGGCCAGCCAAGGTGATTTGCAAGGGACGCGATCGCTTTTCTATCAGAATCTCGCTTCAGCGCCCCAACGACAAGGAGTCCTTTTGTGGTGGATTCAAGTACTTGCTTGATCTCGGATAACTCATTCTCCAAGATCGGTGAATGTGCTACGAGGGCAGAGGTGAGCGGCTGCACATCGGCTGACCAATCGACCACTTCAGATGCATAGTCTTCCAGGTCTTCACCGGTTGTCGTTGGAGCCAGTGGCTCGCGAAACATGCAATTCAGATGGACGGGCCCCGCCGGAGTTGATTGAGCCGCGTTAACTGACTCGTCAACTGTCCTCACGAGTGATAGCACCGGAATGTCTGTTGTCGGACAATCCAGATCGCAATCCCATCGGATATAAGTTCCGAATATCTTTGGCTGAGTGATTGTCTGATTTGCCCCCTTGTTGCGAAGTTCCGGGGGACGATCCGCGGTCAGCAGAATCATTGGAACGCAGTCAACTGAGGCTTCCACAACGGCAGGCAGATAGTTGGCGACTGCGGTTCCCGAGGTACAGATGAGCGCCGCGGGTTTGCCGGTAGCGCGAGCATATCCAAGAGCGAAAAACGCGGCGCCACGTTCGTCGAAATGAATCACTGATCGCGCGCGTTCATTTCGCGCCACCGCGACGGTGAGCGGCGCGGAGCGCGAACCCGGGGAGATCACAAACTGTGTAATACCGAGGCGCACCAGTTCTTCGACCATTACCGAGGTCCAGAGCGTATTGATGTTGGTAAGGTCAGGCGTCATTGCGCGTTCAGGATCGACGCGAACGTGTTGAACTTCTGATCGATCTCTTCCCATTCGGCGTTTGGATCGGAGCCTTGGACGATACCTGCGCCGGCTGTCAGCAAAAGTTGCTCGTTGCGGATCACCGCCGACCTGATCCCGACAGCGAACTCGGCCCCGTTCTGCGAGATCCACCCGATCGGTCCGGCATACGGTCCGCGGTCGAATGACTCAAGAACTGGTATCATCTCGAGCGCTTTCTCTCTTGGATAGCCTCCCACCGCCGGTGTCGGTTGCAGCGCTCGCAGAAGATCATCGTCAGTGATACCCGGTCGAAGTTCCGCCTCGATCTTGATCACCAGATGCTGCACCTGGCTGAATTGTACCACTGTCGGCGCTGAATCGATCGAGATACTCCTGGCCAACGGCTTTAAAGACTCCGAGATTCCTCTGACAACAAGTTGGTGCTCCGTGCGATCCTTTGACGAATGCAGGAGGTCATCCCGGTAGCGCGCGTCCTCTTCGGGAGATTTTCCGCGCGGTCGGGTTCCAGCGACAGCCTCTGTCTCGATACGATTGCCGACACGTTTATAGAGTCGTTCGGGAGAGGCTCCCACGAACGGATCGTGCGATTTTCGGTCAAAGCCAAACAAGTAGCTATCGCTGTTGTGTTCTCGAAGTCTCTTCAATATCTGCCAGGGGCTTGGCCTGTCCGCAAATCGATAGCGCACCTGACGCGCCAGAACGATCTTCGACAGCTCACCCCTTCCGATCGCCGCAACCGCCCGGTTCACTGCTACAGCCCACTCGAGGCGTGATTGCACTTCGATTCGCTCGAGCGGATTGGTAGGCGAGGCACTATTGATGCTGTCCCAAAACAATGAAGCAAGTCCTTCTCGCAGGATCTCAAAATCACCGCCATGCGCCAGATTGCACACCAATCTCGTGGTATCCTTATCGGTAATGATCTCGATATCCGGGTAGATGAAGGACCGTGGAGTCGGACTGAATGTCGCTGCCGACTCGAAGCGGTCATGTCCCAAGAAACCAAAGCTGTTGAAGGCGCTCGGCGTATTCAGATCGTCTTGCGATGGCGGCATGGTCTCAGCCTGAGGTAACATCCCCACGCGCACTGTCGGGACATTCAAGCCGAACCTTGGAAGGGTGATGGCCGCGTATTCAATATCCCTGGTGCGAGAACGCCAATAGAACTTGGTGATGACCTCTTGTGCGTCCAACCAGTCGAGAAGGTCAATTGACTGTATCTTCGAAGAAAGTCGGGTCGGCCCAAGAGAGGATTTCCGCCCCGCATACAGACTGGTCAACCGCGAGAGAAGTTCGTGTGCGCCTTCGGCGCCCGTCACCTCAGCAGTTGTTTGAGGTGTCATGCTCACAGCTTGTCCCCTGTGTAGATCGTGGCAATTCCGAAAGTAACCTCGGTCGCCTGTACACTGGTGAAACCTGCTTCTGCCATTAACGTGCAGAACGCGTCACCATAGGGGAAAGTTTCGACCGTCTGATTCAGATAGCGGTAGGCATATGAGTCTCCGGATACGAGTGAGCCGAGTCGCGGCAGAACGTGTCGGAAATAGAACAAGTATGCTTTTCGTATGATGGTATTCCGCGGAAGCGAAAATTCCAGTATCATGGCTCGCCCTTCCGGACGGAGCACTCTAAACATTTCCCGCAACGCGCTGGGTACATCGAGGACATTGCGAATCCCAAAGGAGATCGATACTGCGTCGAACTGCGCATTGCCGAACGGAATCGCGCCGGCATCGCCAGTCTGCATCTGGAGAAGATTGCCCAGGCCGCGTTTACCAATTTTTTCCCGACCGACCGCCAGCATCTTCTCGGCCAGATCTATCCCTACTCCAGATCGGAGCTTGCCGGTTTCGGCGAGCGATAGCAACTGGTCGCCGGTTCCGGTGGCCAGATCGAGGACATCGAGATCACCACGAGTAGGGAGCATCCCTGACATGCGACGACGCCACGCCACATCACGATTGCCGGACAGAAGATGATTGAGCAGATCGTAGCGATGCGCGATCCGGTCAAACATCTTGTGCACCTGTTGGCGCGATGGTGTTTCGGGCTGGGCCACTAACGGTTCCTCTCGAACATACATCCTTTTAATATAGCGGTAATCAGTCGAGGTTCAAGCGATTCGGGACGATATCCCTGCACAGCGTAATCGATTGCATAATAAACAGATAAGGAGATATAAATAATGGCGGAGCCAATCAGGTCATGATTCTGCCCCGCCAGGTCGAGACATACTTCTCGCTATCCTAGCAAGCCGAAATAGAACAGCACCGGCAATATCAATCCCGCAATGATCGCCTCACCGCCAATCAACCCCGATGCCACCGTCACCGCGTGGTTTTCATACGACTCCTGATCCAACTTCGACCAGATCCATCCCGCCACTGAACCGATTCCAACCGCCAGATTAAGCGTTCCCGGAAGGATGAGCGCGAAACCAAATCCCGCCGCGCTCGGGATCCAGCCCCAATGAGTAAAGTGGCGCATTACCACCAGCACTACTCCGAGCACACCAGCTATGACGGTCCACAAGAGAGCATCGGGCGGAAATGCCGCGATCCCTTTCGACATCAATACTGCCATGTTGGAGAGTTTCAACCCTGTCGGGGCGACTAGTTCCTCGCCGAGCGTGTAGCGTTTGGTCAGGATCGGGTACATTATAGCCACCGCCGCCGCGCCGATCCCAACCGCGCTAAACTGCACCCAGGTGAGAATGCGCGGAGTCGAGCCGACCAACTTGCCGGTCTTGAAAACCTGCATCAACCCTTCCCCCTGCGAATTGATATTCCCCGCCATACCGGCCGCCACCAGATTGTGACCGATTGATGGCGAGAAGATTCTGAAGACCGCCTGCAATGTGTTCGCCATGAGTGAGACCGGGCCATTGTTGGTCTCACCAAGGACTCGCACACCGACCAGGATAAGAGGCAGCCCGAGTATCACCGACAACACGGTCTGCCAGAATGGCAACGAGAAGTTCATATGCTGAAAGAGCGCGAGCAGAATAGTAAATGTGACCGACATGATGATGATCGTGCGCAGCGACACATCCTCCCGGCTGGTGCTTGAAGTCTTCTTGACCTGCAGCGTCTTGAACATCGCCACCAACGAACGCCAGCGAAGTAGTACCGCGGTCAAAGCCGCGGTGATCATCAGCGCGGTCGCCGGCCACATGAACCATAGCATAGCAATAGAGAAGTGGTTACCGGCCATGTATCGATTGGAAAGGCCACCATGTTGCGTGAGAAATTGGGTCTGCTCAGGAGTCAAGGCGGCACCGCTGGTGATGAGCGTCCGTACCTGGTCAACATATTCCGGAGCGACGTTCGAGAGCACTATCTGTAGTCCGGCATGATCCATGATGACCGGTCCGAAGAGGTAGACCGCCAGTGTGCCGGCCAACATCGAGAGGCCGACATTGAGCCCGATCAGCATCCCGGTACCGAGTGAAAGTACATTCCACTCCATCCCGATGGCAAACCGTCCGGCAAAATTCCAGGTGTGCAATACCGCGTAACCGTCACGGAAAAACGCTACCACCGCTCCGATAACCGCGCTGAATCCGAGCGTCCGAAGTCTGCTCCCGCCAGCCTTCTCCTCGGTAGCATCCAGCACATTGATAGTTTCCGCCGCGGCGACACCATCGGCAAAGATCATCTGTGGATCCTCTACAAAGTACCGGCGGAACAGTGCGGAGAAAAAGACACCGATCGCGCCGGAGCAGAAGAGCCAGAAAAACATCTGCCATGCGCCGATCTTGATGTGTGCTTCGGCCGGGACCGATTCATTCATTTCCAGATAACCGAATGCCGCCGCCACCACGCACATGAACGCGGTTGAGGCCGCTGAGGTCGCCGCAGATTGGATGATGTTATTCTGGAGCCGGTTTTGTCCCCGCGTTTTGCGGGCAAAGATCAGCAGGAACAGCGCGCCGAGGAATGCGGCAAGTACCGAGACATTCGGTCCCATCCCCAATTTCAGTACAATATACGGATAGGCCATTGAGATAATGACCGAGATGACAAACGCGCCAACGAGCGATTGCCAGGTGATTTCCTTCGACGCCATATGCCTTTCCTTTCGAATGGCCGATCTTGACCGGCAAATGAAATGTCAGAATTGAGCTAAGAAAACCTGCATACTGGCATTCACGCAACCGTTTTTTACGATATAGGGCAACAAGTTACGGGATTTGAGGACAAGCGGAGGTACAGTGAAACCTACTGGTCGATCATTCGTATTAGTAGCATAGACTACTACTATATACGAGGTCGCATGAAACGAGGTTTATCAGAAGTTCTGCAAAGTCTGGGACTGACCGGTCTCGAATCGGACATCTACGCCCATTTATTGTCGCGTTCGCCGCTGACCGGATATGCGATCGCACGGCAGATAGGTAAACCGACCGCGAATACATACAAAGCTCTCGATTCCCTGGTAGAGCGTGGGGCGGTTTTGAAGGAGTTTGGCAAAACGCGAGTCTACCGCGCAGTTTCAGTTGCTGATCTTCTGGCCTCACTAGAACAACGACATCGCATGGTGGGCGCGGAGTTGATCGCCGCGGTTGGACAGATCACGTCTGATGAAACTGATGATCGCGTTTACCAGATAGGTTCAGTTGATCAACTCTTTCAGCAATTCCGCCAGATGCTCCAGCGAGCGACCAAGGTCGCCGTCATGGACCTCTTCCCCCGCTCGGCAGAGATGCTAAAGGATGACCTTCGCGCGGCAGCCGCTCGAGGAGTGAAGACAGTCGTGAAGATCTACGCGCCGATTGCAATACCCGGTGTCGATCTGGTGATGCATACCAATCCCACTACGATCCAGCGATGGCCCGGCGAATGGGCGAATGGCGTGGTCGATGGCACGGTCTATCAGGTTGCCTTTCTCACCCGTGACTGTCAGTCGGTTCGACTCGCTGTCAGAAGTGAGAGCCCCTATCTCGCCTGGATGTATCACCACGGTCTGGTCTCCGAGCTGATGTCGACCGCGGTCTCAGCGGTCCTGCAGAACGGCGGGTCTATCGCTGAGATCCAGGCAGCTCATGAAAAATATCGGGAACTGCTTACTGATGAAGCGCCCGGTCTCGCGGCGCTGCGTGTGCGATTCGCGGATGCGGACTAAACGAGCTATGCACGTTATTCATCACTCCATACACGAGGTTACCATGAATTGGAGAACTAATCTTCTGACCTGTCTCGGCGCACTCGTGCTGCTGATGACCACTGTCTCCGCGGCACCAGCCGAGCTGTCCAGGGAACAGATACTGGAGAAATGGAAAACCGCGACTAAAGCATCCGGCCAAGTTGACATGGGAACGCATATCACAGCAGAACTAAAAGCGTCCGGCCTCACCGGCACTTATGAAGAGTGGACAACCGTGGATGGCCGCTATCGTTTCAGACTCGACCTGGGGAATGGCCTTTTCGTGCAGGAAGTGATCATGCTCGGCGACTCCGCCTGGCAGCGTGACAAAACAGGCAAGGTCTCACCATTAGTAGGAGTCGATCTGCAACGGGTCAGATCCTCGCGCTATTTCTCAATGGGTTCGCAGTTCACCTCGGATCTTGGCGGCGCGGAGATAACGGTTGTCGCGGCCGACTCCACCTCTGTCGCTGGACTGCGCATCACACCTCCAGGCGGAATTGCGACGACATACTTCTTTGATTCACAATGGTTGCCGCACCATTCGACAACTCCCGCAGATGACCGTATCAGCACCAGCTGGTACGAGAATTACGTCGAATTGGGCGGCCAGATAGTCGCGATGTCCACGCGGCAACGGACGGGGAGTGATTCTCGCTACGATGTCGAAACCAAACTTGTCTCGTTCGAAACCGGCGTGACTCCGCCGGATGAGCTTTTTTCTGTCGCTCCAACAGCGACCAAAGACTTCAGCTTTGCAACGGGTGATCGCGCAACAAATATCCCGATCCAGATCAGCGGCAACCATATCTACGTGCCGGTGTCTATCAACGGCAAAGCGAAGAAGTGGTTCATCCTCGACACCGGCGCGGAGATGGGAGTGATAAACAAGTCGGTTGCGGAGGAACTGGGATTGGCCATGTCCGGCGACATCGAGGGACGTGGCGGCGGCGAACAGTCTATCTCGGTCTCGCTGGTGTCAGATCTCACGCTGGAGGTAGCCGGCGCGACAATCACCGGCCAGACCCTTGCTGCGGTCGCACTCGATGCGCTTGAGCCAAAGATCGGCCGTCGCATGGAGGGGATTCTCGGTTCCGAGTTCTTCCACCGCTTTGTCGTGCAGATCGATTATGAGAATAGGCTCCTGCATCTGTATGACCCGGCGACATTCAATTACGAAGGGTCGGAGCAACCGATCCCGATCATTCTCGAATCGAATCTCCCAATGATCAACATTGCGTTTCAAGTCGCCGGCTGCAAAAAATCGACCGGCAAATTTCTGATGGATACCGGCGCGAACTCCGCTATCGACATCTCGTCGCCCAAAGTGGAATCAGACAGCCTTACGCAGTGCGCGAGCAAAACCTACGCGGGGAATATCAGCTATGGTGTTGGTGGCGCGAGCAAGCAACTGGTTGCGCGGACTGACATTGTCGATTTCGGTGGACATGCCGTGCCGAGTCTTATCGGCTCATTGATGCAGGACAAGTCCGGCGCGGGAGCGAGTAAGGATCGAGACGGTCTTATCGGCGGCGATCTCTTCAAGCACTTCACCATCACGTTTGATTATACCGGCCGCCGTCTCTGGCTGAAGCCGAATGGCCAATTTAATGAGATTCCGCAGCTCGATATGTCCGGGATGAAGTTCGAAGCGCACGGCGCAAACTTCGAGAAGATCGTAGTCGCGGTAGTGATACCTGGTTCGGTCGCGGAACAGGCGGGGATCAAGTCGGGGGATCAAATCATTAGCGTAGATGGAACACCGGTCGATGGGATGACACTCGAGGATGTGAAGGCGAAGTTCCGCATCGCCAACCCCGGACTGAGGTTGGAATATATGCGCGACGGAAAGAAAGACTCCGCGACGCTAAAACTTGAGCCGGTGATATAGCTGCGCCAGCTGATTTGTTTACGCAGACCGAATCTTTTGTCCACCAGAAAACGGCGAAGGATCCGGTTTGGTGTCATCGCTTAGCTCGACAGCCGAACGACTATCGCCAGCACCGCAAAGACCAGGGCGACATTGATACCTAGCAACGCCCGTCCATACAGTATTCCCGGCTGGCCAGACTCGGCCGTCGTCATCTCTTTGTATTCCCTGATGTACTTGGGCAAGTAGAGTCGAAGCAGCAGGAAATTGACCTTCCGCCCATGTTTCTGCAGGTAGTCGCACATCATGATAGAGAGAACCGTGAACCAGATCGCCCCACCCGCCGCGATCAGCGCGAAAACAGTTGCCAGATGTCTCATATTGAACTCCTTGAGTCAGAGAACCGGCGAGCTATTCAGTCCTCGTCACCAATACTCGACTGGTTGTTCTATTATTCAAGAAATTCGGCTCACATTACGAACCAACAAAAAACCCGCCTTGCGGCGGGTTTCAGTGCTTTCCGATTCAGGCGCAAAACTTAGGCGTAGATCTCCGCCTCGTTGCACTTGCAGACACCGGTATTGAGCGCACGGAATTTCCACGCGCCAGCTTCGGTCTTCACGGCCTTCACATGCTTGATATACTGTATCGGGCCGGCACAGACCGGACAGGTGTGCACTTCGGCTTTCTTTTTTGACTTCTGCGCGAAGTCCATCTTTTTTGCCATACTAGAAGTACTCCTCGATCTCTATACGTTCTTCGTTCTTATCGGTCTCCAGCTCCCGTAGCTCTTCCTTAACCGCCACCAGCAGGGTGGTTGTTTCCCGAAGCAGGATAAATTCCTGGTTTTCGGCGAAAAACGGCGCGGCCTGATTGAAATAATGGGCCGCCTGAGCATAGTCGCGTCGCTTAAGCGACTGTAAAGCATGGAGATACGCTTTTTCGGCAGGATTAAGCATCTTTTCCTCCGGCCAATAGCGCCTCCGCTTCCTTCAGCCGCTTCACGTACGGCTCGACCTTATAACGGTTCAGCTTGAGGTAATATATAATGGAGGCCGACAAAAGCAAGGCGTCTCTGCTCTGCTGGTGCTTGGCCGACAGCAGGGCATCATCGAGGATCGTCATTATATGTCCTTTGTTTGCGGACATATCCCGGAAGATCGCCTGCATTCTCGTTAAGGCTTTGTCGTACATAGCGATAGTATCCTCATCGGATGGCTTCGCCTCTTCCGGACCACGAGTCAGGACGATCTTTTCCCGGACTTGCGGCTCGGTCGACTTTTCGTCCGATGCCCACCTGTCTATTTCGCGATGGATCTTGATCTGTGCAGGACTGACGTCGGGCGACCGCTCAAGTTCGCGTTTGATTGATTCCAGTAACGAACGAATGCGGGTCTGATCTGCAGGCTTGAGGGTTTGTCCCTGCAACCAGGCCGAATGCTGGGCGAACCATCCACCTACTTCTTCCGTCAGGTCGGCGCCAGCATGCACACCGCGCGCGATATCATCGAGACGGTTGATCCCGTCGAGCACGCGCAACCGCTCTTCCTTGAGAGTGATCGCCCGCTGGAGGAACTGCTCAAGCAATGACTCGAGCGAATGAAGGGTTTCAGCGCGACTCAACCGTGTCTCCGATGGTGGTGGTCGTGATATTTCGCGTAGTGGTCAGGCGCGAGCTCGATTTCTGATGCAGATATTCCTCAAACAGTCCGGCCAGCCGATTCACCATCTTCTCAAGTTCCGGCGACGGGATATTCTTGGTCGATGAAACCGGCTTCTTCTCGGTTTGGGTGATGATACCTGACAGTTTCAGCAGCGCCATCCGTTTGAGTGCTTCTTCCTGCCCGAGATTGCTGTCGCGGCAGATGTCATTGACCGTGCGATGGCCATCGACCAGCGCCATGATATTCCACTCGGCCGCCTGGAGAGTGACCGCGCGGGTCCGTCCGCCTTGCGACGCGGAAATGGTGAAGACCGCGTTGCGATCGGGCAGTACCTCGTTGACCATATTCATCTCATCAACACGGCGCAGACCTTCGAGAATGACATTCTCAACAGAAAGACGAACTGTCACTTCCTCTTCTGTCGGATACTGGTTTTCGTAGAACTTGAAAGTCCCTTCCTGCCAGGTCAGCAGAGAGAAGAGCAGAAACTCTATCTGCTCTTTGATAACCGACTCGAGATCGGCACGGTCGATATATCCCTTGGAGATAAGGATTTCACCGAGCCGTTTCGTATTGTCGGTGCGTGCCTGCGCCTGTACCGCTTCTTCGAGCTGTGTCGATGAGAGCTTGCGGCGTTCTTTCAGCAACTGTCCAAGATGAAAGGTCTGGCGCGGCCCGTAACCGTAGATGATATCGCCTGACTCAAAGTAGATCATGACGATCGAATCATCTTTTTGAATGCCGAGTGTTCCGGATTTGCGCCCAGCCGCGATCAGTTGGAAGATCTCCGGGAGCGTGAACTTAGATATGTTTCCCTGCAAATCGAGTTCCATCGTCTTCCTTGCGCATGCAAAAACGTTTAGGCAGGATCTCCCGGACGGTTCCCCGACAAACGGGAGGTCATGCGGCGAGAAGTTCGTGACGCATGATGTGTCATGATAACAGTTTCACATGTTCCCAGTCAACAATGAACTTCGTTTCTCGTGCATTCTTTCTTACTCTGACGGAGTTTACGGGACAGACCAGCACACTAAATTCTTGTTTTGGAAATATCGGTATCCTGATATACTTGGTGGAACCTGGGAGAGCGTATGACCGATCAGTCGATTGCTATTATCGAGTGCAAGCCGATCGGCTCTGGAAGCCGATACCGCGTCGTTATCACTCATCGCGAACAACCTCTGCTCGTTTCCGATGAACTAGTGTATCGGCATCGGCTAAAAGCGGGTATCATCATAACTCAACCCCAGCTTGAGCAACTGGAGGCTGAGTCCGAATTGGCGGAATGTGATCGCCTGGTGGCCCGCATGTTGGCGATACGGGAGCACTCAGTCGGCCAGATCAGGGTCAAACTGGCGCAACGGAAGTTTAAAGCCGAGTCTATCAAGCTAACCATCAAACGCTATCGGGACCGGGGGTTGCTCGATGATGCTCATTTCGCGCATGACCAGGCGACCAGATTCCTTGCACATAACCCGGCCGGACGCGAGTTTATTATCAACTGGCTTCGCCGAAAGCACATCGACCGGGACCTGGCCGAAACCACAGCCGATCTGGTGTTGGGGGATCAGGATGAGGTAGCGCTCGCGGTTACCTCGCTGGAGCGCAAGTGGAACAGCCTCAAGGAATTTGACCTTGAACGGGCCCGTACCAAAGCATATACTTATTTGAGCCGGAGGGGGATAGGCTACTCGGCCGCCAAAGCGGCCTTTGAGCAACTGTACAACCGGGATAACGAGGCAGGCAACCATTAAGACCGCAGATATTCGTTCCTCATTTCTGGACTATTTCGTCCGGCACGACCATAAACTGGTGGCGTCATCGCCGGTCGTCCCCTTCAACGACCCGACTATTCTATTCACCAACGCCGGGATGAACCAGTTCAAGGATGTCTTCACTGGCCAGCGCAAAACCGATTACAGGCGAGCGACCAGCTCGCAAAAGTGTATTCGCGCCGGTGGCAAGCATAACGATCTGGATAATGTCGGATTCACGGCGCGACACCACACCTTCTTCGAGATGCTCGGGAATTTCTCGTTTGGCGACTATTTCAAAGAGGAAGCGATCTTCTATGCCTGGGAATGGGTCACCAAGACTCTTCAACTCCCCAAAGACCGGCTGTATGCCAGTGTTTATGAGACCGATGATGACGCATACAGACTCTGGGAGAAGATCGCCCCGGAGCTGAAGAACGGCCGTATCCTCCGATTCGGCAAGAAAGACAACTTCTGGTCGATGGGCGACGTCGGCCCCTGCGGTCCCTGCACCGAGATTCATATCGATCGTGGCCCTCAGTTCGGCACTGGCCCCAATGATGTCGTCAATGGCGAGACCGAACGGTTTGTCGAGTTCTGGAATCTGGTCTTCATGCAGTACGAGCAGCAGCCCGATGGCCAGGTGGTTCCACTACCGAAGCCGTCGGTCGACACCGGTGCAGGGTTGGAGCGAATCGCCTGCATTCTGCAAAATGTCGACAGCAACTATCAGATCGACCTGTTCCAGACAATCATCAAAGCGATTTCCGATTTGACACACGCTAAATACAGCGACAACAAGTCATCGCACCATGTAGTGGCTGACCATATTCGGGCGTTGACCTTTGCCCTCGCCGATGGCGCGGGAGTATCCAATGAAGGGCGGGGGTATGTCCTTCGGCGGATTCTTCGCCGCGCGGCGCGACATGGACGATTGCTTGGCGCGCATGAGCCGTTCATTTACAAGCTGGTCCCAGTGCTGGTGAACGAGATGGGGGCGGCCTATCCGGAAATACGGGAAAAGCAGGAGCATATTCAGAAAGTTATTCGAACTGAAGAAGAAGGATTCCTGCGGACTCTGGAGACCGGACTTGATCTGTTCGACAAAGTGGCGAAAAAGGTCAAAGCGACCAATTCAACTATCGTCGACGGTGAGACTGTTTTCAAACTGTATGATACCTACGGCTTCCCCGCCGACCTGACAGAGATCATCGCGCATGAATACGGTCTGACGGTCGATCTGATCGGTTTCGAGGATGCCATGTCGCGCCAGCAGGCGCAATCACGCAGAGGTTCCGAGTTCAAGGCGACCGGTGCGCAACTGACCAAAACACTGGCGAAACTTGCCGAAGACGAAAAGTGGTCATTCCATGAGACCAAATTCGTCCGCGGGCATATGTCCAGCGGAGCGCTGGTGCAGTACGCCAGCATGATCGATGGTTCGGTTGCGCTCATCCTTGACAAAACACCGTTCTATGTTGAAGCAGGCGGTCAGGTAAGTGATATCGGGCGGATCTATGGTGACGGATTTGAGATCACCGTAACGGACCTTGTCAACATGAACGGCTACTATGTGCATATCGGTCAGTTCCTGGTTGGATCGCTCGAAACGGTGCATGCCGGTATCCATGCGACAGCCGAGCTCAATTCCGCCCGTCGATGGGATATTATGCGCAACCATACGGCCACACACTTGTTGCACGCCGCGCTGAGACAAGTTCTCGGCGACCATGTGAAGCAGGGTGGCTCGTATGTCGGCCCGGACCGCGCGCGCTTCGACTTTTCGCATCATCAGCCAATGTCGCCTGATGAAGTCCGTCGGGTCGAAGAGATCGTCAATACACAGATTCTTGACGGAACTGAAGTTCTGACCGATGTCATGCCGATCGAGGAAGCGAAGAAAACCGGTGCCATGGCGCTGTTTGGTGAGAAGTATGGCGATACCGTCCGCGTCGTTTCTGTCCCGGGATTCTCGAAAGAGCTGTGCGGTGGGACACATGTACACAATGTTGCCCAGATCGGACCATTCATGATCACCCTCGAAACGGGTATCGCGTCGGGCGTGCGACGTATCGAGTCGGTCACCGGACGAGGGGCATTGCAGATGATGCTGGACGCCAAAGGGCTGAAACTACAGGCCGCGCAGTTGCTGGGACGTCGCGAAGAAGAGATCATCCCGGCGATCGAGACGCTGAAAGAAACGGTAACATCGCTTCAGAAAGAACTGAAGAAGGTTAAATCCGATATGTTCTCCGGCGGCGCGAAATCGCTAGGCGATGAGGTAAAGATCGGACCACTCACGGTTGTGACGCACAATTTCGGCGATTCTGACAAGGATATCATGACCGGTTGGCTCGACACTGAAAAGGCCAAGCCGGGAGCTATGGTTGTGGCGGCATTTGGTATGACGGGCGGAAAACCAACCTTCCTGACCGCTGCCAGCGCCAACGCGGTAAATGATCACAAGATCGATGTCGGCGCGATATCCAAAGACCTGTTGGCGCAATTCGGTGGGCGGGGAGGCGGCAAACCGTCGTTCGCGCAAGGCTCAGTCGCCCCGGAAACCGATCCGGATAGATTATTTGCCCGCATGAGAGAGATACTGCAAACCAAGGTATAGCTGTGTCAGTACTGCAACGACTGCATGATACACGGGCGCGCAAAGGAGGTGGCTTCCTTCTCCTGTTGGATCCGGACAGGATTCCGCAGAGAGAATACCTTCGTCTTGCCTCTCATGCGTCGGAGTGCGGAGTCGATGCCCTTTTGGTCGGGTCATCGTTTGTACTGCACAGCAACTTTGGGAACGCTGTCCAGGCGATCAAGGAAGTAACCGAACTTCCGGTGATCATCTTCCCCGGTTCAATCACTCAGATCACCGAATATGCCGACGCCATTCTGTTTACTTCTCTTCTCTCTGGACGTAATGCTACCTACCTTATCGAAGAGCAGGTAAAGGGGGCGCCGATAATAAAACAATGTGGCATTGAGCCGATCCCAACAGGATATTTGTTGATCGAATCCGGCAATCTGACATCGGTCCAGTTCATATCCGGTTCATCCCCTATTCCAAATACCAAGTACGACATCGCCGCGGCCCACGCGTTAGCGGCCGAATACCTCGGCATGAAGTTGGTCTATCTGGAGGCAGGATCCGGAGCCGGAACACCAGTGCCGGTGGAAATGGTACGAGAAGTCGCGTCCTACATATCGACTCCGATAGTTGTAGGGGGCGGGCTCAAAGATCCCGAGGCGATCAGTTCGCGAATTGCCGCGGGCGCCTCATTTGTTGTGGTCGGCAATCATTTCGAAAGTGACGCGAGTCTTCAGCATCTGCGCGAATTGACCGCGGCAGCGCATCCCAAACAAACCGTACGAGTATGAATACCACCCAGAAATTGGAGCGGTTCCGCCGCCATGCCGAGGAATCGGTACTGCTTCGACGCATGGTCATCGAGCGTCTCGGTGAACAGATCCTTGAATGCTCCAACCTGATCGCCGGCGTGATCGGATCGGGCGGCAAGATACTTTTGGCCGGTAACGGCGAGTCCGCCGCCACGGCCTCGCACTTCGCAACGCAGTTGCTGATAAGACTCCGCGCCGAACATATGCGCCAATCGCTCCCCGCAATCGCTCTCAGCTCTGATAGCTCAGTACTGACCGCCGCGGTTACTGAACTTGGCCTTAAAGAGATGTATGCCCGACAGATCGAGGGACTTGGACATAAAGGCGACTTGTTGATCGTAATTGCAACTTCAGACGATTCGGACGTTCTCCTCCGCGCCATCCAGGTGGCGCGCGGTCGCGGCATGTTGACTATCGGACTGCTCGGCGGCAGCGGCGTCCGCATCGCCAACGCGGTCGACCGGGCGCTGGTGATCCCCCATCCCTCTGCCCAGCGCGTGCAGGAAGAACAGATCTTTCTGATACATCTACTGGTTGAACTGATCGAGACGGACCTGTTCGCATGAGTGACGATCAGCCAGGTCGATTGCTGCGGATCCTGAAATTCTGCTTCGCGCTGTTCGTCATCACCTCGGCTTTTTCAATCGCTCTCGCGCAGATAACGCTGGGGCTTTCGTTAGTGGCCTTTCTGATCATAGCCTTTCGAGATAGACTCAACTCGTTCGCCGGCCCGGCGAAACCTGTCTACATCTTCATTCTGCTCTATGTAATGTGGTTGCTCGTAGCATCAGCCGCGGGTAGAACTCCGCTGCGCTCCATGGCTGTCTGCAAAGAGGAGTGGCTCTTTCTCGCGATTCCGATAGGTATCTACCTCTTTCGGAAGAACGTATATGGCGAGAGAGTACTGTATGGGTTTGCGGTCGCCACGGGGATCGTCTCACTCTACGCGGTCACGCAATTTTTCACTGGAAGCCACTGGTTGCATTTCACGCATGGCGCGTTTGAGTCCACGCCTGTCGCAAGGCCGGTCGGCAATTTTACACACTGGCTGACTTTTGCCAACTATTATGCCGTAGCAGGGACCTTTCTCTGCGGCTACCTGATGTTCGGCTCCTACCTCGCAAAACGACGACTCGCGGTTATTGCGACCTGTGCTACATCGTGTCTTGTCGCTGTCGTACTCACGGCGAGTCGTACGCCGATAGCGGCGATCGTTATCGCATTGGTATTTTGTGCCTCAATTCGACCGGGCAAGATCCGCTGGGTGGCACTCGGCGCGGTTGTCGCAGTGATCGCGCTCACCCTGCTGTTGCCGACCTCGCGGGCCAAATTCGGCGGACTGATGCAGCAGGATACATCGGCGCAGTATGAAGGGAGCCGCGTCTTCATCTGGACACGTTCGCTGGATATTGTCTGGAAGAATCCTATCTTGGGAGTCGGTCAGGGAAATTTCAGAGATGAATACATCTCGCGGCTTGATCCCAATATTGACGAGAAGCGCAAGCTCGCGCATGCTCACAACGACTTCATTAATATAGCGGCAATCGCGGGTATTCCCGGTGCTCTCTTCTTCGCGGGTATCTGGTTTACCGTCATACGGCTGGTTGGGCGTTCCGCGTTCAATTTGAGACTTCCGATTGAAAAGCGTCGACTCGCGCTGGCCGCGTTGATAGGATCGGTGGTATTCCTCGCGACATCTTTGACCGAGGCGACGTTTGCCGATGAAGAGGTGCGCCAGATGCTCATGTTTATCTGGGCGATGGGGCTGTCGGTCAGGTATAATGAGGAGTCCTAGGCCTCAGCAAAAGCCTTGACAGACAACCGGGAACCTCTATTTTGGCGAGTATTATGGCAGTACCTAAGAAAAAACCGCTTCCCTCGGGAGGCCGCGCCGGATCGGCGCAAACGGTTCGTGCGCCTGAGAAATGGCCGTTCGGACGAAAGAATTACATCCTCTTTGCGATTGCGCTGGTCGTGATCGTTGCCGGGTTTTTCTCGCTGAGTCAAGGCTCTATTAGTCTCGCTCCAGTACTTCTGGTGGTGGGATACTGTGTTCTGGTTCCATGGGCGATTTTGGCCAAGGATAAACCAGCAGTAGCGACGCCTGGCGAGACTTCGTCCACGGATCCGAAGACTACCTAAGCGATTTATTTACAATCGCTTAGTCGCTTGTAGTGGCAATCCTCTGCCCGCTTGTTCAGGAGCGGGCATTTTTCTGTCGACATGACTTTTGGGCGCTTGCCTTTTCCGGCGAGTCGTATATATTAACGGTCTGCCAACGGGCGGGTCAGGTCATTTGGCTGGCAACAGCGCGGTGACGGGCCATGTCCGGACGGTGTTCACAGGAGAACCGGGCGGTTAGCTCAGCTGGTTAGAGCACCTGCCTTACACGCAGGGTGTCACAGGTTCGAATCCTGTATCGCCCAGTTTTTTTTGGGTGGCACAGTTGGCGGCAAATTCCGGCCCGACCGGAGTTTGGTTTGAAGTTCTTTTCCATGATCGGGGTTGTAGTTCAGTTGGTTAGAACGCATGCCTGTCACGCATGAGGCCGCGAGTTCGAGTCTCGTCAACCCCGCCATAGACTGTGAAGGCCTCGGTTCTAACCGAGGCCTTTCTTAATTAGCTCACTAAGACATTTGGCGGACAGTTGTTCGCTCTTACTTATCTCTTCTTCTCCTCAGATGACTCATACTTTGCCCGAAGCAGCTCGCGCTGAGCTCTTTCAGCATCTGCTCGAGCGCGTTCGGCTTCAGCTTCTGCTTTTGCGGCACGGAGTTCAAGTTCGCGGAGATCGACCTTGTGGAACTGTTCTCCATTGTTTCCAATCATCGTCTCTACCCCTTCAAACTGATCTGCCTCGGAGCTGGGCACGAGAGTTTCGACCGTACCATAGGAAGTAGGCACAAATAATGCCAAGAGGGAGGACTTGGCGTTTGCCTCGGACGAACCGACAAACTTCAGTCCTTCCAATCTGAAAGTATATGTTCCCGTCGCCTTGTAATAAACATGATGCGTGGTCGCTAGAACGTCGCCGGTGGAAGCGTACTCCGCGCGGATACCTCCGAAGGAGGTGTTAATATCGATTTGTCCACCTCCGCTGGTTTCATCAATCTGCAATCCGACACTAAGTTCGGGCCCCCCTCTAATCCACGTCTTCCCGAATAGCAGAATATACCCGGACGCAGGCGTAGTAATTGTCACTGTCGTAATATCGGTAAAGGTAATGAATTGAAGCGGGACCGCAGCATCGGCGACCCCCTGGGCAACTCCCGGCTCATCCAATATCTCGCTCTTACTGATCGCATTATTGGGCAAGTACACGGAACTATTGCCGGCAACCTTGGCGTTGAGCCATATCTCGTTGGCACCGTTGATGAAGAACTCCCCAGTTATGCCCATGCCGGCTGGGTTAACCTCAAGCGCGTTTTCAGCCAACTTGATCGAACTCACGCCGTAATTAGCCGTGTCGTACCCTGCCGTTCGATCAATAACCTGCAAACGGCCGGTCGCCGCGTCCAGCTTCACATCGCGATAAGACTGATCTACGTCTCCGCCCCTCAGCCAGAGTTGCGAGGACCCGGCGCCGTCAGCCATCAAACCGGCTATTTCGCCATCAGTGTACGGGTCATAGATGGCGACATAGTTCTTGATATTGCCCCCCTCCGCATTATGGACCGACTGGACGTGAAACGCATACCCTACCGACGTGAACTGCGTCCGCGGCGTCTGGACCTGGCCGTCAAACGTGACCTGCAGCCAGAGCCCCTCGTAGTAGCGGAACTGGCTTTCGAGGATTGGCGTAACGGATCCAAGCGTATGCGTGAACAGTCCCCCTGAGGTGGTCACCGCAGCCGTTTCATTCCAAAGACTGGATCCAGCCGCGGCGTTGTCGAACAAATCAAACCTGACCGTATGAAGACCGTCGGTTACCGGATTGCCGGAGACATCAGTAGCGCGTCCCTGGTAGCTCATCAGCTTCGGTGCTGAGGCGTCGGCCTGCGCGAACCAGCTTAGAATGAAGCACGCTATAATCAGGGTAGCCACACTCGACTTGAGAATCGATCTTAGCATGGTGTTCACCTCTCAACAGATATTTGTAAGCAAGTAATAGTTTTGATCAATACTGGCATAAGTAGGATCATGCCGATGTTCTTTTTGCAATATAACTCTCATTTAGAATATCGGCTCAAAAAACTGGATTGCGCGCACCATAAATGCCCCTCTATATTGTCTTGTTTTCTCGGCGATCTTCCAAAAGTGACCACTTCGCCGATTGCCAGAGCGCAATACTACTGTTTGCGCTGGACAAAAGGCAGTACATAGCGTATCGTGTCCACTATACCAGACACTAATGCGAAGGGTTACCTCTATGGGGCAGAGATTCATCCTGACGCTGGCTGTCGCTATCTGCGGCTGGTTGCTTTCTACGAACATCACCAATGCTCAGTTGACTCGCGAGTGGAGTTATGACACTTCCACGCTGGCAAATCTCGCGACGTATGCTCGAACGCCGGTGATTATCGACGACTCTGGAAACACGTACATCTTGACGCATGCACTCCCGTATCTCTCTGGAGCCCGGATCACAAAGTTGCGACCTGATTCCACTATCGACTGGCAATTTCTTGAATCGGACAGCGGTCTTTACCTCGATTTTTTCGGTCGCACTGGCAACGGCGATATCTATGTCGCCGGGCACCATGAGAGACCGGGCGGATGGACGACCTCAATCGTTGGAATAAAAATCGATGCCAATGGTGGTAAAGTTTGGAGTCAGAGCATGGTGGCGCCAGGCTCGTCCAATTATTGGTTCAACCATCCCTTCTGCTCGATTGATCTCCACGGTAATCTTTGGATGGGAATTACCGAATCGCTCGCGGACAGCGTCTGCCCCGATTCGCTTCCTCAAGGTTGGGGTACAAGGTTTCAGGCGGTCGTTCACAGGCTCGATGGAACCAGTGGAGCAGCCACCGAAGTAGACCGAATCGAAGGAGAACCGCGCCAGAACAGCCATATTTCGGACGTGAAAGTATCGATAGACGGCTACATTAATGTCAGCATGACCTTCGGAGATTACTGCTGCAACAGCCTGTGTCAGGGGTGCCGTGATTCCTGCTTTACGCAATACAATGGCTGGCCGACGATGTATCGCACGAGCCAATATCTGCGCCGCTACACTGCAGGAGGAGGATTCGCCGGCTCGACCTGGCTAGCCGCCAGCGACAACGAGTTCTACAGCGCAGGATTGACTATCAGTAGGTCTGGCGAACTGTATACGGTAACACACCGGGCTATGTCGCCCACGCCGTACTGGGGCTATCTGTCTCGCTTTGGAGCATGGACCACTTTTTTCGCGGGTGAGATAATAGATCTCGACCGCATAATTTTCGACTTTTCAGATGATCTCTACGCGATCTGGTACGAAGAAACATCGAACACCGCCACGGTGCGATTGATAGATGGCGCCACTGGATCGGTTCTCTGGACCAGAATTTTCAACTGGGGAACCCTTGGCGTGGACAGGGAGGGGAATCTCCTGCTGAAAGATTACAGTAACAATCTCCACAAATGTGATGAGTTCGGCAATGAGGTCTGGATATACAATCCGGGTTATGATATGGGGAAGTACCTCCATGCCGATACATCGGACTGTCTCTATTACTTAAATTATCGGACTCTCTCCAAATATAGCACCACCAAAGACCTGGTTATTCGCGACGCCAACAACGATAGCATCCCCAATGTCGAGTTTGAGCTGATCAAAGTGCGGAATAACCCACCGCTCTTCACCGAAGATACGCTGGGGATGTTTACTACAGATGACATGGGTCGTTTGCGACTCGAACTGCTGCCTGACAACAAATTCCTGTTTGTACACAGCCTGGGTGCGGATACGCTGGCAGTGGAAGATACAATCAAGATTGCGAAGCACGTATTCGCGGAGCCGGCGCGCAAGCATGAAGGGGTGCTCGGCACCATGTACAGCGTTCACCTGGACAACATACAGATAGACGGCGATGGTTCGGTCTCGTTCCTGGTGCTGGATGACATGGCCGAGCAGGAAGTTTTGATGAACCACACCGAGTATCGTTACAATCTGCTGGTGTCGGTGGAATGGGACGCGGAAGCGGCATATCTCGAAGGGGTTCAGCAAGGATTCCGGAGGGCTTCCAACTTCCTCTATGATGTAACCGACGGCCAGATGCGGTTAGACACGATCATGTTATTCGACAATGATGACTTTCAGGCTGAGGCTGATGTCCGAATCCTGGCGACCAACATGCATGAGCCCGATGCCATGCCTAACGGCATCTTCCAACCCGGGTTCTGCGGTGATTGGCACTGCGGTTATCCCATGACCCTGCCGCGCAAGTGGTACGACGAACCTGCCAAGAACCGGGATAGCACTTATAAGCACCATCCGCTGTCGGCCCCTGTGAGCAACGACTATCGAACGATCGTACATGAGTTCGGACACTACGCCCTGGCCTTTAGAGACGAATATGTGTTCTACGACGCCTCGTGGAACGAACTTGATCCTGCCGTCGCAAGATGCCAACCGCGTCCGGCCGGCAACTACGGTTTCATGGATTACCAATTTCAGGATGCGATCGGTGGGATGCGAGCCTCGGAAATGTCGAGCCAGTATCGATACGACGATCCGGCCTGCCAGAACACTGACCAGTTCATAATGTACGGCCTTTCTTGCTGGGATTTTCTGGAATTGTGGGCCGAGGGAACCAGAGGACTTGACCAGATGATGGTACCGATCTTGAAACCCGATGTGACTGACCCGGAGGAGCGAGAACCCACTGCCGGTTACGACTACATTATCGGCCCTAACCATGACGTCTCTATGCCCGATTATGACGTGGGCACTCTTATGGTTTTCCCCCAGGCGATCAGCGCGCCACCGGTAACCGCTCGTTCTCTGCACGTGCTGGTAAACGGGGTTCCGGCGGGTGGGGTGTTGGTGTCATTGATGAAACCCGACTTTGAGGGCGGCTATTTCGCCGTCATTCAGGGAAACACCACGGATCTTGGCCTGATCTGGGTGCTGGGTGCGGACCGTCTGCGCGACTATGTCCACGCGCTGGGTCACAGTTGGTCATACACGACACCACCCGGCTTGGCGTCGGCCACCTCCAATTACCGCAAGAGTTGGCTTTTTGGTGAACTGGAACTGAGCAGCGCCGGAGACGGCGACAGTGTAACAGTGCAATTGTCAACCGTGTCGGGTGACCTACCAATGATCGCCAGTCTCACCTGCGATGCCGACAGTAGCGCGACCATCATGGTCGAGACCCCAGCGATCTTCTCGAACCATCCGTCGGTGTCGGTCATGAGTGTTGGCGTGGACAACGTCAATGGTATGCTGGAAACGGTTCCCGGCGGATACCGTACGACGGTGTCGGGCGTTGCAGGCTCCGAAGGTGTCCTCCGGTTCCAGGCCGAAGACGACCAACAGCAGCCGTTCTTCTTCGATGCTTTCTATGTGATTCGGAGCGCAAATCAGATCAGTCATGTGGTCTCTGGGCCGGGCGGTGTGACGGTGTCGCTGGATTCTTCCAATACTTCTGTTGAACGGGTTGCATTGGTGTCGAGCGCGTACCCTGTTCCAATCGTCGGTCTGGGGAGCGACGCCATTCAGGCCGGTAAGGTCCACACTGTTTCGGTATCCCCGACTCAATCTCTTGTAGGGATCAACCACATCACTATCCACTATGCAGACACTGATCTGGTGGTTGATGAGCGACTTCTCGGTGAGGAGTCCTCGCTACAGCTTTATAGCTGGGGGTCGGGCGAATGGGTCCTCTTGGGTGGAGTGGTGGACACCGTGGAGAATACGGTCTCGGGATCTATCCCAGGTGCCGGAGTGTACGGGGCCTTCACGAGCCAAGTGATCACCGACGTAGACGATGAAGGACACGGTGAGGTGTTGCCGTACCGCTTCGAACTGTCCCAGAACTACCCGAATCCGTTCAATCCGGTCACAAGCATAGCGTACAGCCTACCTGCGCGGAGCCACGTAACAATTGAAGTTTACAATGTGCTTGGCCAGAAAGTGCGGACATTGGTGGAGGAAACGAAATCCGCAGGCTCATATCGCATCGAATGGAATGGAAATGATGATGTCGGCAGACCCGTCTCAACCGGAGTATATCTGTATCGCTTCCAGGCCGGCAATGTGGTGCAGACGAAAAAAATGCTTCTGCTGAAGTAACTGAAGAGACTGGAATTCTATCTTGAGGGGTAGATCGGTTTGATCTGCCCCCGCTTGCTAACCCCAAGACGGTGTCACTCCTGACCGGTTGTCTGTGCACTTTTTAATGATTTCCAGCGCCTTCCGTCGATCATGGCGTAGTGAAATCGAATCGGACAGTAAAAGCTCACAAATGTTTGGGGAGCGTGAGGTCGGGGTCGCTTAATCATTGAGCTATCCATACCCCTTCAAAGTTGATTTCTTAGAATCATCGCACCTCTATATCTAATGACACAACCAAGCCGATCTTCTGTTTCGCAGTTGACCGACAATCTGCTCACAGCCTGACCATATTCCCGGCAGTCACCGAAAAAAATAATAGACAATCGCATCTTTTTTGTGTTTACTTTGGGATAGCACCCGCAGAATCATGATCCGCTTCCCGTCAAACTGGAGGCGGAAGGTCACAGCAACCTAGCCGGTACGCCCTTCGCGAGAGGAGGTCGTTCTGTTCTGTATCGGGGTGAACTCCCTCTTCAGCAACCTGTATTCATTAACCATTAGAAGAGGTCTCACATGAAAAGGCTACTATTGCTGTTGTGTATGCTGGCCGTGGTAACGGCATTCTTTGGGTGTTCAGATGAACCGAATATCACAGGTCCCAATGATGACCTGACTGCTCCCGGGACACTGGTCCAACGTCCGGAATTCGTTGACAATCGTCCGGACGCGGTGAAGCAGGCATTCACGAAGTTCGGGAGTGTCTCCGCATTAGTTGAACGTGAAGAGACGCCCGGTATTTCCGCCGCCGACCCGAATCCGCTCCCCGCTCACAAGTACGCGTATGTCATAGGGATATCAGATTATGATGGTACCGCCAACGATCTGTCGTACTGTGATGATGACGCTCGTGATGTCATCGCGTTCCTGAACACTCAGGGATTTACAGTGCGCAGTGACATGGATTACAGCGCATCCGCCACCAATATCCAAGCTGGACTGATCTGGCTACGTGATGCCGCCGTGGCAGGCGACGAGATCGCCTTCTTCTATTCCGGCCACGGGACCAAAGTCCGACCCAGCGGCGGTTCGAGCATTATCTCACGCGACCTGTACTACCTGACTCATACGTATGTGATGGGGTACCTGAACGCCGCGAATTGCACCAAGAAGACAATCAATCTTGATGCCTGCGTGATCGGCGACTTCCTCGCCGACTGCAAGACCGGCACGGTCCTGTCCACTGCGTCAACGTCAAAATATTCTTATGACGCACCCGACCTGCAGAATGGCGCCTGGACCTACTTCTTCCTCTATGGCGCCATTAATCAGGGATTAATATACAACGAAGAGATATCCAGCTACGCCGAAGTGAACATGAAAGCATGGGCAACCGCTAACAAGCTGAAAGTTGACCCGGCTCACAAAGACCTTTATACCGGTGATCTCGATATCTGATTAGGATCGAATGAAATCGTGTATCGAGGGCCCGCCTCCCCATGGGCGGGCCTTTATGATGTGGGATTCAAATTAATTCTCGGCGCTATTAGTCTTCTTGGATCACTCGCAATTCAGGGGCATAGAACATCACTAATCAGCGCATCAGACGGAACGGAATTGATATTGACACCCTCTGCTTGACAGGAATCTGATCAGCTGCGTCAACGGCTGGCACAAAAGTAACGGGTTCCGTGCTGTGGGTGCTACACAGCGAAGGCCGGGCTCGCGCCCGGCCTTTCTTTTGTTCGTCTTCCGCGAACGACTGTCGAAAGACACTCTCTCTCGCCGCCGCGTTCAGGTCAACTTGTCACAACACGCGGCATCAGAACGCCGATACAAAACCGAGAAGGAAGCGCGTCTCCTCGTCCTCAATATCAAAGACCAGTTCCGCCGTCAACCGTATGTTGGTACGGAGCAAGTATCCTACGTGCGCCGCAAACGATTCATACTTAAGATCGGGCTGGTCTGAGTCTACATTGTTGTACAATGCCATCGCATACCAGGTTGTCCGGTCACCATCCGGCAGCCAGATCAGTTCGGCAAAACCACCACGCGTTTCCAGTTCCGGTGGCTTGGTCATATCTAATGACGGGTTGTCGTCGCGGCGCTCGACAAATTGAAGATTCAGTACTACTTTGTCCGTCGTTATACTCGCATCCGGACCGGCCAACCAGACTTCGTTGGTGGAGTCGCAGTTGGGGCCTTCCTTACCGAAATATCCAAACCCGCCAATTCGAAGAGACTTGCCGATATCCTGACTCACGCGGCCTAGAACCGCCTTGTACTTGTCATTGTCGTACAGGCGATTGTCGTCGGCATGGCCGATTCCGTTGCCGTTTAAGACCTCAAGGGTGATGTCCGTTCCTGACTCAAACCCATAGGTCATCATGATCCCCCGGTCATATGTCAGACCTATGCTGGAGAGTCCCGGTTTGACCCGATATATCTGATAGTCCTCGTACGACAGACGCACTTCGCGCTTAAACAACGGGTCCGAGACTTGAAATTGACCTACATAAATGTCCAATTCCGAGGACCCTAGGTCATTGAACATGATGAAAGCGTCTTCGATCCCGGCGACCTCTCCCCGTTCGCTGAAGAAGAAATAGAAGTAATATGAGATGTTCTTCGCTAATGCTCCGCCTGAGAGCAATTTCAGATTGTACGGTGACGTAAAGTCGAATCTGTCACCAGGCTTGGAGGCAAACTGCGTGTATCCTTCGAGCCGCACAGCCAGAGGCAGTTCACGGATAAGCGAAAGGTTCTGGTCGCCGGCATCCACGAAATAGCGTGGAGCGTCTTTATCCTTCAGCACGAACCCGTTTCCAGCGAACTCTTCTCCGTATGCCTTTAGGCGGGGGTAAGGTGCGTGACAGGTGGTGCAGCTCATGGCGTACTTACGGGCAAAAGCGGGAATCGCCTCCGCGGTCTCTATGAGCAAAACTGCCGCTATAAGCCCGAGGGCGAATACTGCCGCATGTCTCTTGAGTATGTCCATAGTCGTTCAACTCCTTTATGGCAGTACAGTCAGAGTGGTTGAGTGGTCGTTTACCACCAGCGGCTCTGCTTCTTCCGCCGGTACACCCAGCAAGTCCGCCACCGGTTTCACCAATTTGGCGTAGTTAAGCGTTGCCTTGACAGTCATAGGTCCAGGGGTAACATCGACCGGAAGATTGAAGGTGAACGTTTCCAGTTTGGTCTCGCGCGGTCCAAGACGGTAGTCGACTCCGAGTGTCTTGGTATTCCACTGCTGGATGGTCATTCTACCCTGCGGATCAAAATAGGGCATCCGGAAAATGCGGTCGCCGACAGGCACGCCATCCCGTTGTACTCCCTTGAAATTCGGGTCATTTAGAGCGATCCCCATGTCCTGATAGGCAAGTTCATCCGCGGCGATAGTATATTCTTCTCCGTCGAATCCCTTCTTGTCGACCGCCAGATGATAGACCTTTCCATTGGCGTCCGTGGCCTCGACATGCAGCCAGAGTATCCTGTCTTCGACTGAGCCGGTGGGGAATTTGTGTCCTGTCTTCTGGTTGAATAGCGCGACCGTGAACTTGGCGATGGAACCAGGTTCAATTTCACGGATATCCGGGTGGATACGAAGTTCGATCGTGCCGCGAACCTTGCCCGGGTCATGCGCACCGTGGAAGAGGTGCTGTCGGGCGTCCGGGTATACTGTTCCCATACTGGCGGTAACACCAGCAGTCTTGGTCATGTGACAGGATTGGCAAGGAACGCCTTGGGCGGCGTATGGGCCTTCCTTCCACTCAAGGTGCGTAGACTTAACCCAGATCCCGTACGGATCCTTTTCGTTGTGACATGTGCCACAGTAATCCGCACTGGCCAGAAAATCTGATTTCTTTCCTTTGTGTGCTGGAGAGTCGACTGTCTCCCGGGGGCCATATTTGACATCACCTGGCTCGGCGATCCAATTGAAATTAAATGGAGTCTCTCCCTCGAAGCCGGTCAGACTATGGCATAGATCGCAGGAGACCGACTCGTTGGCGCGGCTGTTGGCCGCGGGATGTGGCGGCGGGACATCGCCGGCCAGAAATGCCAGCGGCGCGTGGCAACCATTACATCCGGCCTTAACACCCGCAACCACCGGATCTTTCTCCGCATGGGGCACGGCCAGTTTGAAATATTCGATCTCATCCCAATGGTGCGTGTACGCTTGAGACATCATCGCCTGCTTCCACTGCTGGTAGAAGTCGACGTGGCAGGAGGCGCCACAAAACTCCGGTGTCTCGAATGCCTCATATTTGATGGTCCCCAGGGCCGCGTCTCCCGCCTTGACTGCGCCGGTCGGCTCGGCTACGGTATTGACCGTTAGCACTCCGATTGAAGCGCTGACAAGGAGAATAAGCGTGAGGAATACATGACGAGGCGATTCAGAGGGTCTGTTCTGCATAGAAGGTCCCTTTCGCTTGATGTTACCTTAGCATGGATAGATTCATCTATAAAGTCAAGCGCTACTGGAAGGGTTTTGTATCGTGGTTGATAAACTATCATGGAAGGCTTTCTTCAGTCTAACACTTGATATGGAAATAACAAACCGAGCCGGTGTGACCCGGCTCGGTAGTTCGGTTCTGAGGTAACGAACCCTTCCTCACTCGCAGAAGAACCGATTGTTACATCTTTTGAAGAAGGCTCACCTTCAGGGTATCCCCTTCCAGCGGCACACCCTTCACAGAGACAATATCACCAGCCACGAAATCCTCCAGCGTCAGCTCTTCACCGGCGGCACCCAGAAGGCTCGCGCCGGGGCAGACCCAACCGATCCAAAGCTGATCCGTAAATGTCACCAGGCGCGTCTCGTAATCGATCGTTTCCAGGGTTGATTCAAACAGCTCACACTTGGACTTGTCTTCACAATTGGCGACTTTGATGTAGACCGCCAGCAGTGTATTCTCGTCGATCACTTTGGCCCGGATCTCCAGAACGTCTCCTTCTGCCAGATCGGCAAAGAGATAATTCACACGGTTGAGGCCCGCGTTGCCGTTGTCCGATGGATCCGCTTTGGCCGCGGCAGGACCGGGATTCTCGTTCTTTGGATCAGTATTCCACATCGGAGTGACGCCAAAGATGACCGTATTGGAGTCCACCAGGATGGTCTCGTTGCGACCGATCACCGTGAATTGGTTGAGCGCGTAATCGATCGTTAGGATCGTGTCGCGGAATGCCAGATCGTAGTTGCAGTCTTCTCCGCACACTTTGATATGCCAGGCATAGAGGTAACCGTTCTGGTTCTGCTCGCATCTCAGTTCACAAGAATCGCCCGGCTTGATGTTGACGAAGGGGATCGGTGATTCATTGTCATTGTTGGAGCGGACAATTTGGCAATTCTGCAGGGCGATTACGGTGTCCGGTTCGCCCTCAAATGTCAACATGCGACGGTTCTGGTCGACGGTCTCCACGCGTGCCTTGATCTGCGGTCCTTCGACTACGGCAGCGAAAGCAGTCGATGGGTTGGTGAAACCGTCGTAGGTTGTCTCTGTCGAATTGGATGATACTGACTCCATCGGCGACTTGTTGCAGCCGACGATCACTACCATCAGCAGCGCCGCGCTCGCTACCATCAAGCGGATCCAATGTGATTTCATACTACAGCCTCCTAAGAGATGGTTAGTCTGCCCAGCATTCTGTTCATATCCGTCCTGTTCCACTCAGCAGAGAGCGCATTCGTCCGAACCGTTCCAGCAGACCAAAGAAAATGGTACTATTTGTCTATAAAAAAAACCGGGGCCTGCTGGGGACCCCGGTCGGTTGGATAGCCGCGAACTATTGCGGCTACGGACAGGAAAGCGGTTGTCCCACAACAATATGAGAGATCAGAATTGACAGGTCAGTGAGGTCGACTCCCCCGCTGCAGTTGAGGTCAGCTACCACACCCGGTGAGGATGGTAATGCTCCTAGCATATACGCCACCAGTAGCGAGAGATCCGATAGGTCGACCAGACCATCGGTTGTCAGGTCCCCTAACGTCACGGTATAAGTGTAATTCAGGGCGGCGATAGGATCGATCATGCCTGACCCAAGAAGACCTGCATAGAGCGGATTGAGACTATCGATATTCCGCGCGGTAACCAGGAGGGCGCTGTCAAGTTGGTCAACAGTATATTCAGGATGTACCTGCAGCACCATAGCTGCCACGCCCGCGACGAACGGCACACCGAAACTGGTCCCATTCCACCACGCATATATGGAGTCAGGGTATGGACCGTAGATCATTGTTCCTGGCGCGCAGAGATCGATCTTCGTCCCGTAATTTGAGAAGTCTGCTTTGAGATCAAGAGAGTCCACAGCCATAACGGCAAGACAATAAGTGCGCTCGGCAGGGAATGGGAAAATGCTCCCAAGGTCGGTCGAGTCGTTTCCTGCCGAAGTGACGATTAGGACATTACTCTGATGCGCAAACTTCAGTGCCTCGTCCAGGGCATCGTGGAATCCAACCATGCCGAGGCTCAAACTAATGATACGGCAACTGTCCGCGACCGCCTGGAGCACCGCGTCCGCGATTGAGTAGCCATCCCCCATTCCCGACGAATCCAGAACGCGATAAACCAGCACATCCGCATCTGGCGCGGTCAGTTTGAGCAACCCAGTAATGAAAGTCCCGTGTCCCGACATTGAGCCGCCGGAAACATCTGTCGGGTCAATATCTCCATCCACATAGTCCCAGCGCGGCACGACCAGACCCGCGGTGCGCGACAATTCAGGGTGGTCGAAGAACACTCCCCCGTCAATCAACGCGATCTTCACATTATCGCCCGTGCTGATATCCTGGGCCGCAGTCAGGTTCAGAGTGGTTGCAGGCAACTGACCGGTAATGTCGATAGTGAAATTCTGATCGAGAAAGGGCGAACTGCTTTGCAGACCTTCGGGCACTGCCAGGTAGAAATTCGGATTGCAGAAAACAACCCCCATCTCCAAAGCAATAAGCTCGGCCAGCGAATCGACATCTGCCCCTGAAGGAATATTCAGCAAATAACAGTCAGTGGTTGTCTGGTGGCTATTAACAGTCGTACCAAACTCGGCATTCAGAGAATCTATACTAAAGCCCGGCAAAAGCTTACAAATGATCTCGTTCGGTTTGAAGCGAATACGATCAGGAGGTCCATCTGAAGCAATGGCCAACTGCGACACTATAAGTAGTGCGCACCACAGGATCACGACCAGACAGTGTCTCATACAGACCTCCAGGTGGAATCGGCGCCATAGACAGCGAAGGCAGCCCAATGCGTCGCGGATGGATTCTCTTCACGAATATGCCGGGATGCCAGCGAGGCGGAATCGCTTGCGGATATCCCCGAAAAATAGTGGTTGTAAAAGTTCTGCATCCACGCCGCGGTGGACTGATCGCTGACGGGCCACTGCGCGGCCACGACTGTGCGGGCGCCCATCTCAAGCAGAGATCGCACGATGCCGGTAGGTTCTTCACCCGGAAGAGCAACCTGTTCGGCGCATCGACAGGCGGCCAGCGTGACCAGCCCCACCTTGCATTGCTTGATGCGAAAATCCGCGGCGAAAAGCGGGCCGTCTTCCAACAACAGGAAGGAATAGAAGGGATTGTCAGCACGAAGCTCCGCATGACCGACATAATGCCAAAGACCCGAATTCCCCACGGAGGGCCAATCACTGCGGCGGCACGGATCTATCACCGTGAATCGCTCATTCGTGCCGGCGGTCATGTCCGCTACTTCCCTACCGGCGAACGCAAGATCTGACGATGGCCCGCAAAAGACGGTTCCCGAGCGCTCGGCCACCGTCACTTGTTGAGCCGCGTGAAAATGCCGCAGGCTTGGAGATACTATAACGCGGCTATTCTCGCCCAATTGCCTACTGTTGATCCTCAGCGCCGACCAGGGAAGGTTGGCAAGTTCGCCATCCGGTAGAACGAGTATTGAGCGATTCGTGCCTGATACTTCGAGCGGCGACCATAACCAATCTCCCAATTCAGACCAGAGCTGCGTTTCAATGCGCAGCGATATCTCGCGCTCATTCCGCTGCTGGTACAACTCACGCTCCAGGAGAAACCGCCACCGTTCCATACTCTTTGCCAGACGATCGATGCCATTCTCAAAGCGAATCGCTCTGGCCCGACCACTTTCGTGCACGATCCCGATAATATCTTTCTCATCTGTATGGAACTGCACGATGGGAGTGTCATGTGATGTCTCTGTAAAGAGAGACGCAAGGCGCTCGATCGAGTTATCAAATCTGACACTCTCGTCTCCTTCGAGCTGCGCGAGAGTCTCACGTGCCTGTTGCTGCAATTTGCTGATCTGCCGGTTCGTGGTGGCAGAAACCGCCGCGCCGCGCTGACGCGTCTCACTGGATTGCCGCACAACAAAAGATATCTGTTGGGCCAGCGCCGCAAGGCTCTCTTCTACCTGCTGACGTCCTGGATGAGTCAGGTCACGCAACGGTGCCCAGAGACCAACCGTACGAAATCGCTCCGACCAGCATGCAGCCAACATCGGATCTGACTGCAGATACCGTCGTACCAGACGTGTGTGCGGCACGTTGTCCCGACGGGCAAACGTTGTGCGCAATTCAACCGGCGGGAGCTGTGCCCGCACGGTATCCAGACGATCGGCCGCCCGACTCCAGCACGTCTCTGCCTCCGTCAGATCTCCCTGCTCAAACGCGATATCACCAAGCGCGGTCTGCCAGAATGAATACAATTGAGGGACTGAACGAACCGCGGGATTCTGTCGGACAGCTTTCAGAAGTGTCGATGACACCTGCCGCGTCCAATGCAACTGCTTAAGATCCCCAAGAGCCTTCCAGAACGGTAGCTGACCTTTGCTGAACCACCGACGCGCGGTCGTGAGATGGATTTTTCCTCTCTTGGTGGTGGGACCATCCAACTCCGCGGCCAGTAGATAAACAGCGCCAAGGAATCCGGCATTTCGTTCAGTCAGAAATCCCCGTCGCGCTCGCGCAATGGCAGTTCGCGACTCTGATTGACTGCCCAACGCGTACGCTGCCTGCGCCCTGAACAAGGATGCCTTTGATGATTCATATCTTAATTTGAGCCGGTGAAACAGATTCTCGCTCAAGCGTGCCGCTTCCAGCGCCTCGACGTACATCGCCAGATTGAGGTATGCTTCGGCCCGGTCGAGCGAACAGAGAGCCTCTCCTTTGGGATTCCCCGCTTCTCTGTACTGCCGCTCACATTCGGTCAATTCGAGCAAGGCGGTGTGGAACTGCCCGCGCAACATTTTCAGCCATGCCTGGCCATAACGCACATCACAGGCGTCAAGCGCGAATCCTTCGCGCTCCCATAGATCGCGCGCCGTTTGATATACTCTGGCGGCGTTCTCCAGATCAAAAAGCTGAACCAGCGTATTGGCCTGATTGTAGTAGCACCGCGCCGTGGCGGCGTGGTTGGGCGTCTGCTCAAAATACTCGGCGGACTGGCGGTACAACTTCTCCGCTTCGTGATGTCTGTCCTGCCGATGAAGCAGATTGCCATAATTGACTCTGGTCTGGGCCAGGTCGGAATCAGCCGACATTCGACGAAATGTCGCCATCGCCCGATGCGCTGATCTCCTCGCCTGATCGAATTTCCCCAAATACATATAGACGTCGATAAGTGCCCGATCAATCCGCGAGCGAACCAGAGGATCACGTACTGCCAACCGACGCGCCTGAAGATACGCTTTCAACGCATCGGAATACGATCCACTCATATGGGTAAGTCGGGCGAGGACACGCCATGAGGAAAGCTGCAGTTCCGGGCCGCGCGAAGCGGCGCGCTGGGCGTACCGCCGTGCTTGGGATAGTCCGGCCTTGATCGATGCACGAGCCGTCGACTGGATGACCCGGTCGCACCACAGCGCCAACTCAGTCTCGGTCAATGGTCCAGGACGACCGGTCTTGAGAAACTGCTCGGCAAATGTCAGGACTTGGGCATCTTCCACGATAACTCCGGTATCTCAATGACCATCTCACCCACTGTGAGGATTAATGACCGTGGCGGAGTTTTCGATGACCACTGGAAGAAGCCGTCCTCATCCGCTTGGAGGTGAGTCGAGGAAGCCAGCAGTGAGCAGTTTTTTGTATCGCTACAATTGGTTTGAGCGACAAAGTTCCATTGCTGGGCTTTCTTCTCCGCCCGGATCTCCAGCGAAACACCGTCGGCCTCGAGACGAATTCGTCGCTGAGTGAGTGGCGCTAACCCACGAACCCCGGCCGGTGCCGGAAGGCTCCATGAGTCGAAGGTCAGTGCCCCGATCAGCCGTTTAGTGACCTGGGCAAGTGACGGCTTTACGGATGCCAACTCGATCGCTTTCGCGACCCATCCATTGGGTGGCTCCGGCAATTCCAGTTTTCCCGCAACACGGAATCTCCTCAACAGGGCCAGTTCTGCCTGACACTGTTCGCAGCCAGAAAGGTGATCCTGTAGTGGAGTTGTTCCTTCTTTGGCCGCACGTAACAACTCCTGTCTATTTAAATGTCGGTCGGTCATAATACTCCTTCCGCTCTGACCAGCAGAGTTGTTCAGCGAGAATTCCGTTCGTGCGAATATCCTAATGCCGACAAAATTTGCCGCAATTTTTCGAGGCAACGCCGACGTTTCGCCCCTAAGGTATTGGCCGCCAGCCCCATATCGGCCGCGATCTGTTCATAGGAGAACTCTTTATCGGCAAAGAAGAATAGGTGTAAGAGCTTATGGCATGGCTGATCTATTTGGCGAAGCGCTTCTTCCAACTGCGCCTGACATTCCAATTCTTCCAAAACCGCATCTGGCTGAGGCTGGGAGTTGTCAACCTCGGTCGTTGGTTCGGAATCGACGAATCGCCGGCCCAACCGCTGGATCGCCATCGCTTCCCGGCGCGCCGTTGTCACCAACCAGGATGAGACTCGCGATGGGTCCGTTAGTCGATTCCGATACTGGTACAACTGGGACCACGTCTGCTGGAAGCAGTCCGCTGCATCGACTTGGGAAAGTCGCATGTAGGTGCAAACCGAATACACCAGCGATTTGTACCGGTTGACGAGGATGGTCCAGGCCTCCGGGTTGCCCGCCTTGATCTCGAACCAAAGCTCAGAATCGCTGTACTGCTTCATAGTCTGCATATCAATAAGGTCACTCTCCTAACAAGCTAACGCAAAAGCCGAAGTTGACAAGCAGGAAATCGAGTTAACTGTCCACGCAGTCATATTCTGACCGGAATTGCTCCATCCGCCAAACAGAATGAACGAAATCGTCCACCCTACTCTCTGCTGTCCAAGACATAGGTACAGTGAGTTCTGATCTGGCGTTACCGGAAAACTTATCAGGATGGAAAGGAGGTGGGCGGCGACCAATGCCCATAATCTTTTGAGGTCTTGGCTGATAGCTGATGGTTAGTTCGCTATCCTATCGGCCGATTCTTAACAATTCACCTTCTCTCACGAATTCATAGGAAGGAAGTATCTATGCGACGTACGCGTCTAACGCTTCTAACTGTGGCCATGCTTAGCCTGATGGCCGCCATGTCGTTCTTCTGGATCGGTTGTCAGAACGATCCAACCTCATCGCAAATCACCACCGCGAGTATTCTGCCGGGCGATCCGGTCGCGATCGCCAAAGCGATGGTCATCCAGGATAAGATCACGGATCAACTCCTGACTGTTCCCAATGTCGTTGGCACGGGTACTACGCTGGATGCTGAAGGTAATCCGGCGATCATCGTCTTTACCACCGGCCCACTGACTTCCGTAGGAAAGATCGCCACTGAATATGATGGCATACCAGTGATGATTGAAGAGACCGGTGAGATCACCGCGTTCGGGTTGACCGGCACCTACCGCCCGGTCCCGATCGGAGTATCTATAGGCAATATCAATGAATGCGCCTCAGGTACTCTTGGCTGTGTCGTCTACAAGGGCTCCACACCATATATTCTGAGTAATAACCATGTGATGGCCCGCGAGAATTACGCGGCGATCGGCGAGGATATCAATCAGCCCGGTCTCTATGACACCAAGTGCGTGCTGAACACGACAAACAAGATCGCCGACCTGTCGGATTACGAACCGATCAAGTTCGATGGCTCGGATAATTATATAGACGCCGCGATCGCGCAGTTTTCGACCACTGATTTCACCTGCGCGACTCTCTCGACCTATTACGGACTTCCAGGGGCGACCAGTGTCTCGCCATCCATTGGACTTGCGATCAAAAAGGTCGGCCGTACCACCTCTTTGACAACTGGCACGATCACCGCCGTCAATGTGACGGTAAATGTTGGCTATACTCACGGGACGGCCAAGTTTGTCGGTCAGTTCATGACATCGACGAAGTTTACCAAGGCAGGTGATTCAGGTTCTCTGGTTGTCACTAATAATACGAGCGAGAATCCGGTTGGTCTATTGTTCGCCGGAACCAAAACTGGTCAGGCGATCTGCAATCCGATCGGAACAGTGCTCTCTCGCTTCTCAGCGACGATTTGCACCCAGTAGCCCCCTTTGTTTCTCTCCTGATCGAGGCGGGAGTTCTCTCCTCCCGCCTCAGCCAGACCTTTGCGTGTATTAAAGTGAGTGTTCTGTCACGCCGCATTCTCCCTCACCCAGTTGCAGAATGCGTCTCGTAGACCCCGCATTGATTCTAAATTGGCACCTTCGGCAAGTATGTCGAAGGGCTTTTTGTATGTGGGGGTGAATAGTTCGCGGTCAAGAGTCGAGGGCGATCCGTCACTATAAAGAGACTGAGATTCCAAGTTGGTTGAGGTGAACCATGTCACCTCAACCAGACTTGGGTGGAATGAGAATTGCCAATCCTTTGGCTCGGTTGCCGGACTAGTCCACGAGCTTGCGCAAGAGGGCTGACGCCCCGGTCAACCGCATCCATCGCTTTTCGGACAGCAATATGGATAACGCGATCGCTGGAACAATTACGTAGAGAGCACCAATACTGATTCCGACAATTGCCTTGGTGGCGGGTTCCCATGGCGCGTAGAATAACAGCGCCACCGGGACCAGCACTAATCCAGCACCAAAGACGGTGATCACACATACCAGCATGCAGACCAGCATTAAGAGGCGGTGCGCTTTCTTGATTCCTTCAACATAGTAGATCGCCAACTGAAGTTCGAGTAGCTTCAGCGACGGATCGATGCACCGGGACTTGATTCGATCAAGTATGCTTGATAGAAACATCGGCATCACGGTTTGCTTTTGTGGGATCTTCCGAGCATGTAGCCGACAATGGTTGCGCCGACAGCTGCCCCGCCAACATATGCCCACGGATTGGTGTGCACGCTCTTATTCACCGTAGTCGCCATATCGACAACTTTCCGTTTTCCAGCTTCATACTGGTCGGCGGCGCGGCTGCCGATTGTCCCGGCAAAAGCGCTCACCACTGCCGACAGATCCGTGTACTTTGTCTCCATGGCGGCCTGCAGCTCAGCCTTCTTGTCTCGGGCGGCGGCATTTAGCAGGTCAAGTGCCTCATTGATTCGTCTTTCTTCGGGACGTTCCATTGTATTCTCCTTGGTTGATACTACCGGTACTTTCGGCTTCTCATTCAATAGGGGGTTTTCCATTCGTTCCATTCTGTCAATCTCCTGAACCATGTTGTTTGGTTCGCTTTCGGTTGTTTGTTCTTAGCTCTCACCGTCTGGTGTCTGATAGCCCTTGCGCCTGGAAACAGTAGTGACAGCCATCATGACTAGGGCGCCTACTATCAGCAAGTGTAGCATGCCATCAAATACATTTCCTGTCAGCATCCCAGCGAACCAGAGTACAACCAGGATGATCGCTATAGTCGCTACCATACGTGTCTCCTCTGTAGTTTCCTGAAGTCCGCGGCCGACGGAGGTATCCCCGCATCAGCCGGCAGCGGTCAGGAAACGCTTGTCGTCAATGACTGTTTATTTACAGGCGGAACAACAAGCCAAAGTTCAATGAATAGAAGTCCGACTTCTTGCCATCCAGTACGGCCTCCGGCAGATCTTTGAACTTGTATTCCAAGAAGACAAACCGAACGTCTCCGTACAGTTTGAAGCGCGACGACGCAGGTATTTCCAGACCGGCGGCCAGGTGCCATCCGAATTCATTCGAAGTTTCATCGTCGAACCCTGCGTCATTGTAGGTGTCGTTATAGTCAAAGGTCGTGTTGTACCATCCCCCTCCGATCCCTCCGTAGATCACCGGCAGTGGATAGAGCAGCCCGGTCACCGTAACTGGCCAGTTCCTTACTGTCACCGCACCAGAGCCATATTTTTCCTGGCGATAACCAATATCTCCTTCGACGCCAATTATTGGCATTACCTTCATGCGCAGCGTAACGCCTACCAAGTAATTTGCGTCCTCCGCGCCATCAGATTTCTGAATTCCCAGATGGGGACCTAAATAGAGATTCGTCTGACTGCGAGCTGAGAGTGGCAGTATGATGAGAATCGCCAAAAAGATCGCTGAAGTTAGTTTTATGAACACATGAGTCTCCGTTTTCTGTCCGGTTTACCTGCATTTTGTTGTTCGCTTCTGAGCATGAGTATGCAGGTGCGTTGTGCTGTGTTGGCACCATACTATGGTAGCCAAAGGCCCGTTGATGCACCATCGCCCAAAGGGTTGAAAAGAGACCTAGACCCATTGAGCGAAGAGATATGGAAGAGGGCGAGTAAAGATCTCTGAGGGCTGACGGTCAGTCGTGGCTCTCTGCCTGGTAAGCGTTATTCCCGAGACAAACCTGTCCGGCTTGACAAGTAGGTTGTGTCCTGATATGTTAAAACGAAAGAATTGTCTTCCAACCTGAAGTTTGCCGCGGCCAAAAACTAAAAGCACGACTGGCAGCGAGTCCGCGAAAGAGTATTGGCATGGAAAAGCAGTCATCCAACAACCCGGATGACCGATCTGAATCGGCTGGCTCCTCGACTTCTCCGGAAAAGAAGGAGCAGCCGCATGACACCGCTACCGCAGCTGACTCATCCAACGGACCGACGATCGAGGAAAAAGACGAAGGTTCGAGTGGTCAATCGGAGAAAGCTGCCGGCACCCCTGAAAAGGCTACCCCCGCTCAAGACGAAGTTGCTCAACCTTCCGAGGAATCGACAGCCACTGCTTCCACAAAAAACCCCGCCGCAGTCTCACTGGGTAGATTGGGTGGCCTCAAAGGTGGCAGAGCTAGGGCGCGGAGCCTGACTAAAAGAGAGAGAAGCGATGCCGCACGAAAGGCCGCTCGCGCCAGATGGAGGAAGAAAGAGAAACCAAAGTAATTCCATCCGCCGAGATCTGCCCATACGAACAGTGTTCGCAATTTAATTCACAAGCCTTCTTGCCGTTAAATTCTCACCCTTTATTGCACGCAACCCCTTCGAGATCTTACTTAATAAATGGCAGAGCAGAGACTTAGTGTCTCTTTCGACGTGAGCTATCCATCCTTTCAACTACGAAACTCCCTCTCCTGCCTATGTTCTAGTGTATTTTCGTGAGCGGTTACGCATATATTATTGAGTTATGCGTGAGCGGTTACGTATAATGACTAAACAGGTGAACAAAAATGAGTGCTCCGCCACCCAGAGCAAACGAATCCGATTTGGGTGACGTTTCGTCCGTGAAGCGACTGGTACGCGCGCGACTCGCACGCGGTGCCAGTCGCGGATCGGACATCTTCGACGGATCTTATCCGAAGCGAAACTACAGAGCAATTAAGGGAGTGGCGCGTGCTGGTCAAACAGCCGCCTGACGTTAGAGTCGGGTATCCCCCTCCGCCACTCCCTTAGTGATACTCATGCAACGATTTGTGGAACAATATGTTGAGTTGACTCATCGCAAATGAGTTGACCTCCTGAAGTACAGCGCATTCTAATCCTAAACCGGAAATCAGCCCTTGCGCCCACCAGTCTTTCCCAGGGAAATATGAAATGCCTGACCGATTACGCATAAAAGAATAGTCCATGCGTGAGCGGTCACGTATAATGTCGGAATGATGGTCTTCGCTGTCTGAAGGAAGACTTGATCCTGCACCGATCTCCGTCCGTGATGCGGCTGGCCTGGTTCCCCTCCCCCCCTGTGAGCCAGCCGCAGATCGGACCCTTGGAATGAGCTTATCCGATTCTTGCAGGAGAGAATTCTTGTAGGGCTGCCGGGCTTCATTCAGCGGATGCAGTCTCCCGACTACTCGGAAGGTGTCGTGAGAGTGCTTGGTAGAAATATCAGTTCTTCCAGATGGGATGGAAAAATGAGGATTGGGACTCCCTTGTTGGTCTGCGCTCTCGCCCTGCTGTTCATGTCACAGAGCCTGATGAGTGCTACATCTGATGTCACCCTGGTTTGGACCGCTCCCGGCGACAATGGTATGGTCGGACGCGCCGTCCAATACGATCTTCGGTACGCTACCTTTCCAATAACGAATGCCAATTGGAGTCAGGCAACAAGGGTCGCCGATCTTCCCGCACCCAAGCCAGCAGGAAGCCGGGAGGTTTTTAAGGTCACGGGACTTTTGCCGGCGACGACTTATTACTTCAGCCTAAAAGCCGCGGATGCCAGACCGAACTGGTCGCTTCTTTCAAACGTCGCCTACAGAACAACCTGTCCGGATGGCTGCGATGGTCAGAACGGGAATGTGAATGGGTCGGCAGACGGAAAGGTAGACCTCTCCGATCTGGCAGTCCTCACGTCATACGTCACCGGTACCGGAGGCGTCTACACGATTTGCCTTTCAATGTGCAACACCGATAGCTCACCCGACGGTGTGGTCGACTTGAGTGACCTCTCAACTCTCCTGGCCTTCCTACTGCAGGGGACCCAATTCCTTCAATGTCCGCAATAGTGACTCCCCATCGAGAATGCCAAAGATTTACCCAAAGACCGAGTTCAACAAATTGTACAACCCGAACTTGCCACTAAGCATCACAGAGCCGGAACAGAGGCATATGGTCTTCCTTCCCCACTCACCAGTGTGTCCGGCACCAAAAACTCACAACCGCCACATTCGCATGTTCATCACAGATTCGTAATGAGAAGTCTAGCCTGGGCAGTCTTGGTGCTTACCGGGAAGGTCCCTGTTGCCTACGCAACAGCGGTCCGGTGGCAACTCTATTGACTTCACAGGTGACAAAATCGGAGAGACTGGAAAGAGAGAACTGTTTTCAGTGAGGAAGGAGAACTATGGGAAACAGAGTAGGATGGTTGGGATGTGCCCTTGCCCTCATGATGTCTACGGGCGCATTGGCAGAAGTACTGCAGGTCGAGGCAACGACGCCGACCTCGGTCACGCTTACCTGGGTCGCGCCGGGAGATGACGGCCTGACTGGTCAGGCTTCAGTCTATGACATTCGCTATTCGCTATCGACCATTACTGCCGCCAATTGGGCTAGCGCGACCAGAGCAAACAACATCCCGGTCCCCAAAGTCGCGGGAAGCGCGGAGTCGTTCGATGTAACCGGCCTGACACCGAATACCTCGTACTACTTTGCGATAAAAGCGGGTGACGAGATCCCGAACTGGTCGGCCATGTCCAACGTCGTCCAGAAATCAACGTTGCAGGATACAACGCCGCCATCGGCAATCGCCAATTTAACGGCTGGAACCGCGACGTCCTCCAGTGTTGCACTCGCCTGGACCGCTCCAGGGGATGATGGAGCGTCCGGGACAGCGACCTCGTATGATATCCGGTATTCGACCTCGGTGATCACTGCGAGCAACTGGGCAAGTGCTTCCCAGGCCACTGGGGAGCCAGCTCCCAAAGTAGCTGGAAGCGCCGAGACTTTTGTTGTCTCCGGTTTGAGTTCGGGCAGAACCTATTATTTTGCCATCAAGACCGCTGATGAAGTGCCGAACTTGTCGTTGATATCAAATGTGGTCTCCAAAGCCACCGGTGCAGAGTCAACTCCTCCGGGAGCTGTCGCCAATCTGGCGGCGCCAACATCGGGTGAAACAACCGTCACCCTTACCTGGACCGCGCCCGGTGATGATGGAACCACGGGGACGGCAACTCAGTACGACATTCGATATTCTACGACCGCGATCACCGCTGCAAACTGGGGCGCTGCCACTCAGGTAAATGCGGAACCATCGCCTAAAGTAGCTGGAAGCGCTGAGACCTTTACTGTAACTGGACTGGCCACGAGTAGGACTTTTTACTTCGCGATCAAAACCGCCGATGAGGTTGCCAATTGGTCAAACCTGTCGAATGTCGTCTCTAAGGCGACGACAGGAGATACAACGCCTCCTGGGCAGGTTACTGACCTAGCCGCGTTCTAGTGACTAGACCGAATCGGGAATTCTGAGAATCCCCCGTCGCCGGGCGCGGCGGGGGATCATTATCTCAACTCGGGTCATAACCTCCTATGAGGCTGCTTGATTCACCTTCACGACAACCCAGTTGCACAATGCGTCTAACAGACCACCGCTTACTCGTATGCTACTGTTTCACAATATATTACAAACATACAGGTCCTTTCAGTAGTCAAAAATCATCACGGAACGAGATTTGGGGTCTGCTCAATTACATGCCGTGTCATTTCGGATCGCGAGTTCGTGGGTTTGATTTCCCCAACCTCCAACATATTCTTGTTACGGTGGCTTTCGCGCCTAACCGGAACGTACGCATTGGGTGGATGTCCATGCCTTTCCCTATCTCCAAATGACCGTCAATACGACTGCGGGCAGCATTCAATACGTTTCATTCTCCAGCGGTGATTGAATGTCACGACCTTGCTGCCGGTGTGTTTGCCCAGTCGAAACAAGCGAACATATCCTTCGTAGTCTGTGATATAGACCAGAGTTGCGGTGTAAGATCTGTCCACCAAAGGCATGGACTCGATGAAGAGACACATGGCTAAGATTCTCTTAAGCTTATGGATTACACTGAGCCTGTTGATGGCAACGGAAGTTCTGATGGCGTTCGATGACTCCGAATTCCGGCATATTAGTCTCGGTCCATCACCGAAAGGGATTGAACCGCCAGTTGATTTTCTCGAATCCCCACCGGCAATTGATGGTCGGTTGGATGATTCGTTGCAGTTTCTCCCGGAGCGTCAATTCACTTTTGCCTATGTCCTTCAGAACGACTCTGTCATTCCGGCAAGCTATCGCCTCGCCTATGGCGCCGGATTTTTCTACGTTTATCTTGAAGCCTCAGCGGACCGCTTGATTTGCCGCGACCGCGCCTATCAGAACGGCGACGGATTTCATATCGTGATTGCTGCCCCGCGAAAGGATGGAGCACCTACCGACGAATTCTATGTGTTGGCTTGTTCTGCCGTTAACAAGCCGTCGCAGGAATGGACTCGCCGCATCTTCTGGTATTACAACGTGGACAAGATCTTCGTACCAACCAGCGTAAACACCAGACTCGAGAGTCTGCAGAGTGACGGGAAGGTCAGTTTTGAGTTGCTACTGCCGTGGGCCGATGTCCACCCGTATCACCCCTGGCTGTCCGGAGAGATCGGATTTAATCTACGGTTTGTGAAGGCTATTGAGCCGGATCGCGTGATGCTGTTCGGCGTCGTCGACGATCCCTATATAGGTGGCGAGCAACAAAAGCGCCAATATGCAGTGCTTTCGTTCCAGCAACCGGAGGTTCGCCATTCGGTCCAGACCTTTGTGCAGCCGGCACGGGGCCATATCACCGCAGGTGACAGTCTCCAGATGATCTCGGTCCAAATTGCGCCCGACAGTCGTGCTTCTGAGCTGACTGCGAATGTCTACTTGGGCGAGGGAGAGAGGACAGTGAGTCAGCGGATACCCCAAGCATGTACTTCGACAATCGGGCGGTCCAGCTTCTGGCTCAATACTTCCGCTCTACCTGCAGGCGGATATACTGTGCGGTGGAGTGCTGGTGGCGACAGCTACGGTGAGCGTGGACTGACTGTCCTGCCTGCTGTGGATATACCGCGGCTGGCGGGGCGACTCGATTCTATTGCAGGCAAAGTATCGGCCTCCAGTGTTAGCACACTGCAATTCTTGATGGGCGAGATACAACACAAGCTTCAATCAATCCATCCTTACGAGACCTGTGGGGAGATGAGGATGGCCTTGGAGGGTCTGATCACGTCAATCGAACATGCAGACCGAGGCCAGGATGATCTCGCGAGGGCCACCGGGTTTGTGCGAAAGGCGTACCGTTTGCAAATTGATACGAGTCTACAGCCGTATATGGTCTGGCTCCCACCGGACTACAGACAGGAAAAGACATACCCCTTGTTTGTTTACCTCCACGGAAGCGCTTCAGATGAGAGGAGCTTCGCCAAGCGAGGCGCGCGCGACATTATCCCCGACGGGTTCATCGCGGTAGCTCCCTACGGCCGAGGGAAATCGAATGCGTTCTGTGTCGACCATGCACAGGATGATATCGCGGAAGTTATTGCCACGGTGTCCCGGGACTATTCCGTGGACACAAACGCTATCCTGCTCGGTGGCTTCTCTATGGGCGGGTATGGCGTCCTTCGAACGGCGTATGAGACGCCGAACAAGTTCAAAGCCTTGGCAGTCATGGGCGGAGACCCGAATCTTGGCCAGAAGTACTCAGGGGACAGCTCCCAACCCAATTTTCTGGACCCCGCCTACCTCCGAGCATTCAAGAATCTACCGATTTTCGTGTTTCACGGAGAGAAGGACAACAATGCCCCGTATGAGAGTACGCGGGAGTTAGTGAGTAAGCTTCAGGTTGCCGAAGCTCAGGTGTTGTTCATCACTGAAGCGGACAAGGGGCACGACTTTCCGGATGAAGCGAGTATCAAACGGTATCGGGAGTGGGTAAAGAACACTTTCGGAAACCGTCGTTAACTTGTGCCTCTCGCCAAGAGTGACCGCCAAATACTGTCTCCTGCGAAGGGTCCGCATACACGTTCGGCGTTGATGGTGGTAAGCTGGGGAGTCTCAATGGCTCTCGCCAGTCGAGATGAAGGCCGGGCCTTGCTAGGCCGCATTTTCGACCACCCAGTTGCGAAATGCGCCTCGTAGACCCCGCCATTTTTCCTGACTTCAGTAGAATGCCTGTTCCGACGATTTTGGGGATATCTGCCCCCAAAAGGAAGACCACTGCTGAAGCGATCCCGCTATTCCGAAGATCAGATTATCGACAATCTGTAGGATGTCGGGGCCTGACTGAAGGTGGCCGATACCTGTCGCAGGCACAGAATGAACAATGCTGGGCCAAGCGGTTCAGTAAAATCCTACTACGACTCCGGGTCGAACATGATCTCGCGAACCTCCTGCGCACATCGACAGGCAACAGCTATCTTGGCAGCCCAACCGAGTGCCTCTTCATGTGAAGAAACCTCAATGATCGAAAACCCGCCGATAACCGCCTTTGTCTCAGGAGCTGGTCCGACTGTGATGGTCCCATCTGTCGCAACAATGGTCGATTGCTGGCGCCGGACACCGCCGCCAAAAATCCAGACCCCAGCGGCCTTTGCCTCCCGAACCACTTTATGTGATTCCTCGCCCACCGACGGCCAATCTTCATCAGGAATATGGTCCATTGAGCCGTCATCAAATGAAATCAAGTATCGAGGCATCGCATCGATTCTTCCTTTGTAGCCTAACAATGGATTTACGGTTTCATCATAATACCTTTGGGCTGCGAAATCCCGACATATTACCCCCCGCTCATATCCCTGGGATTTGTTACTGCAAACGGTACAGCCGTTAGGTCATCTTCAGATATTGCGTGGCACCAATGATAGTCAATCACATTGCTTGTGTCACTCAAACTTTCCAACACGTCCACTTGTGCGTCGAGTAGATACTGCAAGTTTTGCGGCTTTGTAAACGCTCCCCCTCAGTACCTACTTCAGTCCCCGAAACCGCCCACTCCGACACTTTCAGAAGGGCCCCGGTATTCATCACAGCGACCGTGTTCCGTCTGTCCCCCGAACCGCAATCCGTGGGCGCCCCACCGGCTCAGATTCACCCATTCTTTCCGATTGCATAGAGGCTCGCCGTTTCTTTCTAAAATTCACGGCCGATACTGGTAACTTGTTGCGGTAATTGTTAAAATAGTGCATCTTTATAGTCGGCATTGATTAACGGGCGGTTTCACTACCGCCGAAACCGGGATTCAGTTGGGCTTGTCAAAAGAAGATTCAGACGATAAAACCAGAATGCACGTCCCCCTGACGGGTGGCGAACTAGTGTCACATTACCGGATCATCGAAAAGATCGGTGCCGGCGGCATGGGCGAGGTCTATCTCGCTGAAGACACGCGCCTCAAGCGGAATGTCGCCCTAAAATTCCTCCCACTGCACCTTGTCGCCAACGAAGAGATCAAGACCCGGTTTCTTCGCGAAGCGCAGGCGGTGGCCAAGCTGAATCATCCCAACATTGTCACTATCTATGATGTGAGCGAATTCAACGGCCGACCATTTTTCGCCATGGAGCATGTCGAGGGACACTTGCTTCACCACTTCGCTCATGAAAAGCCGTTACCGCTCGACACCGTCATTGATTACGCTTTGCAGGTCTGCCAGGGTATAGGGGAAGCACACCGCGCCGGGGTGATACACCGAGATATCAAAGCCACCAACATCATTGTGGACACCAAAGGGAGAGCTCGCCTGCTCGATTTTGGGCTGGCGGCGATGGCTGGCGACGACAAACTGACGAAGACCGGCTCCACTCTTGGCACCGTGGCGTACATGTCTCCGGAACAGGTTTCAGGGAGAGAGATCGATCAGCGTTCCGACTTGTTCTCTTTTGGCCTCGTTTTGTACGAGTTGATCGCCGGGCGCACACCCTTTCGCCGAGATAACGAAGGTGCCACCCTCCGAGCTATCATCCAGGATACAGCAGAACCGTTGAGTAGATACAAATCCGGAGTTCCACAGAAGCTTCAGATTGTAATCGACAAACTACTTGAAAAAGACCGGGAGATGAGATATCAGACGGCTGAAGATATCATCGCCGATCTAAAACGGCTCGTGTATGATTCGCAGCAGACCGGACATCATGCCCCGCCCAAACCGGTCAAATCAAACCTGAAGTTGTATGTCGGAGCGGCGATAGTCGTCGTTGTGGCGACCCTGGCTTTCTTCCTATTCCCACACTCCAATTCGACCAAAACGGAAACGGCCAACGACATGCCGATGATCGCGGTCTTACCCTTTGAGAATCTGGGAAGTCCCGATGACGAGTATTTCGCCGACGGTATGACCGAGGAGATCACCTCACGGCTCGTCGGGATAGCAGGGCTGGGCGTGATTTCCCGTACCAGCGCCGTTCAGTACAAAAAGACGGACAAAAGCTTGAGCCAGATCGGCAAGGAGCTTGGCGTCAATTACATTCTTGAGGGATCGATCCGCTGGGCAAGAACAGATGGGCGACCCAAAGTCAGGATAACTCCTCGGCTGATCCGGGTTTCCGATGACCGCAATATGTGGTCCGACAATTACGAACGCGAGATGATGGATCTGTTCGCCGTTCAGGAAGATATCGCGACGAAGATCACCTCCCAACTCGGTCTGACTCTTTTGGAGTCTGACCGAAAGGAATTGGCGGTCCGTCCCACGAAGGACTCAAGAGCGTACGATTATTATCTGAAAGGGATCAATGAACTGCGACGTGACATGGATGGTAATATGTTCCTGGCTACCGCCAATCTGGACAGCGCTGTCACGGTCGATCCTTCGTTCGCCCTGGCCTATGCGGCCCGGTCTCGCGCGTACTCAATAAAGGCATGGAAAGATCCGAAGGGGGCAGATGCGAAAACTGCTCGTGAATCTTTTGAGAAGGCATTGCAACTCCAGCCCGATCTGTCCTACGGACACATGGCCGCCGGGATCTACTATAATCTTATCGAAGAAGATTACGATAAGTCGCTGATCGCGCTTAACGAGGCTGTCTCCGAGCTGCACGGTGATGCCGAAGTGCTTTCCAACATCGCTCTGGTACAGTGGCGCAAAGGGATGATCGACGAACCGAATGAGAATTTCAGAAAAGCCAGCGAACTTGATCCTCTAAACCCCTTTGTCCACGCAAGGCAAAGTGGATTCTTCAGCTACAGAAGAATGTATGCCGAGGCCGAACGGTCTATAAACCGGGCTATCGCCCTTGATCCGAAATCTCCCGGCTATTATTTTTCCAAGATCGGCGTGTACGCGAATCAGTACGGCGACTGGAACAAGTGTCGGGAAGTCATTCAGCAGGCATTCAAGAGCGTAGATACAGTGACGGTTCTCGGATACCTGTTTCCCGATCTCACGGCTCTGGGTGGATCCTCTTTGGATTCTCTTTTGGGTTTTCGCCCTGAGCAATACGGTAAGATGGCTGATAGTGCACGAACACTGTTTGGTTTGGCTCTCGATAGTCTCCGAAAAGAAAAAAGCCCGGACCTCGCTTTGGACTCCAGTAACTTTTGGAGCCGGTGGCAATTGAGTGAGCTCTATCGGGCTGCCGGAAATACGACGCTGTCAAAGGTCTATCTGGACTCAGCCATATCGGCAGCAATCTTCCATGTGAACAAGGTGCCAACCGATTTTCATGCCGTTTCTTATCTGGGACTGCTGTTTGCCGAGTCCGGGTCCTGCGATCAGGCTATCGAGTACGGCAATCGAGGAAAGGATCTCTTGTCACTCGACAAGTGCCATTGGTGAGGACCACAACAGGTCATGGTCATGGCCGTTATTTACACTGAGTGTGGGCAGTACGATAAGGCACTCGACGAACTTGAAGTGTTGTTATCCGAGCTAACGGGATATTCCGTCAATTCGCTCAAGATGAGCAGCCATTTCGATCCGCTCCGAAAACTCCCTCGCTATCAGGAGATGATGCGCAAGTACGCCGGCACCACTGCCAGCCTGCCTTAAGGATCCCAGGTCTTGAGTGATCTGATCGGTTCTGTGCTGAGTCGCTTTTCAGCAACGATCTGTACACGGCAGCTCCCTTGGTTTCTCTCCTGACGGGAAGCGGGAGTTTTCCTCTCGCACCCGCAGCCAATCACTGTTCTTGAATCGACCGGGAGCGAGCCAACAATCAATCTGGTCTATTACAATCCATAAAACTCTACTTTAAGCCTATACCCAAAGGCAAGTTGAAACAACTTGCGACGCCAAGAGGACCATCTTCCCCCTCTCATACCAGGCTGGCCGAACTCCGACCCAAAAGACCTTTATTTTTATTGATACAAACTCCCTCCTTTGCCGATATAACCATTGAGGAAAGCTCACCTCGGTTTTTCATTGGCCCACAGGGTAACCGCTTGCATTACTTCGGGTTCAATGCTTACAATCTAAAGGACGAAACATGGAACTGTTAGCGCGGGAAACAATGTCAGTTAGTCCTCCGATGGAAACTACTCGAAGCGAATCACGCTCGCGAAATTGGGCTCTCACTATCGTTTACGTTCTTGCTCTATCGGGCATTGTTTGGCTGATATATGACGGCTATTCCTACTACTCTACACCCTATACCGAACGTCCTCACCATGAGGATTATAGAATCCTCAGACCCGCCGGCACGCGCGGATTGCTCTACGGTTATCTCGGCGCCGGGATGATGATCCTGATGTTGCTGTACTCTCTGCGTAAACGGATCCGCGTTCTGGAGAGAATTGGCTCCCTACAGGGAATGCTGCAATTTCACATCTTTCTCGGCATCATGGGGCCGTTGCTTATCGTCCTGCACACCTCGTTCAAGGTTCAGGGATTGGTCGCCGTTAGTTTCTGGTCCATGGTCGCGGTGGCACTGAGCGGCTTTTTCGGCCGGTACCTCTATCTGCAGATCCCGCGTAATATCCAGGGTTCGGAGCTCTCGTTGCAGGAACTTGATCGCGTGAAGAATCAAAACGTGAACCATCTACGCTCTCGTTTTGCACTGGAAGAAACTGCTATCTCAAAATTGGAGGGTGTTACTACTCGATTCGCCACGGAGTTCTCCGGAGGCGCTCTCAAAGCGACTTTGTTGCTTCTGGTAAATGATCTACTTCGCGGATTTGCGCGACGCCGATTCACCCGCGACATCATGCGCGCGGTCCCGCTTCCAAAACGGGAGTTGCACGAATTCACTCGCCTGGCGTTTGAGCGGGCATTGCTGCTCCGTCGTGTCAATCTGCTGAGTCAGATCCACCAGATCTTCCACTACTGGCATGTCATTCACAAGCCATTCGCGATCATCATGTACCTCATCATGCTGGTCCATATCGGCGTGGCTATCTGGATGGGGTACGGCTGGGTATGGTAAGAACATCAGTCACGCTCATAGTCTGTCTCCTGGTTGCCGGAGCGGCGCAGGCCCAGCTTTCTCCGGGCGATCTGCATCGGGTGCATATGTCGCTCGAAGGTGTGGAGAACTGCACCAAGTGCCACGGCGGCGACCACGAGTTGGTGCCGGATAACTGTCTCAAGTGTCATGGTCGGATCAAAACACAGCGCGAGACCGGCAAGGGTTTGCACGGTAAACCGGAGTATCAAGACTGTCAGAACTGCCATGTCGAACACCAGGGGCGTGATTTTGACCTGATACACTGGAAGGATGGCGAAAAATCATTCGATCACTCCCTGACCGGGTTCATTCTTAAGGAAAAACATGTCACACTTGACTGCCGCAAGTGTCATCGACCACAATTCATCTCGAACCTCCAGCTCAGCGCAAATGAGCGATTGGACTCAAGTCGTACTTTTCTGGGGCTGAGCCAATCCTGCGGCTCATGCCATCGCGACGAGCATCGTGGCGACCTCGGCGCTAACTGCACCACGTGTCATACGCAAACCAGTTGGAAACCGGCCGCTGGGTTCGACCACGCCACGGCGAAGTTTCAACTCACCGGAAAACATCAATCTGCCACCTGTCTGAAGTGCCACCGACTGATGACCGACCGCCCTCTCGCGGATGACTTTGACTACATGAAGTATCGCGGTGTGCAGTTCGGCAACTGCACTTCGTGCCACACCGACACACATGGCGGCAAATTGGGCGAGAACTGTTCATCCTGCCACAACACCGACGGCTGGCGATTGGTCAACACCGTCGATTTTGACCACAGCAAAACGCGTTATCCACTCGAAGGGAAACATGCGGTGGTGGCATGCGCCAAATGTCATCAGGGTAACGCATCGAAACAGGGACTTCGGTTCCAGGCCTGCCGTGACTGCCACTCAGACTTCCATAACGGCGAGTTCGCGCAGCGCGCCTCTAAGGGTAATTGCGAAGAGTGCCATTCGGTGCAGACCTTTACTCCGGCACGCTTCCTGATGGCCCAGCATGAACAGACGGACTATCCGCTCCGTGGCGCGCACCAGGCGGTCCCCTGTCTGGCCTGTCACCAGCGCGAATCCGCGGATAACAGCCCAAAACTTCGATTCGTGTTCAACTCCACGCCATGTCTGGCCTGCCACAAGGATCCGCATCGCGGTCAAGTTGACAAACTAGTCGCGGCCGAAGGTTGCGAGCTCTGTCATAACGTGGATACTTTCAATAAGGTCAATTATGACCACTCGAAGAGCAACTTCGCGCTCGAAGGGATGCATGTAAAGGTCGCCTGCAACAAGTGTCACGCTGATATGGCGAATACGAGTGATCGGACTTTGGTCAAGTTCACCGGCATCAGGTCTGATTGCCAGTCTTGCCACACGGATACCCATAAGGCGCAGTTCGCCGTTGATGGCATCACGCCATGTTCGCAGTGCCATACGGCTAAAGGATGGAAACCTTCGACGTTTGATCATGCCAAAAGTCGTTTCGTTCTTGATGGCGCCCATCGCAATGTCGCCTGCGGTAAATGTCACCGTTCGCAGACCGATGAAACCGATACCTGGATCGTCTACAAGCCGCTCGAAACGACCTGCGTTTCCTGTCATGGTACAGCCAATCCTGAAAGGAGCAAGCGTTCATGAAACGTCTCCTCGTCATACCAACCGCGTTGCTGCTGTTGATCGGCGGAATGATCCTCAGCCAATCGACAGTGACAAATCCCCACGGACAACTCAAGTGGGACTGTCAGGATTGCCACACTACCGAATCATGGTCGAAGATGCGAGATTCACTAGCCTTCGACCATGCCTCCACCGGTTTCCAGTTGGTTGGAGCGCACGCGGCCGCTCAATGTATCGGCTGCCACAAAGATCCGGTCTTCAATCATGTTGGCGTAAGCTGTATTGACTGCCATACCGATCAGCATCTTGGCCAACTCGGTCAGGAGTGCCAAACTTGCCACACACCGCGCGATTGGCAGAACCGACGCAGTACTCTTGAACTCCATGCCGCCAATGGATTCGCTCTTACCGGCGCGCACGCGGTGGCTGACTGCGAATCGTGCCATAGAGGACACGATAAGCAGGAGTACGCGGGCACTCCTATTGACTGCTATGATTGTCACGCTGCGGATTACGCGGCGACCGAAGAGCCGAACCACGTGCAGGCGACCTTCCCGCTCGATTGCCGTTCCTGTCACGAGGCAGCCTCAGCCAGCTGGCACTATGCTACATATAATCACCCGGCAAGTTTTCCGTTGGCTGGTGGACACCGAGGCGTTGCCTGTATTACCTGTCACCCGGGCGGGTACACCGGCACGTCGAGCGACTGCTACAGTTGTCACAGCGCGGACTTTGCGTCAACCGTGGAGCCGGATCATGAGGCCGGCGGCTTCACGCACGATTGTACACTGTGTCACACTATCAATGCCTGGATACCCGCGGAATACGACCATAACGCGACCGCATTCCCGCTGACCGGCGCGCATCTGCAGGCGGCATGTGTTGCCTGTCATGCCACTCAATATGCGGGGACACCGACCGCGTGCTACGCGTGTCACCAAACCGATTACGATCAGACGACCGAGCCTGACCATCAGCTGGCGCAATTCGACCAGAATTGTACCACCTGTCACACGACATCGTCCTGGCAACCATCGTCGTTTGACCACGCGAGCACTGGTTTCACGCTGACCGGCCAGCACACGACGATACTCTGCTCCTCCTGTCACAGCACCGGTTTCGCTGGGACGCCGGCGGACTGCTATAGCTGCCACCAAACCGATTTCGAATCAGTGACTGATCCGAATCATGTTTCACAGGGGTTCAGTCAGAACTGCACTATCTGCCATTCGACGAATGGCTGGACGCCATCGACCTTCAATCACGCTAACACGGCATTTCCGCTGACCGGGAAACATGTCGACGCGTCCTGCACCGCCTGCCATACATCTGGATACGCGGGAACGCCAACCGATTGCTATACTTGCCATCAGGCGGCATACAATTCGACTGGCAATCCGAACCATGTACAGGCAAATTTCAGCCACACCTGTACCGATTGCCACACGACCAGTGGATGGACCCCGGCCAATTTCAGTCACGCTGGGACCGCATTTCCATTGACCGGCGCACATGTCACAGCCACTTGTGTTTCATGCCATGCCTCAGGATATGTTGGCACTCCGACGGACTGCTATTCCTGTCATCAGACTGATTTTGAGGGCGTGATCGACCCCAGTCACGTGTCGAATAATTTCGACCATAACTGTACAACTTGCCACTCCACGACTGCCTGGTTACCGGCAACATTCGACCACAACACCACGACTTTCCCGCTTACTGGCCAGCATGTCATCGCCGCTTGTATCGCGTGTCATGCGACTTCCTATAGTGGTACTCCAACGGCCTGCTTTGCGTGCCACCAGACCGATTACGATGGCACCACGGATCCAAACCATGCGGCAGCCAACTTCCCTAACACTTGCCAAACCTGCCATACGACCACTGGGTGGACACCCGCTAACTGGGATCATAACGCGCAATATTTCCCGATAACAACGGGCGCGCATGCGACTGTCTGGGGGAGTGATTGCACCACGTGCCATGTACAGCCCTCGAATTTTGCCGTGTTTGAGTGTATCCTCTGTCATCAGCACAACAGAACCGATACAGACCTTAAGCATAGTCAGGTGAACGGTTACCAGTATCTCAGTACCGCCTGCTACGAATGCCATCCGCGAGGGACGCATTGATGAAGAGAACTATACGACTACTTCTGTTCATTCTACTTCTCTCCGGAGTGTCTTTGGCGGTTGAGAATATCACGGTCAAGTACATCTCGATGGAGCATGTTTACCTCGATGCGGGGAGCGCCGATGGCCTTGCAGTAGGCTCCCGGCTCAATGTACTCGGCGCGAACGGCGCGAAGGCTGAACTTGAAGTTGTATTCGTCGCCGCCCATTCGGCATCGTGCAAAGTGATCGGTCCGCTCGAACAAATACAGGTCGGCGACCGTGTGGTACTGCAGTCGCTTCCGGCAACAGACTCTATTCAGGTAGCCGATACGACAACGTCACAACCTCAAGAACAGGTCAGAACCGAGAAGGCTGTGCCCCCGGTGCGCCCAAAGAAGACTGCCTCGCCAGTAACCGGCAACGTCTCGTTTGTGTTTTATCATTGGAATGACGATACAGAACCGAATCTGGATTTCACTCAGGCGACCACCCGGCTCTCTCTCAAGGCCCGTCGCCTGTTTGGTCAGCAAGTCACGCTGTCAGTCCGTGGCCGCGGTCGCTTTGATAAGCGCGCCAGAAACTTCACCTCGGGTATCGAGGATAATGACTGGTCCAACAAGGTCTGGGAATTCTCACTCAGCTATGATGACCCCAACGCCGCCATCGCCGCCTCCGCCGGTCGCATTCTTCCCCGCAGAGTCGGCGCGATCGGTTACCTTGACGGTGCGTTGATTGAAACCAGATTCTCAAGCGCGTTCCGCTTTGGGCTCTTTGGAGGTGCCAGTCCAGATTGGATGTACGATGATCCACGGCTCACGTTGACCCGGACCGGTGGGTACTTGTCTGTCAGCACCGGCACGCCCTCAACTCAGTATTATGAACAGGCGATTGGCATGGTCGGTGAATATCACGGCGGCGAGGTCAATCGCGAATTTCTCCTGTTGCAGGGTCGTTACACCCGCGGTGGCAATTGGGGGTTTAATCACTCCGCGGAACTGGACGTCAACCGCGGCTGGCGCAAGGAACGAGCGGGAAGTTCCATTGAACTTTCGAATCTGTATGTGAGCACTTGGATCCGATTGTCAGATCGCCTGCGCGTCACTCTCAATTACGACAACCGCACCAACTACTGGACCTACGAGTCACGCTCGGTGGTGGACAGTCTATTCGATGACCAACTTCGTCAAGGAGCGCGCGGTCAAGTCGACCTGGCACTTCCACATCAGTTTTACCTAAGCGGTTCGACAGGGTATCGCAAGCGCCAGGGGGATCCCGACCCGACTTGGTCATATTCTGGCAGTCTTCGCAAGGCAAACGCCTTTGTGCAGGGACTCACCTTTTTCGCGCATTACGCTGGATTCGATGGTCCTACCACTCGCGGAGCCAACTATTCATTGCGCATAAATCGTACGTTCGGTAGCCGGTATACAGCTGGCGCGGCGTTTGGCAATTACACGTACGACACCGACGGCCTTGCGGGAAAGCGAACCAACCGGTGGTTTGAGTTGTCCGGTCAGGCCGATATCGGACGCCACTATTGGCTCGGCTCTCAATTTCAATCCGAGTCGGGAGATGATCTGAAGGGATTCCGTATCCAGGGAGAGTTGGGGTATCGATTCTAACGAGTCGAATTGAGACCCAAATTGTAAAACTACTATGCAGACGCTTCTGATTTGGCTAGGCGTGATCGGCTTGGTTGCGGTGATCCTGCTCCCTTACTTGATATCATTTCATAAGAGCAGAGAGCAATTTGCCCGACGCAAGCAAGAAGCCCGGGCAATGGGCATCGACCGCCCTCGCGCGCAATTTCCGATGGTCGACAAATCCCAGTGCATTGGATGCGGCGCCTGTGTGAAAGCCTGTCCTGAAGGCGATGTACTCGGAGTCGTCTGGGGCGTGGCTGAAGTCATCAATGGCGAACGGTGCGTCGGTCACGGTTACTGCGAACTAGCTTGTCCAGTCGGAGCGCTTAGAGTCGGACTTGGCGATATCAAGACCCGTCCGGATATTCCAATCCTTTCACCGGTCAATGAAACGACCGTCCCGGGAATCTTCATCGCCGGCGAACTGGGAGGTCTCTCCCTTATTCGCAACGCTATCGCTCAAGGACGGACTGTTGTCGAAGAGGTAGCTCGCCGGATCGGTAAACCGACCAAAAGCGATCTCTACGATGTGGTGATAGTTGGAGCAGGCCCTGCCGGAATCTCTGCCGCGCTGACTGCTATTCAACATGGTCTCAATTATCTGCTGTTGGATGAACGCGAAATAGGCGGCACGATCCTTCAATATCCTCGGAAGAAACTTGTCATGACACAGCCGGTCGAGCTTCCGCTCTACGGCTGGTTATCTCAGGATGAATACTCGAAGGAAGCACTAGTCGAGACCTGGCACGATATCACCGATCGCTTTCATTTGAATGCCGTCTGCGGTCACCAGGTTGAGTCAGTCCGTCCGGTCAACAGCTACTTTGACATAAGGACAACCGACAATCACTTCACCGCGCGATACGTTGTACTCGCGATGGGCCGTCGAGGCACGCCACGCAAGCTTGAGGTTCCAGGGGAAGAATTGCCTAAAGTGATGTACCAATTGATCGACGCTCAGTCGTACACCGACCAGCATATGTTGGTCGTAGGTGGTGGTGACAGCGCGGTCGAGGCAGCGGTGGGACTCGCCAAACAACCAGGGAATACGGTGACCGTCTCGTATCGGAAAAGTAGCTTCTTCCGCGTGAAGAAGAAAAATGAAGACGCGATCAATACGTTAATGTCATCCCGCACGTTGACTGCGCTCTTTGATTCGCAGGTTCTCGAAATTCGGCCGACCTCTGTCATACTCCAGACCAAGACAGGTCCAATCGAGATCCCCAACAACTTCGTAATCGTCCAGATTGGCGGCGTGCCTCCGTTCGAGATGCTCAAACAGATGGGTATAGCGTTTGGCGGCGAGACCCGACCGATCGCCTGAGCGATCCATTCTCCCTCACGGCAATCACCGAAAATTCTTCAAGAGAAGCAGATCAACATTTGCCGGTCCGCGCGACAGAACAAATCGTTTTCCATCAGGCGACAGCGCAAAGCTCCGGATCGCTTCGCTCGAAAATCGCGTGAGCTGTATTGGTGCGCCGCCGTCGATCGGCAAGCTCACCAGATTGGAGATGTTCGATTTCGTTTCCACACCAATGAGATGCTTGCCATCCTTCGTCCAGACCAATTTATCGGTTTCGACCGCCGCAGGTCGTGACAGTGTTTTGATCACCCTTCCTGACTCGATTTCCAGTATGCCGATCTTGACTTCTGAGTCCGCCGAGTCAGTATAGAATCCAGCAATTGACTTGCCATCGGGTGAAATAGCGGGAGAGGAGAAAGACTTATCTGAGATCTTAACTAGCTCACCACCCATTGCCGGCACTCGATACAGGAGCAGCGGTCCTGAGCGCCAGGACATAAAGATGATCCACTTGCCGTCCGGGGTAAAGGACGGCTTGTAATCTTCCCCGTCGGCAGTCAGCACTTTGGCATTTTTCCCGTCACTGTCCGCACGCCAAATAGAAGGAACACCCAGACTGAGAGAAGTATACGTGATCGATCGACCATCAGGAGACACTGAAGGGCTGAACACTATTGATTCCCCCGAAACAACCTGCTCAGCGCCTGAACCATCTATCGCCGATTTCCAGATCCCGGTAGCATCAGTCCGCTGGCTGGCAATGTAGATATGGTCGTCGGAACCCCACTCAACTCCGAACATTCCTTCCTGTTTACCTGTCGTGATCTGTTTCCAATCCGTTCCCGCTCCAACCCAGATGTTGGATCGTTCCTGGGACTGTGACACCACGGCCGTGAGTCCATCGGCGGTTACATTCAGTCCGAAGTATTGATCGAGGTCGATCGATACACGATCGGCCTTGCCACTCGGGTAATGAATTAAGTAGATCTGGGAACGGGCGGTTGATGCATCGCTCCGCGCACAAACCAGAATGGCCTTTCCATCGGGAAGCCAAGCCGGATCGAATCCGCCCAGCGACCAGTTGAGCGATGTTTGCCAGACCTCTTTGCCGTCCGCAACCTGAATCGCCACTAATTCGGAATGAATCTTTGGCTTCCACTTACCCCGTCCACACAGAAGGAGCTTGCCATCAGGTGACCAACTGGTTGGTCCAGTATACCAGGACGCACCTTTTGCGGAGATGAGAACTCGTTCGTTTGAACCATCCGCATTCGCGAGAACAATGCCGAACTCTCCTGAATTGCGATCTTCTCTCGCGAACGCCATTTGGGACCCATCTGGCGACCAGCTAATCCGGCTCTGTACATTGCGCAGAACCGCGATCGGCGAACCGCCCAGCGTGGTAATACGCTTCAGAATTGCCTGGTTGCCAGACTCACTCTCGACAAAATAGATGTAGTTGCCGTCGGGGGAGAAGATGACAGAGTGGATTGGATTGTCGATCGGTCCATAAATACGAACCGAAGTCTTGGTTGCCACTTGGCGTACCGAGAGACTGTACTGCCCGCCTTCGGTTCGAGCGATCGCCAGATACTTTCCATCCGGCGAGATGGCGCCTGAATAAGATGTTCCGTCATCGGTCACAGGGGTGAACTGAACTTGCGCCCGCTGTGGCTCGACAGTTTTGGAGGACATCTTCAGGAACAGCGACACGGCCGCCACAACCACAACCGCGCCAATTACAACCTTGAGCCACAAGGCGCTCTTTTTGGCGGGCACCGGCACGACCTGCACAGAACTACCGCTGATCGCCATCCGTTTCAAATCAGCCGCGACATCGCCCGCTGTCTGGTATCGCAGCGCCGGGTCACGTTGAAGCAGCTTGTCAACTATCCGCTGTAGATCATCCGGCACATTCGCTCGATACCGCGCCAGTGGCTCTGGAGTATCGGCCGTTATGGCGCGCATGGTCGCTACATCCGTATCCCGCTTGAACGGCGTTCTGCCCGCGATCAACTCATACAGCACCACTCCAAACGAAAAGAGATCCGACCGCTGGTCTACCTCACCACCCTGAGCTTGTTCCGGCGACATATATGCCACGGTCCCAATGGTTGAGCCAACCTTGGTCAGCTTCTCTCCACCCTGGATGGTTGCCAAGCCGAAATCAACGATCTTGGGGCGACGGTCATTGTCGAGAAGTATATTGGTTGTCTTGATGTCACGGTGCACCACACCGATCCCATGCGCCTTCTGGAGCCCATCACAGATCTGAATCGCTATGTCGATAGTCCGATGCATTGGCATCGGCGTACCGTGGGCCAGGTCATGAAGATTCTGACCCTCGACATATTGCATGACGATAAACGGTCGACCTGCGTGTTCGCCGACCTCAAAGACGGTCACGATATTCGGATGGTCAAGGCGCGCCGCGGCCTGAGCTTCCCGCCGAAATCGATTGACAAAATCCCTGTCATTCGCGTATTGCGCCGGCATGAACTTGAGGGCGACGCGACGGTCAAGCTTTTCGTCCTGAGCGAGGTAGACCTCGCCCATACCCCCCGCGCCTATCTTTTCGATGATCTGGTAATGGCCGACTTTGGTCCCTGCTGAAAGGACACTGTACGTCGAGGTGTTATCGTCCAGCGGTTCTGGTTTATCCAACGTGTTGTGCTCCCGGATTTGATGATGATTGGCGCTTTGGTCTGGACAATATGGGTCAATTATTTCCTCACTCCAAGGGAAATCTCCTTTCCAGAGAAGCCGCTCAGCGTCATACCCTTCGGGGGTACCCGGTCTCCGGAGGACGAGCCATTACACTATACCCGGCCCCACGCTGCCAGTTTGTCGCCAGGCTCGGCCAGCATGCCGCTTTCCCCGGTCAGCGGCCAACGAAGGCACGTCCTGTTCCCCGGGTCAATTTCCTCAGCATTAGCCCTCGCAAGCGTCTGCTTCTCACGAAACATATCGAGATACCCCGGCTGGATCCGTTCTTGCCAGTCCGGTTGTCCTATTCGAAGAGAATCATTGTTTTCGCGATGATGCCGATAATTATGAGAAGACCAGTCTCATACTGTGACCGGCACAATCCCAGGTTACCAAGTTCAAAGGAATATTGGCCGGATCGCAGAGTCTCATATTGAATCGGACCTTTTCGAGGAGAAGGCTGTGAATAAGGTAGTAGCACGATTCGCCGACGGAAGAATACTTAAAGGTATGACCGCCGATTTCATCCCGACAAAGGACATATTTCATCTGAACACGATGAACGACGCGGTTGGGGCAAAGCCGGTAGAAATTCGCAAAGGCGACCTCAAGGCGCTGTTCTTCGTAAAAGACTTCACAGGTGATCCGCAGCGTGTCGAATCGAAAGAGTTTGATCTCTCACGTCCCCCAACCGGGCGCAAGATCCGCGTGGAATTTGTCGATGGCGAGGTGCTGCTTGGAACGACAACTGGCTATCAGCCCGGACGGCCGGGTTTCTTCCTCGTGCCCGCCGACGACAACTCAAACATCGAACGCTGCTACATCATTACAGCGGCCACGAAGAGTGTCAGTTTCATTTGAATGTATGAGACTCTCAGCACTGATAGGTCTGCTTCGTTCACTGAATATCTAACTTCGCCCCCCTCAAAATTCCATCGTAAGTCGTACAGAAATCAAAAGAGCGGTCGAATGACCGCCCTTTCGGGTGGAGAGTCACTTCAGGGGAAGAGTGTTGAAGTGACTCCCTATGGACAAGCAACTCTCGCCTTGGGGGACCGAGAGCACTGTGTTGAAATCACAGACAATTCGGCAGGACCGGCTTCGGCGTCACTGTCAGGTACGCGATCAGCAGCGACAGATCCGAAAGGTCTGGAGTGGTCGCCACGGAAGCATTGACGTTCGCTTCAGCCAGACACGGCAGGGCCGGTTTCGGTGTCACCGTCAGGTACGAGATCAAGAGCGAGAGATCGGAAAGGTCCGGAGTCTCAGCTACGCTTTTGTTCACATTACCAGTGGTGCCGATGCAGCAGGAAACGATCGGGCTGCAGTTGACCGGGGCGGCGACCTCACCAAGGTGACCACCGCAAGAGAGGAAGGTCCAGCCATCAACCCAGCTTGAAGCCAAGCTGACTGTCGGATCAAACGCCCCACGATACGAGACATCATCCAACCAGCTTTGAGGATCATCACTTGCCGGAATCACCACTCCACCGGACGCGCCGATACCGGTCGCGCACGGGCGCGGATCGAGCTTGGCGGACTGGTCGCGGCTGATGCCGCGAATGATTGGATTCAGTAGCATGTCATTGTTAGCATTCAAGTGCGTGACAAATGACGCGGCTGCGGCACTCACGACCAGTGAGTCCGTCACTGTGAAGTTCTTGAAACCGTAGAAGATGTTTTCGATGAATTTCAGGTCGGTGCCGAGCAAACCATCAGTGGTCCCAGTCGTCGACTGAATCGCCTTGCCGGCGAAGTCGGTAAAGATCGAGTTATAGATGATACCACCCGTACCGGAACGCAGCGCAACCGCGTAGTCGTTATCGGTCTCGCCCGAGGCGGCACCCGAACCGATTGCCGTCACGTTGGAGACGAACGGCTTGGTCAGGATAGCTGGAGTGGCCGGGGTCGCGGGAGAGGTGCAGGCATCCCACTCAAACGCACGGCTGCCGGAGGACGGCAGAATGCTGTCCTTGATCACAAACCAATACTGGCCCGAGCCAGAGAAGCCGAAATCTGTATCAAAGCCATCGTCGTCGCAGAAAGCGGTGACGAGGTACTTGGTGTTGACGGTGCCACCGAAGAACTCGAAACCATCGTCAAGATTCTGATACGCTTCGACATGGTCGATCTGCGTACCGCGGCCGACACCACCCATGGTCAGACCATTGATCTCGTTGTTGGCACCGATGATGGAGCCACCGTGGCGCAGAGAGACATAGCTGAATACTCCAGAGTTGTCATTGTCATCCGTGCCGCCGTAGTTGCCGCGCGGCTCGGTGTCTGGGATACCTTCGATCTGGGCGGTACCAGCGGCCGTGTTCAGGCGAGCCTTACCAAGAATGATGACCGAACCCCAGAGCCCGCGACCGGCGGCGCCGAGCGGGAGATCGGTGTCAAGGTCAACATCGTCAGCAATAGACGTGAAGACAATCGGGCAATTCGGGGTACCTTCGGCGTAGATCTTACCACCACGGGCGACAATCAACGCGGTCGCGCCACCGCCGGAACCCGGGTTCCCTTTGACCACTGTACCCGGCTCGATGGTGAGAACTTCGTTATTCTCAACATAGACAAAACCTGAGAGGTTATAGACGGTGTCATTGCGCCAGACAATCTGGCCAACCATGTCGGCGTCGGTGAAGACGCGGACCGGCTTGGAGTTGTCGGTGATGCAATCGCAAGCGGCCATTTCGGAGCACGGAGCGAGAATGCCATAGAAATCGGTGGCAGTCCAGTCGCACATCCAGGTGCCGCCGGTCGGCTCAAACGCGCCCTGATAGGCAACGTCATCGAGCCAGCTCTGCGGATCATCAGCACCAGGGACCGCCATGCCGCCAGCGGCGGCGAGACCCATCGGACGCGGATCCAAATCGCCGGAAGCGGCGCGGCTGATCTCGCGGATGCCAGGATTGACGAACATATCGTCATTCGTATTCAGATGTGTCACAAACGACGCGGCAGCCGCGCTCACGACAAGCGAGTCAGTTACCGTGAAGTTCTTGAAGCCATGAAAGACGTTGTTGATCAATTTCAGATCGGTGCCGAGCAGGGCATCGGAAGCCGCAGTGGCGGATTGGACTGCCTTGCCGGCGAAATCGGTGAAGATCGAGTTGTAGATGATACCGCCGGTACCCGAGCGCAACGACATCGCATAGTCGTTATCGGTCTCGCCGGAGGTAGCGCCAGAACCGATTGCCGTCACGTTTGAGACGAACGGCTTGGTCAGGATAGCAGGAGTGGCCGGAGTCGCGGGAGAGGTGCAACCATCCCACTCAAACGCACGGCTGCCGGAAGACGGCAGGATGCTGTCCTTGAGGTTGAACCAGTACTGGCCCGAACCGGAGAAGCCGAAATCGGTGTCAAATCCATCATCATCGCAGAAGATCGCGGCGAGGTATTTCGTATTGACGGTACCACCGAAGAACTCGAAACCATCGTCAAGGTTCTGGAACGCTTCGACATGGTCGATCTGCGTGCCACGGCCAACCCCACCCATGGTCAAACCGTTGATCTCGTTGTTGGCGCCGATGACGGAGCCGCCGTGACGAAGCGATACATAGCGGAAGATACCGGAGTTATCGTTGTCGTCCGTGCCGCCGTAGTTGCCGCGCGGTTCGGTATCCGGGATACCCTCGATCTGAGCGGTACCAGCGGCCGTGTTCAGACGAGCCTTACCAAGAATAATGACGGAACCCCAGAGACCACGGCTGGCGGCGCCAAGCGGGAGATCATTGGGAAGGTCAACGTTATCCGCCTCGGCGGTGAATATGATCGGCTCAGGGGCCGTGCCGTTGGCGAAAATCTGTCCGCCTCGTGCAACGATCAGGGCCGTCGCAGATGCGCCGGAACCCGGCTTGCCTTTGATGATCGTGCCAGGCTCGATAGTCAGGGATTCGCCGTTCTCAACGTACAGGAATCCATTCATCACGTAGACGGTATCATTAGACCAGGTCACAGCGCCGACGATATCAGCGTCGAACACCTGCTTCACCGGCTTACCGGCTTCCGAGACCTGCCCCAGCGCAATCACCGGGAGCAGCATCACAAAGACGGCCATTAGAATTTTTCGAAACATGCAATCCTCCAAACAGGTTTTGTCTACACTCAAGCAACAAAGAATTCAGTAAACACTTAATGCTGGTCAGAAACGAAAGACGATCGGATCGGTCGACTCCTCCTTTGTGGTCCTTGGTTCACCTAATGAGTCCATATACAGGTTCATTGCGAGGTCGACCGTGATACGAATTTCGGCTCTCGGTATCGCCGGTCGCACGCTCAATGCTTTCATATTCTTATCCAGCATTGACATCAGTGTAGCCCTGTTCGCTTGGCTCCGCTAGAGCGAGTAAGCGATCCCTACGCTGTAGGTGACACCCTGCTTGTATTGCTGGTAGATCTCTTCCTTACCCTTGTATTCGCCATACTTCTTCACATAAGCGGCGTCGGTCAGGTTCTTGCCTGACAACTTCAGATTGACGCCGGTGAAAATCTGCTGGGAGAATGTCAAATCGACAGTCGACCGCGGCGCCTCGTAAATGTCCGGCGTCGCGCCCTGCGACACCTCGGACAGGCGCTTGCCAAAGCGATTGAAGAGCAGGGTCGCGTGTGTTCCCGTCTTCTGGTTGTCGTAGGAAATGTCCGCGTTGACGATATATGGCGACTGCCCCATTAACTGCCGATGGTCGGGAGCGTTCGGATTACCTGAGCGATCTTCGAGAAGCTCGAATTCACCCAGCTTCACCTTGGAACTAACGATTGAGAAGTTTCCACCCATCCGGAAGTTCTTCAAGAGCGGAGAAACATGGTCGAGCTGGCGACGCCATTCAACCTCGATGCCGACCACTTCGGCGCGCGAGACATTCTGAAGGTGAATATCGTAGTTGTTAGAAGTTATGGTCCGCTCGATCGGATTATAGAACTGCTTCACGAATCCTGAGACCGCCAGGATCTCGCCCGGGCGGAGGAACCACTCCCACCGGAGGTCATAGTTGTCGATCTTGGTGTATTCCAGATCGCTGTTTCCGGAGAGGTAATATCCGCCGATGAATTCCCAAGTGGAGTAGGGAGCCAGCTCGCGCAGAGTCGGGCGGGCCAGCGTGCGACCATACGCCGCACGAAGATTCATATTCTCGCCGAGCTTATAGATAAGGTTTACCGACGGAAGCAGGTCGGCGCCATCGATCAAGTCGGTCGTGTCGTTGTCATTGTATATCTGATCAAGTGTGAACTCCGTGGTCTCGTAGCGAACACCGCCGACGAAAGTCAGCTTCGACCAGAGCGGCAACTCGACCATTCCATAAACCGCCGCGACATTCTGGGTGCCGTCGTAGTTCGCTTTCGGGTCGCTGAACGACATCCATGAGTTGCCGATCTCGATGTAGCTGGTATTCTCGTATCCATCGAGCACACCGAAGTTGTTGGGATCGAAATAGGCGTCGGCGTCACCATAGAATTGGTCATACCGGATCTGCCCGGTACCGCTTGGGTCGAGCATGAACTGCCGCTCGCGGAAGTCGCGGGTCTTGTGCAGATAGAACCCGCCGGTCTTGAACTTCGCCGCCTGACTGGACCACTGCTTGAACGGCAGGGAGATATTGACGGACACCTCGCGATTGTTTTCATCAAGGTAGCGGAAGTAGTGCGACGGGCGCACCTGGTAAAGTCCAAAACTGCGAGTTGTGTCCATACCATCTATATAAAGCGCGGAGTCATCGGCAAAACTGCGCAGGTCCGGCTCATCGGTGCTCGTTTTTGACGCCGCGAACTGCCAGTCAAAGCGGGTATTGAAGGGCAGCTTGGCATGCTCACCCTTGAACTGGACCGTATTGAGCACGCGCTCATTATATATGAGGGTACGCGAGCGATAGGTCGCTCCCGCGCCGGTATTGTAGTTCCAGCCCTCTATGTAGCGCGCGGAGGATTCGGAATTACGATTGTAGAGATACGTGAATCCAATTTTGTGATTCTGGTGGATATGGTAGGAGCTGTTTATCAGACCACCCCAGAGAACCTCGTCCTTGCCATACTCATCCGAGTAATCATACACCTGGTACAGGGTATCATCGGATGGCGTGAAATAACGCTGTCCGATCGAACCATTGTTGTAGTACGAGTGCGCGCGGGAGTAGGTCAGGCTGCTAACGAATCCAAGGGGCTTGCCGAACAGCTCAAGCTGGTCGCCATACGACAGGCCATAGCTTTGATTGAGCGGCGCGGTGCGACGATCCGGTGTCATTTTGGTATCGATCGCCCGGCTTACCTTGTTGAGCTGTTTCGCCTTAGTGGAATCAACATTTCCGAGCGAGTCGCGCGCAAAGGCGGCCTGAATTCTGTCAGGAGTCGAGAGTGACGGGTCTTTAAGCCAGTTCGCGATATCGCGATTTTCGGCGCTGTTACCGATCCAGTCACCGCTGACCGACTGGTTCGAGATGACTCCATTCTCAAAAGTTGTCTGCGAGTTATAGGAGGCGGTTGATGTAAAGGTCAGAATTCGCGACTCCGGCATATCCTTGGTAGTCATGTCGACTGAGCCACCAGAGAAGTTGCCCGGCCGGTCGGGCGTAAATGTCTTCTCAACGACGATATTGTCAAGAAGTGAGGTCGGGATCATATCCATCGGCACCGCCTGCTTATCCGGATCAGGGCTCGGCGCGAGAGCGCCGTTGATGCGGGTATTGGCATACCGGTCGCCCAGTCCGCGGACAAAGACATACTTGCCGCCAACTACCGAAGCTCCTGTTACACGGCTCATCGCCGACGCGGCATCGGAACTGCCAGTACGTGAGATCTGTTCGGCGGAAATGGCGTCTGAAACGGAATTCGATTTCTGACGGAGCTTAAGAAGCGAAGCCTCATTATTGCGCTCGGCCTTGGCGATCACTTCAACGCTTTTGATCTCAACGATGTGCGGCTTAAGCGCTACCGATACTGAAACCGGATCGGCGGAAGTCACTTCAACTGCCGTGATCTGAGTGGCCATATAGCCGATCATGGAAATGCGCAGGACGTAGGTACCGGCCGGCACCTTCTTGATCGTGTATTTTCCATCCAGGTCGGTTATCGCGCCGAGCTTGGTCCCGTCCAAAGCCACGGTCACGCCGATAAGCGCTTCGCCGGTCTGAGCGTCTACGACACTCCCTGAGATGGTCCCTAAAAAGGTCGGCTGTTGGGTTTGCGCCGTAACTCCTTGTCCCAGCACAAACATGAGTAATGCCACGGGTATGATGCGTCGCCACATCATCCCTGCCATCTTCTGCACTTGCTTTCCGAACATCTGTAATTCCTCTTCCCAAAAACGTTGTGATCTCTTCCGACACGGACTGTTCCCTTGTGTCCGCGGGAAAATGGTCGATTTTTCAGGTTAGGAACTCGTGAGGAGGCAGCTATGTGATAATGTGAATTCTGTTAGACTCACGGAGACCAATCTTAACAGGCTTGAAAGGACCTTTGAACAGAATCCTAACATATCTGCTGTTTAATCAGCATGTCTGAGAAAGGAGGCCTTGGCTCGTCGGGGCAGGTGTCTCCCTATGGCGAACGAAACGAACCGTACGGCCATGAGGTTAGCTTATTATATGACTGCAGTTAGGAAAATGAGAATTCAGGCTATTGCGACTTTCTTCATGCTTGCGTTGACCGCGTCTATTTGTGGTCAGCCGACATCTGTTTCCAAAATAGAAAGCCGAGCAGGCAATAGTGCGGAGCGTGTTGAATACTTCCCTAACGGCAATATCAAGGCGAAGTGGACCGAACGGATTGGCTCCGATAATTCTGCCGTCAAGCATGGGGTATTCCAGAACTACTACGACAATGGTCAGCTCAAGTCACGCGTGGAGTATCTCGATGGCCGGGAGAATGGCCTCATGACCACGTGGCAAAACGACGGCAAACTGATTTCAACGCTCTCCTATAAAGATGGTCTTCTCGACGGCATCTGCACATACTACGACTCCGATGGACGTAGGATGTCTTCCGGTACCTATCGTCAAGGGAAAGAGGATGGTGTCTTCACCCTGTTCTATCCAAGTGGAAGGATTCAGGGGAAAACGACCTGGAAAGACGGTGTGCAGCACGGTCGATACGAGGTCTGGTGGGAAAACGGCAAAATGGCGAAACTCGGACAGACGAAGGATGGTCTGGTTGATGGACACTGGAAGGTCTGGGACTCAACCGGAAGACTGACTCTTGAGGAAGAGTACTTTGCCAATGTGCTCGTAAAGTCGATCAAGCATGACAGCACGAGTATCGGAGTCGATACTAACAACTAGCACAGACTTGCGGTCGTTTGTCAATTCTCGGATTGACGAGTGTTACTCGGGGCTCCTTCTATATAAAATGCTCAAGTTGGCAACAAAGTGACCATCGGCGAGACCCGGCCCACCCCACAGTATCTGTCTTTTCTTAAGTTTCTATAATACAAACGATTAAGCGCACACAGCTGGCGGCATTTCTGAGGTGATTATGTAATCATTGACATATTAGTCGTCATTTATATATTATAGACACGGGTCTATTCTCCCTTCGTGTTTATCGTCTGAAATCAATCAACAAGCCACTCCTCCGGGTGACTAGGAGTCTGTTGCCATGAAGTCCTATCGTATGTTTGTCCGATGGGCGATAACTACGTCTGCCTGTCTCTGTCTGGGTGTTCTTTTTGTGACTTGCAGCGATGACAGCACCGGCCCCGCCCGTCCCGTTCCGGCGGACACCGACGCCTATCTCGCGACTCTGCCGGCCTGGGATGAATTTGCGGATGTTCAGGACACCGCCACCGGGCCTGCCGGTGACGTAATCGCCGAGATGGCGAATCAGGTTCTCTGTACGACGACACCGTATTCAATTACACAGAACCCGGACGCGATCATTACTTTTGGCTCCGTCCCTGATGTCCTTTACCTTGGATCACTTATCCAGGGGGACAGCTACCTCGGCGGACTGGGGACGATGGAAGAGCTGCCGATCCGTCAGCGCGCGCCCTTGACGATAGCTATCAATCTCTTCACAGGGACAGACATTTCTGCCGATGTGACCGATCCCAATGCGGCGACTGTCCAGAGCGCACTAAACACGCTGGTCTCAGATGCCGCGGCCAGCGGGCATAAGTCAGGCAGTCGGATATCGTACAACTATAAGGAGTCATTCAGCGCGATGCAGGCGGCCCTGAGTCTCGACCTTTCGTTCAAGTATATGACATCGTCCGGCAAAGCCGCGCTGGATTTCAGCATGTCTGAGTCATCCCACACGATCACCGCGCTCTTCAAGCAGATCATGTTTGAAGCGTACATCGTTCGTCCGCAGACACCGGGTCAATTCTTCAGCAACGATTTCACGCAGGAACGACTTGATGAGCAGATCAACCTCGGCAATATCGGTCCGAACAACCTCCCGGTGTATGTCGCTCGGATACAATACGGGCGCATGCTGATGTACTCAATGACAACCAGCGAACAAACGTCAATTCTCCAGGCCGCTATAGAAGCGAGCTACAATGGTGTCGCATCGGTTGACGGCAGCATCAGAACTCGGGTCGAAAGCGTTCTCCAGAACGCGGAAGTCAAGGTCGCGACGATTGGCGGCGAAGCGAGTTCCGCACTCGCCTTGCTGCGATCTGGTCAATTGAAAGACTACTTCACAACCAATGACCCAATCACGACTGCCGCTCCGCTGGCGTATGCACTGTGTAATCTGGCCGATGGTTCACTTGCTCAGGTGAGCGAAATGACTTCGTACTCGATAAAGCAGTGTGGTACTCCCGGCGCAACCGCTTATACCAACAAGACCGAATGGCAGATGGCTATCGCAAGCATGGTTGGTGACGGACATATCGTCTACTTCCCAACGACAGCTGAGAATTTGGCCCTATCCAACGAGGAAACAACGCCACCGGCATCCAATCACAGTATGGGGGCAGTGCTCACCTTTGATTCGTCCAGAACGCACTATCCGTTTACCTTCCGTCTGCGGGCGCTGGCATCCGGCCATACCCTTGTCTTCCAGGATCTGGAAAGCGGCCCTGCGTTTGGAGGCATGGATCAGGCCCGCGGAATCAGCATTGGTGATGTGGACGATGGAGAAAACGATGACTTTGAGATCGCCATCCCGATCTGGCACAATAACGCCGCCGTATTTGCGATCGGAATCTCGATCTGTGACAATAATGCAGAAAGTGGAGAAGGAGGCCAAGTCTACGGTGTGAACGGTTTTGCCGACGCGAGTTTGGCCAATTCACGCCCCTCCAGTCCAGGCATAGAAGGGTTCCTTGGCATAATCGCCACCGTGCCGATCACCTCGATCAGATTCAACGAGAGCGATACCGGCGATGACATGTTTGTGCGCGATCTCTGTTTCGGTGTGCTGACATGGAATCCATGAGCTGATTACTTCCGGCAGTCATATGAAGAGGGCGGGCCATGCGGCCCGCCCTTCTTTCACCCATAAACCACTGATTTGATCTTCAGTCAAACAACTCGCTAAGAAACGATTTCTTCCGCTTGTAATGATAGGAATCTCTCGGCGGTCGATCATCCCGGTCATAGTCTTTGCTCGGTTGGCTATCGCTTCGCTCAATGATCTTATCCAATTCGCCTCGATCGAGCCAGACGCCTCGACACTTGGGACAAAAATCAATCTCTATTCCCTGGCGGTCAATTATCGACAGATTCACATCTTTGCATACCGGACAGTTCACTTTAATCCTCTCGTTGTTGCGCGTGTTGATTTTCCGTATGGCTAATACAGCGGAGGTCGGCATCAAGTTCCGAAAATCGGACGACCTGAACCTATACTTGCAAGATTTTGAATTACAGAGAGATAGAGAAGATGATTAATGGACGAAATACTGCGTTACGATTGTGGGAAAAGCACTCGTATTCTCGTGAAAGCCCCCGGCTCTGATTCCACCTGAACAGTGGCGCGATGCGCCGAGATGATCCGCGAGCAAGTGACCAGACCGAATCCGTGCCCTTCCTCTTTGGTAGTAAATCGCTGGTTGAACAGCTTCTTACGAACCTCTTCGGGCATTCCGCATCCATTGTCAGTGATCTCCAGTATAACATGCTGGTTGTCACAGATCGTCTGGACCAAGATATTCCCTTCACGCCGTTTGGCCTCACGAATGGCATCGGCGGAGTTATTCACGAAATTCATCAAAAGCTGCGACACCTGATCGGTATCGGCCTGAATTGGCAACACACTTGGGTCGAGCTCAGTCGTCAGTTTGATCGCCTTGAATCGTCGCTGAACTTTCAGGAACGTCACCACATTGGATACCAGATCATTGAGCATGGTCGGCTGCATCTGGGCCTGACCTGACCGTGCATCCATCAACTCAGTGGAGAATCTCTCCAGATGTCGCGCGCTGTCCAGCACTCGGTTCAGGTAGTTCTCCGTCTTAGTGACGTCTCCCCGTTTCAGCGCTATCTGTGAAAGCTCAATTCCCCCATGCATCACCGCCAGAACATTCCGGATCTCATGCGCAATGGATGACACCATCGAACCGCGCTCGGCCAGTTGCTCCAGTTCCAGCAGATGGGATTCGGTCTCACGGGCCTCCGAGACATCATCCAGCAAGACCAGCTTGTCATAGCGCCCGCTGGTGCTGTTCAGTACTGATCCGAACGACATGCTGTAGACACGACCCGCATGACGATCGACCACCGAACAGGGCGCAGGCTGCGAGCCAGACTCCTGTGTTAGAAAAACCCTGACCGGTCGAGGCAGGTCGAGATGACCGAGCAGATCGGTGACCAGTGGGGATGAGTCATCTTCGGCGCCTTCCATCAGCTCTAGCGATGACAAGACTAGCGACATGGCCGCCTGATTCATCAGTTTGAGATTACCGGTCGCATCACACACGAGGACGACCTGAGGTACGTTATCGAGTAACGAAGCGTACCACTGCTTGGTCGAGGTCATGTCCGAAAGGAGATACGAGTTGGTGAGGATTGACGCCACTGACGCGACCATGGTTCTGAGGCGCTTCCGCTCATCTTCATTCAGGTGCTCGCCGGACCACTTGTTTCCTACACCAATGAACCCAAAGACCGTGCGCTTGTGTGTGAGTGGGATCATAATATCCACGCCCAATTCACGGCGCAGACAGATATTACCGCTCGGCAGTTCCGCCTGGGTCTTTGTGTAGGCACCGACACACTGGTCCAATCCCTGCATGCAGTTCCAGCAATTGAAAAGGTCGGTCGCCACTGCGTGGATCCGCGGGGTATCGAGTGGCCCAACAGCAAACAAGGTCGGATGAGCTCCCGTGACTCCCGATGGTCGGATCACCGCCACTACGCCAGGCACCCCGAACTGACCGGAGATCGTCAGGAGGAACGATCTCACCAGGCGAGAGAAGTCCGAATCAACAGCAAATTGCGACGAAAGCTGGTGCAGAGCTTCCAGCGCCAATGAGTCCCGTTCAATGGAAATCTGCCGTTCTGTAACTTTTGGCGAGTTCATGATAGTGGCGTATCACCTGTCACAACTTGACGGTTATCTCGGTCAGCGCAAGCGCCTCGCTCTTCCCCGGCCGGATCGTGAAATACGTATCCAGATCGAGGACTTTCAGCACATGTAGCACGCTTGGCGGGATGTTGCACAGAATAAGGTCTCCGCCCTGCTCTCTGAAAGAACTGACTGTCCCAAGCAGAGAACCGACTCCGGCCGAGGAGATGAACTCCAGCTCAGCCATGTCGATGATGACGAAACGCACTCCGCTGGCCCGAGCCGAGACGAGAGCTTCCACCATCTCCCCTGCGTTGTAGTTGTCCAGCATCTTGCCCGGTGAGACCACCGCAACATGACGGGACAGCATGTTCCTTTCCATGCGAATACCTTTCTATATTACGACCATTCTTTTGTCACGGCACAAACATTGAAAACGCCTCGCAGGCGCTCGTAGGTGAAATCGTCGGCGAGTTTTGAGATCATCGCCAATCCATAGCCCCGCGTCCTCTGATTTGCGGCCGCCTCGTCGGGCACGACCGGTCGACGCGTCGCCACAGGGTCGAACTGTTTTCCGCTGTCGATGAATTTCAGGCAGATCTGCGATCGTCCCTGTTCGGTCGTCATCACCGCGGTGACGACCACTACTTCGCGCGAATCCATGCCTCCGTGATTGACGATGTTGGAAGCAAGTTCATAGAATAGTGTCTTGATATCGGTGGCGATCAGGGTCGGTACGTTGGCCTGACCGAGATAGCTCTCGAATCGCGCGAGTGCGTCGCGAATCGATTCACCCGTCGCTTGTATGGCATCGGCATATCCGTCAGACCAATCCGACACCCGATACGGAAAGAACTCCTCAAGGTCCAGTAGCCGCAGGACACGGATTATGTCGGGCCGGACCGAGGTCAGGCGCAACGGGATACCTCTCTCTTCGCACTTCTGGTGCGCGAGCCAGAGAAGTCGAATGTGACCGGAGTAGACCAGCTCAAGTTCTGAGCAGTCGATCAACAATTCCCGTGCTCCCTGTTCGATAACCGTGTCGAGTGTCGACTCGAAGTCGCAACCTGCGGCAGGCGCGACCGATACAGGAAGCGCAACAGTCACTCGCTCTCGTGTTTCAGCGTGAAGCGGCATACGATTCGATCTCCTGTGGCGAGTTAGTAGCGCGTTCTCCGAACCACTTCATAGCTACCAATGTGATATCATCATGTTGCGGGGCCTTCGCGACAAAGGAAGAGTGCTCCGCAAGCACCTGCGAAATATAGTCTGATGGCTTAAGCGCGCGTTTCTGGTGAAGCGCCTGTACCAGTCGATCCATCCCGTACTCGGTCCCGAGTGGGTCGCGGGCCTCATTGACCCCATCCGTGAATTGCACCAGCCAATCATTCGGACTCAATATTAGTTCCTGATTCTCCACTCGCTGGTCGAACACTTTTGGTTCCATCAAGCCGAGCGGATACCCCTTCGGCCTGACCAGAACTGGCTCACCATGAGACTCCGATATCCAGATCAACGGATTGTGCCCGGCCGATGCGACCGCTACCCGCCCCGTCAGCGGATCGAGTAGACCGTACGACATGGTAACGAACATCCCCTTACGGATCGTACCCAGGAGTTCGCGGTTAAGATCGCACAGAACATTCCGTGGATCGCGATCGCCTCTGGCGACCCCACGCAAAATATCCCGCGTCATTAACATGACCAGCATTCCCGGAAGGGACTTCCCGGATACATCGGCGATCAGGAAGCCAAGCTTTCCGTTGTCGAAAGAGAGAAAATCATAATAATCGCCGCCAACTTCCATCGCGCTCGTGTAGCTGCCGTAGAACTCGAATTGTGGTCCCTTCGGATACGCTTTCGGAAGTATGCCGATCTGGATCTCTCGAGCGATCTCAAGTTCGCGAACCATGCGTTCGGCCTGCATTCTTTCTTCCTGCGCGTTCCGCAGGTGAGTCCCCATCATCTTCAGGGTCGCGGCCAGATAGGCGAGTTCATTCTTCCCCTGAACCGGCACATCGATCGTGAGATCACCTGGGTCGATCTTTTGAAGGTGCGACACTATGGTCGCGATCGGCTGCAGCTTCCGCCCGGCCATCCAGAGGATCAGCGGAATCCCGACCAGCATGATCACCAGGGTGGCTGATGCCACGGTTACGATGGATTGCATGCGCGCGTCGATGATCGGTTTGGTTGACGATGCCAGCGCAAGGTGTCCCACGGTCAGCTCGCGTTCCTTGATCGGCACATAGACAAAGAGCGTATCATGAGCCACATAGACTTGAGATGAAGTGTCGCTCTCCGCCGCATCAGTTGGCGCCGCGGGTATATTCAAATGCCTGGCCGCGGTCAGTTGGCGCATATCGGTATGCGCGAGGAACGTTCCGGTCTCATCGGTGATCGCGGCCCAATAGAGGTCGCGGTTGGTCGTGGACAATTCTCTACAAATGTTGTTAAGCAGTAGTACGTCCGGCCCATTGGGACTGAGAATATCCTTGGCGGCTGATACAGAGTGAGAGCGCGCCTGCACCAGGATGCGATTTACCACATTGGAGGTAACTTCTTTGACATGCTGGCGCGTAAACTCATATCCAGCCACGGCCATCAGTAGAATGACCAGTACTCCAAGGTAGAGGGAGAACTGCCACCGCAACGACCGTCGATACTGCTTCGGATCCGGCCATTCAAGTTGGGAGACTTTACGCGGATCAGTCGTCATTCTCCGCCTCCTCTAGTCGCGCTACTTCCCCGCGTGTGCGGGCAATGTAGTTGCTGATCTCGGCGCTCCCCGGAACCAGAACCAACGCCTTCTCCCACATCGCGATCGCCTTCTCCAACTGGTTCTTACCGTAGAGGTCGATACCGAGCAATTTGTAGGCGCGCACGAGATAATCCCGAACCGACTTGAAATCGGGCGCCAGTCGGTTGACCTCTTCCCAGTGGGCAATCGCCATATTCAGATCACCGTCCGCGAACGCGCGTTGTCCCTCGCCGTACGCCGTTTCCGCTTCCTTGCGCACAGCGGCGCTGAGTTTGGTCGGTACTGCTGTCTCGGGACTGCGACTCGGTTTCGCTAACGCTACCTTGGCCTTTTCTGATCGATCGCGGAATGACTGCAGCCAGAGATGATCCGGATAGATCGCGCCCGCAGAATCGGCCGCGGCAGCAGCCCTGTACAGGTCGCCGGAAGATAGCGCGGATTCCGCATTCCGTCGTTGTAGCTCGAACGCTATCCGTTTCCCGGCTGTCAGGATCTCCGGATATTCCGAGGCATATTGCTCGAGGCTCCGGTAGATCGAAGCAGCTTCCGTGATCCTTCCACCATTCGATAATGAGTCTAGTGTGCTCAAGAGTCCGTGGACCAGCTTGACCTGAGCATCCGCGTCCTGAGACGCGTTCTCCGTACGTGTCATCAACTCATGCGCGCGAGCCGAAGTCGAGTCGATCGATAAAACCAGGCCGGCGAAATATCTTGTCCCGATGAGGTCTCCGCGTTCGAGATTCGAGGATGCCGAATCGATCAGCTCGCGAATCTGCTCCTGCTCAGTAAAGGCTTCATAGCGGTGGTGCGCTTCGGCGGCCAATGCAGCCACCTCAGTGGTGTCCGCATTTGAAGCGCGACAGAGAAAGAGCGCCCGATCGAGGTTGGTCGATGCTTTATCAAGATCGTCTGATACCAGTGCCGTGCGCCCCTGTGATACTAGTTCGTCTATCATCTGCCTGTTCTGACTGGTGATGCGCGAAGACATGATCTGCTCAAATTCACGTTCCCGTTTGGATTCGCGAGCCGCCCGACGATCCTCAACTGACGAACCGAGCCGGCTGGTCAGCGAAAACATGTGGAGTGAACCAAGGTCTCGGTCCACAAGAGCATAATCAAAGGTCATTGGACCAAACGCGATGCCGGCTCCGCACGACAGTTTGCCGTCCGCCCAGCCGCCTCGCAGCGTAAGCATTTCATGAACGGAATGCTCGAGCCCGAAGGCGCTCTGCAGGCCGCTTCCCTCAGATGAACCAAATGCCATACTCAAGCCGGTCGTAGAACTGTTTCCGGATGGCGCCAGGAGCAACTTCGAACCGAACTGCACATTGAACGGCAGCTTGACCGATTCATTCAGCAACATGAGACTGGGACTGACCGCGTTACGCATCACGAGGGTCATTTCACCGGCACGAATCAGACCAGAGCCAGCGTTGAATGTCCGACCTAGCGCCAGCGTGACTCCCGGCGACGATGTGGCGCTCCGTTCGGCAAGTGACTGGTATTCGATCTGCGTGGAAACGCCGACTCGATAATTGCCCATGGATCTGCCATAGGCCGCGTACACTGCCAGCCTCTGCTCGGAGAAAGTTCCCAGCATAAGATTCTGATCGTCGCGTCGTTCAATCCCATCCACTCCGAGGCGAAATACACCAAGCCCAAATGTACCGAGGTCGAGAGTCGGCAGGGCGAGCCCCACAAATTGATAGGCGACATCCGATTCATAGAGCCTGCTGTAGAAACCTCCAAAGCTGAGTTGTTGCGCCGACGCAAGATTGGATGGGTTCCAGTAGGATGAAGTCGCGGCATCCGACGTTACTACACCCGATCCGCCAAGTGAAAGCTCGCGCGCGCCCGCACCCAAGTTGAATGGGGACTCGTTCCCGCCATCCTTCGCCAGACAGACTCCAGATAGCGCGACTAGGAAAGTGATCAGAGTTAACAGGATCTTCATCGGATCACCGCCACTTTCCGCTGGAGCGTCTCGGTCTTACCTGACTGGTAGTTGACCTGGAGTCGGCAGAAATACGTGCCAGGGAGCACAGCTTCACCGTCGTCATTGACTCCCAGCCATTTATCGGATTGATGCTGCCCGGCCGCCTTCAGTTCATTCTGTGCGATTTCGGTGACCAAATCGCCGGTTATGGCGTAAATACTAATACTGACACGAGCGGGTTCCTCGAGAAGATAGGTCACGGTTGTCCCCGCACCGTCGGATTGTATGAACGGATTCGGGTAGTTGGAGAACGACTCCTGCAACGACGCTCCGGTAACGGAGACCTCCGCTCCTCGCATAGGGAAAGTGCCCGATGGCAACTGCGGCATTACCTCAGTGCTCAACATCGGATCCTGCATGTCCAGAGAAAGCGAATCCATCAGCGCCAACGAGTAGTTGGCCAGTGCAGCGTTGGGCAGAATATCTCCGGTAAGCCGGAGACCGTAGTTCTCGCCTGATCGAAGTTCGATCGGCGAAGGGAGACTCACATCCAGACCACTAAGTCCACTCGTCGGGACCACAGCGACCAACGAATCGCCGAGCCACACTCCGACCTTTCCTAGAACGGCCTGAATATCAACAGGCAGGTATCCGGTCGCTGTCCGCTTGTAGAGTTGACCCGCGATACCGTGAAGTTCTATATTTCCGTGCTGCTGCAATTGACCGTAATCCAATTCAAGGTCGAGCAACGGAACATCAGCCTCGCCCCTGTGCGCGATAATGACCGCCCCCTCGCCATATGATAGTGTCGGACGACCGGCCGGTTGAATGATCGCCGCGGGGCCGAAAGTCATGGGAAATGGAAGAATGCAAGTGGCCTGAGGGATGATCCCCGGCGAATTCGCACTGTCGGCCAGATCCTGGATCAGGAGCTTACCAGCATCCTCGATCACCAATACCAGACTGTCGCGTGGGGATTGTCCATCTATGTCCGCCAGCAATCGTATCCGCAAGGAGTCGCCGGGAGTGACCTGAAGACCATACTCCCCAAAACGGAAATAGATATCGCCGCTCGTCAATTCAACATAGGGCTGATACCAGTTTGGTTGTCCACTTATGGAGACACCTATCCGGTCAAGAAACTGCTGCGGGTCTAGCGGTGTTCCGTCATTATCGAGCAGCAAGGTCCGCACACCATAGATCTTAATCGGTGAGCAATCAGCACATGAGGGATAAACAATATCAAATGAGATGAGAGAGACAGAATCAGTTCCCGCGACGATCAGCGCGGGCATCTCGGGGGTGACGCAAACATTTGGCGCCATCGCGGGAGTCTTAACGGTCACTAATCCGCCGCCAATGGGGAACGCCGATGACGTACTGAGCACCGCGGAATCGGTCGCGGCGGTGATCACCGCTCCTGAACCAAATTCTCGCACGGCGAGGCAAGTGCTGTCCGGCACGACCAGCCGGAATACCGAATTGGCCGCGCTCGAGGAGAGATGACAGACGAGTTCGAGTGAGCGACTACTCGAAGGACCAAGTGTCACCGGCGAACTAAGCTCTATCTGGATCTCATTCCCGATCATATTGTCGTAACCGCTTTGACCGTAATATGCGGACGTCGAACGCAGGACAACCTCATCCAACATTGAACGGGCGTCCAGGGGATTCCCCAGCTCGTCCACTACGTACGTGCGCAGCGAAGTTATCTGGATCGGTGAGGACCCTGTGGACCCCGGATGACGAACCGTGAAACGAAGCGCTACCACCCCATCCTGACCGCGATTGGCCAGGCGATCCGCTACTAGCGTCCCCGACACCGCAACGTATTTCGCGGGGAGGTCTACGCGACAGACCGCCGTGGACATCGGAAATCCAGACACTGCGGTCGCCTGGACAGGCAGCCCGGTGTTCTGGTCGCCGACGACAATAGCATTAGCGTCATCGACCGATATGACAAACGTCGTAGCCTGGCTGGAGGAATCGATATCCACCAAGAGTGCAAGCAACGCGTCACTTCCTGGCTCAACTCGGACTGGCGTACTGAATGTTAGCGTGACCTGACTGTCTGATGGCACAGGTTCAAGCACTGCGTAATTGGCAAACCCCGCTCCTAACGCCATCCGTGAGAATATCCCATTGGCTGGCCTTCCTGTCCCATTGCCATCACGTACAGTGAATCTGATCGACGATACAAGCAGCGGCGCGGTTGCTGATGCGGTATCAGGATGAGTCACGTGAATGGATAGAGGAAAAATGTTGTGTTGCCCTCGCGTGACCGAAGCCGGTGCGGAATTGATGAGTTCAACTGCCGCCGCCGTCGGGAGGTGCTGAATCTTGACCGGTCGGGTACTAATGAACGCCGATGAATCCCCAATTGAACTCGCAACCGCGCGCAGTCGCCATGAACATTGACCGGACGAGACAGCCGTATAGTAACAGGTGAGTACTCCAGAGCCCGTTGGTCCCAGCGTCAACGGACTACTGCAACTGTCGTAACGGACCGCGGATATGTCCCCCTGCAAAATTGGTTCGGGCACTATGCCGGACACCGTCGTTCCATAGTGATTGAAGATTTCCAGCGAAATAGGAATGCTTTCGCCGATTGAATAGGTCGGTCGCATATCCGCGCCGGATACCTGCAATTGCGAGGCGTATATGGTCAGAGACGCCTGCGAAGTGATCGACACGTCGCGCGGCCCGTCATTCGCCGAGACAAATGTGCAACCGTTAACAGGTAAAGTTGCTTGCAGGATCTCACCCGACAGTGCACTACCGCTGACATCCACGGTGACCATCAGACAGAGCCGGACCAGGTTTACTGGTAGGGTAAGTCCGGTAATACTCCACACCCCGCCGCTGTAGGTCAATGCACCGAGCAGCGAATCGCTCGCCTGCCACGTCGAGTCATCGTTCAGATCGAGCCAGAGTCGCATCGCGGAAAGACTGGAGGCGGAGCCACTCAGGGTCAGTTGAAGTTCCGTCAGCGTGTCTACCGTCATGCCATTGCCCGCCGGTCTTAAGGCAAGGAGGACCTGCAATGTATCTCCCGGACGGATCGTGCGAGATGGTAATGCAACGAGATCGTACTGTGCCGCTACTGAGCCATCCACTACCGGCGGCCGACTCAGGACAGTTGGGATATCGCCGTTCAGACTGACGCTTGCCGAGAAACCGATATTCGCGGCATCGACTATCGCGACCACTATGGTGTCATGGTCACCGGATCTCTCCGACAGATCGGATGAGACAAAGAGATAGGTTAGCGATTCAGCCGGTAAGGACAGGGAAAAACCATCAAGGGCGAGAGTACCACCGGAGAAGAATCCGCTCGCCAGCAGTGCACTGGTCGTTGTCGATCTATTCGCCTGAGCATCATGATAGAGTTGTACTTGTCCAAGCAGAGCATCACGCCAGGCGCTGTCGCCACTGGTACGAGATTGATTTGTCAGTCGCAAGCTGGTCAGTTGACGACCAGTGGAATATCCATTGTAGAGCGCAAAAGCCAAAACCGGTGTATTCTGCGCTCCCGGCGACAGGGTGCCTCCGATATCCGACAGCGCAATGACCGTTATTCTATCAGCGGGCATGATCAATACCGACTTTCCGGAACCGGCCGACCGATCATCCGGCCCGTTAAGACCGGACCGGTACGTGATGCCGCCCACGGGAATGGTCGGCGCGAAAGTACCTGCGCGGAAAGCCCCTGCAGTGACAGAGACGGTCAAAACAAGATCGGTACCGCCCACCGGGATAGCTTGCCGAAGACCACTGATACTCCATTCATTCCCGGAATTGGTAAGTGTTCCCAACAGGATATCATCGACTGACCAGCCATTTCCGGTCTGATCACGCCATAGCTTGAGCGCGCTGATCGCTCCAATATCGGTCAAGGTTCCTTCATTCAAGAAACGAATGCCCTGTAGAGTATCAGGCGAATATCCATTAGCTGGAATACGCAGACCGAGGATAGACTTGTTTTCCTGTCCGCTTGACAGCTCGCCATCAGTGGCACCCGTGATCGCGAGAGCCGAGGCCGGGAAACCAGTCATCACAAAGGCGGCTGGATTGGTGGCCGGAAATTGCCCGGTCACAAGTATCGGCGCATGGCAGAATACGTCACCAGATGAATTGATCCCAAACCGGAACGAAGTCCCTGCCTTCGCGCTGGTTTCTGATATGTCCGCCACCACAGAGAGTGCCGTCAGACTATTTCCGGTCGGCAACACCAGCCCCGAAGTAACGATCGCGGCGACTCCATTGCTGATATGCGCCACTGCCACGAGAGTATCCGTTGTCCCGATCACATTGGGATTGCCATCCAGGTCGTGGTAGATCAGCAGGCTGTCAAACTGCGAATCAAGTTGGAACTGGGTGGCGCCCGAAGGGTCTACCGCATACAATGTCAGAAGAAGGCTGTCCACCAGCGTCGGAATACCACTGTGATTCCCCATTTGTAATGACAAAACAGGAGCGGTGGTTGAGCCCCACATTATATAGGCGGACGGTAACGGGCTGACGGCCACGTTCAACTCACGTTCGCTGAGAATAGTAACCGTATCTAGAGGCGTCAGCGAACCATCGATAGGACCGTCATTGCGCGATGATACTGTGATTCCATACTGCGGAATGCCCAGCTGAATCGTGGCGCCACGTGTCGCAAAACGCGATACCCGCGCAAGAAGGAACAATCTGGTGAAGTGGCTATCCAGCGGAATACGCAGGTCGCTGCGCGACCACCAGTCTCCATTATTGGTCATTTCCGCGGCTTGACGGTCTAGGATCCCTCCGTCCCACAGTCCATCGCCATTGTCCACAAAAAGAAGTAGTGAATCCAGATCAAAGGCCGACGCTGTGCCTTCTTCGGCTATTGAAAGAGCGGTGAGAGTGTCCCGAGCGTACCCGTTATGAGGAACTTCCAGTGTCAACAGCCTGACCGTGCCATCTGTCCAGGCAATAGTATCCTGATCCGCTCCGTAGATCTGCAGTTGCCGAGTCACCATACCATCCACGATCCGCCGACCATGAGAATTCAGGGTATCAGGGCCATCCGCTGTGGTAGAATCTGACAACACAATATCTGCAGACGGTAGGAAGCAAAAATCGAGGGAATCGCCGTCGTGCGCATGTATCTGAATATTGCCGGCAATAAGCAGGAGCATCTGCTCGCCGGGCCGAATGGTCAGCGAGCACGCGAGTGTGTGTATTGTATCCGCACCACTGAACGGAGGAGCCAACAGCGTGTCCCACGCGGAGACCTCGAAATTCATATCCCGGTCGAGATACACATAGACCGAATCAAGGCATTCGACGATTTGGTCAAGTCTGCCCTCACCTCGTGACACGTTCCGCACCGTCAGGGAGGTTATTGTCTTATCCTGCTGGTAGTAGTTTCCGAGAAGCGCGACCAACAGCGTCTGATCCTGGTCGCCCGGCTGAACTGTGGTATTGCCAAGTGCCGCCGGTTGGATCAACACAGATTGGACCGTGATCGATCCTGTGGTGTCGGCGATCGGACTTCTGTCGGTTGAGGCAATGATACGACCGATTCCCGGATCAGTTGTTACCAGGACTCCGTCCTCGTCTATCACGCCTATCTGGCCAACCAGGCGCCAGGCGATAGAACCCGGATCAGTCGAGTTCGAGTCGTTGTCGAAAGCTTGGACTGAGAAATTGAGGGTGTCGTTGAGGATCGTCGTATAGTTATCCGGTGAGATCTCAAGGCGAACCGGCAGTCCGGCAAGTACCGAGATCACGCCCGTGCTATCGCCAATACTCGCTGAAAATATCGCGATGAGCTTGGATGAACCGGTTCTCACCAAGTCGAGAGTGGCTGTGGCCGCCGGTTCGTCCGGAGGGCGGATAATACTGTCTATCCCGCTGATCATCCATGTAGCGGCGACATCTCCAAGTGGTGCATTGTCACTGGCATATCCTCGACAGAACAACACCAGACTGTCGTCTGTGGTCACGACCGTGTCCCCGAGCGCCGTGCCATCTTCAAACTCGATCCGGACATAAGCCAACTGTGTCGTGTCCAATACGGTGATCTGGACAGTCTCCGAATCGGCCAGACTGCCGTCGGATGCCGTGAAGATCACACTGTGGCTTCCGATCTGAGCCAGAGTCGGAACGAACATCAGAGTGCCGTTTCCGTTGGCCAAGTCAGAGAACGTTGCGTTGGCTGGAAGGACTGAAGTGCTCAGTTGTGGCGTGGTGCCGTCCTCGTCGGTTGCATGAACAACCAATTCGAGCGTATCTCCCACCACTATCGATTGGGCTCCGATCGGCGATAACACGGGCGGGACATTCGTTCCCACGACCGTGATGGAGATAGTCGCCGAGTCTGCCAAACTCCCGTCACTGGCAATAAAGGTGATCGGATATATGCCCGCGCTCTTCTGAGTCGAAGTGAAGGTAAAGGTCCCAGTGCCATCACCATTGTCGTGGAACGTCGCTTCCTTTGGCAGCGTCAGGGTCGTCAGTGTGGGGATTGATCCGTCTTCGTCTGATGCAGATACTTCAAAGCTGACTTCTTCTCCCTCATTGAGGGATGCATCGTCCAGGGAGCCCAGAACGGGCGCAACATTCAAGTGGCGTAGACTGACTGCCAGTTCAACCCACTCTTCGCTTTTGTCAAAGGCCCAGCCGATGTTCACGGAATTGGACCCGGGCTTGGAGGTCCCTTGACCAAAGTGACCACCGGCAATGTCATAAGACCAGATCTCTTCACTCCCGATGCTCGGTTCCGGAACCCCCGGTGACAGTGAGATTACCATGCCCAGGACCAGATCGCCCGCCTCACTTGGTATCACCATACTTCCGCTGGTGCTTTTTCCGGATTTAGTTATGATGGTATCGATCGGCGCTCCGGTATCTACGCCCTGAATAGATACCGCGGTCACGCTTGCTTTGGCCGCGCGTCCTTCAGAAGTCCGCATCGTCACGCTCGCTGTTCCCGGCGATGGAGATACCAGGCACCAGAGTTCTTGCCCGGGCTTCCCGCTGGAGTGAACCACAGAGGCCAGCTTCGTCAACGGAATTCCTCCAAAGTCGACAAACTGAGCGCTGTCATCATTGTCTACGAATTGAACCGCGACGAGGAGAAGATTGGACGTGGGCGCGATTGTATGAAGCACGACGAGAGTGTCGTTATCGCCGACAACCGAACTGACGGTGTCTACAACGATCGGAGCGGCCTGAAGCTGTCCAGTTGCGAACCAGAGAATTGCCGCAACCGCAAAACTGATCGTTCGAAATAGCGAAATGACGAAGTATCTGTTTACCATTTTAGCCGAAACGCCAGATTGACCCTTTGCTCCATGTTGTCGGCAATCAAGCGGAGAGCTGAAGGCTCCCAACGACCTGAAGTGCATTTTTGCCCACTGAGATACGGGGTGTCGGCGTTTCATGTGGAACACGCGGTGAAACACATGCCAGTAGAAGCTGCACGCACGTATTTCGGCGATCAACCGGCCTGAATTGATCGGCTCGCTCGAACTGTCCTAACTCAATCGAGTAGAAACCCAATGGGCCGCTTGAATGGACTTAAGTAGTCCATTCAAGCAAGTTGTTTCAGATTCTGGCAGAAAGATCCGGACCATCCGGTCTTCGACGAAGCAATCTCTTTCCAACGGAAATGAGTGGCGATTATTCATTCTCATCATTCTCAAATTGACACCCATTCACTCCTGTCTTTTCAATCGCAATTGACAATGTGGTTAAACAAAGCTATGATATCATAGACAAACCCATCCATCGCCAAATGGCCGCGGGCGGGAGAGTTCACTATCCAGACGAAAGCCGCTTATCAGGAGGTCCGGGCTATGCTGTCAGTCGACAGGCAACCTCGTCTATGGCTGTTGTTACTTGTCGTGCTACTGGCTCCATCGGTAGCCGCGCAGGGAGACTGGACAGCGCTCTTCACGCTCGACCCTTTTCCCTCCCCATACCTGAGTGATTGGCAAACCAATCCGGCCATCGGACAAGCAACGATCATGAACAGCGGCACCGACACCGCGCAGGTGCGTATCCGTCTGACCATCTCCCATGTCGGTAGAGGACAGGTCGCCAGCGCATCCAGCCGCGTTTTCTCCTTCCCTCCCGGATCATCATCTGATCTTCGCATAACGCAATTGGTCGATTATGGCTCGGTCGACTATTCCAGAAGCTATGAAGATATCGCTATTCGAACAGGCCGCCTTCCAGAAGGCGAGTACGAGGCCTGCCTGCGCATTGAATCCGAATCTGGGTTCACGCTGCTCGATGACATTTGCGCAACCTTTACGATTCTCTATCCTGACCCGCCGTATTTGACGTTCCCCTCCGATGGCGACGCTATCACCTCCCTTTTTCCCGTGTTTGTCTGGACGCCCGTTCAAGTGCCGCCGCAATACTCGGTCCACTACAACGTTCGAATAGCGGAGTTGCTCTCGGGACAAACCGCGGCCCAGGCACTCGCCGCCAACTACCCACATTTTGAGAAGACGAATATCACTGCGCCAAGCCTGCAGTATCCGCTCGATGCCCCCGCCTTTCAGAAAGGGAAGCAGTACGCCTGGCAGGTACAGGTGCTGGACAGCCGCGGTTTTCCACCTTCTTCTAACAGCGGCCGAAGTGAGATCTGGTCGTTCCTCTACGACGCCGACACCACTACGCCAATAGAATATCGCCGCATCGCAGGCAAAGTGCTCGATTCCGCCACTAATCAGCCGATTGCCAATGCCAGTATCGTTTACCGAGCGGTCAAACTCAGTTTGTCCGGCGAGGACTCAACCTGGATCCCATCGGATGATTCAATCCTGGTTTACGCCGGTCCTTCGGGAGATTTCCGCATTGACAGCGCCATTAGCAAAAGCTACTACTCACTGGATATCCGGCATGCGGACTACCGTCCAAGAACTGAGATCGGCAGCCAGTGCTACCTGACAGAAGATATTGTCGCTCGCCAAATACTTCTGTCGTACGCCGCTCCGGGAAACCGTAGACTTGCCGGGATAGTGCGTGATTTCTTCTCTAATGCTCCGGTTTCCAACGCCACAGTCACCTACAACGTGGTCGACGCTGTCACTACTCAGGATACGTCTGGCGTCAACACAACGACCTATCAGAAGCATGCCCGCAAGCAGCTTCAGACGATCACTGACAATCAGGGTCGTTTCGAGTTCACTGAGGTCGCCGACTCTTCGTACTATAGTCTTACCGCCGGAAACCCGCCGGCCTATCTCGAGCGGACCGAGATCGGCGAATCGCAATATCAGCGTGGAGATATTGAGAACTATACTTTGCTCCTGAAGCCGAACGCCTGCAACCTAACCGGAAATATCACCTGGACCTCCTACGACGGCATCGTGCCGGTTCCTAACACGATGGTCCAACTCGTGCGGTTGTGTGTCGTCGAACGAAAGACAGTCGAGGTAGTTCTTGGCGGACTATTCAGGACCGAAAAGACATCGCAGGAGCTTGTCGCCTGCGGACCAGAGATATCCACCTACAGCGGACCCGATGGTCGATTCGAATTCCATCGCCTGCAGCCACAGTCCCCTGCTGATTTCGATCATACCAGTCGGACCGGAAACTACTGGTACGGCAAGACCGAGGTGACCCGCCTCGTTGATCTCCTTTTCAGAGTCAAAGTCGCGGACCCGCGTTTCCAGCCATACCTCTCCGTCGACTCGTTCCTCTTCCGTCCCGGTGAGACTGTTGAATCCGGCGAACATCTCCTCAAGGCCAAGGCTGGATTAATCGCGGGCACAGTAACCTGCGACACCGTTCCCGTCGCGGGTGCCAGTGTCTATCTCTATAAGGCCGCACGCCGCACGCGCGGTTCGTCTGGCGCAAGTTCATCCGCGGGCAAATCAGGTTCATCCGGTACCCTGCTCGGGTCTGGCGAGTCATCCGCTCCTTCGAACAACACTGCCGACTGGCAGAATGCCCAGACCGGTCGCCCGAACACCGAGCCGCTGGCGAGAGCGTCATCCGATGACCAGGGGAATTACTTCTTCGCGCAAGTTCCGATAAACGATCCCCAGCAGACCACGGATCAGTATTCTGTCTGGTTTGAATCATCGGAGCATAACGCCGCGGTTCGCTCCGCCCGTCTCGAATACGAGGGTCAGACCGACACAGTCGACGTCAACCTCCTTCGTACCGGCGGACTGGTATATGGCACAATCACCGACAAAAGTGAGAAGGCAATCTCTGGCGCTCGAGTTGAGCTACACGGCATTCTAACGAATTCAGCGACGGACTCAACGTCGACCTCCGCTGAGCAGCTCATTACGTGGAAGGAGACCGGCGAGGCAGGGAGTTTCTCGTTCGCAGACCTCGCGCCGGGTAGCTATTGGGTCGTTACTAGCCGAAGCGGCTATAGTTCAGAGCAGACTTCCAGATTCGATGTCACCTACGGAGACCGACACCTCCGTGACCTCGCGCTCAACCAGGCCCAAGGCACGATCGCTGTCACGGTGACTGATAAGAGCTCCAAAAAAGGTATTCGCGACGTAGCTCTGAAATCGCCGCAGGTTCCCTCCCTCCTGGGCTTCACCGCAGACAGCGGAAAGATCGTCATCGATGCCATCGCCGACACGGTCACGTTGCAGTTCCGTATGATCGGATATGCCGACCTTGACACCGCTGTCGTCGTCAAGCCGCTTGACACATTGAAGCTCAGTGTGACAATGAACAAGCGAACGGGTGAGTACCAACTTACTGTCGTCGAGAAAGGAACTTCCTCCGCCAAGTCACTTCCGGACATAGTTGTGACAATCGGCAAGTCTGATACGGCGACGACAGATTTCAATGGCTACGCCATCTTCAAGACCGCTCCCGCCGGCAAACAGAAGATCAAAGTCAGCGCGCCGGATTCGAAATACTATCTCAAGGATTACATAGCGTATGAGACCGAAGTGGAGATCAGGGAAGGCTTCAACCCGGATACGCTGGTTGTGCAACTGGTCCCCGCCGCACGTTTGAGCGGAAAAGTTCTGTCCGCGGACTCGGCAAAAGCGCTCAATGATGTTCTCGTCAAACTAGACGGAAGCTCCATTGAAACACGCACCGATGATACCGGCGCATTTACGCTCAAGAATCTTCCAACTAACGAAACGCTCAAGATCATGGTCCGCAAAGCGGGCTATCGCACACTCTATCACACGTATGAAAAGAAACTGGCCGCCGGTGATAAGATAGAGGGCGTCACGCTCAAGCTTGAACGCTCCCCTATCGATTCGCTGATGGGGTTCGCTATTGCGCTTGATTCGATCGTGTCGAAATCGGGCGGCAACAGCCGCGTCTTTGGCGCCATCGTCGACCTGCCGGCGACGTTCGGCCTGAAGTTGAAAGAATCCGGTACGGTACTCAGCTTCAGCGATGTCGAGGTCGATGGTTCCTACAAACCGGTCAAGGATACCATCAAGCTCTCCGCCAAGGAATTATCTGTCGAGCTGTTCGGCTGTGAAGCAACGATGAAGTATGCCGATGGCCTGCAGCTTGAGTGGGTCGATTCGTCCAAGGCCGGACGTATTACCGGCGATGTTTCCATTAAGAACGTTTTCGAGAAGATCTTCCCGGACACCAAACTGCCGCAACTGACGATCCCAAAGCAGTACGCGCCCTCGTTCTGGGCAGGCGGCATCAACCGTGGTCTGGAGAAATTCGGCCTGACCGCCACCGAAAGCGAGATACAGGCGAAATTCAAAGGGGTAGGCCTTGGACTTGACTATGTGAAGACCTATGTCGACACCGGAGGCCTGCATCTTGCCGGTTCGCTCATTTTCAAAGAGTACAAGGTTGGATTTGAGAATCTGAACCTCGGACGCGACCCTGCAACGAACGAGATCATCTTTAAAGCTGTCTCTATCAAGACCACGCCGCCGATCACGTTGAAATTCGGCGCCTTTACGTTTGTCGACAGCTCCATGACCTGGGAAGCAACCGGCTTTCGGGCATCGGGAGCCGTGATCGTCCCGCCGCTGAATAATTGGACAGTCGGATTCAAGGATCTACGCATCTCGCCCGAGGGAGAGTTCCTCAGCCTGACGCTCAACCTGGACGAGAAAAACGGCACGATCAAAGTCCACGGCCAGACCTTCCAGATAAAGTCACTCGAATACGGTACAGAGAACTTTGCGTCCGATACTCTCCCGCACCATCGCTTTTTTGCCTTCACCGGAGAGATGAAGTTCACCAAGCTCGACAAACCGGTCGAACTGAAAGTACGCTACAGTGAATCGGATCAGTTTACCGGCAAGTTGACATTCAACCAATCCAAGACCTTCGCCGGATGCGTTACACTCCAGCTCGAATCGATAGAACTCGGCTACGACAAAGGGAAAAATGATCGCTTCGTCGGTTTTTCCGGTGGCATAAAGTTTGGCGCCATCAAAGGACTTTCTCTCCAGGCAAGCAATCTCCGCTTCTGGATGAGCGGCTCGGTCACGGTCGATGAGATCAAAGCCGACTTCATTGCCGGACCCTGCGAAATCGCGATCAAAGTTCATTGGACCGACAGTCTTTTCGAAGGTTCCGGTCTTGTTCGCGTCAAACCGATCTTCACTATGGGGGCGGAGTTCCGCTACGCCGGAAGCCAGGACTGGTGGATCAAATTGACTGTCGGCGCGCGGGTGCCGATGGGTCCGTTTGAATTGGTCGAGGTTCGCGGCGGGATCGGTCGCAAAGATGATACTTGGCGCTTCCTGTTAGGCGGTCGTATCTCACCGGCCAAGGCCGACAAGGGAATATCCCTCGACATTGATGTCGAAGTTCACTCCACGCCCAAAGGGGTGATCATCCTCGGCAATGCGTCGGTTGAAGTCGCCGGTAACTTGCAGGTCGGACGCGCGACTCTCGAGATCAACATCCCCGAAGAGCGGGTGATGGGCTCGATCGTTCTCGAATACAACAAAGAAGCGCTCGTCATAGGCGCGCAGGTCGACCTCGGTGTCCAGTTCGGGCAGTACTGGTATATCCACGGTATCGCCAAGATCCGCTTCCTTGAGTTCTTCCGTGCGGATGGCGAATTCGTCATCGCCAATAATTGGCAGTGGCAACACAAGGGCCAACTGCGGACGATCAGCGGAATCTTTGTCGAACTCAGTTCGGATTTCCAGATCGACGCCAATTGGAAAGTCATTCGATGGGGCGTCTATTTCAACCGTCATGGCATGGTGTACATCGGATGGAACGGCGACTTCGCCGGCTCGATCAGCATGGCCGGAGGAGCGCACGCATGGGTCGGGCTTGACCTCGGTATTTTCGAGATCAGTCTGATCCAGGCGCGCGGAAGTCTTGCGCTCGCCGCCGCGATCTCCAAGACCGGATCTGAGTGGGCGGCGAATGCGCATGGTGCATTCTCGCTTGAAGCCACCCTTGGCTATTGCAACAACGCCCGCTGCTGGTCGATCTGCTGGAAATGCATTCTTCGCATCTTCGGCAAGTGCATAATCGCCTTCCCGACCGGCGCCAAAGCCTGCGCCGCGATGAATGCGGACATTCGCTACAGCACGAGCGGCGGAACCAGTGTCAGTGTCAGCTTCTAACGGAGACAAGAAGAGGTAGCAATATGCGTTTGAAGAATCAGAGATCGTTCACCGCAGGCATCCTGCTCTGCCTGCTTATCCTGACTACTTCGCTTGTCGCCCAGGATGAAGCCGAATTCGGCGTATTTCCCATGTCCGGCCCTGACGGGATCCTGTTGGTGATTCAAGGCCCGTCACTTCACCCGGATGTTGCACCGGCAAATAGCGGGTGGATCGGTTACCATCTGTATCGAAAGGTTGATGGAGACACCGGTTTTGTTCGCATTACCTCGACACCCATCTCTCGTGTGGGATCACTGCAGGAATTTGAGAAGTTCGCTGGAGGACCGATCGATGGTCTCGAGCGCTTTGTCGGTCTTGCGAGTAAGGAAGAACTCTGGCAGCGATTGATGGCCAATGATTCCTCGGTCATGATCCTTGGCATTTTTAGCCGCACTTTCTATGAGGCGCTCGGTCTGCTTCGGTGGGATCGCGCGGTCGAAAAGGGAACGAAGTATGCTTATAGGGCAACCCGAGTCAACAAAGCCGGACAGGAGTCAAAGCCTTCAGAAGCGATGGAGGCGATTTTCGGCACCCCTCCGTTCAAACTCGCCGGCCCGCTCGATCTCAAGGCAACCAACATCAGCTCCGGAATAGAACTCACCTGGGCGGGCAATCCGGAAGACTCAGGCGGCATGGCATACAATGTCTATCGCACGCCCGATCTCGAGGGTTCTTTCCTGCGCATCAACCGCTATTCTCTGGTCCTTACGCCGGATTCAGCCACTGGCGAACAGCGCGGACGTTTTCTTGATTCCACTGCCAGTCAGGGTCGCACCTACCACTACGCGGTCGTCTCAAGCGATTACGCTGGAAATGAGAGCGATCGAGATAAGATGGTCTCAATTCATATCGCCGATCTGCAAGCCCCTCCAATTCCGCAGAACGTATTCGCCGACCCTCACGAAATGGGCATTACGATCACCTGGGACAAGGTCGACGATCCGGAGATCGGCGGGTATCTTATCTACCGTAGTCTCGACCCGGACAGCAACTATCAGAAGATCACCGAGGCATTGCTCCCGTACGATACCGGCTGGTACGTAGACAAATCGGCGACGGCGTCAGATCGCGTTTTCTACCGCGTTTCCTCGGTCGACCGATCCGGCAATGAATCACCGCAGTCGGCCCGCGCACTCTCGCTCTATGAGAATTATGTGGTGCCACTTCCCCCACAGGAAGTCCGTGTTGCTCACATCGACAATGGCATTCAAGTGAATTGGCGACGCAATGAAGAACCCGATCTTCAGGGCTACTATATTTTCCGCGCCGATTCCTATGGCGGCGAGCTGACGCAGATCTCACCACTCATTCTGTCCGATACACTGTCATATATAGACACTTCGCACTACCTTTCCCCTCGTGGCGAATACTGGTATCTCCTGCAGGCAGTCAATCACACCGGCATCACCAGTCAGTTCTCGGTTCCGACCGCGATCTCTCCCGCTGGTTCCGAACAACCTGAGCCTGTTCTCGCCTTTTGGGGATACTACGACAATGGCGCCGCACGGCTCTTCTGGCGCGCGCCAGACGACAACATGGTCGCTGGATACAATATCTATAGGGCCGATATTGCCGATAGTCTGAATTGGAGCAAGTTGACCGCCAACCCACTCGCGCGGATCGTGAGTGAGTATGCGGACACCACTATCAATGCAAATTCTCGCTGTAGTTACCGGATCAGTTCGATCAATCATGATGGAACCGAAAGCGGCCGGTCGCACACCGTTGAGTTCAGCACGTTTGAGACTGTCGCGCCGGCACCCGGCGGATTGCGCGTCACTTCAATTGGTGATCAGCCGCGACTCCTCTGGAATCAATCCCAGTTGAAAGAGATCTCCGGCTATCGAGTCTACCGCCGTCAGGACAATACCGAAACAGCTCTGCTGACCGCTCAACCCGTGCCGACAGTTTCCGCGCAGTACACCGACAATAACGCCAGGCGTGGTGTGAAGTACTACTATTCCATAACTTCCGTCGATACCTGGGGTCGCGAGAGCGAGCGAAGCACGGAGGTCGAATATCTCGCTCGCTAGGAATCTACTTCTGGCGCGGATATCCCTATGAAACGTACTCGCTGGACACTCTGTGCTGCTATCGCGCTCTGCATAGCATTATGGGCTGAACGTCCTTACTGCCAGAATGAAGAATACTCCTCCCAGGCTCAGCCATCTTCCAAAGGTTCCGCCATAAGATTCACTGGCGAGCTCGGTGCTTTCGGTGAACTCTACAATATGTCCGGCCGCGCCGACAACCGACCCTCCAGCACCGGACGGCTCTTCCTTCGCTCCACTCTCACCGCGTGGGAGTCGATCAGCGCGAATCTCAACTTCATTCTCTCGACCGAGGGAAACTCTGCTCGCCAGAATATCAACCAGATCGACTTCAACCCCAAATGGCGCTGGGGCGAAGCTCACCTCGGAGATTTTTCAGAAGAATACACGCCTCTCACACTTTCCGGAATCCGCGTCCGGGGAGGCTCGTTTCAGATACAACCCAAAGGATTTCGCCTCGGCCTCGTGTCAGGCGTGACAAATCGATCAGTCAACACCGACACAGATCGCCGAAGTTTCGAGCGTTCCATCACCGGCGGCAAAGTCGGGATCGGCAGTTCGCAGGGATCATCATTTGACCTCTCCTTTATCACTGCGCGCGATCGGCTCAGCTCTATCGCGCCACTGGTCGTGGACTCGACTATCGATACCGCTGGAATAGGAATCGACTCCACCCAGGCCCCGGTAACCATTACTCCTCAGGAGAACCTGGTCATCTCAGCACACTCGACCGTGCGGGCATTCAAGCGACGTCTGACCTGGAACAATGAATTCAGCGGCAGCGCCATCACTCGTGATCGACGTGCCGAACGTTTGGACTCTGATGATATCCCTGCTTTTCTCGCTGATATATTCACTCCGCGCGTCAGCAGCAGCGCGGATTACGCGTTTACCACCGACCTGAGAATCGACCTTAAGAAAGTCGCTCTCTCCGCTGGATACCAGTATATCGGTCCCGGATATGTGTCGCTTGGCGTCGCCTCGTTGCTCCCTGACCGAAGCACGGTTACCGGCGGCATGCAGTTCCGTCATTCCCGCGGTATGGTAAAACTTGACGGTTCCTACCAGACTGACAACCTCATCGACCAAAAGGTCGCCACCACCACCCGCACGCGACTCAGTAGCGTTCTGACATATCGGTTGGCGCGGTCTTGGAATGCCAATGCCGCCATCTCTCTTGTCGGTATGGAGAACGACGCGGCGCTATCAACGTCCAAAGTAGATTACCGCAGCCTGATGATGCGGACGGGCCAGACCATCGCTTTCTCAAGCCAACGCGGCGTCAAAGTGGTCTCATTGGACTATGCCTACCAGCATTCAGACGACCCCACCCCGAGTCGCCAGACCAGTCGACTCACGTCGCATACAGTTTCGCTGGCGACCACTGTGGCTCCGACTGGTGGAATGGATATCATCGCGGCGGCGGGGATAGTGAACACCGAGGCGGCCGGAAACACCGCCCGACTTACCCAAACCTACAGCCTGGGACTTCGCTTACCGGAGCTGATGAAGAATCTCCAACTGTCGCCTTCGATGGTCATCGCTGTGCAGGATCCGAATACATCCATCCGTTCGGCCATGCGCACAACGTACAGGCTGACTCAGGCCCTGCAATTCAACGGTGAGTTTGAGATGATCAATTATCGCGGCGGCGCCGCCGAAACACATTTTGACGAAACGGCCGCGAGACTGACTGTCTCCCGCTCATTCTGAGATCACGACGATCAAACCGGTTAACGTTGCGCGAAATCCTCACTGGCGTGGGAGAAATGCATCTGCACGATCTTCCAGGATCCGTCGATCTTTTCCAGCACTCCGGTCCATCGCACATTCTCCCAGTTGGCCGGGCGGCCGTTCCACTCATTGAAGTCGTCGCGGTAGCATGACCACCAGGCGCACTCACCGCCTCGCGACAGCGATATCCTGAGGTCCTTGAAATCAGCCTTCACCGCCTTGAACGCGGGGTTCAAAAACACCTCTTCCACCTGCTTTTTGAACGAGTCAAACCCGTCTACCGTCCCGGCATTATCCGGGCTGAACCAGAACAGCGATCTGTCCTGCAGAAAACACTGGTAGAGCATTCCGGTATCTTTGGTCGCTGCCCAAAGAATCGAGTTCTTGATCACCGTCTCAATGCCGGCTCTTTCGGCCACAGGATCGTATTTTGGGCTCATCTCGGTACATCCTCTTAGGGCTAAGAGACAGATTAGTCCGCCCAGAAGTGAAACGACTCGTGAAGGCATGGGACTGTCCGCCTTTCTCCTCTATTATCTTCATCAACTTAGCTCCTCAAAAGAAGGTTATCAAATCCATATCTCATACCGGCGACAACGTTACCGGTATAGGCGG
>CAYNIJ010000001.1:0-654188 GCA_964397415.1 uncultured Ignavibacteriales bacterium | reverse complement strand
GGCTTTGGCCTGAAGGACTCGTGTCCGGTGTATCCTGACCAGGTCGGAGTAAACGACTCCGACGATTATCACCAGATACGTCACTCCGACGCGCAACACAAATCGCGTCAGGTCAAGTTCCGGGATAAGACGCCGCGCCGCCGATGTCACCATTTCTCCTATGAACATGGCAGTGAGGAACAGCAGAAAATAGATCAAGAGCATCCAGGCGCTGATGGTCAGATGCTGCAGGAACATGACCGATGATTGAGCGAAAAACCGCTGTCTTGTCGGTGCAGCGCGGTTGACCAAACAATCAAAGATGCCACCGTTCAGGAACTGCTTGAACAGGAATCCGAGAGCAACAATGGTCAGCATGAACAGCAAAGAGGCGCTGAAGATGTTCTCGCCGGTGAAGATGAGTTCAACGATTACATCGGCCGGCCATTCACCTAAAAGAATCTGAGCGAAGGCGGAATGATCGAGCCTGGATTGTATCAGGATCAAGATGGGGAGAGTGACTGCCAGCGCGAACAGCAGCTTAACAGCCCAAAGGCCGAGCCAATGATTGCGGTAGAGACGTTGGATGGTCAGCGCAATTTCAATTATTCGTCGCATTACATCCCCCACACCAATGAGATCATCGACTCGACCAGGAACGTGATGCCTGAGAATAGCCGGAAAGCGGCCCCGTGACCACTCCGCAGATACGAATTATTGAGATAGTCTGTATCGATAGCGATCAGTCCATCAGGATCGAGATGTGCGGAACTGACCGGCTCGTCTCGTTCAATCGTGAGTGTCTGTTCGCCTGGCGACAAAGTGATGAGAGTATCGAATGCCGGTTCGGACGGAAATCCCAGGCGTAATGGTACCGGATACGGCAGCGGGTGAATCGCGTTCAGGTAGACGGTTGATTTGTAGCGGCTGCTTTCCGGTATCTCCGCTGAAGTGATGTTAGTCACCTGGTAATCCACCGCGTGCGCCATACGTATGAGATTACCCGCGTTTTGTCTCTCTTTGAATGGAGAGTAATCGTTGAGAAGGGCGACAAAGTCGCGCTCGGTTGGATGCGCAAAAATGAAGCGTCGATAATATTCCCGCCAGAATGCTTTCTCCTGGTCGCCCAGCAGCCCGACGATCGTTTTAATGACCATCGGCCCTTTACCGTAAATAGTCGGGAAATAATCTTCGCGGCTGTAGGCCAGCGCCGATCGCGTAATTGGAATTCGGTCGAGATGGCTATAGCCGCGCATTCTGCTCTCTATGTGAGCAGAGGCGGTGATGCCGAAGAAATTGACATGTTGCCGTTTTCCCTGCAGTTCAGCTTCATTGATGCGCTCAGTAAAGTACTCGGTGATCGACTCATCCAGCCAGGGTTCCTCGGCCTGATTCGAGGCGATTATCCCGTAAAACCACTGGTGCAGGGTTTCGTGAATGGCGACACCGCGGCTGAATCGTGCGTATTCACCCGTGGACAATCCCGATTGCCAATACATCTGCGGGAATTCCACACCGCCATTCATCCCGAGAGGAGCCTCGACCACGACAAGTTCCTTGAAGGGGTACGGCCCAACATGGTCAGCCATCCAATCGAGGGTGAACTTCACCGAGGCCGCGATCGAGTCGACCGCGGATTCACTTCGCGATCTGTAGAATAGACTGATTGTCGTTTGCTCACTCGGGTAGCTTTTGAGCTTGAAATCTTTCCCCAGAAGCATCACAAAGTCATGGGCAGGTGTTGGGCGAAATTTGTCTCGCAAACTCAGTTCAGTAGTGTCGGACAGATATCGGCCGGGCGCGATCAATTGAAGTGTATCCGGGTACTCAACGGCGACCTCAAAATCGTAAAAATCTCCGACCAGCTCGGACTCATCGTCATATGGGACAACCAACCAACGTCCATCCCGATGCGGCGCGGGCATCGGAAACCAGCCATCCAGTTGATAGACACCATCGGAATAGCCAAAGCGATCTTTGGATTCGGGTACTCTGGTTCGGAACAATATCCTGACAGTCAGACTCTCGGCAGGCGTGGAGACCTGATAAGCAATCGCAAGGTCAGTACCGTTCACTGCCGGTTCGCCGCTCAGTTGAGCACCGTTCACCTCAACTGAGTAGATGAGAAATCCGCAGGAATCCGGATCCGCCGAAGTGGCACTATCGCACACACGATTACCCCACAACCGAAAGTGCGGGTCGCTGTAGCTGCTGTCCACTTGATACCAAGTTACGTCCATGCGGCCGGAGATCGTCCTGCTGGAATCGTTAAGTGAGACATCCAGAAGTATCCGGTCGCGCGCCGCAAGCGATCCAACCGCTATCAGCAGCAGCAGACTAAGCCATGCTATTCGCAAGTGTGCCGATCCCTTCCACTCGAACCTCGATAATATCGCCGGATTTCATCGGGGCGATCCCTGAAGGCGTCCCGGTGGAAATAATGTCGCCGGGGTAAAGCGTCATCACCGATGAGATGTAGCTAATGAGATAAGGTATCTTGAAGATCATCAGGGAGGTTCGTCCTGATTGCATAACATTGCCATTCAGGATTCCCTCGACCAGGACATCCCGCCAGTTCAGTTCGGTCACTATCCATGGTCCTACAGGACAGAAGGTATCAAACCCCTTTGCGCGGGACCACTGGCCGTCCTTCTTTTGCAGGTCTCGGGCGGTGACATCATTGACGCAGGTGAATCCAAAGATATGTTGTTCGGCATCCTCTTCCTTCACCCACGTGGCGGTCTTGCCAATGACCACCGCGAGTTCGGCCTCATAGTCAACACGCTCCGATTGCGGTGGATGGACGATCTTGTCCCCCGGATTGATAATCGCGGATGGCGGTTTCAGGAATATAAGGGGATACTCAGGTGGTTTCTCGGCTGAGAATGAAGCCTGGACATGGGCGAGATAATTCAGGCCGATGCAGATTATTTTCGACGGTTGCACTGGCGCCAACAGATTGACTTTCGAGAGCTCAATCTTCTCCCCGGTCTTGGTGCCGCCCGCCCATGGCGCGCCGGAAAGAGTGCTGATAAAGTCGCCATCAAGCGACCCGTAGTGGGGATCATTAGCGTTCTTCGCGGTAAATCGTACAAATGTTTGTTTCATACTATATCCATTCCAATTAAGTAATTACTGATAGCATCAAGATTCCCCTCCGCGCTGTAGCCCCCTTCGAGCAGCGAGACAACCCGACCGTTACAGAAATCGTTGGCAAAAGAGCGAATCATTGCGCCGATCTGCCGAAAACCGTCGCCAGTTACCTGAAGCCCACCGATAGGGTCAAGATGGTGAGCATCAAAGCCCGCGGAGACAAGAATGAACTGTGGAGAGAATACTCTCATCGCAGGAATAATCTCATTCTCAAACGCGGCCACTATCTGCTTGTCGCCAGAGCCGGTCGTGAGAGGCACGTTTAGAGTGAACCCCTTCCCTGCTCCTGCGCCTATCTCAGTTCTACTGCCCGTTCCCGGGTAATAAGGATAGTGATGAGTGGACGCGAGAAAGATGTCCTGTCGGTCGTAGAAGATATGCTGTGTTCCATTGCCGTGGTGCACATCAAAATCGATTATCCCAACCCGCTCGAGTGCATGCCGGTCTATGAGGTACTGCGCCGCGATGGCGACATTGTTGAGCAGACAGAACCCCATCGCGCGATCATGCTCGGCATGGTGCCCCGGAGGTCGGACTAGAAGGAACGCGGAGTTCAATTCTCCTGACATGACATGGTCGGCCGCAGAGAGTGCGGCATCGACTACCCTTACCGCTGAGTCAAAACTTCCTGGCGTGACATATGTATCCGGGTCAAGATGCCCGGCGCCGGATTCGCATGCGTGAATCAGGAAGTCAACATAACGCTGGCTGTGAATTCGATAGATAGGTTCGCGACCGTGTGGGCTGACGGGAAAACTCTTGAATCTCCCCGCCTGTGATTCAACATCGAGCCACTGCATTATCGGTTTGAGGCGGGCCACATTTTCGGGATGTCCGCCGCGCGCGTAGTGCGTCCGTTCGTTGAGTTCGATATGCAGGCCGGTCATGCGACCAATATGCCGCCGGTTGCAACCGAAATCAATTAAATTCAACCGGGACTACAGCTTGCGAAGTTTCCACCGCCCTCGTCCAAACCAGTAAGCCAGAATGAGAGCTTTGATAGTAGTAGTGATAGTCAGCGTCCACCAGACACCGTTGATCCCCCAGTTCAGATCGAAGGCCAGATAGTATGCCAGCGGCACACGGACTACCGCGCCGGGAATCATCACGATCATCGGCGGGATAGTGTCACCTGCCCCGCTGAAGGCCCCTTCGAGCACTATTTCCAGCGCCATAGTCATCTGCGAAAGACCGAGAATGATCAAGTAGTCCGCCGCTATGGTGTGTACCTGACTGTCATCGGTAAAGATGGAGACTATCAGGTCTGGGAAGACGACAAAGATCGCCCCCATGGCAGTGGTGAATGCCACGGCGATTCCGACCGAGCCCCAGGCGCATTTGGCCGCACGGTCGGGATTTCCTGCACCCAGGTTCTGTCCAACCAAAGTCGAAGCGGCCATCGCAAAACCGGCGCAGGTCAAATACGAGATAGACTCCATGCGATTCCCGATTCCCATCGCCGCGCCTGCTGGTTCGCCGAACTGATGTACTACTCGTATAAGGAACCAATAGACGGCGATGAAAATGAGCTGCTGGGTTGCCATAGGGAGGCCGATCTTGGCGATCTTGTAGATGGCGCCAAAATCCGGCCTGGCTCGAAAGACGCGCGGGACCGGAAAACCCGCCTTCCCGCGAATCAGCAGGACGACAAAGATCGAAGCGGAAACAATAGTTGAAATGAGAGTTCCCAGCGCCGCGCCAGGGACACCCAATTCAGGGAATGGCCCAATCCCAAATATCAGCAAGTAGTCCAGCAGGATATTGAGCGCGATAGTCAGCGAGGCCACCACCATCGGCGTCCGGGTATCGCCAGCCGCGCGAAAAGTAGCGGCGATAGTGTCAAACAGCGCAAAGAATATAGCTGTAAAGAAGAATATTCTCAGGTACGGCAAGGCCAGCTTCATCGTTTCCGGGCCGGTATCCATGAACTGAAGAAGCAACGGGCCAAACAAAAGTCCCGCTGATGTCAGTACAACGGCGATAGCAAGCGCAAGCCAGATAGCCTGGGTCACGTAGAAACTTGCCTGTTCCGGTTCTTTCGCGCCGATATGGCGCGACACCAGTGCGGTCACGCCTATCGTGACGATTGTGAGCGTTGAGAAGATGACCCAGTGAAGGACCATCGAAGAAGTCACCGCGTCCTGAGCCGCAGGTCCAAGCTTGCCGACCCAGAAGAAATTGACCACCGAAAGGGCTATCTCCATCACCATGCCGAGGATAACGGGCATCGCCAATGAGAAGATGGTCTTAACGATGGGGCCTGAGGTAATGGACGGAGTCGGTTTCATCTGCCTGCTAATCGCCCGGTCTTATAGTTTGACCAAGGGTCGAATATCAGGAGAAACCATCCTGTCTGACAAGCGATTTCGACTAAAAGTGAGACGGAACGGCCGTTTAGCCCTTGCGCGTCACAGCATCCGAAAAGTACGACAGCGCCATAGCGTAGCCATAGAAGCCGAACCCGGAGATCTGGCCGCGACAGACCGGAGCAGTCAATGACCGCGTTCGGAACTCTTCGCGCGCCGCGATATTGGAGAGATGAACTTCGACTGCCTCGATATTCACCGAAGTGATGGCATCGCGAATTCCAATGCCGTAGTGAGTCAAGGCACCGGGATTGATGATCAGCCCGATGGCGCTGGAGGCTTCTTTCTGGATATAATCGATGATCTCCCCCTCATGATTGGACTGGAAGAACGCCAGTTCCAGGCCGATCTCTTTGGCCAATTCGCTCAACCGTTTGTTGAGAGTCTCCAGAGTGTCTGTGCCGTAGACCTCGGGTTCGCGAGTGCCAAGTAAGTTGAGATTGGGACCATTAACGACCAGTACGCGGGGCATATTTTCCTCCGTAATCATTGAAGTCGGCGATCATCTGTTCAACCGCAAATTCAATCATCTCTCTGGAAAGACCGGTGGCTATGTAAGGTTCGCCGAGTCGTTTGAGTAACACGAACCTGAGTTCCTGATCCTTGCGCTTTTTGTCAAGGGCCATAGCCTCAAGAACTAACATGCTGTCGATCTTGTGTTTTGGGAGTATCTCGGTCGAGTTTAGCGCCAGACGGTAATAGTCCTTGAGCGCACCGGCTCCTTTGGGGTTCACGAGCATGCTGAGACAGATGGCGCCGAGAAGCCCCACTATCACCGCTTCGCCGTGCAGCAACTTTCCATACCCCAAAGAACTTTCAATTGCGTGACCAAAGGTGTGACCGAGATTCAGGTAGGCGCGGATCCCTTCCTCACGTTCATCTGTGGAGACAATGGCGGCTTTATAGCGCGCTGACTCACTTATCACTTTTGTCCAGTCCGAGAGCCCCACGCCACCATCGATGAGGCGCGTCACCCGGCCGACCATCGGCCCGCCAACCAGACCGGCATACTTGAGGATCTCCCCGAAACCAGCAATGAGATGGCGAATCGGCAAGGTCTGCAGATACTGCTGGTCGCAAACGACGAATGACGGCTGCCAGATGGCGCCAATGAGATTTTTACCGTGTGCGTGATTGATGCCGGTCTTTCCGCCAATGGCGGCATCGACCATTCCCAGCAAAGTAGTCGGAACGGCCCCCCAACGGATTCCCCGAAGAGTGGTCGCGGCAACATAACCAACGATATCGGTGGTTACCCCACCACCGACTGCCAGGATGAAGTCCGAACGGGAAATGCGATTCGCCAACACGTGATCCTGAATGGCTGAGACGGTCTTCTGGTTCTTTTGCTGTTCACCCGATGGAAGGACGAATACTTCGGTAGTCTTAGGATTCCGCTTGATCGACTTGATCATCCGCTCACCATGCAGGGCGTGGAAATTGGCGTCGGCCATGAGAAAAAGACGGTTTCCGCCGGTGTGCTTCTCCAAATTTTCGGCGAGTCGGCTTTCAAGGTTGTTACCGATCAGAATCGGATAACGGCCGGAGCTCGTGTTCACCATGATATCAGCCATTGTGTGACCTTACTTTTGCCACGATTCGTTTTGCAATCTGAGAGGGAGTCCCTGACGACACGACAATTGTCATGTCAGCTTTTTCATAGTTTCTGATACGTCTGGACAGGAGGGTGGTGATCTTCTGCATGCGAGCCTGTCTCAGCGTCTCGCCTCTTTTGGGTTTGACCTGCAGGAGGGGACGGTCGCTTTTGGCGGAGAGCCGTCTATAGATTGCAGTCGCGGATAGTCTCAAATAAACGGAGTGACCGCACGTGCGGACCAATTTCCGGTTCGCCGGAGACTGAAAGGCTCCACCCCCGAGGGCTATAACAGCCGGCTTCCTGCGGCGTCCAAGCGCCGCGATTGTCTCGGATTCCCTGCGCCTGAAATACTTCTCCCCATTTCGGGAGAAGATGGTCGCGATTGTCTGTCGTTCAATTCGTTCAATCATGGCGTCCGTATCGAAAAATGGCCGCTTCATTAGGTCAGCCAGTATTGGCCCGATTGTCGATTTGCCGGAACCCGAGAAGCCAACCAGCCAAATGTGCACACGCTCTGGGTCACTCATGGCTTTAGGAGAGGCTTGGTTTTGTAAACCGTCTTATAGACTTTTTCAAGCTCTACTGTTTGACCAGTCCAGAGTTCAAACGACTTCACCGCCTGGGCTACAAGAAGCAACCGGCCATCTATCGCGGGAATCTTGGATTTGCGCGCGGCCTCGACATACAAATTATCCGAGTTGTAATTGACGTCGAAGTAGACGCCGATCTGCCGCCATTCCAGGCCATCGGGCAATGGCGTGACGTTTGGATAGTGCCACCCGCCCAACGGAGTGCAATTGACTACCAAATGGTATTTGTCTTTGCCGGCATCGAAAGCATCACGCTCGATCGCCTGACATGACAGGTCGAAGCGAGAACAAGTTTCATGGAGATTGTGCAGATGTTCCTTTGAGCGACCGACCACATTCAACTCTTTTGGTTTATAGCTGTTGCAGACTGCATAAACCACCGCGCGGGCGATCCCACCGGTGCCAAGAATAAGGACCCGGCCGTTGTTGATCTGCTTCTCGTACCCCGCGAGACTTTGCGCGACGCCCTCCCAATCTGTGTTGTACCCGGTCATTCTGCTCGAATCGATTCTGATCGAATTCACCGCTCCGAGTGAAGCCGCGACTTGGTCAGTTTCACTCAGAAATGGGAGTATCGCTTCTTTGTGCGGAATGGTCACCGCCATACCGGAGAGATCATGCGCATGAATGCGCGTCATGAAAAATTCGAGATCCAGCGGGGCGATATCAAATAGGTCAAACGATATCTTGTGACCCGTCTGCTTTGCGATGGCCGCAAAGATATCGGGCGATTGGGAATAAGAGATCTTGTGCCCTAACAGGCCGAAATGGTACCGTTCACTCATGCCATGATCTGAAGCAATAGGTCGAAAAACTCAGGACAGGATATCCCAACACAACTGGTGTCATCTATATTGGAGGGGCCCACCGCGGCCAGTGCGGCGATGGAAAACGCCATCGCGATCCGATGGTCGCCATAGCTGGCCAGGTCCGCGCCATTGATCTCCTGACGTCCCTCGATTGCCAGGCCATCGTCCAGCAATCCGCATTTCACTCCCATACGGGTCAGGTTGTCGGCGATAGCGGCGAGACGATCGGATTCCTTCACTCGAAGTTCAGACGCATCCCGGATAATGGTTGTACCTTCGGCAAATGAAGCGATGACGGCGACCATCGGGATCTCGTCGATCAGGCCGACTGTGGTTTCGCCGGATATCTTGCGGGCTTTGAGTGCGCCGCCGGACACCGAGACAGTGCCCCGCGGTTCCCCTGAAATGGTCGTTTTATCTGCGAGAGTGACTGTACAGCCAGCGGATCGAAGATAATCTAAGAACTCAGTGCGCGTCGGGTTGAGGCCGCAATTGGTGACCGTCACGGTACCGCCGCTGATGGCGGCCGCGCCGAAGAAAAACGCCGCGGTTGAGATGTCGCCCGGAATATCTATCTCTCCCCCGTTAATGCGAGCCTGGCCGGTAAGAGAAATCTCCTTCTTAAACGTCTCCGGCATAATCGATTTCTTCTTGCGGGGGTCATCTGGATCCGGGACAAGTACCGGCTTAATGTCGCGAATCGTGATCCCCTCGCCGAGCGCGGAAAGCATCAATTCAGTATGGTCGCGCGTGATATGATCTTCGCGCAAGGTGATACTGCAATTGGAAGACAGGCCAGCCAACAGGAGCGCCGATTTGACCTGCGCGGAGGCGACCGGCAGACGGTATTCAAAAGGAAGAAGCTTCTTCCCCCGTATCTTCATTGGTAGGTGGCCATCGGTAGCGAATAGCTCCGCACCCATTGCGGTCAATGGGTCAACCACACGCTTCATTGGGCGGCGAGACAACGACTCATCGCCGCTGAGAATCACCGATAGATTACTCCCAGCCACCAAACCGGCTAATAATCGTGCCGTCGTCCCGGAATTGCCGCAGTCGACAATTGTCTCCGGCTGGATCTGAAATTGCTCCGGTGGAGTAAGCATTAACCCGCTATCAGTCTGTTCAGCCTTGACACCAAATTGTCCCGCGGCAGCCAGGGAAGTGAGGACATCAGCTCCCTTGGGGAAATTCCTGATCGTTAGAGGCCCCTTGGCCAGAATTGAGAATAACGCGGCGCGGTGCCCGATCGATTTATCCCCAGGGACGGAAATCGTACCACCAATTCTCCGCGCAGGCTTCAGCTCTCTCTTCATGCGCAGGTCCTGTCAAGGACAGTCGCGAGTCGCCGCATATCGTTCATGAGGACAGTGAAATCTGACGGTGTGATCGACTGCGGGCCGTCGGACAGCGCGTGCTCCGGTTCATGGTGCACTTCCACTATCAAGCCATCCGCTCCTACCGCGATCGACGCACGGGACAGCGGGATGACCTTCCCCTTCTTCCCCGTACCATGACTTGGATCGGAGATTATCGGAAGATGACTGATCCGTTTGACATATGGGATCGCGGCCAGATCTAGCGTGTTGCGAGTGTGATCGGCGATGGTCCGGACTCCCCGCTCGCAGAGGATAACATTCCGGTTCCCTTCGGCCATAATATACTCGGCCGCCATCAGGAACTCTTCAAGGGTAGCGGACATTCCGCGCTTGAGAAGTACCGGCTTCATTGTTTTGCCAGCCTTCTTGAGCAGGGAAAAGTTCTGCATATTGCGCGCGCCGATCTGGATGATATCCGTGTAAGCCGCGACCAGATCGAGCGTATCTGTGTCGACCGCTTCGGTGATGATCTTCATGCCAAACCGCTCACGAACCTCGGCAAGGATCTGGAGACCTGTCTCTCCCAGCCCCTGAAAGCTGTATGGCGATGTCCTCGGCTTAAACGCGCCACCGCGGAAGACCTTTGCCCCGGAGTTTGCGACTCCTTCAGCAATGATCATGCACTGGTCACGACTTTCGACCGAGCAAGGACCGGCCATAACCACAAACTCTTTGCCGCCTATCTTCACGCCGTCCACATCAACAACCGTATCTTCTTTGAAAAACTCTCGACTGACCAATTTGAACGGCTGGGTGACATGAATGATATCCTGCACGCCGGCAAGCGTCAGAATACAGTCTGAATCGACCTGTGCTTTATTCCCGGTCACGCCGATCGCGGTGCGCAACGCTCCGGGAATCGGATGTGGCGTCAATCCGAGTCTGGTAATTTCTTCACAGACTTTGGCGATCATCTCCTGTGTCGCCGAAGCTTCCATCACTACGAGCATCTATTTCTCCTGGCGCGACCCGCGGTCGCGTCTTCTTGCTTCCTGTTACATCTCATCCGGGGCCCGCAACCCAAGCAGGTTCAGCCCTTCGTTAATGACGATCCGCACCGACTGAACAAGCGCCATGCGCGCCGCGGTTCGGGCTGGATCATCCGAGATGATCTTATCTATTCGCCCGGAGGCGTCTTTTCTCTGGTAGAACTTATTAAAGGCGCTGGCCAGTCTCAACAGATAGGTTGAGATACAGTTCGGGTCGTAGAGACGCGCGGCCTCATGGATCGCCTCCTCAAATTCCGCTATGGTCTCAATAACAAGCCGTTCCTCATCCTGGTTCAATAAACTGAAGTCAATCTCAGACGAGATCGGTTTGCCATACATTCGCTCTAGCGAACAGAGTCGGGCATGGGTATATTGCAGATACGGGCCGGTCTCTCCCTCAAAGCTGAGAACCTCGTCCCAGTCGAAATTGACATCTTTTTGCCGACGGACCGAGAGCTGCGAGAAGATGACCGCGCCAACGCCGATCATCTGGGCGACCTCATCAAATCTCGCCAGGTTTGGATTCTTCTCGCGGATCTTCTGTTTGGCCAGTTCGATCGCCTGGTTGATGACATCTTCGAGGAAAATGATGTTCCCCTGTCGCGTGGACATGGTCTTTTCGCCAAACTTGACCCAGCCGAAATCGACATGCTTGACCCTGCCCGTCATGCGCTGATCTTCGGGAAGGTGTTCGGCCTCTTCCATCATCGCGATCACTTTGAGCGCCTGCTTGAAGTGGTCGGACTGACTCACTCCAACGACATAGAGTGATTCGTTGAAGTGGTAGGTCTCCCATCGCCAGATGAGGCCGGCCAGATCGCGTGTGATATAGAGCGTGGCACCATCCTGCTTTTTAAGAAGAGCCGGCGGAAGTTGCGGGTCGTTCAGGTCAACAACCAACGCGCCGCGGGATATCGAGGTGAGGCCATTCTGTTCAAGACGCTTGATGACCGCTTCCATCTTGTCATTCAGGAATGACTCGCCGTATACAAGATCGAATTCGACTCCGAGAAGGGCGTATGATTGGTCCCATTCGTCGAAAGAGACCTCTTTCATCCGTTCCCATAGAGCAGTCGCGTCGGGATCGCCATCCTCGAGCTTCTTGAACTCAATGCGGGCCTCTTCATCAAGGGTCGGGTCTTTTTCGGCTTCTGCGTGAAACTTGACATAGAGGTCGAGCAGATGTTTAACAGCCTCACCCGAAAAGGTCTCCTCGCTTCCCCACCGGCGAAAAGCGACGATCATCTTGCCGAATTGTGTTCCCCAGTCGCCGGGATAGTTGATGCCGATGACTGTGTACCCGAGCTTCTTGTAGATGCGTCTCAGCGAGTTGCCAATTATAGTAGTTCGTAGGTGCCCGACGCCTATTGGCTTGGCGATATTCGGGGAGGAGTATTCGACCAGATTGAGTTTGCCGGACCCAACGGTTGAACCTCCAAATCTGTTCTGCTGCTTCAGGACCTGAGTCAACGTCTCACGGGCTACGTCAGTCAATTCGATGGAAGCATTGATATAGCCCGAGGCACTCGAAAACTGTAGGGCCGAGTCTGAGGCTTGTGTGTCAACCAACTCGTTCGCTCTGGCGGCAACCAGGGCTGTGACCTCGTGCGGCTTGGCCTTCAGCAGTGAGAGATACTTAAAAATCGGGAATGCCAGGCTTCCCATTTTGGGATCCTTTGGGCGCTCCAAATTCCTGAGAACGTCTCCACTTGAGAATGGACCCTGTTCACCGGAGGCGGCAAATTGGTCAGGGTAACATTCCCGAAATGCCGTTGCGATGGTTAATGCAAAATGCTCTTTGAATTTGTCCAGTATCATAGTCTTCGATTTTCCGGCGGCAATATGGTTGTGAGGTAGCCGCTACGCAATGATAAAGCTATCCTATCCGTTCAGGCTATCCCGCACGGACTTAAGGAGTTTCCCGACCACCTCCACGCCGTCTTCATGGCGCCCTTTGGACTCAATCTCTTTTATAAGAGCAGAACCGATCACGACACCATCGGCATGTCTGCAGAGCCGCGCAGCCGATTCCCCCGACGACACCCCAAACCCGGCAACAAATGGCTTACGGAGCTGCTTGCGCAACCGTGCCAGATATTCATCCGTTTGCGCGTCGAAGTTTTGCCCGGTTCCAGTCACTCCGGTGACTGTAACAGCATACACAAAATCGGAGCAACTCTTCTCCACTAAGCTGATTCGCCCGCGATCGGAGGTAGGCGCGACGAGGAAGATGGTCGACAAATCGTCTTCACGGGATAATTCCATTAACTCCCCCGCTTCATCGGGGGGTAGGTCGGGGATGATCAGGCCATCGATACCAGCTTCTTTGGCAGAGGCGACAAAGTCCGGAATTCCACGTGCGTAGATCGGGTTGTAGTACCCCATGGTGATCAGCGGAATGTCAGAGCACTCACGAATACTCTCGGCCACTCCGAAAACATCATCAAGGGTAATCCCCTGCTGCAACGCGATATGACTGGATAGTTGTACCTGCGGGCCATCGGCCAGCGGATCCGAAAAAGGAATCCCCAATTCAAGCATATCGGCGCCAGAATCGATTGCGACTTTGCAGAGCTGTTCCGAGATATCGAGAGACGGATACCCGACGGTCAGAAACGGCACCAATAGCTTCCGCTTGCCACGAGCCATCATCAACTGACTGATGCGATTGGTCATGGAAGCACCCCCAGGTTCTGCAAAATCGGAAAGTCCTTGTCGCCGCGACCCGATAGACAGATCACCAGATTATTGTTCTTTTTGAGCGTCTTCCCATCCCGAATCACCCAGGCAAGCGCATGCGAGGTTTCCAATGCGGGAATAATGCCTTCGAGGCGGGAGACAGTCTTGAATGCCTCCAAAGCTTCGGAATCGGTTGCAGAATGATACTCCACTCTCTTCGAGTCGTGCAAGAACGAGTGCTCAGGACCAACGCCAGGGTAATCGAGACCTGCCGAGACTGAGTGTGGCAGAATGATCTGGCCGTTGTCATCATACAACAGGTAGCTGTAAGATCCATGCAACACGCCCGGTCTTCCTTTGGTCAACGTTGCGGCGTGCTTCTGACTATTGATGCCGTGACCGGCCGCCTCAACTCCGATCAGCCTGACTCTCGACTTGATGAAGGGATAAAACATTCCAATCGCGTTTGAGCCTCCACCGACACAGGCCACCAGGGCATCCGGCAGCTTGCCAAATTGCTTCTTCGCCTGAGTTTTGGTTTCGACGCCGATGATCGACTGAAAGTCGCGGACCATCATCGGATACGGATGCGGACCGACCACGGATCCGATAATATAAAAGGTAGTGCGGATATTGGTGACCCAGTCACGCATCGCCTGGTTGGTCGCGTCTTTAAGCGTTTTCGAACCAGATTCGACAGGGACAACCTCAGCGCCCAGTAATCTCATCTTCTGGACATTTGGCGCCTGCCGCTGCACGTCTTCGGCGCCCATGTAAACCACGCACGGGAGGCCAAAACGTGCGCAGACAGTCGCGGTCGCCAACCCATGCTGTCCGGCTCCCGTCTCCGCGATGATCCGCTTCTTCCCCATCCGCATCGCCAGCAGGATCTGACCGACCGTATTGTTAATCTTATGCGCTCCGGTGTGATTGAGATCTTCTCTTTTGAACCAAATGCGCGGGCCGCCGACCTCTCTTGTTAGTCGCTCGGCGAAGTACAGCGGCGAAGGCCTTCCGACGAACGCGCCGAGATAGCCGGTCAGTTCGCGCTGGAACTTTCTGTCCTTTCGTGCTTTGTCATACGCGGCGGTCAATTCGTCAAGCGCGTAGATCACAGTCTCAGGGACATATCTACCGCCGAATTCGCCGAATCGTCCACGTTTATCGGGATACCGGTAACTCTTACTTGGCACGCTCACTCTTCACCACTTTGAAAAACTGTTTCAGTTTAGCCGGCGACTTGACTCCCGGCGCTGATTCCACACCAGAGTTGACGTCGATAACCAACGGGTGCATTCGACGAAGTGCCGCGACAACGTTCTTGGCGTCGATACCTCCGGCCAGTACGACATTCTCAAGTCTCTTCCTGGGTATTAGTGACCAATCAAATGTGGAACCCGTACCGCCAGTCCCGTTGTCGAGCATCTTGAGGTCGGCGGGGGAATCTGCAATCCTTGCCCAATCAGTCGCTTCGGTTACACTGTACGCCTTGATCACGCGGAAACCTGCACGCTGAAGCAGCTTTGTAGTCGAGTTTGTCTCCCGGCCATGTAACTGCAGCCAGTCGAGTCGCAGTTGCTCTGCTATCCTCAGCATGCGGGCGGGCGCTTCGTCGACAAAGACTCCGACTCTATCGACGGTCGGCGGCAATACTGCAGCGATCTTCACCGCGGTCTTAAGATCAATGCATCTTTTCGAACCTTCGAAGAATATCATGCCGATCATATCCGCGCCCAATTGGGCCGCCAGGAGTGCGTCCTTATAGCGGGTTATCCCGCAGACTTTGACTTGAACGTAACTCATTCGCCGATCAGCTCCTGCAGCAGCGCGGCTGGATTTGGATGTCTTACCAATGCTTCGCCAACCAGGAAACAGGAATAGCCAACCTGAGAAAGTCTTGTGATGTCATCTCTGGTGGCCACACCTGATTCAGCCACTTTGATGAGGTCGTCAGGTATCGCCTTGCCTAATCTCTCTGCAATGGAGAGGTCCACCTCGAATGTCTGAAGATTCCGGCTGTTGACGCCTATGATCTGTGCGCCCGCCTCCAACGCGATCTCCAGTTCATTCTCGTCATGAACTTCGACCAGACAATTCAATCCCATCCTGGTCGTCTCTGACAGATAGTCAGTGAGTGTTTTGCGTGTCAATAGGCGACCGATCAACAGGATCGCGTCGGCGCCATAATGAGAAGCCAGCGCGATCTGATACGGGTCAACAATGAAATCTTTGCAGAGGATCGGAAGACGCGCGCTCTGCTTGGCGATCCGCATGTATTCGAGTCTCCCCTGAAAATACTTTTGCTCAGTCAGGACGGAGAGTGCGGTGGCTCCCCCTCGGCGATATCGCGCCGCCAGATCCTCCGGATCAAACTCTTCGACAAATACACCCTTGGATGGGGATGCCTTCTTGAGTTCGGCGATGACCTTGACTTTGGCTGGTGAGGAGAGCGCTTCCCGAAATGAGAGGCGCGTCTCGTCCGGTGCGGCGTGAAGCGATTCAAGCGGACGCTCCCGCTTCAATATCTCTATCTCAGCGCGCTTATTCGCGGCGATCTGCTCAAGTATATCGCTCACGCGACCTCCTGCTCGGCTATTGACCAGCCGGAGTCTTTCCCCTGTTTCTGTTCAGCTCCCTTAAACGACCAGAAATAGAACAGAGTGGAGAGTACATAGAGTACTATTGTGATATTGAACGTCAGTGTGTAGCCGTACTGCTCGATAAGATGTCCACCGATAGCAGTCGACACCATCCAGGAAGCGGTCCAGGAGACCATCAGGAGCGCGTTTACCAGACCCTGTTCGGCCCGAGTGGACATCTCCATCCCGAAATTCGTCGCGACCGGCACGCCGATATTCATCAATCCCGCCCGAATAACATATGCGCAGAAGGCGATCCACAGAGTAGTGGTATAACCGAGGAAAAACATAAAGGGAATTGACATAAGCTGGGTGATCACGATCGTCCTGACGAGACCGAACCGTCGAGCGAGCACTGGCCCGGCCAGTGTCCCAATGAACATCGAGCAGATGGTACAGAAGTAAAAGAATCCGATAGTCGCCGTCGACAATCCAAATTTATCTCTGAAATAGAGGTTCAGAAATGGGATGATCAGCCCCGCTCCCAAACCGATGAGGAAATTGGAGAATGTCAACTTGAAATAGAACGAGCCCCGTTTCCTTAGTTGCTCGCGCGAGACACGAATACGGCGCTCTTCATCGGAGATCGGCGCGGGGCGAAGCATCGCGAACGGGATCAGTGACAACATCCCTAGTCCAATTCCAAGATACAGCGTGTACCGATAGCCGAGTATAGTGTCACCCGCTAACTGGGTCATGATCGGAACGAGCTTTCCGGCGGACAGTGAGCCAACCATTCCGGCAATCAGCAAAACGCCGAACGAGAACGAAAAGAGATGGGTCCGCTCCTCCTGACTGGAATTGCGCATGTAAAACGGCCCCGCCGCAACGCGTGAGAAGGCGAAGGTCATGCCGCTCAATATTGTGAACAGAATGATCAGCTCAAGCCGGTTGTTGCTGGATATGCCGATACTGAAGAACCCAAATAGAACACCCGCCACCAGCAGGACCGGTTTCAGCGAGACGCGGCTCAACAGGAGCGCCGCGGGGATAGCCATCAGAGACATCCCTATCGCGCGCGACGAATTGACCAGTCCGATACTACTCTCGCCAAATCCCAGGTCTTTTAGGTACAGGTTTAGCAGAAGTTGGAAGTATTCGTAATTTACACCAAGCAGGAATGCGCCGAGCAGATAGAGCCGGGCATTTCGCTTGAACATCAGGACATGATTCCAATAGTCCCTCAATTCGAAAAGGACACCTTTTGATGTCGCAGAACGGGATCTGGAGTTACTACTCTCTACTTGCGTTGTTTGCATCACTCAATTTCGCGTGGCCGCGATCCATTCATCCAATTTCTGTTTGGCGCGACCATCCAGTACAGCCCTTCGGGCCTGCTCCACACCCTCTCCGATCAATTCACTCTTACCGGCAACATACAACAAGGCACCGGCATTGTATACGACCGCATCGGCGTAACCGTTCGAGCGATTCTCAAGAATCTCGTGCAATATTCTCAGGTTCCAGTGGGCATCGCCACCGGAGAGTGACCCGTACGGTTGCCGCTTGAGGCCAACCTCTTCGGGGGTGATTTCCTTCACCGAGACCTTGCCATCGCGCAGTTCGACATATTCGGTCGTATCAGAAATGGAGAACTCATCGAGCCCATCTCGCGAATGCGCGACAATCACATGGACCGAGCCGGTCCGGCCGAGCACTTCTGCCATAATGTGCATAAGCGCGGGGTCGTATACACCGATCACTTGTCGACGTACGCCAGCCGGGTTGGTCATTGGGCCGAGTATATTGAATACGGTCCGAACGCCCAGCTCTTTTCTTGGTCCGGCTGCATGTCTCATCGCCGGATGAAAGACCGGCGCGAACATAAAGCCGAAGCCGACCGAATCCACACAGCGCTGGACCTTTTCAGGTGGGAGATCAATGGCGCCGCCGGTAGCTTCGAGAAGATCCGCCGATCCGCACTTGGAGCTGACCGACCGATTTCCGTGTTTGGCGACGGTCGCTCCCGCCGCAGAAGCGACCAGGGCGGCCGCGGTAGAAATGTTGAATGTATGCGCGCCGTCCCCGCCTGTGCCACAGCCATCGACCGCGTCAGGATCAGCGATAGTCACACGCTGGCTATGATTACGCATAGAACGTACAAAGCCAGTGACTTCCTGAACGTGCTCCCCCTTCTGTTTCAGCGCAATCAGCAACCCACCGATCTGGGCAGGAGTCGCCTGACCGTCCATTATCTGATCCATCAGCATGGTCGCCTCCTGCTCGGTCAGGTGACCGCCGGAAAGGAGTTTGCGCAACATCTCCTGGATCATGGGAGCGCCTCCAGAAAATTGCCGAGGATCTTCTTCCCTTCAGTGGTGAGGATAGACTCAGGGTGAAACTGTACTCCAAATATAGGCATCTCTCGATGTTCAATCGCCATAATAACCTTGTCCGACGTCCAACCCGTGACCTTGAAAGCTTTCGGAAGTGTCGCCGGGTCGATCACCAGCGAGTGGTAGCGCGTGGCGACGAATGGAGACGGCACTAACTTGAAGAGTGTTGAACCGTCGTGGAAGACGTCCGAGGTTTTGCCATGCATCAGAGTAGGAGCATAACCGATCGTCCCTCCAAAAACCTGCCCGATTGCCTGATGCCCGAGACAAATTCCGAGTATCGGAATGTGACCCGCCATTTCGCGGATGAGATCGTTCATGATACCGGCATTCTCCGGACGGCCGGGTCCGGGAGATAGGACTATCCCGCGCGGACGCAACTTCCTCACTTGCTCGACAGTAACAGCGTCATTTCGATAGACATGCAGGTCTGCACCTAGTTCGCCCAGGTACTGCACGACGTTGTAGGTGAAGGAGTCGTAATTGTCAAGCATCAGGATCATTTGGCACTCTCCCCCGTAACCGCTTCAATGATCGCTTTCGCCTTTGCCTCGGTCTCTTTGCTTTCTTTGGATGGAACGGAGTCGGCGACAATGCCAGCACCCGCCTGCACAAAGTACCTCTTCCCCTTTTTTACTACAGTCCGGATCGCGATGCATGAATCGAGATTCCCCCAGAAGTCAAGGTACGCGATCGATCCGGCGTAGATCCCGCGCTTTGTTCCTTCGAGTTCGTCTATTATCTCAATAGCCCGTAGTTTAGGCGCGCCGGAGACTGTCCCCGCGGGGAAGCAGGCAAAATGACCATTAAGCGCCGAGGTCCGGTTCTTCAGTTCCCCAACAACCGAACTGACGATATGTATCACGTGCGAGTATTTTTCTATCACCATTCGCTCTCGAACCTGGACACTCCCTGCCTTGGCGACACGACCAATATCATTACGGCCAAGATCGAGAAGCATCGTATGCTCGGCCAATTCCTTCTGGTCCGCCAGCAGGTCGTCAATCCTTCGGGCATCTTCCGCATCATCTTTGCCCCGAGGACGCGTACCGGCGATGGGCCGGGTCTCGATTCGGCCATGTTCAACCCGAACCATCATTTCAGGCGAAGAGCCGATTACCGCGTTCTCGCCAAAGTTCAGCAAGAACATGTAGGGCGAAGGGTTGATCCGCCGGAGCCTACGGTAAACCGTCAGTGGATCTTCGTTAGATTCGATCTGCCAACGCCGTGATAGGACTACCTGAAAGATATCCCCTTCTCTAATGTACCTTTTTGCTTTCCTCACCGCCGACTCATACTTGGATCGACCAGTCAAACACTGCACGCGCTTGCTGCGGTTGGGAGTGGACAGTTTAGGTGGCCTTAGTGGCTGCTGCAGGTCGGCTACCATGCATTTGAGTCTCCCGACTGCCTCGCGAAATTTCCGATCAAGGCCGGCTTCGCCGGATTCGTGCAGGATATTCGAGATCAGGATTATCTCCTGCTTGAGGTGGTCGAAAGCGATGACCGTTTGGTAGAGACCAAAGATCACCTCCGGCATGCCTATCTTGTCATGGTTCGAATTCGGTAGTCGCTCCACCCAGCGGATCGTGTCAAATGAGAAATAGCCGACTCCGCCGCCGGTGAAGCGAGGAAGGCCATCAACCACCACCGGTTTGTAGACTGCAAGAAGCTCTTTAAGAAAGCCCAGTGGCTCGGTCGTGACCTCTCTCTTTTCTTTACCCTTGCGCAGTGTTACGCAATTAGAGTTGGCTTCGACAACCAGAAAAGGGTCAAAACCGATGAACGAATATCGCGCCAGTTTCTCGCCCCCTTCGATCGACTCGAGAAGAAAAGAATACTCCTTGCCAGCGGCCAGCTTTAGGAAAGCGGAGACCGGCGTTTCGAGATCGGAAGGAACCCGCATCGAGAGCGGGATCACGTTCCCTTTCTTGTTCAGCCTTTTTGCCTCAGCCAGAGTCAGCATCAAATCACCATGCTCCCCGACGCTATATGTACAACGGGACCGGTCAGTTCGACTCTGTTCATTGCACTATCCCAGTAGACCTGCAGCGAGCCATTATCAAACTGCACTTCGCATTCGCGGTCGACTCGGCCCAGCATCACCATTGCGGCGACTGCGGCGGCGGCCCCGGTCCCTGAGGACCCTGTCGCGCCCGCGCCGCGTTCCCACTCGGCTACCCGGATCTTCCTGCGGCTGATGACCCGCACGAACTCAACATTGGTGCGCCTCGGGAAGATCGGCGAGTATTCGATACTTCGGCCCATTTCTTTCCAGTCAAAATCGAAACTGTCGACCGGCAAAATGCAGTGGGGATTGCCAACTGACAGGCAGGTCGCGATGACCACTTCCCGGCCGATCTTGATCTTCTGGTTTATCAAGTGCTTCAAACGACTCTTGACCGGTACATTTTTGGCAAGGAAATCCGGTGTACCGATAACAGCACGAACCGCGTGACCTCCCGCAGCTCTCTTCAGTACTGTCACGGTACACTTCTCGCCACCCATCAGGATTGCCAGGGATTTGCGCGTGGGCTTGGTCCTGAAGAGGTGAAGGCCGACAATGCGAAGGCCGTTGCCGGATCTTTCCGCCCAGCCACCATCAGCATTGAAAACATCGGCCCGACAATCAACACCTTTGGATGGCGACACAACGAGTAATCCATCGGCGCCGATCCCTGAAGCCGTGCTGCACATCGTTTGCGCGATCTTCCCCCACTTGGTACGTGAACCGATCGATCTGGTCTCAACCAGGAGAAAGCTGTTCCCCAGCGCATGGTATTTGTCAAATCTGAGCTTCATAGACCCTGTATCTAATTGGCTATACCGTTCAACGGCAACAAAAAAGCCCGCCAACCGGCGGGCTTTGTATGGACTTTATCATACCCAAACACTATCCCAGCCGGACATACCCCACCGCACGGCGCCACCACCACATCTCAGTCTGGAACTTCGTGTTTGTCAACATGCTACATATTCTCTCTGAACAGCTTGCCGAGACGTTTAATACCCTCGACTATCTGTTCCAATGTAGCATTTGAGAAGTTAAGACGCAAGCAATTATCGCCGCCGCCATTAGCGAAGAACGGCGAACCGTACACGTAGGCGACTTTCTGCTCGATGGCTTTTGGCAACAGATCCTTGGCCGACACATGTTCAGGCAGTTGCACCCACAAGAAAAGACCGCCATCGGGCTTGGTCCAGGTAACTTCGACTGGGAAATGCTGCTCCATTGCCTGGGTCATGCAGTTTCTCTTGGCAAGGTAATCTGCTTTGATCCGTTCGATCTGCGGTTCAAGCAGTCCCTGCGTGACATATTCATAGATCAAGTATTGTCCATAGCTGCTGGTATGAAGGTCGGTGCACTGCTTTACCTTTTCGAACTGCACCATGATCTCTTTCGGACCGTTGATCCACCCGAGACGCAGGCCGGGTGAGATCACTTTGGAGAATGACCGCAGCGCGATGACCTCATCGCCGCCGTAAGATTTGAGGGTCGGGACGCGTTCACCGGAGAAACGGATCTCGCCATACGGGTTGTCATCGACTATCGGGACGTTGTACTTGACCGCGGCATCAACTAGCGCTCGACGGCGTTTTTCGGACATGGTGATCCCGGTCGGGTTCTGGAAATTCGACACGGTATAGATGAGCTTGGGATGGAACTGGGCGAGGCGTTCCTCGACCTGCTCGACGATCATCCCTTCATCATCCATTTCAACCGTGACGTACTTCGCCTGATAGTAGTTGAAGGCCTGCAGCGCGCCTACATAGGTAGGATTTTCGACGAGTACATAGTCGCCGGGGTCGATGAAGGCCCGGGCGATCAGTTCAATCCCCTGCTGGGCGCCGGCTGTGACCAGGATATTCTCGAACGTTGAAGGCGTGCCGCGTTCAGTCGCGCGTTTGGCCAGAAGTTGGCGAAGTGGCGTTATTCCCATGGAAAGCGAATACTGGAACGCGTCCGCCCCGTACTTATCCACGACCTCCCCCGCCACGCGCTTAAGTTCACCTAACGGGAACAATTCGGGCGCGGGGAGTCCACCGGCAAAAGAGATGACACCGGGCTGAGAGGATATTTTGAGAATCTCGCGAATGATGGAAGTTTCGAGTTGAAGAACGTGCGGTGCTATGCCCCACTTATCGGGGGCTACCTGATGTGGCGAAGAGACCACCATATTACAACCTTTCGCCGCTGATTGTCAGCAGCCTTATACCGTCAGACCCTGCAACGACTTAACCATAGTACTCGACGCGTCGCAGGTCACACGTGAAATATATCACTAGTTGTCGACAACAACAACGACAAAATCGTCCCCCTTAGAGAGAAAATCTGTCTTGTTCTTGAAAAAAGTTATGTAGTTGTCGCGCAACATAAAGGTCGTCGCAATTCTCCGAACAATCGATTACTCTTTAGTATGTCTTGACAAACTTACTGGATGCAGCCTATCCTGATTTATGCCATGTTCTGATGTTACCGAAGTTCTCTCCCTGACGCTTGACCCTGATGATCGGGTCACGCATTACTCGCTCCTGAAGTTGACCTGCGGTGGTGGCGTGGGGAATCCTTCGCTCCTTCGAAAGTGGATCGAGCACCGGTCAGTTCATGATGTCTTGAGTGCGACTCCAGATGACATTCTGCAGGCCATTCCGACGACGAGTGATACTTGGGAATTTCTGACCATCAAGCATCTGCTCGCTGTTCAGGCAGGGCTCAAAGCGCTTGGTGGGGATGCGCCGTCGACTCCAGATTCAGTCTGCGCGATAGAAACGATCGAGCATGGTCCTAAAGGGATCCGGATGTTGGCTTTGATCAAGGTCGATATTCTGACGCATGCGATCACAGCCTGCGGCGGATGTGGTACCTGCGGCGAACTCCCCCACTGACTCGAATCTTCGACACTTTTCCAAGCCAATAAAAAATGGCGCCCCGCAGAATCGAACTGCGGACACGCAGATTTTCAGTCTGCTGCTCTACCAACTGAGCTAGGGCGCCAGGAAATTCGGGTCGATTAAATTGTCAGGCTTGCCAAAGTAGCAGCTTTTTGGGATATGTCAAGAGGATTTACCGGCGCTCCAGTATGTATCCCTTGGTGGCAGGGGCAAAAAGAGCGACCAGTGCCAATACAGCTAGAACCAATAGCACGATACTCTCAATATGTGTTAATGAGATCAGAGCCAGCACGATCACCGCGCCGTTAATGGTCACCAACCCATACCATCCCCATTGCTTTGCGTCGCGAAACGCGAGCGCGACCATGGTCAGCAACAATCCGAGAACCAGGAAGATGATCGGTTTTCCCATGTCGCCATATTGACGATCAAGGATGGAAAGGATGATCGACACACCGCCATAAAGTACATACATCGCGGATATGATATACCCCCACCAAACTGAAAGTTTCACCGTGAGCGGTTGCCCGGCAGCGTGGCCAACTTGTGCGGTTGCGGTCTTCATACTCGTGCGTCTCCCAACATTCCAGCGCCTATAAAGCCGGCATCATTGCCCAACGAAGCTCTGGCGACTCTCAGGTTTTCTACCGCCGAACTGAAGGCGCGTTTCCGGATTTCAGCGGTAACAGTCTCCAGGAATCCAGCGCCGCCATCGGCTACCCCTCCACCCACCACTACGATCTCAGGGTTCAAAAGGTTCACCACACCGGCCAGCGCCGTTCCGAGATACTGAGCTGTTTCAGTGACCACAGCAATGGCGATCTCGTCCCCTTTTTTGGCCGCTGTAAACAGCTTCTTGATAGTGAGTCCTTCAATCGCCCCTTCCAGTACTTCTTCAAAGATTGGCGTTATCTGCCCACCCAGTCGTGACTTGACGGAGTTCAGCATCGCCGCCGAAGAGCAATACGTTTCCAGACATCCCTTGTTGCCGCAGCGACAGGTCGGTCCGTTCGCGTTGATGGAAACATGCCCAATTTCGCCGGCCGTAAAATTCGCCCCGCGCCAGAGTTTGCCATCAAGTATTACAGCTCCACCTACCCCTGTCCCGACGGCCGTGCAAAAGACCGACTTGTAGCCAACCGCCGCGCCGAACCGTGATTCACCAAGGGCCATCGAATTGACATCGTTGTCAACATAGACTGCGGTATTGAGGCGTTCCTTAAGGATCCTCCCGATTTCCATCCCCTGCCATCCCTCGATATTCGGCGAAAGAGAAATGACCTTGCCAATCCGCGTGTCGACCGCGCCGGGAGTCCCGACACCCAACCATTTGACGGAGAGATCCTCTTCCGCGGCGTGATACAGCAGACGCTCGGCAATATTTGTTACCAGATGCATCAGCGGCTCGGCCCCTTTTTCGACCATCGTCGGTCGCTGCTCTTTGAAGAGCACTTTCCCCCGGGCATCGACCAGTCCGTATTTGATGTTGGTGCCGCCGATATCTATGCCGGCGTAGACTATATCTTCTGCCATACCTTCCCTAACTGCGCGAGTTGTCGTACTCCCCTGTTCTGTCTGAAGGGTGGTTCAAGCGGATGATAATAGAGTTGGCCGCCATTTGCGTCAACAACAATGCCGGACCGCGCCCCGACATGTCAATCCGATTACGAATGGCCGCCTCCTCTGGATTTGGCTGCTTTCACTTTGCTCCTAGCCAGAAGTATCATCGCGACTCCCATGAGAATGATGGCCAGTAGGAGCGAGAGTATATACATCAGATCGAGTTCCACTATGCGGCGTTGGACCAACACGGGCAGATACTTGAAGCCAGATATGATCACCACGACAGCGACCAGATTGCGCACCAACGGATCGGTGCCGCGTTCCATGGCTCTACCGATCAAAGCCCCGATGACGGCCAAGAGGATCACATAGGCCGCGCGCTCAAGAAGCATCAGGGAGAAGAGAAATCCCGCCGGAATGGTCGTGGCCATGTAAATCGATTCGGCCACCGCCAATCCAGCCCCCATGAATGCTCCAACCGCTGACAGATCATGCGACACCCGTAGGTATTTGGACCAAAGAAGCAGTAGCACGGCAACCAGCGCCGTCATAAAGAGTCCGGAGAGGAGCGCCGGAAATATGGTCAGGATGTAGAGCGACTCCCCCTTTTGCGCCGCCGGGAGGATGACAACATCAACCACCAGTTTCTGCAAAAGATGCAGTGTGAATGGGAGTAATATGATCGACATAAAACCGACCGCAAAAGCCAAATAAGAATCGCGGCGCTTCCACCCCCGCCACGCCAGCAGAGAAACTACAAGAGCCCCGAATCCGAAATAGACCGGCGTGACCGGCAGAGCGCGAAGAAGCCCCCCGAGCGTGAAACCCGGCTCCTGGTTTTTAGCCTGTCGTGCCGGTCCGGCATAATCCTGATAAATCTTCAGCTTCCGGTCGGGCATATCAACCTTGACCAAATGCCTGGTTCGGTTCATATGCAGTCGGTAGTTTTCCGGCATGGAGACATTGATAATGAACACGGAATCGAAACGATTTGTGTATAGCCCGACATTGCGAAAATCGAGGCAGAGCGCGTTGATGTTGACCGGCAGCATAGATTGTACCGCATACAGCGTGTCATCGATCGTCTCCCCTACTTCAGCACCACGTATCGCCAGATACGCCTCGATCAGGTCGACATAAAATATCTCAAAGCCGAAACCGTCGCGCGGGAAGAGTCCCGCTGACTCGGAACTTCCGCCATCGGCCTCAACCGTCGCCTCCAGACGTTCTCCATCGCGGCGAATCTCTATGGTCGACTTCTGACCGCTGATATCAAGCTCAAGGTCACACCCGAGATAGGCACCGTTAGAGGCAAGATACTGCTTGCCGATGGACTGCACGGTCAATTCTGTCCCGGCTTTGCGGAAATCCAGCGATAATGCCTGCTCTATCACATAACCGTCAATGCCGTCGATCGACTTTTTGCCGGTAACGGTGGACGTCAGGCTCCCGATATTCTGTTTTTCTATCTCGAAATTCCAGACACGACTCTCATTGAGCGGGCGGTATGCCTCGAAGGTCGCGGCAGGATGGAGAGTGTCCGTCTGGGCCCACGCCCAGGACACAGATAGGCAGAGAGAAAATATGGATAGGAGCAGTTTCTTCATAACCGGGCAAAGATAGCCAAGTTGTTGAAGAACGCAAGGTTAAATCTGTTCGACTAGTTCAGGTCCGGCCGACAAAAACTATGTCGCGCGAGGCTTTCGTGAATCGCTCAGAATGGTCCAACTTCCCGTGGATCGCGACTGACCGAAACCCCGCCTTTTTAAGGGCTGTCTGCATCTGGGCCTTGGTGAAATTGGTGTAGCTATGACGGAATATTTCATAAGTCGGTGGTTGGGACGATAGATCGTGTCGGATGACGTGAATCTGGTGCTGCGCGCCAAGTCGCTCTGAGAAACGAGTATAGACAATCTCTCCATTACGCGTGGCGCGGATCGGAAATATCTGGTGCTCGGCAAGACTTGCCAGGTTTAACATCTGGATCACCAGATAGCCGCCATCGGTCAGGCATCGACGAAACGATGTCAGCGAGCGGATCAGGCCGGCGACTGTAGGGACTCCGCTGATACTGTTGGCAAGACAGACGACCAGATCGAATTTCTGGTGAAGAGATTTGGGTATCTTCTCGAAATCCCCCTGGATGAACCGTAGTGAAAGAGTCGAGTCTTTGTATTTGGATTGCGCCATCTGAATCATCTCGGGAGCGCGATCCAGTCCCATAGCCGGTATCCCCCGCGACGCAAACAAGTAGCTGGTCAGGCCGGTAGCGCAGCCGGCATCGAGGACTGATGTAGGGTGATACTTTTCAATCAGTACGTCCACTTCGCGGCCATGCGGTTTCTCCCGCTCGACCGCGTTGGTGATCAGGTCATATTCGTGCGCGTACTTCTCGAAAACGGACTGTTCCTGCTTCTTCACTTTCCATCCATTCCGGGGTGTCCATACTGGCCGGTCTCGGTGCCGGGCATCATCTGGATATACTGCTCTTTGGAAATCTCATTATCCCAGGGTCCAAAGAGCTTGGCCGCCAGCAAGGTTCCCCAGAAGACTATAAGCATCGCCGCCGCCCACTGTCGAGTGCTAAATCGCTTCTTTTTCATGCCGGACACGACCAACGTATTTTTGATGGGACAGGAATCGACACACGCCATACAGCCCGAGCATTCATCCGACCATACTTGCTTGACCTTCTCAACCTTAATGAACGCCGGGCACACCCGAGTACAAGCCGAGCAGTTGATGCAACTGACTTCGTTTCGCTTGATGCGAGTTGGTGAGAATACGCCGGATATCCCGAGCAGGGCGCCATACGGGCAAAGATAGCGGCACCAGAAGCCGCGAATAATGAGCGACATGACAAACAGGAATGCTATTACACCGAGTGCAAACATAGTGATGTCGGTGAAAAAGCGAAGCATCAGAATGTCGGAGACAACATTGTAATCCGAATAGAGGAAGGCCTCGATCGCCGCGGGTGTCATCTGCACGAGGATAACCCAAACAAAGAACCCGAGTAGAATATACTTCAGCGACCGGAGCGGCCAGTCCAGCCATTTCGGCGGTACAATCCGCTTCCGGAATATCTTATCAGAAATATCTCCAAGCATCTCCGAAATGAACCCGACCGGGCAAACCCATGAACAGAACGCCTTGCGGAAAACAAACCCGGTCACGAGAATCATCACCAGAATTACCAATCCAGCGGGGTGTATCTCGTTGATGATACCGGTTGAGAAGAAGTGCTTTAAGGAGACCAGTGAGCCGATCGGGAGCCATCCCTCAACTCCGGCCGGACGCGGGATCTCCCACCCCTTTCCCCCCGACTGAATATGTTTTACCCAGAGATAGAACTGGATTCCGATCCAGATATTAAGCAGGAGCGACCCGAGTTGGGCGTAAAAGCGAAGTTTCTGAACTCCGACCCGATCAACCTGGCTTTGAACATCGGCGGCTATTTTATTTACAGTACTCATGGCATCATTTCCTTCGAGGAATATATCGGGAGAATGGAGCCGAAAAGGTTTGACTCAGGTCAAATGACAGAAAAATGACGTCGAACTTTGTCTGGAGTGGTCCGCTTCGCGCGTGCCCACAGATTCAGATGAATAACAACAGCTTCGGACCTTCCTCTTCTCCTCCCCTTGCGTCCACTCCTCGAAGAAGTTACCATTGGAGCATGGGAGCGAAATCGCCGGAAATAATGGATCGTCTGGTCGGCTGTCTCCTCGGACAGGCGCTCGGTGATGCCCTTGGGTATCCGGTGGAGGGCTTTGATTCTGCGGAGTGCCTCGATTATCTGCACAGCCAGGTAAAGCCGCTCTGGCACGACAGCAGCTTCGACCAGCGTCACCCGTTCGGACAGTACACCGATGACACGCAAATGGCCCGTGAACTGCTGGCCAGCCTGATCGAATTTCCGGACTTCAACGCTGAGGATTACATTGCGCGGTTGCGCCCGTTGTTCGAGAAGCGCCTGGCGATTGGTCCCGGAATCGCCTGTATGATGGCCATGGACAACATTGCCCGCGGTATCCCCTGGCAGTCGGCGGGTTGTCCCCCACCACAGGCGGGAAACGGCACTGCAATGCGCGCCGCGCCCGTGGGAATGATATACCGCGACAATCCGACCGAAATGATTCGCATCGCGCGTACCCAGGGATGGATCACCCACCGCGACCCGCGCTGTGATGCCGGTTCTATCGCGATTGCCGGTGCGGTTGCTCTTGCGCTTTCCGGAAAGCCAGACCCGCGAACATTCTGCGATCAGCTTGCCGATTGGATGAAGGAGTCGCATGAAGAGTTCTCGTCATTCGTGAGGGAACTCCCCGACCACCTCTCCATTCCTCCGGAGTTCGCCGTTGAGTTGATCGCACGGGCAGGTAAATCCGCAGACTATGTCGACACCTGGCCGGGGATATCGCCGTTCGTTATCCCGACAGTTCTCTGGAGCCTCTACTGTTTTCTGCGGACGCCGGATGACTATTTCGCTTCGATCTGGACCTCAATTGCGGTGGGCGGGGATGTCGACACGACCGGTGCGATTACCGGCGCGATAAGCGGTGCATACAACGGAGTCTCAGCGCTCCCCCAGCACTTACTGGAGCGATTGCACGATCACAATGAGTGGCGGGCGTTGGACATGGAAAGGCTATGCCGAAAGGCCAGCCAGATTTCTACTTAAGATGCCGCTCTAAGTAATCAATCAAATCTGAGTACTTGATAGTCTCCTGAATCCCCGATGCCTTCAGCCATTCGTCGCGGTCGGCGGTTTCAGAGCCTTTGACTCTGCCTGCCTCCAAATTCTTCACCGTGATAGTCCCGGCATCAAACTCGTTTGACCCTGCGATCACGGCAAACGGGATCCCGACCTTGTCGCCGTACTTCACCTGTTTGGTCAGATTTTTGGTGTCGCCAGAGTAGATCTCAGCTCGTATACCGGCATCCCGAAGCTCCCGCACGATCCTCAGGTAATCTGCGATCCGGTCGCGATCCATTGTGGTAACCAAAACCTGAGAAGTCGAAGTCCGGAGTTCGATCGCTTTCAACTCTATCAATGCAGCGAGAAGGCGGTCTATCCCAATCGATGCGCCTACCGCCGGGAACGACTTGTTGAGGAATCGCTCGACCAGATTATCGTACCGTCCTCCTGAGAAGACGGAGCCAAATTCCGGCAAGTCGGTTAGTGTCGTTTCAAAGACGGGGCCGGTATAATAGCCGAGGCCGCGGACGATCGTCAGATCGACTTCGAATTTGTCGCGTGTGATGGACATGGACGAAAGGTAGTTCTGAATCTGACGAAGTTCTTCAATCCCCTCTTTCGCCATTGGTATCGAACCTATCAGCTGTTCGGTGCCGACCAACGGGTCGCTTCCATGTTTCACCGCGAAATCAAGGAACTCGGCGAGTTTGTTTATCTGAGAATCAGGCAAACCCAAGCCGGGGATCTTGTCGCCGGAGCGGTCGGTGCGCCCCGGTCCAAGCTCCAGCAGGACCGCTTCTCTCCCCTGTTTCTCCAACTTATCGATAACCCGCATGACATCCGGTCCGCGCTCGGCCGGCACGCCCGCCCACTCGATCATACCATTGAGTAGTTTTCTATTCGAGAAACGGACCTTGAAATTCTTGATGCCGAGGTGCTCGAAAATCGTCACCATCGCGGCGATGATCTCAGCATCGGCCAGAAGATTGGTCGTCCCGGCGATATCGATATCAAACTGCATGAACTCGCGGTATCGCCCCGGACCCGGTTTGTCGACCCGCCAGACATTGCCGTACTGATACCGGCGGAATGGCAGCGCCAGTTCCGGCTGGCTGGCGACATAGCGGGCCAGCGACACCGTGAACTCATACCGGAGCGCCATATCGACCTCATCCGGTCCTTTGAAACCGAACAGCTCGGCGAGGGAATCGGAGGAGTAGTGCGACCCGAGAAGGGTCTCGGCCAATTCGAGTGATGCCGTCTGCAACGGGAGGAAGCCCATCAACTCGACAGCGTCGCGGACTTTGCCAAGCATCTCTTCGCGGGCGATCTGTTCTTCCGGCGGGTAATCCCGGAAACCTTTGAGCAGTTGCGGTCTGACTTTGGACGATTTTTCTTTAGCCATCTTCTATCTATTCAATCCCACCATAAATGGTGGGGTACGGTGTTGAATTCGAGAGCAACAATACGTAAGTTTAATGGAATTGGCAAATGGGGAAATGTACGACAAAACAGAGAGCGGGTCCTCATGAACCCGCTCGACATTCCAAGGCTGTGTAATTTCCTACTTCACCAGCCCCGCCATGAATTTCTGGCAGGTGGTCTTCTCGCAGTTCATAATCGAGTCGCGCCACTGTTTCTGACGGTCAGCCGTCAGAATACCGTCGGCAAGCGCGCCGAATTTGGTATCCAGATCCTCCATCGTCATCGGCTCGCGCGGGTCACCTTTCGGATATTCCAGATACGATGAAAATTCGCGGCCACCTTTGGTTTTCACGACCACTTTCGAGGGCTGCTTAGCCGGGAACATCGCTTCAAATTCCTTCGACGCTTCTCCCTTGATCTTGTCGATCACTTCCCAGATGCGCGGATCTTTCATCTTCTCGTCGGAGAATGACTGTGTCGTGATCTTCCTGTCAACTATCGCCGCCGCGATACAGTACGGCAGCGAGTGATCCGCTGTCTCGCGCGATTCCGGGCGGTACTTGTGCGGATCGAACAGAATATCGCAGGCGCGCGCGATCGTGGTGACAGTCACGGTGTCGATCTGGTCGGTCTTGATATCGTTATCCTTGATCGTTTTGAGAGTCGCCGTGATATGCGTGTGGGTCAGCGCTTCGGTCGGGAACGCCTTCATGCTGCATTGCAGTATCCGGTAGCTTTGCCCCAGCCCGCCAACCAGATTTTGCTTCGCCCAGCCCGGGCCGAAGCAATCCATGAATCCTTCTTTTCCTTCGAAGACCGCCTCGGTGCCGGTGTAGCCACGCTTTGCCATCATTGCGGCGAATACGCCGGTCTGAGTCGCCATCGGGTCGACTGTGTTTTTCATCATGGTCAGCTTTCCGGCGGTCGGGCAGCCGATCGTATGGTTATGGCAACCGTTGATGCCGATCGCGTTGACCATCTGGTCGACCGTCAGATGCATCAGTTTTCCAGCGACGATCGGCGAGACAAATTGCGTAAGGGTCGCATGGTGCCATTTCCGCTCGCGAACACCGGGGACCGCGAATTCGCAGAGCCTCTGCTCGAATTCATAGGCCAGAACGATGGCGACGATTACCTCTTCCATCGAGCTGTTCATCATCTCGCCGACCGAGAGTGCGGCAGGGATGATATCCGACGGATGCGAAGGATCTTCTTTCCAGTAGATATCATTGAAATCGAGGGCGCGGATCATCAGCGAGTTGACCAATGTCGCGTTGACCGCCGGCATCTTGTCGCCGAATATCAGTGTGGTCGCTTCAGCTTTGCCGCCGAGGTCGGTGTAGATGTCGCGCATGATTCCGACATCTTTGGTCTTTGAGCCGCCAAGCGCGCAGCCGACCGAATCGTACAGGTAGCGCTTGACTTCGTGGACCACTTCTTTGGGAAGCTGGTCGTAGCGGAGGTTGACGGCAAATTCAGCGATCTGCCGGGATATCGATTTGTCCAAAGGGCCTTCGTGAGCCATGTCTGTCCTCTATATTCTCTGTTTCACCCAATTCTCTAATCCACCGGCCAGGACCAGTTCCTGCGCCGCCGCGCCAACCGGGCTGATCGGATAGGTCTTGCCATTCACGGTCAGCGCTGAGGTCGTAAAGTCAACTGTCGCGGTCATCGCGGTTTTGACCGTCAACTGCTCTTTGCCGAATTTCTGTTTCAGTTCATTCACCAGTTCGGGAGCCTCGACTGCCAGGAAGCCGTTGTTGAGCGCATTCCGTTTGTAAGTTTCGTTGAATGACCCTGCGATCACCAATTGAAGGCCGCGATATTTGAGCGCGGTCGCCGCTTGCTCGCGCGATGAACCTGTGCCGAAATTGTACCCGCCCACTAACAAGTCCCCCTTGTTCACCAGTTTGCCGAAATTGGGGTCGTAGTTCTCCATCACCACTTCGGCCTGTTGGGTCGGCGTGAAATCATCGCGATAGGTATATTTGCCGGGATAGATGCCGTCGGTGTTGATATTTTCCTGATGGCAGAAGATCAATTCGCCGGTCATCTTCTCCGGGAATCCCGGGAGTATCTTGATCTTTGCTTTTATCCCCTCGGAGGTCGACAGCACCTTGATTGATACTTTCAGGGGGACATTCTCAATCGATGCCGGCCAGTCGACAACGCCCGCAATTGCCGAGGCCGCGACTACTTCGGGGGAAGCCAAATAGGCCTGCGCGTTGCGCGATCCCATGCGTCCCTTAAAATTCCGATTGGTGGCAGAGATACCGACTTCGCCGTCTTCGAGTAACCCCTCTCCCATCCCGATGCATGGTCCACATCCGGGCGGCAGCGGAATCGCTCCTGCCGCCAGAAGTTTCTGCCAGTCGCCACGACGTTCTGATTCCACCTGCACTTCACTCGAAGCAGCCGCGACATAGAATTTCACATGCGGGGCCGTCTTCTTACCGTCCATCACCCGTGCGGCGGCGGCCAAATCCTCGACTCGTGAGTTCACGCAGGAGACAAGATACGCTTTGTTGATCTTGACACCTTTGGCTTTGGCATCCAATACCGAGGTCATCACTTTGACATGATCCGGTCCGGAGATATAAGGCGAGACTGACCCCAGATCGAGAGTCAGGATCTTCGCATACGAAGCATCTTTGTCCGCGACTGGATGACTGGCTTCAAGCTTCGCGAGACGCGCGTCGGTTAGACGAGGATGTCCGCCGTTGCCGTCGACATCTGAAGGTACTCCCGCCAGACCGCGTTTCTTTACCAATTCAATTCGTTTGCGAAGCCAGTTGAGTGTCGTCTGATCGATCGGGAATACACCTGCCATGGCCCCCCATTCGGTGGTCATGTTGGCAATTGCCAGACGGTCATCAACCGAAAGCGATGCAATTCCATCACCGGTGAACTCCACCGCGTGATTCAGGACTTCGTCTTTATTGAAATGACCACAGAGCGTGATAATGACATCTTTGCCGGTGACTCCCGGGCGAAGTTTGCCGGTCAGTTCGACTTTGGCGACCGGCGGCACCTGCCACCAGGTCCGTCCAGTGGCCCAGGTCGCGGCGGCATCGGTCCGGACGATTGGTGTGCCAAGACATCCGAGTCCGCCGTACATATTGGAGTGCGAGTCCGAAGCTACAACCATGGTTCCGGGCCAAGCGTACCCTTCTTCGCACATGATCTGATGCCCGATCCCTCGGCCAGCCGGATAAAAATCGATTCCGTACTGTTTGGCGAATGCCTGTATCTTGGCATATTTCTCGAGGTTTTTGTCAGTCTTGTTCTGGATATCATGGTCGAGCGTGAAGACGACCTGACGCGTGTTGAATATCTGCTTGGCGCCGATCTCTTTGAATTTCGGTATTACCGCGCCAGAGTTGTCATGGGTCATGACATGGGCGGGCTGAATTGCCAGGTAATCGCCGGAATGGACGACATGGTCGGGTTCAAGACCAACCGCAAATGTCTGGGCGATCTTCTCAACTAAGTTCTGGGACATACTACTTTCTCTTTATTCTGTTCATAATCGACCATGGGCAAATTGAAGAATCGCTTTACCAACGCCCCTTCATTCGATAAATGAGAACTCCATCGAACGTCTCATCCTTGGTAGTGAGTGGCTGGTGAGTAAGAACAAAGAAGTATTGGCCGGTCTGTATCACTTCGCTGATTTTGTAATTTTTGTATATTCCAAGCGGGTAAGCATAAACCAACTCGACTTCCTTTTCGAAGGAAGGATGGTCGAGGTTAGTCCGCAGCCAAATCGAATCGACCAGTTGTTTTGGCATCCCTTTGATAACCGCATTTCGAATGCTGTCCCCCCAAGTTGCATCAAACACGCTATCAAAGTTCGGAGGGCGCACTCGCAATTGCGGGGCCACCTTATATGGCCCGCAAAACAGTGAATCCTGGTCTCGCAATTTGAGGATCCAGGCCAGGTCGTATCCCTTCATTTCGTCGGTGACAATCGCCTTTCCGCTCCAATGGTATACCGTGCTGTCCTTCACCAAGTGCCCTGCCGGGGCAAGATAAACGTGATGCATGATGTTGCACTCGCGCTCACCCCAACAAGTTTCCCAGAAAGAAAGGACGCAGGTGTCTTTGCACAACATGCCAGTGAAGTGAAACGACTTGTCTGCCGGCGTCCAGCCGTGACTACTGGTCGCCGACAATGAGATTAGCATCGCGACCACCAGACAAGTGAGGACATGAACCTTAGAATGCGAAGCGATTCTTGAATTCAACATATACAATTTCCCCTCTCTCAAATGAATTCTCAATTCACCAGATCAAAGTCTATGAAATCACAATGATGGAAGACGATGCAATCGCCGGAATGGACGGCATAGCCTGCTTCGAGCCCAACCGCAATCGTCTCGGCGATCTTCTCAACTAAGTTCTGGGACATAGGTGTCTCATTAATTGCCTATTTAATGATTCCGACTCAGGCTCCGAATGAACTCACGAAAGGTAATTTCCGGCGCGCACCACTCCGGGGCCGCAGGTGGGTCCACCCACTTGCCTGCAAGAACACAATTGACCAAGTCTCCAATCGTCAGATCGTAGGTCGGACCCGGAGGAAATGGTTCGCGATTGAATAGGAAATACATAATAGGAGTAACAAATGGTATAACGACACCTTCTCCATGAAAGTACCTGGCAGCGACATATCCCTGGGGCGAAAGACCAAACTCATCGAAAAACGGCTTCATGATTTCTTCCATATCGTCACCGGTACACCCCAAATCCCACTCAATACGAGTGTCCCAAACCACTGGCTTCCTCTTAAACCACCCCACAGTTGTGCATCCGTTCGGTCGTTTGTCCACCCAACCCTTTTTTGCGAGGAATTCAACAACTTCCTGAAATACTTTGTCTTCCGCAGTCACCGCACCACCACATTGAAACGGCCTCAGTTCACCAGATCAAAATCGATGAAATCACAGTGATGAAACACGATGCTCTCCGGGCTGCGCTTCTCCCCCGCCCCCTCCTTACTATGCGTTGCGATCACATGCATCACTTCCGATGGTAACCCGTGCTTAAACGCCAGCCCAACCCCACTGAATGGATGACGAATGTGCTTACCGTAACTCGACTTGAGCGGCTTGCCGTTGACGATCTCAAACTCCAGCAGTTTGCCAACATCGGCCAACAAAGCCCCAGCGATCAGGAAGTCGCGATTGATCGGAGTTTTGTTGGAGCCATGCATTTCGTTCAGTACATCATCCACCGCGATGCACATTTTGCAGACGGCGCGGACATGGTCGATGAATGTGATCTTGACATTCTCGGCCAAGAGGGTGAACGGGATATTGCGAAGCAGATCCTCGGTCCAGCCCCTGAACTCGATTGCTTCCGCCCAGCAGGCGATAACTTTCTCCTGGGTTTCTTTGTCGCGGATATCCGCGATCTCGGGAAGCAGACGTAACACCAACTCTTTCATCAGCGTATCTCCATCGTTTGAATCCAATATGATGAGCCAACATATCAATATTGGAGTGCGGAATCAACGTGATTTTTGGCGGCGTTACCCGTCTGCTTGTTGCGTGTGGCGCAATCCGTTAGCTGACGATTGGCGAACAGAATTCGGCATCTTTGGGACGTAATTTTTTAGGTGGAATATCGGGTTTCAAGTGCTATAATTGACCCACCTCTGAATCGGGATTCCGACGGGCAGTTCGTTGGCGGTCGATGGTTCGGTGGGGAAATACGGAGACTCCATGTCGAAAAACTTTGCTATCACCGGTGTCGGCGGCTATATCGCCCCCCGACATCTTAAAGCGATAAAAGATACCGGCAACCGCCTGGTCGCCGCGGTTGACCCAAGCGATTCGGTAGGCATCCTTGACCGTTATTTCACCGATGTGAAGTTCTTTACCGAGTTCGAGCGCTTCGACCGTCATATTGACAAGCTCCGTCGCCTTGATGCCGGACAGGAGGTGCACTACCTCTCGATCTGCTCGCCGAACTATCTGCATGACGCTCACTGCCGTTTTGCTCTACGCATCGGTGCGGACGCTATTTGCGAAAAACCGCTAGTTCTGAACCCGTGGAATATCGATGCTTTGCTCGAATTGGAGCAAGAGTCCGGCCGCAGAGTCTGGACTATCCTGCAGTTGCGAGTGCATCCGGCGTTGATCGCACTGCGCGAGAAGTTGCTGAGTGAACCAAAGTCGAAAAAGCACGAGGTCGTGCTGACCTATTGCACTTCCCGCGGTAACTGGTATCTGGTGTCATGGAAAGGGAATCTGGAGCGCTCCGGTGGCCTCGCGACGAATATCGGCATACATTTTTTCGACCTGCTGATCTGGCTGTTTGGCCCAGTTCAGGAGAATCAGGTGCACGTCACGAACAGTAAGAAGACTGCTGGATTCATGGAATTGGAACACGCGCGCGTGAAGTGGTTCCTCTCCATTGATCGCGATGACCTTCCGCAAAGCTCGATCGATTCGGGCCAGCCAACATATCGCTCTATTACTATTGATGGGACGGAAGTGGAGTTCTCCGAAGGGTTCACCGAACTTCACACCGAGGTCTACAAGCGGACATTGGCTGGTCAAGGGTTTGGATTAGAGGATACACGGGCCTCGATCGCTCTGGCCCACGATATTCGATTAGCCACTCCGATCGGAATGACCAAAGATAGTCATGATCTCTTGAAGACGACCCAGCTGTAGATCGTCAGATCGACATCGCTTCCCTAAGACTTGCCATATCGATTTCCTGATTGGCATCGAAGGTATGCCAACGGATATTTCCATCACTATCCAACGCCACCATCAACGGATAATTGGTGACGTCATACTTCTGCACGAAGGTGTAGCTTGTGTCCGCGTAGGCTTCGAACCGAAGTCCGTGTTCGATCTTGTATTTGCTAACCTGGGATATAGGGGCAAAAGAGATCGAAATGAGCTTGATATCCCCCAATTTGCCGTCGTCGATCATCCCCTGCCATCGATCAGACATCGTCTCACAGGGAGGACAGCCAGGTTCCAGAAACAGGACGACCGTCCCTTTCTCTCCGAGGAGTTGACGAGACAGCACGGGATTGCCCGCTTCATCAATGAGCGGTACATCAGGGAAGCCGGAGCCTTCTGTCAGTTTTGAGGTAAGCTCTTCCTGGAGCACTGCTGGGCCTGAATTTCGTTGACTGGTGGCGATCCCCAGATAAACACCCCCAACCGCGACTACGAATACCAGCAACAGTAGAACCACATTTTGCAGGAATGACTTTTTCACGATACTCCTCGATCAGATAACCCGGTTGTTGACAACATAGCAGCGGGAAGACGGCGGTCGCCTTCCCGCTGGTTTCGGGAGCGTTACGCTCCAAAACTGGGAATCACTGCGGTTAGCAGTTGTATCCCTGCGTGCAGTAGATCTTCGATGTGAACTTACAGGTAGTCACACCATTGTTGACGCAGCAATACAGCGGCGTACCAGAGCAGGTGCAAGTGAAGTAGCAGTTTCCGGCGTCGGCAGTCGACGGCGTGAGGCTGCCCATCGCAAACGCGAAGCCGAACACCAGCATGAGGACGATGAGGGTCTTTTTCATGTAATCACCTCCTTCCTGCTCTAATAAGTATTTCGTCGACCTATTATGTCAAGATTTAATTGTCGATCGTCCGCATGGACTACTTTTTCCGTGATTGCCGGTTCAGACTTGCCGCGTCCGCACAAATGTGTAGATTGGGGCTTCACGTGGTAAGGAGCCAAAGGTATGTCGTTTCTTGATGGATTGAGAACAGTTTATCCTGCCGATAGATTCTCCACTCACGCCGACCATCTGGCGGTAGCATCGCGCGATGAGTCCTCTCTTCCGCCGGTCACACCCGGCGCGATCGTTTGGGCGCTCTCGGCCGACGAGGTCTCCCGCACGATCAATCTTTGCCGTCAACATAGTGTCCCTCTCACCACACGCGGCGCCGGAAGCGCCCTCGAGGGCTCAACTATTCCATCACTCAATGGGCTCGTCCTGGATGTTAGCCGGATGACGCGGGTGCTCAACCTCTGGCCTGAAGATCTGCAGGTAGAGGTCGAACCGGGGATCATTTATGATCATCTGAATGAACGCCTGAAAAGAGAGGGACTCTTCTTCCCTCCTTCCCCAGGCGGTTCAGGCGATATCGCGACGATCGGTGGGATGGTCTCCACCAATGCCAGCGGGATATACTCGGTCAAGTATGGCGGGACCCGCGAATACATTCTATCGCTCGAGATTGTCACCGGTACTGGGGAGATACTGACAGTAGGCAACCGCGCCATCAAACGCTCCAGCGGCTACAATCTGGTGGAACTGATATGTGGTTCTGAAGGAACACTCGCAGTCATCACGCGAATTACATTGAAGCTCGCGGGGATCCCTGAGGACCGACTGCAGTCCGCATACAGATTTCCAGATGAAACGTCCGCCGCCAGAGCTGTCTCCGAGATGCGGCGCTATGGGATCGATCTGGCCGCCGTGGAGTTTTTGGATCGCCGGCTCCTTGTCGCTCTTAATCAGCTCAAAGGGTATGGACTGGAGGAGGTCCCTTGCCTCTTTCTTGAATTTCACGGTCCTCGTCCGGTACTGGAGTCCAGTTCAGAATCTGCCGCTTCCATATGTGAAGAACTGGGCGGCAAACCGCTCACACTCGGCGAAGGCCACAAGCCATGGGAGATCAGACATTGGGCAACGGATGCCGTCAAACATTACAAGCCGGGATACGCCATTTTGCGCAATGATGTCGCCTTCCCTATCTCAAAGCTCCCCGAAATGGTTGAGTATTGTCATCAGCTGGGTGATGAGCGAAGCGTGCTGATATTCACGTTTGGGCACGTTGGACTAGGGTTGCTGCATGCGCTCATGATCGCCGACCCAAACGACCCCGCGCAATGGGCCGCAGCCAACGAGATTAATGATCTGATTATCAGGCGTACGGTCGAGTTGGGGGGGACCGTGTCAGGTGAACACGGCATTGGTTTGGGCCACAAAGAGCACTTTAAACTCGAGCATGGCGGCGCGATTCAATTAATGAGACTAATCAAGAAGCAATTTGATCCAGACGGGATAATGAATCCCGGAAAAGTCTTTGACGTCTGATTTCTTTGTTCTATACTAGAGGTGTCGTTTCTGGTCGAACGGCTGATCACGGAAGATTCGAGAACACAATTTCCGACCAAGTCTCTCTCTCTGCTCTTCTTCCACCACTTGCGGGCGTATACCTGTTTCTACAACAAGGGTAAACCATGTCTATGTCAAGAATACGACTCTGTTGATTGACAGTGACTTGGCGAATCAGGACAGAGCGTGTACTAAATAGTAGTCTTTAGTCGCCATAATTTATTAAATAACAGTCACTTGGGCTCTGATTTTTGCTTGCTCCGCCGATATTGACATAAGATAATGACGGTAACATGACAATCGAACCTAGGGGTTTGAGGTACAGGATGAAACCAAAACGACTCATACCGGCGATAGCGATATACTCGCTCTTGGTTGCCGGGCTTGTCGTTATCTGTTCTCCCTCGCTCGTTTTTTCACAAGCGACGGATATAGATGACGCGACATGCCTTGGTTGCCACGACGGTCTTGATCAATCACTGCGCCTGACCATCCATCGGCTCAGTTCTGAGGTCAAGAACAGTAAATCGGCTGTCGCCTGCGTAAGCTGTCACACCGGTGCAGCGACGCACATCGAGGAACCCAGCAAGGAGAACATTGGCAACCCCGCACGGATGACGGGCGCCGATGCGCTTTCTCTCTGCTCGTCGTGTCACGTGCCGCATCCGGAAATGAGCAACTTCGGGGCGAACGGACATAGTCTACTGCAAATGAACTGCGCGTCGTGCCACTCGGTGCACTCGGGCAAGAACTCGCTGCTTCGTGATGATCAGGCGAAGTTCTGTCTCGATTGCCATCAGTCGGTAGCGAACCAGTTCCTTCGTCGCTCCGCGCATCCCGTCCGCAGCAATAATGTCAACTGCCTGAGCTGTCACGGTATGATCCAGACGGCTGACATGGAGATGGCGTACGGATTGAATAAGACTTGTGAAGGCTGCCATTCCGACGTCACTGGTCCGTACCTCTACGATCACGAGGCGGTGAACGGATGGTCGGCCGAAGGCTCCGGTTGCTCCGACTGCCACTCTCCGCATGGTAGCGAGAATGACAAGCTGCTGCGGCAACCGAGCCATCAAATGTGTCGCCAGTGCCACACGGTTCCAGGGCACGCAATTGCGCCCACTTCCGTTCCGCAACATCGAGCGGTTGTATCAGACGGCGACTTTTCCAAACTCGCGTGCATTACATGCCATGTGGATGTACACGGTTCAAACCACAATAACCGACTCCTGGATGCAGACTTGGCTACTCGACTGGGAACCAGCTGCTGGTGTCACGGGCTTAGGTAAGGAGGTACAGCATGAACAGATACTTTTTGGTACTGCTGGCCGCCCTTGCACTCATCCTTGGCGGCATCACAGTCACTGCGTCTGAAGGCAGCGGGTCGATCAAGATCGGTTACACCTCGGTGGACGAGGAAGGAAACCTGTCGGTCGATCAGAGCAGCTACAATATATATGAAGGGATCGGCCTCTCCCTCACCGACTGGAACTACGCGTTCGATAACGGTGTTGGGCTGAATGCCAATTTCCAGAATCTGACGCTAAATAATCGCGTGCTGGATATGCAACTTGGCAAGCCGGGGCTTTTCAGGTTCAATGCAAGTAACAACCAGTATCGCCGATTCTACAATCTCGATGGTTCGGCCTTCACCCGCCGCAATCTGACCGACCTGCGTTTGAGTTTCAACGTCTCGAAGCAGTTTGAGTTGTTCGGCGGATACAACATGGTGGATCGTCACGGAGTCGATGAGCTTCTGCCCCAAACGACCTACGATGCGGATGTGATCGACACTATCGCTCGACAGGTCGATTACAAGCAGACTCGCTTCACCGGCGGGATCAAGTACGACAACAAAAGGACGATGCTCCGCGGATTCTATCGCGCGACCTCGTTTGACGATGCCACCGAACTGGATATCGACCGCACCGGCAACGAACTCAATTTCGTAGCCTCGACGATCGTCCCGAATTACGATTGGATCGTCCTGTCCGGCGGCTATATCAAGAGAACTAGCGAGCTTGACAACCTTGAGGCCAAGCTAATCACACATCAGGGGTGGGGAACAGCCAAGTTCAACTTTAAGAACCAGTGGCTCGCCGAGTATCGTCTGACCTATGGCTGGGCCGAACGGACCAGTGAAGAAGACCGAACGGTTGACAATATCTATCACTTGTTCGCGCTGGGGAAGAATTTCAACAAGGTTGGTGGCATTCGCGCCGGCTATGAAATGCGGACTCAGGATGATTTTATCCAGAAGGTCACGTCATCGGGATTCTTGTTCGAGGGCTGGTTGAAGCCTACCGACAAACTGTCATTTAATGGGATGTTCACCACCCGTTCCGAAGAGACCGACGAAGGTCGCCGGATGCTTGGTGATTTCGACGTGACCCGTCATTCCTTCACGGCCGCGTATACAGACCCCGCCTGGGGTCGCTTCCGGGTGAAATGGCAAATGCGGACTCGTGAAAACGACCCGCTCTTTACCGAAGGATTGGCGACACCGATCGGTCCTAGTCGCTCGGAGACAGTAGAAGCAAACACCAAGGTGGAATACAGTTCTTTAACACCGGAACTGACGCTCCGCCGCGCCGACCTGGGCACGCTCACCTGCTCGTATTCGCTCATGACCGGAAATCTGGAAAACGTACAGGACAGCGTCAATTACACGTTCCGCGATCATGTGATCAGCGGCACCGCAACGCCGCGCGCGTTCGGTCCGTTGGTGGTTGACTTCACGGCGACCTACTTCCGCAGCAAGCGGGACAATGATATCGAGAAGTTCAGCCTCGGCTTCGGCGGCACGTACACGTTCATCAAGAACCATCATCTTGAGGTCCGGTACAGCGCTATCAATTTCGATGATTACAGGACACTGGGAAGCACGTACACCCAGTACTATACAGGTAATATTTTATCAGTGAATCTTATAAAGGATCTCAGCTTCTAAGGAGAGACGTATGAAACGCACTACACTGCTTTTGGTCTTTCTGGCTGCTGCCCTGCTGTTCGTGTGGGGCTGCGAACGGAACGTGACCAACACAATAGTACAGGACGACAGTCCGACTGGTGCCGACCAGTGCATGACATGTCATACTGATAACGACCTGGCCCTGGTTGCTGCGTCAGCGCAATGGGCCAACTCGAAACATGGCATCGGTGAGACATCTATCATCAACGCCAACATCGGCGATGGCGGCTGTCAGGGCTGCCACACCGCGGAAGGATTCCTGGCAAATGTCGCCGGTATCCCTTCAGATTCGTCTCATTTCTCGTCAATAGGATGTTTCACTTGTCACGCTCCACACACAACAGGCACGCTTGGTCTGCGAATTACAGATCCATACACGCTCCTGAACGGTGAAGGCTTTGACAAGGGGAACGCCAATCTCTGCGCTCAGTGTCACCATAGCAGACGTAACGTCAACACGTACGTGGCCGATAGCGTTCGCTTCAGCGTGAACTATGGTCCGCACTATAGCAACCAGTCGGATATGCTCTCCGGAACCGGTGGATACGAGTATGCCGGCTACACCTATCGCACATCCCCGCATATCAATGTGACCCTCGAAGGGTGCATAGATTGCCACATGTCTCCGTCCATCGGAGTCGTGCTTGGCGGTCACACCTGGACAATGGAGGCGGAGACCGTCGAGGGTGAAATGAAGAACACTGTCGGCTGCAATACACCGAACTGCCATAATGGTGGTTTGGAAGAGACGTTTAACTATGATGGCTATGTTGATTCCGTACAGGTTCTCTTTGATGCCCTTCGTCTCGAGCTGTTCGCCCAGGGCCTCCTTCAATATCGATCGGCCCCGGATGATCCAGTCACGCACGATGACAGCGTCATGGTTCCGACGGATCGGTTGATCGTCAAGTCCAAAGACTCCACGGGCGCCGTGTTCAACTATCGCTATATCTATCAGGATGGTTCGCTTGGCGTACACAATTCCAAATATGCAATCGACCTTCTCCAGTCGTCATACAATTTCATAACGACCGGGGACCCTAATACTCCTCCGAGCAGCGCTCCGTTCAGACGGGAACCAATCGCAGTGTCTGAGAAGTAGACTAAGTTTTGCGCCAATACAAAACCCCGGTTCGAACGAACCGGGGTTTTCTTATGTCTATATTCAGTCAACTGATCGCGAGATTGCTATCCCTGTGCGGAGTCAACCTCCGGGCATGCCGCAGTATACAACGCGTACGCCAGAGCTCCCCACAGCATGATCCAAATTGTCACGAGCACAAATCCGTCAGACATCGATCACTTCCTTACCAAAGATTATCCAGATCCGAGTCGAACATAGTCACATGAATCTTCTCGCCAATCCCCTTTGGTAGCATCACCATATACGGCCGAGATACCCAGATCCCGACGGACTTGTATATATCCTCATCCTCGCTCGACGCCATTGCGACCATTGAGTCGTGCCAGCCGGGTCGATAGTGCGTACATACGTGCTCCAATAGCCGGAGTTTGGCGATTCGTGTTCCAACAAGGTCGCAGACCTTGAGCAAATTGAGTACACCCTTTGGATGCGAAGCGTGCCTGAAAACTACATAACCATCGACCTCAGAAGTAACTGGGTCACGGTGGAGAAAGACAAAGTATTCTCGATCTGGTTGATTGAGTTTATAGTTGAGGTAGTCCGCATCGCGCTTCCCAAATAATTCGTATTGCTCCGACAGAAGATTTTTCCAGATTGGATCCCAGGCAGGGTCAAACGAAGCTATTCTCTGCAGCCCGTGGTCGTTTGCCGTCATACCAAAGAACAGGTTACCCAATCTGATCGGAACAGAAAGGGCCTTATTCCGTCTCATATGCTGCCATGTTGCTTTGGAAGCGAAGTAGTCGAGCACTCGCTCTGGTTTGAACGGACGGGCATACATCCGAGAATCATCGCGATGTACTTCGTGGCCCCGCCGCTCATAGACCGGGATGATGGTCGGGATCATACCCACTCCGGCATACTTCCAGGGCGGATTATTTTCGACAATATTCAGTAACGCGCGTCCGGATGCTTTGCGAATTTCGTCACCGTGCAGCATATCTGGTTGCACTGTGATGCCAAATCCAAAATGGTGGACATGACCATTCCGGGTGTGAAACTCTTGCGGAATTTGTCCCGTGTACCCGACGATCCTGCCCTCGTGAATTACCACGAACCGATGCGCACGTTGCCAGGCGTGTAGTTCGGGCCGTGCCAATTCCGGATGGTCAGTGCACTGCTCGCGAATGAAGTCAAGTGCTGCGGACTCATATTCCTTTTCGAGTGGTACAGCTTTCAGATCCATCTATAACTCCCTCGGCAGACTTACCGCACCCTCACCAGTGGCAAGCAACTCGTTGTCCTTATTGTAGCATTCAGTGAGTATTACCGCCCGTTTTGGTGTAGGCATTTCTTTGACTGAGAAGCGAAGGATCAACGGATCGCCTACAAATGCGGGCTTCAAGAATTGGATTGACTGCGAAATGTAGATAGTACCAGGGCCCGGCCAATCCATCCCGAATATCTTTGAAATCAGTCCGGCGACGAGCATCCCATGAACTAGCCGGCGCCCGAACTTCGTCTTGGCTGCTACAGCGTCATCCAAGTGCAGCGGGTTCTTGTCACCAGTCGCTTCAGCGAAAAGCCGAACCATTTGGTCGGTGACGATGATTTCCTTCTCATAGGAGTCGCCTACGGATATCATAAGTAAGTCCTCTCTCTTGGCCCGAACCGAGGAGCCTGCGTTCCGTCTGACATCACAAATACACTACCTTCCGCACGGGAAGATACCTATTGCCGCATGAGGTCCAACAAAAAGTTGGTAGGATAAGTCTACTTGAACACAGCCAGGACTCTGCAGTCGTGGTGGAACCATTTTCTCCCATATTTTCTGCCGGAGGCCGGGCTCGAACCGGCACGCCCCTCACGGAGCAAGGGATTTTAAGTCCCTGGTGTCTACCAATTCCACCACTCCGGCAATCGGTTAGTGGGCACAAAGTTAACCGATTCATGCAAACGGCGCAAGAGGATTACCTCCTGCGCCGCCGAATTGGTAAAGTCCCGTGGTGGTCTTAGGAGACGCCCGACCCCTTTCGATTCGCACACCAGCTATCCACACTCCATCTCCCCGCCCCAACCATCGAGTAGTAGAGGAATAGAAAGCAGTACAGCACTGCCGGAACGCCGCCATTCACCGATGTCCAGAAACTCCCCGGCGCATGGAACTGCCAATAAGCTACAGCCATTTCGCCAGAAAGTACAAACGCCACTGGTCGCACCCATAGACCGATCAGCATCAATAGCCCGCCCACAAACTCCAAAAGCGCACCAATGCCGATCTGCGTGAACAATTCGACCGTACCGCCGCCAGGCATCTCCGCCGGCCAGCCGAACAGCTTCATTGTCCCCGCCTGAATGAACATAAACGACGCGACAATTCGCATTATCCCCAGGCAATACGGCCCCCAGGTGGACCATCGATCCAGTATTTGTGACATATTCCTCCTCAGTTCTTACTGATGAAATCAACCAGTCGATCCATGTGACCTGTCAGACCCTCGACCGCGCCATACTCCTCGGCAATCCTCTTGCGCTCTTCGGCCGTCGGGAATAGCATCAGCATCGATACCCTGGTTTTTCCCTCAATCTCCTCAAATAGAACCGTTGCTTTGAAATGAAGATCACTCTCGTCGGTGTCGCCATGATGATCATATTCGATCCGTTCGTTCTCAATAACAACCCGAAAGGTGATCTTGTTCGGATAGTCGCGGCCATCCGGGCCGTGCATGGTCAGTCGGAAAACACCGCCTGGACGGACATCCATTTCATGCACCGTGTTGGTGAAGCCATACGGTCCCCACCATTGGGCGATCAGTTTTGGATCCGTCCAGGCCCTGTATACTATCGCGCGAGGAGCATCCAGGAGCCGAACCGCGAACATTTCTCGGTCGGACGGCGGCGGCAGCAATGCAGATCGCTCGGCAGTGATCATGATTTGCTCCTCCCCTCCACGAAAGTCTTGAAACCACCGTAGACCATCTTCTTCATATCAAACAGCTGATCGCATGTCATCATTTTCTGCATGCGCGGATCTTCGAAAGACTTCTTCAGTACCTTGTCCCGGTGTTTGCGCGACTTGAAGCCAACGACCGAGAAGATGAGTACTTCTCCCGGCTCCAGTCTGATTCTCTTGGTGAAAGAGACACATCCTTTCGGGAAGAGATCATCTCCGAAAAACTCACGGTACTCGGTCGCGCCGTGGTCGAATATTATCTTGCCGAAGGCCGTCGCAAGCTTGCGATAAGCCGTCAGATTCTTCTTGGGAACCGTCAATAAATAGACGTCAACGTAACCAGCCATATCTGAACTTTCCTTTCTACTTATTCCTCAGTTCTACGATCCTGCTAACTGAGAGCTTCGACCAGTTTGTCGAAAAACTCGCTCCAGCCGGTGCTGGCCATCTCACTCATCTCACCGAGAGGCAGACCGAGGTGAGTCAGGGTCATCGTTGTCTTGCCATTCTCTTCGGTGAACTCCACAGTGATGAGCAATTCTTCCGGGATATCTTCTTTCATGCCGTAATACGAAGCCGGTACGACATTACCATCGGCATCGGCAAAGCTGTCGGAGCAGACGATCTTTCTCAGCGGCACAATCTCCTTATATGTGCCGGTGGACCAAAAGTCCTGGCCATCGGCAGAGCGCATGCAGAAGTGGTATTTGCCACCCACCCGGAAATCCATGGTAACGACTGGCGCCGTGAATCCTTTCGGCCCCCACCATTTGGCGAGCATGGCTGGGTCAGTCCAGGCCTTCCAAACCCGCGCGATCGGCGCATCGAACGTGCGCGTGATCACCAGCCGCGGTTCATGCATCTTTACGTCTTTGCCTTCTGTCGACATTCTTCTTTCCCTTCAGACCTGCGCGACGTGGCCGCGCTCCTGTATGTCTCGCCCGGGTTTTCTGCTTTTCTGCTGTCTGCATCGTGCGTAGTACAACTTCGAGACGGTCGAAACTCTCCTCCCAAAACTTTCGGTAATACTCGATCCAGGAAGCCGCCTGTTTGAATCCTTCGGGACGAAGGCGACAGGGGCGATACTGGGCATCGCGCCCGCGCTCGATAAGCCCCGCCCGTTCCAGCACCTTCAGATGTTTGGAGACCGCCGGAAGGCTCATATCAAACGGGTCGGCGAGGGCCTGGACGGTGGTTTCACCTTTCGCCAGAGTTGCCAGGATCGCCCGGCGGGTAGGATCCGCCAATGCCGCGAAAGTACTGCTCAGAAGGTCAGTCATGGGTCGATACTTCCTGTTTCATCATTTAACCTAGTGGTTAAATAGTAGAATAACGCGGATATGTCAAGTCTATTTTGGTGAGCATCGCTATATGTGATACGAACGAGATGAGGGCCGCGCTCCATGTGGACGTGCGGCCCCGGTAAGGTGGAGGCTATGAATTGTCTGCTTCTATGACACCGCAGGCAACCCGCGCTCCGGAATTGCCAGTCGGCTGAGTAGTAAGATCATCCTCGCCGGCATGAATGATGACCGCGCGACCGATAACCGAATTTGGCCCCTGGAGACGCATCACCGCATCCAGGTATTCCAGGTGCGCGACGCCGGAGGAGTCAGCCTGGAGATTCCCCATATCCCCGGCGTGTCGCTGCTCGGCGTGTGGACCGCTGTGCGGCATCGAATCAGGATTGTAGTGCCCACCAGCCGACATGGCATCCGGAGCGCTGCAATCCCCATTTTCATGGATATGCCAGCCATGTCTCCCCGGTGTCAATCCGGTCAAATGAGCAACTACGCGCACGCCTCCCGCCTCTTGCGTGTAGGTAACCGTTCCGCTGGTTACATTCCCTTCGGTGGGGTTAAGGTGGGCGATCGCTTTCAGCCCGGTGGTCGCTGAGTGTTCGGCATGACTGTCCCCCTTTGCCTGCTCCTGCTTTTCTCCTGAACAGCCTATAAGGCTGGCCATCGCGAGCGTCGCCGTTAAGATCATGATTGTACGCATCTCAAACCTCTCTCAATCCATGTATTCTAATGAGTGGTGCACATCTCGTGACGCAAAAACAAGAAACGGTCACCCGAAGGCAACCGTTTCTACAACACTTGAATCGACGATGTGGTTCAGTGAGAATGCCCCGCCTCATGCTTTTTCTCGACCGCCTTGTCGTCCTCTTTTGGCTTATTCTGCTGGTCGAGTACGGCGAGGTACTTGGCAGGTTCTTTCGCGAATGTGGCCATGGCGGCCGAATCGGCAAAGTAGATCCGACGCCCCTCGTAATTCGTGACAACCGACTTGTCGATCGGCTTGCCAGTCACGGGGCAGGCGGTCTGAATGTTCTCGAAGACTATACCCTTCTCAAACGCTTTCTTGAAATACTTGTCCGGATCGGCTACCAGCTTCTCCTGGCATCCCGGACAGCAGTGATACACTCGTTGTCCCTGGATATCAGTGAAGACCGTGGAATCGATCTTCCCGCCCATGACGGGACAATGGGTTTGGGGTTTGGAGGGAGCCGGCGCGGCTTGATTCTCCGCAGCGGACGATGTTCCGGCGAGCGCCAGTAATCCTAACAGGGTCAGAAATGATTTCTTCATAGTTTTACCTTATTTAACCTTTCAACGGTTACCTACTAAACATAAAGAGTGCCAATCGGAACGCCAACGTAAGACATTGCTATTACGATAGATAGCGCAACAGACAATGGCCCGCTTCCGATTAGAGACCATAATATTCTTGATTGGTGGAGAATATTCTACAATCATATCGATGTCTGCCGACTATATTAAAAGATATTCTGGACCCTATGATTCGTAGCAGTAAGACAAAAATCGGCGTCCTGATCGCGTTGACCTCGCTGACGGTAGCCATTCACTATGGATGGGTACTTGAGCATATCTTTGGTCACTCAGAGTGGGTGCATGCGCTCCACAGCCGCTTCTGCTATCTCCCGATAATGGTAGCCGCCGCCTGGTTTGGAGTGCGCGGCGGCATTGCTGCAGCAACCGTGATCTCTATCGCCATCATGCCGTATCTGTTTGGATCGGTGGCGACCAATCCGAATCATGTTACTTCGCTCTCTCAGGAGTTCATAGAGATATTCTTTTATTACACCATCGGAATCCTCATTGGTCTCTTGGTTGATCGTGAGTTCGCAGTGCGCCAGCGTCACGAAAAAACACAGATCGAGTTGGAGCGCTCTCTCCGTCTCTCTCTGGTCGGTCAGATGGCGGCAGGTGTCGCGCATGAGATCAAGAATCCCCTCGCGTCCATTAAGGGAGCGGTCGAGATAATAAGCGATAATGCCACTGCCCCCAAAGATCGCGACGAATTCAAGCAAATCGTGGTCGGCGAGATTCGCCGTATCGACGGCACCGTTCAGGAATTTCTTGAGTTTGCCCGTCCCAAAGAAACGAAACTCATTCCACTGGACTTCACCTCTGCGCTCCAGACCAGCCTGAGACAGATGGAGAACCAGATCCAGAGCGCGGGACTCACCTTGAACGCCGACATCGCCCCGAACATTCGTATCAAGGGGGACGCCGAGAAACTGCATCAGGTGGTTTTGAATATTGTCCTTAATGCGATCCAGGCATCTTCGGCCGGTTCATCGATAGACATTTCGTTGTCCGCAGTCCCGAACACCGCCGCGATCCTCGCAATTCGCGATCACGGTCACGGGATCGACCCGACAGCCAGAGAGAGAATATTCGAGCCGTTCTACACGACCAAAGCATCCGGGACAGGACTTGGATTGGCAATAGTCAAGGCGATTGTCGACGCCCACGGCGGTTCCATTACCATTGATGCTCCAACCGATGGCGGCACATTGGTCAAGCTCACCTTTCCCCTGTTATCCACCCGCAAGGAGCGCTACTAATGGCACGCATACTCCTGGTCGATGACGATGCCGCCCTGCGCCGCATTTTGCAGTTCAAGTTGACACAACACGGGTTCGAAGTTACTCCCGCGGCCAACGGCGAAGAAGCTATCTCGCTCATCCGCAGCAACCTTTTTGACCTTGTATTGTCCGACATGAAGATGCCGAAACTTGGCGGAATTGAGCTTTTGGAACAGGCGAAGAGGCTCCAGCCGAATATTCATGTGATACTGATGACGGCGTTCGCCGCGGTCCCTCAGGCGGTGCAGGCAGTGAAGTTGGGCGCGTTTGATTATCTGACCAAACCATTTGAGGACGATCAACTCTTCACGGCTATCGAAAAGGCGCTGAAATTCCACAAGCTCGAGGAAGAGAACCGCCAGTTGAAAGAACAACTCCGGTTATCGGGCGGTCAGCGCCAGATGGTCGGCGTCGCGCCGGCTTTCAAGAGCCTGGTTGCCATGATCGACAAAGTTGCCCCGACCGATGCGACCATTCTCATCACCGGCGAATCCGGAACCGGCAAAGAACTGGTCGCGCGACAGATACACAACCTGAGCAATCGATCCTCCGGCCCGTTTCTGGCCATCAACTGTGCCTCTATCCCGCGCGAATTGATAGAATCCGAGCTCTTTGGGCATGTCAAAGGCGCTTTCACCGGTGCGGTCAAAGACAAAAAAGGGAAATTCGAATTGGCCGATGGAGGGACACTGCTGCTCGATGAGATCAGCGAACTTCCGTTTGAGCTGCAAGCGAAACTTCTCCGCGTCATTCAGGAGCGCGTGCTTGAACCGGTAGGGTCAGAACAACGGATCGCCATTGATGTACGCCTTCTGGCCGCAGCTAATGTCGACCTGACCGAGAGGGTGGCGTCAGGCGTATTTCGCGAAGACCTCTTCTATCGCCTGAATGTCATTCCTATCAGAGTTCCCTCTCTGAGAGAACGCCCCGAGGATATCATACTACTCGTCAAGGAGTTCCTCCAGCGTTTCTCTCCCAGCGTCGCCTTAACCATGGACGCAAACCTGATGCAGGCGTTACAGCGCCATTCGTGGCCCGGAAATATCCGCGAACTGGAGAATTTGGTCGAACGGATGGTGATTCTGCGTGGTTCGGATCACCTGACTATCAAGGATCTTCCGAGTGAGTTCGGCAAGAGCGTCACACGTAGTGACGCGACCGCCCAATCAGCCAACACTACCAGTCTGACCTTCCACGAAGCTGAAAAGCAGCTGATTGTCAACGCCCTCGAGAAATTCGCCTGGAATAAATCGCGCGCGGCCGACTATCTTCAAATTCCACGCCATGTGCTGATCTATCGCATGAAGAAATATCAACTCAGTGACCGACGCGACTAGGTCCAATCCCAACTGTAGACTATTCTACAGTTCTGCCGAATCTTCTCTAAAACCAGACCAGTTGATTGCTATTGACGTAATTTATCTTTAAACGCTGCTTATTGTTACGTTTAATCGCACACACGGCACTAAACTTGCAGTGATAGGTAGCTTGCTATGAATGTCAAGACTCTAAATCCGACAAACAGACTCTTTCGTGCCATAGCCATTTCGGCGGCCTTGAGTCTATCTGGACCTGTCGCTTCGTTTGCCTCAGACTCACTGACCATGCATGGATTGATCACACAGGTCACGCAGGCAAACAAGCAGGTCGAATCGGCCCGATTGATGGAGCTTTCGTCGCAGGAGAGTGCGCGCGCCACCGGACGATGGCCCGATCCGATGCTGATGCTGGGGATTGAGAATGCCCCAAAGAGCTTCGACCTCGACATGGATCCAATGACCATGCGCGTGATTGGCCTTTCGCAGGAGATACCGTACTCCGGCTCGCGGTCACTTCAACGGAAAGCCGCACAGTTCGCAACCTCTGAATCGTTTCAGGATAGACTGACCGTAGAGCGTAACCTCATCTATCTGGCACGATTGGCCTATATCGACCTGTATGCGAAGCGTCAAACACTACTTCTCCTCGAGCATCAACACGCCCTGCTTGAACAAATAGTTGAAGCGAATCTGAACGCGCTTGAGGCCAATCAGACCACGCAAGACCAGGTGCTCTCCGCGCGCTCAGATGTCTGGCGGTCGCAGGTGTCCATCCTCTCCCTAAAGCAGGAGATTGATGCACTACAACTCCGCTTGAACTCACTACGCGGGACGGCGCCCAATGACACAATTCCGGTGCTTGCCAGTCCAGATAGTACCTTAGAGACAGACTCTCTCGCGCTCTGGCTCGATGCAGCCCATTCGAATTATCCGCCGCTCGCCAAATTGGCAGCCAGCTCCAGTCGGTATGAACTCGAGGCACAGGCATCGTCACGTATGCGATGGCCAATGCTCAGCCTTAGTGCGGAATATGGCATCCGAACCGGCCGTGAGACTGACCTCCACGGAGATCCGGGAGAAGAGCGCGAAGACATGGTCAGCATCGGCGCGTTAATCTCATTGCCCATCTTCTCCCGAGGCGGCCAGGCGAGTATGGCCCGCTCGATGAAGGCAATGTCGGCGAGTCAATCCGCACAAGCCGATCAGGTTTGGAGAGAGACTGAGTCTGCGCTGCGAGCACTCCACCAACGACTGAACCGCACTCACGAGACCATCACGCTCTATCGAGAGAAGATAATCCCGAGTTCGGAGGATATCTCTAATGTCACATTGTCCGGTTACGAAGCCAACCGCGTTACACTCGCTGACCTTCTCCGCACTGAAATAAGTGTGCTTAACGACCAGAGCACACTTATCGCACTTGAGGCTGAACGATTCCGCACCGAAGCGGAGATCCTTCTCTACATAGAGCCAAGCCGCGATACAACGGTCATTTCCTCAGGAAAATAGCATATGCATAACGACGAACTGTACCATGAAGAGCCTTTACCCGAGGGCGAAGAGAAAGCTCCACCCTTGACCCGAACCATGGGTCACATTCGATGGGGAATACTCGTCACAATGACCGTCTTCGCGCTGGTCATGATTGCCGGATATTTCGGCTTTGCTCCCTGGACTACCAGCAGTAACGCATCAACCCAGTATCACTGCCCGATGCACCCCACCTACGTCTCCAACCAGCCGGGTGATTGCCCTATCTGCGGCATGAGCCTGGTGCCGATCAATGCCGCGATCGACAAGGATAGCGCCATTGCATCTGAACATGGAACAGAACTTGGTAAAGTGTCTGTCGCCAAACCCGGACAGTTCTATTGCCCGATGGACCCCGAAATTGCGTCTGATACTGAGGGGAAATGCCCGACCTGCGGTATGTTTCTCGAGAAATTTGAACCCGGCATGAAGTTCACCTGTGAGATGCATCCGGAAGTCATTACCGACCACCCAGGCGACTGCCCGAAATGCGGGATGGACCTCATGCCAATGGATTCGCCTGCAAATGCGGCTGGACATGCCGCTTCTTCCGATGGTTCGGTCCCTGGTCTGGTGCCTGTCACACTCGAACCGCAGCGCCTGCAGTTGATCGGACTGCGAACAGAAAAGGTCAAACGTCAATCAATGAGCAGTTCGAAACGCTTGCTGGGGTATGTCGTCCCCGATGAAACACGTGTTCACAACCTTACTGTCCGGGTTGCGGGCTGGGTGCGAGATTTGAGTTCCAATCAGACTGGGCAATTGCTCCGTAAAGGCGAGCGGGTCCTCACCATTTACAGCCAAGATCTCCTCCAGGCGGTTCAGGACTATCGGTCGGCGCGCGCATCTTCGATCCCTTCCTCTGACCAGCAGCGGTTGGTCACTGCCGCGCGGAACCGGTTGACGAATCTCGGGTTGACAGATGCGGAGGTCGCCGAAATGGAGTCCAGCGCTACTGACCCTGCCCTGGTTGCGCTGCATTCACCGGTCAGCGGAGTGATCCTCAGCAAAAACGTCAATGCTGGGCAATATGTAACCCCTTCGGAAGCTCTCCTCTCTGTTTCCGACCTGGGGAGCGTCTGGGTGGTCGCTGATGTGTACGAATCTGATCTGGCCGAGATAACAGTTGGACAACTTGTTCAAGTAACGACATCGGCTTATCCAGGCCGGGCATTCCAAGGGAAGATATCCTTCGTCTACCCGACCATCTCTCCCGACACTCGAACTGCAAAGGTCAGGATATCGATTCTCAACACGGATATGGCTCTTAAACCAGGCATGTACGCCGAAGTTTCTGTAGCTTCCGCAGAGGCATCGGCACTATCCATTTCACGTGAGGCTTTGCTCGACGGTGGCGATATCGCCTACGTTTTTGTCATTCATAACGGTAATCACTTCGAGCCGCGTAAAGTGACTACCGGTCGCAGTGACAACGATCGCATCGAGATACTGAGCGGTCTGTCAGAGAACGAAACTGTGGTCACCAGCGCCAATTTCCTGATCGACTCGGAAAGTCGCCTCAAGGCAGCGATTTCCGGAATGGGCAGTCCGACCCAATCCGAACATCAGGGACACGGGAAGTAACCATGATCCGTGCCATCATAGATTTTTCCGCGCGCAACCGTCTGGTCATTCTGATCGGCGTTTTGTTTGCCGTAGCCGGGTCATGGTACTCGATCAACAACATCCCCCTCGATGCCATTCCTGATCTCTCCGATGTTCAGGTGATCCTCTACACCGAGTGGATGGGGCGAAGCCCGGATCTTGTTGAGGACCAGGTCACCTATCCCATCGTTACTTCTCTCCTCTCCGCGCCCGGTGTATCCGCGGTTCGCGGGTACTCGATGTACGGGATGTCTTTTGTGTATGTCATTTTCGATGAAGGAACGGATATCTACTGGGCACGCAGCCGCGTACTGGAATATCTCCAGCAAATTCAGGGGAAATTGCCCGAAAGTGTCACACCCACGCTGGGGCCGGATGCCTCGTCTGTCGGTTGGGTTTACCAGTATGTTCTGGTTGATAGCACCAACACGCATGACCTGGCCGAACTGCGTACCTATCAAGATTTCAACCTCCGATACGCCCTCTCCTCGGTTCCCGGTGTCGCCGAAGTAGCCTCCATTGGAGGATACCAGCGCCAATACCAAGTAGAAGTGACGCCTGACAAACTCCGGGCTTATGGTCTTACTATCAATGATGTTGTCCGCGCCATTCGGGGGTCGAATGCCGATGTTGGCGGACGAGTCGTGGAGCTGACCGAACGAGAATATTATGTGCGTGGGCGCGGCTATATTCAGGATCTGGATGCAATTCGCAAGATATCGCTGGGCGCGAGCCCGAGTGGCACTCCCATCCTGCTCGGCAATATCGCGAATGTCTCCTTTGGACCGGAGATTCGCCGAGGAGTCGGCGAATACAACGGCATAGGCGAAGCGGTTGGCGGCATTATTGTCATGCGCTATGGCGAAAACGCGCTGGCGGTCATCGACCGGATCAAGGCCAAAATCGAGGAGATTAAACCGGGACTTCCATCCGGAGTTGAGATTCGACCAGTTTACGACCGCTCCGGCCTCATCAATCGAGCGATCGATACACTGAAAGGAACGCTCATCGACGAAGGAATAGTCGTCGCGCTCGTTATCTTCCTCTTCTTACTACACTTCGGCAGTTCGCTGGTCCCGATCATTACTCTCCCGATTGCGGTGGGACTTGCGTTCATTCCGATGTACCTGCTGGGCATAAACTCGAACATCATGAGCCTCGGCGGTATCGCTATAGCTATAGGCGCGATGGTTGACGCGTCCATTGTCTTGGTCGAAAACGCGCACAAAAAGCTTGAGCGGGCCAAAGCAACGGTCCCGCGGAAAGAAGTGATCATCCACGCCGCCAAAGAGGTCGGCCCTGCGATCTTCTATTCGCTCCTGATCATCACCATCGCGTTCCTGCCGATCTTCGCACTGACCGGACAGGCCGGACGGCTCTTCGCACCTCTTGCCTGGACAAAAACACTGGCCATGTTCTTCGCTGCTGTTACCGCAGTCACTGTCGCTCCGGCGTTGATGGTTACTCTCCTGAGAGGCAAGATCCATTCAGAAGATAAGCACCCCGTCTCGCGATTCCTTATCAAGCTCTACAAGCCATTTGTTTTTGTCGCGTTACGAAATCCAAAGACGACCATCGCCATTGGACTCATGGCGATTCTTTCTGCGCTCCCCATGATCCCCAAGATCGGCTCCGAGTTTATGCCTGCTTTGAACGAAGGCGATATTCTCTACATGCCGACCACCTTCCCGAATATTTCCGTGGAAGCGGCCAAGCAGTACATGCAGTACCAAGATCGCGTCATCAAGCAGTTTCCAGAGGTCATCTCGGTTTACGGCAAAGCAGGAAAAGCTGAGACGGCCACAGACCCGGCCCCCTTGAGTATGCTTGAGACAGTCGTTCAATTGAAACCGCAGGAGGAGTGGCGAAAGATCACGCACGACCGATGGTACTCAAACGCTATTCCTGAGTTCGCCAAGCCGCCGTTCCGCGCAATATGGCCCGAAGAACGACATATCACATGGAAGGAGCTGGTTGCGCAGTTTGATTCGGCAATGCAGATGCCCGGATGGACCAATGCCTGGACCATGCCGATCAAGACCCGCATCGACATGCTCTCTACCGGCATTCGTACGCCTATTGGCGTCAAGATATTCGGAAGCGACCTGAATGAGATCGAGCGTATCGGTATGGAGCTCGAACAATCCCTGTCAAAGATAGAGGGCACTCGCTCGGTCTTCTCCGACCGCAACACCGGTGGATTCTATATCGATATCATTCCCAACCGCGACGCTATTGCCCGTTATGGCCTGACAATTCGCGATGTAAATGACGTCATTGAAACCGCCATCGGCGGCATGCCGATCGAAATGACGGTCGAAGGCCGCAACCGGTTCTCGGTCAATGTTCGTTATCCGCGGGATCTGCGTGACAATATTGACAAACTGAAACAGGTCCTGGTTCCGATTGCACGCCCAAGCTCTGGCGCGTCCAAAGGAATGCCGGGCATGGGCACTCTTGCGCCGGACAATAACACTCTCCCTTCAGTTACGTTCTCTTCGCCACTTTTAGCCTCCAGCGACCCAGTCGTGGATTACGCCGTATTGCAGCAACTCGAATTTGCGCAAATGAACAACATGCAGTCGGGCAGCTCCACGGTACCTGGAGGTGCGCCTCTCCCCGGCGGATACACTGGCGGCATGTCCGGCCGTCAGTCCATGCCGTTTCAGCCGATGCAGTCACCGATGCCATCAACAGCTCCTGCATCTACCTTTTCGTTGCCAGAAGGTGCACCCGCAATCCCCCTTGGACAGATCGCAGAAGTGAAGATCGTCTCCGGCCCCCCGATGATCCGCGATGAGAACGGCATGCTGGTCGGCTACGTCTATGTCGACATGGATCAGTCAAAACGGGATATCGGCGGCTATGTCAACGAGGCAAAAGAGGTAGTCGCAAAAGAGATCACCATTCCCGCGGGTTATCATCTCACCTGGACCGGACAGTACGAATTGCTCGAAGTGATGGCCAAGCGGATGAAGATTGTCATTCCGCTAACCATCATTCTCATCGTGATCCTGCTGTACCTCAATTTCAGAAATTTCACAGAGACGCTTATAGTACTCTGCTCGGTGCCTTTTGCTCTGGTCGGTTCGATCTGGCTGATGTACTTCCTGGGTTACAATTACTCGACTGCGACTCTTGTGGGGATAATAGCTCTGATCGGATTAGCGACAGAGACCGGTATAGTAATGATCCTTTACCTCGACCAGGCGTTTGAACGACGCAAAGCTGCTGGCAAGATTCGCGACCTGAATGATATTATCTGGGCGCACATGGAAGGCACTGTGATGCGCGTCCGTCCGAAACTGATGACGGTCGGCACAACTATGATAGGTCTGGTCCCTCTTCTATGGGCGGATGGTACCGGTGCGGATGTGATGAAACGAATTGCCGCGCCGATGGTCGGCGGGTTGATCAGTTCGACCTTTCTAACCCTGGAGATCATCCCGGTCGTTTATACCTACTGGCGGCTCTGGCAGATCAAGCGAGAACAGAAAAGCTCAGCGGTATCCAACGAAGGATGATAACTCGACCGACTGATCCAATTGTGCTATGAGCGTGGTCCATCCACGCTCTTTTTCGATATGCCCGGCCATCGCTAATGCCTGATCAGGCTCGCCGTGAGTAATGAACGTTGTCTTCGGCGCCTTCTTGATTGGCTCGAGCCAGTGCAGTATCTCATGATAGTCGGCATGTCCCGACAAACTTGACACCACGACAATTTCGGCCCGCACGTCAATTGGTATCTTGTGAATATAGACCTGGCGTTCACCATCGAGCAATTTTCGCCCAAGAGTCCCCTCCGCCATAAATCCGACCAGCGCAACCGTGGTCCCGGGATCAGGAAGTCGATTGATCATGTGATGCATGATACGTCCGCCGGTTAACATGCCGCTTGACGAAATGATTATCGCCGGACCTCGCAGATCATTCAATTTCTTTGAAGATGCCTTGGTTCGATGCAAATGCACCCGCTTCCCGTTGAGGACGGCGCCGAACTGATCCAGCTTCTCGAGATCAATGGCGTGGTACTCGTGATATTTCAGGTAGATGTCGGTCGCGTCGACAGCCATCGGAGAATCCACATGGATATCGATTGGCTTGATCCGTTTGTGGCGGACCAGATCATCGACCAGGTAGATGACCTGCTGAGTGCGCCCGATCGCGAACGCCGGGATAACCAACACTCGTTTTTCCGCAATGATCCTGTCAACTAGTTCATCGAATTGAAAATAGGGATCCTCGGCAGGATGCATTCGCCCGCCATACGTCGATTCACATACAAGATAGTCGCATTGCGGCGGCTCCTGAGGATTCTTCACCAATGGATTACCGTATCTTCCGATATCACCGGAAAAAAGTATCGAAACCTCTCGCCCATTGTCGTTCATGATCACTTCGACGGAGGCCGCGCCTAATAGATGTCCCACTATATGGTAGCGGAATTTGAACTCCGGACTGAACTCGACCCATTCGCCGAAGCTCACATTTTCGAACAGCCTGATCGCGTCCTCGGCGTCCGTTTCATTGAAGAGCGGTAGTGCCGGTGAGTGGCGAGTCTTCTGCTTTTTGTTGCGGTATTCCGCGTCTTCCATCTGCAGTTCGGCCGTATCCATCAGCGATATGCGCGCGATGTCGGCTGTCGGCGGTGTGCAGAAGGCTGTCCCGTCGAAACCGTCTTTAACCAGCCGTGGAAGGTAGCCAATATGGTCGATATGCGCATGGGTCAGAATAACCGCGCTGACAGTTGACGGGTCAAACGGAAGTCTGTTCCAGTTTCTGTCCCGAAGTTCATGTTTCCCCTGGAACATGCCGCAATCGATCATGATTCGTTTGCCGTTGACATCGAGCAGATATTTGGAGCCGGTTACCGTGCCGGCGGCGCCATGGAAAGATAGCTGTATCACATTGACCCTTTCGCGAATTGCAGTGGGTTTGAATCTGCCACCAATCGCGGCGAAACGCAATTATTGTTTTGGCGCGGGTACGGCGGTACCAAAGCGCCTTTGGAGCACTTGATTGCGGTAATTGAATATCTCGTTCAGTTTCCGCTTCACCGTCAGGTGATAGGCAATGGTCCCAAGGATACCATACGGTAGTTTGAATGTGACGATATCAACATTTTCGACACCACCGTCGACCGGTCGAAAGTGATGTTGATGGTGCCAGAGTGCGTATGGTCCGACCCGCTGCTCATCGATAAACATCTTCGGCTCGTCGACATGCGTTATCTCGGTCACCCAGGTGACGGGTATGCCGAACATCGGACGTACTCTGTAGCGGATGATCATTCCGGGGTACACTTTGGACGGGAGTTCATCGAGGATCTCGAACCCGAGCCACTCGGGGGTGATGACGGCGAGATTGCGCGGGTCCGAGAAAAACTCCCAGGCGTGCGGAAGTGATATCGGAAGCGTTTGACTGCGCGTAAGTTGATAAGTTGCCATCTGCCGCTTTCTAACCATCAAACTCCCCCTTCGGTTCAAAAGGTATTGACAATAATCAGGCAAACCGTACCCTAATACTGCACAAACGAGCAGTACATGTAAATAAGGTTGGAAATAACGGTATGTCTATAGAGTCCGCCGGGAACAGGCTGTCACTTGATGAGTTGAAAAATCTCATCACCGAAAAATGGCCCGAGTCGTTTTACTCCGGCTCCGACTGGTCATCGTTCCGCTTTACCACCGGTTCGACCGAACTGGATCGCCTCTTTCCCGATAGCGGCATCCCCTACGGCCAGTTGATCGAGATCTCCGGCGATATCTCATCCGGTAAAACCAGCCTGGTCTTTGTGATGTTGTCAGCTATCACCCGCTCCGGGACTGCCGCGTATATCGATCTGCAGGGGACACTTTTCCCTCCAGCCGCCATGACCGGCGGGGTCGATCTTGAGCGGCTGCTCGTTATCCGACCCGACACGCTCGCCTCAGGCCTTCGCGCGACCGAACTGTTATTCCGTCATCGTCTCGCCTGTTGTGTGGTGATAGATCTGGTCGGACACCGACTCCCTCTCCCCTATACGTTGCTGCATCGACTGCGCTTGCAGACGATCCGCGCCAAAGGGATGGTTATCTTCCTGACCGAAAACAACTCGTCGCTCATCCCGGCCAGCATCACCTCGCTTCGCCTTGAGATCACCCGTCGCAGTCCGCGGATCATTGCCGCGACCGTAACGAGGAGTCGCTTTACATTACACGGGGGGACGGCGGAGGTACGGCTGACGTGACGCCGCTTCGGATCGGATGTTGCCTTGTCCCGGATTTCCCCATCGCTCTCTGGCTGCAGGCCGAACCGTCACTCGCCAATGTTCCCCTGGCGATTGCCGAGGAAGATGGCGATTCCTCCGCGCTTTTGCTCTGCAATCAGAAAGCGAAGGAGTTCGGGGTCAGCCCGGAATTGACTGTCGCCCAGGCACACACTCTCTGCCCTGGATTGAAAATTAAAGTGCGGGACAAACAACAGGAAGAGAGCGCCACCCGTAACATAGTCGAGATCCTCCGCACGCTCTCCCCGTTCGTGCAGTCGACCGAGGATGGTCTCTTTTTTCTCAACGGCTCCGGCCTGCGCTTCATCTACGACAGCGAAACCACCTTCGCCCGGCAGATCATCGACCGGCTACAAAACGCCAAACTCCCGGCCTCGGTCGGGATCGCGTCAAACAAGTTCATCGCCCGCATCGCCGCGCAAACAAGCCAACCGGGCAAAAGTCAGATCGTCCCGACCAACGGTGAACGCCAGTTCCTTGCGCCATTATCGGTCGACCTCTTACCGATCTCTCCCGAAACACGTGGTTCATTGTATGAACTGGGATTGCGCACGGTTGGCCAGATCAAAGCATTCCCGCTCAACGAACTGATGGAGCGCTTCGCCGCCGATGGGATGCTCCTCTCCCGTTTAGCTAATGGCGATGACCCGGATGCATTCCTCCCTGAGATACCGCCGGAACTTCTGGTCAAACGTCTGCCGCTCAGTTTTCCGCTCTACCATATCGGCTCACTCTGCCTTTATGTCGAACGGTTGTTGGAGCGGATGCTCGGACAACTTCAGCAAGCCGGGCGATGTTGCCGGCATATCGATATCATCTGCCGTCTCGAGAACAGGACCGACCTGACTATTGCGCTCGCGCTTGACCAACCGAGCGCCACGCTCCCGCCATTCATGCGTCAATTACGACAGCACGGGGAGACGATTGACCTCACCTCCGGCATCGTTGATATCACGGTATCTATCCCGGAAAGCTCTATCCTCCTGCTCGAGCAGTTGACCTTTCAGCAGAAATCGACCGGCGCGGCGTCGGGAGACACGGAACGGCAACTTGCCCGCCTGACCGAAGAATATCGCTGTTGCCGTTCGCAGCTCCGCGCGGCGCATCTTCCGGAACAGAATTTCCGCCTGCTTCCAGCAACCGACAAAATGAAAAGAGAGCCGCTTGACCGGACTCACCCCCAACCCTACGCCGGTCATTCCCTGAGCGGCCTTCGCCTCCTCCAACCGCCGGTCGCGGGAGATCTGATCACCACCGGCGCGCAAGCGATGTTCCTTCGGATCAAACAGAAACTCCACACCATCGAACGGACTTTCGGCCCCTGGAAACTCTCGGGCGGATGGTGGCAATCCGGCTTCGACCGGCTCTACTACGAGATCCAGACCACCGACCGGAAACTCTATCTCGTCTTTTATGACCGCATCGGCGCGCGCTGGTTCATTCAGGGGGTCTTTGATTGAATGGCGACCGAAGCATATGTCGAACTGCATTGCCATTCCAATTTTTCGTTTCTGGATGGCGCCTCCGACCCCGACCAATTGGTGGAACAGGGATGGTACCTGGGCTATCAGGCGATGGCCCTCACCGACCACAACGGCCTGTATGGGATCGTGCAGTTTCACAAAGCGGCTCAGGAACGAAATATCATCCCGATCATCGGCGCCGAGATCACTCTCGCCAACAGTCATCACCTGACCCTGCTGGTTCGTAACGAAACCGGCTACGCCAATCTCAGTGACCTGCTTAGCCAGGCACAGCTTGCCGGAAAAAAAGGAGATGCCAAGGTCACTCCCGAGAACCTTGCTTCACACGCCGAAGGCTTGATCGCGCTCTCCGGATGCAGTCGGGGCGAGATTCCCACCCTCTTGCTGGCTGACAAACAGAAGCAAGCCGAGTCGGTCGCCGGACAGTTCATCGATATCTTCGGCCGAGAGAATTTCTATCTGGAGATGCAACATCACAATCTCCCGATTCAAGACCGTCTCTGCGAACTACTTGATGAGTTTGGACGCACGCTTAAACTCCCGCTGGTCGCCACCAACAATGTCCACTACGCCAATCTGGATGGCCGACGTCTCGCCGATGTTCTGACCTGTATCCGTCATCACACCACCTTGGACGAAGCCGGCGCGCTGCTTTATCCCAACGCCGAACGGTACCTCAAAACCGCCGACCAGATGGTCTACCGATTCCGGAAATACCCCACCGCTATCGAGAACACGCTCGCAATCGCCGACCGTTGTCGCTTTTCGATGGAGAACCTGCAGACCACACTGCCTGACTTCCCTGTCCCTGATGACGAGACCGCGCAAAGTTATCTCCGGAAACTGGTCTATCAGGGAGCCCACCGGCGCTACGGCGAACCGACCGAACCAGTCATCAATCAGCTCGAACATGAACTTCGGATAATCGAAAAGCTCGATCTGGCGGGGTACTTTCTGATTGTCTGGGATATCGCCCGCTTCTGTGTCGAGCAACAGATACTCTGTCAGGGGCGTGGTTCGGCAGCCAATTCCGCTGTTTGCTATTGTCTTGGTATTACAGCAGTTGACCCTATAAAGTTAAAGTTATTGTTTGAGCGCTTCCTCTCCGAAAACCGCAAAGAGGCACCGGATATTGATATCGATATCGCCAACAACCGCCGCGAGGAAGTCATCCAGTATGTCTACAACAAGTATGACCGCCGCCATGCCGCTATGGTCTGCGAGGTCATCACGTATCGCGGACGGTCGGCCGTGCGTGATGTCGGCAAGGCGCTTGGCTTCTCGCTCGAAGAAGTCGACAAACTGGCCAAACTGCTGGATCATTACACCGACCAGACCGAACTGGAAGAACGGGCCGCCGAGGCTCACCTCAATCTGAAAAACCGCCGCGTCCAGTTACTCATCGACCTGACCCGCAAGATCAAACGGTTCCCGAGGCATCTTGGTATCCATGTCGGCGGGATGGTAATTACCCGGAAACCAATATCGCAACTGGTGCCGGTGGAGAATGCCACCATGCCGAACCGCTCGGTCATCCAGTGGGATAAAGACGATGCCGCCGATATGCGCCTTATCAAGATCGACCTGCTGGGACTCGGCATGTTAACGCTTATCGATATCGCGCTCAAACTGGTGAAAAAACATCGCGGCATCACCCTCGACCCGGCCCGGATGACCTACGACGACCCGCGCGTCTTTCGCCTCCTCTGTACCGCCGACACAGTCGGGGTCTTTCAGGTCGAATCCCGGGCGCAGATGAATACTCTTCCCCGTCACAAGCCGACTCGCTTTTATGACCTGGTGGTTGAGGTCGCGCTGATCCGTCCCGGCCCGATCCAAGGGGATATGGTCCATCCGTATCTTCGTCGACGCAACGGCGAAGAGCCAGTCACCTATCCGCATCCTTCGCTTAAGCCGATCCTTGAACGGACGCTCGGTATTCCTCTCTTCCAGGAACAGGGGATGCAGGTTGCGGTCGCGGCGGCCGGGTTTACGCCATCGGAGGCAGATGAACTTCGACGCGCTATGGGGCATAAACGTTCTCGCGAGAAAATGCAGGCGATCTCCGAACGGTTGATTCACGGTATGATGCGCAACGGGATCGACAAAGACGCCGCCGCGCGTATCTATCAGCAATTAGCCGCGTTCGCCGATTTTGGCTTCGCTGAGTCGCACGCCGCGTCATTTGCGCTGCTGGTTTATGTCTCGGCCTATCTCAAGGTCTACTTCCCTCCCGAATTCTACTGCTCGCTTTTCAATGCCCAGCCGATGGGATTCTACTCTACTTCGACCATCCTGTACGAAGCGAAACGGCGCGGGGTCACTATCCTCCCTATCGATGCCTCCAAATCCCTCTGGGATTGCACTATCGAGGATGGCGCGGTCCGGCTCGGTTTTCGTTACGCCAAAAAACTTGGCCCAGCCGCGCAGGAGAAAATCGAGGCAGCTCTTCGACGTGGGCCTTTCCGCTCCATCCGCGATTTCATATTCCGGACCGAACTTCCGCAGGATGCGTTCGAGCAATTGGCGATGGTCGGCGCGTTCGCCTGCTTTGGCGTTGAGCGACGTGAGGCACTCTGGGAGACACTCGCCACCGCGCATCGCTCGGCCGAAGAATTGCCGATTGAAACATCAGACACTGGCAGCGCGATGCTTCCCAAAATGGATGAACTGGAAACGATCGCCGCTGATTTCCGCGGCATGGATCTCTCCACCGGACGTCACCCGATCAGCCTGATTCGCGAGCAGTTGACCGAACGCGGCGTGATAGCGTCAAGAGATCTCTTCGCCACTTCGAATGGCAAGCTGGTGACGATCGCCGGAGTGGTGGTGATACGACAACGTCCCGGCACCGCCAAGGGATTCACCTTCCTGACACTTGAGGATGAGTTTGGATTTTCCAATATCGTGGTGAAGCCGAATCTGGTGAAACGGTACCGTAAGATCGTCGTCTATGCGAGCGTGATTTTAGTGCGGGGAACGGTTGAACGAAAGGAAAGCGTTATCAATGTCATCGGCCATCATTTTGCCATTGTGCCGTACGAACAACAGGTGATGGCGTTCAAATCGAGAGATTTCCGGTAAGTGGATCAGTTTTCCGACTGCTCCCTGCCATGCGCGCGGCGAACCGACAGCACTCCCTTCACCTTTTTCACCTTATCAATGATCCGGTTCAAGTGCGCCAGGTTGGTCACCTCGACCACGAATTTTCCGATCGCGGTCGTGTCATGAGCGTACATTTCGGCGCCCCGGACGTTGGTATTCGAATCAGCTATTGCCTGGGTGATATCGCGAAGCATATTCCGGCGGTCTTCCACGACAATCTCAAGCTGGACGACGAATGACTGATCTTTACCTGTATCCCAACTGACCGCGATCTTACGTTCCGGATACTTATTCGATATCTCCACCGCCAGCGAACACTCGGCCTGGTGGATGGTCACTCCGCGTCCACGGGTTATGAAACCAACAATATTATCCCCTGGAACCGGTTGACAACATCCGGCAAAGCGAAACATCAGGTTGTCCAGCCCCTGTACTCGAACGCCGCGTGAGCCGCGGATCCGGTCGATAACTTTGCCGACGAAGCCGACCTCTTCCTTCTTCTCTTCCGGCTGGATGAAGAGGACTAACGATTGCAGAGACAGCGAACCATTCCCCAACGCAGCATACAGGTCGTCAACCGTCTTCCTCTCCTGGGATTGCGCGTATTCGAGTAGCAGTTCCTCGGCCGGCATCTTGATATGCTGTTCACGGAGTCGACGTTCGAGCATCTCTTTCCCGAGCGAAACAGCCTGTTCATACCCCGCTTGCTTGATCCACCGCTTAATGCGGGTTCGAGCGTTGGCCGTTTTGACCATCTTGAGCCAGTCCGAGGATGGCGTGCGCGCCGGATTGGTGATGATCTCGACCGAGTCCCCCGACTTGAGTTGGGTCGACAACGGCTGCAGTCGGCCATTTATTTTGGCCCCGGCACAGTGGATACCGACCTCGGTATGGATCTGGAACGCGAAGTCCAGAGGCGTTGAGCCGCGAGGCAAGTGCACCAATTTACCGTTCGGCGTATAAACGAAAATATCCTCCGAGAAGAGATCCATCTTGAGATATTCGATGAACTCACTCGGGTTGGTCATGTCCTTTTGCCATTCGAGAACGTCGCGGAGCCAGACGATCTGCCGGTCGTCTTTGGACATCTGCTGTCGCCCCTCTTTGTAGAGCCAGTGCGCGGCAATGCCGTTTTCGGCCACGTAATGCATCGCGTGTGTCCTGATCTGGATCTCCACCATCTTGCTGCGCGGGCCGATCACGGTCGTATGCAGGGAGCGATAACCATTAGCTTTTGGGTTGGCTATATAGTCATGGAATCGCCCTGCCACCGGTTTCCACATGGCGTGGAGGATTCCGAGCGTGTGGTAGCACTCTCGTTCAGTGTTGACTATTACGCGAATGGCAAAGAGGTCATAGATCTCCTCAAACGGCACCTTGCGCACTCGTATCTTGCGATAGACCGAATCAAGATGTTTGGCCCGACCGCTGACCGTGCCAAGAATGCCGTCCCGTGCCAATGCTTCCTTGATCGGGACTGTTACTTCGAGGATATACGCATCGCGTTCTTCCTTGCGCTCCTTTATCTGAACAGCCAATTCCTGGTAGACTTCAGGCTCCAAATACTTAAAGCAGAGATCTTCAAGCTCAATCTTGGTTTTGTTGATACCGAGGCGATGAGCGAGCGGGCAATAAACATCGCGCGTCTCCTGCGCTATCCGCTTCTGCTTCTCCGGAGGCATGGCTCCGAGCGTTCGCATATTGTGCAGGCGATCCGCCAACTTGATCAGGATGACCCGGATATCCTTGGCCATGCTGAGCAGCATCTTCCTGAAGTACTCAACCTGCTGCTCCTCGAGTGAATTGAAATAGACGGCGCCGATCTTGGTGACTCCATCGACCAGTTCCGCGACCTCATCGCCGAACTCGCGACGAACATCTTCGAGAGTGAACGAGGTATCCTCCACCACATCATGCACCAGCCCGGCTGCTATGGTGGTGGAGTCCATATGTAGTTCGGCCAGCACAAAGGCCACCTCGAGGCAATGCTCTACATATGGCTCGCCGGACTGACGTTTCTGGCCGGCATGCGCTTTGTCGGAAAACTCGTAGGCGCGCCGTATCAGCGGAATATCGATATTCGCGTTGTACGATTCGACTCGGATGATGAATTCGGCAAGATTCATAGTCTAATACGTCAGACCACCTGGTGTTGACGCGCCTTGTAGACTGTCCTCACTTTTTCGACCGCCAATGGCACGGAAATCGACTCCATACAGCGGCACATCTTGGGGGGACAACTGCAACTCCCCGGCGGCACGATCACTTGGTGTCCCTTTCCGAGCGGTCCCCATCGGAGCGGCGACATAACTTCGCGAGCGGGATACAACCCCACCACTTTGGTCCCGACTGCCACAGCCAGATGCAATGGGCCGGTGGAGTTCGCTACTACTGCCGAGGCAAGTGACAGAACCGCCGCCAATGTCCGTAGATCCGTCTCTCCCGTGATCTTTCGAACCTCGACCGATTTGCGAAATGCCAGCTCATCGATCATCTCTCCTTCCTTATCGGAACCCGAGATGATCACCTGAATGTTTGCCTTTTTGAGAGCGACATACAGTTCCAGAAATTTCTCCATCGGCCAGTTCTCCGCCGACCCACCCGATCCCGGATGAAGAACAACGAACGGCTTGTCAATTCCAGCATTCTTGAGGATACGGCGCGCGTTCCTGAACTCCTTCTCCTTGGGGTAAACCATTGGTGTCGAAATTGTAGGGCCGGTTCTGAAGAACCTCAGAAAATCAAGATTGTACTCGAACTCGTGCTTTTTGTTGGCCTTTCGGCTGTGCAGAAGCAAATGATTGAAATAGACCGAATGAAATCTCCCCGCCGTCCCTATCCGGTGCGGTATCCCCGCCTTATAAAAAAGACTGCAGACATGGCGCTCAGGGAACAGCGCGACGACCGCCGAATATTTGGCCAACCGAAGACGATGCAGGAGATCTTTCTTGTACAACTTGTTGGAGATCAGCTGGTCATTTTGAACGCGAACGATCTTGTCAATGCGTGGATTATTCTCCAATATCGGCGACGCATAGAGCGAAGCCATCACATCGATCTGACATTCCGGATAGCGTTCTTTCATTGTTTCAATGAATGGCAGCGCCAACACCAGATCCCCAAGTTTATCGGAGCGGCTGATCAGGATCTTTTCGCCGGGTTGTATCTCAATCTCTTTTTTCACTTCGAATCCTTTCCTCTCCCCAGATGCCACAATTTGGCATATTTCACCATCACCGACATAGCCGAAAGCCCGCAGAGAATGAACCCCTCCAGGCCATCCAGAAATCCCCGCTTGGAGATATAGTACTTAATGAAAGCAACAGGAGGCCGGCCGACAATATCAAACCAACTGGCTCGTTTTCCTTCGCGCCACGCTTCCTCCGCCCCCAGTGTGGTGTAACGATTCAGTTTCTCCAGATAAAGATCCAGATTGGGGTAGCTGTAATGGAGAATCTCTTCTTGCAACCGCCCCTCCTCCCCTTGCAGCAGTACTCGCTCATGAACCAGAGCCGAATCAAACCGGCCGGCGTTTTTCCGGAACAATCGTAGCACATGATCAGGGTACCATCCGCAGTGCAGTATCCACCGTCCCAAAAACTGAGTCCTGCGTGGCATAGCGTACCCTGGAAATGGATTGGAGGAGTCAATAACCTGCTTTATCTCGCTGGCGAGTTCGGGCGAAATCTCCTCATCAGCATCCAGTGACAGCAGCCAATCGCCTGTGGCGCGTTCGGCCGCCGCCTGTTTGGCAGGACCAAAACCCTTCCATGCGACTTCGAATACCTTTGCTCCCATTCGCGTCGCGATCTCTTTGGTTTTGTCCGTCGAGCCCGAATCTGCAATAACGATCTCATCTGCCCAGGAAACGGAACGAAGCGCCTTCTCGAGATTTGCCTCTTCGTTTCGGGTGATCATGATGACAGACAGACGGCTCATCGCGCGACCGCCTTCCGCTGCGCCAGTACCTGCCGATATGCCGCAAACACCTGGTCGACCGTGATGTCATGGATGTTATCATCATTGCCGGAGACTACCGCGCCAACATCCTGGCCAAACGGTTTCCAGAGCAGGAAGTTCTTCATGAACCGACTGTACATGCCAACCACCGGAACCTTGAACGAGCGCGCGATATGCACCGGGGCGGTGTCTGGTGTGATCAGCAAGTCGAGTTGTGAAATGAGCGCCGATGCTTCCTGCAGACTCATCCCGGCCGGTACCTGACTGACTCTGCTCGTGAACCTGCCCATTAGCGCGTCGCCTCGCGAACGCTCCGCCGGTGTGGTGAAGATCACGATATGCAGATCTTCACGGTCCGCCAGCAATCTCCGCACCAGTTCTTCAGATTTCTCTGAGGCCCACAGTCTGGTCGGAGAACCGGCGGAAAGATTGTAGCCAACCAGCAGAGTATCCTTGTCGCCCCGAAGATTCGACGCGAACTGCTCCATCCTCGACATCTTTTCAGGCGCCACAAACGGCGGCGCGTAGCATGAGACATTGCCGCTATCGATGGCAAAGGCCTCCAGTAACTTCAGTGTGTTCTCGATGATATGCCCGGTGTTACCCATTCTATGATCATAATTGAAGTCGTAGAACTCCCGATACTTGACCTTACCGACGCCGATCCGGGGTTTACCGGGCACACACAGTTGCGACAGAAAAAGCGCCGTCACCGAGTCATCGCAGATCATGTCAACCACGCAATCGAACTTCATTCGCCGTATCGCTCGAACCGTCCGAATATCCCTCCACAGATGCTTCCGGTAGAGAAAGACATGTTCGAATCTCGTGTCCCCCTCGATGATCGCCTGATTCCGTGGCGACGCCAGTATGGATACTTGAATGTGCGGAAACCGCTGCTTGAGTCCATCGAATACGGGAAACGAAATCACCATATCCCCGATCTTTTCGGGCCGCAGAAACAGAACGCGGTTCAATTTGCTGCCATCCAGAGGCTGGAACTCACGCTGAGGGCGTTTTAACATCGGTCGCGCCAACGCGAATGCCGCCGCTTTGATCTTGTGCTCCAGCGGTTTCAACTCATCCATGCCGCTTCTCCGTCTGAAGCATCGCTTGGAAGTACGATTCCAGCCGCGAGATCATCGCTTTTACCGAGAAATGTTCTTCGAAACGTCTGCGCCCCCGACCGGCCATAGAGATTCGCAGCGGTTCATCGGTCAGCACTCGAATTATCCCTTTGGCCAGGGATTTTGAGTCGCGCGGCGTAACCATTATCGCACAGTCTCCGACCACCTCAGGTATCCCGCCGACTTCTGAGGCAACGATCGGTAGCCCCGCCCGCATCCCCTCCAGCACAGCGATTCCGAAAGGCTCTTCTACCGAAGGATGTATCATCAAGTCCGCTGAGACCAGGGCCGGAACCACATCATTCAGCATTCCGGCAATGACAATTCTGTTTTCGAGCCCATACTTCAGTGCGATCGACTTCAGTTCAGATACCAAGGGCCCATCGCCGCACCAAAGCAGGTGAAGTTCCGGAAAGTCCTTTGCCATCGACGCTAACGCCTCCAACAGGTACCTGTGTCCCTTTTGCTCAACAAATCGCCCAAGCGTCACACCAACATTCGCGTTTTGGGGGATATTGAGGCGCGTCCGGAACTGCTGGCGCATCTCGTCGCGGTCAGCAACCGTGGTATCCGGGATGCCGATAGGAATGACCTCGACATCGTCCGCACTGATATATCCATGCCGCGTTATCTGCGATTTAAGCGCCTGTGAAGGAACAATAACGCCATCAAATAGTCGAGGAGAGAGAATGCGATGTATCAACGAATCTTTGGTGATATCCAGCCCGATTGACCAGACAACCCGGACATTCCCTTCGAGCCTCGCGGCCAATCCTCCCAGCCTTAGGTCTTTGTTGAAGTTGGTGACAATGATCTCGGTACCATCCTCGACCATCAGTCGCTTGAGCGCTCCGATGGTCGCCGGATTGAAGTCCCCCGAGATATCCAGACCGGTCAACTGGACATGTTCAGTCTCCCGCTCCAGTCTTTCCAGGAAGCGAGACTCCGGCCGTCCGACCACGCGCACACGATGACCCTTGGCGACCAATCCGGAGGCAACCAGCCGCACCCACTCCTCCATCCCGCCGTAGGTCTCCTTCTCGATCGAATCGAGAAACATCAGATTCACGCGTCCCCCCGGAATTGCATTTCATATAGCCGCGCATAGAGTTTTCCGTTGGCCAGAAGCTGGCTGTGCGTCCCTGCTTCGACTATCTCGCCGTTCTCAATCGCCAGAATGCGTGTCGCGTTCTTTATAGTGGAAAGTCGATGTGCGATTACAAGCGTAGTTCGATTCGCCATCAGATGGTCGATCGCTTGTTGCACCAGCATCTCCGACTCAGTATCCAGGGATGAGGTCGCCTCATCAAATATCAATATCTGCGGATTCTTGAGCAATGCCCTCGCAATGGCCAACCGCTGGCGTTGCCCTCCCGAAAGCATGACTCCGCGATTCCCTACTTGAGTCTCGTATCCATGCTCAAATTGCATGATAAAATCATGGGCATTGGCCGCTTTTGAGGCCTCGATCACCTTCTCTTTCGCCACTCCCTGCATGCCGTAGGCGATATTATTGATGATCGTATCGTTGAACAGAAAGGTCTCCTGAGTCACGATGCCAAGCAGTCCGCGTAACGACGACAGCGACAACTCCCGAATATCAATACCATCAATTGTGATCTTCCCCTGTTGCGGGTCATAAAATCTCGGCAGCAGGTCGAAAAGTGTTGATTTCCCCGCCCCTGATGGTCCCACCACAGCCACTATCTCTCCGCGTTTCACCTCAAATGAGACATCGCGAATGACCGGCTCACCCAGATTATAGCTGAAGCTGACCCGCTCATAGCGAATCGCCTGTTGCAAACTCTCAATCTGTTTGGGCTGAGAAGGTTCGACAATCTTCTCCTCCGTGTCGATAACCTCAAACACTCGATCCGCGGCCGCCATCCCCTCCTGCAACTTGATATGTATCTGACTGAGATCTTTGACCGGCTTGATCAGCGAAAACATCGCCAGGATATATGTCATGAAGTCAGCCGCGCTCAACTCCCCACTTCCCGCTACGATCCTGGAGCCTGCATACAGCAGGATGATCACTCCTGCCATGGTTGCCAGGGTGTCATTGATCGGCGACGCCAGGTGCCTTATTCGCGTCATTCGGAGCAATGCCTTGAAGTAGTTCTGCGTCGCCGCGAAGAACTTAGCCTGCTCAAACTTCTCCATGGAGAAGGCTTTGACAATCCGGGCGTTGTTGACGGATTCTTCAAGTACCGATGTTACATCCGCCATCCGCTCTTGCGAACGCTCAGAGTACTTGCGGAGCTTCTTGCCGATGAACCAGATGAAGCCAAAGATCACCGGCAGAACTATCATCGCCAGCAATGTTAATTTCCAGCTCAATATCACGAGAAAGCTGATCAGCATTAATGTGAAGAGCGAATCAGTAACCAGTCGATTGAATCCCAGATCGATCGACTCGTTCAGTACCACCACGTCGTTCGTGACCCGCGACATGATATGGCCCGTTCGTCGAGCTTGAAAATAGTCGAGCGACAATCGAAGGTACTTCTCGAAAAGACTGTTCCTGAATTGGCGAACCACCGCCTGCTGGACATAGGCCATATAGAATCCCTGAAGATACAGAAACAGATTCTTCAGGATCACGACGACCATGATCAAAATGCAGAAGTTGAAGAGCATTTTGGATGGCGAATCGGCCTGCACGAGGCCGTCTACCCATCCCTTCATGACTTCCTTGATCGAATCAAACCCTTTGGCCATTTCGCCTAACGGGGCCGATGAAGCGTCAGGCGTCACCGTCGGCACGCCCCCAATGCCACCCACTTTGAATAGCGTGTTAAGGAGCGGCCCGACCATCCAAATGAGCAGACCCGACAAGAGCGCATTGAGTGCCGCGGAGAGCGAGGCAACTGTCAGTTGCCGCCAATACGGGACCAGGACCGAAAATGTGCGCCGATAAAGATTCACCAATGCCTCAGGTAAGTCGGTTCAATCCAGCAACATCGCCAATTACGAGCGGTTTGTCAACGAGGGGAAAATCAAGGCAGCTCAGGGAGTTATCCGCAGAGCATCAGCAGGGATCCGAACCTGGAAGCGGTCCGGCTTGAGAGTGACAGCGGATTTATATTCACGGCAGGTCGCTTTAAGGCGTGTCTCCTTGCCGTCGAAAAAGAAAAACTCGTCCAATCGCCACTGGCCGATCGCCTCGGACCGATACGCGAGCTCCATCTGCCAGGGACAATTCTCAATATAGATAATGAACCGAGGGCGATTGAGCTCCTGGTAGTTCGCGACTACCTTGATCGTTGAATCCAGCGCGACAGAGTCCGGCATCCGATCTAGCAATTCCACCAGATTGATCCCCTGCGGCGCGACTTGGCACTCTAATGCGTGCATCAAGTTAAGCACCGGCTCCTGCACATACTCATTGGTGGATGGGAAATAGCATATGAGTGAATCGGCGGTCGCTCGCCCGCGCAATGCCCCCTTCCCGAGATATCCTCGCCCGGACAACGCCATGACACTATCAGTATGGAATATCTCGAGGCGGAACGATGTTGGCTTCCCCGCTCGACGAAGCTCGGCATCAAAGAGAAACGCCTTCACCTTGCCAGATTGATTGGACTCGCTTTGTGTGCGAGGCGGTCTTGAGCAAGCAAGAAGCACTATGACCATCGTCATGATCAGTGGTATGAATGCGATAGCTACATGGCGTTTCAAATTGACCGTATCATGCCCCCAAAAACAGAGGTGCGACAAATGTGACTGCCGGTCCGATGATCACCCAAACCATGCCAAATATCACCAATCCAAGCAGGACGAAAGGCGCGACAGACTCAAACCGATCCATCGTTTCATCGTACCGAGCCGGCAACAGATTACGCAGGATATGTGAACCGTCGAGAGGAAAAAGCGGGATCAGATTGAAGAACGCCAGACTGACGTTGATCCAGACCGCATAAGAGAGCATCATTGGCACCGCGTCGGGAAGATTCTGGAATCCAGCCGTCCCCGCTGCCATCACTCTGAAGATAATTCCGGCAATCAGTGCCAGACCAAAGTTCGAGATCGGCCCGGCCGCGCTTATCCAGATATCAGCCACTCGCGGATTCCGAAGATTCATTGGGTTCACCGGCACCGGCTTCGCCCAGCCGAATCTGAACTGTGAAGCAACCATGACTATTAGTCCGATCAGGTCGATATGCGCGATCGGATTTAGCGTCAGCCGCCCCATTCGCTCGGCAGTATCATCCCCGAACTTCTTCGCCGTCCAGGCATGGAAGAACTCATGCACCGTCAACGAAAGTAAGAGGATCGGTAGCCCTATCGCGAGTTTTTGTAAGAAATCAGGTCCAAACATTCCGTGTTGTCTTTCTTGTCAGCCTCTCCCCTTATACGTCGTCATCTCGTTCCAGATACAGCCTTTGAATTTGGGTCGTAAAACCGCCAGAGCTTGTCCGTTCCTTTGGTTATGCCGATTCGTGGGGATCTCTCCGCCTTGATCGGCGCCTCATGGTGATCCTCAAGGTACAGTATTGAATCCCGATCCGCCACATCCCATCCATTCTGATTGACCGAAAGTCCGAACGCTCTGCAAAGCCTTCCTGGACCGGAGGCCAATTTGTGGTCAGGCAACTTCCCCGGGGTATTCGCCTTCATCAGGTCAATCCCCTCTGTCGGCTCCATCGCTCTTATCAACACCGCCGCTGGAAACCCCTCATGCTCCGTCACGAAATTCAGGCAGAAATAGAACCCATAGATGAGATAAATATAAGCGATCCCCGGCTTGGCATAGAGATAGATTGAGCGACCGGTTTTCCCCGGCGCGGCATGACAGGCGGGATCATCCTCGCCGATATACGCCTCCACTTCGACGATCCTTCCAGCCACTCTTCCCCGCGCTGTGCGATAGACCAGATACATTCCAAGTATGTCGCGGCAGACTACGAGGGTCGGTCGCGCAAAAAACGACCGGGTCAACCGTCTCGCTCGCTTCACCCTGCCAGGCATGGGATCAGTCGTCGCAACCACCTATTTGCTGGGGGATAAGATGCGCCGCTGTCTCGAAATCGTATCCGACCTGCTCCGGCGCGTGGGCATCCGAACCAAGGTACAGAATATCCACCCCCGCGCGTTTGGCGCTATTGATCATTTCCATGGACGGGAAGTAGCTGTCCAGTCCTTTGCGCCGAGCCGCGGTGTTGATCTCGAGTGCGGTCCCACTTTCTTTAAGGGCCCCAAAGACCTCTTCCATGTAAGGCAAGTGGGCGCGGTGTATTTCAGCGCCATAAAACTGCTCGCCGTATTTGCGGTAGTAATCCAGATGGGCAATTGTCGCGAAAAGACCTGATCGCGCCGCCGCGCAAACCTGCCTGTAATAATCTTCGACGGCCTCTTCCATCCGAAGTTTCGAGAAGCATTGCTCAAACGTGGACGCCGCGCAGAAACAGATATCCTTGATCTCGTGTACTCCGACCATCAGGTAGTCAAAATCATACCACTCTTTGATCCGTTGTACTTTTTCCTCGCAGCCATGGTACCATCCGAATTCGAGTCCCAGTTTGACCGACAAACCGAGTGGATAATACTTCTCCTGCGCCGCCAGCACATCGTTAACATATGGCGCCAGATTCTCCGGCGTCGCCGGCTTCTTCTCCCCTTTGATGCGAATGTAGTTCGCAAACCCGTCTGACTTGGGGTTCGAGTCAAAGTGCGTCGTGAAGCAGATCTCCGCAAGTTCCCGCTCAAGCGCGGCCTCGCAGTATTCTTCTATCGTCCCCGAAGCATCAATTGAATAATCACAATGGACATGAAAATCTGACAGCCCGTCTATGTGTAACGGTTCGATTCTCTTCTTCACGCGTAGATGTCTCCATTCAGAAACGGGTTATTGTGCCGCTCGGCGCCAACAGTCGTCCGGGGCCCATGTCCTGGATAACAAATCACCTGGTCAGGAAGTGTCAGGATTTTCGTGCGAATCGACGTAATAAGGCGATCCATGGATCCTCCCGGCAGATCGGTCCTTCCGACGGACCCTGCGAAAAGGGTGTCACCACAGAAGAGCACCCCCTCTTTCTCGTGCAGATAACAGACTCCGGCGGGTGTGTGCCCGGGCGTTGACAGAACCAGAAACTGGAGACTCCCCAAAGCTACATGGTCTTCGTCTTTCAATTTGCCGTCTGGTGGCGGGCTGACAATCGGTGCCCCGATGAGGGCTGATACATTGGCCGATGGACTGGCCAACAGCTTCTCCTCCCCATCCCCACAATACAAGGGGATGACATACTGCGACTTAACCGCCCCGACCGCGGCTATATGGTCCCCATGCCCGTGAGTCAGGAGTATTCCCCGAGGCGTACAGCCGGACCGTTGAATAGTTCGGATTATGTCCGGGGCATCGGCTCCGGGATCAATGATCACGCCATCTTTGGTAACTTCATCCCAGACGACATAGCAGTTGACCTCAAAGGGCCCAACCACAACTGTCTCAATGCGAATAGCCATGAGGCGAAAATACAATAGAGACCAAACCTGTCAACCCTAAACTCGCCTAACTTGTATTGTCTCAGGGACAAAATAGGGGTATCTTGACGCTACAAAAGTGTCCGATTCTGTTTGACGATAACCATAAAACTGACTATATTTGTGCTTTCTTTCTCAAGGTGGAAGGGTTTTGAAGACGTATGATTGCTGAGTTTAAGACAAAGTTGCCGGATCTACTGTCCCGCCTGGACAAGCTTGCGAGGTATCTTTGACCTCGACGGCCGCAAAAAGCGGATCGTCGAACTTGAAGAAAAAACTACCCAACCCAGCTTCTGGAACGATAACCAGACCGCCCAGGGAGTCCTCAAAGAGATCTCCATGCACAAACGGTGGCTGGATTCCCACTCCAAATTGATCGCTGAACTCAATGACCTGCGCGATTTCAGTGAAATGGTCAGCGAGGGCTCATCCGATGCCCACGACCTTGAAGTGTCAATCACCAAATTGATCGAAGAGGTCGACGCTTTTGAGTTCAAGACCCTGCTTTCGGGGCCCGATGACCACCGTGACGCCATTCTTACCATCCACCCCGGAGCCGGAGGAACTGAGTCCCAGGACTGGGCAGAAATGCTTTTCCGCATGTATGGACGTTGGGGCGAACGCAAGGGCTATACCTCTGAACTGATCGACTATCAGCCCGGCGAAGAAGCCGGCCTGAAATCAGTCACCCTCGAGGTCAAGGGCGAATACGTCTACGGATTCCTGAAAGCCGAGTCCGGCGTTCACCGGTTGGTTCGCATCTCCCCTTTTGATGCCAATGCCCGCCGCCATACCTCCTTTGTCTCTGTGCACGTCTATCCGGTCATCGAGGACGCAGTAGATATCGAGATCAAAGACGAAGATATTCGTATCGACACCTATCGCTCCTCCGGCGCAGGCGGCCAGCACGTGAATAAAACTTCATCGGCCATTCGTATAACCCACAATCCGTCAGGGATTGTGGTAACCTGCCAGACCGAACGGAGCCAGCACAAAAATAAAGAAGCCGCCTTCATGGTCCTTCGCGCCCGCCTCTATCAATTAAAGCGCGAAGAAGAAGCCAAGAAGATGGAGAAATTCGAAAAGTCCAAGAAGAAGATCGAGTGGGGTTCGCAAATCAGATCCTATGTCTTCCACCCGTACAATCTGGTGAAGGATCATCGGACCTCCCACGAGACCTCCAATATACAGGCAGTGATGGATGGCGATATCGACCCCTTTATCGCCGCCTACCTTTCCGATCCAGACTTGAAAGATCAGATCGTATCGTAATAATCAAGCCGCATCCGGGCGGCGGGAGATAGAGATGAGCGTTGTTGCGCAGATAAAAGAAAAGGCGAAGGCCAAAGGTCGTCGCGTTGTCCTTCCCGAAGGGACCGAACCGAGAGTTATTAAGGCGACCCAGAAGATCATCGAACAGGGAATCTGCAAAGTCACCCTGCTCGGCGATGAAAACATCATCGAAGGCCTGGCCAAAGAACATTCCGTCAGTTTGAACGGAGTTGAGATCATCAACCCTACGACCGGCAAGATGTACGCCGAGTTCGTAAAGGAACTTGTCGCTATCCGCAAAGGCAAGATGACCGAAGATGACGCCAAAAAGGCGCTGACCACTCCTCTCTACTATGGCGCCATGCTGGTACGCCATGATATGGCCGATGCTTCTGTCGCCGGTTCAATCAATACGACCGGCGATGTCCTCCGCGCCGCCATTCATTGTGTTGGCCTCAAGCCGGGAATCACAACCGTCTCCAGTTCCTTCATAATGACGATCCCGAAATTCCGCAATGTCGAGAATAAGGTTTTCATGTTTGGCGATTGCGCGGTTGTCCCCAATCCGACCGCCGAACAACTCGCCTCTATCGCCGTCTCGACCGCTGAAACGATGCGCAACCTCGTTGGCGAAGAACCGCGTGTGGCGATGCTCTCCTTCTCCACCAAAGGCTCGGCCAAGCATGACGATGTCGACAAAGTGCTGGCCGCTCTGGCGATCCTCAAACGGGATTTCCCGAATCTCAAGGTTGATGGTGAATTCCAGCTCGATGCCGCCATCATCCCCGAGGTCGCCAAGTCAAAAGCTCCCGGCTCCGCCATTGCCGGTGATGCCAACTGTCTCATTTTCCCTGATCTCGACGCAGGTAATATTGGATATAAATTGACCCAACGTCTCGCCGGCGCGACCGCGACCGGGCCGATCATTCAAGGGTTGGATAAACCCGCCAATGATCTCTCCCGCGGTTGTTCGGTGGACGATATAGTTGATGTTTCGGCCATAGCCACTCTGATGAGAGGGTAGTTGATATGAGTATTAGTCAGTTAGCCAAGGAGATCCACGAGTCGCCGACGCTCAAGTTGAATGAAGCGGCCGCCAAACTTCGCGACAAAGGCGAGGCCGTCATTCATCTCGGAGCCGGTGAACCGAAAAGCAAGGTGCCGCTCGATGCCATCATCGCCTGTGCCGCCAAATTGAATACTGCGGACATTAGATATACGCCGACTGAAGGCATTTCGCCGCTCCTCAAGGCGATCGTCCGCTATACCGAAGAGCAGTACGGCAAGCTGGTCAGCACGGATAATATCATTGTCTCGAACGGCGCCAAGCACTCGTTCTACAACCTGATGATGACTCTCGTGAATCCGCAGGACGAGGTAGTCATCCTCGCTCCGTACTGGGTCAGCTACCCCGAGATAGTCAAGATGGTCTACGGCAAACCGGTTATTGTGAAGCCGAAAGACCATACCTTCCAGATAGAGTTCGATGATGTCGAAGAAGTCGTCGGCTCCTACACGAAGGCGATCGTCATCAACAGCCCGAACAACCCGTCCGGTGTGATCTATCCTCCCGAGTTCATCCAGCAGATGGTAGAGTACTGTGAGAAGAAAGGTATCTACCTCATCATGGATGATATCTACCACCGGCTGACTTTCGGCAAGACCCCCTGGGTCTCCGCCTATAAGTACGCCAAGGATGACACCGAATCGTCAAAGCTGATCATCCTAAACGGTGTCTCCAAAGCGTATGCTATGACCGGATTCCGCATCGGTTGGACTGTCGCCAATAAGAAGATCACTGCCGCGATGATCAACGTTCAGGCGCAAAATATGTCCTGTCCGGCGGTTCTCCTCCAAGCCGCCGCGGCTGGCGCGTTGAACGGCGTGCAGAGCTCGATTGAATCCCTGCGTCAGACGCTCAAGAACAACAAAGATGTGATGATGAACGAACTGCGCGCCTTCACCGGCATTCGCATAAATGAGCCCGATGGTACCTTCTATTGCCTCCCGGATTTCCGAGCCTACAGTCAGGACTCGGTCAAACTCTCCCAGTTCCTGCTTGAAAAAGCGCTGGTCGTCACCGTCCCCGGCAAGGAGTTCGGCGTCGAAGGTCACCTTCGCTTGAGCTACTGCGGGACGATCAAGGAGATCATGGAAGGTATCGCTCGTATCAAATGGGCGCTCGACCCGGAATCCCCCAATGAGATCTACATTGGAGACCGCAAATTGAGGAGAGACTGGAAATGAACCATTACATCATTGACATAAAAACCCCGGCGCAAAAACAGGCCGCCGCGCTCAAACCGGACTACGGTCTGGACAACCACGGCCTGCGCAATCTGCGAACGGTCTTCTGGAACCTCCCAATAGCGGCCCTCTACGAAGAATCCATCTTCCGTGGCGAAGGAAAGATATCCGCCCACGGCCCCATCATTGTCGACACCGGCAAGCACACTGCCCGCGCCGCCAATGACAAGTTCATCGTCAAGGAAGCGACCACCGAAGAAAACATCTGGTGGGGGCAGTACAACCGCCCTATCGCCGAAGATAAGTTCAACATGGTCTTCCAGCGTCTCCAGGGATTCCTCCAGGGGCGCGACCTTTTCGTGCAGGACTGCTACGGTGGCGCCGACCCGAACTATCGACTCCCCGTCCGTGTCATCACCGAGTATGCCTGGCACTCCATTTTCGCCAAGAATATGTTTATCCAGGCAACCACCAACGAAGAACTGCGCAAGTTCGTACCAGACTTCACGGTGATCTCAATTCCCTCTTTCCAGGGACTCCCTGAGATCGACGGCACCAACACCGGAACCTTCATCATGCTAAACTTCGACCAAAAGCTCTGCATCATCGGTGGTTCAGGCTACGGCGGCGAGATCAAGAAATCGGTCTTCACGTTATTGAATTACCTCCTGCCGCTGCAGGGGATCATGACAATGCACTGCTCCGCCAACGTCGGCAAGACTGGCGATGTCGCCCTCTTTTTCGGCCTCTCCGGCACCGGCAAGACCACGCTCTCGGCCGATCCGAACCGCTTTTTGGTTGGCGATGACGAGCATGGCTGGTCCGATGAAGGTGTCTTCAATTTCGAGAACGGCTGCTACGCCAAGGTCATCAACCTCTCCCCGACTGCCGAGCCGGAGATTTACGCCTGCACACGCAAGTTCGGGACCGTGCTCGAGAACGTCATCTACGACCCGGTCACTCGTATGCTTGACCTGGATGATATGGAGCGAACCGAAAACACCCGCGCCGCTTATCCGCTCTCGTTTATTACCAATTCCGTTCCGGAGAAGATGGCCGGACATCCGAAGAACGTTCTGATGCTGACCTGCGATGCCTCGGGAGTGATGCCTCCGCTCGCCCGGCTGACGCCGGAACAGGCGATGTATCACTTTATCTCAGGCTACACCGCCAAAGTGTCGGGGACTGAAATTGACCTCGGCAAGGAACCGGAGATAACTTTCTCTGCCTGCTTTGGCGCGCCGTTTATGGTGCATCATCCGTTCTTCTACGCCGATCTTCTTCGCCGCAAGATGCTCAAGTATGGCGCTCAGTGCTGGCTGGTCAATACCGGCTGGACGGGCGGAGTGTACGGTATCGGTAAGCGTATGTCTATCCACCACACTCGAGCGCTGTTGAATGCCGCTCTGGATGGGAAACTCGACAACGCCGAATTCTACACTGATCCGGTCTTTGGTTTCCAGGTCCCGAAGCACTGTGAGAATGTGCCCGACAAGGTGCTGAATCCGATCCAAACCTGGGATGATCCGGAAGCGTACCAGCAGAAGTATCTGCAGTTGGCGGCGCAGTTCATCGAGAACTTCAAGAAGTTCCGCGATGGCTGCACGCCGGAAGTTATCGCCGCCGGCCCGGTGAAAAAGGAATTCCTCAAGATTAGGTAAGAACCTGAAACCACCATAGGGGCGAGCAAATCAGCTTGCCCCTTCAGTTGTATTTACCAATTATGAAAGCTAGCCAACTCCTTTCGGAAGTTGTGACGTTCTATGATGATCTCAGTGAGCATAAATCACTTTATTTGAGTTCTCTGGGTAGCCCCTTGCCTAAATACCCCGTGACGAATCATGTTGAATTGCAGAAGCAATCAGAGCATTTATCCCGCACTTTGGGCCGACTCAGACCGTTCTTGTTGCGATTCAACCGGAGTTGGCAATTAGTGAATCCCGCAACGGGGCAACCATGGGATGCTCTGCACGAGTCAGTTTCAATGAGAGCCGTTTGTCAGATCAAAGGCGAATCCATGAGGGTTGTACTTGACCTTTTGAATCAAGTCATAGGCAGAATAGAGTCGATTGAACCAGACTTTGAAGTTCCAGAAGATATGTCCGCTCCAATAAGCAAGAGTGGCCCCGTCGGATCCGCTATAGCAGCTTATAGCGTCCATTTGCACAAAGCGGTGCTTGAATCTTCCGTGCCTCTTTTTGTGGATGGTCATTATCCTCAAGCAATTGAAACGTCGGTAAAGGCTGTTTTTGAGCATTTGCGTCAAACTACTGGAGAAACTGGTGATGGAGCATCTTTGGCCGACAAGGTCTTTAGTGAGCAAAAGCCAGTCTTGCAGTTTAGTAATCTCTCCAATCAAAGTGAAAGAAATGAGCATATCGGTTTCAAGGAACAATTAAAGGCGTTTCTAAAAGGAGTAAGACACCCAAGGTCCCATGGCATTTCCGACGACAATGACGCACAAATTGCCTTTGAATATATGGTAACTGCGTCGCTTTTCTGTCGTCGAATAGACGAAGCCAAGTCTTTTAAGATGGGTATGAATAGATGAGCTTGCATATTGGATAAGACCCCAGCCATCGGGTCGAGCGAAGACGAGACCCGAAACCGATCCGCTTTCCTCTTGCCTCTCCCCCTTAACCTGTTATCTTTCCCTTATCACACAGGATTCAACGGGAATTAACCATGCGATATCTCAACCTTTGCTTCGTCATCCTACTTACTCTGACTCTTCTTGCCTCCTGCACCCCCGGCCCGAACACGGTCGAGGATATCCCCGCCGGTAACGGCAAAACCGCAGGTTTCCTCATCGGCATCTGGCATGGGTTGATCTCCCCCATCACCTTCGTCCTGTCGCTTTTTATGGACAGCATCAATGTCTACGAGGTCCACAACAACGGCAACTGGTACAATTTCGGATTTGTGCTGGGAGCCGGCCTCTTCCTGACCGGCGGCATCCTCGGCCGCAAAAAGTCCGAACGCTAACCGGAAATGTTTGGGTCGTAGACCAGAATAGCCTTTTTTCGCTTGACACCGCATTAGCCATCTGCTACGTTAGGGTCGGAGTTGTCGACTCCGCCGATCTCTATGTTTTTCGTCACATCCGAATCCTATACTATCGCTGACAGCTCCAGTCGCGTCGCAATCGAATTGGTCAACATATCATAGCAATTCCGGGCAGTCCAACAACACACGGAGGTCCTATGCGACATCGCCTTGCATTGGCCCGACCTTTTCCGATTGCGCTCCTGTTCGCACTGTTGTGCATCGTGAGCAGCTCCGCGACCGAAAATCCGGCCACTCCCGATCGATCGGGATTCGTTCTTCCCTTCGATTTACCAGAACAATCAGCCGCCATGCCTACTCCCACCATCTGCGCGGCGCCTGATGTCGGCGGAACCATCACACTACCCGCCCTCTGTCCCTATCGCACCCACCAGGACACAGCTCACATCCAGAGTGGTCTTCCGGTCGGTTCCGAGATCAAGATCGAGATCATCGCCATGAACCTAACCCCCATGGGGGTTTTTCCCGGAGGAATCCTGGGTGGTGAGATCGTCAATTTCACCGCGTCAGCGAATCTCATCCTCACTGGGACTGGCATGTTCTCATCGTACAACCGGACGATGGTCTTCCCTTTCAACGGCCAATATCACACTGCCCCCCGCACACCGGGCACTTCGCCACAGATATTCGTCACCGAACTGATGCAACTGCAGGGTCAGATCGTGGGCGATCCAGATTTCGACTTGTTGAGGATCACCGCCGGCAATAGCTTTGGTATGCCGAGCCCCGGACGAACCACCCTCGCCAGGCGTCCCACCCTGGATTGGGCCGTCAACAGCTTCTTTGACATAACGTACCGCATCGACTTCATCGGCGCGCCGGGTGGGCCGTTTGCGGGCATGTCCGGTTCCACGACTGATTTCCCTCTCCATCTATTGCAGGGGGGACCATTCTGGAATCCAGGCGACACCTTTAAAATGCATTATCCGCAGCTCCCCGATTCGAACGGATGGGATGTCTACGCGACATCGTCACGCGAAATGGGTGACGACTTCATGTGTACTGAAACCGGTGCGATCAAGGATATCCACTTCTGGGGTTCATGGCTCAACGATGACACCGCTTATATTCCATCTTTCACGGTCTCCATTTGGTCCGATGTGCCCGCAGGCATCACTCTCCCGTGGAGTCATCCGGGGACAAAACTGTGGGAGAAAGACTACAGTTTGTATGTAAAGACGCCAATGGACCTGCACAACCAGGGATGGTTTGATCCTTCAACCAATTTCTTCATTCACCCGAACCATCGACGCTGGTATCAATATGACATCCTGGTCGACTCGATCGATTGGTTCCAACAGACTGCTGGGGTGATCTACTGGCTGGTGGTCAAAGCGAATCTTGACCCGATCGACTCATTGATGGGTAAACGATGGGGATGGAAGAGTTCGCTGCAACAGTATAACGACGACGCAGCCTATCGTCAGCCGGTTGTCGGCACCCCCTGTGTCACCCCCGACAATGGGACTTTTACCGGAACACTCCCCGCACAATGCCCCATTGATGGCTACGGCAATCTGATGTCCTTCTCGAATGGCCTGCCACCAGGCTCAACCGTAGATTTCCCTGCTCGCATGACCAACATGTTTAATATGCTTGAGGCACCCGGAGGATCGCTTGGCGGCCATATCCAGTTCTTCGATATCTTCCTTGAGATGCCGATGACCGGCACTGGGGCAATGTCCGGCTACTCGAGAAACCTGATGATGCAACTTCAATGCCAGACACACACGGGACCTCGGGGTGGCGCGGCGGTGCAAAGCTTCCCAGCCGATTTCGCGCAAATGCAGGGACAGATAACTGGTGATCCCGATTTCGACCTGTTGAGAATTACGGCTGGAACCAATTTCGGTATGCCGAGCCCGGGCCATACGACTTTAACTCGACTACCAACTACTGATTGGCAGGTAGACAGTTTCTTTGACATTACTTATCGAATTGATTTCGTCGGAAGACCGGGCGGTCCGTTCAGCGGAATGTCTGGCTCCACAACCGGCACCATTCGCATGTACCAAGGGCAGGGAGCGGGATCCGATTGGACTGAGATTCGCACTCCTCCATCCTTCCTGACTTCGCTTGATCTTGCGTTCGTGATCACGGGTGGACAGTCCGTTCCACCTGGTTGCTGTATTGGCACAACCGGTAACGTGAACAAGAGTCCATCTGAAACTCCCGACCTTTCAGATCTTTCTCTGCTCATTAGCTACTTGACGGTGGTTCCACGACCGGCTCTGCCGTGCGTCGGTGAGGCCAATGTAAACGCAGTTGGAGCGATAGACCTTTCAGATCTTTCTCTGCTGATAGCGTATCTAACGACGGTTCCGCGACCGCCGCTTCCGCCTTGTCCGTAATTTCTTTTCTCTTTGGCTCATACGGCCGCTGCATCTTCTGTATGCAGCGGCCGTTTTTACTCCAGCGCTTCCCCGTGGCGGTAGAGTATCACTCGCACTTTCTCTACCGTAACCAACCCCTCAACGATCATCGTATCAAGTTTTGGGAGGAATGCTTCAATCCGTTCGGCACGGTCGGCTATCTCGATAATGATCGGCAGGTCTTCCGATAGCCGGAGTACTTTGGTCGTATGAATCCTGCTGTGCGCGCCATATCCCATCAGACCGCGCGTGACAGTCGCCCCGGCCAAACCGGCGGCGCGGGCCTCCAGCACGATCGCCTCATACAATGGCTTCCCGTGCCAACGGTCCGACTCGCCGACAAAGATCCGAAGTAGTTCAGACTGTACTGGTAATTCCATCTCTTCCTCCTCACACCAGCTTCCTGCCGATGAGCAAACCGCCAAACAATCCCGCCAGCCCGACAATATTCTGGATCAGCACATTGGCCATTGCGGCAAACCACTGCGACTCACGCATCATCGCAACCGTCTCATACGCAAAACTGGAGAATGTGGTGAAAGCGCCGAAGAACCCGATGAAGATCGCCGCGCGAAGAGAAGACTCAATAGTGATCCGGTCCTCGGCCCAAGACCAGAGGATGCCGAACAGCAGACATCCGACGACATTGACAACTAATGTCCCGACCGGAAAGAGCGAGCCAGACTGCTTCTGGACCAATCCGCTCAATCCATACCGGGCAAGTGTCCCGACCAGACCCGCCGCCGCGATCATAAGCAATTTCATCATTCAAAACTCCTGCTGGCGATACGTTCACAGCGCAGGAGTCATCAGCCCAAGAAAAGGCGGTTGTCGGGGGACTCCATCCCCATCAGCACAAATATAAGAACATCGGCCAATCCGATGCCAGAAAAATCAATATCGCCAATCAGTACTCCGGGTCGGCCGATGGCTTGACCGTCTTCCCGATCGAGTACCCTTTCCCCAAATCGCGCCCCAGTCCGAAATATCTCTGGGCCCCCGTCGCGTAAATGATCGGAAGCAACTTCATCGGATCAGGCACATTGGCGGCGTCGAGCACATTCTGATCAGCCTTGACATCCACAATATCTCCAATGAACATCGTATGCAGCCCGATTTCGATTGCCTGATTCAAGTGGCACTCCACCACCAGATTGGCTTGAGCGACATATGGCGCGTCTACCAGATCGGAGCCAATTGGCGTTAGATCCGCCTCTTTGAATTTGTCCGCCGTTCGCCCCGACGCCATCCCGCAATAATCAACTGCCGCCACATATTGCTCTGGCAGATGATTGATCGTGTACGCTTTCCGCTCCATGATACAGCTATACGTGTAGGTCGCCTTGCGCAGAGAAATGGTCACTTGCGGCGGCTTTGAATTGCAGACTCCGCCCCACGCCACCGTCATGATATTCGCTTTTCCATGTTGATCATATGCCCCGATCACCCACGCGGGAGTCGGATAAACAAGCGTCTTTGCGCCAAGTGAGACTTTCATTCGTATTACCCCTTATCTGACAGCCATATTCTCATTGTAGCATAGACAGAAATGACCATTTCGGCAAGCCAGAACCATCTGCCGATCATAGGCAAACAACTATGTTTGTTTTTGCTATCTCAATTCTTGACACTCAATAAAATCAGGTCTACTTTCGGCTGCTTAGGAACCGCACCTGATGCTAAGACCAAAGCTGTTTGATACTCTCAAAGGGTACACGATGCGCCAATTTGGCGCCGATGCCGCCGCCGGCACCATAGTCGCGATCGTCGCCCTCCCCCTCGCCATCGCGTTCGCTATCGCCTCCGGCGTTTCTCCAGAGAAAGGTCTCTTCACCGCCATCGTCGCGGGATTCATAATCTCCGCCCTCGGCGGAAGCCGAGTCCAAATTGGCGGCCCGACTGGCGCGTTTGTCGTCATTATTTACGGCATTGTCCAACAGTACGGGATCGACGGCCTCATGGCCGCAACTCTCATTGCGGGGGTCATCCTCATCGCGATGGGCCTGGCCAAATTCGGCTCGGTCATCAAGTTCATCCCTCATCCGGTCATTGTCGGATTCACGACCGGGATCGCGGTCATCATCTTTTCGTCGCAGATGAACGACCTCCTGGGACTCGGCATCAATAATCTCCCCGCCGACTTCATTGAGAAGTGGATCATCATTCTGACCCATATCGGCGATGCTCAGTTGACTAACCTCGCTCTCGGACTCGGCGTTATTCTGGTGATTGTCTTCTGGCCGAAGATCACCGCCATTATTCCGAGTCCCTTCGTCGCGCTGATAGCCGCGACCGCGGCAGTGCCTCTGCTCAACCTCCCGCTGGAAACAATTCAAGCTCGCTTCGGAGAGATTCCGCACACTCTTCCCACACCCACGTGGCCGGCGGTCAACTGGAGCACGATCAAGGAACTGATTCAGCCCGGATTGACTATCGCGCTCCTCGCGGGAATTGAAGCATTGCTTTCCGCCGTCGTCGCCGATGGCATGATCTCCGGCAAACATCGCTCCAATATGGAACTGGTCGCGCAGGGAGTCGCCAATGTTGCGTCGCCTATCTTTGGCGGTATTCCCGCAACCGGCGCTATTGCCCGTACTGCCACCAACGTAAAGAACGGCGGACGGACCCCCGTCGCTGGTATTGTCCATGCGTTCATTCTACTCGCCATCATGCTCGCCTTCGGAAAGTATGCCGGCATGATTCCCATGGCCGCTCTCGCCGGGATCATGATAGTCGTCGCCTACAATATGTCCGAATGGCGCACGTTTCTGGCACAGATCAAAGGGAGCAAAAGCGACGCCGCCGTCTTGCTCAGTACTTTTACGCTGACGGTTGTCATAGACTTGACTATCGCCTTGCAAGTTGGCCTCGTGATCGCCTCCATCGCGTTTCTCCGCTCGATGTCGTATTCCAGTAATGTCACCGCCATATCTCAGAATTGGGATGAGACCGGCGGCATGGATGATGTCGCCAACTTCTCGCTCTCACCCATTCCCGATGGTGCGCGCGTCTTCGAGATCAACGGCCCGATGTTTTTTGGTGCCGCATACAAATTCAAAGAATCGCTGACCGCTATCGGCAAGCCACCCAAAGTGATTATCATCCGTATGCGTCAGGTCCCGGTTATTGATTCCACCGGCCTTCGCACCATCGAAGATGTCTTTCACTCCTTCAAGAAATCCGGCACTTCATTTATAGTCTCCGGCGCTCAGCCTGCGGTGGTCAAGGCAATGGATGATTCCGGCCTCCTCCAGCAGATCGGTCGTGAGAACATGATGCCGACCTACGATGACGCGCTGCTTCGCTCACGCGAGATTCTTGCCGCGCACTCCAAGCCGAAAAGCTAATTGCGGCCTAACGCCGACCGGGAGGCAGTGGTCGGCGCAAGAATTACCATCGGCGAAACCCTTCCCATACTGACTTTCCTTCAGCTTGTGACCAAACCCTCGCAGAGATCACAACATCGCCTCATATATCCACGCTTTTGCCTTGACCCTTCCGGGATTTCCAACATATTTCCTGAACTGAACTATACGTTGGAGCAACATGACAAACGAACTCACCGCGCTGATAATCGCCGCAGCCTCGATCGGCTTTATCCATACACTCCTCGGCCCCGACCACTATCTCCCCTTTCTCGCCATGTCACAGGCGCGACAATGGTCAACCATGAAGACCAGCGTTGTGACTATCCTGTGCGGTATTGGCCATGTTCTCAGCAGTGTGATTCTCGGTTTTGTCGGGATTGCGCTCGGCCTTGCTGTCACCAGCCTGGAATCCGCCGAATCATATCGCGGCGATCTCGCCGGCTGGGCACTCATAGCGTTCGGTTTGGTCTATATGGTCTGGGGATTCCGTCAGGCATTCAAAAAACATCGGCATACGCACGACGACGGCACTTTCCATGCGCACCCTCACTCCCATTCCCATATTCACGCGACAGCAGGCAAGAAAGCCAACATCACGCCGTGGGTCCTGTTCGCCATTTTCGTTCTCGGCCCCTGCGAACCGCTCATTCCGATCCTCATGTATCCTGCCGCCAACGAAAGCACGCTCGGCCTCTGGCTGGTGACGATCGTCTTCAGCGTGACGACTATCGGAACCATGCTCGGCATGGTTCTCCTGCTACAACGCGGAGTTCGATTTTTCCCGCTCCAGCGCATGGAACGGTTCGCCCACGCCATGGCCGGATTCGTGATTTTGAGCTGCGGCCTCGCCGTGAAGCTCGGCCTATGATCTAATCTCCGGCCTCTGGAACCCGACTCCCCGCCTGAACATTTTTCCTTGCCAGATGGTTACATCTGTCTGATACTACCGCTCACCCTTTAGGTGGCCATAACAGGATTTTTGAAGAGATTATCATATGCCGACCTACCAGTACCGCTGCCCGCATTGTGGGCATGAATTCGAAGAGTTTCAGGCGATGTCTGAAGACCCGATTGACGTTTGCCCGACTTGCGGCAAGACTCCTCAGCGCCTGATCTCCGGCGGCGCTGGGCTCATCTTCAAAGGAACCGGGTTTTACATCACCGACTACAAGCGGAAAGGCGAGTCCAAATCGGACTCCTCCCCGTCCAAGTCTGATCCCAAGCCGAAGTCAGACTCCTAAACTCGACACCAGTGGGCCACCGATGACGACCACGAACTTCGAATCTCTCCGGGCCCAGCTCTCATTCCCCGACTCACTCATCATTGAGCCGGATTCCGCTCACGAAAAGTATTTCACCGATGCTACCACCTACTCCGGAAAGCCTTCGGCGATTCTGATGGCCCGTGTCCGCGAGGACGTGCAAGCGGCAGTGAATTTCTGTCGCACCAATGCTATTCCCCTCATCCCACGAGGTGCGGGGACCGGACTCTCGGGCGGTTGTGTCCCCTCAAGTAATAGTTTACTGTTATCAACCGAACTCATTGCCCATCTGCGCATTACCAAACCAGAGAAGACGGCCATTGTCGGCCCCGGTGTGATTACCAAGACTCTACAGGATGAAGCCGCGAAAGTCGGCCTCACCTATCCTCCCGACCCGGCCAGTTATCTTGAATCGACCCTGGGCGGCAACGTTGCGGAAGGCGCGGGCGGCTTGCGTTGCCGAAGATTCGGCACCACCAAAGATTATGTTCTCGGACTTGAGGCTGTCCTGGCCGACGGCTCGATACTTCGAACTGGCATACTCGGCGACCAATCAGGCTTCGCCGGTTTGGGAGAGCTCCTGATTGCCTCCGAAGGGACGTTAGCGATAATCACTGAGATCGCATTCCGCCTCTCCCCGATTCCGACCCGTGGCGCAACCATTCTCGTGGCTTTCCCGGATCCTAAAGCCGCCGCCCAGACGGTCTCAGATATTACCGCCGCTGGAATCATCCCAACCGTTCTTGAATTCCTTGATGGAGATGCCGCCGCCTGCTCGAATCAGTACGAGAAGAACGATGGCTTAGATAATGTCGCCGCCATTCTCCTGATTGAAACGACAGGTGCTGACATTCCCAAAGAAACCGTACAGATTCGTGAGATTTGCCATCGTAACGGATGTAGCTATCTGCGTGACGAAGCAGACCCGGAAGCCGCGGAGTCCCTCTGGAATGTCCGCCGCAACCTCTCCAAAGCTATCAAAGCCTCTGCCGCGCTCCGGATCTCCGAGGATGTAGCGGTTCCGAACAGCCAATTTCCTGTCTTGGTTGACTTTGTAGCTCAGATAAATGCCTCCAGTCGCTTAAGGATCAATTCCTTTGGCCATGCCGGGGATGGCAACCTGCATGTAAACTACCTCTCCCAAACCGGCTCCGAGGCCGACCAGCGGCTGATTGAGGATGGTGTCCTGACGCTGATGCGAAAGACCATCGAACTGGGCGGCACCCTGACGGGCGAACACGGCATCGGCCTGGCCAAACGTGACTACCTTCACCTCGAGTTTGACCCGTCGACTCTGGCAGCGATGCGGCAGATCAAACTGGTATTCGACCCCGCGTCCCTCCTAAATCCGGGAAAACTCCTTCCGGATTGAAAATTGCTAATTCTACCCATCTTCGTAGCTTGACAAACCAAACTAAGCAATACTACTTTGGTCGGTAATGTGAAACTATTCACACACGAGCCGGTACAGAAAACAGTCGCCGACTTATAAAACAAAGGAGTACTTCGATGGCCAAAACCTTAAAACAGAGAATGGCCGAACTTATTCCGAAGCTGCGTGAAGAACGCGCTGCGGTCATGAAGGAAGGTCGCGATGTCGTTATTTCACAAGTGACGGTTGAACAGGCGATCGGCGGCATGCGCGCCGTAAAGGGCTTGGTGTGCGACACCTCGCTCGTTGAGCCTGATACCGGTCTTGTGATCCGCGGCATTCCGATCAAGGACCTCACTGAAAAACTCCCTGAAGAGATCTTCTGGTTGCTGATGACCGGCGAGATGCCGACCAAGGAAGAACTGGCTGGATTCCAGAAGGAATTGAAAAAAAACGGCAAAGTACCGGACTATGTTTGGAAAGTCCTCAAGGCTATGCCGAAAACCTCGCATCCGATGGCGATGCTGGACACCGCTATCCTGGCGATGGAAAATGAGTCGGTCTTCCGCAAACGCTACTCCAAAGGAATGCATAAGAACGAATACTGGGAGCCGGCGCTTGATGACGCCATGCGCATTCTCGGAACCATCCCCGCGATCGCGGCCGGTATCTATCGCATCAAATACAAAAAAGGACCGATCATCAAATCGTCCGCGAAACTTGACTGGGGTGCTGACTATGCCCACATGCTGGGTATTGACAATCCGAAGGTCAAGAAGGGGCAGAAGAAGCCAAATCTCAACGAAGTCTACGATATGATGCGCCTCTACCTCGTGCTCCACTCGGATCACGAAGGTGGCAACGTCTCCGCGTTCACCTGCCATACGGTAGGATCCGCTCTCTCCGATCCATACTATGCGGTATCGGCTGGCCTCAATGGCCTAGCGGGCCCTCTGCACGGTTTGGCCAATCAGGAGTGCCTCGGCTGGGTGCTCGAGACAATCAAGAAATTCAAAGGCGTCCCGACCGAGCCTGAACTCGAGAAGTATGCCTGGGAGACTCTGAACGGCGGCCAGGTTGTCCCCGGATACGGACATGCAGTGCTCCGCATCACCGACCCGCGCTTCGACGCCTTCCGCGCGTTTGGCGCCAAGTATATGCCGAATGATCCGGTCTTCCAGACGGTTGACCGCGTGTTCAACATTGTCCCGAAAGTGCTCAAAGAGCATGGTAAGGCGAAGGATCCGTGGCCGAACGTCGACGCCGCTTCCGGCGCGCTGCTCTGGTACTACGGCTTGAAGGAGTTCGATTACTACACCGTATTGTTCTCCGTCTCCCGTGCCATGGGTATGCTGTCGCAGCTCGTGCTGAACCGCGCGCTCGGCACACCGATCACGCGTCCGAAATCTGTCGGCACCGATTGGCTCAAGGCTCAGGTCGCCAAGGCCAAGGGCTGAGAGTGAATCGATTTCTGTAGATTGAACAAAGGCGGCCGCAAGGCCGCCTTTCTGATTTATGGCAATAAAGGAAGGATGATCTCAAACTGCGCACCGCCGGCAAAGTCGCTGTCGACGCGTATCTCTCCCCCGGCTTCTGAAATGATCTTGTAAACGGTTGGCAAGCCGAGTCCCGTCCCCGCCTCTTTGGTCGTGAAGTACGGCGTGAATATCCTCTCGCGCAACTCTGGCGGGATGCCTGGTCCGTTATCCGAGAACCGGATCACTATCTGCTTCTCACGTCTCTCCGCCGCTATCCGTATCTGAAGTTGTCTTCCACCGGCAGCTTCCTTGGCATTATTGAACAAATTGATGAACACTTGCTTGAGAGCATCCGGATCGGCTTCCACTGCGATCTCAGCAGGTACGTCTATCGAAATGGATATCCCCAGCCGCGATGCCTCTACTTCGGCCAGTGCAAGACTGGCCTCAACAGTCTCTTTCAGGTCGACTCGCTGATACCGCTTCTTTTCTGCACGAGCAAGCGCGAGAAACCGAGTGATAATGTCATTGAGACGCTTGGTTTCATTTCGAATTGACTGCGTGAACTGTTTGAATTCCTCTTGCCGTTCACTTGGAGTAAACTCCGTCGCCAGACGTTGCGATGCGATCGAGATGGTATTGAGCGGATTCCGTATCTCATGCGCCACCCCCGCCGCAAGATTCCCCATTTCAGAGAGCCTTTCGCGGCGAAAAGCATCCTGCTCGAACTGCCGGATTTTCGTCACATCATATACCACCAGCACGGTGGCGGCATCATTTCGCTCCTCAAATTCAACTCTCGACCATGCTACCAGTAGCGTGCGCGGCTCTTTCCCTTGCACGAGAGAAACCTCTGTCTCACCCTTTGTTTGGTCGACACCGGCTATCCCTGCGAGACGAGGATCACCAGCCACAACTTCCCATGACCGCCCTACCACATTACTTCCACCAAGCGCCCGTTCAATCGCACGGTTCGCAAATTGCACAATTCCATTCCGGCCGATCACCGCCACCCCGGTCTCCATCTGCTCGAATATTCGATCGGTCAGTGACTTTATCTGCGAATATTCCAGAGATATCGCTCGGCGTTTTCTCCGACTGTTGAGATATAGAATAGCCGTGATCACCAGCCCGAACAGGACAACCGAGAGTACGATCATCTGCCAATCAAAGCCACGCGAGACGGAGTAGTATCCGCGGAGAGATAGTCCAACCCGAAACACTCCTTGAGGATAATCGGCGGTCGAGAATGGATGCACCAGCTCAAGTACATCTTCTCCCTGGAATTCGAATATGCGATTGCACGTCGTATCTGACTTGAGGGCATCTTGCAGGAACGGATCAGACTCTATCGCGAGCAATTCGCCTGGCTTGCGGGACGCGAAGATGATCCCGTCTGTTGCCTGATAGATTATGTACTCCACCCCCTCTTCACGAGCCATGCGCTGCGATAGGTACCCGATCCCCGTTTGTTCGAGAGCCGCCTGATAAGACTTACCGTCCACAGCCAAGATAATGACGCGATTCAGACTGTCGGTCAATTGGATATAGTAGAGCGCGATCTCTCCCCGCTCCTCCTGTTCATCGAGAAGCTGCACAAACTGCGGAACCTGAGACAGCGCCAGCGTGTCCGCCTCCAGCCTCACGAACTCTGGCAGTTGTATCTTGGCAGAACCGGCTTCAGACCTGATTGTCCCGGTGCTATCCCGCTCGTAGAGCCAGACTCCCAGCAGATCGTGGTCCCGTACAAACTCGTGTAATCCCTGATTGGAGGTATGCTGTCGATTCCCCAGCAAAGTTGTCACCAGATCCCCGTACCGACGTTGCACCAGACGGTCGTAGAATCGTTCCGCTTCGATAGCGTTCCGTGATGCCTCCGCGAGCGACGTCGTAAAAGCCGCTCCCTGCCGCACCAGCAGTTGGAAGCTGTCTTTTCGGCTCTGACTAGTACTTATCCAGGTGAAGATCAACACCACAACGGCCAGTGCGACAATGATCACGACCGTGGAGCGTTGGTCCAGTCGAGACTGAATATCCCGATTCTGACTCATGAAGATATGGTATGACAGCGCGACAGTCGCGGCAAGATAAAGTTAGGCGTGAACCAGAGGAGAAGATGGTGTCGGCTGAGATGAACCCGCTGGCCCGGAGACGTCTTCAGCAACGGCCGTTCGTTCATAGGGGAATGTGCAGGTAAAAACCGCGCCCGAGTCTGAGTGGTAGCTGATACTCCCCTGGTGGGCATCCATGATCCGTTTGCATGTGACCAGGCCGATGCCGTGCCCCTTGCGCTTTGTTGTGAAGCGGCGGTTGAAGAGCGCTTCGACCTTCTCTTCGGGCACACCCGCGCCATTGTCCGCGACCTCGACCCGGGCAAAGGACTTTCCGGCCTCTTTCACCAATTGAGTGGTGATCCGTATCTGCGGCTTCACACCAAGAGTGATCGCGGCGTCAGTGGCATTATTCACCAGATTGACCATCAATTGCTGGACCTGACCCGGGTCCAGGCCGATGAGCGGCAGTTCAGAAGAAAGTCGCGTATTGAACTCCACCGAGTCGAATTTGTTCTGCGGCTTCAGGAAAGCGAGCACATTCTCAACCACCTGGTTCAGGCTGGTCGGTTCGGGTGTCGCCTCATCCCGATTGGTATCCATCAGGCCGTCCGCGAATCGTGCCACACGGTCGACCGTGCTGCGCATCAACTCGAGCTTCTTCTCGATCTTTTCCGGATCCCCCTTCTTCAGGAGGATTGGGAACAACTCCAGATTGCCTGATAGCACCGCAAGATAGTTGTTTATCTCGTGCGCGATATCCCCGGCCATCTCGCCGCGCGTGGAATAACGGTCGAGACGGATCATCATCTCCTGGAAACTGGTCGACTCGGTGATGTCGTGGATGATATATACGAACGCCCAGATCTCTCCTTCATCCGAACGCGATGGCGTCATCGTTACCCAGACTGGGAACGCCGAGCCATCGGCCCGCAGACTGATCGCCTCAAACCCCGGCTTTTCGCTCTCGTCGGCGATCTTCATGTCAACCGGCTGTTTGAACAACTCGGACACATTCTTCCCCAGCGCTTGGTCGGACGAATATCCGAACACCTTGGCTGCCTCGCGATTGAATATGATTATCTGGCCGTCGCGAGACGTTACGACGATGGCAGACGGCGAACTGTCGATAAGGGTCGCCAGGAACAAGCGTGACTGCAGTAGCGACGCGTTGATCTCCCGCAAGCGGTTGTTGTAGGTTTTCATCTCTTGCTGATTCGACCACAGCGTCTTGGTCAGGCGATTGAAACTACTGCTGAGGACATTTAGTTCAATATCGCCCTCCGTCTCTAACTGGTAGTAGAGCTCGCCATCGGCGGTCTTTTCCAGTCTCTTGATCAGATGAACCAGCGGCTGACGGAATCGCTTCCAAATGAGATAAATGGTCATTAGCGACAACAGCACGGTCACCAGGAAGAGGAGCAACAACGCATACTGAAGATCTGTTTTGCTGGAAATAAGCAGATCGTGGTTCACTCCCGCCACCAGGACTACTGGCAGGTCAGTTCCCAGGGGGCGATAGTAGATATTCTTTTCCACATCGTTTACGATATTCGTGAGATAGAATCCCGGCGATTCAGCGGCGGCCTGACGGATCAATCCCTCGCGAATGGTTGAGATCCCCTCGGAAAACTCATAGCTCTCCGCGGTCGGCAACTGTGACGCCTGTGAATGCAGACACTCCACCACTCCATCACTTCTTACCAGGTAAAGTGAGGCTGAGGTGATCCCCTCGCCACTCAACTGGATCTCCTCTCGAAGCGTCCCCGAGGAAGTTCCCCCGGTGGTCGACACACTGTTCAAATATTGCTCAAGCAGTCGATGTCCGAGGTCCTGTACCAGAGCGTGAATCGGCCCGCTTGTTTCGGAGTGCTCACGTGACGGCCCGGGATAAAAGAGGATCAGCGCTATGGCCACAAAGACAAAGATCGCCTGCAGCACGATCAAATTGCCGAGTCGGGCGAGAAATCCGGTACGCAGGACGTTGTCACCACCGCCTGTCGACCGGAATTTTGGTCTCGGGAAAAACCACATACTTGATGTGGTATCGACAGTTTCACGGAAAGGTTTACGGTTGGAGCTCGAACAGCGGTAATACTGAGAAAAAGAAAAAAAAGAGGGAGTGGTGGAGGGGGGATGCCCGACTCTAACGTCAGGTGGCTGGCGAACCAGCGCTCACCACTCCCTTATTTACACGTGGCGAGAATTCACATAAGGGAACAGTAGACGCATTCTCACAGATAGGAACCAAGCAAGCGCTGTGCCGCTGGCAGATGTGGATAAAATATACACCCCAATGTCAGATAATGCAATGAATTATAGCGCGTTTCTCCCACGTGTAACTGGCCGTGCCCCAACCAGTACGCCTGTCACCTGCAAATTGTTTGCATCCCTTTCCCCCTCTGTGCGCACTTTCTCCCTGTTGGGCGCCAAAAAAAAGAGCCTGTCATCGACAGGCTCTCAAAGACCAAACAGTCTATTCTAACGCCGATTAGTACCTCTTTAGGGCCACACTGATCTGCGGGAAACCCGGCGCCAGAGGATCACTGTCGACAGTCCCGGACCGGTTCGTCATCGCCACCTGCACGGTGTTGGCCGTGATAGTCGACCGACTGTTCGGCAACGGCTCTGTCATCAGCAATAGCGGGAAGTTCGTCGTATCGGAAACCGCATTCTCCGGCTCCAGTGAAATGAACACAGTCCCTACGTTACCGGTAGCATTCGGCATCAATTCAACCGTGCTGATCCCAAACGCCGCCTGCATGGCGGCCTCGTTAAGGAAATCCTCTCCCGGGAACGGCGGAATCGGCCCATCCAGTTTGTAAGGATTGGCGTCATCCGGTGAATCGATAGTGGCAAAGGTACCTGTAGTGAAGAGCACTCCTGTATCACCGGGGATCCAGTTGAATGTCGCGGCTTTGTATCGCCACGCCGGCGGAGTCATTCTCCAACGCGTGGTCATGGGAACTGAGTTGTAGTGTGACAGCACTACCCAACCCTTGTATTTCCAACCCCACGGGGTGTAATCCGGAAGGGCGCTATAATCCTGAGTGAAATAATCGATCAGATCATTTCTGACACCGGTTGTGAACGTCGGCGTCTTTCTGACCACCAGGTACGGCGGCGCCACCTTCTGCAATACGAATCGATAGCTCAACCCGTGATGCATCAGCGGCTGATTACCCAACCAGATCATTCCGTTCCGCCAAAATCCAGTGTCCGCTTCCACTGACACCAGCGTTGTTTCGATATCCTCGATTCCGACTATGAACTCCACGGAATCGGTTCCCGTGCTGTCCCAGACTGTATCTTCAGCGATCGAGATCGCGAATGTATCCGGGGTGGTGTAAAACGTCTGGCTATATCGAGAGAACCAGAGTCCGTTCCCATCATTGTCATTTCGATTGCGATCGGAGACCCCCTCCATATTGAAGCGGGCGTAACCCTCCCACAATGAATCGGAGAGCGGGAATACCAACTGGAACGGTGAATTGGCCGGATCGCTGACGTCGTCGATGAGCATGATTGGGCCATGCTTGGCCAAATTGTCATCGGGATCCACTTCGACCGACACAAATACCGAATTGTAATCAAACAGATCACCGCTGAAAATGAATACGGCATCGCGCTCGTTCCCGGACGCGTCCAGGAATTTCTGCACCTCAGGATCGTAGGAGAACTTCCCCAAGGATACCGTGTCATCGGAGCCGGCAGCCCACAATTCGTACATCATGCCAGGCGGCGGAGTCGGCAACCGAAGCGCCGACAGGGTTAGTTCAGTCGTAGATACCGGACTGACAATATCCTCATCCTGAGAACAGCCAACCGCCATCATAGCGACCAAGCCAGCTAAGAGCAATACAGGCAAGCATTTAATACGCCTTAGCATCTATCTCTTCCTCCTCCGGGGGCGAACCGGATGTGTTGAACCAATATGCGTCAAATTGAACCGCAAGTATAACACGCCGTTCGCGCGGGTGTCAAGGGCATATTTTGACGGTTTACGCTTGCAGCATAGACGGTTGCCCCCAACCGGACATTTAAAGAAATCTCCCCGAAGGTCGATAATTACAGAAAAGAGATAACCAGCAAACACGGGGACTTTCCTTTGAAGCGATGCCCAAACTGCAAGACGGAAATCCTGTTTGACAGCACGGAGTTCTGTGAACATTGCGGCGTGACTCTCAAGCCCACGCCCAAGGATGATGACGCCCTCGAATTCACCGTTTCCGAAGCGCACGATAGCAAAGACGACGATGCCGGATCCTATACCGCACGACCGGCCAAAGACACGCTCGGCGTACAGTCTAGCGCGGAATGGTTGGAAGGACAAAAGGATGACGGGCCAGTCACTCAACCCATTCCTATTGCACCGGTAGCCAAACCGGCGCAGGCCGAGGTCAGCGACACACAGAAACTGCGCAGATTGTCTGAGAAAGAACTCGAGTCTATCGAGAAGAAGCTCTACTCCAAAGAGAAGTATCTCTCAGAGGCCGACAAACAGGCCGCCCTCAGGAAGATCGAAGGCGACCCGGTCCCCAAAGCACATATCGCTCATGGTCCTCAGCCGGCGGACTTGCACAAGCCCGTCGCGGCCAAACGGGGACGTGGTCTCGCTTACTTCATGAAGAATTACATCCAGATCCATGGCGAGGTGGATCTGCATGAGAACGACGAGATAATCGTCAATGACCGCCCTTACCTCCTCCGCAAAAAGCGGCTGGATACCAAGACCTACGGCATAGTCGCGGGCGCGGCGTTCCTCGTGCTCCTGGCGATCTTCGTCCCAATGTTGGTTCGCGATACTCACAATGGGCAAGGTGAGATCGTCGGCGTCGCTCTGGACGAGAATCATCAGCCCTTCATCGAAGGCGCTACCATCCGTCTCCCCGAAAGCGGCAAATCCGCCACCGCCAACGGTGAAGGATTTTTCCGCGTCAGCGGTCTTAACCCCGGTACGCATCGAGTCGAATACGTGGTCAATGGGCAGACCATCAAAGTTGACTATGCGACAGTCACCGCGGGCGACCTGACCACCATGACTCTGTTCCCCGGCGAACTTGCGTCTGTTGAGAATCTCCCCTCTGTCAGTCCTGACCAACCGCAAGACTACAATCAGGCTTACGACGACAGTAGACCGGCCGCCGTTCCTCACAATGAAAATCTCCAGCGACCGATCCAGCCGGGCAGTACAGCGAAGAAATCCGATTTCGGTAAGGTCGCGCTCGCGGCAAATGTCGATGGAGCGCGGTTGACGATCGATGGCACAGTAATTGGGGCCGGAAATCTCACCTTTAACCGCATTGCTTCAGGTCAGCGCTCATATACTGTTTCCAAAGAAGGATACCAGACTGCCTCTGGAACGGTCAATGTCCCTTCTGACGCAATAGTCACGCTTGAGGTCGCTCTTACCCCGACCGACAACGTTGCTGTAATCTCTCTTGAAGGCCAGTACAATCTGGCGGTCGGTACCTTGCGCTCCGGCAATGTCGATGGCGCCATCGCCGCACTCTCGTCTATTCTTGAGACCCACCCGAACTATACCGCGGCGTATCTGAGCCGCGCGGAAGCCTATACGCTGGCATCCCGTCGCACCGACGCCCACGATGATTACCTTCGTGCCGCTGAGATCTTCCGCATCAACGGCGAGTACGGCACTTCAATGACCGCGTTCAATAACGCGGTGAAGATGATGCCCAACTCAGTCCCCGCGCTCCTGGGACGCGCCGGACTGCATATGGCTCGTCAGGAAGAGATTGCGGCGATCGCGGATTACGAAGCTGTCCTCAAAGTTGACAAACGCTCGGCCCGAGCCCACTTTGGTCTCGGTGAGGCCCGCTTCGCCCAGGGAAACTATAAACAAGCAATCAAGCATCTCAAGGATGCCCGATCTGAAGACCCGAACGATCCGGTGATCTATCAATATCTCATGCTCTGCTACTTCGGGGACGATGACCTGAAGAACGTCAAGAAGAGCTACGACAAATTCAAAGAAACGGCTACCCAGGAGCAACTGTCGCGGCTCGAGCAGGATCGTGCCTACTCCGCCGTCCTCCGGGTGGTCCAGAACGAACAATAACCGGGACAGGTGCGATGCGAAAACTGAACTGCTGGCAGTTCAAAAACTGTGGATATGAGAAAGGCGGCCTCCTGGCCGACGGACACTCGGAGTGTCCGGTTTCGACATGCTTAAAGCTTGACGGCACTAACGACGGACGCGGGGCCGGACGGGCCTGTTGGATGGTCGCCAAGGCCGCTAATTCCCCTTGCTACGGTCGATCGTGTCATTCCTGCGATTTCTACCGCAGGGTCGTCTTTGAGGAAGAACAGCGGGCCGCGGGACGTCTCGCCTCTGTAGCCGTCTGAAATTACCTTTCTTACCATCACAAGTGGAGCCGGATAGAATCCGGCTCTTTTTTTTGCAGTTGCCTGTCCCCCTTTATCCGTCTATATATTCGATCTATATGATTCTTCGGTACGCCATGCTCATCGTCATAAGGAGGTTTGAGTGAAGCTTCGGTCCATCGTCTGCGCTGTCTTGCTGCTGGCCATTTCCGTCTCGTGCGCCATTTCACAGCCCAAGGGGAAAGAGCAGTCCCTGCTGAATAAAGGTTCCTACGTTCCGGATATCGCCACTTTCCTGCAGATAGGCGCCAATTCCTTCTCCGCCACCAGCTGGGACGGTAGTAGCGTCTTTTTCACCTCCTCCGCGTCCGGCGCTTCCCAGATCTATCGCCTGACCGACCGCGGCTGGCCGTACCAGCTTACAACCTTCGAGGATGGTGTTGACTTCTTCTCCCTATCCTGGGGCGGAGACATGGGGATCGTTGGCGCTTCCATCGGCGGTTCTGAGCAGTCACAGCTCTTCCTCATGGATACTGAAACAGGACGTTTGGTGACCTTGACCAACAATCCTAAAGCCCGCTACGGCTCAGTTGCCTGGGCCAACGATGACAAATCCATCTACTTCAATTCCACCGAAGAAAACGGCAAAGACTTCTTCATATACAAGATGGATATCACTACCGGAGCCTCTCAGAAGATCTTCGGCGATACCACCGGTGGCATTCGCGGCTACAATTGGATCACTGACCTGTCGCAGGACGGCAGCCGCATGATCATCACCAATCTCCGCTCGAATGTCGCCAACGACCTCTATCTCTTTGAACTCGGCACCGGCAAGATCCAAAAACTGAATAGCGACAGCGGGAATGTCCTCTATCAGTCCGCCACACTGATGCCGGACAACCAAACCATCTATTGGCTCTCCAACGACAACAAGGATGGCATCAGTCGGGTCGCCAAATTGAAACTAGGCAAACCGGGAGTGGAGTTCATCGACGATGGCTGGATCGACCCGCGCTGGGAGATCACCTCGCTCTCTTTCTCTCGCGACTACAAGTATATGGCCGCGCTCGTGAATGAGGATGGCTACGTTCGTATCAGACTTCGCGAGGTAGAGACGGGCCAGTTCCTGAAAACTCCCCCGCTCGATGGCATCATCACTGGTGGGGGATTCGACAAGAATGGCAATATCGTCTTCTCCTTTAATGGCCCGACCCGAACCACCGATGTCTGGCGGTGGAATCCGAAGACCGGTGAGTTGACCCAACTAACGTTTGCGTCCTATGCCGGTATTGACCGAGAGCTCTTCTCGGAGCCAAAGCTGATCCACTACGCCAGCTTTGACGGCCTGCAAATACCGGCGTTTGTCTACCTCCCCAAGGATTACAAACCCGGAACCATTATTCCTTTCGTTATCGAGGCGCATGGCGGGCCCGAAGGCCAGTCACAGCCGTATTTCACTCGCAACATCCAGTTTCTGCTGCTGAACGGCTACGGCGTGATGCTCCCCAACGTCCGCGGTTCTGAAGGATACGGTCGGGAGTACTTGAATCTCGACAACTACAAAAACCGGAAGCATTCATTGCAGGATTACAAGGCGGCCGCCGAATGGCTCGTCGCGCAGGGCTACACTGCCCCGGGGAAAATGGCTATTCGTGGCGGCTCCTACGGCGGTTACGTCGTGTATGGCATGATAACCGATTATCCCGAGCTCTTCTCCGCGGCCATCGGCTCGGTCGGCATCTCCAACTTCGTGACTTTCCTGCAAAACACGGCCCCGTACCGTCGCGGACTGCGCGAAGCTGAGTACGGCCCGCTCTCCGATTCAGCCTTCCTCAAAGAGATATCCCCCATCCATAAGGCGCATTTGATCAAAACGCCGCTACTTGTAATCCATGGCGTCAATGACCCGCGTGTCCCGATCGGCGAAGCCCGCCAGATCATCGCCGCGATCCAGCAGAATGGCGGTATAGTCGACTCTATGATCATGGCCGACGAGGGTCATGGCGCGGGAAAACGATCCAACATCATCCCTGAATACCAAAAGCAGATCCAGTTCCTTAACTCATATCTCAAGAATTCGGAGATGAAACCGGAAGAAACAGTTCACTAGATTCACTCTAAACACGCGCCAAAACAAAACGGCAGGCTATCCGCCTGCCGTTTCTATTTGGATGAACTACCGTTGTTACCAGCTTGCGCGGTCAACCCAAGTCTGCAGATTGTACATGGAATTGATCTCCGTGCTGACCCTGACTGCTTCCGCCCTGTCGATGAATTTGCCTACGCGAAGCCGGTAATAAGTCTTGTCCTCTTTGGTCACTGTCCCCAGATACGCGTCATAACCGCGATCCTTGAATACTTGCACCTGTGACTCAACATACGATTGCAGGGGTGAGCTCTCGACCTGAACAGTCCACCCATCCGTAATGACCGGAGGCATTGATGCCGGGGTACTGACGGGAACTGCCAGGCGATTTGATGGCTCGGCCTGCTTTGTTTCCACTTCAGATTGACTTGAACCGACCGCCGTTTGAGTCGCCGAATCGGGCTGTTGGTCAGTACTCTGCGCCACTTGGGTCTTTTCGCCGGCTGTATCAAGGGCGGCTTGAGCCATGGTGTCGAGTTCAACCGGCTCCGGAGGAAGAGTCTCGCCTCGCTCCTTCGCTTCCATTTCCGCCGCTATCCGCGCTGCTTCGCGCTTCCGTTCTTCGGAGCAACCGGTTAGCGACAACTGCATGGCAAGACATGCCACGGCCAATCCGAAGAAAATCCGCATGTATTGAATCACGTAACTGCCTGACTGTTAATGGGTGAACTATCGCAGGCAATCTTACCGGTCAACGGCACGGCCTGTCAACGAAAAAAAGGAGAATCCCGTGCCGCACAGAATTTCTTGCGTGTTTCACCTCCATTTCCTACAATTGGGACTTAACTTTCGCGAAAAGACTGGCATCGGACCATACAAATAACCGACGGCAGAAATGGTCCAATATGCCGATTCAGGAGTATACCTCCTGAGACACTGATCTCGTAAAGAGATCGACAAATGAACTGGACGGAAGATCAGGAATGACAATTAGCTATCCACGAACCTGGAATGTAGTACCAATACTGGCCATTGCGCTTCTATCGCTGACAGCCGGCATCTCAAACCTCAGCGCCGCCCAGACCGATGGACGCCGGACGGTTGACTTTGGCGCGGTTGGCGTCGATTTTCTGGTTTACCATTCCTTTACGTATGTCAATGAGTCATCAAAGCCGGTCGTCCTGAAAACGAAAAATGTTCCGTGTGAGTGCTCCAAAGTTACCATCAAAGACTCCCTCGTCGCCCCGGGAGATTCAACCTCCATTCGCCTGGAGTTCGATACCAAGAATGTCTTCGGCCCCACCACCAAGGCATTTACGATCTCAACCACCGACCCGTCCTATCCCGTCCTCGAATACTATTACGTCAGCAATGTTGGCCAGTGGTTGCTAGGTGTGCGTCCCGACCCACCCTCAGTCTTTTTCCTTCCCGCCCATGAGAGTAAGAAAGTTAAGCTTTCGAACCCGCGAGCAAATAAGCTCGGGATAACCTACGTTGATCGCGCCGACTCACTCTTTACGGTCAAAGTGTCAAAGCAAGTGATCGGTAAAGGCGAGACTACCGAACTCGAGGTCACCGTTTCACCCGACCTCAAAAAGGGAACGTACTTCTCCAGCTTCCGGTTGCGCCTCGACCCGTCCGAGGGCGCTAATCCATTCATTTTGACTATTCCGGTAAAGATTGTGCGCTATTAGAACGCGCGATGTCGGTCGTTGTCACCGCCGCTCAAGTCGTACCGCCTTTTGCCGATAGATTAAGTACTTGACAATCTGGCAATACCAAATCTAATATTCGGATGTGCGAGGGTGTCTCTCTGCTGTCCCTGGGTAGTTTCCTAGCCCCCTCTACCCTACCAGAGTTGCACCCTCTTTTTTTATAGGTGATTTTATCTCCCCCAAATGAGAAAGGCCGCCCTTACGAGCGGCCTTTTTGTTGCGACCTGGTCGCAATCAGGCTTTATGAATAGCGTCGACTGGACAGACCGCCACACAGTGCGGGCCATCACCCTGATCTTCGCATTCGTTGCAGGTGCTCTCGTCAATCACGTAGATATCACCCTCGGAGATCGAGTTGGTCGGGCACTCGGGCAAACAGAGACCGCATGCCGTACAATCCTCATTGATCTTCATTGCCATAACAGAGACTCCTTCTGACTACGTCAGCACTTTAGCATAGACCTTCGGCGCAAATATATGCAATCATGAAAATGTCACAAGCGAGAAATGCCCAGTACATCCAAGTTTTTAATTCGCTCTCCTGCAATCATATACCGACCGGTACGGTTTGGCGTCAATGGTTGCCAGTCTATTAGGCCTTGTACGCAGATTCACAATTGAGGAAACGCTGGACGCCAGGCTCAGTGGAATATTACGGTTTGCGGTCGAGTTGGCTCCGCTGTCTGTCGATCGAACTGTCAGGGGGATGAAAAGATAAGGCGCCACCCAGATTCGAACTGGGGAATAAAGGTTTTGCAGACCTCTGCCTTACCACTTGGCTATGGCGCCCGAAAAAAAAGAGCGGGAAACGAGACTCGAACTCGCGACAGCCACCTTGGCAAGGTGGTGCTCTACCAACTGAGCTATTCCCGCTTATGTCACCTGTCTGTAAACTTCAGGCGGCTTTCAATATATACTGACCACAAACCTTGTCAACAGGATTCGTCGCAGATTTCTTTACTTTCAAGGCTGCTGTGAGCCCGTCCGCGACCGCTCAAGCCGTTGCTGGGTAAGCGAATCCAGCCGGGGAAGATACCACGGGATCAGTCGCTCCATCCAGCGCCGATGATACGTCGCCTTGGCCGTGTCATCGAGCAGTCGCGCTACCGTATAAAGATCCCTGTGTAGCCCCGGTGTCATCGAATCAATCGCCATCCCCGTCTCCAAAACGGCTATCCCCTGTTCGCTCTGCCGTTTTACCAAATACGCCTGCCCCAGCGACCAGTGGAGTTCAGTGAAACGTACTCTCTCCAGGCCCCCTGCGATCCGTGCGGCCTCATTCAGGTATTTGATAGCATCGTCTGGGCGGTCATCCGCACCGGCGTCCAATCCCAAATTCAACTTCTCCGCAAATTCCACCGGGTACGTCGGCTTCTCCGGTCTCCCCACCTCATGCATTTTTTTATACGCGATATTCAACATCCCTCGGGGCGAATACTCCGCGTTCTGAAACCACCAGACCAACGCGCGGTACGAGCGCTGGAATTCATCATACAGCACCAGAGCCCGTTCGGCCGGCGCCGATGGCTTTATGCCGGTTGAGAACACAATATAATCTGGCGCGCAGGAGAGCAGATAGGTCGAGTTATGCTTTGACTCTTTCCAGGTCGTTTTCATCCCTTCAATCGGTGGATCCGAATACCGCGCGATCGTCGAATCCGCCAACCCCAGCATATCGATCACCCGGTGATTCAGCAACTCGTAGCCAAATATCCCGATTGTTGGTGTCGCCACCGAGAACGGCGTCGCGTCAGATTCCTCTATCTGTCTTGCCAGCGTCCCCATTCTGAAGACAAACGACCGCTCATGCCGATTGTAGTCTTCCACATACTGCCGGGGGATCCACCAGGTAAGCCCAAGCAGCGGAATCAACAGTACTATCAACAGAAACTGTTGCGTCTTTATCTGAAGTTTTCCGATCAGGAGATGCACGGCAGTTGCAGCTACAATGGCATTCAAACCGAACAGCGGCAGATAGAACCGATGCACCTTGAGGACATCCCCCCCGACCAAAAGGATATATGCTAAATACCCGATCAGAATCACCAACAACGCTCGAAGCTCCGACGTCAACTTCTGCCACGAGAGAACTGCAACAACTATCCCGATCCCCAAAAATCCATAATGCTTGAGGAACAGCCAGACATAATCTACGCCATTGGACAACTGGGTCATGTTCATGCCGGTCTTGGCGTAGAATGGATTGGGGAGGATCGAACCGTAATAAGCCAGCTTGAATCCGACAAATGGCAAGCAGAGGATGAACGCGATAAATCCAGCCAGAAAACTGAAGCGCGGCGCCTTTCGCTCGGAAATCCATTCTGCGAATATCAGGAGCGCGGCAAGTACCGCCCCCTCCGGCCGAAGCAGCACTGCCCAGCAGAGCGATGCGGTCAACATCCAGTTCCCCATCACATACCAATAGATGGAAAGCGTCACTGCCAGTGCGAACGCCGCTGTTTCTAACCCCGCCGGCGACCAGTAGGCAAACGCGCCATTTACCGCAACCAACAGAACGGACATCACGGTATACCAGACCGATCGTCCCGAGAACACTCTCTCCGCGATGAAATAGGTCACTACGATGGACCCGGCCGCGCACAGCGCGCCCAGCAATTTCGAAAAAAGTATGTAGTCTATACCGATTCCCCCGACCAGCGCCATCAGGATCACCCAAAAGAAATTGGTGTACCCTTCAACCTGCTCGCCGATATTGAACACAAGTCCGTGACCATTGAGGAAATTGGCGACATAGCGATAGGAGATGTACGCGTCATCCTGCGTGAAACTGAGCTGCCAAGCGAAATAGCCGAAGATCGCGATCGCCGGGAGGATAATGAACAGGGCGCGTTGTGTCAGTTTCACTACAATTCTACTGTTTGAAAGATTAATGGTTCACTTGACGGCAAGTGCTTCAAAAAGTCTGCCATACTCATTCGCCGATGATTCCCAGGAAAAATCCTGCGACATACCCGCCTTGACCAGTTTTGTCCAGGCTCGTTTATGGGGGAACAGCTCGATTGCCCGCTTTATTGCGGCGAGCATCGCTTCAGCGTCGTACTCCTCAAACACAAAGCCTGTGCCAGATTGAATCTTGTCGTCCCAATCAACAACCGTATCCGCGAGGCCGCCAACTTTGCGGACCACCGGGACTGTCCCGTATTTGAGTGAATACAGTTGATTCAGTCCGCAGGGCTCCCAGCGCGACGGCATCAGGAAGATATCCGACCCCGCCTCGATCCGGTGCGCCAGCGCGTCATCGAAGGTGATAAATGCCCGCAATTTGTCTGGATACAACTTTTCCAGCTTGGTCAACAGATCGACGTACTTTTTGTCGCCGGTCCCAAGTACTATCATCTGAATATTGAGGGCGAACAGTTCTTCAGCCGCTTGCTCGATCAGATCCCAACCCTTCTGGTCCGTCATTCGACTGATCATCCCGATCAATGGCGCCGATGGCCGCACAGGAAGTTTTGCATGCCGTAGAAGCTCCACTTTATTCTCGCGCTTTCCCGTCAAGTTTGTCGTCGTATACTTGAAAGGTATCAGCTTGTCTCTCGTCGGAGACCAGACGGTGTAATCTACTCCGTTCAGTATTCCGGACAGATCAGACTTTCGCTCGGTCAGTACCCCTTCGAGCCCGTACCCGTACTCCTCGGTCGACTGAATCTCTTTGGCATACTGTCGTGACACCGTGGTTAATTTGTCCGCGAGCATCAATCCCGCCTTAAGGAAATTTACTTTTCCAAAGAACTCGAATGGCCCGGTCATCGCGTAAAACAACTTCTCAGGCAACTCCAGCCGTTTGAATCGCTCAGCGGGGAATATCCCCTGATAACCAAGATTGTGAATTGTCAGTACTGTCTTCGCCTGACCGACCCAATTGTCGTGCGAATACTGGTGTTTCAGGTAGGCCGGAATGAGCGCGCACTGCCAGTCATGTGCATGAATGATATCCGGCCGCCAGTTTAGCGCGGACATCGACGCCAGCACCGCTTTACAGAAGAAAATGAACCGGTCGTCATTATCGGGATAATCTTTGCCGGTGGCCGGATCCAGATAATACGATGGCCGCTTGAAATACGGTTCATGCACCACGAAGTAGTGATCGATCTTCTGTCGACTATCGTGCAACGTCTCCAGACCAAATTGAATATCTTCGCCCCACGCCCGCACTTTGAGCGTTCTATCCAACTTGCGAAGTCCGTACTTACTGCTGTCAATGGAACCAAACTTGGGGAGGAAAACCTTGACCTCATGCCCCTGCTTTGCCAAGGATCGTGGCAACGCTCCCAGAACATCCCCCAAACCGCCGGTCCGGGCAAATGGCGCGACCTCCGGTGATACCTCGAGGATCCGCAGTCTAGACATCACCCGCCGCTGCCTCAGAGCGCGTACTATGACGGGCGTTAACATCGATACCGCGCAAAAATGCCGCCGCTTCTTCGGGCGAGGTCGGGTTGATATAGAACCCCGATCCCCACTCAAAACCCGCCATCTTCGTCACCTTCGGCATGATCTCGATATGCCAATGGAAATACTCGTGGGACTCGGTTGACGTAGGCCGCGTGTGCAGAATGAAATTGAACGCCGGGTTATTCAGCGCGAAGCGCAATCGTAGCAGCGTATCCTTCATCGATGCCGCCAAGGCGAAGTAATCGCTGTCGCTCATCTCCAAGAAACTGGACTGGTGCGCTTTGGGGATTATCCAGGTCTCGAACGGGAATCTCGACGCGAACGGCTCGAAGGATATGAATGAATCATAATCCCTCACCACCCGCTCATATTCCAGCATTTCCTGCCGAATGATGTCGCAGAAAATACACCGTTCCTTGAACTGGAAATACTGTCGTGCGCCATCCAATTCCTCCGTAACCCGCTTCGGGATGATAGGTGTGGCGATAAGTTGGCTGTGCGCGTGCTCGAGCGATGCTCCCGCCGCTTCTCCCTGATTCTTGAATATTAGGATATACTTGAACCGTGCGTCACGCATGAGATCAAGCATTCGCTCGCGAAACGCCCAAAGCACATCGCGGATCTCATGTTCGCTCAGATCGACCAGGTCGCGTGCATGGTCGGATGTCTCAATTATCACCTCGTGCGCGCCGATACCGTTCATCTGGTCGTACAGACCCTTGGCGGCACGATTCAAACTTCCCTCGATCACCAACGCCGGAAATTTGTTTGAGATGACCCGAACCTTCCACCCCGGTCGGTTAGGTGAGGTCTGCGGCTGGCGATAGGACATGATCTCCGGTGGAGTAAACGATTCATTCCCCGGACAGAACGGACAGAGCGTCACTTCCTGGCTCCGCTTGGGCACAGGCGCGAATGAGGTCGGACGTTTCCCCCGCTCGGTCGAAATGATCACCCAGCGTCCTATGATCGGGTCTTTACGAAGTTCAGGCATACTTGAAACTTTCTACTATACACAAAAGTACTCGCCACGGGCGACACTGTCAACAGAGACCTGACCTGCGGCTTATCTCAAAACTTCAGACTCCCCTTGGGGTCGATCTTCTGGTGACAAACATCGTCAAGCAGTTTAACTTCACGATCCGAGAGTGTCACCTTGCGTCTCGCCGTCGATCTCACGGCTGTTTCGATTGCCTTCTCAAACTGGTACTCCTGCCATGCCCCGCTGTTCCCCCACTGGAAGGATTCGACTTCCTTATCGGCCGTTAGGCCGGCGCCGAAGATATTACAGCAAACACCGATCGTGATACCGGTATTCAGGAGTGTCCCAATGCCGAATTTTGTGTGATCGCCAATACAGGAACCGACTTTGATCATCCCCGTGTCGACCATCTCTCCGCACTGCGCCACGCGTATATTCGAGTAATTGTTCTTGAGATCAGAGTTGGTCGTCATCGCGCCGAAATTCACCCATGACCCCACATAACTATGTCCGATAAACCCCGCATGGAACTTATTCACGTATGACTGGAAGACCGACTCTTCGACTTCTCCTCCAACCCGGCAGGTCTGCCCGATCGATGACGCCACCACTTTTCCCGCGACCACTATTGAGTCCGCCCCGATGTAGCATGGACCGATCACCGCGGCATGCGACTCGACCTTGACATTCTCGCCCAGCACCACCGGTCCCTTGGATGCGTCGATCACCGCCCCCGGGAATATCTCTACATTCGCGCCAAACTGAATGTCATCCTTCTTGACCAGGAATGCCCCTGGATGGATCACCGGATTGTTCGCCGCCTTCGCGTGGTTCTTCAAAAACGCCGCGTCATCCGCGATCGCGGAATCGATATCCGCGACAAACTCCCACCATCCTTTGTAGAGTATTGCGGTCGTCTCGTAGTCGGAAATATCCGCGCCCGCGCGGCTGAATGCCTCTAGGTATTCTGCCTGCGTCGCCACCGGCGGGACTGCATCGAGTTGTTCTTTCTTGAAGAGCACCGCGACCACATCCTCACCGGAAGTGAATCTCGTTGAAATGCGCGCTTCTTTGACTAACCGCGCCAGATCCCCGTACGACCGGATGCGCCCATTAAGAAAGAGAACATCCGAACCGGCCTCATACTTGACTATATTGAGAGGATACTCGCCCGCCAGATCCGCCATCGTTGCGGTCACCTGATCGCGCGCGATAAGAGTCAAAGAGGCGTCCGGGAAGTGCATCAGGGACCGCTTGAAAAGTGGCAGAATCCCGGCCCGCAACAAATAGACAGGCCGTAAAAGCGTCAGCGGGAAGAACCGATCGAAAGCTTCATCTTCGTATATGCAGACACGTAGTGACATACTGGTCCTTGGATCTGTTTAGAGACATCTTCCTGAACTATATCGGCATGTCTGCCAATAATGTACAGCGATATTCCTGAGGAAGAAAACAGACCCCGGAGACCTCGGCAAGTTAATTTTGGGACTAAACGAATAGCCTGACTACCTGGCGATTCGCCATTTGGTGGCGAACTCATCGGCTACATGCCGCCCAACCAGATATTCGGCCAGTTGCAGGGCGAAAGGCATCGCCGCCCCTGGCCCCATCCCCGTTATAATAGTTCCATCGACCGTCACCAACTGGTCAGTAACGATCGCCCCACCAGCCTTGAGCTTTTCATTGAAACTGGGATCCCCGGTAGCACGTTTCCCCCTGAGTAGGTCGCACGCCTCCGCCAGGACATGACTTGGCGCCGCGCATATCGCCGCTATCATCTTCGCTCCGGCATAATGTCTCTGCGCGATCTCCCGCACGCGTGGATGAGCCGCCAGAGCCTGCGCGTTGCGACGCCCACCCGGGAATATCACGCCGTCATACAACGCGTCACCGATCTGATCGATCATCTTGTGGGGGACAATGGTCGTACCGTAGGCCGCCTTGACCGGTCCCGCGCTGAGGCTGGCGATAGTCACCTCCACCCCCGCCCGGGTCAAAACATCGATTGGCGCGATCGCCTCTACATCCTCAAACCCCTCGGCCAGGATCATCAATACTCGCTTGGACATATCCGCTCCTTCCGTGCGCCGGAAGATAACACGGAAAAGTGGACCCAAGCAAGATTGATTACCAACTACTTCTTCCGGTCGGGATGTATCCCCGCGTCCCGCCAGATCTTCCAGTTCCCGTCCGGCTGCTTCTTCCAAAGCTCAAAGTACAGCCCTGTCCCGGTGGTCGTGTCAGCATCCGGCGGCTTGTGAAGCTTCTGCGTATAACGGCCATACTCGTACGCCACCGAATCGATCACCCACAGGTCAAGCGTCGTGATCGTCATATCAGCCGTCCCGTATGTAGAAAAGATCTTGGAGAAAAGGCTGTCAATCGCCGCGGGTCCTTTCCATATCTTCCCGTCCCGACCCAATAATGCGCCGTCCGCGGTGAACAATGACGCCAGCAACTTGGAATCGCCGATCCGGTGCGCTTCGCACCACTTAGCGTTCGAGGCGTCGACAAACGGCTGGACCGCCAGAATTGTCGCGGAATCAATGCTCTGGGCGTGCGAGCTGCTCGTCAGAAGGGCCATCACGACGCCAAACAGCGCCCACATAAAATAGGGGATCTTGTGCATAAAAAAACTCCTCACGTTGGTGAGGAGAAATTACCACTTATCGCAAAAACGAACAGACCATTGCGGCCAACGGCCCTGAATATGCAGTCAATGACCTGATTGGCCGCTAAGCCCGCGGCTCAGCCTCAAACAGCGTCGGCTGATAATCCGCCCACAAGTGACGGTCTATTTTGTACTGGAACTTGTATCGGCAGTCTCCATTGGAGCAGGTCTTTGGCGCCGTTTTTTTGAGGTGCCGGAATTGCTTGCCGCACACTGTGCAGGTGCCGAATTTCCATTGGAAATCGGGGACCTTTATCTCGCCCGAATTATCATGCATCGTCATCTTCCCTGTTGCTGGACTATTGCATTGCCGACGCGAACGTACCAGAATAGGAAGCCCGATGCAACTAAAAACAGATCAATCGGGCTGCGAAGTCAGCTTCCCGGCATCGCGCATCAAATGCTTCACCAACAGGATCTGCCCATAGTGCCCGGCGAAATGCTCCAGCAGGTGATAAAGTACCCACGTGTGCGTGATCTTGATCGACTTCTTTCCCCGTTTTCGAATAAACGTGGTCGCCAGCTTTCTGTCATCCCAGGTGCGCAGTTCCTTATGCACGGCCTTTCGGGCCTTGTTCAGCATCTCGAGATACTGCGCCGCGGTCTTCCCTTTGAGCGAATCAGGATGCAGCCCCCCCTTGGCCAGCGGCATGCCGTCATTGTCCATCCGGATACCGATCACTTTCATATTGATGATATCCCCCTCCGGTTCCGGCTGCATTCCCTTTGGCGCGATCACTGCCCACCAGAGATCGACCACCGCCAGGTGCGCCAGTAACATTCCGATAGTATTCATCCCCGGTCTATCCTGCCACTCCAACTGTTCTACGGTCAGATCCTTGACCGATCCTGTCAGCAACTTCAGTTGATCATCAAGCTGACCGGCGAACAAACCGACTACCTTCTGCTTTTTTGGGTCGTACCCGCGGGGTATTTTCACGTCGCGTGTCGGCATCTCTATTTGCTCTCCACTCTGCGGAATCGAAAATCGATCCCTTTGGTTTCGCCATTGACCTTCCCTTCGATCCGTGCGTACATCGAATCCGCCGAAACCTGCTTATAGCAGACGACTGTGGGGAAATCATGTTTCGGATTCTCAAACCTCCATCCCAGGGAGTCCACGTCGACCAGTCTGAAATAGATCGCTGAATCATTGTGCGGTACTTCCGCCACGAAGTAGATCGAACTGTCGCGTGCCAGCATCCGCATTCTCTCGCTGACGGTGGTGTCCGCCCCCATGATGGTCACACTCTCGCCTTCCATCAGCGTGTCATCCACCATGTGCCAGCGCTCCAGCAAAACCGAGTTCTTCTGCTGGCGCTCCCAGCTTCCGACCAGCCAAGTAAGCTGGAGCACTTTTCTCCCCTGTCCGCTCCGCAATGGCGCATCAGTTACCTGCGCGAAAAGCGAAGTCGCGAACACAAGCAATGTGAGGATTGCTGTCTTCATTGGATTTCCTGTTCCTGCATTACCTGAAAGAGGTAAAGTTCATTGCCATCCGGGTCAAAAAACGTCTGTATCTTGACCGGTTCATCATAGACCAACTCCCCCTTGAGTCGTACCCCCAGTGCCGCGAGTTTCGCGACTACCTGCTCTATCTCACCCTGTACCTCAAAACCGGCCACCGTCGCGCCATTGGTCCCCGGTGTCGCGGCTGAATCCGACTTAGGATGCAACCCTATCGTTAATCCCGGACCCGCCGACACCTCCGCCCAGAAGTCTCCCGAGCGGAAAACCAGTTTCAACCCCAGGGTCTCTACATAAAATTCTATCGCGCGACTGAAATCGGAAACAAAGATCGTGGCCAGCCCGCCGTTGATCATGGCACCTCCCGGCGAATTACGTGAAGTGAATCATGTATCTGACTGGTCCAATATACGGAACCCGGTCGCGGATACAAGTCACTTTTCCCCTGCCTAGAACACCGAGAACTTGAAATACTTGCGAGGGTCGTTCTGGATATCCGTCACCAACGTATTGACTCGCGCCAGCAGGTCGACCATCTGGACATACATCGCGGTATCATTCACCATCAACCCCAGCGACCCCTTCGCTTGGTTCAACTTCATGGTGATCGTATCCAACTGGGCGGTAGTTGCCGCCAGATTATTGTAGAGGGCCGGATCAGAGACCAGCTTCGATAGGGTCCCTTCTCCTTGATTAACTTTGTCGGCCAGATCAGACACAGAATTTGAGGTCCGCTCGAGTGAGCTGACAATTCGCTCTTGATTCTTCTGCAGGTCACTGGCCAGCAGGGTCAAGCTCGACATCAACTTTGTCATGTTCAGATACAACGCCGAATCAACCGCCAGCTTCCCCAGAGTCCCTTCACCGCGATTCATCCGCTTCATCAGCGTGTCCAGACCGCCGGTCAGCGAACGAACATCCTGGATCGCCTCCTGCCCCTCCTTGAACATCGCCGAGGCTTCCCCAACATCGCGCGGCAGGATCACCGATCCGGCAGGAATGACCGGTCCTCCCGGAGTCCCCGGCACCACTTCTATATACTTGTCACCCAGAAAACCTATTGTCCCGAGCTGTACCTCGGTACCTTCAGTCACCATATAATGAACATCACCGCTCACCCGGAAGCGCACCTCTATCTGGCGAAGTGAGTCGAGATTCACGAATTTGATCGACTTGACATTCCCCACTTCAACGCCCGCCATCCAAACAGGAGAACCCTTCAGCAGACCGGCAACATTCTTGAAGTACGTTATGTACTCCTCTTTCCCCTGAAAGATCGAAGTGCCGCCTCCGGAAAACGATGCCCAGAGCGCCATGGCAAGCGCGAAGGTCAGCAACAGTCCGACCTTAAGATTGGCAAATGGCACGCGAATCGATCTCTTCATACTCCTACCCTATTCTGTTGGTCTGATGTTCAGGCGTCAGACGAATTTTCGTTCCATCACTCCGGCGAACGAGGTTCTGAATGGTTCGAGGAAACTCCGAACCCGCTCGTCCGATGACGTGCGTAATTCTTCAACATTTCCGTCGAAGACCAGTTCTCCTCCCCAGATCAGCATGAACCGGTCGGCCACCGCAAACGCGTCGGCGATCTCATGCGTCACCACAATGGTAGATATCTTTCGCTGGCCGGTCAATTTATTGATCAACTCAAGGACGGTTTCACTCGACTGCGGATCCAGCCCCGTGGTCGGCTCATCATACAACATCACGCGTGGGTCGGTGGACAATAATGCCCGTCCGATAGCCACCCGACGTTGCATCCCTCCCGACAATTGCTCAGGGAGTTTGTCGATGATCTCATCCGCGTCCAGCCCGACAAATCCGAGCATTTCGCGAACCTTGGCCTCTATCTCTTCCCATCGCATTTTGGTATGCTCAAGCAAATAATAGCCGACATTTTCGCCAACCGTCAGCGAGTCAAACAGCGCTCCATCCTGGAACACCATCCCGATCCCTTTGCGGACCTCTCGTTTCTGCGCCTCGGACATGACGCAAATATTCTCGCCGTCGATCAGTAGAGAACCCTTTTGCGGGCAAATGAGCCCCAGGATCAGACGCAGCACCGTGGATTTCCCCGATCCCGACGGCCCCATGATCACCACAGATTCCGATTGATCGATCTTGAAGGTCACATCCTTCAGGATCGGTCGATCGCCATAGGAAAAGCTCACATTATTCAGCTCGATCATAAGTACCCCTTCAGATAGGGATAGATGACTTTGGTGATGAAGAAGTTGACCAATAGGATCGTGATCGAGCTCAGTACCACAGAGTCAGTCGTCGCCTTGCCGACTCCCTTGGTTCCTCCCTCGGAGGTAAACCCCTTATAACAGGCGATAAACGCGATTACGAAGGAGAAGATGATCGGCTTGGCGATCCCCAGAAATAAATTCCCAAACACCAAACGCTCAAAGATATTCGCCCAGTAGAGGGTCGATGAAATGTGCGCCAGGTAAACCGCGATGATCCACGCTCCGACAATTGCGACCACATCGGTGACGATCGTTAACGCCGGTACCATGACCAGCAAAGCGACCAAGCGCGGGACAGCGATCTTCTTGATCGGGTCGATCCCAAATGCCACCATCGCGTCAAGCTGGTTGGATGACTTCATCGCCCCTATCTCGGCGGTTATTCCCGAAGAGACTCGAGCGGCAATGATTAGGCCGGCCAATGTCGGGCCAAGTTCACGAATAATGGAGATAGACATGATGCGCCCGAGGTAGTTTTTCGCTCCAAAATCCGCAAGTTCATTCGAAAACGCCAGCGCGAATCCCTGCCCAGCGAACATCCCCGTCAAGGCGACAAGATAGAGAGAACCCACGCCGAGCAGATACATCTGCTCAAGAGTCTCCATGACATAGAATGGCCGGCCAAACAGCCCCTTGAGCATCCTCAGGGAGAAGAGAAAGAGTCCCTGAAACTCGTATGCAAAGTTCTTAAGCCAGCCTAACACAGTTCAGCGCCATATACCTTTCTGAATCCGCTCATAGTAGAACTTTGGTGGAACAGAGTCAAGCGCTTTGCCAGCCGGCTTTCCTCAAGACTGTGCGTGAGTTAGAGATGCGATTCGATTCTGATACTTCCCCTGACTCCGCAAAAAAACAAGGTCCCGACTCGCGTCAGGACCTTCTTTCCTCACTCAACAAACCGATGCAGGTCTAAACAGCATAACCGCCAAGAAATTCTGTTCAGAACCGAAAAGGCCAGGCATCGAAAAACTGTATGGCTGCTTTCCGATGACGGTCGGTCTGCTTAATCTAAATATAATCAATTCGTGTGCCAGCCTTGTGCTAAACCGCTATTGCATTGCAATACCATAGGTTAGCTGTGTGACGCCGCTTTAGAATTGCCCTTTCGAGCGCAGGAGATGCGAATGCCCCGCTTGTTCTCGTTAAATCATGCGATTTCGCGCCAACGAAAAGCCCGTCCGGAGTGACCGTCCGAACGGGCTAAACACTTTATTTTACGCGAACTGATCATCGCGCAGCATGCTGCACGATCACTTCAGAAGCATCATCTTCTTGGTATCAGTGTAGCTCCCCGCCGTCAACCGATAGAAGTAGACTCCGCTGGCAACCGAGGATCCACCCTCGTCGCGGCCGTCCCACACGATCTTGTGCTGACCGGCTTCCATGGCGCCATTCGCCAGGGTCCGGACCTCCTGCCCGATCACATTGTAAATGCGAAGCTCGACCGCCGAAGCTTTCGGCAGATCGAAGGAGATCTCGGTCGACGGGTTGAACGGATTCGGGTAGTTCTGCTTCAGCGCGAAGGAGTTCGGCATACTGCCGGACGCGGCGCTCAGAGAGACACGTGTCTCTTCGATCACCGGATCCTCGCGCCACTGTTCGTACTGTCCGGTAGCGATGTTACCGTACACGAAGAAATTCGAGTGATGTGGATCTTCCATGACGAACGGCTCAAACTCGATCTCCTTGACCGAGGCATCGTTCCGCTCAAAGACCAGGTATGCAACCGGGCCCGTTCCGGCCGACAGCGCCGGCTTTTTCGTCATCGAAGTCTGAGGAACCGCCATGATCACGATCTGCCGCTTCTCGGCATCAAGCATCGTGGCCTTCAGATCAAAGTAGTCGATACGAGCATTCTCGAATCGAACCTCTTTGAGCGTCACACCTTCCGAATACTTGAGGGCGATATCGATCCCGACCAGATCATCCTGGTTGGTCACCTCAAGAGGGACGGTCACCGTATTCTCTTCACCAATTTCCGCTTTTCCGACATTCAGCCGTTCACCGGCGGAATACGCGACCAGCGGGAAGGCGAGAAGAGCGACGATAACTGTTACTGTCCATGTGCGTTTCATCAAGGCTCACCCCCTAAGGGTTTAGCTATGGTTCACGATCTGGCTGTCGTGACAGGGCACAATCCTATGCGCCACGCAGCCGTTTTCTATTCGCAATATGAATCGGCGATGTTAATTGTTTGGCGGTTGTCGGAAATGCAATCGTGAAAGCGAGCAAAAACTGATGAGCAAATACCTGTCGTCCCTCTGACTTCAACATAACGTACCGCCGTTCGTTATGTCAAGATGTTTTATGACCTAACCGTCACTGTCACACGCAAGTTCCGCATAACAGAGACAATCCGAGCCGGTCATCGTACATCCGCCGCTGATTATACGCTCCGCACTCCGCGAAAAAACATAATATTCCGTAAATCTCATGTTTGGGTTCTGTCAGTCGGCGCAGGTTCTGCGAACATCGTCAAGTCAGGTCCTTAATAACTGAGAACAACCTTCTCCCCACCGTTCACACGCGGCGCCACAGGACTAAATGCTTGACTTGTAAACCCTTTCCGGTAATCTTGCACCCGAATGGACAGGTTGTGAGCTGCCTTTGGAGGTTTAATGCAAACAGCGAAAAAGGCTGACGCGGCACCAGCAAAGCATTCTCCCTTTGTGCCGGCATCGGAATCCCCCGCCGAGGTTACCGGGCGAGCCATTATCCTCGGTATTATCTTGGCCCTCGTTTTCGGCCTCGCCAACGCCTATCTCGGCCTCAAAGTAGGTATGACCGTGTCTGCCTCAATCCCGGCGGCGGTTGTCTCGATGGCCATCCTTCGCATGTTCCGCAAACGTGCGACAGTTCTGGAAAACAACATCGTCCAGGGGATGGGCTCCGCCGGTGAGTCTTTGGCCGCGGGCGTTATCTTCACCGTTCCGGCTTTCTTCATTTGGTCAGCCTCAGCGCAACTTAAGGCGCAGGGCTACACTTTCCAGATCGCACAGTGGCAGATAATTCTCCTCGCGCTTTTGGGCGGAACGCTCGGCGTACTGCTCATGATCCCTCTGCGCCGCTATCTGGTCGAGACCGAGCATGGCAAACTGGCCTATCCTGAAGGTACGGCTTGCGCCGAGATCATCGTCGCCGGTGACCAGGGTGGAAGTCGTGCCAAACTGGTCTTCCTCGGCATCGGCATCGGCGCGGCGTACAAAATCCTGATGTCCGGCGTCAAAACCTGGTCAGAGACAGTCAATCACTACTTCGGCGGCATCCTCAAAGGCGGCCAACTAGGGATTGAGGCAACACCCGCGCTCGCGGCTGTCGGCTATATTATTGGCCCACGTATCGCGGCCATGATGCTCTCTGGCGCGGTCCTTGGCTATATGGGAATCGGCCCGCTCCTCTCGTTTATCGGGTCGCACTCGAGTACCCTGATCGTCCCTCCCGGCACAACTCCCCTTGGCGATATGAGCGCCGGAGAACTTCGCAATTTCTACATTAAATATATCGGTGTCGGCGCGGTGACCATGGGCGGATTCATTTCGCTCAGCAAATCAATGCCCATCATTATCACCTCGTTCAGAGAAGGCTTCCGCTCCCTCACCGGCAAAAAGGGCGAAGCGAGTAAAGACCGCGTCAATTACGACCTCCCTATGCAGTGGGTCCTCCTCGGCATTCTTGCGGTCATTGCCGGTATCGCGCTTATCCCGAACACAGGCCTTCCGTGGGTCGGTATTGTTGCGGCAGTTATTTTTGGATTCTTCTTCGTAGTGGTCGCCGCCCGAATCGTCGGTCTGGTCGGTTCATCCTCCAACCCGGTCTCGGGTATGACTATAGCGACTCTGCTCATTACTAGCCTACTTCTGGTCTGGCTTGGCCATACCGGTATCAACGGCATGGTCGCCGCCATGATGGTCGGCACTATCGTCTGTATCGCCGTCTGTATGTCGGGCGATATCTCTCAGGATCTCAAAACCGGCTTCCTGTTGGGCGGTACGCCCATCCGGATGCAGCTCACTACCCTCATTGGCATGGCCGCTCCAGCGCTTGTCATTGGCGCCATGCTCTTCTTCCTGCGCGAGACGTTCGGCTTCGTCGAAGGCGAAGTCCCCGGTCGCGCTCCGATGATGGCCCCGCAGGCCAACGTCATGGCGACGGTCGTCTCCGGCATCATGAATCAGAATCTTCCTTGGCTCCCGATAATTGTCGGCGGGATGATCGCGATCTGCGTCGAATTACTCGGCCATGGCGCACTGCCGTTCGCGATCGGTCTTTACCTGCCGCCGTCACTCTCCACTCCCATTATGGTTGGTGGATTGGTCGCGTGGATCGTCAACAAGCGGAGCAAACCGGAAGAAGTCGAAGCCAAAACGATGCGCGGAACCCTCTTTGCATCGGGCCTTGTCGCGGGCGATTCGCTGATTGGAGTTCTGCTCGCGTTCCTTGTTGGCGGATGGTCCTGGTATGGTGAGTACTTTAATGCCCATGCCGATCAAGGGACATCCTTGACCACGAGCTTCGGACCAATTCTGTCAATCATTCTCTATGCCGCGCTGGCGGTCTTCCTCTATCGGATGGCAATGGGCGGCAGCAAACAGAAATCTGTATAGTAGCAAGTCTACCAGATGTGATCTTATGCCAAAGGGAACTGCGTATTCGCAGTTCCCTTTTTCGATCTCAAACTTTCTATCAGTGATTTTCTAGTACTTCTGTCTTCGCTCAACGAGGTAGTTCGAACCCGGGCGCTGCTTCGTCGCCTTCTTCAGATCGGCCAGCATTTTCGAGAGCTCGCCCAAGTGCTGAAACTGCCCGTGCGTGTTCACGATCACCGCGATGGATATCGTCAACAGAGGGAAATCTTCTTTTTGACCTCGGCGATTCAAGGTTGAGATCCACCCGCGCTCTCGGTCGACCTCTTCATACCGGTACGGGATGACTGAATCAAATGTCCGGATTATCCACTGGCAGGCTGTATCCACCAGATCGTTCGGGATGATGAACACAAAATCATCTCCCGCGATATGCCCGACAAATCCCTCGCGGCAGATATCAAAGACCACATCGCGAAGTATCTTGGCCGTCAGCTTCACCACTTTGTCGCCATTGTGGTAACCGTAGTAATCGTTGTAGGCTTTGAAATTATCCAGATCAGCATAGCAGAGCGCAAAGGTCGTCCGCATATCTAGATGGTGCCGTATCTCACGCTCGATGATCGCTGTCCCCGGAAGCTGTGTCGATGGATTCACCGCGATATCTCGACGGCTCCGCTCTATCACGCGACGGATTCTGACTTCGACCAGGCGGTCTATCCACTCGCCGTGAATGAACTCTTCCGCGCCATTCTCAAACGCCGCCACCACTGAGCTGACCTCGGGATCAGGATGAAAGAGGATCACCGGAACAATCGACAAAAACACATTCTGCTTGATCGAGTGGACCAATTGGACTTCTTCATAGAAATCCCCTTTCCCCCCGATCATGATGGCGGTCAATTGGAAGTGGCGCGAGATCTCGGTAAGCGTGTCAAAATGGGTGAAATAGTGGAACGATATCTGGTTTGTTCGGAAGAACTGCTGGAGATGAAAATCAAGGCTTAGCCCGGTCTGCCGAACGGCAAAATGAAGTACCTGGCTACTTTTTGGCGCCCGAGGTTCGGGTACCAGCCAGTTCTCGAGGGTGATATTTTCTGTGTTCGGCGATGATGTAGTCACGGTCCAGCCTGGTATATATCTCTGTCGTAGATATATCGGCATGTCCGAGCATTTCTTGCACTACCCGAAGGTCCGCGCCCCCCTCAATTAGATGTGTCGCAAAGGAATGGCGGAAAGTATGGGGAGTTACCTGTTTGACTATCCCGGCTTTTTTGACCATCTGCTTGATGATCTTCCATAACCCCACCCGGGAACAGGGTTTCCCGTATCGGCTCAGGATGATGGTCCGCGGACGGCTGACCCCTTTGCCGGCTTCAGAGGCGCCCAGATAGGCCAGAACCGCCTCTTTCGCGTAATCCCCAAGCGGGACCAGCCTCTGCTTGCTCCCCTTCCCCATTACCCGAACAAACCCCGCCTCAAACTCTACATCCTCGATATGCAAGCTCTGCAGTTCAGACAACCTGAGCCCGCAACCGTACAGAAGTTCGATCATCGCCCGGTCACGTTTCCCCGCCTCCGATGAAACATCGATCGCGTTGATGATGCTCTCTATTTCTCGCGGCGACAGGTAATCCGGATGATACCGCGCGATCTTTGGCGCGCTGTAAACCTGCGCAGGATTCTCCGCGACCACATTCCGTTCGCGGAGATAATCAAAGAACTGCTTGAGCGAGGATATCTTCCGCGCCAGTGTCGCCGGTCGCGACCCCTTCGCGTTCAATTTGCTGAAATATCCGGTTATCGAGGCCGAGGTCACCGCTTTGGGATCGGTTGTCTTTGTCTCCTTGCCAAATCCGATCAGATCCCGACGGTACGCCATTAGCGTGTTCGCCGAAACTCCGCGTTCAAGTCGGAGATACTGCAGGAAATCGTTGATCGCTATCTCATACATGTCGGATCACTGTCCATGCGCTATCGAAATGCACCCCGGAACCTCAAACCCTGCCTCTATCAGTACGCGACGGGCCTCCGTTACGGTCGCGCCTGATGTAACGACATCATCTACCAGAATAACCCGCTCACCGGGGTCGGCGTCGGCCATCGCTTCGAACACACCTTTCACGTTGGCCGGTCTGTCATGTTCGGACAGTCGCGCCTGTTCCCGCCGATGTTTCTTCCTCACAATGAAATCATCTGCCACCGGCATCTGCAGTCTCTCACCTATGCGTTCCGCCAATATCTCCGCCTGATTGTATCCGCGGGTCATCTGTCTCAGCGGATGAAGCGGTATCGGAACCAGGTAGGTCGGTTCAAGGGCGAATATCCGCTCCGCGAACTGCTCACATAGTGCGTCAACCGCGAAATCGCATGCCCCGGTAAGCGACCGGAACTTGAAGGAAATGATAATCTCTTTGAGCGGGTCTATATAGTTGCCGAATGGATAAAGTAGCCAAGAATCCCGACCGCAGTCGGGGCAATCTGGCCGGTCAAACAATTGCCGCTTGCAGGTGAGGCAGAATGGTTCGGTGTACCGGTCGATCCCCGAAAGACATCGATCGCATACCGAGATCGGCGAATCGGTCTGCCCACCACACCCCAAACAGAGCACCGGAAACACCAGATCCACTAACGGACCGATCAATTTGTTCTGGATGATGTGCGGAGTCATACGGGAAAGAAATATCAATCTCTCTCCCGATTCAATGCAAAAATCGAATACTCAGCGAATTGCGATCAGCCGCCAAGTTCTTTGAGAAACGCCTGTGCCGACTGTGCCGCCGGTCCATTCGGCTCGTACTCGAGATAGCGCTTGAAATAGATCTTGGCCGAGTCCGCATTCCCGATATCGTGATGCACTATCCCCATATTGAAATTAGCGATCCCATGACGCGGATTGGTCTTCAGCACCTTCCCAAACTCCTCCACCGACCGTTGTGGAAGCCCCATTCCATGCAACACCGCGCCGTAATCGACGCGTACATTCGCGTCCGATGAATCTATCGCCAGGGCGCGCTTATATATCTCGGCGGCTATCGCGAACTGCTGTGTATTCCGTGACTGACTCGCCATATCATGATAATGATAGGCTGTCTGGATCAGCGACTGGTAATCCTTCGGAAGCGAGTCCAGCATCGCCATAGACAGGTTGTCATCCGCGTGCGGGTCAATGTACTGCATACCCAGCGACTGCCGTGGTGGCTGTTGCTCTTGTGGCGGCCGCTGCGGCGTCTCCGGCTTCTCCGCAATAAGAAAGTACCCGACTGCTACCACCGCCAGTACACCTACCACGATCATCAAGTCCCGCATGCTGCTTTTGGGAGCCTCTTTTTTGCCTCCCGGTTTGGAAACACCGGCCCCGACAGGCGTACCACACTCGGAACAGAACTTGGCGCCCCCTACTACCTGTGCGCCGCACTGAGGACAAAATTTATCAGCCATACTCAAACAGATCCTTCTTGTTAACTTGGCCCCCAATATAGGTATGGGTCCACCGAAAGCAATCTATTTTGGACCTTTCGAGACCAAAAACCGGCTGACAAGCCGATTTCCCACGCCTATATTCGGCGAACGATATTTGGCGTGTATAAGGAGAAGTATGTCAATGAAGGTCAACCGCCTCTGGATCCTGACACCGCTGGTGGCATCATTCGCAATTGCCGCCGGCACTGGTTCTTACAAGATCACCCCACAGTCAATCCAGACACACATAGAAATCCTGGCCTCCGACTCTCTCGAAGGCCGCGAGATCGGCGAACCCGGTGAATGGAAAGCCGCTCAATATATCGCCGCGCAATTCAAAGCGGCCGGCCTCGAACCAAAAGGAACCGATGGTTACCTCCAGCCTTTTGAGTTCGTCAAGCGAATCAGCCAGGGACCAAAGAACAGCCTGTTGGTCAACAAAGCTCAACTCAAGCTGATCGAAGAATGGACGCCGGTCTCCAATTCCGCAAGTAAGCCGTTTTCATTTGATGAGGTCGTACCGGTCGGATTTGGCATCGTCACCGAAGACAGTGTCTACAACGACTATGCGGGCCTTAATGTCGAAGGCAAGGCCGTCCTCATCAAGAGGTTCTCTCCGCCTGATTCAGTCAATCCGCATATCGACTTCAGCAAGTATAGCAGTCTCACCGACAAGATTCTGACTGCCGTTAACCGCAAGGCCGCGGCTATCTTCTTCATCACCCCCTCTGGTGAAGATGACTCTCTCCGTTCAATGGGGATGACTCACATCACTCCTAAAGATATTCCGATCATGCATATCCGCCACGCCGCCCTCCAGCGCCTCGGCCAACCGCTTGATGAGCCCAAGTTCACCGGCATCACCGGCGAGGTCGAACTGACCCCGATCAAAGACACCGGCTACAATGTCCTGGGCTATCTCCCGGCCGCCAGCGACACAACTGTCGTCATCGGCGCGCATTTTGACCATCTCGGCTGGGGGACCGAAGCCTCCCGTTACACCGAGAAAGAAAAGAAGATTCACTACGGTGCCGATGACAACGCCTCCGGCACCGCCGGTCTTCTGGAACTGGCCAGCTACTTCGCGTCACGCAAAGATCATTTGCACTACTCTATTCTTTTCTCAGCTTATTCCGGCGAAGAAGCGGGTATACTTGGGTCCTCGTACTACGCCAAAAACGCGACTGTCGACCTGACCAAAACCCGCATGATGCTCAATATGGATATGATCGGGCGGCTGAAAGAACAGGAGAATGGCCTGGCGGTCTTTGGCACTGGCACCTGCACTGAGTTCACGAATTACTTCAAAGACCTGAAGCGCGACAGCCTGAAAATGGCCTTCCGTGAGCCCGGAACCGGCCCGTCAGACCACACCGCCTTCTACAATAACAATATTCCTGTGCTCCATTTCTTCACCGGCGCCCACGTCGATTATCATAAGCCGAGCGACACGCCGGACAAGATCGACCAGGAAGGCATCTTCAAAGTTGTCTCACTCGTCTCCGACATCACCTGGCATTTTGATTCATTGACCACACGGCTCACCTTCCAGAAAACCAAAGACCCTGACGAGGGACGCCAGCGCGCCGCCTTCAAAGTGACTCTTGGTATCATGCCGGATTACATCGCGCAGGTGAAGGGGGTGAAAGTCGATGGCGTCTCCCCTGACCGACCGGCCGAACGCGCGGGGATTCTCAAAGGCGATGTTATCATTCGTCTTGGCACACTGGTGATTGATGATATGTCTGCCTATATGAATGCTCTCACCAAATTCAGCAAAGGCGACAGCACGACAGTAATTGTTGAGCGAGGACAGGACACGCTCAGCCTCCCCATCGTTTTCAAGTAGATTGGATCAGTACCCAATACGAGAGAGCGTGCTCTTCATCTGAAGCGCACGCTCTCTTTTTGCGTGTTCATAGCTTCAGGATAAGTTCAATCAGTTTTGGATCGTTCTGCAATAACCCCGGTTTGACCAATCGCGGCACCAATTCTTTCCAGATCGGCTCCGCCTTGAAGACTGCCTTGAGAATCGGAAGCGCTTTCTCCGTCCGTCCATTCTGGACCAATGTCATCGCCTCCCAGAAGAGGATTTCGTTGTTTCCAGGCGCAAGCTTCGCAGCCTCGGCATAGGCGACTTCAGCCTCATCAATCTTCCCCTCAGTCACCAGTTCGTCTCCTTTGTCAACGAACCGATATGCCTTGTGCAGATCCAGAAGACGCCTTAGCTCTCTCAGCGGCTCCGGGCTATCATCCACACGCAAATCGATCAGCCTGTCCTTCCAAACTTGACCGGTCGGTTTCCCGGTAACGACCAAAATGGCCGCCGACTGCATCCCTCGTATATCTCCCCCCTCACGTTGCGCCGCTTCCAGCGCCGCCATCATACGCTCAGCTAAAGGACCACGTGTCCCCTCGAACGCCTTTGCCATTGCATCCCAGACCGTATTCTTGAGCATCAAGTTCGCTTGGCAGGAATACCCTATCCCGATGCGATGCCCTGCCGCGTCGATACAACTCGGCCCGGTGTACGCTGCAACTCGACCAAACCGATCGATCATCGCCACCTGTCGCGCCTGATTGGTCGAATCACTCGCCAGTAGCCCTTCAAGCGCTTTCGGCGCCGGCTTGCCGTTTCGCATCATCGCCAAGCCTAATGGTCCGTAAGAAAAATCAACGAACGACTGCGTCGCCACCGCCCCAACTCCTGGCTCCGCCCAAATGACATCTGCCACCCTGAAATAGTGCGACTGCACTGCCGCGCCAAACTCACCGGTCACGCTATCCCACGCGACAATCGAATACGTCGCTACAAGCGGATCCTGGGCCGCTCCGGTAGCACTACTTGAAGCCGCCAACAGCAGAACGCCAAAAACCATCGCTTTGAAAGCCATCGCTATCTCCTTTCCCGCCATATATTTAAACTTGCGTTGTCGATTTCTACCGATTAACTAAACCCCAGCACCCAAAAACTCGTAGCAGCGATTGAATAACTTCGCGAACCGCGAGTAATCGGAGTAAACAAGCATGGAACGTGTTGATAACGACACCACATTGGTTATGAGTATCAGATCCGGAGACAAAAAAGCGCTCGCCGCGTTGGTCGAGAAACATAAAAAGATGGCCTTCCGGACTGCGCTCGGCATGGTCGGTAACCGCGAGGATGCTTATGATATTTCTCAGGAGGCGTTCCTCCGGGTCTATCGCTCGGCGGATACGTACGACCAGCAGCAACCCTTCCTCCCCTGGTTCCATGCGATCATCGCCAACCTGAGCAAGACCTGGCTAAGACGTCGGCAGATCGCCGCAAAACGGTCACAGCCGATCGAGGACACGGAGTATCTGGTCTCCGACGCGTCCTCACCTGAAGACCAGGTCATCGAGGCGGAGACCTTGCAGAGACTTCGCGCAGCGCTGATGCAACTCGATTTTGACGATCGAGAGATCATCACCCTGCAGCACTTTCGCGGGATGTCCTACGATGAGATCGCCTCAACTCTTGGGATACCCCGCGGAACAGTCATGTCCCGCCTCTACTACGCCAGAAAAAAACTGGCCAACCTGATGAGGCAGACCGATGGATGAACGGTGGCACAAACTTCTGGCGGGCTACCTCGATGACGAACTGTCCGAGGCGGAACGCGCGGAATTCGAACAGGAACTCCAGCGCAATCCCCAATTGCGGGATGAGCTGGAGCAATTCACCAAACTGAAGAGGGTGACCGACTCTGTGAAGTACGCTGACTTACCTGACGCAGTCTGGGAGACCTATTGGTCATCCCTCTACAAGAAAACCGAGCGCGGACTCGGCTGGATACTCTTTTCCGCCAGCGCCGCGATCCTCGCCTGTTATGGCGTGATCCAGATGCTCTCTACGCTCTACGCCGACTCCCGTATCTCCTGGATCGTCAAGATCGGCGTGACCGGACTTCTGTGCGGTCTGATCGTCCTGACCATCTCAGTCATTCGCGAACGCATCTTCGCCTACAAAAACGACCGCTACCGGGAGGTAATCAAGTGATTGTTGTGACCACGAACGAGATTCCGGGGAAACGTGTCGTCAAAGTTATCGGTCTGGCCAAAGGAAACACCGTCCGGGCGCGCCATGTCGGACAGGATATTCTCGCGTTCCTTAAGAACCTGGTCGGAGGTGAGGTTAACAATTATACCAAGTTGTTGGCCGAATCGCGAGAACAGGCGCTCGATAGAATGACTGCCGATGCTGAATCGATGGGAGCCAATGGCATCATCATGGCCCGCTTCCAGACATCAATGATCATGGCTGGCACCGCCGAGCTGTTGGCCTATGGCACCGCCGTCATACTCGAGGATGTCCGCTGACATTCTTCTACTTGCATTCTCATTGAGGAGCCGTTATTTCCGCTTATGCGACTGACGGCTCCTTTGCGTAACTATCTCAGGCCACCGCGCTTCCTGGTTCTCCTCGGAACCTCCTACCTTTTGGGATTGACGATATTCTTCGCTTATCGCGTGGCAATGTTGCTCATCTTCAGCGACCGCGCCGACCACCCATCCATAAACGACTTGGCGCAGGTTTTCCTGATTGGTCTGCGCTTTGACACGGTCGTTATTCTGTTGACGCTCCTGGTCCCACTGGTGCTCCTCCCTTGGTTAAATCTAACCAGATTGATCGTACGTAATCTGACCTTGACCTATCTGACTGCCACTTTCTCATTTCTGATCTTCGTCCTATTAGCCGATATTAGATACTTTTCCCATTTTGATTCGCACCTCAATTTCCAGGCGCTGCAGTATGTCGTGACCGGCGGCAAAACAACCTGGCATGTGACGGTCACTGACCCGCTCTTCTGGCCATCGATCGCCGCTTGGCTTGTGCTGACGGCTGCTTGTTTTCTTCTTTTCAGATACCTTTTGAAAAAGACGGAGCCGTTACCTTTGCGCTTCTCGTGGACAACGCAAATCGTCTGGTTCATCATCGCCTTCGCTCTTCTCTTTCTTGGAGTCCGTGGAAGAACCGGCCTCTCCCCGATCGATTGGGGTGTCGCCTACATCAGCGACAACGAATTCGTCAATCAACTGGGGCTGAACGGCGTTTACACGCTCGGCAAAGCATTCAAAGAGGAAGGGCATGACCCTCGCCTCGTCTATACACCTGAGCGCTTCCGTTTCCCGTTTATTCCAACCGATGATGCTCTCGACACTGTCCAAACTATACTCGGTATGCCAAATGAACGGTGGCTGGAACCAAGCGAGTCACTTTTGCGCGAGGTCTCCGCTCCCGAAAAGTTTGGCTTCCGTCCAAATATAGTGCTGGTATTGATGGAGAGTTGGACCGGCCGATATACCGGCGCACTCGGCTCCGACCTGAATCTCACGCCGCGCTTCGATAGCCTTGCCGCGCACGGCATTCTCTTCGACCAGTTTTACGCCACCGGTTCTCGCACCAATTACGGTCTGGCCGGAACACTCTGTAGTTTCCCTTCGCTTCCGGGAAGATCAATTCTCGACCGCTATCAGGCGGAACATCCCTTTGTCACGCTTCCGGAGATTCTTCAGACACGCGGCTACACCAATATGTTCACGTATGGCGGCGACTTGGTCTTCGACAATATGGAAGGGTTCTTCAAGACCCACGGCATTGAGCACTTCATGGGCGAGGCTGAATTCGGCCGCGAACATATCTTCGCCAAATGGGGCATCCCCGACCATATCACGTTTGATAGATTGGTGAAAGTCGCCGACAGTCTCCCCCGACCATTCTTGATCACGCATCTGACCATCTCAAACCATGAACCGTTTGACCTCCCGGATTCATCGGTGCAAGTCTATTTCGATGATTCCGAGGAAAGCCGCACTCGCAATTCTCACCGCTATGCTGACTGGGCGGTCGGGAGATTCATTGATTCTATCTCTGCGCTTCCACTGTTTGATTCGACTATCTTTCTTTTCGTCAGCGATCACAATATCCTGGTCCCTGCCGCGCCGACGCCGCACCCTCTACAGTTCCGCGTTCCACTTCTGATATACTCCCCCGCCTTACTCGGAAGTGAGGCGCGACGAGTCTCAGTCGTCGGCGGACAGGTTGATATCATCCCGACTCTCATGGGAATCCTCGGCGGCGGTTACACTCATGCCAGTTGGGGGCGCGATCTGCTCAATCTTTCTCCCGGTGACCCCGGTTTTGTCTCGATCAATATCCTGAACAAGATGGGCTACATCGAGGGCGACCGCTATTACACCTCGTGGGTTGGCCTCCCGCCATCCTTCTATAAGACCAGCGACCTCTACTCACTCACCAATTTTGCGATCGATTATCGCCAACACGATCTGGTCGGCTTCGCTCGCCTCCAGCGCCGCATGCAGATCTATATGCAACTTGCCGACCAGCTATCAACTCCCCAGAAATAGAAAAGGCGCTCTCTCGAGCGCCTTTCATTTGAATTGCAAAATCGATCAGAGCTTCACTTCGCCAACCGCGGCTTCGACAGCGGCAATTATCGAACCATCGCGCACCATATCGGTCACGATCTCGATATCCGGATAGAGCGGACGGTCATCCACCAGTTTCGTCAGCTTGGCGCGAATCACTTTGTACGCCGCCTCGGTCCCCTTGCCGGCTTTGAGCGGACGACGGAAATCGAGCGCCTGCGCCGCCGACATCATTTGGATACCAATGCATATCTCCGTGTTGCGAATGCACTCGGTCAATTTCATGGCAGTCACGGAGCCCATGCAGACATGGTCCTCCTGATCCGCCGACACCGACACGTTATCCACCACCGCCGGATGCGCCAGCATCTTATTCTCAGAAATGAGCGCGGCCTGCGAGTACTGCGCAACCATCAGACCTGAATTGAGTCCCTTTCCTTCCACCAGGAAATCCGGAAGACCGGAAAGAACAGGGTTCATCATCCGATTCGTGTGGCGTTCCGCAAGGTCCGCAAACTCGGCGATCGCGATCGCCAGGAAATCCTGCGCCATCGCCACCGGCTGGCCATGGAAATTCCCCGCCGCCAGATATTCATCTTCCGCCGCGAAAAAGAGCGGGTTATCACTCACGCCGTTGATCTCATCAAGATGCTCTTTCGTGCAGTACGCCAACGCATCGATGGACGGTCCCATGATCTGGGGGATACAGCGGAGTGAATACGCATCCTGTACCTTGCCGACATTTCCTGGAATGGTCTCCGAACCGGCGATCAGACGCCGGATATTCTCGGCCACCACACGCTGACCCCGATGATTCCGGATTTTGTGGACGCGATCATCAAAACAGCCCACCGACGACGACACCACATCCACCGTCATAGCCGCCGCGATGATCGCGTTTTTGGCCACTTTGATTGCGTCATAAATGGCCAACGCACCCACGCCGGTGAAAGCCTGCGTGCCATTGATGATCCCCAACCCTTCCTTGAAGCTGAGTACCACTGGCGGGATCCCTGCCACTTTCATCGCCTCGCCACCCGGCATCATCTTGCCGTTATAAAACGCGCGCCCCTCGCCCATCACCACTTCAGCTATCATGGAGAGCGGCGACAGATCGCCCGATGTCCCCAGCGAGCCTTTCTGATATACTACCGGATGAACACCTTTGTTGAGCATTGCGATCAATGTCTCGACTATCAGCGGACGCACCCCCGAGAACCCTTTGGAGAGACAGTTCACTCGCAGTAGCATCGCCGCTCGCACATCCTCTTCGGAGATGATCTTCCCGACCGCGGCCGCGTGCGAATAGACTATGCGCTTCTGCAGTTCCATCCCCTGTTCGGGGGATATCTGGATACGGGCGAACTCACCGATCCCGGTCGTCACACCGTATACCGCCACACCGGCGGCGACTTTTTTCTCGATCACCTTGCGGCTGGCTTCGATCGCTTTGACCGATTCCGGCGACAATTTCACCGTCGCGCGATTGCGACTGACTTCGTGCACCTGATCGATCGTCAGGTCTGCACCACTGATAACAACTTCTTTGGCAGCCATTGGCTACTCCATATTGAAATGTTGATTGTTGACGAAACAGAGCGCGCGCTTCAGCGCGATAGAAGAATGGACTATTCGTCCTGGAGGCCCGAACCGGCCAGAGCATTGTAGTAGAAAGCATAGGAGAGCACCGCTTTGGTATGCGCGGCGGGAAGGCGACGAGGCGTCAATTGAACGATCATAACATAACCTCCGCCCTTAAGATACGGGTCAAAAAGTGTTTGTCAACGGCCTGCTCAGGGGTATACTAACGCCATGACCCCGGCGGCGTTACATCAACTGCTCTGCGGAGACCGCGACTTGGTCGCGTTTGATACCGAGACCACCGGCCTCTGGGCCTTCTCCAATCGCCTGGTGGAAATAGGGGCCGTCCGGTTCCGGCTGGAAGAAGAATCATCGGACACCTTCCAACAACTGATCAACCCGGAGCGGGAGATTCCCGAGGATGCCATCGCTGTCCACCACATCAGCAACGCGATGGTAGCCTCCGCGCCCAAGGCCGAAGATATCCTCCCCCGCTTTCTCGACTTTATAGGCGATTCGGTTCTCGTCGCCCACAATGCGCCCTTTGATATTTCGTTCATAGGGATGGAATTGGATCGCGCCCGCCTCCCTATTCCCGAGAATCAAGTGCTCGACACCGTCGATATCTTTCACCGGCTCTTTCCGGGTGCGCCATCCTATTCATTGCTATCGCTGATCTCAGTATTCAAGATATCGCAGAATCAGGAGCACCGGGCGCTTTCCGATGCCCTGCATGTGCGCTCGCTCATGGATGCGGCGGCTCTCCGCCTGCTTGACCTTCCGGATCCCATAGAAGCTTATCGCGCGTTTACCGTCCACTCGCTGCGGGAATGGCGAGCGCAAGAGATCGAACTCCCCGCTGAATTTACCGATATCTCTCTCGCTATCGAGCAGAAGCTGGCTATTGAGATCCTCTACGCTACTGAGAACGGCCTCCCGCAGAAACGAATCATTCACCCGAAGCAGATTCAGGCCAAACGATCGCTCTACTACATAATCGCCTATTGCCAGACCGCCCAGGCTGAACGAACATTCCGCCTCGATCGCATTCAGAGTTTTCAGCTTATCGATAGCTGACCATTTCCCCACCTTCTCATCGCGCGAATCATCTTGTCAAAAACGGTGCTTGCGTGTATACTACATAGACCCAATTAGTCTACTACAGCAGACCCTCAACAGGGAGAGATGATGACTTACGTCGCGCGCATCACCACTCGCATAACCTGTGCCCTGGCGCTAACTTGCCTTGTATTGGGCCAGTCCACTGTCCAGGCCGCCACTCCGTTGACCACCACTCCGGTTGTCTCCGGCCTCACGCAGCCGCTCTTTCTCACCTATGCCCCCGGCGACACCACGCGCCTGTTCGTTATTGAGCGCGCAGGATTGATTCGCATTATCAAGAACGGAGTACTGCAGCCCACTCCATTCATGAACTGTAGCACGCTCGTCCGGCGGACCGGCGGTGAACAGGGTCTTCTCGGCCTCGCGTTCCATCCCGACTACGCCACCAATAGATATTTTTATATCAACTATACCCGCTCCACCGATGGCGCCACGGTCATATCTCGTTTCCAGCGCTCCGCCACCAGCGTCGACTCCGGATTGGTTTCCACTCAGGACACTATCCTCATCGTCTCACAGCCATTTGCCAATCACAATGGCGGCATGATGGCGTTTGGTCCAGACGGCTACCTCTATATTGGTCTCGGCGATGGCGGCTCCGGCGGCGACCCTGGCAATCGCGCGCAGGACTCGACAAACCTGTTAGGCAAGATACTGCGCATCGATATCGACGCCGCTCCTCTTGACTATTCAGTTCCGCCGGACAATCCGTTTGTAGGTCAGCCCGGATGGCAGGAAGAGATCTGGGCGCTTGGCGTACGCAATCCCTGGCGCTTCAGTTTCGACCGTGCGACTGGCGATATGTATATGGGTGATGTTGGCCAGGGAAACTGGGAAGAAGTCAACTACGAACCTGCATCCTCTTCCGGCGGCCTCAACTATGGTTGGCGCCTTAAAGAAGGCGACCATTGCTACAATCCATCCACCGGATGCGAATCACTCACTGGCCTGACCGATCCCTTCACCGAATACTCACACTCCGAAGGCTGCTCCGTTACCGGCGGATATGTCTATCGCGGATGCGCCATTCCAGACCTCACCGGCACCTACTTCGACGGCGATTACTGCCAGGGAACTATCTGGAGTCTCAACTACGACGGCTCCACTGTCTCCAACTTTCAGGATCGAAGCACCGAACTTGGACTCGGCTCCATTCAGATCAGCTCATTCGGCGAGGATTGGAATGGCGAACTTTACATCGTCCACTATGGCGGCACAATATACAAAATCGTTCCCGATGGCGTCCCCTCTGCATGCAATGTCGGACCCTGCTGTGTCGGAACCACCGGAAATGTTAATGTTGTCGGGTCGATTGATCTCTCTGATCTGTCGCTTCTGATCGCCTATTTGACAAGCACGCCAAGACCCGCGCTCCCTTGCCCGGACGAAGCGAACATTAATGCTCTCGGAAGTATTGACCTTACTGACCTTTCTATGCTTATCTCCTACCTTGTGTCGGGCTCCGGCACCTTCCCGAACTGTCCCTGAGGGGACACTGATTGACTCCGCGATTAATCCGATATATGGGCTGACGATTCAGTCGGCCCTGTTACCATCCATATAGTCAGGAACATTGCATACAGGACCTTGGTTGTAGACTATCTGACAGCCAAACGGAGGATTCATGAGACACGACAGTATTATTGGCGCGATTGGACGGACCGACCTTGTTCGCCTCAATCGCATTCCATATCCCGGCTCGGCCACGGTCTACGCCAAAATGGAAGTTCAAAATCCAGGCGGTTCGGTAAAAGACCGCATTGGTATCTCCATGATCGAAGCCGCGGAGCGCGATGGCTCCCTCAAACCCGGCATGACCATCGTTGAGCCGACCTCCGGTAACACTGGTATCGCGCTCGCCATGGTTGCTGCCGCCAAAGGATATAAGTGCGTTATCACTATGCCCGACTCGATGTCTATTGAGCGTCGCGCGGTGATGCGTCATTTTGGCGCCGAACTTGTCCTGACCCCCGCCGCTGAAGGGATCAAAGGCTCTATCAAGAAAGCTGAAGAGATACTCGCACTTGGCAGTGCCTTCATGCCGATGCAGTTTAATAACAAGGCCAACCCCGCTATCCATGCCGCAACCACCGGCCCCGAGATTATCGCGGATCTTGGCGACATCCATCTCGATGCTTTCGTCGCGGGTGTCGGCACCGGCGGGACTGTCTCCGGCGCGGGAGCAGTTTTGAAAAACAAGTATGGCGCGAGAATTGTCGCTGTTGAACCGCAAGCCTCTCCGGTGTTGTCGGGCGGAACACATACACCGCACCCGCTTCAGGGGATTGGCGCCGGATTCATCCCGGACAACTATGACAAAAACGTCGTCGACGAGGTGATCCAGGTCCCCACCGATGACGCCTTCGACACCGCCAGATCGCTTGCCCGCAAGGAAGGGATTTTGGCCGGAACCTCGTCCGGCGCGATCGTCTGGGCCGCTTTGCAGGTCGCCAAACGGCTCGGCCCGGGGAAAACGGTGGTTACATTTGTCTGCGACACCGGTGAACGCTACCTCTCGACCAAGTTGTTTGAGGAGTCAAATCCGCCGGCGAATTAGCCGATACAGGGAATATCTTATGATAGCGATAGTCGAAGATATACGGGCGATCTTCCGCAATGACCCCGCGGCGAAGAATATCGAATTTCTTCTCTACCCCGGGTTCCATGCGATCACGGCGCATCGGTTCATCCATCTGCTTTACCGGATGCATGTCCCGTTCATCCCGCGCCTCTTCTCGCAATTGGTGCGGTTCCTGACCGGTCTCGAAATTCACCCCGGCGCGACCATTGGCAAAGGTTTTTTTGTCGACCACGGCATGGGCGTGGTGATCGGTGAGACAACCATCATCGGCGACAACTGCGTGCTTTACCATAATGTCACCCTCGGCGGAACCGGCAAACATATCGGGAAACGCCATCCGACTTTGGGGAACAACGTCACGATTGGCACCGGCGCGATTCTGCTTGGCCCGATTCATGTCGGCGATAATGTGAAGATCGGGGCGAACAGTTTTGTGGTGATGCGCGATGTTCCCTCGAACACGACGGTGGCCGGCACCCCTGCCCGGATCATCAAACGCCACGACAGGTTTGTGGATGAAGAGCTACCGAAAACGGTAGAGCGAATAGAGGCGGCTTAGGCCGCCTCTTTTTTATAGGTGTGAACAGTCTGTGAACCGTCATCACGAGCTTTGCTTCATCCATTCGACAAAGCAAAGCGTCGTGACCTCAGTTTTGATTTAGAATTCGTAGGCCAGGAACCTTGCCCGAAGGGCGGCGTAGCCGGTTCCTGACGTCTCCCTTCATCCATTCTGAATCGTTCCGCCAGGTCCCCCGCCTTCGCTCGGGCAAGCAAAGCGCTCACCAACCTTCGCAACCGGAATCTCCCATCTCAACACGCGAGCGCGAGACCTGACGGTGCTTCGACCTGGCCAAAAAGAAAAAAGCCCCGCTCATGCGGGGCTTCTCATCACATCACAATATCTACTGAAAACTACGCTTCCAGCTTCGCGTCCAGCGTGATCGTCGCGTTTAGCAACCGCGAGATCGGACAGCCCGCCTTCGCGTTATTCGCCGCCGTCATGAACTTCGCCTGGTCCCCACCCGGGATCTTCGCTGTCAGATCAAGATGGATCGCCGTCACCGAAAAACCGGCATCGGTCTTTTCCAGCGTCACGGTCGCGGTGGTCCGAATCGACTCAGCGGTCATCCCCGCCTCGCCCAGTTGGCCGGAGAGCGCCATCGAAAAACAGCCGGCATGCGCCGCGCCGATCAGTTCTTCCGGGTTGGTCCCGATCCCCGACTCAAAGCGTGAGCCGAATGAGTACTGAGTCTCTTTCAGGACGCCGCTGTCGGTTGAGACCGTCCCTTTTCCATCCTTGAGGCCGCCTTTCCAGACCGCCGAACCAATTCGCTTCATTGATGCTCCTGATTTGTGAGGTACTAATGTTAATTTATGTTTTTCAGTTGAATTGACCGCAATCGCGGTCGGGTCGCTGGCAGGAAAACTCCCGGCCAACGCTTCGTCAAGCATGTCATCTTGATTCATAGGACCACCTACTCCCCCTCGCACGAACCGATCCATGCCCGAACATACTGTCACTGGGTAAGAACGGAATGGCGTGAATGAGGTTCCGGAAAAAGCATGGGCGGGAAAATGGTCCCCAAACAAAAAACCCCGCCGAAGCGAGGTTAAAATTTGGTGGAGCCAGGGAGGATCGAACTCCCGACCTCTTGAATGCCATTCAAGCGCTCTCCCAGCTGAGCTATGGCCCCGTCTTTATAAGAGCCCCAAGTATATACCCCGGCTCAAATCTTGTCAACACCCCTTTATGCGGCCGCCCGATTTCCCCGAAACAGGCAAAAGATTGTCCCCAAGAGGCATAGCCCTATCCCGACACTGATCACCGGACGGTAACTGAGCAGGAAGATCGACTCCTCCGACCCTGCTCCGGCATTGACCCGCTGGAGATAGGTGAAGATCGTGGTCGACAGCGCTATCCCCACCGACATCCCGATATTCCTATTCGTCGCCAGAATCCCCGATGCTACCGCCCGCTGACGCTCCGACACCGCCCCCATCATCGCCGACGAATTCGGCGTTCCGAACAACCCAATACCGACCCCGATTACCACGATTGAGGAGATAATGTATATGGTCGTTGAATCCGGCTGTAGCCAGGTCAGCATATATAGCCCAAGGCATGTGATCAGCATGCCGGTTGTCGTCAGAAAACGGAAGCCGATCTTATCCGACAATTTTCCCGACAACGGCGAGAAGATGAACATTAGCACCGGCAGGATTATCAGGAACATCCCAACCTGCTTTGGCTCGAACCCCCGGATATTCTCAAGATAGAATGGGATCAAGACGAATATTCCCGATGTCCCCGTGAAATGCGCCGAGGCCGCCGCGAGCGAGTAGGTATAGGTCTTATTCTGCTTGAATATCTCCAGCCCGATCAGCGCGGTCGATGGATTTGACTCGGACTTCAACCAGAACAAAAACGCCACCACCGAAATGATCGCCAGCCCCCAGACGGTGATATCCGTGACCGGATGTTCCTTCAGTTGCGTCAGCATGAACACACCAGTGACGAGGCTGATAGAGATAGCCAGCGCACCGGGGAAGTGAAGTCTTCTCGTCGATTCGTGCGGCGGGAGTATCTTGAAGTATCTATACACCAGCCAGAGCCCGAATATCCCGATCGGAATATTGATCAGGAATATCCAATGCCATGAGAGATAGCTGAGCAAAAGTCCCCCCGTCGGCGCGCCGAACATAAATCCGCCCGCCACCATCATGACATGTAACCCAAGCCCCTTCCCTCGTTCATTCGGCGGGAAGACCTGCGACACCATCCCCGGCCCGATTGCGGCAAACATGGCGGTCCCGATCGCCTGGACCACACGCGCGAAGATCAGCATTTCGATCGAATTGGAGACCGCGCAGAGAAGTGAACCGATCAAGAAGAAGTAGTACCCGAATTTGTACGAAAACGAGTACCCCTTCACCTCGGTCCAGGCCCCAAAGATCATCATCAATGAGATGAGGGTGAGCGAATAGGCAAGGACAGTCCAGGCAACAGTAGAGACATCGGTCTGAAAATCAGCGGTGATGGTCGGGAGGGCAACGTTCAATATTGAACCATCAAACGTGGCCATGAAAGTCCCCACTGCCCCGACAGTGAAGAACTTCCATTTGTTGGCCTGAACGACGTTTTCCTGCATTGGTCTATCCCGCTAAGTCCTTGTACAAAAAACAATTGACAAAGACAGGCGGTAAGCATACCGTTTGCCTAATGATTCGTCAATCGGTTTTTCTTTTCTTGCACAATTCAGGCAGGAATTCGTCTGTAGAAGCGAGGGTGCGGTAGGGCAAGTATGACCAAATCCGTACCTGAACTGGTCGATAGTTTCGTCAAGGGCGATGATTCCGCCTTTGCCGAACTGGTGAAGAGATACCAGAAGAATATCTACTATCTGGCGTACCGGCTCCTGGGGAATCATCTGGATGCCGACGATGTAGTACAGGAGACCTTTGTGAGGGTCTACCGGCGCCAGAAAGAGATAGCAAATGTAAACAGTTTCACCTCGTTTTTGACCCGGATCGCGACCAATTACGCGATCGACCTGCTTCGCAAGAAGCGGGGACGCGGGGCGGTTTCAGATGACCTGACCGCGCTGCCGGGCGAGATGCAGATCGACCTCTCACGCCGTGTGCGGACACCGGAAGAACTGCTCAAAGACAAGGTGGTGATGGAGGAGATACAAAAGGCACTCGATCGACTCCCGCCGCGCCAACGGATCACCGTGGTGCTGCACGATGTCGAAGGATACACCAAAGCCGAAGTTGCGGGAATACTCGAGTGTCCGGAGGCAACCGTCAGGTCCAACCTCCACATCGCCAGAACGAAGCTGAAAAAGATCTTGAAGAAACGGCTGAGCGCAAAGGAGTAAAAATGACGTGCCACCAAGCCGTGTCGCTTCTCGATATCTACCTTGACGGGGAACTCACTCCCCCGTCGTCGGTCGAATTGGAGCGACATCTGGCAAGCTGTCCAGCCTGCACCATAGAACTGGAATCCGCGAAGAAGCTTCGCGAACTGCTCAAGCAGTCGCGTGAGACCGCCGCGCCTCCAGAGCCGCGTCCGGATTACTGGACCGAGACCGAGGCCCTGATCCTCGCCCGCACGGTAGAGGCATCCTCTGCCGCGACCGAGCGGACCACCATCACCCGAGTTTCCGGCAATCAGGGGACCGGAGCGTTGGTGCGTTCGCTTATGTTGTTTGCGGCATCGTTGGTCCTGATGATCGGCGCTATTTACGTCGGATCGCAACGCCAGGAACTCGCGCGCGTGACTATCAATGAAAACAGTCCGGTGCTGATAGCGGCCACGGCCGCCGGAACATTGGGTGAGGATAACGGACTGGTCTTGACCAAGGAGGAGAAGAATTCGCTGGTACGCGGCATGTTTGCCCTTGGAGCTCCCGGCCCGGTCGGCCGATATACGACAATAGCCGACCTCCTTGGCTCTTACTAGGTACCCGGCTGACAATTCAAGGATTGAAAATGAAATACGTTGTAACCGCCATGTCACTGATTCTCGGAGTGATCATCCTCATCGCAGGATGCGGGTCGACTGAAAAGTCGGTCGTACTCCGATTCAAGTATCTCCCCGGAACATCCTACGAATATGACCAGAATGCGGTCCGCAGATGGAAGGTCACCGAAGGTGACTCCACCCTTCAGGAGATCACCTCCAATGTCTCCGTCAAGGTTCTCCAGTTGGTCCGCAGGACGCTCGAGGATTCGACCGCCGAGGTCATCGAATCCTCAACCTGGGATGTTATCGCGCCAAGCAAAGAAGATAAGAGCAAGATCGACACCCTGCATGACCGACGCGAGATGATCATCTACATGTCCAACCGCGGTAAAGCGGTCGACCTGGAGTTTGTTACTCCGCTGGATTCGGCCGAGAAGCAGTATCTCCGTGAATATTACGAACAGGGATTCATGGTCTTCCCTGTCGAAGCGATCCACAAAGGCTCCTCCTGGACACAGACCGCAGAGGTCGTCCTACCCGAAACAACCGCTACCGCGGCGACGACCTTTACTATCCTGGACTTTGGTGTCGAACAGGGATACGAGGTCACTCGGATAGGCTACGATGGCAATCTGTTGATCCCTGTGCATGAGAACCCCGAAGATTCCCTGAAACGCTCCGGCATTGACCGGATCAAGATCACGGGTACACTCAATTTCGCGCACAACGAGGGCATGGTGATCAACATGAACGAGCGGTGGCAGGTCGACGGTGATCGGAAGAAGTTGCGTGATGGAAAGTGGGCCTCCTTCAAGGTCCTCGGTGATATGGACGCCAACTACGAGTTGGTCAGCCCGGCCAAAGAATAGCGATTCAAGGTCCAAGAATTGTTCAGAAGCGCATCCCGACGGATGCGCTTTTCGTTTATCCGTCGCCTCACTTTTCAATTGTCTCAAATAGAGAAAGAGATACATTTCCCGCATGCCAGTCGAGCGCGTGATCATAATTGTCGCTGATGCCTGCGGTATCGGCGAACTTCCCGATGCCTCGGTCTACGGCGACCAGGGTTCATCGACCATTCCCAATGTCGCCAAGGCGGTCGGCGGACTGAATCTCCCCAATCTCCAGAGAATGGGACTCGGAAGTATCACGGCCATACAGGGCGTTAATCCTGCGCAATCCCCGGCCGGCGCGTTCGGCAAAATGGCCGAGAGATCTCCCGGCAAAGACTCGACTACCGGCCATTGGGAGATGGCCGGGATAATCCTCGATGCTCCCTTTCCCGTTTTCCCCGATGGATTCCCGCGTGAGATCGTCGACACATTCGAAAAGCTGGCAGGCGTCAGGACAATTGGCAATTTCGCCGCCAGTGGAACCGAAATAATCGAACGGCTCGGCGAAGAGCACATGCGCACCGGCGCGGTGATACTCTACACTTCGGCTGATTCGGTCTTCCAGCTTGCGGCACACGAGGAAGTAATCCCCGTACCTGAACTGTATCGGATTAGCGAAGTTGCCCGCAAGATGCTGACTGGTCCCTTCGATGTCGGCCGAGTGATTGCCAGACCATTCATAGGCAAGCCCGGCTCATTCGAACGGACCTCCCGACGCAAAGACTTCTCACGCCTTCCGCTTGAGCCGACCATGCTCGATATCCTGCACTCGGCAGACAAGCTGGTTCTGTCTATCGGCAAGATCTACGACCTCTTCGCCGGCCAGGGCATCAGCAAAGCGATCAAAACCGCCAACAACCGCAAAGTGATGCAGGCCGTTTCCGATGCAATTCGGTCCGACCGCGACCACAAATTGATCTTCGCTAATTGCGTCGATTTCGATCAACTGTGGGGACACCGCAACGATGAAGTGATGTTCGCCAAGGCGCTCGAAGAGTTCGATGCCGACCTCGGCGTACTCCTCCCTCATCTTCGACCAACTGATCTGCTGGTCATCACCGCGGACCACGGCTGTGACCCGACGCAAAAACACTCGACTGACCATACGCGCGAATACGTCCCTCTGCTGGTTTGCGGTGATTTAGTACGACCGGGCATCGACCTCGGCACACGCGAAACGTTCGCGGATCTCGGTGCCACCGTCTGCGATCTGTTGGAAGTCACGCCGACATCCGCGGGTCACTCCTTCCGCACACAGATTGAGAGACGATGACCATGATTCCCCTCGATCCGCTCCTCATTGATCTGCATCGGAAGATCGAGCAAGCCGCGCTACACTCCGAAGTATATGAGCAGGCTATCAGACAACTCTGCGCCGATGCCGTGACCTTTGATCTGCACGCGGTGGTCATCAATCCGGTCTGGGTCAAGCTGGCCGCCAGCATGCTGACAGGAGAACGACCACGGGTCGTCTCGGTCGCCGGATTCCCTTTAGGCGCCAATCGCACCGATATCAAGGTCGCCGAAGCGGTGGAAGCGGTCGAGGATGGCGCGCACGAGGTAGACATGGTCGCCAATATCGGTTGGATCGTTTCCGGAAAACTTAACGATGTCGAAACTGAGATCCGAAGAGTACGGCGGCAGCTCCCCGATGACATGGTTCTCAAAGTGATTATCGAGGCTAACAAGTTGACCGACCTTCTACAGTTCGAGGCTACCAAAGCAGTCATCAATGCAGGCGCGCAATTCGTCAAGACCGGTACTGGTTTCTTCGGTGGAGCGACGGTCGAACAGGTCAAACGACTGGTTGAAGCTGCCAAAGGTCAGATTCAAGTCAAAGCCTCAGGAGGCATCAAATCGGTCGAGGACTGCCAAACGATGTTGGCCGCCGGGGCCAACCGGATAGGCACCTCCTCGGGTCCGGCCATTCTGCGTCAACTCAAGCAGTTATCAGATTGATTCTCCCTCGCCAAGAGGTGATACTCAGAACCCCATTTACGCTTTTTTTTACCCTTGCTGGGACGTATATTTGACCCGTGGACAGACCCGATGACAGCCCCGTCCGCAAGCGACCCTTTGTCGGCATACATTTCCGATGCTGCAAGGTTTACGCCCGCATCTACCTGAACAATTCGGGAACCGCGTTTGTCGGGTGGTGTCCCAAGTGTGCCCGAAAAGCTGAAGTCAAAGTCTCAGAGTCTGGGTCGAGTACTCCGTTTTTTACGACTGACTAACAGGAGCCGGATCGCGTGTCATTGTTGAAGTCAAAGATCGTCGTTGTTCCCATGGGGGATGTCGATTTCATGATGGTCAACAAGCTGGCCTCCAACCTGGGGCCGGTCTTCAGCCGCTCGGTCGATATCCTCAAGGGGATGAAGATGCCCTCCGAGGCATTCAATGTCATCCGCAATCAATACTACGCCCAGGTCATCCTCGCCAAACTCGAACGGACTAAAGCCAATAGCCGCGAAAAGGTGCTGGCGATCTGTGAGGAAGATCTCTATCTGCCGGATGAGAACTACATCATGGGATATGTCGACCGCCTCTCCGGGACATCGGTCTTGTCTCTTTACCGCATTCGCCAGGAGTTTTATGGACTCCCGGAAGATGAAAGCAAGGTCTACCCGCGGCTCTTCAAAGAAGCGGTCCACCGCCTGGCGCATCTGTTCGACTTGACCGAGTGCCGCAATCCGAAATGTGTGAATTATTACAGCCAGGTGATGCTCGATATTGACAACAAAAGCGACAAGTTCTGCGATATCTGCAAACGGAATCTGACCAGCGTCGTCTGACGATCAGAAGAGTACATGAACTTAGAACAGATCATCGACCTGCTTCGGAATGACATCGAGGTCAGCGACAATATCAGTCATTGGAAATCGTTTAGCCCCAAGCCGGCTGTTTATGCGGATTTCCCGGAAGAACTGAATGACCGGCTGGTGGCGACCATGCGCGCGCGGAATATCCGCCAGCTCTACTCGCATCAGGCCGATGCCGTCAAAGCTGTCATGGCCGGCGATGATGTTGTGGTTGTCACCCCGACCGCCTCAGGCAAAACGCTCTGCTACAATCTTCCGGTGCTGAACCAGATCATGCGGGAGCCAAATTCCCGCGCGCTCTATCTCTTCCCGACCAAAGCACTCTCGCAGGACCAGCTATCTGAGCTATATGAACTGATTCAGAAGCTCGATGTCGACATCAAGACCTACACTTTCGATGGTGACACGCCGCAGACCGCTCGTCGCCTCATCCGCTCGGCCGGTCATATCGTGGTGACTAATCCGGATATGCTCCATGCCGGGATTCTCCCCCACCATACCAAATGGATCAAGCTCTTTGAGAATCTCAAGTATGTGGTGATAGATGAGATCCATAATTATCGGGGAATATTCGGGTCGCATCTGGCGAATGTCATCAAGCGGCTCAAACGGATCTGCGCCTTCTATGGCTCCAACCCGCAGTTCATCTGTTGTTCGGCCACCATCGCCAATCCGGCTGAATTGACCGCGCGGATTATTGGACGCCGCCCGACTCTCTTCGATAACAATGGCGCCCCGACTGGCGAAAAGCATTTCCTCATCTACAACCCGCCAGTGGTGAACAAGCAGTTAGGTATCAGGCGGTCATCCATAAACGAGGCCGCGCGGCTGGCCGCGCTTTTCCTGCGGAATAAGGTCCAGACGATCGTTTTCGCTCATTACCGGCTCTATGTCGAAGTGCTGTTAACCTACTTACAACGCGAATTGAAAGGGGATTTCGGCAAGGGTATCAATATCGCGGGCTACCGCGGTGGCTATCTCCCGAATGAACGTCGCCAGATAGAATCCGGCCTCCGCTCCGGCTCAATCACCGGCGTAGTCTCGACCAACGCGCTGGAACTTGGGGTTGATATCGGCTCCCTCGATGTCTCGATCATCGTCGGCTACCCCGGCTCAATTGCTTCTCTCTGGCAACAGGCAGGGCGCGCCGGACGACGCTCCGGCACCTCCGTCACTGTCATGATCGCCAATTCGAGCGCAATCAACCAATTCCTCTGCTCAGAGCCGAAATACATTTTCGACAAAACGCCGGAGTCCGGCATCATCGACCCGGACAACTTGATAATCCGGACCAGTCACCTCAAGTGCGCCGCGTTTGAATTGCCGTTTGGTGTGGAAGAATACGGCGATGACGCGGATACCCGCCAGATCCTTGAGTATCTCGCTGACCAGAATATCCTCCGCAAATCGAACGACCGATACCACTGGTCATCGGAGATATATCCAGCCGAAGGGGTCTCGCTTCGGTCGGCCTCGCCGGACAATTTTGTCATCCTGAATGAATCGGATAATGCGCGGGTGATCGGCGAGGTTGACTACTTCTCCGCCCCGGTCTTCCTGCACCCCGAAGCCATCTACCTTCACTCCGCCAACCAGTACCAGGTGACCAATCTCGATTGGGATGGGAAAAAGGCGTATGTGAAGGAAGTCCAGGTCGACTATTACACCGATGCTGAGACTAAGACCGACCTCAAAGTCCTGGCGGTCAATCAGGAGAAAGAGATCGGTGAGGCGCGCCTTCATGCCGGCGAGGTGGCGGTCACCTGCACGACTGTGCTTTTCAAGAAGATCAAGTTCCAGACGCATGAGAATATCGGCTCGGGAAATCTGGTGATGCCGGAACTTGAGATGCACACCAATTCATTCTGGTACTCTTTCCCAGAGGACATCGCCGAGAAACTCGGTATCAAGCTCGACCAGTTTGGCGGGTCGTTACGCGGATTAGCCAACATGCTCGGGAAGATCGCGCCATTGTGGGTAATGTGCGATGCCCGCGACCTTCGCTCAATTTCGCAGGTCAAGGCGCCATTCACTGAACGCCCGACGGTCTATATTTATGAGAATATCCCCGGCGGAGTGGGCTTGGCCGAGAAGTTATACAGCGAGTCCGAACGTCTGTTTGATGCCTGCCGCGACCATATCAATCGGTGCGAGTGTTATTCCGGCTGTCCGACCTGTGTCGGCCCACCGATGGAGGTCGGCGACGGCGGCAAAGCGGGAACGGTAAAGTTGCTGGAGTACATGCTGGCCCTGATGCCGGTGTGATGGGAGGGGGGGACGTTGCACTCACGGCCATATGGTGAGGAACTTCTTAGGCACTGGCAATGAATCACTCCATGAAGCATTCGGCCGTCTTGATTGGTGATAACGGATCCAGGTTTGAAGTCGAGTTGGAAGAGGCGTCTGCGCCGCATACAAGTAGCGGATTAGGCGGTGTGTGGATTGCTGCTGCGGTCTCGACCGAGGTCTATGGGTTCAAAGCAATAGTAGGAACTAGCTTTGATTCTACCGAAGTATCTTGCTGGCTGACCAATCTTGACGCTCTGCTTAAGGGCGGAGCACAGCACGCCAATATTACTTCGATCGAGCCATGCTTGTGCGTCGATTTTGAGGCAACAACACTGGGAGCATTCGATTTTGCGGGAGAAATCTATTCCGCGAGTCCAGAAGGACCTACTCTAGAGTTCGGCTTCCAATGTGACTTCGTATCGCTGCAGAGATTCTGTGCCGAGCTGAAACGGGCCTTAAGAAAATGCACTGATGGCGTACATCTGGAGTAGCGTGAGATCTGATGAATCAAAGAGCCGCAGAGCGGAATCGAACCGCTGACCTGCTGATTACGAATCAGCTGCTCTACCAGCTGAGCTACTGCGGCCTGCAGACAACAAACCGGCGGCTGGCGCCGCCGTGAAGCCCCAATCTATAGCCTTACCCCACAATGTCAACTGGAATTGTATCGGTAAGATAGACAAGAAGTTGAGATCGCAAACAGACCGTAGCCACTGACTTGTAGGTCAGGCGCGGTCGACCAGCAAAGCGCAGTCGATTACCTACGCGCCTGACATTCCCCTACCCCATCCTGCGGACCAGACCGACGACCTTCCCCTCGATCCGGAATTCGCCGGAACGTTTGCTCACCACAATCGGTTCGAATGCTTCATTCTCCGGCATCAACAGGATCTTGTCCCCTTCCGGCTGGTAGCGCTTGACCGTAGCTTCGTTATTGATCCGGGCGACAATGATATCCCCACGCTGGGCCACCGCCTGCTTTTTCACCAGAACAATGTCACCATCAAATATCCCGGCGTTCTTCATCGAATCGCCATTCACTCGAAGCGCAAATGATTCCCCTTTCGGGACAAATGACAGGTCGAACGCGAGATCCTTTTCGATATTCTCGATAGCATCGATAGGTGATCCGGCGGCGACCCGACCAACCAAAGGCATCCGACCGATTTGATTGGCGATCGGGCGGGAAAGCTCCAGCCCGCGCGAGATGAACTGCTGTTTTTTGACATACCCCTTTTTGATCAGGGCCGTCAGATGAGTGCGGACGCCGTTGGTGGATGTGATCCCGAATTTTAAGCCGATCTCGCGGATGGTCGGGGCATGGCCGCGGTCGGTGATCTCCCCCTCAATGTAATCGAATATCTGACGCTGCTTGGCGGTCAGTGGTAATTTCACCGATCACTCCTCTGGTTGCCGCTCATTTCCCTGATGCGGCTGTTGCCGTTGCATTGCACGATATACCTTACTGCCCATTGGTTCAGTTGTCAACAGAATAGGCTGACGGCAAACGCCAAATGTGATATAGCCCATTGCTCACGATGCTGACCTAGAATCGTTCCGTCAGGTCCTAGCGCTCGCCAATCATCCCAACCACCACGCTCACATCTCAACCACGTGAGCGCGAGACCTGACGGTCTTCGCCCGTGAGCCTCTTCATCCTCATACCTTCGTACCTCCACCCGCCTCATGCCAGCGCACGCTGGCATCCACTATTCCCTTCTCCCCTTGGGAGAAGGTGGCGCGAAGCGACGGATGAGGGTTCTATAACAAAAAGGCCGCCCAACTGGGCGGCCTTCCCTGAGGACTATCTGGACAGATTACTACTTCTTCGTCTCCGCCTTCGGAGCAGTGGTAGTTCCCTCCGGTTTGCACTTCGACATATCGCACTGACCCGGCTTGCACTTGGATGGATCGCACTTCTTAGGATCGCATTCCTTCTTGCAGTCAGCCTTTTTGGCGCCGGCCGCCTGCTCGCACTTGGCCTTGCAGTCCTTATCGGTGGACTTGCAGACCTTGGCGCAAGCAGCGTCACCCTTGGTGCACTTCTCGCCGGCAATCACGGTGCCGGAGCCAACCATGAGGAGGAAGGCGATCGCCATGACAATGAGAATCGAATATTTCTTCATGAGAAACTCCTTCAATTAGATTTCAACTGTTTCGGATAGTATGTCGGCCATGCGACAGGCATGGCTCCGCCCCGGCTCAGATTCGAAGGACAGTTGACGCAATAGAAGGATGTATCCCCCAGGGTCTGATTGTCTGGTCAATCTCGGCGGCACGGCCGATCTCGAAAGTGATCTCCGCGCTGAACACCGCTAGCGGCTCAAGATTCGGGGTCGGCGCGACCGCCTTGTGCGGGACATCCGCCCAAAGCGGATGGATCAGCTTACAACATTTCTTCTCTTCATCCGGTTTCGGGCAGGCGACCCTGCTCAATGTCCCCGGATTCGACTTCCCGCAACCACTCTCCGGCTCAGTTTGCTCTGATGCGCACCCTTTCGAGCAACATCCGGGCTCGGCCTCCACCGGTTCAGCCGGTTCGTCGCAGACCTGTATGGTCTCCGCGCAGCGGAGTGGATGAACCGTCGGGCTGATCGGGCAGTCGGCATTGGCCATGACCCAGATATCGCCACGGTTCTGCCCGACCGCAGACAGGATGGCGGTAAGACAGATGATGCTGAGTATTCGGGTCACTTGAGCATAACTCCAGAGATGCCAGTTCTACACCGTCAAGATACGAAAGTTCCTATTCTGGAGCAATAGGTCGTTTATAAGCGACAAAAACCGGACCGCGCGCCTTAAAGCGACGGTTGTAGACGGTCTATTTATCGATTGATAATCAGGAAGTTGATTATTGAGCGCGACACGCGCCGCTCGAGCGACTCGCGGGCGACTGATTCAGATTTTGCGTGGATCGCTAATGTTGGAGGCGGTGAGACGTGGACCAAAAATAAACCCACCGTCGGCGGTGGGTCCAAAGAATCGAATTGCTTCGACCTTATTTCTTCTTGCCGGTTTTGGCTTTCTTGGTCGCCGTTTTCTTCTTCGCGGCTTTCTTCTTTGCTGCCATGGGTAAAACTCCCTGCTTAAAGTGTTGCTTTTTTGGACACTATTGTCCAAACGCTATCGTAACAGATGCTCAAAGTTTTGTCAAATAAAAATTTGAAAAAAGTCAATCTCTTTTGCATTTTTGTCGGGTCACATCCGATCAACGGACATGATGATGATAGACCATCGATTCAAATGGAGGGATTCGATATGACATCACACGCGAAGTTATCCACATCGACACGAGTTCTAACCGCGTACGCACTGCTTCTCATACTTTCGTTCGCGTTCGCGATGATCCCATCGACCTCCGACGCCAAACGACCGAAGAAAGAATCAACTTCACCGAAGACTGAATCGGTAGTCGGAGACACATCGGCTCTCTACGACACCACCTTGCCCTCGCCGGATGCGCTTATTCAGGTCGACGATCATCCAGGGATTATTCATATGGGATTTCCCGTCTATCCCGAAGAACTCAGAGGCCAACATGTGACGGGCGAGGTATGGATCAAGGCGGGCGTTGATAGGAAAGGGATTCTTCGTGCCGCGGTAGTTGCCAGGAGTTCAGGAAATCAAGCACTGGACAGTTCAGCGCTCGCCGTGGCTCGGGAGTGCAAGTTCGTACCGGCCCTACTAGGCGGACAACCAATCGCGGCCTGGGTCACCTACCCTGTGCAGTTCTCCGACCCGGACAAACCAGGCAATCCCCAGGGCGGCCCAGAAACCCAATCCCGTGAAGTATTAGATACGACGTTGCCGCGTCCTACAGACTCCATCGAAATAGACATTATGCCTGAAATGATCTACAGCCATCAGCCGGAATATTCCCGCGAAGCCAAGATGTCCGGACATACCGGAAGCGTCTGGATCAAGGTACTTGTCGACAAGTCTGGAGCGGTACGGGCTGTTGAGATCCAGAAAGGTTCGGGGCATACATCGCTGGACAACGCGGCTGCAGATGCTGCCTGGAAAAACCAGTTTATCCCGGCAAAGAAGGCCGGTCGATCCTTAGCGGCCTGGATCACTTACAAGGTTGATTTCAAAATCTCGGACAAATAACTTTCTGCGCGGCAGACCTCCCGGTCTGCCCGACCCGAACAAAAAAAGACCCGCCACCCGGCGGGTCCTATCAATTCTGCGTCCCGACTATTTCTTCTTCGCCGGTTTCGCCTTCTTCACGGTCTTGGTCGTCTTCGCCCCAGCCTTTTTACCACAACACGGCATAAGATACTCCCGGTTAGATGTTGCTTTAGCGGACACGTTGTCCGGAAATAACGTAGGCTGTTTTGTCGATTCTGTCAAGAAAATCGGAAGGGCGGACTGATGGATTCCGGCGAAAATCCTACACCTTCACCGTCAGCCACGTCCCCTTCTGGTAGTAGGTGAAGTACGCGAAGAAACTGAGTACCGAAGCGAGATTCAATATCCACCAGACTGTCAGCTCTCCCCCGCCCAAGAACTGCGTCGCTATCAATATCGGGATCACCTGGAATCCCCACGAGTGGATGATATTGATCACCATATTCGGCGTATTATGCCCCACTCCGCCAAAGATCGATTCGGTCATCAGCCAGCCGCCCAGAAACGGAAACCCGAAAGCGAATATCTTGAGCAACATCGTCCCGTGCGAGATCGTCTCTTCGTGCTGGAAGAAGATCGTCATGATCGGCTCGGCCAGGAAATAGACGACCACCCCGATCAAGGTCATCCAGACCACGCCCATCCCGATCGCCTTGTCGGCCGTCTTTTTGGCCCGCTCATGTTTTCCTGAGCCGACATTATGCCCTATCAGCGATGACAACCCGAGCCCGATGCCGACCAGCGACATGATACCAAACGAGGTCACCTGCATACCGACTCCATACGCCGCCACCACCGCGGTCCCGAATCCGGCGATCATCGGGGTTATCAGCAATCGCGACATCGAAAACGACATATCCCCAATCCAGGCGGGTATACCTATCTTGATGAGTATCCACATCGAATCAAGCGACATCCGCTCCTTCCCCTTCATATGCAAACGGACATTGGTCCAGGGGCCGAAAAAGACGATGACGCCAATACTGAAGATGATCGTAAACGTAATGACCGACGCTATCGCCGCCCCACGCATCCCGAGCGCGGGCAAACCGAACCAGCCAAACATGAGTAGTGGGTCGAGGACGATATTGAGCACGGTCATCCCGAACATGAGAGCCATCGCTTTGTGCGGATTAGCCACCCCCCTCAGCGCGGTGAAGATCGAATAGATCGAGTAATTTATCGGGAGCCCGACCATGATGATCTGGCCGTACTGAACACCCAGCTCAAGCGCCTCGCCGGTCGCGCCGAGTAGTTCAAGGAAACTCCGAATCATGAAGAAGCCGACTATTCCGAAAATCACGCCAAAAAACAGCTTCAGGACGATCGTTTCTTTGATCGCCTTCTCCGCCTTATCGTACTCCTTTTCACCATATCGACGCGATATGATCGCCACCGACCCCGGCCCAATCAGATGATTAAAAGCGAAAAGAAACCAGAGCAGATTGTTGAAGAAGGTGATTCCGGCGACCGCGTTTTCGGCGGCTGGAAGGCGCGAGACCCAGTAAGTATTTATCAGGCCGTAGATGTTCTGTGCAAGAAAGCCGAACATCGACGGCAACCCCATCTTGAGGATAGACCCAAGAATAGAGCCTTCGGTATAATCCGTCTTTTCACCGACGACCGACTGGTCAGCCATAGGCCACAAGATAGCAATTACGCGGAGAATGGCAAGGCTTCTGCAGGTATTGCCCCCTTATCCCGTCCGCAATCGGCCAACCGACTCCCATGCCAAAGAAAAAGGGCTTCGGAATCGTCCGAAGCCCTTGGAAGAGTCAGATTGTCTCTCTTAGATAAACAGCGGCGCGAGCACCAGCGTGATCGTCGACAGCAGTTTGATCAACACGTGCAGTGACGGACCAGCCGTATCCTTGAACGGATCACCGACCGTGTCACCCACGACCGCCGCGCCATGCGTCGGATTCTTCGCCTTGGTCCCATCCGGCATCGTGATATACTTGCCGCCATGGGCGCCAGTCTCGATATACTTCTTGGCGTTATCCCAGGCTCCGCCAGCGTTGTTGAGGAACAGCGCTGTCAGAATGCCGCCGACCGTGCCAACCATCAGGAAGGCGGCGACGGATTCGGCCGAAATCAGTTCATCACCGGGGCCAATGAAGACTTTGAAAGTCAGACCAACGACGACCGGAGCAAGAACCACCAAGAGTCCCGGAAGCACCATCTGGCGAAGCGCGGCTTTGGTCACGATATCAACCGATGTTCCATAGTCCGGCTTGAAGTCGGCCGGGAACTGGATGATGTCGTTTACGCGGGGGAGTTTGGCGTACTGACGACGTACTTCATTGATGATCGCCTGAGCCGCCGAACCTACCGCGCGAATGCAGAGGGCCGAGAACAGGAAGACCAACATACAGCCGAGGAGCGCGCCGACAAATACAACCGGCTTGGCTAGGTTGACCGTGAACTCGACGGGGAGTCCATCGGCACCGATCTGACCATACAGTCCGGCGTAATGCAGGACCTCGTCCATATACGCCTGGAACAACAGGAACGCCGCAAGACCGGCTGAACCGATCGCGTATCCCTTGGTCAACGCTTTGGTTGTGTTGCCGACTGAATCAAGTCTGTCCGTGCGGACGCGAATCTCTTCGGGCTGCTTGGACATCTCGACAATACCACCGGCATTGTCAGTGATCGGACCGAAAGTATCCATCGCGAGGATATAAGCGGCGGTTGCGAGCATTCCCATCGTGGCGACGGCAGTTCCAAAGAGACCACCGTTGATGGCTCCAGCAGCTCCCTCAACATGCGGGAACGCGGACTTGCCGAGATAGTAAGAGATCAAGAGCGCGCCGGACATGGTCAGCACCGGAAGCGCCGTGCATTCAAAACCAACTGCAACACCAGCGATGATATTGGTGGCGGGGCCGGTCTTGGAAGCCTCGGCGATCTCTTTCACCGGACGATACTTGTACTCAGTGTAATACTGCGTGATATACACAAAAAGAATTGACGTAATAACACCGACCAGACCGCAGAGGAAGAAGTGCCACCAGGCATCCGGGGCGCCTTCCGCGTTCAAGAGCCAGTAGGTGCAGAAGCCAAAACCGATCATGGCGAGCACGGCGGAGATGAAGTAGCCGCGATTGAGCGCGGTCATCGGATCTTCCTGCTCGTTTTTCAGCTTCACGGAATAGATACCAATGATCGAAGCAATGATACCAAACGCGCGGGCGACCAGCGGGAACATCATCACACCGATGACACCGGCTGAGAAGTTCATGCCGGACTTTTCGGCCGCATGGGCCAAAGTTGCGCCAAGGATCATCGCGCCGATATTCTCAGCAGCGGTCGACTCAAAGAGGTCAGCACCACGACCGGCGCAGTCACCGACGTTATCACCAACGAGGTCGGCGATCACAGCCGGGTTGCGCGGATCATCTTCCGGAATACCAGCCTCTACCTTACCAACGAGATCAGCGCCGACATCGGCGGCCTTGGTATAGATACCACCACCGACCTGGGCGAACAGCGCGACAAACGACGCGCCGAATCCGTAGCCCACGATGAGCAGCGGGATCTGAACTTTGGGAACATCCGTAAAGAACGTGACGCAGGCATACAGGCCGGCCACACCCAGCAGCGACATCGCCACCACCAAGAGGCCGGAGACCGCGCCGCCGCGGAGTGAAACACGGAGCGCGTCATTGAGCGAGGTCAACGCTGCGGCCGCGGTGCGGATATTCGAACGGATCGACACCCACATCCCGACATACCCGGCGATAACCGAGCAGACCGCGCCAAACACAAACGACAGGGTCACCCAAAACGCCAACTGCATGGCCGATGGGACCGGGTCGAAATCATGATGTCCGCGGATAACGCCGTAGCCGATGAAGAGTCCAACCGCCACCAACAGGGCCAGCATGACGATTGTCCGGTTCTGGCGCCGCATGAAGGACTCCGCGCCTTCCTTGATCGCATTCGAAATGGCCTGCATGGCCGGGGTGCCGGTTCCTCGAGAGAGTACCCAGCGAGCCAGCATCCACGCGGCCACTAAGCCCAACACGCTGATTCCAAGAATCAGGGCCAGTAATTGGGTTTCACCCATTCACGTCTCCTTTCCTACATTCATATAATGATGCACTGAGCTGATGTCGCGATACGCCAAATGAGCACTAATCACTTAGTGCTCACTGGTTTATATGGTGGTGGGGGAAGGATTCGAACCTTCGAAGGCATCGCCGGCAGATTTACAGTCTGCTCCCTTTAACCACTCGGGAACCCCACCTCGCTTTGCTACATAAGTGCTGGATTGCCTATGGCTTGCCAGCAGAGGGAGGGAAAATATGGAGGGATACTGGAAAAATCAACCGAAATGTATACGGATAAGTGATTTTCCGATTTTAGACGCTAACTTTTTCCGGCTCAGTTACTTTGTCAGTACGACCCAATACCCGGCCAACCGAGGGAAATACCTGGGTTAAGTCGGCGGTTAGTCCCTCGATCTCTTGGTCCCGATGCTCTGACATACGCTTACGCCAAATATCGACCGCAACCACCCAGAATATGGTGCCGAGCAAGGTCACCAGCCCGATCGTCACCAACAGGAGCCCTCGCTTGGGACTGCTTTTCTCGACCGGCAGCGATGGCTGGTCAAGAACCCGCATGATCGGCACATCTTTCTGAGCGTCAAGCTTGGCGATCTCATATTCCTGAGTCAGGTAAAGATACTTCTTATTCTGAATCTCGACCTCGCGCTGGAGACGTGCGATCGTCTTGAGCAGATCCGGGCTGGAACCCTCCAGCCAGTTCCGGTTCGACGCCTGATAGGACTCGAGCGAATCCTCCGCCGCGGCCACCTCGACCATCGTCCGGTCGATCTGACGCCCTAAATATTGGGCATTGTCCCGCGCCGCGGATCGTCGCGCAAAAAGGTTGAATGATTCGAGCTCAGAGAGATACGCGGTCAGTATTTGCCGCGAGAGATCAGGATATTTGGTCTCCACCGCGATATCGATCACCCCAGTCTTTTTGTCGAGTGCAATATAGGTTACATCATTGAGTGCACCGCGTAGTTTGTCCGGGCTCTCCTGATCGAAATACTCGGCCAGCTTGAGAGTGATCGGCTTGGCATTATGCGCGAAATGGTACCGCTTGGCGAGGACACTGTCCTGTATCGACCGCGAACGAAGGATCTCCGGAAATAGTTCCGAAGAGTTCTCGTCGGTCAATGACATCGACCCAAATCCGGCCAGCCGCTTCAGATCCGCCATCTTGTCCTGCGACCCGGATGGCAGCAACGACGCCTCTGATAGATATTTGTTCGGAATCAGTAAAAGCAGACCCATGGCGATAACACAAACAGCCAGGGTGACCCCGATGATCGTCCGTCGACGTTTCAGCAGTAGTCGCGCAAGTTCAATAGCGGTGTAGGCTGGAGGAAGCCCACGACCGGAAGTCGCTCCCTCTGAAGAAGTCTGTCTCTCCGCCGATGTGTTCGTGCTGTCAGATTCCGTAAAAGTAATTCGCTTGGTCATATTTCCTCGTATCTATCCTCTGACAGATACTCAATTCGCGTGCCAATCGCACACGCAATTCATGCCTCTATCTTGTTGGAAATGAGTGTGATACCAGCGCGATCAGAGAGCTGTCTGGAATTTGCCTCAGAAGCGGAATAAAACTATCAGTCGTCTGGTCATTTCGTTCCGACCATCGACCGCGAAGCCGCAATGACATTGGTCGGACGGTAGACCGCTCTCCCCTTGGTCGCCATCTGCATATATGCCTCGGCGACCGCGCTCCACTGGTATTGCCCATACACGCGACGCGTCAATTCCGAGCCCTGCGCTTGTCTTCCCAGCGATTCGTAAAACGATGGTGTGATATTCGTGGGGTCGAAATAGAGTCCGAGTGGGCCGAGTACCTCCCGGCTGAATTCGCAATCTATCGCCATTATCCGCGGACATCCGCTCATCGCTTCCAACAACGCCGGGTTAGTTCCTCCAACCGAATTCCCATGCACGTAGCAGTAGCAGTTCGCTCGTAGCACGGCCAGTACTTTCGGGTCGTAAATCGCGGGCGAGATTATCACACCGTCACATCGCTCCAGCGACTTCACTTTGAGCGCGTAATCGGTTTCGTCTTTGAACCCAACGACGATCATTTTGAACCCTTTGGCCGCCAGATTCGACTCTACAAACCCCTTCACCGTCTCCGCCGGCAAATTGTCCGGCTCGAATCGCGTGATCTGCAGGTAATACTTCCCTGCCTGTAAGCCAAATCGGTTGAGGATCGATGTTTCATCCGCGGCCCGCACTTCGGGTGGATTTGGTGCCCCATACGGTATCATTGTGCTGCGGGCAAAGAAGTGTTGCCGGTAGTAACGTTGAATCGCGTACGAGTCGGAAATAAGGCGCTTGCATATCAGGCCGATGATAAAGGATGAAATGACATAATATGCCTTGAATGGCCAGGACCACTTGGCCCGCCTCCACTCCAGGCCGTCGGTATTGACCGACATCGGTATCATCGCCAGCCAGGTCATCAGGATACCCGGGAAATTCGCATTGTTGAACCAGAAGACATGGGCATACCGCCTGCGATTTTTCAGTAATAACCATCCAGTCTGAATGGCCGACACAAAGGTATCCAGCGTGCGCGATCGCGAACCCTTGACATAAATGAGATTCCGACCGTGATGGCTGTCCAACTTTGTCGAACCAGTTGAGGCACGGCAGACGACATCGCACTCGATTCCGGCCTCGACAAACCGGCGGGTTATCTCATCCACCGCGGTCTCAAACCCGCCGTAATTAGCCGGAAGCCCCCGTGTGCCGCAAAAGGCCACGCGATTCGGTTTAGAGGACATACGCTTCCTTTCGCGTTGCATCCCGATTCACCGCGTTCAATAACTGATCTGCCTTGTACGACCACCTGATATCTTCCGGAAGTGTTCGCTGTACATTGCCGACCTCTACTGCGGCCTGTACGGCTTCGGCAAACTCTGATGGCGATGATGTCACCCAGACACCGGCGAAATCGTCAGTCACGCCGTTTCCTGGCGTGGCAACAATCGGCTTCCCCGCCGCCAGATATTCATAGAACTTTATCGCATCCCCTCCGTGTTGCTTATCCCCGGTGCAGTAAGGGATCAGGCAGGCATCCAAATGCGTCACATACGCCGGATAGTCACGGTAATGTTTATCCCCAAGGTAGTGGAAATTCGAGACACGACGGATCCGCTCAAACACCGTACGATCCAGCACTTGACCGGTCAGCACAAACGAAACAGATGGATTACTCCAGACTACCTGATTGAGCAGATCCGCATCCAGCAGATGGGTTACTTTGAGCCCCATGCCAACGATTGGCCGAGGAATATCTTTCATATCGTCAGGCATCTCATATTCACCGGAGAAGATCTCAGGCGACACGCCGTTTTTTATCACGGCGCAGTCATCCAGTCCGAACATGACATCGTAATAGGCCCTGTTCTCCTCGGAGTTGGTTGACCATGAACTGGCCGCCCGGGCATATGTCCTGTAGGCGGACTCAAGATCCCCGTGCATGCGCTCGTTCGAGGGAAAGCGAAGGAAATTATCCCATCCGTCAAAGTGCTTTCGCTCACAATCCAGCTTCTCGAAAATCGACGAAGCATAGACATTAAAACTAATGCAGGCGAACTCACTCATCCCCAGCACCAGACGGTGCCAGTTGACCGAAGCCAATAAAGAGTCCTTGCAGTATGAATCAAAGAAGTGACGCTTTCCATTGATCAACGGAGCGACCATCGACTTGTCCAGCGTATCAAGCACATACGTTTTTGGCGCGACCTGTACCAGGTGACCCCGCGAATCAGAGGACACTACATCTCCCTCTGTCTTCCACCAGGTGCGGCGATAGAGCATCTCGACCCAGCTTATCGGCCGATTGACCACCAGAACCGAGTCGACTCGTTCCGAACTCGCCAGTTCCCTGATCAAATGCGCGTCTCGGGTACGTCCTCCCTCGCGCTGCACTTTGCGCCAGTCATGGAAAGGTATCACGACCAGATTCATCTCCACCCCCTGTCCGAATTACTTCTTTCCAAGGAACGCAGATAGCCTATGTAACAGCCCGAGAGTGTCCAGAATATCAGATTGACGGGGTAAGCAGACAACGTCGAGCCGGTCATTCCGGTGATCAGCACCACCACGAGCGCTCCACAGGCCGCCATAGCGATCGCAGTATCCCCTATTCGGATCAGCTTGCGAATTGCCAATCCGACAGATATCAAAATGCCTAGGAAGAGCAGCAATCCGACCGCGCCGGTTTCAATCCCGACCCACAGGAGCAGATTGTGGCTCGTCAAATGTTGTTTGTTGGCGGAAGTGAACTGACCGCCCATCGCATCCGATGCGCTCCCCATTCCGGCTCCAAGCGGGTACTCAGCAAACATTCGCCCCGCATGCTCGTAATCCTGGAATCTCCCCTGTAGCCGTCCATCATCCTGGATCGATTCAAGTACGGAGTAACCTTCCACAATCGAGGCAAACGAGCTCGATGTATTCTTGAGCAGGTAAAAGCTTCCTAGCAATACCAAGAACGCAAGCGCGGTGATCGCCACCACTCGCCCGCGTTTCCCCTGCAAAACGAAGAACATCACGACCGGAACTGATACCACCAGCGCTATCACACTCGAGCGCGTCAGCGATGCTACCGCTGCTGTCACGGCCAGAGTCGTCAAAGCGGAGTAATACCATTTCCCTGTTTGCGATCGCAGTGCCAAGGCTATCCAGAAGATGATCCCGGCGAACAACCCAAGATGAAAGGGTCCGGAGAAGAGCCCGAACGAGCGTATTTTACCGAACAACTGCCAGGTATCCATATCCGCGGCTGTGCTCTCGATCATCGCCTGATCAAAATCAGAAATGGCAAAGAATTGCTTTATGGCATAGAGCAGGATCGGTACGGAGCAAACCGCGAGGATCTTCCAGAGGAATAAAATGTCGCGACGGTCTCGTACCGCCACCAAACCGACTATTAACCCAAGCATTTGGAAGACTAGCCGACGGTAACTTTCCAGACCCACCGCTAATGACGGCACGTTTGGGTGAAACAGCTCGACCGCGCCTACCAGCGCAAAAGCCAGCACCAGCAGTTCAACGGCGCCGATCCGGTTTCGCCCGGACAACCAATACAGGCAGGCGATTGCGCAGATCCCCGCGACCGCCAGATCGGTGGTGAACAGGAACAGCTTTGTCCCTGCCACGACCTTGGTGATATTGACATACAATCCCACCGCGAACAACAGTCCGACAGCTCGCACCAATCCGCTCGGACCTTTCACTCTGCATGTTAACGCGAAATTCACGCCACCCCCCCGTACGTTATCTCCGCGCACCGCTTCCAGGTAAACTTTCGCGCAAATTCCTTCGCCTGATCACCAGCCGCTTTTAATCGCTCACGATCGGTCAGCAGATTCATGAGCTTTGCGGCAACGGCCTCATGCTGCAATGGCTCCACCAGCCATCCCGTCCGTTCATCCAGCACAACTTCAGGCACCGCTCCCACGGAGCTCGCCAGCGATGGCAACCCCTGAGCCGCGGCCTCAAGATATACCAATCCGAATCCTTCGACCTTCTGTCCGTCGGGTTCCCCCGGCATACAGAAGAGCGAAGCTCGCGAGTAGAGCGATCGAACTTGATCATCACTCAGATTTCCCAGGAACCGCACATCGCACCCTGATTGCGGCGCGAGTCTCTGTAATTCCTCTTGGTATTCATCCTCACGCGCGGTGCCAACTATGGCATAAACGATCTCACGCTTGAGTGCATCGGGGAGCGCGGCCAATCCACGCAGCATTGTCCGGTGACCTTTGCGACTATCCAGTCGAGCTACTGTCGCCAGGAGTATCTTGTTGCCCATATCATCGAGTTGCGGGATGACGCCAAGGGGTGTCGCCGACTCAAACCAGAATTGATTCACCCCCAACGGCGAGACATCCACCCGCTCACTCGGAATGCGCGGACACCTCTCCAGCAGCAATCCCTTGGTGAATTTGGATATCGCGACCAATCGCGAAGGATACTCAAACATCCGGCGCGTCCCTGTCATGGTCGCCTGGACCGACGTCCGCAATCCCAGGATATCTGTGCCGTACACCGTCGCCTGATAATCCAATGCTTTGAAGCGGCGGGCAAATGCCAGCGCCATCACAAACGACGGATCCACTGCGTGAACCAGGTCGTAGCCTTCTGGCTTCAACCGTGCGACCCGCCAAAAAAGCGACGGCAGTTCCTTTGGCCCATAATTCGCCGCCGAGTATCTGGCTATTTGGAACGGGAATCCTTCATCAATGCCGGTTTGATCCTGACCATAGTCCGGAGCAACGACAGTAACTTCGTGCCCCAATTCGATCGCGGCAGTGGCAAGCTCTGCCGCATACCGGGCGATCCCGCCATGCGCGGGGGCAAATTCATGCGTCAGCATGAGGATCTTCTTACGACCCGCGGTCATGCGCCACCTCCGCCGAGTCGGACCGCCAGAATGCGTTTTACTTCACCTCGCTCGTTTTCGCTCAGTGCAAAGCGCCAGGCGAAAAGCACTACCAGCGCCAAAAGTCCGATCCCTAACAGAACCCTCAGACCCGTCGCCGGAATGAACGCTATTCCACACGCGATCAGCAGTGACAACAATCCAAAAATGAGTACCTCCGGTTTCGGAATGATCACCGACCACTTCGTCCCCACAACTCGCGCCGACATGATAAATAAGATCGCTGACTCCAAAACAAGCCTCGCCGTCCAAACCGCCGCGGCGCCGGCTATCCCAAATCGATCGGTCGCCAGCCAGAGCGCGGCAACATAGATCGGGAGTTCTATCAAGTACATGATCGCAGTCAGGTCGGGTCGCCCGAGAGCCTCAATAGCCGAAAGCGGCACTCTCGCCATCGAGTTCAGTACCACACCGATCGCCATTATCTGGAGCACGAGCGCGCTGTGATGCGCGAAATCTGCATTGAGCCAGAGACTGAGAAACGGCTCAGCCAGTGTCAATGCCACAACCGCTATCGGAAGCATCACCAGTAAAATATAGCGAACCGCTTTCTGATGCAGTCGGATCACTTCTTCGCGGCGGTTCGCCGTGTACGCGCTGAAGACCGGAAACAGCACGGTCACCAGGCCCATCGGGATGATGAACAACTTGGCCATAAGGTCGAACGGCGTGGCATAGTACGCGACTGCTGTCAACGTCAGCAAGGCACCCACCAACATTCTGTCCATCTGCCCCATCATCGGCGCGAAAACATTGCTGATCGTCACCCACTTCCCGTAGCCCAGCAACTGAACCAGGATCTTGCGGTCAACACGACCGAATCGGAAGACCTGCAAATCGCGCAAAGCGAATCGGACATACACGAGCATGACAGCGAACTTCGCCAGAGTCATGGCCAGAACGATATAGAACAGACTGCGCGAGAACGGAAGGATCAGCAGGGGCATGACGAATGCCGAGATACTGCTCGGCACTCGAATAGAATTAGTGAGCGCGAATTTCTGATGCGCCTCCAGCACTCCCCGAGAGCATGCATTGGTCAACAGGATCGGGATTGAAACAGCTATCACATACATTGAGGCAAGCGCCTCGCTGTGCAGAGCATCCGGGACATTCAGCCACGAGACGACTACCGTCGGAGCAAGTAACGAGACCAGCACTGTCCCGAACAACCCGCCACCCACCGAAAGCGTCAATGCGCTCACCACCAACGGCGCAAGTTCTGACCGTCTCCCCTGCGCGATATACTCCGCGACAAACTTGGTCGTCGCCCGACCGATCCCCATGTCGAAAATGTTGAAGTACCCGACCACCATCCAGGCCAATGACAACAGCCCAAATCGATCCGTCCCCAGATGCGCCACCAACACTGGAATTGAGACAAACCCGACCACCAGCGGCGCGGCCAGTCCGATGTAGTTGTACAGTGAATTGCGGGCCAACTGACGCCCGGAGAATTCCTGCGACGAAGAGGATGTCGACTTTGCTATCGGTTCAGAAATTGATTTCGTACTCTCGGTCACTTTCATCATCCTTGATGAACAGGCAACGTATGCCGCGTCCCTTCCTGATTCAACCAAAACAGGACAATTCGAACCTACATCACTGACTCACCGGGTCGAATTGTCAGTCGGGATAGATATCCATATCTACCCATACATTATATATACAAGAAGAATGCCGAACCGTATGTCCGCGCCAATACCGTTATCACACGCGCACTTAGCCGAATGTGCTGAGGATAGTATTTGCTTTGGATAAGAGTTTGAGGAAAGAGTTGCTGTTTTAAGTCGGAAAAAGATTCCGTCGTAAAGCCTACCGCCCGGCGAAATGCTGGTCAACCAGATCGCACAGAATATGTGCGATCAGGATATGCATCTCCTGGATATGTGGTGTGTGCGACGACGGCACGACCAATGCGAGATCACATGCGTCCTTCAACTTCCCCCCAGTCCCTCCCGTTATACCGATCACTGCTAATCCGTGCGTACGAGCAGACTCGACCGCCTTGAGAACATTCGGTGAATTGCCGGAGGTCGATATCGCGATCAGCAGGTCACCCTTCACCCCCAGTGCTTCCACCTGTCGCGAGAAGATCTGTTCGATCCCAAAATCATTTCCTATCGCCGTTAATGCCGAGGTATCCGTCGTCAATGCGATCGCCGGGAGCGGGCGACGGTTCTTCGCGAGATATCTCCCCGTCATTTCAGCGGCGATATGCTGAGCATCAGCTGCCGAGCCACCATTCCCACACAGGAGGATCTTGTTGCCATTCTCCAAGACAGCGATCAGCCTCTCACCAACTACCGCTATCTGCTCCACCATCGTCGCCTGTACAGCTTGCGCGACGGCCAGATGGTCAGCGATTGATTTGCGTATCGAGTCGTTCATCAGTCCAACACAAAAGGTGAGTCAGGGTCATTCTCATGCCGTATCTCGTCAACTTCTTCTTTCCGTCCCTGTCCGGCATATAACCTGTTCGGCGCATTATACACGATTCCATCCACCGTGCCAATATTCTTGTAGGCATGCACCACCCCCGGCGGGACAATAACTGTCGCTGGGCTAGCCTCCCCAAGGTCGCACCGATAAGACTTCTGGTATGTTGCCGAGTCCCGTCTCATGTCCCAGAGATACAACCTGAAAGTCGAGGGACCCATAAAGGCAAACAGATCCGCCTGCTCCCGATGTTCGTGCGGGCCGCGCGCCACGCCGGGTCTGGTCATCGAAACATAGCTCATGACCGGATGAAACTCGTGCGCTAGTTCGTCATGTCGAAACAATTCCATCAGCCATCCTCGGTCATCGGCAAACTTCCTGATCGGCGTGATGACCACACCCTCTATCGAGCAATCCTTCATGTCAATTTCCCTCCGCACTCGGCCAGGAAATCCCGCAAGGCGACATCGTACGGTCGCATCACATTCAACCCTGCCTCGTTCAGTCGCCGATTCTCCAGCGCGGAATATTTAGGCCGACGAGCCGGACGTGGGAACTCTTCAGTTGTGCACGGAACCATGTCAATATCCATGTTCATGTCATCGAAAATCGACTTCGCGAATCCATACCACGAGGTCTCCCCCTCCGCGGTCGCGTGCAACAGACCAAACATCCCCTCTTCAAGTATTACTTTCGTTTGCCTTGCTATCTCTATCGTCCACGTAGGGTTACCGATTTGGTCGTTAACTACCCTCAACGGTCGCGCTTCTGTGCCTGACGATCGACTGGACTGTTGCTCATGTGCCAACCGAAGTATTGTCTTCACAAAGTTCTTCCCATACTGACCGTAGACCCAACTGATCCGCATGACAGCATAGTTGTCCACCCAGGCTTTGACCCGCTCTTCCCCCTCCGCCTTGGATCTACCATACACCGTCTGCGGATTGACCTCATCTGTTTCGACATAGGGTCGCGACGAGTTGCCGTCGAACACATAATCCGTGGAATAGTAGAGCAAATTCGCGCCGATCTTCGCGGTCGCCCTCGCCACATTATCGGTGCCATCAGCGTTGATCGCCTGAGCCAATCCGGGATTCGCCTCGCACCCGTCGACATCTGTATACGCCGCCGTATGGATCACCCACTGCGGCTTGATCGCGCGAAAGGTCTCGAGCAACCCGGTGAAATTGGTGATATTCACATCGGCCTGATCGATCCCCACCACGGTCGCATGGTCGCAGAGATAACCCATCAGGTCCATCCCGAGCTGCCCCTGGCAGCCGGTGACCAGTATCTTACCAGTGATCGCCATTGACTTCGTTTATGATAGCTTCGAGATACCGACGGTACTCGTTGTTCCCCATCTCCCCAATTATCCTGTCCATCTGCTGACGATTGATGAATCGCTGGCGATACGCGATCTCTTCGATACAGGCGATCTTCAGCCCCTGTCGCTTTTCGATCGTCGCGATAAACTCGCCCGCGTCCAGCATCGACTCATGCGTCCCCGTATCCAGCCAGGCTATCCCACGCCCGAGTTTCACGACCTTAAGCTCTCCCCTGTCGAGATAGGCGCGGTTAACATCCGTTATCTCCAACTCTCCCCGCTTCGATGGCTTCAGCCCTTTAGCGATCTTCACGACATCATTGTCATACAGGTACAAACCGGTAATAGCGTAATTCGACTTCGGATGCGCCGGTTTTTCTTCGATAGATATCGCCTTCCCCGACACGTCAAACTCTGCGACGCCATATCTCTCCGGGTCCTTCACCCAATAGCCAAAGACCAACGCTCCGTCTCGGAAGGTCGCCGCTTCCGGCAGGAAATCAAACACACCATAGAAAATGTTGTCGCCCAATATCAGCGCGACCGAGTCATTTCCGATGAACTTCTCGCCGATGACAAATGCCTGCGCGATCCCCTCCGGTTTCGGCTGGATCGCGTACGAGATATTCAGCCCCAGATGGCGCCCATCGCCGAACAACGCTTCAAACTTTGGAATATCAGATGGCGTGGAGATGATCAGAATGTCCTGTATCCCGAACAGCATCAGGGTCGACAGCGGATAGTAGATCATCGGCTTGTCGTACACCGGTAACAACTGCTTGCAGACCACCTGCGTCACCGGATAGAGACGCGTCCCGCTACCGCCCGCCAGGATGATCCCTTTGCTTACCTTACCCGCCATACTCAGACACTTCTCCGCTGATGATACATTCGTTCATAGTACTGAAGATATGCGCCGCTGATGCAGTTCTCAAGCCATTCCGCGTTGTCCAGATACCAGCGAACAGTGCGCCGAAGACCATCCTCGAACGTGCTCGATGGCTCCCACCCAAGCTCTTTCTTGATACGGGAAGCATCTATCGCATACCGCCTGTCATGTCCTGGTCTATCCTCAACAAATGTTATCAGTGACTCACGCGGACCGCCACCCAGAAATTCATCCAGCGTTTTGCAGAGAAGCCGCACCAGCGCGATATTGCTGATCTCGTTATGCCCCCCGATAGCGTACGTTCGCCCCTTCTCCCCTTTATGAAAGACCAGATCCAATGCGGCGCAGTGATCCTCAACATACAACCAGTCCCGCACATTCCCGCCGTCGCCATAGACAGGCAACGGTAATCCCGCTACCGCGTTTCGGATCATCAAGGGAATCAACTTCTCAGGAAATTGGAACGGACCATAATTGTTCGAACAGTTGGTCGTCACGATATCGAGGCCATAGGTCTTGTGATACGCTCGCACCAGATGATCCGCTGAAGCTTTCGAGGCCGAATACGGCGAGTTCGGGCGATATGGACTTTCTTCGACAAAGAACCCGCTCTCCCCAAGCGAACCATACACTTCATCGGTCGAGACATGATGAAGCCGGAACGGTTCGGTCTTGGACATCTCCCGCGCCAGCTCCAGCAGATTGAATGTTCCAATGATATTCGTCGTAATGAAGTCTGATGGCCCCGTGATTGAGCGGTCGACATGTGACTCAGCCGCCAGATGGATCAGGCCGTCGAATCGATACTTCTCAAAGAGCGCCTGCAGCGACTGATAGTCGCAAATATTTACCTTTTCGAATACATAATTCGGCGCGCTCTCAATCGCGCTCAGATTGGATAGATTACCGGCATACGTCAGACAGTCGATATTGACAAACAGATAGTCCGGATATTTCGGCACCATACACAGCAACAGATTTGAGCCAATAAACCCGGCTCCTCCGGTAACCGCAATGCGATGTTTGTAGTTCGTGCTTTCCATTGTTGCCAACGCAGCCTTTTCCACTGCCGAACCAATATGGGAGATTGAATGTCGTTACTCAACAAAAACTGGCAGGAGCTTTGCCTGTGCGGCAGAAACGATTACAATGCAGAGATTAACAAGAGCCGGCGACAGGAGTCGAACCTGCGACAGCCTGATTACAAATCAGGTACTCTACCAACTGAGTTACGCCGGCCTGGTCGGATATTCTACTGAATCAACAGCCGTGATTCAAGTGCTTTTCAGCCCCTATAACCACGGCTTACCTTCAATGTTCAGACCTTCCTCTTCCACTTGACCCCTTGCGGCGTATCCTCCAGTATTATCCCCTTAGCCAGTAGGTCATTGCGGATCTGGTCGGATTTGGCGAAATCCTTCGCTTTTCGGGCATCCTGACGTTGCTGGATCAACGCTTCGATATCGGCATCCAGCATCTCCTCCTGTTTGCGGAATCCGAGCACCGTCTCGAAACGGTCCACCAGCGCCAGGGCGTTATCCCGCTCCGATGCCGACAGCTTGTTCTCCGCTTTCAGTTTGTTGATATCCCGGATGAAATCAAACACCACTCCCAGCGCGCCGGAAATATTCAGGTCGTCATCCAGACTCTCTTCGAATCCGGTCCGTGCCTTCTCTATCGCCACCTGTGCGGTTCCATCCGACTCTCCCCCCGCATACAACTTAAGATTGTCGACAAAGTCGTTGTACCGGTCAAGCGCACTCCGTGCGGCGTCCAGCCCGTCGAACGTGAAGTTCAACTGCTGACGATAATGCGTCGAGATCAGCAAATACCGCACCGCCAGCCCCGGATACCCCTTGTCGATGATATCCCGCAGAGTGAAGAAATTGCCGAGCGATTTCGACATCTTCTTCCCCTCGACGATCAGATGCTCGCTATGCAGCCAGTATGAGACGAACTTCTCGCCCGTCGCCCCCTCCGACTGCGCGATCTCATTCTCATGGTGCGGGAACATATTGTCGACGCCGCCCGTGTGAATATCGAACGTCTTGCCGAGATACTTCATCGACATCGCCGAGCACTCGAGATGCCACCCCGGTCGTCCCTTGCCTATCTCGGTCTCCCAGAACGCGCGGCCATCCGCCTCGTCCCAGGCTTTCCAGAGAGCGAAGTCGGACACAGAATCCTTCTCGTATTCATCCGCCGCGATACGTGCCCCCGGCTTTAACCCCTGCATATCAAGATTCGCCAGCTTCCCGTAATTCGGGAATGACCCTATCTTGAAATAGTAGTTCCCGTTGACCTGGTACGCATGCCCCTTCGCCTCGAGCTCCTTCACGATCTGGACCATCTCCGGAATATGGTCGGTCGCGGCCGGGTAATACTCGGCCGCCTCGATCCCCAGCGTCTTCATGTCCGCGAAAAACGCGTCAATGAATGGCTTGGTGAATTCCTTGGTCGTGATCCCTTTCGCGTTCGACTCCCGGATGATTTTGTCGTCGATATCCGTCAAGTTCATCACCTGCGTCACCTTGTATCCCTTGTATTTGAGATACCGGCGCAGCAGATCCTCGAACATATAGGTCCGAAAATTCCCGATATGCGCGTAATTATAGACTGTCGGGCCGCAGGTATACATGCGAACATGTCCCGGTTCGAGCGATTTGAAATCCTCCGTGCGACGCGTCAGACTATTCTTAAAACGTAACGCCATTGCTTATCCTTCGGTCAGTGACTTGACCGTCCGGCTATCCAGCTTCTTGATCAACTCGACCACCAGCTTGATGGTGGTCTCGTAGTCATCGCGATGCAGCATCGCGTTGTGGCTGTGGATATATCGTACCGGCGGTCCGATGACGATTGCCGGGACACCGAGCCCGCTGATATGTATCCGCGAGCCGTCGGTAGCCCCTCTCTCCATAGTGGTCAAATGGATCGGCAACTTGGCTTTCGCCGCGGTGTCGATCACCATATCCCGCAGCTTGAGATTCGGGATCATCAGCGCGTCATACAGAAGCACTGCCGCTCCACCACCCAGCCGCTCCGCTTTTTTGGTCGACTCCGGCGGTACATCGAGCGCGATACCGGTGTCGACCACAATACAGACATCCGGCTCCGCCAAATGCGCCAGCGTATGCGCGCCACGACACCCGACCTCTTCTTGCACCGAACCGGCGCCAAGATAGGTGTTCGGATGTTTTATCTTCTTCAGTCGACGGGCTACTTCGATCACGATCGCGCACGCGACACGATTATCGAACGCCTTCGCCATATAGACCTTCTGATTCCCTAATATCGTGAACTGCGAATCCGGGATGATCGGGTCACCCAGCTTGATCCCCAGTTTCTTCTTCACATCGAATTTCTGCACCACGCCGACATCAATGAACATATCTTTGATCTCAAGGACCTTTTCACGCTGGCTCTGTTCCAGAATATGCGGCGGGCGTGACCCGACTACGCCGATCACCGGGCCTTTGGACGTAATGATCCGCATCCGCTGGCCGAGCGCAACATGCCCCCACCATCCGCCCAGCGGCAGGAACTTGATATACCCGTCATCCGTGATCTCTTTCACCATGAAGCCGATCTCGTCCATATGACCGACCACCATGACACGCGGGTTGGCCGCGCTCCCCGGCTGAACCCCCATAATCGACCCCATTTTGTCGTAACGGAGCTCACTCGAGGTCTTCTTCAGTTCACGCGCCATGATCTTGCGCACTTCGGTCTCGTACCCCGAGACACCGTTCGCTTCAGTAAGCTCTTTGAGCAGCAGTTCTGATGAATCCACAGTTCTACCTCAATAGTTGGTCAGATTACGTACCAATTAACTCTAGCCATCGGCTGGGAATCGATAATATAGGAGGCTAAGTCCTTGTCGTCTACTTAATTTTGGAGGTGGTCGAACAGCTCAGACAGGCTTGAAATAACTCTCGTGTCGGCAGGCATACTGGCAGGATACTCTCGCCCCTCTTTACGCTTCAATATCGCGGGCATCCCGATCCCGTTCGGGCCAGTGATATCTTCAACGTACCTATCCCCGATATAAACACACTCCTCCGGCGCGAACCCCGCCATCTCCGCCCCCTTCCGAAAAATATCCGGGTGCGGCTTCCGCAGCTTGAATGTCGAACTGAAGATCGCGAAATCCAGATACGGTTCTATCCCGAACTTGGCCAATTCATACCGATGTACCCGCTCCGGGAAGACCGTATTCGATATCAGCCCGATCTTGGAGTACGTCTGGCGAAGTTTTTCCAGTGTCTCCAGTGTGTCGTCATAAATGAACAACAGCGTATCTACCGGCTTGTAATACGCGTCGAAAAAACGGTCGACAAAATCCGGTGTGACATAGTCGGTGTACGACCGAAGCATCTCCGCCGCGACCTCCGGAACATCCCACTCCACCAGCGTCTCGGTCGCCCGCTTACGGTACGAAGTTTTCGCCTCCTCGAACATCCGGTGAAACTCGACCGGGTCGGGTATCCGATACCCGTGCTCCAGTAAGAACCCATGCGCGTTATGCGCGCATAGCACGTTCAACTCATCCCACGATACTGCCTCATACTCGATAAGGGTCGAGCCGAGATCGAAAATGATCGCCTTGGGATTCAACTTCTCCATTTCACTACTTTCGCGTCGCCGACTGAATGATTCTCTCTATCAACTGGTCGAAACTCAGCCCGACACACTTCGCCGCCATTGGCGCGAGTGAAAGATTCGTCATCCCCGGCAATGTGTTGATCTCAAGACAGTAATATCGATTATCCGGAGCCAGAATAAAGTCGACCCTCGCCAACCCCGATGCTCCCACTACATCAAATGCTTTCACCGCGTCCTGTTGTATCTTCTTCGCGATCGTATCGTCGAGAACTGCCGGCGCGATATACTCCGACATCCCCTTGGTGTACTTCGCATGATAATCGTACAGTTCGTTTTTGGGCCGGATCTCGACTATCGGCATCGCCTCGCCATCTAAAACCGATACGGTCAACTCTCGCCCTTCGATAAACTGTTCGACCAGTATGTGCTTCCCCTCTTTGGCCGCCGCACGAAGCGCCGGAATGATATCATCGGCCTTGTGTACTTTGGTTAGTCCGACCGTCGAACCGCCGTCGTTTGGCTTGATAATGACAGGGAAGCGAAATCTTTCTTTGATAGCGGCCGCGGCTTTCTCTTCGCACGACTCGCCCGTGTATTTGACCAACAGCCACTCCGGCGTCGGGATCTGCTCGCTTTCAAACAGACGCTTGGAGATCGCCTTGTTCATCGCGATCGCCGAGGCCGCCATATCCGACCCGGTGTACTTGACCCCCGCCAGATCCAATAACGATTGTATCGTCCCATTCTCTCCCGCGCCGCCATGCAGCCCGAGCACCACCATATCGATCTTCCCCACTTCCGGAGTGGCCAGCGCTACCGCCAACGTCTTCTCCGGATCCGCTACCGGCACATTCGGCTGATTATCCGGAAGGAGACTGTTGTACTGGCCATCTGCTCCAACGAGCAACCGCCCACCGGCTGGGTCAACGGCTGTCACTGTGTGTCCCAGCCTGACCAGCGCTTCATAGATCGCTTTCCCCGAATTGAGCGAAACCTGATTTTCTGATGAATTCCCCCCCGCCAGCAACAGTACCCGCATTAGTGTTTCCTTGCTCTATACCTTTTGACCCGCCGCCAAATGAACAGCCCGATCAACAGTCCGACTATCGGCCAGACAATGATGTTATACGTCCGGACATACTGTTCAATCAAGCTAAAGTTCTCTACCAATTTTATCGCCAGCGTGACCAGTAAACCTGTGAAAATTATGTAGGAAATGAGCGAATAAAAGAACATCCGGATCGGGTAGTAGTGGGCTATCCCTGCCGCGATCGCCAGTGCCGACCGAAGCCCTAATATAAACCTCGATGATACCAGGATCAGCCCCCCATAATTCTCGAGACGGTGCTCCATCCGGGTGACATCGTCTATCCCAAACCACCGATAATTCTTGCGGATAACAAACTCCCGCCCATAGTGCCGTCCAACATAATACAGGAACATCACCGAAGACATCCCCCCGGTCAGCACCACCAGCACCGTGATCGTCAGGTCTAGCCGATGCAGCGCCACCAGCCCGCCCGCCGCCAGGATGAACGTGTCGCCGGGGAACGGCGGAATTATGTTTTCGATGAAGCAGGCGGCGAAAAGAATCGCGTAGACCCACGCCGGACCATACACGAATATCTGATCAAGAAACTCATTGAGTCCAGCGAGACTGTTATTCATGGTCAGCTATCAGGCAGACCGCCGATGCGGCGATCCCTTCCTCGCGTCCTATCACCCCCAGCCCTTCGCAGGTCGTCGCTTTTATCCCGATCCGGTCGGGCGGAATCCCGAGGACATCCGCTATTCGCGCCTTCATCGACGGTATATGCGACGCGATCTTCGGCTTCTCCGCCATAACAACGGCATCGATATTGATGATCTCCGGATACCCTGCCTTTGTGATATAACGTTTCACTTCTGCCAGCAACGCCAGCGAGTCGGCATCTTTGAATTTCGGGTCGGATGGCGGGAAGTAATGCCCTATATCCGCCAGTCCCGCCGCGCCTAACAGCGCGTCACATATCGCGTGCAACAGCACATCGGCATCTGAGTGACCCAGCAAGCCTCGATCATGCTCAATGGTCACTCCGCCGATAACCAATCGACGCTCCTCCGCAAATCGATGTATGTCAAAACCCTGTCCGATCCTAATCCTGCTCATACATCTCCTGCTCCAGAAGTACCTCAACCATCAAGAGATCGTCCGGCGTCGTCACCTTCATATTCGGACTGGCTGGCGTCACTACGTGCACTCCGATGCCGCGCATCTCGACCAACGATGCATCATCGGTGACCGAGGTTTGGTGCTCCTGGTGCGCCGACAGTATCGTCTCATACCGGAACACTTGCGGCGTTTGCGCGAGATAGAGCTTGCGACGGTCCAAAGTCGCCACCACAACTGCATCCTCCACTCGCTTGACCGTATCAGTGACGGGAACTGCCAGCATCGCAGCTTCATGCTCGCGGGCGGAGTCGACCACACAATCAATGTCGGTCGGCAGCACCAGCGGCCGCGCGCCATCATGGATAGCCACTAACTCTGTGTTCCCCGGCAAAGCCTGCAGGCCCAACAGCACTGATTCCTGCCGCGTCTCGCCACCCGACACGATCTTATATACCTTCTCGAAATGAAACGGATCGACCACATTATCGCCGGTGAACATCAAATAGTCCGCTGACACCACTACCACTATCCGGTCAATGTTGGCCGCTTCTTCAAACCGGCTGATAGTCCAGGACAGGAGTGGACGTCCACAGACCGTCACAAACTGCTTCGGTATCTCACCCCCGAATCGGGTGGACTGTCCGGCGGCTACAATTAGGGCGGCGGTACTCATAGCAAGAAATATAGTTCTGTCAAACTCGTCACAAAAGCGTATTATAGGATCAGCATGGCGTCACCATAACTGTAAAAACGATACTCATTGGCAATAGCTTCCCGGTACGCCTTGAGAATAAGTTCACGGCCCGCAAAGGCCGAAACCAGTATCAATAGCGATGATTTCGGCAGGTGAAAATTGGTTATGAGATGATCCGTCACCGTAAACCGGAATCCCGGCTGAATGTAGAGCGACACTTGGCCTGAGAACGGCATTATCCCACTTTCAGTCCGACCGGCAAACTCCAGCGTCCGAACCGAAGTCGTCCCCACCACCCAGACCTTCTTTCCAGCCTTCCATATCTGATTCAACTGATAGGCCGCCTCCGCCGACAACTCCGCGTACTCAGGGTCAACAACGTGATCCTCGATCTTCTCGGCCTTGACCGGCTTGAATGTCCCTGGCCCTACATGCAGAGTCAGTTGTACGAGCTTTACACCCCGCTCTGTCAAACTGTCGATAATCCCCTGCGAGAAATGAAACCCAGCTGTCGGAGCCGCCACTGCCCCCTCTTTCTCTGAGTCTGCGAATATAGTTTGATAACGGCGGACATCTGATTCTGTATCTTCTCTATCGATATAATGCGGCAACGGTATATGCCCTGCCTGTGAGATCACCTTGCGACAGGCCGTGCGACTCGTAAATCCAACCCGCCATTTCCCATCCCCGAACTCCTCCAGCAACTGTACCGAACCTGCCTCACCGAACAAGATCCTTTCGCCGACCTTTACCTTTCTCGAGGGTGACACCAGCGCGTCCCAAACAGTCCCGTCACTCTCCGGCATCGTTCGCACCAGAAAAACCTCTACCCGAGCGCCCGTCGCGCGGTTCCCCCAAAGCCTCGCCTTGAACACCTTCGTGTTGTTCACCACCAGCCCATCACCCGGCGCTATATAGTCGATTAATCCACTGAACTTGTGATGGCTTATTGAGCCGGAATTCCTGTCCACGACCATCAAGCGGGACATCCCACGCTTGGCCGGTGGATCCTGGGCTATGAGATGCGGTGGAAGGTGATAATCGAAAAGCGAAGTTTCCATTGAATCTGCCCGAATGGCTCTGAAATGCCTACCGGGATTTGAAAGTCGTCAGGCGGTCGATCCAGAGTTGAGTCAGCGATGTCTGTTCAGCGGTCAAAGAACTCGGAAGTTGCTCGCCACGAAGGCACCCATCCAGCGCCTCAAGCGCGTTGCGCGTATCCTCGACCGTCAGCGTGATCCCCGCCTCATTTTTCAGCTTGTCCCGAAAGCGGATCGTCTCGGTCAGCAACATTCCCACCACCCCGGTTGGATCATTCTCCCGGCTGAACATCTGCTCACCGAGCGACTTCATCAACAGGGCGAAAGCATCATCTGAATTCGGCATCTATGTCAGTCTTCCGATCAGGCTAGTGTTTGGCTCACTGCTCGAACAACGTTTCCTGCGCTGTCCCCGGCAATTTGAGACCGAGGTGGCGAGCCGCGTCATGGGAGGCCATCCGTCCACGCTTGGTTCGCTGAATGAAACCGATCTTGAGCAGATACGGTTCCACCATATCAACCAGCGTATCGACCTCTTCATTGAGTGTGGCCGACAAAGCTTCGATTCCGACCGGCCCCCCCTTGTAATACTCGACGATTATCCGAATCAGTTTCCGGTCGAGATCATCCAGCCCCATCAAATCTATCCCCTCGGTATCGAGCGCCTTCGCCGCAAGTTCCGGTGACCCGTTTCCGTTCCCCTTCACCGCGACATAATCCCGCACTCGTCGAAGTAGCCGGTTCGCGATTCGCGGCGTCCCCCGCGACCGTTGCGCGATCGTCCGCGCCGATTCCTTGTCGATCGGCGTATCCAAAAGAGATGCTGACCTCAGCACTATCGTCTGCAAATCATCCGGCTCATAAAAATCAATATGGTAATACAGGCCAAACCGGTCTCGCAGCGGCGCCGACAGCATCCCCGCTCTCGTCGTCGCGCCAACCAGTGTGAACTTCTTGAGAGGCACGTTTATCACTTTGGCGAATGCCCCTTTGTCCACCACGAAATCTACCTTGAAATCCTCCATCGCCGGATAGATGAACTCCTCGATGATCGGCGACAGGCGATGAATCTCATCGATAAACAGAATATCCCCCGGATTGAGATTGGTCAGTATCCCCATCAGATCGCCGGTCCGTTGAAGCGCTGGCCCCGAGGTTGATATCAGTTTCGACCCCATCTCATTCGCGATGATGTGCGCCAGCGTGGTCTTCCCCAGTCCGGGAGGACCATACAGCAGAACATGCTCCACCGGCTCATTCCGCATCTTGGCGGCATGCAGTAGAACCTGAAGTTTCTCCTTCAGCTCTCGCTGCCCGATGTATTCATTGAGTGTTCGTGGACGAAGGGTAAACTGAAGTATATCTTCTTCCGGTGTTATTGGAGCGCCGGAGACAATGCGTTCTCTGGCCATTACGAGCCTGCTTTCACTTCACGCTCATTGCGGAACATGATGGTAATCAGATCCTCCACGCGGTCGATCTTTGGATTCGCTTTTATCGCCGCCTGGATCATCGCCTGTGCTTCAACGCGCGAATATTGCAACTGCGTCAGTATCTCCATCGCCTCATCCATGAATGGCGTCGCCGACGGCTCCGGTCGAGCCAATGGTTCTTCCGTTCGTGACAACGCGAACTTCGTCGTTTTGCCGTGTAATTCGGCGATGATCTTCTCCGACAGCCGCTTCCCGACTCCCGGTAAGCGCGACAACGCCGAAGTATCCTTCATCTCGATCGCCGATGCTATCTCCCGTATTGGAAGTATCAGCGACTTGAGCGCCTTGCGCACTCCCATTCCTGAAACCTGCGTCAAGAGTGAGAAAAACTCCCTGTCGAGTGGATCAAGGAAGCCGACCAGCCGCGGATATTCGTTCGATTTCTTATCCCCCGCCTCGATAAAGTATATCGTCTCAAACGAAATCTCTCTGCCAAGCCCAGTTTCCTTCAGCCGTTCAGCCAACCCCGATGGTATCATCACTTCATAAGACAATCCAGACACCTCCACCAGCGCGGATGCGTCCCCCACCGAGATCAATTCTCCCCGTATCCGGCTTATCATACCGTCACCACCTCATGGTGCGCTTTCGCCCGACAATGACAGAGCGCCACCGCCAACGCATCAGCGGCGTCCGGCGGCTCGGGAATTGCCGGCAGTCGGAGAGATGAACTCACCATCCGCTGCATTTGCGCTTTAGTTGCCCGCCCGTTCCCGGTCAACGCCTTTTTGATCCGCGTCGCCGCATACGACACAACGGGAACATTTGCTTCCGCCGCCTTAAGATATATCACCCCGCGCACATGCCCCATGATGATTGCCGTGATCGGATGACTATAATGCGAATACAGCTCCTCGACCACGATCACATCCGGCCGAAACTGATCGATTATCCCGGTTATCTCACGCGCGATCTCGCAGAGCCGTACCGAGAACTGGTCCTTGTCGTTAGACCGCACCACCCCTGCCTCCACCACGATCGGGGAGTCGTTGTTGGCATCCAGAAGCCCATATCCGGTGATATTCAGCCCGGGGTCGATTCCAAGTACGCGCATGTGGCAAAAAGTACCCGCTTGAGCGCCAAATATCAATTAAAATATCCGCCCATTCTCCATATGTGATTGTGCGATTCCAACTTGTGCGAACCGCCTGAACTACTATATTCAGTCATCCGAACCATCAGGGATTCCGAGACCAGAATCAACGCATGACCTCCCCCACCCGCCTCTTCAACCGCAATTTCCTGCTCCTCTGGCAGGGGCAACTGATCAGTCGGATCGGGAATGAAGCCCACTATGTCGCGCTTGCGTTCTGGGTGAAGCACGCTACTGGCTCCGCTACCCTGATGGGGGCGTTTATGATGGCCGCCACCATCCCACGTGTCATTCTCGGGCCATTCGCTGGCGCCTTCACCGACCGTCACTCCCGCCGCGGCGTGATCATCGTCGCCGATATCATCTGCGGACTTTCCGTGGTCAGCCTGGCCGCACTGCTTTTCATCCTTCCCGATGCTACTGATCTCATTCTCTGGTGGATGTTCATCGTCACTGCGCTCGTCGCCACTGTCAGTTCATTCTTTGGTCCAGCCTTTTCCGCCGCCATACCGGATATCGTCCCCAAGGAGAAACTGGCGGCCGCCAACTCCGCCAATGCCGCCTCCAACCAGGTCTCCGGATTCATCGGTCTTGGCGCAGGTGGAGTGCTCTACCGCATTCTCGGCGCTCCCCTGTTATTCCTTTTCGATGGTCTCTCATATATCGTGGGAGCTATCTTCTCGTCATTCGCCACTATCCCGCAAACACTACCGGAAAAGAAAGTCAGCGCCCGCGAATCGCTGCGACAGGTTCGCATCGACGTCGTTGATGGCTTCAAATATGTCTGGAAACAGCCCGGCATGCGCTCTCTCTTTCTCTTCGCCGCGGCCCTCAATTTCTTCTTCACGCCACTGGCGGTACTTCTTCCGTTTTTCGTCGAAGACACGCTAAAGTCAACGTCTGACTGGATGGGATACATGATGGCCGGGATGGGGGGCGGCTCTTTGATCGGCTATGGTCTGGCTGGCTGGGTAAAATTCGGGTCGAAAATGCGGTCACGCATGATGATCCTCTCTATCATCGCCATGTCCGCACTGGTTGGCGTCACAGGATTGGTGCAAAACCCCATCCAGGGTATGATCGTGCTACTTATCCTCGGCATTCTGAATGGCTACATCAATATCAACATCGCGACCATCCTGCAATCCACTACCCCCTCAGAGATTCGTGGACGCGTCTTCGGTTTCCTCATAACCCTCAGTTCCGGTCTTACTCCGATCGCGATGGGGCTCTCCGGCATTGTCGCCGATCTGGTCAACCAGAATATCCCTGCCATCTTCATCGGATGTGGACTCTGCGCCACCGCGATTTCGCTGACCGTCTCACTCTCAAAAGCATTTCGGGATTATTTGGGGTACGAACAACCGATTGAAGCGACAGTCAGTTCGCCATCAGCCGCGGCAGATCCGCAATAGAGTCAATGATCAGATCCGGCGTAACCGACGATTCCGCCGTCACTGTCTCCCGGAACTTCCCGGTCCTCACCAACACAGCCCGCATCCCCGCCTTCTGCGCCCCCTCAATATCATTGTACAGATCGTCTCCGACCATCACTACTTCGTTGGCATTTAATCCAAGGTCCTCAAGTGCCAGCCTGAAAAAAGAAGTCGACGGCTTACCTACTACCACCGCCGGCTTATTCGTAACGTACTCCAACCCTGTGATGAATGCCCCAATATCCATGCGCAATCCATCGGCAACCTGCCAATACCTCCCCTTATGCAGCGCCAGGATTGTCGCGCCGTCCATGACTATCCCAAAAAGTCGGTTCATTAACGCATAATCCCACCGGTCACCAATATCCCCGATCAAAATGTATTTCGGATAATGCTCCTCCCGCGGAAACTCGTCGAAATCGCGCGATGTATTCTCATTCAACACCAAATGTATCGCCGGTGAGCCTTGCTGACGCAAAAATCTGACCGCCGCTCGTGGCGCGGTGAATACTTCGGACTTCTCAATTGGCAATCCCATCTCGACCAATTCGCCATACATCGTATCGAGTGACCGGGTAGTCGTGTTGGCAGTGAAGCGACAGGGTATACTTCGCGAGTGCAGAAACTCAATAGCCTCTCTTCCCCCACGAATCGGCTCCTTCCCAACGAAAAAGACCCCATCCAGGTCAAACAAGAACGCGCGAACTGTTCTGAAGTCGATCATGAATCTTTCGCTGTCATCACGAGCTTTCCCTCATCCATTTGACAGAGCAAAGCACCGTGATCTCGGTTCATGTAGGTCGGGTTGATTGCGCCATCTAAATTGCGATCTCTCATCTCAAATACCGTACCAAGCATGAAGCCCGACAATTCTGATTGGCACTTTTTGTAGGTCCAGATGTAATCGTTCCGTTAGGTCCTAGCGCTCGCCAGACTTCTCAACCCGAATCTAGCATCACACCAGGCGAGCGCGAGACCTGACGGCTCTTGGCCCCCTGCGCGGCAGACGTCCCCGTCTGCCCGCTCGTACTATATCTTCACCAACTCCACCCGCCGGTTATTCGCCTTCCCCTCCGAGGTTGTATTCACGTCGATCGGCTTCGTCTCCCCATGCCCCTTCGCCTCAAGTCGCGATGCATCCACTTTGGCGTTGGCCACCAGATACGCCTTGACTGACTCCGCGCGACGTTTCGACAGGTCCAGATTCGACGCGTCATCGCCGTCACTGTCGGTATGCCCTTCGATAGAGAGCTTCAGCGCCGGGTCGTCGGTCAACATCGTGCCGATATCCGCCAGAGTTTTGTACGACTCTCCTTTGATCTGATCGGAGTTCACATCGAAGTAGATCCCGTGCGTGATGATCTTCCCGCTTTCGTCAAGCTGCTCCCGCATTGTCTTTCCTCCCTCGGCGAAGCGGAAATTCCGGAAGAACATTTTCTCCATCTCGAAATCTTCATCTCCCGCATAGAATCCCAACTGGAATCCGACTGGCAAGAACCCCGCCGTGCGCGGAGCGTTTACCATCCGTTCGTTGTCGATATAGATCTTGACCGTGCTTTTCGTCACCATCGCTCGTATCGTGTGAATACCCTTCGGCCAGCTCGCAGGCACCTGCTTGTCGGAGATTCGCTGGTCATTCCCCTTGTCATCATGCATGTAGAAGTACGCCTGATCATTATTCACAATTTCCAGGCGGGCGACAGGATATCCGTCTTCACCCATGAAAGCGAACTTGATATGGTGTCCCCCGTTGTAGTTCGTCGTTCGATTCAAAAATTCGTATTCAACAGTGTACTTCTCCGGGAACTGGCTGACCCCCAGCTTGGGCGCGATCGCCCCACGGGTCGACGCCATTATCCACTGCTCCTTCCCCACTTTGGCGATCTCAAACACCCCTTCATCGAGCGACCACCGCGATGGAAATTCCGCTATCTCTTCTCCCGCCAGATCATCGCAGTAGAGCACCGTCTGCCCGGGCACAAAATCAAACTTGGTGTAAAGCTGGAACTCATCCGACGGGGCACCGGTGGAATCGGTCTTGGCCGAGTCTCCCTCGGTCGGCTCCGTGGCTTCTTCGGTCTCTTTCGGTTCGGTCTTTTTCTCCCCCTCTAACTTCTTCTCTACCGCTTTTTTGGCTTTGTCTTTCAGTTTGCCGAACTGCGCGTGTCCGGTCTGTGGCAATGCTATCCCCAGCGCCGCGCAAAGCAGCACTAACAAAAGTACTCGAGCGAATTTCATATGATCCTTCCTCTTAATGAGGCTGTCGATTCTTTGGAGAATACCCGTTCGTCGCATGTATCGCGAAACACCTCAATAATATACGCCCAATGCCGTGGATTCAAGTGAAATCAGACCGCCCCCATTGACGCATCCAGCGAATAGCTGACAACTGCTAGCGATTCTGCACCCCGTGTATGCAAAGACTCAGTACTTCTGAATTTGGTCCCTCTAGTAGATATGGATAAAAACCGACTCACCCCGCATGCCCGCTTTGTTCGTGGGCAGATCGTCTACCTCGACTTCGACATCGCCCCCATCCTCGGCGTCTCCACCAGGTACCTCAACCAGATCGTCAAACGGAACCAGGCCCGCTTTCCGGTCGACTTCTGCTTCCAGGTGACGCAGGATGAACTCCACCGCCTCCGCTTCTCACCTGGATCTGCCCCACCACGCCTCCCGCATCTTCGTTACCGCCCGTATGTCTTCACCAACAAGGGATTATTTATGGCTTCTACCCTTCTCAAAACAGAGAGCGCGATTGCAACCACCATCCATATGTTGCGTACCATCTTCGCCGGACCACTCCCTAAATCGCCGAAAGCATAGATGCCGGATGATTGGTTCGATGTCTCACAACGACTTGATGGTTGCCGGATGTTACCAATTTTTCTTCCCCCCTTCTCTCGCACTCACTTGACGGTTGCCCTCCGCAACCACCGGATAGCACTCATTCGTCGTCACGAGCTTTGCCTCATCTATTCGACAATGCGAAGCGTCGTGATCTCAGTTTGGAGTCGAGAATCGTAGGTCAGGAACCTTGCCCGAAAGGCGGCGAAGCCGGTTCCTGATACCTTGCTGTTTGCGCAGCAAACGCAGATTTGAGCGGCAAACCTCCCCGTCTGCCCGACCTGTATTTGTTCCGTCAGGTCCTAGCGCTCGCCAAACTTCTCAACGCGATTCTCCCATCTCAACACGCGAGCGCGAGACCTGACGGCTCTACCACACCCCAACAAAAAAGGCAGGCTCACGCCTGCCTTAATAACTGCTGTTCGAACGAGGATTCCCCTTATGCCAGCTTCTCCATCAGCTTCTCGTCGATATCGAAATTCGAATAAACCTTCTGCACATCGTCATGCTCTTCGAGCGCTTCGTACAACTTCATCATCGACGATGCTTCCGTCTCACTCGTGATCTTCACCGAGTTCTTCGCGTTCATCGTGATCTCAGCCGACACGATCGGAATGCCTTTCGACTCGAGCGCGCTCTTGACCGTCTCCAGGTCAGAAGGCTGAGTCAGAATTTCAATAGAAGCCGCATCGACAGAAATATCATCGGCCCCAGCCTCGATAGCGGTTTCGGTCACGACCGCTTCATCTGCCTGCGTCGGGTCGACCGTGATCACGCCCTGCTTTTCAAACATCCAGGCAACACATCCGGCCGCGCCAAGGTTGCCGCCATGTTTGGTCAGCATATGACGGATCTCTGCGACAATTCGATTTTTATTGTCGGTCATCACTTCGAGCATGATCGCCACCCCGGCCGGGCCGTACCCTTCGTACGTGATCGATTCGTAGGTCACACCCGGAAGTTGCCCCGTCCCTTTGAGGATAGCGCGCTTGATATTGTCCGCCGGCATATTGACCCCCTTGGCGGCGGCAATGGCGGTGCGGAGTCGGGCATTATTGACCGGATCGCCGCCACCTTCACGCGCCGCGACCGTGATCTCCTTGATATGCTGCGTGAAGATCTTCCCGCGCTCCTGATCAAGTTTCCCTTTTTTCCGCTTTATTGTTGCCCATTTTGAGTGACCAGACATGGGGCCAACCTCCTCTAACTCTATTAACAATCACATATTACCAAATCGCGGCAGACTGCCGAATGGAGAATCTAATACATCATCTCCATGTTGGCAAGTGGGCATACTGGAGGCAAAATGATTGAAGGAAATGATCCCTCATCCGGCACTCCGTGCCACCTTCTCCCCGAAGGAGAAGGGAACTTCCCCTCTCCCTCTGGGAGAGGGTGCCTCGAAGAGGCGGGTGAGGTATTATTGTGACCCAAATCCATGTTGCGTTCGGACCTGTCCCGCGTATATTCGCCCCCATGTCCTGCGTCTTCTGCCGCATTATCAACCGGGAGATCCCGGCCAAGATATTCTACGAAACCGATGACATGATCGTTATCGCCGACCACCGCCCCAAAGACCGGGTCCATCTGCTGGTCTTCCCCAAAGTCGACCACCAGAATTTCTACAAGACCCCGCCCGAAATTCTGGCCATGCTGAACCAGACGGTCAAAACCGTGGTTGAAAAGCTTGGGATCGCCGACCATTTCCGGGTGGTGATCAACAACGGGTACGGCCAGGAAGTCGACCATATTCACTTCCACATCCTCTCCAATCGCGGCGAGGACAAACTGACCTTTCTGCCGTAATTGGGCTGAGCGTAGCCTGCCCTGAACTCGATTCAGGGTCGAAGCCTTCTGCACTTCGCCGCCCCCCGAATTGGGCTGAGCGCAGTCGAAGCCCCATTTCAACTCCGGACCCGTCAGTTTTGCGTTATTTTTCCAATTTTCGTTGACAAATACGGGGAAAGTCCCGAAATTGGCGATATATAGTTGTGATATAGCACGTTATAACCGTCCGAAGGAGGTGAAGTAGTTGACAGGAGTGAGAGTCCGGGACGATGAGTCCTTTGAGAAAGCTCTCCGACGTTTTAACAAGTTCTGTGAGAAATCCGGCATTCTGTCTGATTTCAAAAAGCACCAGCACTACGAAAAACCTTCGGAAACGAAAAAGCGCAAACTAGCTGCCGCGCGTCGCAAACAGCGTCGGAATTCGCGGATGGAAGAATAGAGCATGTCTCTTCTTCAGCAAATCGACAACGATTTGAAAGAGGCCCTGAAAGCCGGTCAGAAAGAACGTCTGTCCGTTCTTCGGGGCCTCAAATCTGATATCAAATACAAGCAGATCGAACTCGGACATGAGATGTCCGATGCCGATGTGATTGGCGTCCTCACCTCCGCTTCCAAAAAGCGCAAAGAGTCGATCGAGCAGTTCAAAGCCGGTGGCCGACAGGATCTCGTCGCCAAAGAAGAGGCCGAGTTCGCCGTCATCCAAACCTATCTCCCCGAACAACTTAGCGAAGACAAACTCCGCCAGATCATCAAAGAGACCATCGCCGAAACCGGCGCCAACAATCCCAAAATGATGGGCGTCGTCATGAAGGCCTTACTCCCCAAGGTCAAGGGGATGGCCGATGGCAAGCTGGTCAGCCAGCTCGTCACAGAATTGCTTGCGAACTGACTAAAAACTTTCCTACCCTTTCCCTCGCCATTATTAGCGTCAACTTAGGGAGTCCAAGATGAATTGGATTGATTTCGTCCTTATAGCTCTGCTGTTGACCGGCCTGGTGGTTGGGGCGAAAAAGGGGCTGGTCCGGGAGCTCTCCGCATTCGTTATCTTCTTTGCGGCGATTATCCTGACTATCACCTATATCGATTCGTTCGCCGTCTGGGTCTACAGTAAGCTCGGCGGCTCGCCGATGGTCTCGGCCTTTGTCTCATTCCTCTTCCTGCTGGCGATCTCCTATGGGATATTCAAGCTGGCCGGCTATATCTTCTATAAAGTCGCCTCGGTCAAATCTCAGGGTAAGCCCGACCAGGTCGGCGGCGCGATTGTTGGACTGGTCCGCGGCTGGGTTTCGGTCAGCTTCGTGGTGCTGGTCACCTTCATGCTCCCCCTCCCGGAGTCCTTTTATACCGCCTATGATGGCTCTTTCCTCGGCAAGGCGGTCGCCAAGACCGTGCCGCTGATGTTTGAGTCAACCAAGATGGTCCACCCCTCCAGCCCGTCGTTTATCGACAAAATGGAGAACACACTCATCGGCGCCCCCGGTACTGGCAAAGGCGGCAAGACGATGCCGACCGAGGATCGTGAACAGGCGTATCGCGTGATGTACCAGATCGACCGTTTTTTCAATGTGAGTTCAGGCACGTAAATCCCTTTTTGCCTTAGCATTAGTTTCCCTATATTGGAGCCGGCCGCAAGGCCGGTTCTATTTTGACGGTGGGAGCGAGTGCATGCAAAAGTTATCCGGGCGGGCTAGTTGGTGTTGGGTATTTTCTATTGCTGTTTTTCTCTGCTTAAGCTGTAATTCCGATCCGCGGGTAGTCGAATCTAAGTCACTCTTTCAAAAGTTCATTGAATTCTCCCGGTCGGGAGATGAGCGAGCCGTTTGCGCTCTGTATGCGCCCGAATCGCAGCCATTCGTGCGATTGACGCCCGAGCAGGCGGATCGAATGCGGAGGACGAGTTTCGATCTGATCAAGACCGTACCACATGACAACTATGTCGAACTTCAGGTGCTGATCGAGGCAGAGCGGAAACAATACGCTGGATTCTTTCACATGGTCACAACCGACTCCGGGTTGCGTCTGCAATTCCCTTTCGTGCTTCTGGCGCAGAACTGGCCGACAGTTCAGAGCAGACATTTCGTGGTCCACAGCCGGGCGATGCAGGTAAAATCGCTGATGGATGACAGCCTCTGTGGTGAATCTCCCGACACGACTTTCCTGGAAAGTTTCCTGCAACAACTCACTGGCCTGACCGGATGGGAGCCGGAAACCCCGATTCACTATTACCACTGCGCCGATACTCGCGAAGCAGGAGAACTGATCGGCGTCAAAGATCAGGCGGTTGCGCATATCGGGCCGTGCGTGATCAGTTGGCGTCCATTGGATTTGCAGCAAATCACTTACGCAGCGATGATCGATGCACCCCAACCCATAGACATCCTCGCTCTCGGAATTGGGTTCTGGGGGGAGTTGAAGGTGCCATTCCCCAATGAACAGTACCGGGAGAACAGCCTTCGGCTGATCGGCAAATATGTCGCTCAGCTCGACACGATTCCACTGAGCCAACTGGTACGCTTTTACCGATTGGACACATCTCAGAGCAAGACAGTCGCCAACATGGCATCGGTCGTTGGGGGTGTGGTAATTCAGAAGCTTATGGAGAGAAATGGCGAAGAACAGTTTTGCGCACTTTATCAGGCATCGACCGACCCGGCGGCATTCGAAACCGCGTTGACCAATTTGTACGGACTAAGAGTCGCAGAGATCGAGCAGGAATTGATCGCCGAATACCAGGCATACCGTCCAGTAACTCCGCCGGCACAATCGTCTGCAGGCGACAGCGGCGAGTTCGCGTATGAACATCTCGCGATTCACCCGACCGACCTAAACAGTGATCTCCTCAATACTCATGTCATCAAAACCGCCCATTGTCAGCTGCAGTGCAGCAACGATTACACGCTGGAGATTGCATCGATTGCTGCAACAGTCGAACAGGAGTACGAGAGAGTAGCGGCTGACTTTTCGTTCGACCGAACGACGGCCAAACCGCTGATCATTGTTCTGCCCCATCAGCAATATGTGCAATTCTCCGATGATCTGGCGGGCGGGTATCTACGAGAGATCGGGAGGGATAGTTTATCGATCGTGATCGAAGAATCAAGATTCAGGATTGGCACTCCCCGCTTTGCGCAAGTCGTCAGCCATGAACTGACTCACTATGTGATCCGCTGGCTCAACGGAGGTCGGAAAACTCATGGCGGTGGCATGGCCGTGAAATGCTTCGAAGAGGCGATCTGCCAGTTCGAGGATGGCCGGGATAACCTGTCCAAATCTGAATGGGTGTCCCTTTTCAAGGAAACCCCGTACCAGACTCTGGCAGAGATTGACACGGCGACAACACCAGACATTATGCGCATGGCGATTGCCGAATTCCGGCTTCTTGTCGACCTGATGGTCGAGCGAAATGGGTACAAGATTCTGGCCGAACTCGCCCCTTCGCTCCAGTCCGCCCCACTGGAGGAAACGCTGTCGCGAGCTACGGGTGTCCCGTTTGACACGCTCCAACAGGAGTGGTTCCGACGGATGCGGCAAAGATACTCAGGAACATAGGCTTATCGCGCTCAAAAGTGTTTCTCAACGGATGCGGACTTCCGTATATTCCAACCGGCCAAAAGGCCGGTTTTGTTTTGCCAAGTTAATGAAGATGATAGAACAGCACACACTTGAGACTCTCGAATACCCCAAGGTCAAAGCCCTGATATCGGGCAAGACGCTCACCCCATTTGGCAAAGAAGAAGTTGCCGCCTGGGAACCGGGGACCGAACTTCGCCTGATCGTCCAGCGCCAGACCGAGATTTCCCAGATGAAGGATATCGTTCTCTTTGGCGACCCTTTCCCTATGTCTCGCCTTGAAGACTGCCGCGACCTCTTGGATAAGGCCCAGATCCCCGGCATCTTCCTCGACCCGAAAGAGATATTCTCCGTACTGGAGTTGCTTGAGGTCTCGATCGATCTGCACAATTTCGAAAAGGATGGCCGTTCCAAATATCCTGCCTTGATCGAATACATCGAGGGGATCCGCGCGTTTCCGGAGATAGTCCGCGATATCAAGAAGGCGATCGATGAAAAGGGCGAGATCAAAGATGACGCCTCCCCCAAACTCCGTCAGATACGCTACGACCTGATTGAATCCAAGCGGAAGATCATCCGAAGTCTCGACACCATTCTCGGTGCGCAGTCGAAGAAACCGGGCTGGCAGGATGATGTCGTCACCCAGCGCAATGGACGGTATGTGATCCCGGTGCCGGCCGATGGTTTCCGTCATGACCTCGGCATTTTGCACGACCGGAGTCAATCCGGCGCGACCCTCTATGTCGAGCCGAAAGAAACGGTCGAATTGAATAACCGACTCAATCTGCTCTTCCAGGAAGAGCGAGTTGAGATGGATCGCATCCTTCGCGCGTTGACCGCGTCGATCGCCGAGCGAGTCGAATCACTTAAGAAAAACATCTTCCTCATTGGGAAGCTCGACTCGTTTTACGCCGCCGCGACTTTCGCCGCAGCGATCAAAGCCAATCAGCCGCGGATGTACACCGAGGCTCGCTTCAAACTGATCGATGCCCGCCATCCACTGCTTCTCGCCCAGTTCGGCACGCCGGAGAAGGTCGTCCCCATGACTCTTGGCCTCGACGCCGACCGTCAAGCTGTGGTCGTCACCGGCCCCAACACGGGTGGCAAAACGATCGTTCTCAAGACTATTGGCTTACTCCAATTGATGGCCCAGACCGGACTTCTCATACCTGCGGATGAACATTCTGAGATAGGTATCTTTGACAAGGTCTTCGCGGATATCGGCGACGAACAATCTATCGAGCTGTCGCTCTCGACCTTCTCATCGCACATCAGCAATATCATCCATGCGGTGAAGAACTGCGATGACCGCACGCTGATCCTGTTCGATGAGATCGGCGCGGGAACCGACCCCAAAGAGGGTTCCGCTTTGGCGGAATCGATCATTCTGAGTCTCGTGGAGCGTGGCGCTCGCCTTGTTGCGACGACGCACTACTCTCAGCTCAAGTCACTCCCGCTGCAACATCCAGCAATAGAGAATGCCTCTCTGGAGTTTGACCGTGAGACACTCGCCCCGACTTACCGCCTCAGACTCGGCATTCCCGGATCATCTTATGCAGTTGAGATCGCAGGGCGACTCGGGATGCCGGATGGCATCACCAACCATGCCTCATCACTGCTTGGAAGCGGAGAGCGAAGTCTCGCCGACCTCATCGCCTCGATGGAGGCGGAGCTTATCAAAGTCAAAGAAGATCGCGCCGCGCTCTCTGAACGGCTAGACCAGGCAAAAGAACTCGAGAATCGCTACAAACAGCTCACCGAGAAGTTCGACCAGGAGATGAAGGCTGAGCGCGAAAAGGCGCTCGCCGAAACGGAGTCCCTCCTGAATAACGCTCGCAAAGAGACCGAGCGTCTGGTCGCTGAGATTCGCAAAACACAGGCGGATAAAGACTCAGTTAAGAAGATGCACAAACTGCTCAAGACCGCCGAATCGGATCTGACCTCCATCAAAGCCAAGTCGGCCGAAGCCAAACAGAAGGGAATTGAAGCTATCCGCTTCATGAAAGGGGACGCGGTCCGCCTGGCGGCATTGAATAAAGAAGGAGTAATTGAGAGCTTGATCGGTGACGACCGCGCCAAAGTGCGAATCGGCAATGTAAGGACAATCGTCGAACTGCGCGGGCTCCGTCGAGTCGATCAGGTAACCAAAGAGTTTGAACTAAAGCCGGTCTCTTCGGTCCATCCGGATGAACAGATCTCACCCGAAATACACCTTCGCGGCATGACCGGCGAAGAAGCGCAGGAAGCGCTCGACCGGTATCTCGACCGCGCAATCGTGGCCGGATTGACACAGATTTATGTCGTCCACGGCAAAGGAACCGGCGCGCTCCGTCGCACGTTGACTGAGTATCTGAAGAAGCATCGCGATGTCGACTCCATCCGACTCGGCGACTGGAACGAGGGCGGCGCCGGAGTCACGATCGTCAAGTTGAAGCAATGATCCCGCAGGAAACCATAGAGCAGATCCGTCAAGCGACCGATATCGCGCAGATCATCGGTGAGTATGTCCGCCTCAAAAAACGAGGCAAGACATGGGAGGCCTGCTGTCCGTTCCATACGGAAAAGACCCCATCATTCAAGGTCAATACCGAAAAACAGATCTACCACTGTTTTGGCTGCGGCAAAGGCGGCAATGTCTTCACCTTCCTTATCGAGCACGATAAGATGTCGTTTATCGAGGCCGTCAAACATCTCGCGCGCAAAGCCAATATCACTATTCGTGAAGAACAGGTCTCGGATGCCCGTCGCGAGCAATTCGAGAAGTTGAATTACGCACAGCAGGTCGCGCTCGAGTATTTCCAGACCGTGCTCTTTCAACCGCAGTACAAGGTTGTGCTCGACGGCTATCTCAAACAGCGACGCCAGATCGATGATGAGACGATCCAGTTCTTCAAGTTTGGATTGACCGGGGAATCCTGGGATGGTCTCATCAAACATGCCGCAACCAAAGGATTATCGGGTGAGGATCTACACGCCGCAGGGTTGGCGATCTTCTCTGATACCAAGAAAAGCTACTTCGATCGCTTCCGCCAGCGTCTGATGATCCCGATCTTCAATCTCAGCCAGAAGCCGATCGCGTTCGGCGGTCGGACACTCAAAAAGGGGGAGCCTGCCAAATATGTCAATTCGCCGGAGACTCCCCTCTACTCCAAGGGGAATGTGCTTTATGGGCTCAACTTTTCGCGTGATTTCATTCGTGAGGCGAATCGCGCCTATATTGTTGAAGGATATTTCGATTTCATCTCGCTCTGGCAGGCAGGCGTGAAGAATGTTGTGGCATCATCGGGAACAGCCTTCACTCCACAACAAGCGAGATTGCTGGCGCGCTTTTGCGAAGAGGTCTACCTCTTTTTCGATGCTGACTCCGCCGGGCAAAACGCGGCTCTTCGGTCGGTCGATTCGCTCTACGACGCGGGACTTGAGGTGAAAGTTATGATCCCACCGCCCGGTGAGGATCCCGATTCTGTCGCGCGGAAATTCGGGCGGGACAAGATAGATGAACTGGCGTACGATGCTCATGGCTTCATTCCGTTCAGAGTTCAGAAGGTGAATCTCGAAGAATCGGGTATCATCGCCAAGGAAAAGCTGGTAAAGGAACTGAGCGCGTTGGCGGAGAAGATCACCGATCCGACCCGAAGAGCGCTGTTCTACGCCGAGGCCTCAAGTTCTCTGTCCATTGATCAGTCAATCTTTCAGAGGGCTGTTCCGACCGCCCGGGTCGAACAACAGAATCAGGCGTTTCGTCATGCCAAGCGGCAGAAGATCGAAATGGAGTTCCTCTCCCTTCTTTTCTGCAATCCAGGTTGTCTGGATGAGGCCATGGAATCAATCTCTGCCGAGGACCTTGATTCCAAACAGCTTTCCCGGCTCTATTCGGCGATGATCCAACAATATCAAAAGATTGGCATCATTCAGGCCGATAAGCTGATAGAGAACTTTGTCGATGACACCGCCATTTCGCTGGCCACCGAGGTTGCCTCAATTGAATGGGAACCCGATGTGGTGGAAGGCGAAACCCGAAAGTATATTCAGTTGATGGCGGAACGGAAGCGGAAACGGATTCGCGCCGACCTTCAGAAGGAACTGGCCAAAGCCGAAGCAGATGGCGACCAGGAACGGGCCTGCGCGCTTTTAGAACAGATCAAAAGCTTTGGACTCTGATGCTCAAGCAACTGCACATTGAGAATATCGCCCTCCTCGAGTCGGCCGACCTGTACTTTGACAAAGGGATGTCGGTCCTAACCGGCGAAACCGGCGCGGGGAAATCGATCATCGTGACCGCCCTCGCGCTCGTGCTGGGAAGTCGCGCCGAGCGGGAGTATATCCGACACGGCGAGGAGAAAGCGGTTGTCTCCGCCACCTTCAATGTCTCCCAGATGCCCGCCGCGTACCGGAAGCAGTTTGCTGATTGCATAGTCGACAACAGTGTCACGATCATGCGCGAGATATCCCGGGACGGCAACTCGCGAGTCCGCATCAACGATGCTCCTTCCACCCTGGCGAAATTGCGCGATATCGTCGCGCCACTGGCCGAGATCCTCGGTCAACATGCCAACCAGATGCTGATGGACGAACAGAATCACCTCGGGTTCCTCGACCGGTTTGCGTCGCTGGAGAACCTGCGAAATCAGGTGGGCGAATTGTATCTCGCCTGGGACAAAGCAGCTTCTGAATACAAAAAGACCGTTTCCCGTCGTCAGCAGTTGATCGAGGAACGTGAGCTCCTTCTCTACCAGAAGTCTGAGATCGAGAAAGCCGGACTCCGGGTCGGCGAAGAAGAAGAACTCCAGCAGGAGCGAAAGATACTTGATTCGTCGCGTGCCCTGATGTCGTCAGCGGCGGCAGTTGAGCAGATATTGGGTGCGGAAGAATCAGGTACCGTCCATCAGCTTCGAGCCGCTCGCAAAGAGATAGAGAAAATGGCCGCGGTTGACCCGGGCCTGGCCGCGCAGGTCGGTGAATTGACCGACCTGGATTACCGCATCGAAGAGATGCGCCGGTTCATCGAACGATACGGCGGGTCGATTCAGGATGACCCGAATCGCATCGACGAGATCAACGAACGACTCGATGAGATATACAAGCTGAAGCGCAAATTCGGCGGTACGGTCGAAGCTGTACTTGGTTCTCTCGACGGGATCAACGACCGACTCAAACAGCGCCCGGATATCGATTCGCTCATCGCGCGGTTGGAAAAGGAGCAGGCAGAGCATCTCGCCGCGTACACTACCAAAGCGAAAGAGCTATCTTCACTGCGCCGCAAGGCCGCGGATTATCTGCACAAACTGGTAGTCAAAGAATTGGCCGAGTTGGCGATCGATGGCGCCAATTTCGAGTTTGAGTTTGTCACCGAACTGGATGCCAACGGGATTGAGATCAACGGCAAGGCTGTCAAGCCAACTGAGCTGGGCCTGGAGAACGGCCGCTTCCTCTTCTCCGCCAACCGTGGTGAGCCGCTTAAGTCGCTGGTCAAGACCGCATCGGGCGGTGAAATTTCTCGTGTCTTACTGGCGCTCAAGGCCGCTGAGAAAAAAAACAATAACCTTCAGCGGTCGCTGTTAGTGTTTGACGAAGTTGATGTCGGTATCGGCGGGCAGACCGCGTTTGAGGTAGCCAAAAAGCTAAAGCGTTTGTCTGAGGATACACAGGTGATGGTGGTAACGCATCTTCACCAGATCGCGCGACTGGCGGATTCGCACTATGTCGCGAGTAAACGCGCCAGGCGCGGCGCCCGCGCGGAAATCATTGTGCAGCGCCTGGATGGAACCGAGATCAAATCCGAGCTTGACCGGATGGTTGCTCTCCCCTGAGCGTTGGCCCCAATCGCTTTTCCATTATCATCAAGAACGGAAGTCCCAAAAGATAGCAGGCGGCTAACTCTCCCAATCCGATCATCTGCACCGCAAACCAGTAGTTGACGTCGATAAGAGGTGCCAGATACGCCGCCACGCCGAATGCGTTGAACAGAACGGCCGGCATAGGTGCAAGCCACATTCTGGTTTTCAGTCCCCCGATGGGCCAACTACGCAGCCAATATGTGACAGCGGCAGCAGCGGCCGTCAACAGCGGCCCGATTAGAATGTCGAGTATCCCCTGTCCGCCGAAATAGTTCGCCACCAGACAGCCAACATACAGCCCTCCTATAGCCCCGCGACTGATAAAGGGAAGAACGGTCAGCGCCTCGGCGATCCGAAGTTGGTAGACACCGAACGAGATCGGGGCAAGCGCCAGAGTCAGCACCGCATAGAGGGCCGCAACGACGCCCGCGAATGTCAGTTGTGAGATCGGTCGAGCCATCGTCCTATGATGTAGCTCAATCGTGGGTCAGGGTCAAATTCTTTTTGCGGGAGGTAGGTGACTCGGATGTCGGGCGATGCGGGGAGTAAGCGACCCCAATTCGCTCTCTGGTTATTGTGGCCGGCGTGTCGCCTCTCACTAAGCCCGGATCAACGAAGGAAACTTAGTGAGGCGTCCCCCCCGGCGCCTCTGCTGGAAATGGGTTCCACTCCCAATATCGAAAAAGCCACTGCCAAAATCCGGCAGTGGCTCGTCAACAATTTTCAGAAAAGTGCGGAATACCGCGCGATTGATGGGTGGGGGGAGCGACTATGAAGATTGGCCGGGTTTCCCCCGGTACAGCCGGTCGAGTTCGCCGGCAAGCCTCGCGATATTCATCCGAAGTTGGTCTGGTTCAATAACCTCCGCCTCACCTCCAAAACCGAGCACCCAACGTTGTATCTCCTCCGTACCGCGGACGTTCACTCGGTACAGCACCGTGCCGTCCTTGCCAGCCTCTTTTTGCTCGTTGGGATTGTGAGTCCGGGTTGATACGATCTTGGCGGCCTTACCGACAAATCGGATCACGACCTCCACCGGTTCGCCACTGTAGACCTGCCAACTCCCGTCGAAGTACTTCTCGGCGGTGATTCCGGGTTCCGGCTGAAATTGCTCTTCCAACCTCTTCAGAGACTGAATCTGGTCGAGTCGGAATGTCCTGAAATCTTTACGCAGTCGGCAAAACGCAACCAGGTAAAATGCCCTGCCGCGAAAAACCACGAAATATGGTTCGACCACACGGCTGGTTGTCCCGGATTCGACTGAACTGTATTTCAGTTCGAGGCAATACGAATCCTGCGCCGCCGCTTCGATATCACCGAACCACTTTTCGGCTTTGGAGGATTGCGTACTGTCGATGGCGATCGCTGTTGCTCTTACCGCTGTTTTCTTCTGTTCGCGCACAAGAGCGGGCAGGTTCGATTCGACCTTGGCGCGAATCTGGCGAAGTATCTCGCTGTATTTCCCGGTCAGATTGAGCGGCGTGGATTCAAGCGCGAGGCGAAGCGCGCTGTATTCCTCAAAGTCGAAATTCAGCGGCGGGAGGAAATTGTCGGTCGCCAGCTTGTAGCCATTATCGTAGTAGATCGGGACATTCGCTTCCGAGAGCGAGATGATATCGCGATAGATCGACCGCTCGGTGCACCCGCACTCGCGCGCCAGTGTCGCCGCGTTCATGTTTCGTCGGGACCGGATGAGATTCAGGATATGCAGCATCCGGTCATACTTGGACATGGTCATCGACTAATCTCCCTCTCCTTCAAAGTAACCTGTTGAGCTCTTTTGGTCAACTGCGGGCCAAGTATAGGGATTCCCCCATAGGGTGGCTGATGCCCCTCAGAAAACGGGCAGAGGCGCCTCGAATCTCCCTCGTATCCCTTTGTCTCCTTGCGCGTTACCCGCCCATTCCGGATTGGCACCGGCTTTGCGCTTAAGAGCGGTGTCTATTTCGAAACAGGAGGAAAGGGGAAAGTATGTCACGCAACCGACGCTCAAGGCAGTCTGATGACTCTCAGAACAGCCTGGGTAATTTCCTGCTCCACTGGGGAGCACGACTGATCTTCCTGAGCCTCATCGTCGTGGTGGTGCTCAGTCTGGTCCAGTGCACGGTGAAGAAACCGGAAGCACCGAGCTGGAACACCCAGTTGACCGTCCCATTGGTCAATCGCACATATGATATGCCGGAGATAATCAGCCGGATCGACCAGGACGCGATTTCGATGGATGACGACAGCAATGTCGTCTTCTCTGTTGAAAAGGCGCTGGATACGGTTGAGCTCGACGCCGCCAATCTGTCGACAGCAGCGCTTAGCTACAATGTCAGCCAGCAACTCGGCCAATTCACGATTGCCGCGCCAAATGTCACGCCGGTCACGGTTCCGATAGGCGACATCGCCGCTATTCCACAGATATTCCCGGCCACAGTGCCGGATATGTCATTTGACATTCCGGCTACGTTTCCGGCTCTCTCTGGGCTGACGTCGGCCACCATTGCCGACGGGAGTCTCTACCTGGTTGCGACCAACCGCCTCGGCGTTGATCTCAACACGGTTTCCGTGACTCTGTTTGATGAGGGGCGAAACCTGACCGTTGGAACCCAGACTTTTGCCGGCGGCATCGCCAACGGCGAAACTGATTCGGTTCTCTACATTCTTGATGGCCAGACCATTTCCAACAGCTTCTCCGCGACTGCCATGTGCCACACGCCGGGAGGTTCTATACCATCGGCTGATGGACGTGAATTCGCGGTTGAGATCCACTTCGTCAGCGACCTGACGGTCGATGGCGCTACGGCGGAGATACCCGCGATCTCGCGCGACTTCAGTGACGCGGTCTCGCTGGCTGAATCTGATGTCATCACCAGCGCGGTCCTCTCTGGCGGGCAGGTGACTCTCACTATCAATAACAACTCGCCTCTTCCAGCTACACTGGACATCACCATCCCGGATCTGAAACTGAACAATGTGCCGCTGCAGGTCTCTCGTCAGATAACTTCGTCCGGTACGAGCAACGTATCGATTCCGCTGACCGGCTATGTTCTGGCTCCCGCGGATATCGTCTTGCCGCAGCAGCTCCCTATAGAGATCAGCGCGACGATCGCCGGAACAGCGCCCAACCAGGTGACTGTCAGCTCGATCAACAGCTTTGGTGTGCAGGCATCCATCAGTGGCCTGACCTTCACCGCCGTCACCGGCAATTTCAGCAGCACCAACATGACGATCGACCCGATCCTGCAGGATATCGATATCCCGACCGGCTTCGATTCCATCCAGTTGGTTAATGCGGTCCTGACTATCGAACTCGAGAATTCAGTCGGTCTCCCCGGCTCGCTGGATATCAATCTGGTGGGTAATAACGGAAAGACCCTGAATGTAAATGGCATCGTCAACGCGCGGGTCCTCGCGACTGCCGCTACGACCACCTTGGTCGAAAATGATGTGGCCAACTTCCTTTCCCCGCTCCCGTCGCAGGTTTCTATCTCCGGCTCAGCCAGCTTTGGCGATGGTACCAGCGGGACTATTCGCGACGGAGACTATATCACCGGCACAGTTCGTATCGATGCCCCGGTGGAGATGATCATCCCGCAGACACCGATCGAGACGGACATCGAGTCCGAAGAGATCGAGCAGGAAGATATCGACAAGATCACCGACCATGTCGTCGAAGCACGCTTGATCTACAATGTCACGAACCATCTGCCGGTCGGCGCAACTGTGTCGCTTCTTTTCTCGCCCGATTCGGCGACTCTCTATACGGATCCGCAACTGGTCATCGACGACATATCCGTCGATGCCGCTCCGGTTGTCGCCAGCATCGTGGTGGATACCCTCTCCACCGGCGAACAGTCGATCATTCTGGACAGCGCAGATATCCAGATCCTCAAGAATGCCAAGCTCTACATCGGCCAGGAGATGTTCCTGCATAGCTCGAACGGCCAGCCGGTGAAACTGACCAAAGATGATTTTATCACAGTCGTCGGGCGGTTCGAAGTTGAGTACCGCTTTGACGGCGAATTTTAAGGGAGGCCGCAATGAAACGCACAGTTATCTCTGAGAAAGCAGTTGAGCGGCCGTACTTGTTCGGATGGGTGCTCCTCGTGATCTGTCTCTCGCTGGTAGCGATGATCCTCGCGTCCAACGCCCTGGCGAGTGGCCAGTCTTCCGCCCGTTCAGTAGCGATGGGTGGCGCGCATATTGGGCTGGCGTCCGGCGTCGATGCCGCACGCTACAATCCCGCCAATCTCGGATTGACCTCGCACCGCAATACGGCGATAGAATTCGTCGGTGTGGGAGCGAATATCTCGAATAACAGCTTCACGCTGTCGGATTACAATAAGTACACCGGCGCTTTCCTGACGACCGATGACAAAGCGGACATTCTGAGCAAGATCCCGGTTGACGGGCTTCGCCTTGCCGCCGATGTTGAAGCGACCGCCATGGCCATCTCCGCCGGGCCGTTGGCTTTCACCGTTCTGGGTGTTGGTGTCGCCGATGTGAACCTGAATCGCGACATCATTGAGCTCGTGCTGAATGGGAACACCTTTGCGGACACGATCAGCGTGGATGGTTCTTACTCCGATGCTCTCAGCTACGCTTCGGCCGGGTTGTCATACGGTATGCCGATCTACACCAGCGGCAGCCGTCAGCTTTCGGTCGGTGTAACGGGGAAGTATCTCCATGGCCTCGCTATCGAGCGAGTTGTTGAGCTTGAAGGCATGGTCGCGACCTACGCGACGGGTTATGCTGGTCAAGGGCGTCTGGTCGCTCAGACAGCTACTGGTGGTTCAGGGTACGGCCTTGACCTCGGTGCGGCGCTCAAACTGAACAACAGCTATACCGCCGGAATCAAGATAGAGAACTTCGTCTCCAAGCTCACCTGGGACAAGGAGACCGAAGAGCATGGCTACTTGTTCAACTTCGACACGATGACCGTGGACAACATGGAGGATGACTATGTCGTCTCCGATGACTACACGCGCGCCATCGAGTCGTTTGAGACTTCGATCCCCTCAGTCATGACCATCGGTATCGCCAATACCGCAGGAAGTCTCGTTTGGGCGATCGACTATCAGCAGAAATTCCGCTCGGAGAATGGCACCTCGACCAAGCCGCGTATAGCGGCCGGTGTGGAGTGGTCGCCTCTCGGCATTCTGCCGCTTCGCGCCGGTTACGCGACCGGCGGGGACCGCAATGCCGCATTTTCGTTCGGCAGCGGACTCCATCTGCTTGCTTTCTATCTCGATGCTGCTGCCGTGACCGGTACCACCGGTTCCGGCTACTCGGCGAAGGGGATGCACCTCGCCGTCTCCACAGGATTACAATTCTAACGGAAGTTGAGGATAGAGATGAAGACCACTCTTCGCCACTTATCTATCGCCCTGATCATCTTGTTCAGTGGTGTTTTCTCCGTGCTGGCGATGCCGCCGCATCCGGATGTGCTCGACAACGTTGCCGCCGGCAAACAGGCTCCCAGCTACTATCTCGAACATCATGAGGAATTGCGGGCGCTTGGCCTGTGCGAGCCGGATGGTTCTCTGAAGCGCGCCCTCGAGGCCGCCAGACATCGGGCCGAAGCGTCGCTCTCCCCGACCGCTGGCACACCGTTCCGTATCCTGGCAGTCCTGGTCCAGTTCTCCGACCATGCCAGTCAGGTCAACGCGACCTTTTTCGATTCGCTGGTATTCAGCACTTCGGGGAATACCGTACGCGACTACTTTGATGAAATCTCGTACGCTCAGATAGATCTGGTGACGGTTAACATGCCGTCATCGCTCGGCTGGCGGACCGCCCCGCAGACCTACGCGTATTATGTTAACAACGCCCAGGGTTTGGGGACTTATCCCAACAACTCGCAGAAGATGGTTGAGGATCTGGTGGACCAGATCGACCCCCTCGTTGATTTCACCCAGTATGATAACGATAGCGATGGATATGTGGATGTCCTGATGGTTGTCCATTCAGGTCGTGGCGCCGAGTTTACCGGCTCCAATGCCGATATCTGGTCGCACAAATGGGCGATCTCTCCCCGCCTCAAAGATGGCGTGCGCATATTTGACTATACGGTTCAGCCGGAGTACTGGACGAATCCTGGCGATATGACGATCGGCGTCTATGCTCACGAGTTGCTCCATGGATTCGGTCTCCCCGACCTCTACGATACCGACAACAGCTCCAACGGCATCGGCCGCTGGTGCATCATGTCCTACGGTAGCTGGAATGGTCCGGGCGGTCGTGGCGGCTCGCCGTCGCATCCGTCCGCCTGGTGTCGTGCGGAGTTGGGATTTGCGACGCCGACCAATGTTACGACGCCGCTCTCAAACCAACAGATCACCAATGTCGAACAGGGTGGACCGATCTACCGCATGTGGACCGGCGGACTTATCGGGAATGACTACTTCCTCGTGGAGAACCGTCAGAATATCGGTTACGATGCCTATCTGCCCTCGACCGGCCTTTTGATTTGGCATATCGACGACCTCAAGAATGCTAGTGGGACCCCTAACTCCCAGGAATGGTACCCGGGTCAGCCGGCCGCAAATCATTACGGCGTGGCTCTGGAGCAGGCCGACGGTCTGTACGAACTGGAGCACAAGACCGACGCCGGCGACGGTGGCGATCCATTCCCCGGCAATACCAACAATACGACGTTCTCAGATTCGTCGACCCCCGCAGCCACTACCTATGCCGGCGCGCCGACCAACGTTCAGGTCTCTTCTATCACCACGATCGGTCAGATCATTCAGGCCAATTTGATAGTGACCCTGGCCTCCGGGACGGAAGATGATCCACCCACGTCCTTGCCGTCGACCGCGCTTCTGAACCAGAATTATCCCAACCCGTTTAATCCGGGCACGGTGATATCGTTCAACCTGACATCCGCGCAGGATGTCAGGTTGGACATCTACAACCTGACGGGGCAGAAAGTGCGGCGTCTGTACGATGACCGTGCGACCGCGGGTGAGACGTCGTTGACATGGGACGCGACCACCGATGATGGACAGCCAGTCGCTTCAGGCGTTTACCTTTATCGCCTTACCTCGTATTGTCAGCAGTTTACGCGCAAGATGGTTTTGATGCGCTAAGCAGACAATACAAATCCGTCGGGACATTTAGAGTGTCCCCTTTCCCCCTCTCTCATCAACCCCGGCCCGAAGCCGGGGTTATTTTTTTCTCCGTCAGTCGACTTCACTCAGGAAACTGGATTTCCTGGTGCTCCGTGTCGTGGTGATGTTGGCCGCGTTGCGTCCTCTTATACTGCATGTGGCAGGCTTTACAGCGTTTGGGATCCTCTGTATAGCCCCGTTCAGCAAAATATTGCTGAGCCTGTACAGTAAAAACAAACTCCTCACGACATTCGCTGCAAATAAGAACCCTGTTCTGGAAATGATTTTCCATAGGGTTCCCCCTCTCATGACCATCACAGTCCGTGTGATGTCAGCAAATGTGTTGTTACCTGTTGACAATAGGATATTTGGGGGCCCGGCCAAAGTCAACAAAAATGTCCCGGTATCTCCCTAATAGGGATTACAGAGACTCTCGGGCGTACCGGCAATGAAGTGCGAAATCATGTAGGAAAGATCACTCAGATCGACGCCCCCGGCGCAATCAACATTGCCGGCATCCATGGTTGGCTGCGGCTGGCCGCCCAGACCCAGCACATAGGCGATGAGCGCCGAAAGGTCGCTGATATCGACATTACCCGAAAAATTCACATCTCCGCGATACACCACGGTGGTTGCATTAGTGTTTCTGGTCTGCTGGAGTGTTGTATCGAGGAGAGACACAATATTAGCAGTTATGTACGAATTTGAACCCAACGGCGTACCTACCGGTGGCTTCACCAGGAACGTGACAAAGGAACTATCTCCCGGTGTCAGGAATCTCGACTGCTCTCCGGGAGTGACCCAGCCAAGCGCGTCAGAGTAGGTGACTTTTATCGAGTTGTTTATTGTGCCGATGTTCTTCACCATGACACTGCACACGCGTTGGTTCCCGGAATAAACCGGCGAACCGCCGCTGATGGCGCTACTCATCTCCAACGGTTGGGCGAGAGAAGCAGAATAGTTGAAACTAGTCCCGCCGCCGAACTGGTTGATGTTCACAGCGACCAGAACAACCTTCGTGTAGGTATTGAAATTCAGCACCTCGGTGGTGTCGATCCACGGCGCCCCGGTTAACACCAACTTCTCGAGTGTAAATGTGGTGGGATTCGTGAATTTTATCAGGTAGGCCGCCCACTGCGCGCCATCGCCGCCATCAAAGGTCAGCCGGAGTTTATTGTTGGCGATAGTCGGGATGAACTCGATGTAACACGACCCGTACCCCTGTGGACTGACCGGACTCACTTGATTGTTAGTCGGGTAGGTCGTGTGCTGGCGGTCGACGGTCATTGCCGGATAGAAGTCACCCTCGCCGTAATGCAGCCCGAGGTCACGGAATCCGGTGAAGTAGTTCCAAACCGCGAATTCAGCGAAAGCGGAATCCTGCGAATAGCCGGTCATCGCGAGCAATGAATCGGACATGGCGTCATAGACGGACTTGTAGCGAGCGCCATTCCAGCACGCGCGCATGAGCGTCGTATCGAAGCGTTCGGCCAGGTACATTCCCCAGATGAATGACGCATACATATGGATGGTCTGATCCATCAGGCTTATCTGAGGATCATTCATGTAGCTATTGAGGTAGTTGTAGTTATCGTTGACCTGGTCAAAAACAATATCTTCCATGTAGGTGGCATCCAGCTCCATGAACCAGCTTGACTCAGTCGCGTCATAGGCGAACTGAATGCAATGGTGGAATTCATGCGCGGCGGTCGCCTTCGCGGCACCGGCCTGATTCCCTTCGGGGTCATCGTTGGGAGGAAAGCCGAGGAAATCGCGATGAAGCACCAGATGGCTGTAATAATCCGGCCACGGATTGGGGCCCGCGCCTTCCGGCACGGCATATCCGTAATACCCCATCTCCTCGAAGTAGACATCGAATAAGGCATCTCCACCCAGGGAGCCATCGGACGGTGGATTGAGATATCCCATTGCCTGATGTTTGGCCAGCGATGAATCCATGTACGCGGCGCATTTCTCTACATAATCGGGGATCGTATTGCCGTTGCCGTCCGCGGCAGGGACCGCGTTCGTGCCGGTGACATCGTAATGGAGTTTGAAGAATCCGCCCAGCGAAATGTAGGTGAACGCGGTTGACCAACGCTGCAAGAGGGTAGTGATCTCTTGTTGAGTGGGGCCATCCAACTGAGCCCAATTCTGCTTGATATCAACGATCGCGTCGGTGGCGCATCGCGCGTGACTCACGCCGGTCGCGAGATCAAAAAGCTGGTATTTGGCCGGGAGTTCGGTCGGCCGTTTGATCGCCTTTATCTGGAGCAGCGCTTTCTGACTATAGGTCAGTTCGCCGGCGGCGAAGTCTCGCTCAATCGCGCCGATCGGGTCCTTATCTGATAGATGCGAATGTCCGGTTGTAGCCAGCGCAGTAGCGGCAGACAGCAACACGATAGCAATGGCGAGTCGGATGGATCCCATCATATGGCGTCCCAATATTCTCCAGTTTGCACCGTCATAGAATCGTACAGCCCATGGGCACCTGTGTACCATACTATGTTCGGCAGACGAAAAGTATTTCTCCCGCCTCTCCCGGCGGAAGGTGATTTCGAGAAGACATGTTGAGGCTTTTTCCGCGACCTCTTATGCTAATGTATTGTGATTCAAGATTTTGTCAAGAGAAAATGGATTAGAAGTACTGGCCGGTTCCGAAGGCGACCTGGACTGTGCCATCTTCCAAAAGGGCGCAGTCGATACGTATGATCTCTGATCGCGTGGCCCGCTCTAAGGAGATGCGCAGTCCGGCACCGACGGAATAATGTAAGTTGTTCAGCGTGAAGGATTCTCCCTTACTCCAGGTCCGTCCAAAATCGGCAAAAAGTACACCGCCGATAAGGGCTGAGAGGAAGTCCAGCCCCGGATACCAACGGGTCTCCAGGTTGGCGGTCCCCACCCGATTTCCGGCTAACGCGAACTCATCATACCCTCGAATCCCGGTTGTCCCCCCCAGTCGGAGCGGCGCATCCAGAGCTTCGAAATGATCAGACTGATACCGGACCCTTGCCGCGATTGTAAGGAACGAGAGCGAGTTATTGTAATAGCGGAGAGTTGATATCCCACGGCTGCGAAGTTGCCTGCCGGAATCCAGCCACCATGTTTGTTGGTGCGCGGCAGTGATCAGATTGTGTCCGAACTGGTCACCAAAGCGAGTCGTCACATCAAGGACATCGTAGAGATGGTCATTAAAGTCCGGCCTAAAGGCTCGTCCCGCCAGCGCTTCAATACCGGTCGAAATCGCAAAATCCTCCAGCAGCTTGAAATTGCTGATCCGTCGTACGCGCAAGAACTGGGTATGCTGCGCTTTCAGAAACACTGAAGGGATATGGTAGATAGAATCTGATGGGACGGTGAAGCCGTTCCCGAAGACCTCGGTTACTTTGTCAGCGTGGTAGGTATACCAAAGCCCTCCGCCAATTTTGGTATTTCGGCTACCTACTCTGTACTCCCCGATCAGTTCGAACTGATCCGCTTTGCTTTTCCAGTATCCAGTGCGCACGGCCAGGCCGTTTTCGTCGAGTCCGTACACGTCCCGCCGTCCGCCGGTTCGGGCGACAGTGCCGCTGAGAAACAGCTTCTGATCGAGACTATAGAAGGGCCTCAGGAGACTGAATTGCGATACTTCACCACGCGGGTCAGTATTATGCTCCAACGAAAACATGATCGGCTTACCCAGAAAACGATAATCACGGAATCGACTGTGGATGTAATCATCGTCCCCTTCCTGAACGACCCAATCGAAACTGAGCAGCTGGTTGAATCCGGCAAGATTCCGTTCTTCAAACCCGAGTTTGAGCCTCGAGCGGTTGCCATCCCGAGAATACTCAACCCCTCCCAAGAGACTCCACTGGTCAATGGTCACTACCCTGACCAACAAGTGCCCATTGGGGAGCCGTTCGGTCTCAATCCAGGCGTCAACCAAGCGGCAATTGAGGCGAAGATTCCTGGCGGTTTCCTCGGCTCGCGCTGCTGTAAACGATTCGCCCACCGCCAAGAGCAATTCGCGACGAATGACTACCTCTTTCGTGACGATATGCAGGCGATTGGCCGTCCGAAAAATGAAGTTGTCATAGCGGGGGTCCGATGTGTCGTAGATCTCCCGATTGTCTATCTCCAAGCTATCGATAATGATCCCATCGTCCACCGAGATAGTGTCTTCTTCAATGACTGAGACCCCTTCGACGGGTTCGGCACCATAAACCGTGACAGGTGAGTCGGCGAGCGCATCGCTGGAGAGACAGAGAAATAGGAGCAAGATGGCGGGCACGAGTAGTCTGGTCAGAGGTTGAGTCATCCTTTCCCAACCAACATAGCCAGAAACAGGGGATTTCGGCAACAGTTTGTCGCGTAAAATTTTATCCCTATTTGCCGATAACGAAAAGGAATAGCAAAGACTACACATGGCAACAACACGCAAGAAAATTGGCGACCTGCTGGTCGACAAGGGGTATATCACGCCCGCCTTGCTGGAGGACGCGCTGCGCGAGCAGGCAACCACCGGTAAACGGATCGGAGCGATCCTTGTTGAAAACGGCAATATCACCGAAGACCAACTCATAGATACCATATCGGAACGTCTCGGCATTCCGCAAGTCTCTCTTTCATCAATGGTCCTCTCCCCCGATGTCACTCAGCTCATTTCGGTGGAGACGGCGCGTCGCTATACCGTTATACCAATTTTCGTCATTGGCACCACCATGACGTTGGCGATGGCGGACCCGCTCAATATTATCGCCCTCGACGAGATCAAGTATCAATCCGGATATGAGATAAAGCGAGCGGTCTCCAAATCCTCTGAAATCAAGCAGGCTATTGACCAATATTATTCGGTTGCTGATTCTTTGCACGAGATCATGGGCGCCAAACGGGCCGATGATATCGACCGCCGAATCACCTCGGTCCTCTCTACCGAGCGTGGTGAGGCAGAATCTCCGATAGTCAAATTGGTCAATCTGATCATCACGAAAGCGGTGAACGAGGGAGCCAGTGATATTCACATCGAGCCGGATGAGACGACCCTGCGGATCCGCTATCGCGTCAGCGGTGTGATGCGCGAGGAAGCGTCGCCCTCCAAGACGATGCAGAACGAGGTCATCTCGCGCATCAAAGTAGCCGCGGATCTCGATGTCTCGGAGAAGCGTCTGCCGCAGGACGGCCGCTTCATGATGCTCGTCGACAATATGCCGATAGACCTCCGTGTCTCTACGCTCCCTACCATCCACGGGGAGAAGATCGTGATACGAATTCTTGACCGGCGCAATCTACTTCTGTCCTTCAAGCAGCTCGGTTTCCGCGACACGCTGCAGGATGCCTGGACGAATATCATCCACAAGCCTGAAGGGCTGGTTTTGATCTCAGGACCAACCTCAAGCGGAAAGACATCGACTCTCTATGCAACGCTGCAGGAGATCAATTCAATCGAAAAAAATATCATCACGGTTGAGGACCCGGTGGAGTACTCCATGCCGGTCATCAACCAGATCCAGATAAACGAGAAAGCTGGTTTGACCTTCCCCGCCTCGCTGCGGTCAATTCTACGTCAGAATCCGGATATCATCATGATCGGTGAGATTCGCGACCGTGAGACCGCGCAGATGGCTGTACGATCCGCGCTGACCGGGCACCTGGTCTTCTCAACGATCCATACCAATGACGCACCTTCGGCCATTACCCGCCTTATCGATATAGGCGTAGAGAACTACCTGGTGGTTGCCGCTATCAAGGGGGTATTGGCGCAGCGGCTCATTCGGCTCAACTGCAAGAACTGCCTCGAGACCTACCGTCCGCCAGAAGCGCTCCTCAAACGAGCCGGGCTTCTTGATCTCGCGGAAGCGATCGAATTCAAGCACGGTGTCGGTTGCAGTCAATGCCGCGGCACCGGCTACCATAAGTTGACCGGTATCTTTGAGTATATGGAGGTGACGCCTCAATTGTCCGACCAAATGCTCTCCGGAGCATCGCTGCATCGCCTGCGGACCGAGGCTCGCCGGTTCGGCTATATCCCGCTCTTTGAATCCGGGTTGGAAAAACTGACCAACGGCCAGATCTGCCTTGAAGAACTTTTGAAAGAGACCTCCAATATAGAAGACTATTTCGACCACACCGAACGTAACCCGATCGGATCGAGCCATGCCGGCGCAGTTTAGATACCAGGCAGTGGCGGTCGATGGTACGACCCATGAAGGCGTGATCGCGGCGGTCAATGCCCAGCATGTTGAGGATTACCTCACCCAGCAGAAGTTGTTGCCTATCACGATAGCGCCGGTTCAGGAGCGCAAGCCGCTCACACTGTTTGGGATGCTCAAGGGGAATACCTATGAGGATCTCATCACCTTCACCAATCAGTTGGCGACACTCTACCGTGCCGGGATCCCGCTCCTTCGATCTCTCACGCTGATCAAGATCGGCAAGCCGACCGGACGTTTCAATTACGTGATCCACCAGCTTCGCGTCGGAATCGAGTCGGGTCGTCAGCTTTCCGAAGTGATGTCTGATTATCCCGACCTCTTCTCCAAAGTATATGTCGCGGGAGTGGCTGCCGGTGAGGAGTCAGGCAAACTCGATGTCACACTCGATGAGTTATCCGTGATGCTGGAACGCGAGATGGAGATCGCGCGTCAACTCAAATCGGCGACACGGTATCCGCTTATTGTGATCGGCGTGCTGCTGGCTGCCGCCGCCGTGATGATGATTTATGTCATTCCAAAATTCATTGATTTCTACAGCGCATTTTCGGCTGAGCTTCCTCTTCCGACCAGGATACTGATAGGAGCATCCAGCTTCGTCACGAATTACTGGCCGTATACTATCGGCTTCATCATAGCGGCAGGATTTGCTTTTCGTCATTTGCTCAGTAATCCAAAAGGTCGGGCGTGGTTTGACAAGAGATTGGTATCACTCCCGATTTTCGGCGACCTGATTATCAAAAGCAATATCGCCCGATTCACGCTGATGTTCCGGATTCTCTTCCGTTCAGGGCTTCCCATTATCAAGTCGATCGACCTGCTCATTGGCGCGATCAAGAACACGGCGATTGCGGCTGAGCTTATCATTCTCCAGGATCTGTTTCGCAAGGGTCAGGAGATCGGGACGTCGCTCGACAAGTTCAAGTACTTCCCTGAGATGGCCCTGCAGCTCATAGCCATTGGCGTAGAGTCTGGATCGCTCGACCGGACACTGGAAGAGGTCGGAAATCACTATTCCAAAGAAGTCATGTACCGCAGCCGCCAGATGACGGCCATCATCGAACCGATCCTGACAGTGGTATTGGGTATATTTGTCCTGATCCTCGCCCTGGCGATGTTTCTCCCGATGTGGAACCTCATTAAGGTCTTCAAGGGATGAACTGCTCAAGATTTATACAGATTTGCCGACAACGTGATACAAGACAACTCTATACACGATTTGCTCAATAAAGGAGAGACCATGCGTTTGACAAACGTACTCAATCAGAAGGGCTTCACGCTGATCGAGCTGGTGATCATCATTGTCGTGCTCGGCATCCTGGCCGCTGTGGCGATCCCGCGCTATCAGGATATCACGTCCGAAGCGAAAGAAGCGTCCGCTCGCGCCGCGCTCGGCGCCCTGCGCTCGGGTATCACCATCTTCTACGCCAACAAGGCCGTGACCACAGGAACAGCGACCTGGCCGACTCTCCCCCAGCTTGCCGCGGTTGACACCGTGATGGCGCAGGCGATTCCCAAGAATCCGTATCAGTCCGACACCAACGCGCCGGATTCAATCGTCACAGGCGTGACCAAGGGCGTCGTGGTCGGCACTCGTGGTGGATGGGCCTACCGGCCGAGCACCGGCGAGATCTGGCCAAATACTAACATTGCCGGGGAGAACGCCTGGTAAGTCTTATGTTCTTACCTGCCGCGGGCAAAGACATACAGCTCGGTCAACGTGGATTCACGCTGATCGAGCTTGTCATTATTATTGTGGTGCTGGGAATCCTGGCCGGCTTTGCCGTGCCGCGGTTTGCCGACATGACCTCCAGTTCAAAATCAACCGCTACCCTGGATGAAATGAACGGGCTCAAGAAGGCAATTATCGGCAACCCATCGGCTATCGCCGGTGGCGAGTATATTGATCGCGGTTTTGAGGGGGATATCGGCTACGCGCCATCGCGATTACAGGATCTCGCCGCCAAGCCTGACAGTATCGCGAGCTACAACAAGCTCAATCGGATTGGCTGGAACGGACCCTATATCGACAGCTCCGGCGATGTCTACTTGACCGATGCCTGGGGCGCCAACTATGTCTATGATCGCGCGGGGCGACGGATCATCTCAACCGGTGGCCCCGATAGCCTGATCGTGAATTTCTGATGAGTTTAGCACTATGATCGGCCTCGACCTACTCAAGAAGAAGACTTCGGGTTCCTCCGCGCCTCCCCCGGGAGACCAGCAGCGGAAATCTGCCTATGTCGAGACCGCTATCCCGCCAAAGCCGAGCTTTGGCTTGAAACGCAAGATCAGCGTTCATATCGATCAAACCGGCATTCAGTTGGGCTGCAGTATACAGCGCGGCAAGACGGTCAAACTCCTGGATGCCCGCAAGCTGTACTTTTCCTCCAAGGATGAATCTGAATCCTCTCGCGTGGCGTTTATTTCAGACTCACTGTCTCAATATGTGAGTGAGCATGGGGGACGTCGCGCGGAGATAGCGCTTACTGTCTCGGGACCGGAGACCGCGTTTCGCGTCTTTAACATACCTGAACTGGCTCCACGCGCTCTCGCATCCGCGGTGCAATATGAAGCCAAACGGCAGGTTCCCTTTCCGCCGAATGAGTGTTACTTCGATTTCCGGCCGGTCAGCCGAATACAGAGTGGATCCAGAACTTCACTGAAAGTGGCGTTGCACGCGGCCACTAATCGGGCGATCGAGGATCGGCTGGCGCCATTCCGGCATTTGGGCTACAACGTCGAACATATTTACCATACGCACGACGTTATAGGCCAATTGCTGCGGTACCTTCCGAACTTCGCGGATGACCAGCACTACACGCTGATAAATATAGAGAAGACGCGTACTGAGATATCCTATTACCACGGTAGTAATCTTGAGTTTTATCATAACTGCTCGATCGGTTCATCCTTCCTGGCGCGACGCTCGGACCCGACAGTGTACGAGTATTTCGCGGAATCACTGGCGGGCGAGATCCAGAACTCACTAGACTTCTATACCGGGCAATACTCCGGGCTCTTCACAACGCGGATATATATCCACGGTGATCTGGCCTATACGGATGAATTGCTCGAGATGCTCCACAATCGGTTCGGCTACGAATTCCGGCGATTCCCGACCGAGACGCTCTCCGTGCCGGTTGCTGGTGACCGAGGGCGGCTGGAGGATCTGGCGGCCTGTTTGCCGGTCGTGGCATCGGCCTGTTGTTCAGTCGAACTGGCTAACCTGATCCCATCTGAGCTCTTGTCGCAGGCTCGTTCTCGACAGATCGAACGCTACGCCTTCCTCGGAGTGGCTGGCTTGGCGGCAATTCTGCTCATCCTCTGGGCGACAGTTACGATGCAGGCCTCCGCTTCTGCATCACGCCTGAAGCAGATCAACCAGGAGATAGCAGGATTTCAGCAATCTTCTCTCTTTGCCACCTACAATGATCTCAAGCGCGAGATCGCCGCGGGGAACGTGTATCTGGAGAAGATCAAGGCCGCGCCATCCTATTTCAGTCTGCTCCTCAAGGAGCTCTCAAACGCGGTCCCCAGTTCAATGCAGTTGAGCAATTTCAATTTCCAGGCCGCTGAGCCTACGCAGAACCTGACGATGGATGGGATAGTCGTCCAGTCATCGTTGCCTCCCGAGGTCACGCTGGCCGAGTTTGTTGAGACACTTCAACGGTCACCGCTGTTTGACTCGGTCACTGTCCTTCGCTACACCAAACGAATGGAAAATGGCCGCGCGATTCTGAATTTCAGCGTGGCGATGCGGGGTGTAAAGTGACGCGTAAAACTTCCATTCTGCTCGGGGTAGCGGTTCTCCTGGTCGCCGGGTGGCTTGTATTTTTGTACCTGCCGGCTTCGGCAAAACAGGCGAAAGCGCAAGCCGAATTGAAGTCTTCCGTGGCACAGCTTCGTGAATATGAATCGACTCTGGCCCAAGTGCCGGTTTTTATTGCGGCCCACTCCGAACTGCGCAAGAAACTGCAGATTGTCAACTCGAGCCTGTACGCGAAAGAAGATCTAGTTGAGCTTTTCGATGAGCTGGAGCGAAAAGCGGGCACGTTTTCCCTGCGCACGGTTGAGATAACGCCACCGGTGGAGGAGCTGCTTCAGCTCAATCGCTCCGTTGCGAGCGAGGGGGAACCGCAGATGCTCAGTTTGAATATCGTGCTCAAGGGTAACTACATAGATTTCGGACGATTCGTGGAGGCGCTGGAAAATGCGCCTTATTTCAGAACAACCCAGAGCTGTATTATCACCCGTCTTCAGGATGGGAGCGACCAGGTGACCTATTCACTTGGATTCAAGGCGCTACTTGGCGTGACAATGGAGGGAGTGTCATGACCGAAGCCAAACGTAAGAAGATGATGTACGGCATTCTGGTCGTGGCGGTGATCTGGGGGGCGTGGAATCTTTCACAGCCGCGGCGCGCATCACGGCCGGTTGAGAACTCAGCGGTCACGCAGGAGGTTGCGGTACAGGAAGCGACGGCCGAGGCTCAGCCAAGTATCGACGTGGCGGCTATACGGAGCGAGCCGTGGGGGCGTGATCCCTTCACCGGAAAGCTTGCAAAGGCCTCTTCCCCGCGCGAATCGAATGGCTCTGCTTCACGAACCAGTGAGGCCGGCACAAGATCCAACAAAGGGTGGTCGCTGACGGGCATCATTGACAATGGGACGATGCCGTTTGCGTTCATCAACGGAAAGATGGTCAAAGTCGGAGATCTGATCGATCAGGCCCGAGTAGTCAGTATAGAAAAGCAGAAAGTGACGCTGTCGTTGAACGGCAGTCAATTCGCACTGAAGGTAAACAAAGGTTAAGCATATGAAGACGATCGTGATCCTTGCATTGGTCCTGGCGGCAGGTTGTTTGTCGATAGCCGCCCCGCTTGATTCAGGTCAGCGACTCACGCTGTCGCTGGAATCTGTACCATTGTCGAAAGTACTCAGTATGATCGCGGCGCAAAACAAGTTCAACCTGGTCATGAGCGATGATATTGACGGCGAGATATCGCTGCAGCTTGAGGATGTTGACCTCAAGACCGCCCTTGATGCCATTCTGACGTCGAATGGTTTTGCCTATGTCGTGCGGGATAATGTCGTGGTAGTGACCTCGGCCGAAAAGGCATCAGCGGACATACTCGCCTCGCGGGTCATTCGACTCAATTATGTCGATCCGGTGACGGTCAAGGCCGCGCTCGATTCGCGCAAGTCTTCCAAGGGGCAGGTCATTGTTCTGGACAAAGTGTTAACCGATGCTTCCGGCTCCTCGTCGAGCAGCGGTTCGACCTATCGTCCCAATCGGATATTGATCACGGATTATCCGTCGGTTATCGAAGATCTGGCGGCACTGGTCGCCGAAATAGACATCCCAGAGCGTATTGTGCAAATAGAAGCCCGTATAGTTGAAACCAAGCTCAGTGATGAGACACGGCTGGGGTTCTCGTGGCCGACTTCGATGTCGGCAAAGATCGCGGGGGCAAGCGATGGTACATCGAGCGGCACTGATGATGCCACTACTTCGACCAGCGCACTCGGCTCAATGAGTCTCGAAGATGGTCAATGGAGTTGGGGGACGTTGTCGGTGAACCAGCTTTCGGCTGTGCTTGATATGCTGGACCAAAACGGCAACAGCAAATTGCTGTCCGATCCCCGCATTACAACGGTCGAGAATCACGAAGCAGAGATCAAGATCGCGACGGTGATCCCGATCCAGACGATCAACCGATTCACCGAAGCGGCGGCGACGCAGGATATCGTGACGTTTCAGGATTTTGAAGTCGGTATCTCACTTAAAGTCACGCCGCGGATCAATGGGGATGGGAATATTACCCTCGACGTTGAACCGATCGTGGAAGATATCATCGGCTACAGCGGTCCTTCAGGAAATCAGAAGCCGATCACCGCGACCCGGTCCATCAAGACCCGGATTACGGTCAAAGATGGGGAAACGGCGGCTCTGGGTGGATTACTAAAAGAGGATGTGATCGAGTCAACACAGCGGGTCCCCTTCCTGGGACATATCCCGCTGTTGGGCAAAGCGCTATTCACGAACAAGTCTCACGAGAAGTCGACAACGGATCTGATCATTTTGATCACGCCCAGACTGCTCAAGTGAACTAGTCGCGACAGACTTGCCAGCGTTTTGACTTGCTGATCATCATCTGAATGATGAATAGCATCGCGACCAGGTCAAAAATCAGGGACTTCCAGGCCGAACCGGTCGCCCCTTGAGACGCCTTAAAGCATCCGCAGTCAATATCAATCCCGCGAACGATGGTTGAGGCCAGAGCGATTATGAAGACCACCATCATGATCGCCGACCAGACTTTGGCCCCTTCATAGAAGATACCCAGAATCAACGCAAGGCCGCAGAGCAGTTCAAGCCACGGGAGGATGATCGCCATAAGGTTTATCAGGTAGCCCGGTACCAGATGGTAAAACCAGATAGATTTGGCAAATGACGCCGGTTCGATGATCTTATAGTATGACGCGTAGATCAGTATGATGCCGATGACCAGACGAGAAAGCATGGTCAGATAGTCGTTGTGCACTATTCGCATTGCTTCCTCCGCTCGACATCGAGACCAAACTTCTGCCACTCCCTCGCTCCGCCGAAAAAGATCGCGATATTGGTGTATCCCTGCATCTGGAAATTCCTGCCGAGGTGAAGCGACAGATCACACTCTTCCCCGGAGCAGAAGACGATCAGCATTTTGTCCTTGGGGACGGCCAGCACGGAATCGAAGTACTGGCCGACATCTCCTTCCGGGATCATCTCAAACGGTAGGTTGATGGACCCGGGAATGGTGCCGCATTCGAACTCTTCGGGATTGCGGGCATCGACAAACAGCGCTTGTCCGGCGGCATGTTCCATTTGCGCTACATTGATGTCAATGAAGGGCGGGTCGTTTGGTTCGGCGGTCGGCGGGACGATGGGACCTTCGGAGTTCGAGAGATCCCTGTACTTGCCGATAAGGTCGACCCCGTTCGGCGAGATCGCGTTCACTCCGATACTGACCGCTACTGAAATGAGCAGCAGGATAATGGCTTGGCGAAAAGTCGATTTCAAGATAGTTAGCTCCGTCTGGTTTGGAGATTATACCCGGTCTTCAGTGTATGGTTCGCCCTGGATTAGTGGACATGTTCGAAACCGAAGCCAATAAGGGCCATCACCAGTAGTCCCAGAACGAGCAGGGCGAGATTCTGCCACCGCTTGGATTTGGAGTGGAATACTTCCGGTAGCAGGTCTCCGGTAGCCACGTACAAAAACGTTCCGGTCATACATCCAACTATGATCGAATAGGTCTGCTCGGAGCTGTTCTCAACCAGGGGGGCAAATAGAAGTGCTCCTATGGGGGGCATCGCGGCAAAAAGGGCCATCAGTCCAAGGACCGCGCTTTTCTTTATCCTCGCCAGAGAGAGCAGCGACCCGACCGAAAAAGCAGCCGGCAGATGATGGGCCAGTATCGAATAGAAAACAGTCTGCCCAAGGTGCGGGTCGACTGAGGTGACACTCATTCCCAGGCCATCGATCAGTGAATGTACGGAGAGGCCAATGAAGGCGGCAATTGAGATGACTCTGTGGCTGTGCACTTCTCCAGAACCGACTCGGCTAAAGAGAAATTTCTCGACAAAGAAAATCAAAAGGTAGCCGGCCAGAATAGCAATGCCGACGGTCTCCCGGTGGTCCACCTCCATCGCTTCGGGAAGCAGTTCAAAAAAGACGGCTCCCAGGAACACCCCCGCGCCAAATGAAATGAAAAGGTGGAGCCACTCATCGGACCACTTCCGCACCAACGTAAGGGCGCCGAAAAGGAACGCGGCGATGAAGAGAATACCGGAATAGAGTACCAGCGTGCTGTTCACGGTCGCCAATCAAGGCGGCGAAATCAGCATAGTCAAGTGAAAACCAATGGGTTAGCAAAACAAAAGGGCCGGTAATAGACCGGCCCATAACTTTGTCGACCATGTAGGTCAGTTCTGTGCTACTGGCAACTCAGGTACTGAACCACTCGGGTCTCCTCAATCAGGCGGATGCTCTGTCCTCCATTCTCGAGTTAACCAAGACATAATTCCCTTTAAGAATGTTTCCCACTACCCGCGCGAACTTGCCAGGGGCAAGTACCTGCAGGCTGTAGGAATGCCAGCAATCCTTTTTGCCAACGTTGGCAAACACTTCGGCTTCTTTTCTCTTTGGCATGTGCAACTCCCTATTCTTTCGTCCCCTCTACCTTGAAGTAGTTACCCAAATAGGACAGTAGATTGCAGTGAAAGTAAGGGATGCCGTCTACTGACTGTTACCACCTCCTTCGGATTGCAAACTCTATAGGCCACCAAAGTCTATTTTAGCAACGTAGTGTCTCTATTAATAGGGGGCGCTTTGACATACAGCACCCTAACGCAGTTTTTCGTGTAATTTATTGAATGCCCGCACCTTATAAATGTGCACGACCTGTTGGGTTACCCCGAGTTGAGTGGCGATCTCGCGCTCAGTACACCCAATGAGATGAAGTTTGAGGACTTGTTTCTGACGCGGCGAGAGTGAGTGATTCACATGCCAGGTGAATTTCGCGATAAGCTCCGCCCGGCGCTTTTCATCCATCGCCACATAGTAGCCGTTGGCATAGATTGAGTCCTCATTCGCCTTGGATTCGACGAACAGCCGCTCAACCAGAGCTTCAGGGATCTTCCTGCTTGGCACGTTCAAGCCTCGCGAGTTAGGCTATTGCTTCACGCTGTCACTCTGCCGGATCTTGTCCAACTCCGCCAACGTGATCGCGAACTTCTTCGCGGTTTCGTCACGGAGCTCATTTAGCGCGACTCTTCGCTCGTAGTCGGAGAGGTCCTTCGGCAGATCATTCAATCGTCGTTTGTAGTAATCAAGTATCTGAGTATGATTCAATTTAGCCTGCGTCGACGCAGGCTTTGTGGCGGTCTTGGTGGACTTGGTCGATCTGGCCTTCTGTTTCAGAGTAGTGATCTCAGAGTCTTTCTGGGCCAGCAGGTTTTCGAGTGAGTCTGATTGCTCGCCGTAGTAGGAGCGGGTCGCTTCCAGCGAATCCCGGTAACGCTGAACCGCGTCATCCATCGCACCGGAAACAGAGTCGGCTCGCCTGGTAGCCTCTACAGATTCCTTACTCCCCGTCTCAAACCCCTGGTCATACTTTTGCTTCAGCTTTGCCTGCGACCTCATTGTGGAGACATAGCTTATGCCGACGAGCAAAACCAGTAGGACAAAGGCGAGGGCGAGCTTTTTCATGACAGTAATTCTCTTTACTGCCTGAGTTTCCGGAAACTGGGAGTGAGTGTCAAGTTTGAACTTGGAATGCCGGCGGCCAGCTCATTGCGAATCTTCGGAAACGGCCTCGGCCTCGAGCTTCTTCAGGGAGAGATGCTCTTTCCGCAGGAAATAAAACCCCATAACCGTTATCGGGATATACTGGGCGGCATGTAGGACAATAGCGAAAGAGAGCGCCTGCTCCTTGCTAACATGATACTGGAGCAAAGTCCAGACGGTGCCGGCGTGGTAAACGCCAACAAAACCGGGGGATGACGGAATCAATATCGATACCGAAACCACGACCAGTAGGACATATGACGCGGCAATCGGGAGATCGAACCCAAACGCGATAAAAACGAAATAGTTGGACAGGCCCATGACAACCCAAATGAGGACAGTCTGTGCCGTGACGGAGATGAGGGCCTTCGGGTCAGTGATGAACTCAAGTCCGCGCGCGAACCGAAGAACTATCTGCTGAATTCGTTCTTTGACACTGTCGGGAGCGAAGAACAGGTATCTGGTCAGCATCCCCCCTGCTTTCGCGGGGCGGTGCGCCATGAGGAGCATGAAAGCGACACCAAGCAGGGCGATCATGATGGCAATCCCGAGGCCGAGTCTCATCTCCTGCGGAATGGCCAAGTGGGTATAGGGTAGGACCGCGCCAAAGATGACCAGGAGCGCGACCAGATCGAACACCATGCGCTCGACAAAGATCGTAGCGAGGGAGGCTGACTTGGTGATCTCGGTATCCTGATAGGAGAGCGAATAGGCTCTGACAAATTCGCCGAGGCGGAGCGGCAGGACATTGTTGGCCATAAACCCAATGGTTGTGGCGGCGAGGAGATTTGGGTATTTGACCTGCTTGATGGGGGCCAACATGAAACGCCAGCGGTAGGCGCGCTGGTACATGGCAAAGACCACCAGAGCAATATTGGGCAGAAGCCACCAGTAATTCGCCTGCGCCAGCGCCTGCCCCAACTCATTGAAGTTGATGTTTCGGAAAAGCATCCACAACAGGCCGACCGAAATGACTATCCCAAGTAGGATGAAGAGAGTTCGTTTTTGAGAACTGGTCATCGACGCCCCGCGACGTAATCGGTTATCAAGGTATCGAACTTCTTGGCGGCGTCATCCCAACTGAACTTCGCGGCCCAGGCCAGCGCCCCCTGCTGAAGTCGCTCGCGCAGCGGTTGGTCGGTCAAAATCGAGAGTAGATGGGAGGCCAACTGGTTGGTGTCACCATATTCGTAGAGCAGCCCGGTTTCGTTGTGACGGACGGAATCCCTTAAACCCGGGGTGTTGGCCGCGACGACCGCTGTTCCGACGGAGTTTGCCTCGATATTGGTCAGCCCCCATCCTTCTTTCAGGCTGGGAAGAACTGATACATGCGCCCGTCGCATCCGGTCAACTTTATCCTCGGAGCTGACAAAGCCGGGGAACTCGACAGAATCTTTCAGTCCCAAGACAATCGTGAGTTTCTGGAGTTCAGGGAGGTAGTCCCCGGTTCCAACAATCATCAATCGCGCATCCGGCAATTGTTTTTTCACCTGACTGAACGCCACTATGAGGTGTTGGATCGATTTATATTTCTTAAGCCGTCCCAGATAAAGGACGGTCGGGCGGTCATATTTCTGGATATCGGTGCGATAAGAGTAGAGGTTCCTGTCGATCCCGCAGTGAATGACCGAGATATCTTTGTGCGGCACTCCGCGCGCCTCTATCTCCGCCGCGGTGGATTCTGAGATGACATTGTAGTGCCGTCCTTTGTAAACGGAGATCAGCGGCTTCTCGGCGAGATAGATATAGGTGCCAAGGACGGCATTAATCTCCTGAAAAACGGTCGTCGCAAACAGATGTGGGATCACGACCAGCGTTTTGATATCCAGATAGAGAGGAGTGTAGAACGGTATCTTGTTGATATCCTCTATCAGAAGGTCGAATCTATTCTCTTTCACCAGTCTGCGGAGATGCATCGGCGCGATGAGATTGAAGTTGTAGCGATTCCCCCGACGAATGATACGCACGCCTTCGATTGTCTCTTCCGGAACGCAGTCATCCCAACCTGAACAGAACAGGGTCACCTGATGGCCGTAGGTGACGAGCCGTCGAAGCAGTTCTTCGAGGTGCACCTCTGCCCCACCGGCGAAAGGGTTCTTCAGGTCGTTCCAGTTGAGCGCGAGGAGATTCATTTGGCGGTGTCGGCCTTTTTGTTCGTGCTGATGAACTGATCGAGCTGGCGGATCATGTTGGCCGTCTCGACATCATCGGGATTGGCTTTCAGCCAGATCTCAAACGTGGTTCTCAGGGAGCTGTAATTCTCCTGCTCGTTATAGAGCATGAGCAGCTCTTCGTAGGCGGCGCGATATTTTGGATCGGACAGAAAGACCTGGTTGAGAGTGGCCTCGGCCTGCTGATACTTCTTCGCGACTCGCAACTGACGACCGAGGAGAACGGACAGCCACTTGGGGTCTCCCGCCCCGCGCTTTTCAATCAACCTCCGCAAGCCATCCTCGCGGCCAACATCGGTATACATTCCGGCGAGGTAATTTACTAATTCGTTGTCGAGCGGAAGTGATTCGTAGCCATATTCCAGCAACTTGATGGCTTCTGCGTGGCGTCGCGCTTTGCGCAGCGAATCCGCGACCATCAGCATGGCATTCGAGAAATTACGCGGGAGTCTGAGTTGATTATCGTCTTTGAAAATAGTCGTGTCGAATATGCCGCGCATCTGAAAACGGGAGCGATCCGAGAAGAACGCCAGCGCTTCATCGACAGCGACCTGTTGGCCATCGGCACTGTCGCGCAACCGCCAACTGAGGCCGGTCAGGGTCAGTGCGGGGTCAACCGGCCGACCAAGGTATTTGCGGGCATCGTTCGCGACGGTGATCGAGAAGTTGATCGGGACACGATGGCGATTGTGCGTGATCACGCCATCGACAACCTGGTTGTTCAGATAGAAAGTCAGACCTTCCTGAGTCCGGAATGGCCGCATGTCGTCGATCTGCTTCTCGGTCTTCCCCAGATCCAGGTTCATATACTCCTGAACCTGTTTGATGTACCACTTCGTATTGGCCAGCGACAGGTTGACTATCCTTACATCTTGGCGGAAGCCATATGCTTCTTGCAGGCACCAGAGCGGGAAGGTGTCGTTATCGCCATAGGTGAAGAATGCCGCATTCTGGTCAGCCGATGACAGCAGAGATCTGGCGTAATCGTACGCTATCCAATTCTTACTTCGGTCACACTCGAAGTAGTTCCCTGCCAGCGCGAAGGTCGGCAGGAGAAATAGTACCAGGAGTGCCCCCAGGATGACTTTACGCGGCATTCCGCTGAAGTGCGATAGACCATCACGGATGAACTGGATCAACGCCGTTATGCCCAAACCGATCGCCAGTCCGAAGAGGACATAGGCGGGCGTAAAGAAGTAATCGCGATCGCGAACTTCGAGATAATCCTCACCGGTCACCGGATCCTGTCGGGTGCCGTCGGCAAAGTTCATGTATAAGACCAAACCTACGGATGATACGATGATCAGGAGGACCAGCGCGAGGCCCAGTTCCGAGCGCCTTCGAATAGCCTCCCACAAACCGAGAATGCCTAGAATGAAGACTGAGAAAAACGCTCTCCCTGATATGCCGTACTGATCCTGAAAGAATCCCCAGTACCCCATACGCCGCCAGGTGCCAAACTGATTCTCCCACGAACCGCGGCGCACGAACATACGCTCGGTCATCGACTGGTTGCCGTACTGCTTGCGCTCAAGGAACCCGCGCATCTGCGCCCAACTCTGGGAAGGGTTGTTCTCGTTGATATACGGCTTTTGAGCTGAACGAACCCAGATAAAATGCTGAACTGAGAAGCCAGCTACAGCCATGGCAAGCACGAGCAGTGCCGCACGCCAGCCGACAACATTGAAAAGCAGTCCCATGACGAGGACTACCACGGCGGCGATGATCGTCCCCCAGATGAATGGATAGATGCCGATCATGACCAGAGAAACACCGGCGATCGCGATAAGCACCGGCCAGCGAATATGTTTCCAAAGCAGGAGTCCGGTCCCGCCCATCAAAAAGACCGAGAGCATGAGAAATGTATTGTACCCGCGCACGCCTGCCAATAGGAGTGCGGCCATGACCGAGGCCACCAGCACAAAGACCGCGGCGGTTATCAGTTCCGGCTCGGGTACTTCCTGACTCGAATTGCGCTGTTTCAGGTAGGTGAATAAGGCAATCAATCCGAGGATGAAGAGCCCCGCGAATCCAGCTCCACCGATTACGTTCAGAATCGTCGAGGCGGGAGTAGTTGCGCTTCCACCGCCTGATCGGATAAGAGTGGAGATCGATCCGAGGATCGGTACCGATGCAACCAGCCAGGCTCCGGCGATGTAAAGAAGGAGTCTCGGCATCGACGGCACGGACATCAGGTACATCAGGTAAACGATGAAGACCACAAAGAGAGGAAGATATATAGAGACTTCGTTCGGTCGCGAGGATAACGCAAAGATGAGAAACAGTTCGAGTATCAGGAGCGTCGCGGCAATGAACCAGAATCTGAGCGGAGTTCCCTTCTTGAGGATGAAAAACAGCGCCAGGATCGGCAGGACAAGGAACGTCGTCATATGAACGCCGATACCGAGAAACGCGATATAGACAATCGCCAGCATGATGCGGTCTGCGGCGGTTTGATCCGAAGTTTCGTAATACTTGAAGGCAAGCCAGACCGCGGCCATGAACATCAGCATCGACAAGCCATAGACCTCGGCCTCGGTCGAGTTGTTCCAGTGCGTTTTGCTCCAGGCAAAGAAAAGCGCGCCGGCGGCCGCCCCGGCATACATGGTGATCTTGGCGTAGAGATCCTGGCGGTCAGCGATCCAGTAACGCAGTAGACGAACGCCGCAGAGATACGTGAACAGCGTAGTGAATGAGGAGCTGAAGACCGAAAGGAAATTGATCCTCGCGGAAGGCTCACTGATGAATGGATTGAAGGTGAAGAACTTCCCGACAAGAACGTACAACGGGGTCCCCGGCGGATGGGGAATTCCAAGAATATAGGAGACCGCGATAAACTCACCGCAATCCCAGAAGGTGACGGTAGGCGCCATGGTTTGCAGATAAACCACAATGCCCACTAGCCAAACCCCCAATGCCACCATGGCATTGGTTCTATCGATACCTTTTATCCAGTCTCTCATGTAATACGATGGATCCCTGCTCAAAGCCGATAATATACGGCCAGATTTCCGCTTGTAAAGCTCGTTCTGATTTGTGGTTATACCCTGATTCGATGAGCGAGAAGCAAAAAGAAAGCGCCCGGAAATAGCTTCCCGGGCGCTTCTTTATTATTAGCACTATCAGGCACCAGGCTGGGGCTCGGTCTTCTTGACGTAGCTGTCCAGAATGCCATTGATGAAGCTGGCTGATTCCGCAGTCGAGTACTTCTTGGCCAGTTCGATCGCCTCGTTTATGACGACTCGCACCGGAATGTCAGGCATTTCCCGGAACTCGGTCATGGCCATACGCAAGATGATGCGGTCAATCTCGGCGAATCGTTCGATCTTCCAGTTTACGGCAAGCAAGCTGATCTGCTGATCGCTCCATTCGCGCAAATCGCGTACTTTCGTAAACAGCGCTTTGGCGTAGTCCTGGTTTTTGCCCGAAAGGGATTCGTCCTTGACTATCTGCGCGAGGACGTCGCGAGGGTCGTTCTCGGTCACCTCGCATGCATACAGTCCGTGCAATACCAACTCACGGGCGCGGCGCCGGGGTGAATCGCTTAATTCTCGTTCGTCTGTGGTCATTTATCCATCGCTTTATAAAGATTCACCATCTCAATCGCGGTTTGCGCGGCATCCCAGCCTTTGTTTCCAGCTTTTGTCCCCGCGCGTTCGATGGCCTGCTCGATAGTGTCGGTCGTAATAACGCCGTACACCACCGGGATGTCCATTTCCATGCCAAGCTTGGCAATCCCCTTGGATGATTCCGCGGCAATATAATCAAAATGTGGCGTATCGCCCCGAATAACCGCGCCAAGGCAAATAACTGCGTCGTACTTTCCGGACTTGGCCATACGGGACGCGGCAAACGGGACCTCGAAGGAGCCGGGAACGTACGCTACTGCCACCTTCTCCTGCGAGCCATTGTGACGCACGATACAGTCAAGCGCGCCATTCAACAACTGGTCGGTAAAAAAGCTGTTGAAGCGGCTGACCACGATGCCGAACCGGATCCCGGCAGCATCGAGTTTTCCTTCAAATTCTTTCACGTTCATGGTCTATCTCCACTCTATCAGAAATTCAAGAGGTGTCCGAGTTTATCGCGCTTGGTCTCGAGATACCGCGCGCTGTGACTGGTCGGATCGATCTGCAGCGGAATCCGCTCGGTGATCTCAAGCCCGTACCCCTGCAGTCCGATGACCTTTTTGGGATTGTTGGTCAGGAGTCGGATCGAGGTCAGGCCGAGGTCGGAGAGTATCTGCGCGCCGATCCCGTAATCCCGCAGATCGGCACTGAACCCCAGTTCCTCGTTCGCTTCGACCGTATCCCTTCCCATATCCTGCAGTTTGTACGCGAGTATTTTGTTCGCCAGTCCGATCCCTCTCCCCTCCTGACGCATGTAGAGGACAACACCGGCGCCTTCCTGATCGACCAACTGCATCGCCCTGTGGAGTTGCGCGCCGCAATCGCAGCGATGCGAATGAAAGACATCGCCAGTCAGGCAACTTGAGTGCACGCGCACAAGAACATTTGTCTTCCCCGCGATATCCCCCTTGACCAAGGCCAGATGATGGTGGTCGTCGATCTCGGATTTGTACAGATGGAGGTCGAAAGTCCCGAACTCGGTTGGGAAGGTCACCGTGGTCATGTGAGTGACCAGCTTTTCGGTTTTGTGGCGATACGCGATCAGGTCACGAATAGTGATGATCTTCAGTCCGAACTGCTTCGCCAATGGGAATAGCTGTGGGACGCGGGCCATCGTACCATCGTCATTCATGATCTCGCAGAGAACGCCGACGGGATTGAGTTTGGCCAAACGCGCCAGATCGACGGAGGCTTCGGTATGTCCGGCTCTTGAGAGAACTCCCCCCTGCACCGCCTGGATCGGGAAGACATGCCCCGGGCGCCCAAGATCTTCAGGTTTGGTCTTTTCGTCCGCCAACGCCTTGATGGTGATGGCGCGATCACTGGCCGAGATTCCGGTGGTCGTGCCATGAATGGCGTCAACCGAGACGGTGAAGCGTGTCCCCAGTTTGGCGGTGTTGACCTCGACCATCGGGTGGAGCTTCAGTTTCTCAAGGCGCTCATTTGGCATCAGGACGCAGATAAGTCCGCGACCATGTTTGGCCATGAAATTGACCGCCTCGGGGGTGACCAGTTCCGCCGCCATGACCAGGTCGCCTTCGTTCTCACGATCCTCATCATCGACAACAATGATGAATTTTCCGGCCCGGATATCCTCAATCGCTTCCTCGATCGTGTCAAATCTGAACTCGCCGCTCATACTACCATCCGCTTTCATGAAGTTTGTCGAGTGTCACTCCCGACTTTTGGGTAAGGCCGCTCATTCGAGCGACATATTTGCCGATCATATCAAACTCCAGATTTACCTGGCTGCCCGACTGGAGTCTCCCCAAGCTTGTTTCCTTTACCGTAAATGGAATGATGTTCACTGAACATGCGCCTGAACGAACGGTATTCACGGTCAGGGAGACGCCATTGATGGCGATTGAGCCCTTCTCAATCACCAGAGCGTCAAAGCGCTTGTCGTAACCGATCATCAGTTCAAGTGATTCGCCGACCGTTTTCAGGTACTCGACCGCCCCGCGCGTGTCGATATGGCCGGAGACCAGGTGCCCGCCAAGTCGACCGCTGACTTTCAGCGAACGTTCCAGGTTAATTCTGGAGCCGACTCGATAGCTGCCAAGGATCGTCCGCGCCGCCGTCTCTTGCGACGCTTCAACGACGAAGGACTTCTGGTCGAACTTTACCACTGTCAAGCAAGCGCCATCGCAACAGACCGATTCGCCATCAGTCAATTCAGCACAGAACTTGGCTCCAATCGTCAACACTCGATAATTACCGCGACTTTCCAGTCGTTCAAGAGTGCCGATATCTTCGATGATTCCGGTGAACATTAGCGCTTCCTCTTCGGGTACCCTACGAAAATCAGGTCTTCGCCACAGGCGACGAAGCCTGCACGATCGAACCGGATCGCGTCTTTGATCTCCTGAACCCCGAGTTGGCCGATGGTGTTGAGGCCATCACCTATCAACTTGGGAGCAATCACACAGATCAATTTATCGACGAGCCCTTTATCCAGGAGAGAGGTCGCCAATCGACTGCCGCCTTCGACCAAAAGCGACCTGAATCCGAACTGCCCTGCTTTGGCGATCAGGTCGCCAAGATCCAGACCAGATTTGCTGTCCTCTTTGACAGACCAGTAAATAAGATCCGGGTGATCCGGTTTGGCGATGAATCTGGCTATGGCTTGTTCGGTCGACGCGACAATAGTTTTCTTATCGCTGTTGTGGGTCAGGAGATTCAAGTCAGATGGAAGGTTCAGCGAACGCGACACTACGATGCGGTGTGGGTTGAGTCCCTTCACCAATCGCACGGTCAGTTCTGGGTTATCTCTTCGGGCGGTCTCACCACCAACAACCACTGCCCCCACTTCGCTGCGCACGCGATGGACATATTCCCGCGATTGCTTGCCGGATATCCATTTCGAATCGCCTGACTTAGTGGCAATACGGCCATCGAGAGATTGCGCCAATTTGAGGATGACAAATGGGAGGCCCGTGCGTTGGTGGTGGTGGTAAGCTTCGTTGAGTTGGAGAGCTTCCCGCATGCAGACGCCAAATCGCACTTTGATTCCGGCTTTGCGCAGTTGCTTGACACCGCGACCGTTCACGCGAATATCGGGGTCAAGAGCAGCGACAACGACAGTCGATATTCCTGCTTTGATGATGGCATCGGTACAGGGTCCGGTACGTCCGGTATGGCAACATGGTTCCAGCGTGACGTAGAGGGTCGCGCCATTGGCGGAGCGTTTAGCGGATTTCAGGGCGACTATTTCGGCGTGATCTCCCCCGACTTTGCGATGGTACCCTTCGGCTATGACTCGTCCACGCTTGACCAATAGAGCGCCGACCAACGGATTGGGATAGGTCATCCCTCGTCCTTTGGTCGCAAGCTCCAGCGCCCGCAGCATGAGTCCTTTGTCCGCCGAGTCGGCCATAAAAAAACCCCAAGCAATGTAGCTTCAGGGCGATTAGCGACACGACCGCAGCCACCACGGCATACCGGCCGGGCTGCGTTCATCGACTCATCTTCTTCCATCCGGACTGTACCGTCGGCACCTGAATCTCACAGGTTCAGCCGGGATTTCTCCCAGGTCGCGGGCTTTACCGCCGATCGAGGAATTTCACCTCGCCCTGAAGAATAGTTGTCTCTAATATATCGACTTCGCGAGCAAAGGCAATTGAATTGTATTTTGGGAGAATAGAAGAGTGAAGCGCTTAGCGCATCACGCTAAGTAATCGCTGTAATTCGCTGATTCTGAACGGCTTATCAATGACACCGACTATTCCTGCTGCATCTCGCTCGGCCTGGGTTATCCTCGCTCCATAACCAGTGACGACTATAACCGGAAGGCCCGGCTGGATCTTATGTGCCTCGACAGCTAGTTCTATTCCGGACATGCCGGGCATGCCAAGATCGGTGATGAGCAAGTCGTATATACGGGACTTGATGCGTTCAAATGCCTCAAAGCCGTCATCTGCCGTGGAAACCTCGTGATCATCGAGTTGGAGAATATCGCTGACCGCGCCGAGCACGCGCGGGTCATCATCGACCACGAGAATAGTCAAATGACCGGAGAGTCCTCCCCTGTCGATGTTCTCACGCATGAGCGTTGACCGTTTGTGACTTCGCCTCAAAGTGCAGCCGCGCTCTGTCCATCTGCATCCAGAGACTGATATACGCGGCGACCGATTCTAGCAGTTCTGATTCGGCCGCGAGATAATCTCCTGCGCTTGGCGCGCTAAAGATCGCGATACCAGCCACGCCATTGGGAGTTATGATCGGGGAGTAGTACTCGGAAAGAATGTGATGGATATACCGCTCTTTGGCAATGCTGTCCGACAATAGTCCGCTGCGGACATCTTCGACGACATACGGCTTGCCGTTGAGTAATTGTTCGCGAATGGACGCCGGCATTGTCAACTCCATCCTCGCGACCTCGGTCTCGCCATCCTGCTTACGCTGAATCACCAGGCCGCATGGTTCGGCCTGTGGGTCGACCCGACAGAGGATAGCCAGTCGGGAGAGAGAGATCTGCTGGGAGAGCCATCCCCAGGTCTCGGTGAGAAGTTGTTCAAGAGTGAACTCTCCAATTCCCGAACGGGCAAGCTGAGCAAAGCTCTGCACCAGTTCGCCGCCTGACGCGAATTGGAACTCCTGCAGCCCGCTGACCAATCGAGCGTATTCTTTCAGTTTGATGGCTTGAGAGCGGCTGATCGCCCCGGGGCCCGACATGAGTACGAACTGTTTGTTGCGGGGAGAAAGCATTCCCTCATGGACGAACAGAAAATCCGGCATGACATCCAGAAATGTAGGATAGTCACCCAGAGTGTCAGCCGGAATAAAATTCTCCTGTCGATAGACGGACTCCAACATCCGCATCGCGGCCTCGGGATAGAACTGGCGTTGCAGACGGAACCATCGGCTGACATCGCCGATAGCGAGGTTCAGCCAGTAGGTTCCCTGGCATTCAGTGTAGAGGCCGGCACAACTCCGCGACCAGTTGTTGGTCAAGAGAGAAAGGGCTCGCTTCATGAAGAGTTGTGGTGAGTCTCCCCCGCGAAACAATTCGCGGACGAAAGTGCCGCAGCGTTCTCTCACGAGGTCCGCCGAATCAGCTAATTGTTCGGCGCACCAGGATTGTATCGTGCTCAGCTCAGAGGCATCGAATTCAGGAAGTTGTGCCGTCTCCGAGGATATCACGGCGACGACTTCCCCCCTGTAGAGGAGTGGAAAAACCGGACGGTCATCGCACAGAAGTGGCTCCGCCCAGACGATGCCGAGTCGGTCAGCGCGCGGATCGCTCTGGTCGGTGATGACCTGAAGGTAGTGCGAGGGGATGTACAGCCAGGTGGAGTTGAAGTGATGTTCACCTGATCGTTCGACTCGTTCGAAGAGCTGAGGGAACCCTGTTCCGGCATACAACACGCGGCCGTGGCAGTAGAGGATCTCGGCCAGGCAGTCGGTTTTCCGGATATCGCCCTGTTCAGTCGTCGAGAACATTCTCTTCCTCACGTTCTCGCACCGGTGAATCTGATGAACCGTTGGTCAGGTAGTCGTTGATGCGTCGTGCGGAGCTGTCAATGATGCCGAGATAGTGCTCGACCTGTCCCTCAGTCGACTCGCCTTTGCGGATCAATTCGAGCGAACCGATTATGCCCGACAGCGATGATTTCATGCGACTGCGAAGTTGCCGGTCACTGGTCCGCGTGATACTCCACCCGCTGCCGCTCTGACATTGACGGTCGAGGGATAGGATCATACCCATCGCCTGGGCAACCAGGGTGATAAACTGTCGCTCTTCACGATTGTATCTAACGCGGCCCTGGCCGGTACCCGAGGCGATACTGACCGTGCCGATGACGCCCTTCTCGGAGGGAATTGGTACAATGGCGACCGTTCCCAGCGGTGATGTCATGACAGCCTGTGCCTCAGCGACTGAAATAGTCAGGTCAGAACATGATGAATCAAGCCAGACTGCCGTTCCGCTCGAGATGACTTCCTCGTGCGCTCGAAGGTGACTGCGAAGCACGGTGTATTCTTCGGTGTTTGACTGGACTCCTTTGGCATTCGCCGCGCCGACTGTTTTGAAGAAGGTCGGGCTTTGGTCGGCCGAAATGAGTCGCACGGCATCTGCCTTTAGCTCGCGTTGAAGGAGATGCGCTACGGCATTGCCGATGGAGCCAAGATCATGATTGGCCAGTTCACGGTGAAGGATTCGCTGCAGTCTTCCGATCCGTCGGACTGAACGCGCGCGGGATTGACGTCCCCAAAATTCGGCAAACAGGTCGCCTGTCAAGGGAGCAAGGAACTCCAGGCCGGACAGAACCTCCATCATCGGGTGCCGATGCGCTGAGGCAAGCAAAAGAATCATCGCGCCGCGGGATGTGCGGCGACAGGTCAACGCTACGGCTGACAGTATGTTCGTGGGAAGACCATATGCGGAGGTATCATCAATCGGAATCACAGCACCGTGGTCGGCGCGATCGGTATCGACCAGTTCCTCTGCGAGGCCAGCCGGAATCGGGAGACCCTTCTCCGTAAGCATGGCGCCGGTAGTCCCGACGGAGAAGCGGGTCATGCGGTTTGTGTGCCGCTGAATAAAGCAGAGAGACACTAGATCGATGTCGAGCCGATTCCTGACTTCGTTCATGATCAAAGCGGAGAGTCTGGCCGCGCTGTCTGTCTTACGCGATTCTAGACGCAGTTCTCGCTCCATTCGGCCATTTGCCTGATATGCAGTGATGCGTTCGTACTGCTTCTCCAACTCCAGGCGGTGAGAGAGTATCTCGCCTACGACCGCGATGTTCGTGCGGTCATTGGCGGACAGCGGCTGTTCGAGCCGCAAGGCTATGACTACTTCAACCACTCCGTTGTAACGAATCGGGAACGCCAGAATCTTTTGTGAGTAAGAATGTCCTAACATCTGGGTGACTTCATCGGCCTCAAGCTCGGCAGGGAATGGAGAACCATCAGTGTTGATCGATGAGTCTAATCTTGCGAGCGTTGTGGTGCCGGGGAATCGCCGATAGACCGCGCGATAGGTTGCTCCATAGGTAGTCGCGAGGTGATCGGCAGTGGTCGACAAGAGTGTGTTTAATCGTGGCTCAACAGCGAGCAAACGTTCAACGGTGCGAATAAGTTCAAGTCCGGCGAGCCTGGTGCGTAGAGTTCTGCGCGCGGCGATGGCATCAACCGTGAAAGTCGAAAGGCCGCTGACAATGAGTCCACATCCCGCGGTAATAGCTGACCAGAAGATCAATCGATAAAAGATATGGTCAGAGACAAACGGCAAATTCGCTAGCAATCCGCCATTATGATAGAGGCGAAGGACCACGGCCAATGCGAGGAATCCAAGCCCGGAACTGACGAAGTGATACGCGTGATCATTAACTCTGAAAAACGTCTGTCGTAAACGAACGACTGACACTAATCCCGCAACAAGCCCAAGTGGAAGAACCCAGTCCAGAATAACGCTACCCAGCATTGCTCGTCCCTTCGTAAGCCATTACCATCTGTGACATTATCGGCAATCGGACGAATCTGATTAGGGTCTGGGGGCGAACTCGGCGACTCCCTCGACTATAGGGAGCTCCCCATACTTTTCGACGCTTTTTTCTGAGCGGCGTTTTGGCTGTTTTCAGGTGCAAGCAACGAAGATAACAACTTAGGCGGACTGGCCGATGGCGGCACCGAACTTGCCTATTCCCTGCTCGCGAACATGTTTCTAACTCTTCATCCGACCAGGAGGAGCAGTCCCATGAAGAACCGTCTTTTACTGTTTTCCGTGACCCTGCTTGGGCTTTGTCTTGCCAGTTGTTCTGATAATGATATCATTGCACCGGCGGTAGACCAGACTGATGATCGTAGCGCCATTACCTTTTATTTCCCGGTTGATCCGGGGTACACTAGCAGATATGAAGTGCGCGATTCCGATGGACGGGTCGCGTCATCGACCTTCCGTGTCGGAGGAACTGTACCTTTCTCGCAAACCACGGCCACCCTCTGGTTTTATGAAACGGTCAACGGTTACGACACGTGCTATATCGTGGTCAGTGGCTCGAGCCTCTACGTGTACGAAGGTGTCAACTCGACGGGCGAGCGAATTCTGCAGGGGCCGCTCAATCCTGGCGCCAAATGGACCCGCTATCCGTCCAACGATGTAACCGATACGGTCTCGATCGTGACTGGCGAGACGGACCTTGGCGACATTCTCACTGAGGATAATGGGGGCAATGGCGGCGCCGCGACGAAAGTATTCCCCATCACCGGCAGCAACGAACTTCGCGTGGCCGCGGTCGAAACGATAGTCTTGACCAATGGGGACGCGTACGCAGGGTCGGTCAGGATCGTGAACCAGCTCTCGGATGGTTCGACCAACCAGTACTGGTTTGCTCCGGGGTTTGGCCTGGTCCGCTATGTGATCGGGTCGACTGCCACCTATCCAAATGGCCGGCAGCTTGGCGAATTGGTCAGCTTTTCGCGATAGATTCCGTTAAGCTGATTTTGGAGATATTGAAGCCGGGTTATTCCCGGCTCTTTTATTTCAGCGAGGCCGCGCGGGCTGTCGCGCGGATGTAGTTCTTGAAATGGTGTTTGGCAAATTGCTCGAGCGCCGGTACCCCTAATCTTCGCACCAACTCTCCCCCTGCCGTATCTACTTGAGGACCCGCCCCTTTGGGGAGAGTCATCCCGGCCCGTTGCGAGAGGATTTCCATCTGACGAACGAACTCCGCCCTTGCGCAGATAGACGCGGCGCCAACCTGCGGGATGGATTCAGCGCGGACTGTCTGCTCAAGCTCTACGTGACAGCCTCGATCTGACAGGGCTTTCTCAATCAATTCAGGTTTGCCGAACTGGTCCGAGATAGCCTTGTCGGCCGGGCGTTGTGAAAGTAGTTGTTGAATGACCTCAGCATGCCCCTGAGCAAGAAGGATATTCAGATTCTTGATACGGCGATAAAGAGGATTGTATTCGGATGGAAGAATCACGCGCACCGCGTGAGGAAAGCTCTTGCGGAGCTGTTCATCGATCTGCAGTAGTTTCTTGTCCGCAATTTGTTTGGAGTCACGCACACCGAGCGATTTGAGACGCTCGATGTCATCATCTGACGCCAAAAGGGCCGCTATGACAAGCGGCCCAAAGAAATCACCTTTTCCCGATTCATCGACTCCGATAATGATCGGCAAGACATCGCCCCCTATGCTCTTTCGAGATACTCGCCGCTTCGGGTGTCCACGCGGACCATATCCCCTTCTTTGACGAACGGAGGGACTCTGACCTGCAGTCCGGTACTCAGCTTGGCAGGTTTTGTCACGTTGCTCACCGTATCTCCACGGACAACCGGTTCGGTCTCGGTCACTTGAAGAGTGACTGCCGCGGGGAGCTCCACCGAGATCGGAGCGTTATCCAGAAAGAGAACCTGATACTCGGAATTCTCGATAAGATACCACTTGGCATCGCCGAGCTTATCGATCGGCACCGTGATCTGCTCAAAGTTTTGTACATCCATGAATGTGCATTCGCCAGTCGATTCATAGAGGTACTGCATGCGGCGGTTTTCGAGATCTGGAGGCTTGAAAACATCATTCGATGAAAAGACCTTCTCGATGACCGAGCCGGTTTTGATATGTTTTAGTTTGGTGCGGATGTTCGCTTTACCGCGACCCATCTTGAAGTGTTGGTACTCAACCACATAGTACGGTTGATCGTCTACGATAATAGGCAATCCCCGTCTGAAATCCGAAACCGTGTACATGCATCCTCCTGCAAAAGTGCGGCCAATATAACGATTCCGGCCGATTTCCCAAGCACTTTCTGCAGGCGTCAGCAGGTCGGTTCGAGGACCCCCGACGATTCAGGAAGTTGGATCAGGATGGTCGTCCCGCGCCCTTCGACGGATTCGACGGCAAGACTCCCCCCATGCAGACTGACTATGCGGCTCGCCAACGGAAGACCCAGCCCGGTCCCACTGGGCCGGGAGGAATAAAACGGCGTGAAGATCTTGTCGAGCTTGTCATCAGCAATGCCACAGCCATGATCGGTAATGCGGACTGTCACAGTCCCTTTTTCTGAGTGTACAGATACGGATACATCCCCCTCGCGACCATCGTATGACTGGATGGCATTGTCGATCAAATTGCCGATCACCTGTTTGATCAACAGCGGGTCGGCTTCGACAGAGGCTTCAGGACCAATAATCTCAATGCGTATATGGCGAAGGTCCTCGCGCGCGCAATACGAATCCGTGATCTCGTCGAGCATCGCGCGCAGGGAGAACCTCTGTGGCTGAGGGTTCAGAGGTCGGGCGAACGCCAGGAATTTGGAGACGAGATCCTCGGCCTCGCGGGCTTCCTTAAGCAACGATTCCGCCATTTCAACTGTCTGATCCAGTTTGAGGAGTCGACGTTTCAGCAGATTCCCAAACCCACCGATCGCTCCGAGCGAGTTTCGTATTTGATGCGCCAACCCGGCCGCCATTTCGCCGAGGGCGGCGAGGCGGCTGTTCTGCTCGACTTGCTTGCGCAGATGAGTCAACTCGGTCAGGTCATTCAACATGACCGACAATCCAAGTATCTTTCCTTCGGAGTCTCGAACCACGGAGATAGCCGTACCGAGAATCAATTCCCGACCGCCGGGGAGGATGTGTGAGATCTCGCGATATCCGGCGCCGGATCTCTTATTGAGCGCAGAACCAATCGCCTGAGCGAGTGCGGTCTTCTGGCCGATGATCGCGGAATAGTGACTATCAGTGTCGACACCTTCAAATTCCAACAGCCGGGCGGCGGACGAATTGATCGCCTTGACCTTGCCAGAGATATCAAGCGAGATGATTCCCGAGTCAATTGACGACATCAGGTATTCATTGAATTGCTCGAGAGAATCGGCCCGCTGCTGGATCGCGGCATTCAGTCTGGTAAGTTCTGTTTCCTTTTCGCGCAGTTCCCGGATGACTTCGCGATATTCTTCAACTACGGCATCCGCTTCATGGTCAAGTCCATTTACCTCTCGTCCAGCCAACTGCGCTTGCTCACGAATTCGTCGGAACGGGCGGAAGATGAATCGTGAAAGAACTATATATCCCAAAGCGGCAAGAAGTGTGACTCCGGCTCCAACCCACAATACGACGCGGCTGCCATCCTGCAGATACGCAAGTTCTGGATGATATATCGAGACTACCGCGAGCCTGGTCTGAGCGGCTCCCGGCAGACCGGTCACCATGAAGAACTCCTGGTCATCCCCGCGCATCAGCTTGTTCGGTTCGGCGCGAAGGAGCCGGTCGATGATATCCGGCGCCTGAGTGATGGGCAACTGCGTCAGAATTGAGCGAAGCCAGAGGACCTGGGTTGCGGGGGCTGAGTCTGTGGGTTGATTGGGAACAATGGTCAGCCCACTCAGCTCATACTGCCGTACCAGTTGACGCCGCACCGAGTCAGGAAGTTGGACATAGTCGTTTTCTTGAATGGTGCGCGTGGCGGCGACTACCGCGGTCCTGAGGCGGTCGGTGGTTTCCTCCTGCAAGCGCATCCGCGCTTTGAACAATACCAAGTTGGAAGCTACACTCAGCAGCAGGAGAACCAGGACAATACTCAGCAGACCGAGGTGGACCTCGGACTCAAAGCGATATTTGGCTTTACCCAAAGGCATAGCTCTAATATCGGCCGGAGAAACAGGGGGAAAAGAAAAGGCTAGTTCAGGCCAAGAATGTTGTGCAAATAGTACGCAATGATCTGGTCACCATAGAGCATAGTGACCACCGCCGCGAGGGCGATGAAGGGTCCGAAGGGGATGACCCGCTCCTGACGCAGTTTGGCAGAAAAGGCCATGATCGCGACTGAGATAACAAGTCCTATGACTGCGGATGAGAGGAATATCAGAAGCACCTTCTGCCAGCCGAGGAACGCCCCCAGCATGGCGGCAAGTTTGATATCCCCGCCCCCCATCGACTCCTTCTTGAAGAGCGCGTCGCCCAGAAGCGCGATCAGATACAGTGCTCCGCCACCGACCAACAATCCAATCCCCGACGAAAGAATACTGATCCCGCCCGGTAGGAGCGCGACCAACAGCCCGAGTACCATTCCGGAGTAGGTGAGCAGATCCGGGATGATCTGGAAATCAAGATCGATAAAGAAAATCGCAAGCAGGACAGTGCCCAAATAACAGAATATCAGAAATTCGACAGAGAGGCCGAAACGCCAGAGGAAATAGAGATACAAGAGCGCGTTGACCGATTCGACCAATGGATAACGAAACGAGATCGGACTCTTGCAGAATCCGCACTTACCCCGAAGAGCGATATAGCTGAGTAACGGAACATTGTGATACCATTTCAGCTTGGTCCCGCATTTGGGGCAGGCCGAACGACTGAGCACGACGTTTTTTTCGCGTGGTAGGCGGTAGATCAGAACATTGGCGAACGAACCGATCGCCAGCCCGATAAGGGCCACGTAGGTGTAGAGAAGTCCATCCATTACTACACGATATCGGCAATTGCCGGGATTAGTTGAACTCGCCGAATTTGGCCATCACCAGGGCTACGGCGATGGGGCCGGCATTCTCGGTGCGCAAGACCCTCTTCCCCATTCCGACCTGGAGATACCCTTTGTCGCGGGCAGCGGCAACCTCAGTAGACGAGAACCCAGACTCTGGCCCCACCAGTAAAGTGATCCGGTGCGGGGTCTCTGTAATATTGAGGTCGGCGACAAACGGGCTGTCTGGCGATGGGTGAAATATCAGCTTGAGTCCTTCATCAGACTCGGACATGAATTGCCTGAACGAGAGCGGTAACGCTATCTCCGGGCGATATGACCGCCGGCACTGCTTCATGGCCGCGAGAGCGACTTTTTCGAGTCGGTCTGTTTTGGCGCGAAGTCGCTTTGGGTCGTCGAGTTTAATCTTGGATTTCTCGGTCATCAGCGGCACAAACCGGCTCACGCCAAGTTGCGTGCCTTTGTCAACGATCTCATCAAACTTGTAACCGACCGACAATCCGGCCGCTAGTGTTACCTTGATTGACGGCTCACCGAACTGACGCAATCTTGAATGGACAATCAGTTCAACTTGTCTCTTTTTGGTGATGCGAATTTCACCGCGGGCGCCATTCCCCAATCCATCAACTACTAACGCGAGATTCCCCGCCTGCATACGCAGGACATCGATAGCATGGTGGGATTCTGCCGCCGGTAGAAGGACGACATCATCCGCCAGATGTTCAGGTGAGGCATAGAAGAGAGGCGGTTCCATCGGCTACTGCTTCGCAACCACGTAGGTGATCCATTTGTTGTCGACGACGATTTCAAACTTGGGCTGGCCATATTCACGCAAGGCCTGCGTGACCTCTTCCTCATCCTGTGTCAGCAAACCGGAGAGCACCAGTGTCCCGCCAGCGGAAGTCAGGTTGATCAATCGGCGAAGCATGGGGAGAATTGTGCTTTTGATGATATTGGCGCAGACAAACTCATACGGCTGGTCATTGATCGCCTTCTCAATTGACCCGAAGAGAACTTCGTTCGGGGTCGTGATCCCGTTTATTTCAAAGTTCTCTTGGCAATTCTGCACGGCGGTAACATCGTAGTCGATCGCCTTGATGAAACTCGCGCCCATTTGCGACGCGAGAATGGACAGGATCCCGGAGCCGGTTCCCATGTCCAGAAATCGAAGTCCAGGCCCGAAGTGTCTCCGGATCACCGCGAGGCAGGTGCGGGTCGTTTCATGTGTACCGGTGCCAAACGCCATTTTGGGTTCGATAAGAATGTCGTACTTGGTGTCGGGCTGGCGGTCATGCCATTTCGGGCGGACCACAATATCTGCAGCGATGCGGACCGGCTGGATGGAGGCCTTGTATTCCTCTACCCATTCGACATTTTTGATTTGTTTCTCGGTAATGGCAGGAACCGGTTGGCTGAGCGACGTATAGATATCGGTCAAGTAGACCGGAAAATCCTGGCGGAAAGCATTCTCTTTGTCGGGCGAGACATAAAAGGTGATCACGGTATCCGGAGAGTCATCCTCCTCTTCGAGTACCAGGCCGCTGGTGATATTGTCGATGATGAAATTACAGACAGCATCGGCCATCGACCGCGCGACAGCGATGCGCGCCTCGATGTAACTTTCCGGCATTCCAGCCTGCATCGTTAGACTCCAAGGGTTGAACGAAGTTTCTCAAAGAACGATTTGTCACCCTTGGGAGCATTGAATGATTCCGACGACGCCAGCTTCTGCAGGATCTTCTTATCCTCCGAAGAGAGCTTGGTCGGCACCCAGACGGTGACTTGGACTAACTGATCCCCTCGACCGCTGTGATGCAGATGCGGAATCCCCTTGCCTTTTAACTTCAGAATCTTGCCGGATTGCGTTCCTGCCGGCACAGTAATTGTCTCGCTACCGTTGATGGTCGGAACGGTAACTTCCCCGCCCAACGCCGCCGTAGTGAATGAGATCGGCAATTCGAGCAGGATATTGTCGCCTTGACGGGAGAAGCGTTCGTGCTCGAGTTCTTCGAAGACGACTATCAGGTCGCCCGGGTGTCCGCCGTGCGGACCGGCATTCCCCATCCCTTCGATCGACATATAGTTACCGGAGGCGACACCGGCCGGCGCCTTGACCTTGACGTTTGACGAGCCTTTGACGCGCCCCTCTCCTCCGCAACTGCGGCATGGATCGGCGATGATCTCACCGATCCCACGACAGGTATTGCAGGTGCTTACCTGCTGGATCGTTCCCAGGAAGGTGCGCTGAATAGTGCGAACCTGTCCATGCCCTTTGCACTGAGGGCACTGTTTTTTGGAAGAACCCGCCGCCACGCCCGAACCGGCACAGGTATCACATCGAAGCAGCCGGTTGATCTTGATGGTTTTCTCGATGCCGCTGGCTACTTCTTCAAGGGTTACGGCAAAACGAACGCGCAGATCTTCGCCCTGATTCGAGCGCTGGCCACGACGTCCGGTGTCAAAGATATCATCAAAGATAGAACCGCCACCGCCGCCGAAATCGCGCATGAAAGCACGCAGGGCGTCCGACAGATCGAATCCCTGGAATCCGCCACCGCCGTAGTTGAAGCCCCCGCCCTGCATCCCGGCGTGACCGAACTGGTCGTACATGCGCCGTTTGTCGGCATCCTTGAGGACCTCGTACGCTTCGGTTGCTTCCTTGAAGCGCTCTTCAGCTTCAGCGTTCCCCTGATTTCGGTCAGGGTGATACTGCATCGCTCTCTTCCGATAGGCAGATTTGATGGTCGCTTCGTCAGCCGCCTTGTCGACGCCCAGAATTTCGTAATAGTCGCGCTTCGTCGTCATCAGTTCTTGTTTTTATCCTCGTCGACAACCTCGAAGTCCGCATCGACAGCGCCATCCTTCTTGCCGCCGGCCTCACCGGGTTGTTCGGGGGATGGGGACGGTCCTGCGCCCTGTGCCTGCTGCTGCGCGGATTTGTACATCTCTTCGGCCAGTTTGTGCGAGGCTTGCATTAGTCGTTCCTTCGCGGAACTTATGGCCGCAAGATCTTCGCCGCCCATTGCCGTGCGCAGCGCGGTAACAGCATCCTCGATGTTTTTCTTTTCGTCTGTGCTGACTTTATCGCCGTGTTCACGGACAGTCTTTTCCGTACTGTAGATGAGGGCATCGGCCTCGTTACGCGCCTGGATCAGGTCGCTCTTCTTTTTGTCCTCTTCGGAGAATGTCTGAGCGTCATTGACCATTCGTTTGATCTCCGCCTCAGATAGGCCGGATGATGCCTCAATGCGGATCGACTGCTCTTTGCCGGTCGCCATATCCTTGGCACTCACATGCACGATGCCATTGGCGTCGATATTGAAGGTCACTTCGATCTGCGGAATCCCTCGCGGCGCCGGCGGGAGGCCGACCAGGTCGAATTTGCCGAGCAGTCGGTTGTCAACGGCCATCTTTCGCTCCCCCTGGAGGACGACAATTGACACCGCGGGCTGATTGTCCGACGCGGTCGAGAATATCTGTGACTTCTTGGTCGGAATCGTCGTGTTCCGTTCAATCAGCGACGTCATCACGCCGCCGAGCGTCTCAATACCGAGCGACAACGGGGTCACGTCCAGCAGGACGATATCTTTCATATCGCCGGACAGGACGCCACCTTGAATAGCCGCGCCGACCGCCACTACTTCGTCAGGATTGACTCCTTTGTGCGGCTCACGTCCGAACAATTGGCGAACAGTGTCGATGATCTTGGGCATGCGGGTCATGCCGCCGACCAAAACAACTTCATCGATCTCGTTGATAGACAGCTTCGCGTCCGCAATCGCAGACTTACAGGGACCGATAGTCCGTTGCACCAGGCCATCCGCCAACTGCTCAAGCTTAGCGCGAGTCAGCATCAGATCAAGGTGCTTGGGACCGGACTGATCCGCCGTGATGAACGGCAGATTGATATTGGTCTGCATGGTAGAAGAAAGCTCGATCTTCGCTTTCTCCGCGGCCTCTTTGAGACGCTGCAGGGCCATCCTGTCCTTGCGCAGGTCGATACCGTTGCTCTTTAGGAACTCCTCTGCCATCCAGTCGATTATCACCTGGTCGAAATCGTCCCCGCCGAGATGCGTGTCGCCATTGGTCGAACGAACCTCGAATACGCCATCGCCGATCTCCAGGATGGAGATATCAAACGTGCCACCGCCAAGGTCGTAAACCGCGATCTTCTCATTCTTCTTTTTGTCCAGACCATACGCCAGCGATGCCGCAGTCGGTTCGTTGATGATACGCAGAACCTCGAGACCGGCGATGCGGCCCGCGTCCTTGGTTGCTTGGCGCTGTGAATCGTTGAAATAAGCGGGGACAGTTATGACGGCCTGTTTGACTTCCTCGCCAAGATAATTTTCCGCGCATTTCTTGAGATACTGGAGGATCATAGCCGACACTTCAGGCGGGGTCAGCTTCTTGCCCTGAACATCAACCAGCACATTGCCCGAGGAATCCTCGGCGATCTTGTACGGAACCAGTTTTTCCTCGGTGCTGACCTCGCTGTGTCGGCGCCCCATGAAGCGCTTGATCGAGAAGACCGTGTTTTCGGAATTGGTCACCGCCTGACGTTTGGCCGCGGCGCCGACGAGGCGCTCGCCATCTTTCGCAAACGCGACCACCGATGGCGTGGTCCGGGATCCCTCGAGATTAGGGATCACCACCGGGTCTTTCCCTTCGAGAACCGCCACGCATGAGTTGGTGGTACCGAGATCGATACCAATGATCTTAGCCATTGTATACTCCTATTTGGACAACTTGACGAATTTGGTGGTCAGCCGGATCACGGCTCACCCTTTCCCTTTACTTACCCCGACCTTGCTATGCCGGAGAACGCGATTCCCCTGTTGGTACCCTTTCCCCATCTCCAACGCCACCGTGCCGTCCGGATACTTATCCGAGGTCGTCTGCATCATCGCTTCGTGATATTGCGGGTCGAACGGTTTGCCGAGGGCATCGATGGGAGTGATGCCGTGCTTGGCCAGGAGATTGGTCAACTGGCCGTAAATCATCTCTGTGCCGGTCAGGATCGCCTGAGCGGACGTGTCTTCTTTGGCGTGTTGAAGCGCCCGTTCGAAATTATCCACGATCTCCAGTAATTCGGCGAAGATGCGGTCGTTGGCCGCACGGACCAGTTCATCCTGTTGACGAGCCATCCGTTTGCGGTAGTTGTCGAACTCGGCGGCGTTACGAAGCATCCGGTCTTCGAGATCCGTGATCTTTGCCTTCAGCTCTTCGGGAGTTTCATTCGAAGGGGCGGTCTCATCGACATGCTCGGATTCACTGGAGAAATCCTCACCCTTTTCGACCATTTCGGCGGGGTCTCCCAGAACACGCTGCTTGGGCGTGTGTTCCGCTTCGGATGAGAAGTCGTCTGTCAGGTCTGTGTCTTTTTCTTCTGCCATATCGTTATGCACCTTTCCTCTCATCGATCCCCGCGAGTACCTCGGTGATTGAGCGCGCCGTGTACTCAACTACGGATACTAGCTTGCTGTACGGCATGCGGGTCGGGCCGATCACGCCGATTGCGCCGGTGATATTCCCCACTTTGTACGTTGACGAGACAACCGAACAGTTGATGATCTCGCGGATCCGGTTTTCGCGGCCGATAGTGATGAACAATCCTTCGTCGTGTGCCTGCATCAGGAATTCCGACAAGATCTTTCCATCTTCCAGCAGGCGTATCAGCTTGGAGAGTCGATCCCGGTCGGAGAACTCCGGTTTCTCAAGAAGACTTCCGGCGCCGGCTATGTGCAGATCTTCAGGGCGACGATCCTCGGTCCAGATCTTCTCTTTGGAATCGATCACCAGGTTGATCAGTCTTCCATGTCCGGAGACATCAGCCATGCGCTTTGAGATCGTGTCGCGAATAGTGGCCAAGGTCAACCCAGAGAGACGCTCATTCAAAAGCGCTTCTACTTCTATGAGCGCACGATCAGCCAGGCTGGCTTCGATCTCAAGGATGACCGAACGGGCCAATCCTGAGCCAAGGATAACGACGACCATTACCTTGCCATCGGCGACGGGAATCAGTCGGACTGACCGAAGGACTCCTTCTTCAAAACGTGGGGCAACAGTGACTCCGAGCTGCTGGGTGATCTCGCCAAGAACGCGAGCGGTCTGGCCAAGTATTTCATTGATGCCGCGGCCCTCTTTTAGAATGGCTCCGCGGATCATCTGCTCCTCGGTCTTGGTCAACCGGTCGGGTTTAAGAAGGTAATCGACATAGACTCGATAACCGGTATCTGTGGGAATTCTGCCGGCAGAGGTATGTGGCTGTTCGACCAGGCCAAGCTCTTCGAGATCCTGGAGCGTATTTCGGATAGTCGCGGAAGAAAGCCCCATCTTGAACTTGTTGGCAATGACGCGCGATCCAACCGGGTCGGCCGACTGGATGTAGTAATTGATCAAGTTGAAGAGGATCTGTTTCTCACGGTCGGTGAGATTTTCAAAACCCGATGCCATATACTCCTCAAGGACTTGCGAATCGGACTGCCATTTTGGCAGCCTATCTGACAGAGTGCTAACAATTTACGACTTCTTATAACGGCAGTCAAGCAAATTGGTTCATATCCGCCCCGCGACTGCGCCCATGAAAAAAGGCTGTTGTCACGGTAGACAACAGCCGTTGGTCGATATGCAATGCTCAGGCTACTTGCTGTCTTTTTTCTTCAGATTCTCCCGGCGGTCATCGACCCCGTTGTTATTCTTGTCAACGAAGTTGTCGTACTTCTTGTCTGTTTTCGCTTTGGTGTCTGCCGGTTTCTGGGTCGGTTTCACTTCCGGCTTCTTCTCGACAGGCTTTGCTGAGCTATCTTTTGTCGCCTGTTGAGTCGGTTTGGGAGGTGAAGTCGATTTCTGCTTTTTCTCGACCGCAAACGCGGCCGACACTCCTGTTACCAGGAGTGTCAGGCTCAGTATGTATGGAATCAGTTTCTTCATGACGTCACAACCTTTGTAAGGATCGGACTACCTGTCCGGCGAAGCAACAACAATCCTACTTCTTCCCCTTGCCGGATTCACGGTTACCGCTGCTCGAGCGCGGAGTCGAAGACTTGGAGCCGCCGCCCGAGTTGTTCGAGCTGGATGACTTCTGCTTCACTTCGCCGCTGCTGCGGTCTCCGCCGCTTCGCTGCTCACCACCGCGATTATCGCTCTCACGGCGTTCCTGGCGCTGCTGCTCGACCTTGGTGGCCTCACCCTTGGACTTCCGGTCACCTTCTTTGCGGTTATCTACCGACCCGCTTTTCTTGCGGTAGTAGTCGGATGACCCGCTTGAGCCGGACTCCTTGGTTCTCTGTTTGTCAACGGTCGAGCCGCTGCTGCCAGATTTCCCCGAGGAACTCCGCTTGGTCGCGGTACCACTGCTCCCACGGTCATTGCTGGAACTGGAGCCGCTACCGGAACGATAACTCCCACGATCCACATTGCTCTTATCGCCGTCAAAGCGTGAGGTGCTCGTCGCGCGCTCACTCTTGCGACGTTCTGCTGAACTGCCAATGGCCGATGATTCGTAGCCGCGATCAGTCTTAACAACCGCGCCACTTCCGCGCAGATGCTTCTTGGGAAGAGCCGCGAAATTCGACGCATCGTTTTCGCTCGACTTGGAGCGAGTCACGCCATTCTTCGGGCTCACAGTCGTCTGGTTACCGCCACGGCTGTGCTTTGCCACTACTTCAGTGTAGTTTTTATAGCCGGCCTTGACGGGGTCGCGGTAGCCAACCACGCGGACCTCTTTATACTTGGAATGGAATCCGGCTCGCGGGCGGATTACGGTCTGGTTCAGCACTATCGTGTTATAGTGGCTGACATGCACGTAGTCTTCCCAGCAATAGCCGTAGCGGTCATAGACCGTAATGGTGCGCCATCCGACCAGGACGCGCGGGATATACAGCGGCGCGCAACCCCAGTAGATACCATCGATATAAATGCTGGCGCCCCATGGATAGTCGAAATAGAGATTGCCGCAAACCGACCAGCTCGGATACGTCGGGTAATAGACGGGGCGGAAATAGTCCTGCTCCCATTCATTCACATAGATCACTTCCCGATCCACCGCAAAGCGCTGATCCGGATACCGGTCGAAGTAGCGGCTCACGAGGTAATCCATGAACTCATCGCGGTCCTCGCCATCGTCGCAACGGATCCCCGAGCCATTGAACCAGTCCGGGATAGGGAAACGTTCGCGCGACGCGATGATCTGAATGGTCTCAGAACCAGTCGGTCCATCGACCACCAGATCAAAATCATCATCCGCGCCCGGCAACGTGTAGGTCACGCCGCCACGCCGCCATGGGTTGTCCCCTGGCTGCGACGGATAGATCAGGTTCACCCGGCCGCGCGAATCAATGGAAACCACCGCCACGTACGCGTCCTGGTTCAGACGATAGTGCATTTTGATGTTATCGCCGATGAAGTATTCGTTGTCGCTCCGGTTCACCCAGATATCGGCATCGAGATACCGGTCTACCCGGACATATCCCGATTCATAGCGACCATCATCGTTGCCGCGATCATTGCGGTCCGACTCGTAGTAATCGTCATTCCGGTCGTCGGAGCGGTCACGCTGGATCTGGTCCTGAGCCAGGAGAGTGCCCCCGGTCATCAGCATCGCCAGCGCGACGGTCAGTATTGTCAAACCCTTTCGCCACATAAACACCATCCTTATTCAGAGCTGCGAGTCGAGATTGACTGCTTCTTGAGGTAGTTTGCGTTATGCACCGGACGTTTTGCGTTTAGCGGTGCGATCAATTCAGGATTGCCAGTATCGGTCTGATAACCCCAGTCAAAAGTCACCGCGCCGTTGCCGGCAATGGCGGTGATACGAACCTTGGCGTAGTTGTCATCCGCGGTCCAGACCACATAGGTATGGCCGACGATCGCTTCGACATATCCAAGCTGCGACCAGCCATTCTGCGGCGCGTAGGTGATGTCGTCAAAGCTGTCGGTATACCCCATATCCTGGATATCCGTCTGGTCATTCGCGGCGTTGAGATAGCTGATGCTTCCCGGTCGATCCACGACGATATCAGCGAGCGGATTGTTCATCGATACGCGAGCCTGCGCCGCAAAGCTGAATCCGGCCAGACTGGTGTCGATCTCTATCGGGAAAAGGACCATCCCCTGGCCATCCGGACGAGGTGTGTCGTACACATTCTCGGCCGACAGCTCAGACTCATAGCCCGCGGTATTGACCGATGTCACCGCGTAGAAGTAGGTCACGCCGTTGGCAACATTGTTGTCAACGAAGCTGTAGATGAGCAGGTCGAGATCCGGGTTCGGTTCTGCTTCGACCGAACCGATCTCAGTAAACCCTGTGGTCTCATTTAGTGAACGATAGACCACATATTCGGCGATATTGCTTTCATACGGTCCATTCCACCAGATCGTCACCTGGCCATCACCAGTGACCGAATAGACCCCTTGCGGAGGGGCTGGTTCATAGATCACGGTCGTCGGATTATCATCATCATCGCATCCCCCGATCACGAACGGGACGACGGCGACCAAAAGGAGTGTCAGCATCAGTTTTCGCATATGGGACTCCGTATTTCCTTTCCTTTGACCAAGTATATATCAAAGGGCATGCCGAACAGCGTAATGTACTGTTGTACAATAGCATACGTTTGTGGAGGTTAGTTATTCCAGCGATAGAGCGCACACATTTTGTGCACTAATCAGAGGATGGCCCAATAATTGTGCTTAGGACCGATCGAGCTTGTACTCTTTGATTTTGTTGTGGAGCGTATTTCTATGAACCCCGAGGAGTTCGGCCGCCTGGGCAATATTCCAATTGGTCGAGTCAAGTGTTCGCAGGATATGGTCGCGCTCGACCTCCTCCAAGGTACGCGGAGCGCTTGAACTCGCCTCTGGCTGAGTCGACGTCAGTCCGGTCAGATCGGCGGACGAGATACTCTTTCCGGATGCTACAACCACCGCGCGCTCGATGATATTCTCAAGTTCCCGCACATTGCCGGGCCAAGCATATCGGGAGAGCATAGTTGCGGCTTCGGGGCTGAAGGTTGTCACTTCTTTGCCGAGACGGCGCGAGGATCGCTGGAGAAAGGTTTTCGCAAGAATCAATATATCGCCACCTCGTTCGCGCAACGGAGGGATGGTAACGCGAATCACGTTTAACCGATAAAAGAGATCTTCGCGGAATTTTCCTTCTTTCACCATTCCTTCAAGGTCGCGGTTGGTCGCGGCGATCAATCTGAAGTCGAGCGATATCTCTTTGACCGCCCCAAGGCGCTGGATCTTGCGGTCTTCCAGCACACGCAGAAGTTTCACCTGCATAGAGAGAGGCATTTCGCCAATCTCGTCGAGGAATAACGTACCGCCATCGGCCAATTCCATTCGCCCCTGTTTGGCTTTATCCGCACCGGTGAAGGCTCCTTTTTCATAGCCAAACAGCTCGGCCTCCAGAAGTGTTTCGGGGAATGCGGCGCAGTTGATGGCGACTAGCCGTTTCTCGGCTCTGCCGGAAAGGGCATGTATTTCTCTCGCGACCAGTTCTTTGCCGGTCCCCGATGCTCCAGTAATAAGCACCGTAGCATCGCGCGGCGCGACCAACGTGACAAGTTCCTTGACTTTGCGAATGGCGGCGGATTCACCGATCAGTTCTGAATTCGGAAATGCTTCCGCTATTCTCTCGCTCATGACGGCGTGTTCGACGATCAACTGGTTTTGCGCCGCCGCCTTCTCCAGTTTGACCAGCAGTTCTTCGAGATCCTCAACCGGTTTGGTCAGGTAGTCGTACGCTCCGGCCCGCATTGCCGCGACCGCCGTTTCGACCGACCCGAAAGCGGTAAGGACCATCACCTGAATGAATGGATTGAGTTCTTTGAGCCTGGCCAGCAATTCAAGCCCGGACATCCCGGGCATTTTCATGTCGATTATCGCCAGAGGAGCAAAAATGCCGGCGTACTTCTCGAGTGCCTCTTCCCCCCCGGCGGCTGTAGTAACCTCGAAACTGCGGCGGCTCAGAAATCCGGAGAGCAATTCACGTTGCTGTGCCTCATCATCAACGACGAGTATCCTGGTCGGCTTCATACTGTAATGGTACCATCAGCGCACTACATTCTCAACCAGAAAAAAACCCGCCGTACGGCGGGTCTTTTCAGTTCGGTGGTCGGTGAGATCACTCGCCGGAGCCGAACAGCAGGTGGATACCGACGCGAAGGTCGATAGTGCCGTAGCCATCCTTCAATTCATATTCATTGCCGCCGAAATCGCCTTTTGACCCCGAAGCGAATGCCTGGTGGTAGTCGGCCTGCAGGAAAAATCCGCTATAGTCGGAAGTGTAATAGAATATCCCGGCTCCCAGCCCAGCCGAGAAAGACGGGTCGAACTCAAGCTCGGTCAGTTTAAGCGAGGAATTGTCGGTGACCTCGGTTGCCAGGTTCGGGAAATCCAGACCAGCGCGCACGTGCGCATATGGCACCAAGTTGCTGTTGCTCGGGAGATAGTACCGCAGGTAAACTGTCGGACGATAGACTTTGTGAGTGAGCGTGATTAGCTCATTGTCAGTATCAATATCATACTGGCCGTAGGAGAATCCGACACCCAGGGTGATCTGCGGACTCAGAAAGACGCCAAAATCAATAGCGCCGGTCAAACCGGTCTTGGCGCCCAAAGAGTCACTGTAGTCCTTGATGCCGCCGGTCGGAATTGACAGGCCACCATAGAAGTTCAGTTCAAGATTGTCCTTCTCTTCTTCCGCCTCGTCCTGTGCGAACAGCGCGGCAGGGACCAATAGCAGTGAGGCAAGGGCCAGAACCAAGAGAGATCGTTTCATCGCTTCATCCTCGAATACATATGACTAATCAATACAATTCACGTTCAGTATGCTGCCCTGGAAGGCACTAAAAACGAGCGTCAAAGATACGTTACCACCAGACGGCTGTCAACTGGGTTTGTGCAGAGCGAATTGGGCAAGAAAAAGGCGCCGAACCTTTTGGTCGGGCGCCTTAACTGGCTCTCATGTCATTATGGGCAGGTGGGGGCCGGAACCTGGCCTAGAATGTGTGATATCAAGAGTGAAAGATCGCTCAGATCTACCTGACCCGCGCAATTCACATTGGCCGCGGCCGCAGGCTCCGGCAGCGGAATCAGGCCCAGAATATATGATATCATGATGCTCAGGTCGGAGAGATCGATGCGCGTATCGCCATTCAAATCGCCGATCACCATCTGTTGATAGACTGTCGTCATAACGTACGCGGAGACACGGCTCTCCTGATCTTCCACATCCTTGCCGATCACACGATACCAATACGAGCCAGTGGGGTGTGCACTGAAGGTATATGAGGTGTCCATTACTCCGGAAGCGACCAGTGTTTGGCTGCCGAACATGTCGACATTCTCGATGTCGTCGATGTAAACTCCCTCATTCAGCGTATACGAATCGGTGAACTGCGTCAGGCGAATAAATATCTCTCTGTTCACATACGGTGTAAGGTCATAGGCCACACGCACCCATCCTCCGGAGGAACCGGTGATGCCATTCCCCAGATTCAGATTGTTCGGGTCGCTGTTCGTTGTCCGACTGCATGGCAAATTCATGAAGTCGAATCCGCCGTCGATAGATATCTGGGCATAGAAGTAGTCCCAGTCGGTCTCAAGATTGTACCAGATCCAGAAGACGAGGGAATCGTTTGGCTGCACTTTGTAGGGAGTTTGCGACAGCAGCCAATGGTGGGCTTTGTTCTGGTTCTGGGAATGCCAGGAATTCGGCGGCGTATGCGCTCGTATAGCCGAGAGCGCCATTTTCTCAGTCGCCCAATATCCGTTATCTGTCGTCGCGATATCAGTAACCGTCTGCTTGTTGGTCAACTCAAACAGTTTATAACTGACCGGCTGATTAATGGAGTCAGCGGTATGCCAGCTTACAGTAAAATCCTGGCCGACGGAGTCCGGTACTGAGAGTAACGAACGCGCAGGCGGTCCGAGTCTCAGCGGGTTATCGGCGATCTTCGCCAGGAAGAGATTCGGCTGCAGGTTTTCGGCCTCAAGCACAGGTATGCGGGTCGGGGCAGGCCAGAATCCGTCAAAGCTTGCACCGATCTCTGTGGTCAATGACACGAATCTCGGCTTGGAAATCGTGTCTCCCCACATCCAGTCGTCTGCGGCGCCGTTGGTCGGATATAGTGTCCAACTGACGTCGGGAGAGTAACCGTTATACTGGGCGAGCGAATCTCCGAGATTGGAGAAGAAGTCTTCCTGATGGGTGAAAACCCGGTCATAGCCGTAGGGCCAGATGAACAGGTTCGAGTAGGTATGGATATTGTTGCAGATGGAGAAATCGCGCGATATCACAAAATCACGGAGGACCTGCGTTTCCACTTCGGAGAAAGCCGAGGGACCACGATAGACCTCGCTGCCGGTGCTTGGCGATGAGCCAATGTCATCGTAACCCCATTTGTACCCGAAATTACGGTTGAGGTCTATCCCGATATTGGAGCCGGTCGAGCGACGGTTTTTGCGCCAAAGTCCGCCGCCTTCCAGATTGGTCATTTCGTTGTAAATGACGCCATCAGGATTCACCACCGGCATGAAGAACAATTCGCGGTTATTGACGATATCCGTGACTTCCTGATCGGTGCCGTAATTGGCGACCAGGTATTTCAGGACATGCAGTAGCGCGGCCGCGCCGGCGGGTTCGCGCGCGTGAATATAGCTGTTGTAGAAAACCTCCGGTTCATCCTCATCAACATTAGGATTGTCCGAAACTTTGACCACCCAGATCTCTTCCCCTTCGTATGACTGTCCTACGGAGAACTTGGCGGTCATGATGTTTGGATTGGCGGCAGAGAGAGAATCAAGCAACGCCACGATTTGGGCGAAGGTTCTGAATCCGCCATTGGGGACCGCGGCACGAGTGGCGTAGAATTCGGCCATATCCTCCTGCTCCACCTGGTATGGAATTCCCAGGTGCTGGAGTTTGGCGCGATCATCGCCATTCGCTAGAATCTCAAATCGATCTCCCTCGACCTCAATAATGTCGAGCCCCAGGCTGGCCATATCGAGGTATTGTGCTTTGGTGATGTTGTCGACGATGATCTTCGCGACAGGGGCTTGGGAAGCGGCATTGGCTCCCGCGACGACGAAAAGTGCGATCAAGCAGATAGTAATCGAGCGATACATGCCAACTCCTTCGTGTGGAAAGTCGCATTGCCAGCGCAGTAAGGGTTCCGCCGGCCATGTGAGGGAACGGAGATGGCCGATGGTGAGTATCTTCTTATAAGATAATGGATTCCCTGATTTGGGCAACCGCTTTTTGCGTTGACGCTCTAATTGCGCTACTCAAAAAACCGGTTGCCCTTTCCAGCGGGCGGAGTGTAGATTAGCGGTTTCTCGGAGATATGGACTAAGCATATGAATATACTGGTGATAGGCTCAGGCGGGCGCGAGCACGCGCTCATCTGGAAACTCAAGCAATCCAAGAAGGTTGATAAGATCTTCTGCGCCCCCGGCAACGGCGGCATCTCGCAGATCGCGAAATGCGTCAATATCAAAGCCGATGCCACCCGCAGCCTGATCGAGTTTGCCCAGCGCAACAAGATCGATCTTACGGTTGTGGGGCCCGAACAGCCGCTTTCAGTCGGCGTGGTTGATGACTTTCAGCGTCGCAAGCTCCGGATATTTGGACCGGACAAAAAGGCGGCGCAGTTGGAAAGCTCCAAGGTTTTCTCCAAAGAGTTCATGCGGCAATACCATATTCCGACCGCGCCATTCAGGGTCTTTACCTCATTCGCAGAGGCGGTTGGATTCTGTAAATCCGCTGAATTCCCGCTGGTGATCAAGGCCGATGGCCTCGCCGCCGGGAAGGGTGTCGCGGTTGTCAAAGATATCGGACAAGCGACCGCCGCTCTGGAAGAGATGATGATGAAGAAAATCTTCGGAAAAGCGGGTGAGCGGATCGTTATCGAGTCGTTCCTCGCAGGGACCGAGGTCTCCATTATGGCGGTCACCGACGGAAAGGTGATCCTTCCGCTGTTGCCGAGCCAAGACCATAAGCGGGCATTCGACAATGACCGCGGCCCCAACACCGGCGGCATGGGGGCGTACTGCCCGGTCGATTTTATTACTCCTGATATCCTCGAACAAGTAATGGAACATATCCTCCTTCCAACCATTAATGGACTGCGAAGTGAAGGGATCACCTACACCGGCGTACTTTACGCCGGCCTGATGCTGACTGAAGCGGGTCCTAAAGTCCTGGAGTTCAATTGCCGTTTCGGCGACCCGGAGACGCAAGTAGTATTACCAATGATGAAATCGGACCTGGTGGATGTCATGATGGCTGTGGTCGACGGGAAAGTTGGGAATCTGCCCAAGCTCGAGTGGAGAAAGGGAGCCGCCGCGTGCGTCATCATGGCGTCAAAAGGATACCCTGGCAACTACCGAAAGGGAATCCCGATTAACGGACTGGATGCCATCAAAGATAACAATTCGCCGGTTTTCCATGCCGGAACGAAACGAGAGAACGGGCGTTACTTCACGACTGGCGGTAGAGTCCTGGGTGTCACCGGGATCGATGTCGATCTGCGAAGCGCGATTGACCGCGCCTATGGAACTGTGAAAAAGATACGATTCGACGGCGCCATGTTCCGTCGAGATATCGGCGCAAAAGCCTTCCCACAAAAAGCGGAGACAACAAAGTAGTCATGCCAAAAGTATTGATCGTCGTCGGGTCCAAATCGGATCTCGAATATGCGGAAACCTGCAAGGCAGAATTGGGCAAGCTCTCAATAGAAGGGACGATTGAGGTCTCTTCGGCACATCGCCACCCCGAACGCACTTCAGACCTGACCTCACGAGCCGCGGAGCGAGGATTCGAGGTCATAATCGCCATGGCGGGACTATCGGCGGCGCTACCAGGGGTAGCGGCGGCTCACTCGCTTCTGCCGGTAATAGGGGTGCCGCTGCCGGCAGCACTTAACGGCCTTGATGCCTTGCTATCGGTGACGCAAATGCCCCCGGGGATCCCGGTTGCGGGAGTTGCGATCGGCAGTCCGGGAGCGAAAAATGCGGCAATCCTTGCCGGCCGGATTCTCGCGCTAAAGTACCCCGAGGTGAAGTCCTCCCTTGAAGCGCACCGCAAGTCGCTGTAGTTCGGTGACCTTCGGTGGCGGGAACATGGCTCCCGCCCAATTGTACAACAACCATATGATCATTTAACCTTTAGGAGAATGCATGGTCACACGAAATCAAATTGCCGGAGTCGCACGAGTTCTCATCCTCTGCCTCTGCGTCCTGGCTGCCACCACCTCACTGCACGCGCAGACGGATTCAGCCAAGGCCGCGTATAACGAGGGCCAGACCGCCAAGCAGGCGAAGAATTACGATGCCGCAATCGCCGCATACCAGAAGGCGATCCAAGCCGACGCCGACTATTATGACGCGTACCTCAATCTCGGCGTCTGCTACTACGCGACCGAGAAGTACGACGAGGCGATCGCGAACTTCAAGACCGCCTGCGAAAAGAAGCCGGAGAATATCGAAGCGTTCATCAACCTGGCAAGGGTCCAGTCGACGATGAAGCGCTATCCGGAAGCAATCACCTCATTCGAGAGCGCAGTTAAGAATTCCACCACGTTGGCCGACACCGCCGCCAACATGACCGAAATCGCCAAGATTCACAGCAAGACAAACGAGCATGCCGCGGTTCTGGCGACGATTGAAAAGATCCACGCGCTCAATGCCGCCACTGATGAAACATGGATGCTGATGGGAAAAGCGTACCAGGGACAGCAGAAGAGCAAAGACGCCATCGCCGCGTACGAGAAGTCGTTAGCCGCGAAGGAAGTCAACTACCCTGCCCATTTCGCGCTCGGGAATATCTATCTGCAGTCGGAAGATTACGCCAACGCGTCCAAGCAGTTCAAGGCCGCGCTGGAGGATGACCCGAAAGCGTATCGAGCCGCGTACAATTACGCTATCTCGGCCGAACAACTTGACCCGAACAACATAGACGCTAACCTGGCCAACTGGCAGGAGTACATCCGACTGGCCAAAAACCAGCCGAAAGCCAAGGACGATGTTGCCGTGGCAACCCAGCATGTGAAAGAGTTGGAAGCCGCCAAAACAGCCAAAGCCGGCAACTAAGTACTCGCTTCACAACACATTTGAGAAAAGCCCTCGCACGCGAGGGCTTTTCTTATGGGCACACGGCGCGGGTTTCCGCTTGACAATCCGGCCGTTCTCCTGCTTCTTTGTCACATCACGCGACAAGACTATGGAGGGTCATCAGACGTTAGGCTCATACCTATGCCCAATTGCCTGGCCGAAGAGGACTCTCCTATAAAACAGAAAGCCGCCATGGATGGCGGCCATTCTGTTGTCATATACTCTCGAAGCGGCGTACGTTTTTAGTTTGTGAACTCTACCTTGCTGAAGTCTTCCCAGTCGACCCGTGTTTCTTTACCTTTGCCGGTGTCGATGAAGATCCCCTTGTTCCCCGAGTCAATATCATTCGAGCCGCGCAGCCGGAACGTGCGGCCATCCGAGACCGTCACTTCGCAACTCCGCGAGGTGGTCCGCTCGATCTGTTTCACAAGTCCGAATTCGATATCGAACTGAAGATCCCGATAGTCGCCATCGAGGATTTCCCATGTGTATTCTTCGTCATTGTCCCACCGGATGGTCCCGGCATAGGTATCGCCGTCTTCGGTATAGACGGTCCCCTTGAGCGGACGACCACCATCAAACTTGTCGTAAGCCGGCTGCGACGGAGCGGGTTTGAGTTCAAGCGTTTCAAACTGATCCCAGGTGACCGTCACTTGTCCAAAGGCCGGATCAGAGACGATAATGCCGTTATTGCTTTCATCTACATCATTGGAGCCTTTGAGGATCATCTCTTCTCCACCTTTGAGATGGACAGTGGTCCCGCTTGAGGAGTACCGCTCCAGCGATGCTATCTTTTCGAACTTGACCTTTCGGCTGCGATCTTTGGATTCGCCTTCCAGCAGATCCGAGGTAAAGACCTCGTCCACATCCCACGCTATGAACCCGGTATACGTGTCGCCGCGGCGTGTGGTTAACGTGCCGTAGAGGCGATCGCCGAATGAGGATTCGATCCCAGCTCGCCCCGGCATCAGATCGACTCGCTCGACATCTTCCCAGGATAGTTCGGTCTCCCCTTCGCCGTTATCTTCGATGATCAACTCGCGCATATTTGAGCCAATGTCTGTTGAGCCGCCGGTCAGCACCAGTGTCGCGCCCGATTTGAGGGTAATACGCGCTTCATCGTCGCCGCGTGGCTCGATCGATTTGATGTGCCCAAAGCGGATCCCTGATTCGGCCGAACCGGGCCAGCCATTTTCATCGAAGTCCCACTGAGCTATGTCCATTCCGAAGACTTGTACTTTTTTGGATTTACGACGGGATGTTTGAGAGGATTTGTCGGCGTTGTCGTCGTCGAGTTCTTTGGTGCCATTCAGCAGGTCTACCCAGCTCGCTTCATTTTTGTCCCAGCGGATCAAGCCTTCATAGGTGTCACCATCGACGGTCGTGATCTTGCCGTAGATCCGTCCGCTGTTATCGGCAGCCGATACTGACGCGGCGAGTCCTACCAGCAGGGCGGTCAGCAGAAGTCGGGCACGAAACATGTCGCCTCCATCTCGTTCAGGTTCATTGTCTCACTGGTTAGTGATACGAGAAGGAGAGCGTTTGGGGTTCACTCTAGATGCTGTTTTTTTGGCTGTTCCGGGCCTAAATCAGGCCCGAAATCACTTGAGCAGAATCATCTTACGGACCTCTGTCCGGTCACCCGCGCGCAGGCGATAGAAGAAGATCCCGGATGGAGCCTCGCGTCCATCGGAGGTCTGTCCGTTCCAGGTCAATGAATGTTCACCTGCGGACATACCCCTGATCTCTGTTTGGTGAACGGTCTGACCGAGCACATTGAAGATTTCGAGAACTACATCGGCGCGCTCCGGCAGCACAAATTCAACCACCGTTGAGCCATTGAAGGGATTCGGATAATTCTGACGCAGAGTGAATTCCGGCAGAGTTGGGTGGTCAGGCCCATCAGCATCGGTTACTGTGCTGACAGTCACCTCCCCCGGCACAAAGGCTGGCCGTCCCCAGCCGCCACCGACCGCTTCCACTCGCAGGCTGTAACTTCCAATCGTCAGACTGTCAACCAGGCTGAATCCTTCGACGGGCAGGGTAACAATACGGAGATTCGCCAATTCATACTTCCCCGCCGGGAGACTATCGCCGGGATCGGCGGTTACTATAATCGCGGCATGGTCAGAGGCATTTGACGCCAGTTGCGCGGTGGCTCTTCCGAGGAGAGTCCCCCCGACAGTCACGCCGCTGGCGTAGAAATAGTTACTGTCCCAGACCAATGGGACCACCACCTCGTGCGCGGCGTTTTCGAGATAAACTTCAATCGTCAGATCGGTGGAATCGAGCGGAAGGCAGCTTACCGCTCCGCAGATAACCGAGTCAGCGACGGTATCAATTACCGAGCTAACAGTAACGGTGACTACCAGCGATGAATCAGCGTTGTCGGTGTCGATCAAGCGGACCTGGGCTGAATGTATCCCTTCCGCGAGGAGTGCGGTCACGGCAAAGGATAAAGTATCAATCGTTGTTCCTGATGCAGGTGTTACCTGCAGCCATCCCTGCGAGGAGACCGCCGCATAGTGTAAACCGATCAGTCCGGCATGTTCGAGCACCACAGACTGCGCTGCCGGTATCGGGCCTCCGGGATTCATGGAGAACGTCAATGCCGATGGTGTCGCCGCGAGATGTGGATCGTTGTATTTCGCGACTGACGTGTAGATATCAAATCTCCCCTGTCGCTTATCCGACCAGGTGACGTATCGATTGCGGCCATCGATCGCAATGTCGGGCTGCAACTGCGCGCTGTCTGAGGGGAGGTGCATGCGTGTAGAAGCTACACGCACACTGCCATCAGCGTCCAGAATTTGCCCCATAACATCCCAGGAGGATGCGGTAGAGTCTGCCCACACGATTCCTACATTCCCCATCCTGTCAGCGGCGACGGCGGGGTCACGTTGCGGGCGGGTCGAACCATCGGTATTCAACCTCGTGTCGATCGTCTGCGCTTGAAAGAGTGTGTCAAACCGTCGATAGTAAACATCGGGGTTATTCGGATAGGTACCATTGCGCCAATCGGTCCAGACGACATGGAATCTGCCGCGTCCATCACACGCGATATCGGGAAAGGCCTGACGGGTGGAGCTTATGTCGGAGTTGATCCGGATATTACCAGCCTTCTTCACTCCGGATGGTGAGAAGAGCTGCACAAAAATGTCGTCGGTTCCCTGGCGATTATCATACCATGTCACGGCGTACCAGCCATCCGGCGCGACCGAAACTCGCGCACCGTGTTGCTGCGCCAAATTGACATCATCGTTGATCTTGAAGTTGTTGCCGATCCGCGAGCCGTTGGCCGCCAGCATCTGGCCATAGATATCCCAATTACGGTTGCGATAATCTGCCCACACTACCATACCCGTTCCACCGGGAGCTATCGCTACATCGGGAGCTTCCTTGAGCGAATCCGGTGTCTCTACCGTGATTGCAGTGTTTTCGCCGACGGGCGTTAGAGACGAGTCGGCCCGTTGGAGAAAGATGTCGGGGTCATATGGGTAGCTGGTGTGTCTGAAATCCTGCCAGACGATCGAATATTCACCGGTAGAAGCGACACCTAGCGCGGGATACGCTTGCCAGGCGCCGAGGGTATCGAGATTGACCAGCTGATTCGAATTGACTCGCGTTCCCAGGGCCGAAACGCGTTGGAGATAGATATCGCTTTGTCCGGACCGTTGGTCGGCCCAGGCAATGACGAAACTTCCAGTCGGCGCTACCGCCACACGCGGACGCTCGTGCGTAGTCAGCAGGTTGTCGTCGTTGACCAATAGGTCAGTGATATCCGCACGAGTAGCCGACACGGTCAGGCAGAGTGCGAGGAAGAGAATGCGAGCGAAGTAGTTCTGTTTCATCACTAGAGTAATGGCAAGAAAAATGCCCACTCTTTCGAGTGGGCATCATGACTTCGAATCTTACCGAGAAGCTGTTGTGGCTATTACCCTTGCACGAATGCGAGCCTGGGTGAGTCACCGGCTGCATCCGTTGAAGAAAGCTCCAACGGGAAACCACTTCCCTTTTCGCTAGGGAAGTTCTTCCGGCATATCAATTAGCGAAGTTTCTTTTTGTGGCGGTCAGCGCGTCTACGTTTTTTGCGCTTATGCGTATTGATTTTATGCCGTTTCCGCTTTCGTCCGCAGGGCATTCATCCTCCATACAGCGTTGCAATAGGTTACAGTGACAGTTTAGTGATCATGTTTTTAAATTCGTTCGACGGTTTGAAGACCGGTACTTTCCGATCCGGAACCGGCACCACATCGCCAGTGCGCGGGTTGCGCGCCTTGCGTGCTTTGCGCAGTTTGATCTTGAAAGTACCAAACCCTCGAATCTCGATGTTGTGACCATTCTCGACCGATTTTTTCACCGTATCAAGAAACGAGTCAACAACTACGGCTACGTCCGTGCGCGTAAGGCCGGTCTTTTCAGCCACTTTCTCGACTAGGTCCGCTTTTGTCACAGCGTCCTCCCTCGACGGTTATGTGTAGAGTGTCTGTTATTCATCTCCTGATGCTCTCCTCATGGCCTCCAGCCGTGCCCAGCCCGCGAAATCCATAAACGTTTGGGGCGCTGGAAGATAATAAACGATAACGGGAAAAAAAGAGAAAATTCGTGATTTGTCTATCTTTTTTTGCGACAACGGCCAGAAAAATGGCCGCTAACTCACTGGTACAGATAGAGCAGACTTGGGCCCGACACCCGCTGGTCCACCGCCTCATTGACCTTGGAGAGAGTCTCCCCAAGCAGGTCGAAGATGGAAACCTTTTCCCGATAGGTCGGCCGAATGACCGTCGGCTCACCTGTAATTTCAGCCAGATCAGCCGCCAAATTGACGGCTTCGTGTAATCCGCCGAGCGTGTCAATTAGGCCTAAGTTATAGGCCTGCAAGCCAGTATAGACAGAGCCATCCGCCAGTGGATAGATCTCCATCTTTTCCTTCTCGCGACTGCTGGCGACCACTTCGACAAACTGCTCGTATGTCGATTGAACGACCGAATTGAGCATCTCCCGCTCTTTGTCGGTCATCGGACGGGCATAGGAGCCGACATCCTTGAGCTCGCCGGATTTGATAGTCTCGGTCCCGATACCGACTTTCCCCATCAAATCCTGAAAAGTGTGAAATTGGAAAATGACGCCGATCGACCCGGTAAGAGTCCCGGGATTGGCGACAATTCTATCACCTGCGCATGCTATATAATAGCCTCCGGACGCGGCCACAGAGGCCATGGAAACCACCACGGGCTTTTCATCCCGCGCCCGCAGTATAGCGTCGTATATCTCTTGCGAAGGGGCCACTCCGCCGCCCGGTGAGTTCACATGGACGACGATAGCCTCAACCGAGCTGTTGTCGGTGAATCGTTCAAGCTGGCGGATCACCTGGCGAGCCATTTCATCATCGATCGGCCCGGAGACCTCGATAACGCCGATACCATTTCCACCCATGGAACCGAATTCAAAACCACCCGATGATGCGGCCATGCCGAACATCATCAGCGCAAACATACCGATTGCCATGAGTCCCCCCACGGCAATGATCACTCCGATGATCACATCGCGACGTCGTGCCATTGTAGTACTTGCCCGTTAGTCCGTATATATTCTGATCTGTTCGCCGATCCGCAAGGAGAGCGGGTCAAGCGAGTTATTATCTGCCAGGATCTTCGATACCGTCGTTCGGTACTTTGCCGCAATTTCGCCCAGCGTATCGCCGCGTCGAACCTGATACACGACGTACTCTGTTTCCGCGGCGGTCGCCCCTTCACTCACCACCAACTGCTGACCCACGAAGATGCGGGAGCTCTTCCCCATCTTGTTGATCTTGCGGATCTTGCTGGTGGAAGTCCCAAAACGCTTGGCGATCTCTGAAATGGTGTCTCCGGACTTCACCACGTAGACTTTGGGGTTGGCGCTCTTTTTGGCCATGGTCGAACTCGTCGACTTCCCGGTCTTCGGGGTCGACACCGGAGCGCTCTGCTTCTCGGAGCCGGAGTCGGCGTACGACGGCAGTTTCAGCTTCTGGCCAATCTTCAGGTGAGCATTGGCACCAAGATAATTGAGACGGCGCAGATCATCGGTTGAAACGCCAAAGGCTTTGGCAATGTCCCACATCGTATCGCCGGAGCGCACAGTATAGACTCCGCCTGACGAATTGTATTCGCGACGTGAAGCGGCCCCCGAACTGGAGGAGCCCTGTCCGGCCGGCACCGGGATGATCAACTCGGTCCCCGATTTCAGCTTGGTTCCCTTGGACAGGTTGTTTGCCTCGAGAATCGCGTACTGGCTGACGCCGTACCGATTGGCGATCTTCGCCAGCGTTTCTTTCTTTTTGACCTTGTGTCTTGCCCAGGTCGCGGTCTTAGCCGATTCCATTGAATCATAGGCAGCAAGGAATTTCGAGCGCATACCCGCCGGGACCTTGAGCACATAGTCTTTCGTGTTGGGCGGCGTCACACTGCGCAACAGTTCCGGATTGAGCGTTTTCAGCTCCTCTGAGGAACATCCGAGCGCGAACGCGACAGTTGACAGTTCTAATGGACGGTCGATCGTGACCTCATCCCACTGCAGTTCCGGTTCGTACTGGATGTTCGTGAAGCCGTATTTCTCAGGCTCTTTCGCTATATAGGTAGCCGCGTAGATGAGCGGCACATAGTCCATGGTCTGCTGTCGCAGACGAAGCTTCCAGAAATCTTTTGTCTTTTGTGCTTTGATCGTTCGATCGACACGACCCGGCCCTCCGTTGTACGCAGCCATTGCCAGATCCCATTGGCCAAACTTCTGATAGAGCTCTTTCAGGAACCGGGCGGCGGCATCGGTCGCTTTGACCGGATCTTTGCGTTCGTCGATCCACCAGTTCCGTTCCAACCCGTAGATCTTACCGGTCGAGGCGATGAACTGCCAGAGTCCCATCGCGCGCGCCCAGGAATAGGCATGGGGATTGTATCCGGATTCAACTAAACAGAGATAAACCAGATCATGCGGCAATCCATGTTTGGAAAGTGTTGTCTTGAACAGAGACTCGTACCTTTTGGAGCGTGTCAGGTATCGCGTGAACGCGTCTTTGGCCACGGTCTGGAAATAGACGATGGATTTCTTGACGCGATTATTCATCTCGAGCGGGAGATCGTAAGAGACGGGAGGCAGTTCTCCATCGAAGACCTTCATGGAGTCCTGACGGATATTCTCTTCAATGTCGCCGAAGCGTTCGATGATGGCGGATGGCGCCGCTTCATCATCCAGACGTCCCAACGAGCGAAGCGACACGCGATAGTCGTTTATGATATTATCGACCAACGTGGAATACTTGACCGCTTCGGGAGTCAACTGGGAATCGGTCACAAAATCGAGATCCGCGAGAGTGCCGAGGCCGCGCTCGAAATAATACTGCGCTTCTTCCCAACTCCCTTCGCGGTTCGCCAGAACACCCATCGTGTGGTATTCTTCCGCGCGCTGGATGGCCGCCCAGAACTCATCGGACTCAGGGCCATAATCGTTCGTTTCACTTGCGGACGGCTGGTATGGGCCAGGGACCGGTGCAGTGAAACCGTTGATCTCGTAGCCGTTTTCTTCGGCGAGGAGAGTATCTTCAGCATTGATCGGTTGGTCCGCGACTGTGCCGGTCTTCCTGGATTGGTCTGGTGAAGATGGAGTCTGTTTACGGGTCTCACCGCGGAAGCGGGAATTGTCGGACCCGGCACGACCGCTCGAGCAGCCGCCCAACAGACCCAGCAACAGAATTAAGGCTGGCAATAGCCATATCCGACACGATTGAGCACTTGGCTTCTTGTCAAACATCAGAAACTATCCTGTAGCTATGTTGGGTTTCAGGTGCCTACCTCCTATTATCGGCTGACGACCCGCAGTACTTAAGGTTGCCCTAATCGCTAACCCATTGCCATATAACTGATACGGAAGAAAGACCGGAACGGATGAGGAGGCAACAAAAAACTTACTCCTCTACTAGAGCCTTCCTAAGCTCTTCTGCGATAGGATAATAGCGACACCCCACCTGTCGGGCGAACCAGGTTACCTGCCGTTTAGCATACCTGCGCGTCTCCTGCTTGATTTCTCCGGTCGCCTGCTCCAGATCCATCTTTCCTTCCAAGACGTCCAGAAGTTCACTGTACCCAATGATCGCTGACCGACGAATGCGGTCTGTCATCCCTTGTTTAACCAGCCGCTCGACCTCTTTCAGCCACCCGGATTCCAGCATCCTCTCTACCCGCTGGTTGATACATTCATACAGCCACGGACGTTCCGGGTTGAGACAGTAGTATTGAAACATATAGTTCGCCTTGCGATAATTCCCGGTAGCAGTCACCTCGGACTTGGTTTTTCCGGTCAGTTCAAAGATCTCCAGCGCACGCAGGAGACGCACTCGATTATTGGGATGTATCTTGGCCGCTTCCAAAGGATCGATTTGCTTCAACCGTTCATGCATCGCTTCCGGCCCGATCGCTTCCAACTCAGCTTCAAGTTTCAGACGCAGATCCATGTCCGCTTGCTGAATCTCGACAACGCCATCAGTGAGTGCTCTCAGATAAAGCCCTGTACCGCCGACGAGGAGCGGAAGATTCCCCCGCTTGAGAACCTCGCCGATCACCCTGGTAGCGTCGCCGATGAAGCGAAACGCGCTGTATCGTTCACCCGGTTCGATGATATCTATCAGGTGATGAGGTACTCGAGCGCGATCTTCGGCGGCTGGTTTGGCGGTGCCAATATCGAGATAACGAACGAGTTGGCGGGAATCGGCCGAAATGATCTCGTACGGTCCTGACTGCGCCAGTTCCATCGCGACCGCCGATTTGCCGGACCCGGTCGGCCCGCAGATTATCGGGATCGGCCGCGACTCAGCATCGTCCAAATTGGCGGTCAAGGTCGCCTCGATTGATCTTGATGAACGTGGGACGTCCGTGCGGACAGGAGTATTTGTTTTCGCATTGGAGAAGTTGTTGAAGCAGGCCTATCGCCTCGTCATCGTTCAAGCGGTCTCCAGACATCACCGCCGCGCGACAGGCGATAGATTGGGCCATCGCCTTTTTTAAGTCATACCCCCCTTTGGTCAACGAGCCGATGTCATCGAGTACTTTGGTAAATATCTTTTCGGGCGATTTGCGCGACAGGATCACGGGGACGGCCTCAATGGAAATCATTCTCCCGCCAAAAGGAGCCACCACAAAACCCGACTTGTTAATCAGATCTTCGGCTTCGACGAAAAGCGAGAACCTCTCGGGGGTCAGCTCAAGCTGCACCGGAAGTAAAAGCTGCTGCCCGATGATTGATTGCCGCTCCAGACGACGCATGGTCTCTTCGTACAGGACGCGCTCGTGTGCAGTATGCTGATCGACGATGTACAGATCCTCTCCTGCTTGCAGAATCAGATAGAGGTCGGAAAATCGGCCAACCAACCTGATTCCTGCTGAAGGGCCGGTGTCTGGTGAGACCGGTGCCGCGTTCGGCGGCTCGGACTCAATGATCTCCCCTGTCGCGCTGTCTACTTTTATTATGCCGGAGGATTGCGAGCCTGTTGGCGACATGGGGCGGTAGAGCTCTGTCATCATCTCATGGTTGGTACGCTGACTTCCGGAGATGCCGGGGATATATCCCTGCCGAGCAGGTGGGGATTGCGGCGCAAAAGACTGCTGGCCGCCGGCGGATTGCGCGGGTGGAGTTAAGAAGACAGGAATGACTCCATCCTGGCGCGAGGCGGCTTTGACCGCATGATAGATGGCGTCATAAATCTCACGCTCTTTCGAGAGCCGGACCTCGGTCTTGGCGGGATGTACATTAACATCGACTTCGGTCGGTTCCACCTGCAGGAGAATTGCGCCGACCGGATAGAGTCCTTTCGGCAGCATTTCACCGAATCCCGCGGAGAGCGCATGCGAGAATGTGGTTGAGTGGATATACCGGCCATTAATGAAGATATAGTGACCCCAACGGTTGTTGGTCGCGTGATCCGGTTTGCCGATAAAGCCCTGGAGCCGGACCGCGCCTGTCTCGGCGGACAATTCCAACAACTGCTTACCGTAGCCGAGAAGGGCGGCAACACGGTCGCGCAGTGATCCTGCTCCCACCGAGAATATCTGGCGCCCATTCAGGGTGTAAGAGAAGGCGACATCGTAGCGCGCCAACGCAAGCGCAGTCGCCGTGCGCGATAGGTGTCGCGATTCGGTCGATTCCGCTTTCAGGAATTTTCTTCGCGCGGGAGTGTTGAAAAACAGGTCACCGACCTCGATAGTGGTCCCGACCGCACCGGCGATAGGGCGTTTCAATTGGAGCACGCCCCCTTCGTAAATAATCTCGGTCGCAACTTGTGACTCCGCCACCCGTGACACCATGCGTGTGCGTGAGACTGACGCAATCGACGGCAGCGCTTCGCCGCGGAAGCCGTAGGAGAGAATTCGCTCGAGGTCAGATAGCCCGGACAATTTGGAGGTCGCATGCCGGGAGAAGGCGATCTCAATTTGATCCTCCGGTATCCCCCAGCCATTGTCGACGATCTTGATCAGCTTGGAGCCGGACTGCTCGATGATAATATCAATGCGTGTCGCGCCAGCATCGAGCGCGTTCTCGACGAGTTCTTTGACGACCGCCGCAGGACGCTCTACTACCTCGCCTGCCGCGATCTTATTTATCAGACGCTCGGGGAGTGGACGGATGATCGGGCGGGTGACCGGAGTTGCGCTCATGACAACTCCTCTTTCAGCTTGCGCAACAGGTCAAACGCCTGCACTGGTGAGAGCGTATTCAGGTCTATCTCTTTCAGTTTCGTCTCCAGTGCCGACGGCTGGGGATCAAAGAGAGATGGCTGTACTTTCTCTTTGTAGAGTGACCGCCCCAATTCGGACTGGGTGAATTTCCCGGACTCAAGCAACCGCAGAACCGATTTCGCGCGTTGGATGGTCTGCCGAGGTAATCCCGCCAGCTTGGCGACCTCGATGCCGTACGAATCATCGCATCCGCCCGGAATGATCTTGTGCAAAAAGACCACTCGGTCTTCCCATTTCTTGACAGCGACCTGGAAATTGTGGACGGTCGGATAGATCTCGGCCATGCCGGTCAATTCGTGGTAGTGTGTGGCGAAAACTGTGCGCGAGCGCTTTTGGTCATTCAGATATTCCACCACCGACCAGGCGACAGAGAGACCGTCGAAGGTCGAGGTCCCTCTTCCCACCTCATCCAGAAGCACCAGCGATCGTTCAGTCGCGTTATGCACGATATTGGCTGTCTCGATCATCTCGACCAGAAAAGTCGATTGACCACGTGCAAGGTTATCCAGCGCCCCGACCCGGGTGAACACCCTGTCGACCAGCCCAAGATGTACATGGTCTGCAGGTACCCAAGAACCGATCTGCGCCATGATGACGATCAAGCCAATTTGACGAAGATAGGTTGACTTGCCCGACATGTTCGGACCGGTCAGAATGAGAATGCGATTTATCTCTATCGAGCTGTGCAGGTCATTGGCGACGAATGAACCCGGCGGAAGGACCGCCTCGATCACGGGATGACGCCCATTGGTGATTACCAACTGGTCGTCGTCATGTATCTCTGGACAGCAGTAGCCTCGCCTCACTGCCAGATCAGCCAGGGCAGAGACCAGATCAATCTCGGCCAGCACTTCGGCGGTCGTGAGGATCAGGGAGATAGAGCCGTTGAGATGGTCGATCAACTGCTGGTAGAGCTCGAATTCGAGCTTGTTGATCTTCTCTTCGGCCGCAAGGATAAGCTCTTCCTTTTCCTTCAACTCAGGAGTGATATAGCGCTCTGCGTTGACCAGCGTTTGTTTGCGGATATACTCCTGAGGAACCATCGAAGCATTGGCGCGCGTGATCTCGATATAGTAACCGAAGACCTGATTGAATCCGACCTTGAGGGTCGCGATACCAGTCCGTTCGCGTTCCACCTTCTGAAGGGACCCGATGTAGAACCGCGCTTCTTTGATCGAATCGTTCAGATGATCCAAAGCCTCGGCATAACCGTGACGGAATATTCCACCCTTTTGTGCAGAAAGTGGCGGTTCATCCACGAGCGCCTGAATGATGCGCTCACTCAAGGGCGTGCTGTCGGGTAGCCGATCGCTAATATCTTTGAGAAGTTTTGAGTGCGCGCCCGCCAACAACGTCTTCAATTTCTGCCCAGTCGAAAGTGCCTGCCCAACGGAGGCCATCTGGCGTGGGTTGAGTTTGCCAATGCCGAGTCTTCCGGCCAGACGTTCCAGATCCGGCAGTTGCTTCGTCTGTTCACGAATCTGATAACAAAGGTCGCGATTTTTGACCAGTTCGGTCACACCAGATTGACGACGTTCAATGCGCTCTTTTGAGCGGAACGGTCTCAAAAGGTTTGCTCGAAGGCGCCGTCGGCCGGCATCGGTATGACAGAGATCCATCACCGAGAGCAGCGAGTTTTCGTCAGTCGAGGTGGCTGTGTTTTTGACCAACTCCAGATTACGCACCGTACTGTAATCGAGCGGCATGTACTCGGAATCATCGTAGCGGATAAGCCGCGTGATGTGGGAGAGCTGCTCGCGATGATTTTCTCTAAGGTACCTGAAGATCGCTCCGGCGGCCGTGATCGCCAGCGGCGCATGGTCGACGCCAAATGACTCAAGAGTCACTGTCCCAAAGTGCTGGTTGAGTTCGCGACGCGCGGTCGCAAGGTCGAAATTGTAGTCCTCGTACGGGGTCAATTGAGCCGCCGTGCGACTATACCCCAACTGATCGGCGATCGCGTTCTTCTCAACCACGGACGAAAAAAGCAACTCAGACGGTTCAGCGACTCGCAGTCGCTCGATCATCACCTGGGGGTCACCTTCGTCCACCTGGAACTCGCCGGTCGCCAGATAGAGCGTTGCGATGCCAACGCGGTGCGAATCTTTTTGGAAAAGCGCTGCCAGACATGCGATGCGCGCAGGTTCATCAGGGGATTCGATAGTGGATGTCCCCGGCGTGACGATCTCCACGATCTCGCGCTTCACCAGCCCCTTGGCGGTTTTGGGATCTTCGACCTGCTCAACGATCACGACCTTCTCTCCTCGCGCGGCAAGTCGTGAGAGGTAACGATCCATGGCGTGGTACGGCACACCCGCCAGAGGAACGCGTTCGGAGTTGCCATGCGAACGGGAGGTCAGGGCGATACCGAGCATGGGCGCGGCCTTGACCGCGTCATCGCCGAACATCTCATAGAAATCCCCCATGCGGAAGAAGAGGATTTTGTCGGGATGTTGGGCTTTGATGGCGTGATATTGCCGCATCAGCGGCGTAAGCGAGGAATCATTGGTCTGCATCAGTATGGGACAACTTCGTACGTCTCACCGTACCGTTTCTGCAGCTTGAGGCGCGCCTCGTCGGCGGTCCGTAGATCTTTGTAGTCACCTACCAGCACGATCCAGAGGGTTTTCCCTTCGACCACTTTCTTTTCGACGCGTGTGACGAGCCGTTCACGTTTCAATCGCTCGACCTGCTCTTTCGCGTACTTCTCTGATGAGAACGCTCCCGCCTGAATCGCGTACTTCTCAGCGGCTGGAACGACTCGTTCGCTCTTGGACTTCGTCGCGTTGGCCTGCCCAAGGTCGGATTGACCAAGCTGGCGCGCCAGATGATCCAGGCCGATCGCTGACGGATACTCCTCCCTCAGAAGCTCATAGCAGCGTATCGCGTCCTCAATCTCCTCCTTTTCCAGATGGTACTGTCCCAGGACGATCATTGCCTGCGGCACCGCGACGGCCGAGCGACCAGATGAAAGTTCCAAAAACTCATCGACACCGGTCTGGTCTCCGCGGGAACCCAGGAGGATCCGGGCGAGATCGACTTTCCCCCACTCGGCCGCTTCCCCCTTAGAGAATTGCTTCAGGTACCGTTCATTGAGTCCCAACGCGGCTTTTCGGTCACCATTCATTTCCTCTGCGAGAATGCGAATACGGGCCATCGCCACGCGGTATTTCCCCTTTTCAAACCTGGTTCGGTACTCATTGGTTAAGTCCGATACGCGGGGTATCTTGTCCAACTGCAAGTAATAGTGAGCCAGTCGAAAGTAAATCTCTTCCTGATACTTGACCGCAACGGACCGATCCAGTGCCCGTTCGAAGAACCTAGCGGCCCGGTCGGCCGAACGTTCCAGTAGTCCACTCAGGAAAAGCAGGTCACCGTCGGAATTGATATCTTTGACTCGGGATAAACGAGCCTCCGCCTCCCGCCACTTGCCGCGTTGGATCGCCTGGTAGATATCGTCGCTGTCATTTGCCTGGCCGATTGACGGCAGGAAACAGGCCAGCGCACAGAGTAGGAGAGTGACTTTCATGGTAACTTATTCCGTCGCCGGCCCAGAGATTAGCTGCGAATAGCCGCGGGACTTGTCGGTTTGACGGGTGTCCGTTTCCGGTCGCGGCGATATTCCAGGGACCGTCTTAGTTCCTGCAGTCGCTTGTGGTCGCCCTGCTCGAGATATATTCGAACCAGTTCAACGATCGCAAACGCATCTTCCGGCTGCTCATCGAGAATCGCCTCGAGCATTTCTTCAGCGGCCTCAAGATCCCCCTTCTTCACGTAGAACTCCGCCATGGCGCGTCGCGCTTCGAGATTTTTGGGGGAATGCTCCAGTATTTGCCGACAGATCTCGACAATCTCACCAAACCGTCCCAGAGTGAAGAGCACGTTTTTCAGCCGGTCGATGACCAGATGCGCCTGCTCCGGTACAGCCTCGATAAGTTTGGTCCAGAAGTTGACGGCGTCTTCAAATCTCTCCTCTTCGCGATACGAATCCCCGACCGCGATGTAGGCCGGCACAAAGGTCGGGTCTATCGAGATGGCTTCTTTGTAGGCGATACGCGCTTTATGGTATTCGCGTGTTTTGTAGAGCTGTTCACCCTGCTGGAATTTGAATCGCGCCAACGGTGTTTTAGATTTGTTCCCCTCGAGCTTCAGCAACTGAACCGCGGTTTCGTATGCATCCTCCCACTGACCCGCTTTTTCCTGCAACCTGAGGCGGGTGACAAACGCCCAGTGGTTGTCGGGCTCAAGCGAAGAGAGTTCCTTGAGCGCGGCATCGGCGGTTGTGAAATCATTGAGCGCGAGATAATCAGAGGCCAATTCGCGAAGGATCGCGACCTTGTCCGACTTCGTCAATCCATACCGTAGTGTGAGGTCTTTGTGTACCTGCAGCGCTCTATCGGGACGGTTGTGTTCACGAAGCAGTTGACCGAGGCGCAGGTACGCGTCAATGTTCCCGGCATCTTCGGCCACAACCTGCCGCAGTTTGGTGAAGGCAGACTCCTGCTTGCCATCGAGCAGATTGCGCAGAGCCTCAACGTACATCGACGGCTCTTTCTGCTGGGTTTTTCGGTAGAACCGCTCGTACATCAGATAAAACGCGAGCGCACCGAAAACAAAAACCAATAGTAATAACAGCGCTTCAAGCATGAGCTTATCCTTCGCTAAACGGCGACTTGCTGTCCCTGATCCGGCTGTCCGCTCCTTTGAGAAGTTCAGCCGATTCTTCGATCGGGCGGTTCCTCAGAATGCCGACCTCGCCTTCCAACGCCTTGATCCTTCTCTTGGCGGCATGCATATCAACAGTCTGCTTGATGTAAATCGAGATGAAAATAAGCAGCGACATGACCATCCCGGCCACGATTGACCAGAAGACAACCGTCACCAGTGGTACATCCAGATAATTGGGCAGTACCGGGCGCAGGTAGACATCAACCTTCTGTTCCGGCCCGAAATTGTTGTACGCGAACGCTATCACCAGGATGAGCATGACAGCGATCAGGATGGCACGAATAATCCACATACGACCTCCAGCCCGGTTCTCCTAACCGGTTATCTAACATAGTAGCAGGCAGGAAGGCGGTCAACAGAAAAAGGCCCCGGTCACCCGGGGCCTTGAAACTCACTCGGAGTCGTCTTTGGCTATCGGGGTAAAGGTTAGCGAACCGAGCATCTCGGCGACCTCCGCATAGACCGCGTCATGGAAATTCCGTTCGCACATCAAGTGAATCACCAGCATGTGCCCGGCATCACTTTTGACGATAATGATATTCCCGGCGTAGGCGCCGTAAACGCGCATACCGGCATTGGAGGACTGAGAGCTCTGGACCTCTTTTGTGTATTTGGCCTCGCCTTCCCATATGATCCCACTCTCACCGGCGATTTGCGGCATCTTTTTGTCTTTGGGGATGATATCCTGCTGGTTCAGCAGATCAAATTCGCTCAACATCTCTTTCTTCTGCTTTGACTTGAAGCTGTTGCTGCGAAGCGAATCCAGCATATCGTTGGGGCTCATGCTGGAGGTATCCGCGAAGATGATCATTCGAGGGATATAGGTATAGTCGGGGGCGGACTGATAATCCGGCGGAATCCCGTAATTCTTCTGTGTCAGGACCAGCCGAAAATTGTCCTCGTCCTTTTTGAGGCGGGTCTGCCAGTTCGGGTGGATATTGAACTTGAAGCCAAAGCGGTTATCCTGATACACGCCATCGGTTACGGTCCCAGCGACTTCCTTCTTCCTGCGGGCATCGGCCACGTTGACAAAAAGCAGGACTGCCAGAAGCATGATCAGTAGACGTTTCATAGAAACTCCTTCACGAGCGTATCGACTTCCAATGTAGTCCAAACCTACACAGAACGGTTTGGCCGTCAAGTAGATTTTATACACTCGATAGAACTGTTTGGATGACACGGGAATGGGTTGGGTTAGCGCTCGCGACGCTCAAACCCGATCGGCTTCTTGATCTGCGACTGAATGTAGTCGGAAATTGTCGTAAATTCGAAGTCATCCAGCAGCCTTTCCAGCTTGGTCAGGAAGAGCGCTGTCGACCCATAGGTCCGAAAACGCTGCATAGCGGTCAGTCCTTCGATCTCCGGAGGGTTCGGATCCAGCTCCCAGGGGTGAATATAAACCATCGCTGGATGCAGGCGGGCGTTCAGACGGGTCACCATTGCTCTAGTGTACCAATAGGGCGAATGTCGAAGGTAACCTCCCCCAGCCATTGGAAGATTGAGTCCAAGAATACGGAAAGTCGAAGAAGGCATTTCCCAAAGCGACCCACCATCCTCAAAATGCATCTTGAACAGATGCCGCGGACCATCCGGCATGCCATACAGGTCATGCTTAATTGGGAAGATTGAACTGTCGTACATGAATCCCAGATCCGCCAGCGTCTTGAACGCCCATTTACAGCTCGCGTTCAGCGACCAGCTTGGCGCCCGGTATCCGAGGCATTTGCACCCGGATGCCTGCAGGATCGCGTCAACGGCGCGCTGGGTGTCTTCACGGAAAGTCGCGGCGTCCAACTTGTCGACCCGGCGATGCTGGAAGCTGTGGCATCCGATCTCGTGGCCATGGTCGGCGATTTCGGCGATCAGGTGAGGATGTTTGGCGGCCACCCATCCGAGGACAAACCACGTCGCAGTCACTCTTTTGCGCTCAAACAGGTGGAGCAGCCGCCTGACGTTCTCGACCACCGTCGATTTGAGGTAGGGCCAGTCGTCCGGTTTGAATCGGCTCTGCAGGACCTCGACGACATACCATTCCTCGAGGTCAACTGTCAGCAAGTTCACCTGCTTCGTCATATAGCTATCTGATAAACTTATCGGGAGAGACTGTTCTTTGGTTTCGGGTCACCGCCGCCATTGGCCTTACCACTCGACGATTTGTCTTTACCGGACTTCACCTCTTTGGCGTCCGAGGCTTTCTGTGAATAGTCGTAACCGTAATAGTCGTGATTATAGTAGTATGGCAGCGTGCCTTCTGCATTGTTGAGGATCACGCCCAGCAATTTGTTGGTGGACGACCCCAGTATGCTGGCCGCGCGTTGCGCGATATCCCGCTGGGTCGCCCCCGCCTTCACGACAAACAGGATGCCATCCACTTCCTGCGACAATAACATCGGGTCGGAGACAGGAATGACCGGAGCGCAGTCGATGATGATCATATCGTAATAGAACTTCATTTCCTGGATCACTCTACCGATGGCAACAGAATCAAAGACATCCGCCGGTGACTCATGCACGCGGCCCGCGGTGATGAAATCAAGTTTTTCCAGGGAGGATTTTTTGACAGACTCTTTGACGGGAAGACCGTCGACGAGGACATCCAGCAGACCTTTCTGGCGTTGCAGCTTGAACAGCTTATGAATGGTGGGACGACGAACGTCTGCGTCGATCATCAGTGTCTTCAACCCCTTTTTCGCGGCGGTAAGGGCGAGCAACGAGGCGACCGTTGATTTCCCTTCAGACAGCATGGAGGAGGTCACCATGATCGCTTTCAGTTCACGATCCTTGTTGTGGAACTGTAGATTATGGAGCAAGCGGCGAAACTCGGTGGCCGGGCCGCTTTCCAGACTGAAGAAATCTATGATCGAATGCTGTGACGCCATGCTGACAGTCAGCCTTTCTGTGATACGTTGCCCAGAAGCGTATCCAGATGCTCGAGGATATCTTCTGCCCGTTCCATTGCGTTTCGATTATGGGTCAGCGAGGGGTTCAATTCGCTCGCTTTCCGAAAATGTTGTATCGATCGTTCACACGCCAGTCGCGCCGTCTCAAGATATGCCCGCCCCAATTCTGACTGAAGGTCAGGATAGATCGGATATCTTGCAACCTGACCTGTTAGGACCGATATGCGCTCCTGAAGCGACCGCTCCGCCAATTGCTCCGGCACGAGATTCGTGTGGACAAACGTGGCGGCGAGTTCATGACGGCGTGCTTCCCGGCGCGACTCACGGATCGACTGAAAGATCTCGTAACTGCGCGACAGGTCGTGTTCCTTGAGCGCGGCCATGGCTGAATCCAAGGTTTGCCCTGAGTACTCCGGATAGATCAAGCAGGCCTTGCGCATGGCATCCGCCACCCGGGCGATCAGAACCGCCGGTTGCGGCGATGACATCGCCTGATGCAGCCATCCGAGACCCAAATTGAAATACGCATCCGCGTAGTATAAGTTCACGGTCACGGCCTGCTCAAATTGCGCGATCGCCCGCAAGGACTCCCCGGTTCCGAGCAGCGACTCTCCGAGGTTGTTGCGATAATCGGCAAAGTTTGGTCGCATCGATACCGCGCGCTCAGCCGCGGCTACGGCCTGTTTCATCCTTCCCATGGCCAATTCCACAATGGCAAGCTGGTTGAAGGACTGGTGGAGTTCCGGGTTAAGATGCGTGGCCTGATGCAACAGATCCTGAGCCTCGAACAGAAACCCCTTGTGATACAGCATAACGGCAAGTTGATGCATGGTCAAAGGGTGACCATCCTGCAGCACTCGACGGTATGACTGCAACAGGAGCTCGACTTCCTGCTTCTTTTCGTAATGTGTGGACTTGACCAAGCTAAGAACCTCTTCCGGCTTGATCTCCTGAGGATGGGGGCACTGGATAGTCTCCGCGGCGGCTCCATCGACGTAAATAGTCGTCGCAATTGCTCCGCGGGCGACATCATTCGCCGTCTGAATGAGGTATTCGCGTTCTTGTTCGCGAAGCTTACTGCTCATCCGGTAGGTTTCCATTCCACTCTCCTCAACAGGCGTTAACACGCCGCGCTAATTACTCAGTCGCCACTGGAAATGCGGTCGATCAACAACCAAGCAGTGCTGGCGGTCCCGACGATCGTGGCAATCGTCCCGAAATTGAGAAAACTGGTCGTCCGCTGCGGCACGACAAAGGTGTCCTCCTTGCGGACGACATACCGGATCGGCTCACCGGTTTTAGAGTACTTTTCGAGATTTATCTGGTACGTCTGCGAATAGGCGCCATCCCGGGATATGACCTTCACTTTCCTCAGGTCAGCGGTTGGAGAGGGCCCGCCCGCCGCGGCGAGGATCTGCAAAAGGTCGGCATTCTCTTCAAACTGCACCGGCCCTGGGCGAGTTACCGCGCCGAGCACATAGACCGTGTTCTTGGCCTCAGTCGAAAACTCACCAATAGGCGCCTGAGGAATGCCACTCGGTAGCGCCGGAATCTCTATGGTATCCTGACGGCGTATCCGCGGCAGCCGGTCGACCTGCCCCTCGGAGACAGCCCGGGAGACATTGACTACTTCGACTTTGCCGGCCTCTTCCCCGCCTCGAATGATGGTCACGCGAGTCAGATCGCCTAACGGAGTAACACCACCGGACTCACTGATAATGTCCCATAGACCGGGAATCGTTTCGTAAGTACGCTTTCCCGGTGACAGCACCTGACCGGTCAAGTAGAGGAAATTAAAATTGTATTGAGTGACGCGGACTACAGCTTGCGAAATGTTCTTGTTCAGGCGCGATAATTGTCGAATGATCTCATTCTGCAGTTCTTCCGTCGTTTTGCCTGCGGCCTCGATCTGCCCAATGATATCCAGCGTGATTCGGCCATCCTGTCCCACCCGTACCTGGGTGTTCAGGCTCTCATCCTGCCAGAAGCGGATATCCAGCACATCCTCCGGTCCGATCTTGTATTCCGACGTTTGAGCCAACAGCCCAAGCGATCCCAAAAGGACCAAACCAAGGGTCAGACCGAGCGCGCAAAGCGAGCGTTTGTTCATTTCTAACTCAATTCCCTGCAACTAGTTCTCTAAATCGGCACAAGGTGAGAATCTATTAACGATAAAATATAGACCGCGCCAAAAGCGCTTGTAAAGTTTAAAACCAGACTACTCTCGCGTAGTTCCAATCATTGTCTCGGGAGAGTAGAGAAGGTACTGGTTTCGCCCTTTAGCTTTGGCGGTCAGGAGGGCCATGTCGGCGGCAAATATCAATTTCTGGTCGGAATCGGCATGCAGTGGAAAGATCGCTCCGCCCAGCGAGATGGTGCACCGAATCTCGGCCGGCGGATCATCGAGCGAAAAGATCGTCTCGTCGAGTTTTTTCCGAAGGCGCTGCATAAACTGCAGGCAGGTCGGGCTATCCGCTTCGGGCATGATAACACAGAACTCATCCCCTCCGTACCTCGCGACGATATCGATCGTTCGGATGGAGTTTTTCAGGATCGGCCCAAACCTCCTTATTACAGCATCCCCCGCTAGATGACCGTGCGTGTCATTTATCCCCTTCAGGTCATCCAGATCGAACATAATGAGGGCGAGATTGCGCTGGTATCGCTTGGCACGATGAACCTCTTCGGCCAATCTCTTTCTGAAATACCGTTGATTGGCCAGGCCGGTGAGGCCGTCGGTGAACGAAAGCTCTTCGAGTTGCTCAAATGATTGCGCATTCTCGAACATCTCCTGGGCATTTCCCAGCAGCGAGTGAAGTCGTCGCGCCATTTCCGTAGCCGGGCGTTCCTTATCGAGCGCCAGGAGACCCGGTTTGTGCGAATGGAGCGGGAAATTGGCGAGATGTCCGAATCCATTCTCGCGCAGCGCGTCAATCCATGGTTTGGCGTCCGGAAGTTCGGATGCCAGAGTATCCAATGACTTCATTCCACCCGGGTTTATTGACTGAACGATATTGCGGAAGACGGTTCGCGGCGGGACTTCGGCTCGTTCACTCATGCCATTGCGAATCGCCACGGCATGAGTCGCGTTATCGCGAGACTCGGTGAAATACGCGGACCGCTCCATGCCGAGATCTCTCTGAACGGCATCGACAATCCGCGGGATCAGCGTTTCCGTGTTGCGGTGACGAACCAGTTTCAGGATGTGCGACGGCTGAGTGACGATCTTTGGCGCGGGGCGCGGGGTCTCCGACGGCATCTGACGTTGCTGCAACTTCTCCAGGCGCGTTTCCTGCCAGCGGACATGGTAGGCGGCCGATAAGGAGTGGGCCAGCCCGGCCACCATCATGCCGAACGAAACCTCGCTGGTCTCCGGGTTGCTTTTGAGGAAATAGACACCATAGAGATTGTCACGCCAGAAGATCGGGAAGAATCTATCTATGCCAAATTCGCGGAATCGTTCGAAGATATCCTTGGGTAAGGCTGTTGCCAGCGCCTCGATCTTCTGAGGCAGGAATGACCGGCGCAGGATCGCCGCGAGTTCGGGAGTGAATTTGGCGCGGAACTCCGTCCGGCTGAAGGCCGACAGCCCGTAGTAGTAGTTCATTTCAAGCATGCCGCGCTGCTTACGCAGAAAGATGATGCGCTCACATTTGCAGGTGGTCTTGAGAACTTCCGAAACCTTTCCCGCAATGGTCAGGATCTTACCGTCGACAGAATTTGAGAGGAGAAAATCAGAGAATTCCTGGAGTGACATCCCCTGGATACTGGTCCCCTGATGCTTTTCTCTTCGAATGCGGACAACAAGCAGAATCGACAGGAGCGCGCAAAGCAGGCCCAGGACGATCAGCAGGGCTGTTTCCAGTGTCATAGTTAGTGCCGTTCCAGACATTAACGTGTTGTGATACTGTAATATAATGTATGAAAGGGAGAATTTGTCAACAGAAATCGTGCTATGCGGCTAGTAATGCCGGCGCACAAATTGAAAGCGGGCCCGGCGTGTGAGCAGTCCATGCGATCGCAAAATGGAGAAGACTTTCCACCAGCCCAGAATTTCCGTCCCTGGACGGCGATTCACCTCGCGCTTCAATTCGCCGATTGTCGCGAATGGATCGTTTTTAACCGCCTGAAGAACGCGTGTGACGGGGTTTTCCGGCGCGACGGCAATCCTGGGGTCATCAACCAATGTAGCGGTGGAACCATACTGCTCACGCCCGGTGGCGAATTCATCGACGACCGTCAGGTGGGTTACTTGCCGGTCTTTTTTTTTTAACCCGCCATCTGCGGGTGCTGTATCAAACCGGTCGCGAGCGTCGTCTACCGACTCGAAGGACTGCAGGACGTTGTCGAACTCCAGTAGGAGATAGATCTCATAGACGTTCGGGATCATGTTGGCGAGCTTGATATCTCCCCCACGTCCGCGCACTTCTTTGATATGCGAGATGAAGATGCCCCATCCTGCGGAGGAGATATAGTCAACCCCGGCAAGGTCAAAGACGATCTTGTACCGGCCGCGCTTCAGGAGCGAATCGATCACCTCTTCCAGCTCGCCGGCGGTCAGTGTATCGATGACTCCGTCGACCCGGATCTCAGAGACAGACCTGTCCTGGCCCGATTCCGATAATGATATGCTGATATTTTCCATATTCTGATGTCGTTTCCCAGCGGGACCTTCCAGACGCTCCAATGAACGGCAAAACCGCGATTCTGGCAAGCGGAAATATCAGGCGTCAGGTTCGGGGTCTGGGGCAGGAAGATTGGCCGTTTGAACAGTTTCAGTCGGGATCGCCGCACGCTCGGCGCCGCTCTGAACCCGGCAGACGATAAACGTGATGTCATCGCTCTGCTTGGTCAGACCGGAGAAATTGTCTATTTCGTCGACGACCGATCGCGCGAACTCAGCGACAGACTCTTTCCCCCGTTTCAGTTGCCACTGCTGGAAGTAATCGCTCAGGCGGTCCATCCCGTACTGCTTACGCGTCCGGTCGGTTGCCTCGCTCAGGCCGTCGGTAAATAAGAAGAATACATCGTTTGGCTTCAGTTCGATCACTCGTTCCTCAAGTGAGTCCGCGAAGGTCCGCTTGAGGGTGGCGTCAACGCCGACCGGCATTCCCGATGGATTGATCCGTCCGACCTGTCCACGCGTTGCCTCAAAAAACAGCATCGGATTGTGACCCGCGGAGACCACCTGCAACTGACGCTGATCCGCGCGATAGATGGCCAATTGCACCGTAATGAACATCCCCGCCGGCATGTTTTTGACCAGGTACTCATTCACTTTCATCAGCGTTTCGCGCGCGGTGCGGTCACGTTCGGCGTAGATGCGGATGACCGTGCGAAGCATAGACATGACCAGCGACGCCGGCACCCCCTTTCCGGAGACATCGGCAACCACGAGACAGTACTGGTCTTCTCCGACGGGGAAGATGTCATACAGGTCTCCGCCGACAACCGAGGCGGCGCGATAGAATATCCCTACTTCCAGCCCCGGGATAGCGGGTATTTCGCGCGGAAGCAGGGTCTTCTGGATCTGGGACGCTACCTCGATCTCCTTGGCCATTCGCTCCCGCTCGATGATGTTCTTGCGGTCGCGGCTGAGTCTGGTGGTCATGTCGTTCAGGGCACGCGATATTTCGAAGAACTCATCCGCGCCTTCGAGGGGAAGCTCCGTTTCTAGATCTCCCTGGGAGAACCGACGTACTCGTTCGGTGATCTTCAGAATCGGAGTCACGAAATAATTTGACAAAAGATAGATGCCGACTATCCCGATCAGAAGCAACGCTCCTGTCAGCCACAATATCTTTTGACGGGCGTCGGCCAACATTTCCAGTATTGGACCGGAAGAATAGGTTATCAGAACTTTGCCCAGTGGGCGCTCGCCAGTGCGGATCGGAAGAATCAGATAGTTCATCGGTTCGCCACCGGCCTCAAAGCGCTGCGGACTTCCCTGCACGTTGCGGTCCGTTCCACTGGGATACTCGTAGACTCCGCGAATATTGCGGATGTCGTCGGAATGCGCGACTATCACATCGGACGTGTCTACAAGTACGATCTGGGTCAACATTTCGTTGGACTGGACATAGGAGACGATCAGTTCGTCGAATTCGACATCGCTTCGTGAGTTGAGGACATAGGCCGCCGCTTGTTGGGATATGGTATTGCCCAGCGCGGCCACGGTACCGTCGAGATGTTGATATACCTCGCGGGTCGTCCGGTCATTGATGAAATAGAAAGCCGCGCCAACTATCACAAAGACAATAAAGAGCGTCCAAAAGGAGAACTTGGCACGCAACGTGGTCATCCGGTTGAGAAGTGGCGAAGCGCCCATTTTCGATGGAGAGGAGATCCGCTTGTACATGCGGAGTTCATTGTACTCGGCCGATGAGATGTACTCGACCGAATCCATGATCTTCTGGATCATGTAGAACCCCAGCCCCCCTTTGCGTCCTGATTCGACCAATCGCTCCAGGTCGATCTTCCCGTTCCCCTGTGGCTGGAAAGAGCGACCGGTGTCGATCAGCGAAAACGCCATCAGTTTCTGGTAAATGACGACGCGGAGGCGGAGTACGCCGCGCTCGTACAGGTAGGCATGCCGGATGATGTTGGTCGCGCCCTCTTCGATGGCGAGGAGCACAGCGGCGGTATCCTTGCGCGCCATCCCGGCCGCGGCGCATGATTCCTTGATCACGCGACGAATGGAATCAAGATACTTCTCTTCAGCGAGAAATTCTGCGTCAATCTCTTTTACCGGGCGACGGAACATAGGCGTAAACGTAGGTACAGATGACCGGCCGAGCTACAAAAAAACTGTTAAGACCGCGGGGACTACTTCTGTTGCAGCCTCAATCTGGCCTGGCGTATATTCTCGATCGTGCTGCCGTTGTTCGGATACACTTTGAGTACCCGCTCCCATGCATCGATAGCTTTCTGATAATCTTTGTTTCGCATATGCCGCAGCCCTTCGAGATAGAGCGGCCAGATCTCCTTGTCTTTCTGGAGATCCTCGAGGGTAGCCGGCAGAGGTGTCACGGCGCCCAGTTTGGACATGTAATCCAGCGCAACGGGGTCCTGCGGATTGACGCGAAGTACGGCCTCAAACTGACGTTTCGCCTCGGATAGACGACCGTTATTAAAGAGATCAATACCGAGTTTGAGCTGCTGAGTCACGTCGAGGCGATCCACCAGCCGTTGTTTGGCGGCGCGGGCCTCGGCATCATCCGGAGACAACTCCAGAATGCGGTTGTACGCTTCAATTGCCACCACCAAGTGGCCATCTTTCTCCGCCTGAGCTGCCGTCGCACGGGCATCGGCAACCTCAGCCTTGCGCGCTCCAACAATGTCATTGCGCAACTCCAGCGCCCGTTCATTGTTAGGCTCGGTGTCAAGGATCAGATTGATCAGGTCGAGAGCGGCAGGATAGTACTTCTTGTTATAGAAGAGTCGCGCCTGCTCGTAGTAGGTATTCGAGAATTGAGCCTGCTCCTTCTGAGCCTCCTGGATCCGGCGCATCTCCTGGTCCTGGATCTTCTGGACCCTCTGGATCGCCGCTATCGTTCCAAGGATCTCCTTATTCCGTTCATCGAACGCCAAGGCTCGCTGATAATAGCTCAGCGCAGAATCCAACTCGAGTCGCTGGTAGAACGTATCCGCTTTGGCCCGGAAGAACTGGAATTGACGATCCCGCTCGCCCTTCAGCATCAGATCGCCACGCTGAGCTTCCTCGTCTTTGCGTCGACGTTCCTGCTCCGCGACCGACGGACCGATCAACAACGAGAGAGAAAAGCGATGGCTATCTTCGATGTAATCCATCAGTTTGTATCCATAGTCAATTCTCAACCGGCCATACGCCAGCCCGCCTCCGAACGTGAAGTTGTCACGGTCGTAACCGCCACGCAGCGCGTACTTATCCGCGATCAGCAACTCTGCTCCAGTGTGAACCAATGCGCTACGATCTTCGATCTTCTCGATATCCAATGCCATGGTCAAAGCGATGGAACCGGACAACGGAACGCGGTTGATTGCGATTCCAGCCGCAAGCGTAGTGGGAGCGTCCTCGGCCAAAGAATCTAGTGTCAATTGCGGCGGGACCACGTCCCGGGCCATCAGACCAAGTGACACTCTCTTGTAGAGGTCGATCTGCAAACCAGCGTCCAGGCCGATACCGTAGTCCGACAACTCGTCAATAGAGCTGTTAAGAACTTTAAAGGTCAGTCCCGTCGAGACATGTGAGCCGAATTTGCGTCCGTAAGCCAGTAAGAACTGCCATGAGGAATAGTTAAAGGTCCCTTGCTCTATGAAATCTTCACGGCGGATCAGGTCGTCCGTGCCAATGCGCATAAAGCCAGCGCCGAAACCACCGAGTCCGTTGACGGGTGAGGCCCAAGTGGCTACATCGTAGATCGTCCCTTCAAACAGGCTCATGTGCATGAGAGAGACTTCTTGATAGTCGAGGCGTGGAAGTCCGGCGGGATTGTAATAGATCGTATTCGCGTCCATGGGCAGACCAAGTGTCGCTCCGCCCATCCCCAGCGAGCGTGCGCCCGCGCCCAAGACAAACGGCGATTCCACGCCGGCATCGTCGGTAGCCAACGCAGCCGTCCCGAGCAGCAGGATACTCATGAGCAGACAGACAAACCGCTTCATTTGAGCACCGCCACTTTCAACCGGGCCTCTTCCCCGGTCCGGAGCACTTGCAGGCAGACAATATACACGCCGTCATGCACTACTACTCCCTTACCGTTCCGCCCATCCCATTCGAGGATATGCGGTCCGGGGGAAGCAAGCGGAGATGAAACTTCGATGCGGCGATTCAGTACCAGTTCTCCACCCAGCGTAAAGATCCTGAACTCGAGTACGGACTCCTCCACCAGCGTATATGCAAACCGGGCGTTTCCGTTGCCCGGATGCCACGGGTTGTCCTCGACGATAAAGGATTGTTCGAGGGAGGGGCCAGCCACCGCGAATGAACGCTTCAGGATGCTCCCGCCGTTGGGTGGCGCGGTCACCGGCGCCTTCTCTCCCTGCGCCGGACCATCCAGATAGCGGGCCATCACACCCGAGGTATCCAGGATCAGACTGAACGCAGAACCAATATCCGCCAGGATATTCGACCGGAGAGCCAAGGTCCGCGATTCTCCTGCGGGTACCTGGAACTCATCAAAAATCAGCGTCAGCGTATCAGCCTGTGCCGTAACAGTGGTCAGCTCGGTATCATCGAGGAAGAATGCTACAGATGATGTATCGAAGACATCGGTAGCGTCCAGGGGGTTCCCCTCTATATCGGTCACCCGTATCCTGACAGTATCAAGACAGAGCAAATTGACCGAAGAGGTCGCCACATTGTCAAACCGCAGCTGGAATAATTCGCTCAAAACATTCTTGAAAACCGGAACCGGAGGCGACTGCACCGGCGTCACGAACAACGCGGCGAAGGTGGAGGCGACGTTGATCGTGTAGGAAAATGTAGTATCCCCGGTGAATCGAGCGGTATTGCCGGTGTTGATATCCGTTGGTTTACTGGTGAGTGTAAACGTCAGGATGAAGGTGGTGTCAAAGTCTGGCGCGGTCATCTCAAAATCAATTTGCTGATCGGCCATGATGTCGCCGAGCGTATCACGTCCTGTACCGGGGTCCGGGAACCCGAGGTCCAACCCCTGAGTCGACAAATGGTAGGTCCCTTCGGTAACACCCGATTGCCCGAACTTGATCATCGATACGGTTAGGATGAATGACGCCCCGGTCTCAACGTAATGTTGCGAACCGACGGTCAGTTTGAGCTCATTGACCAATCGAAGGTCCGCGGGCGACTCAATGCGTACGGTGGCGATATTGTCTACCGGCACGGCCTGTCCATGATGTGTGGACACAATGTCGATGCGAAAAACAACATCCGTCGCGGGCGTATTTGACATCACCGCGAAATCAACCGTGGCTGTGTCACCGACATTGATCACCGGAATGGTGTCAAACTGTGTGGCGATATTGACGCCGTCACAGGTCATGCGCAACATCACGCTGTCCAGCGGGGAATCAGAGACATTGGCCACACGTGTTCGAATGAGGAATGGTTGATTGACATTCACATTCGGGGCATTAGGGGCGACAGAACGGGTCAACACCACCTGCGCTATCGGCAATGGTTGTACCCGAATCAACTGGCTATCAAAATCAGTGGTGAATGGAAGGAAACTTCCCGAACCAGACTCGCGGTAATGCAGGACCGCGCTGACCGTCAGATCACGCCCCAGTTCATTCGCCGGGATGAATATCGGGTCCGAGGTCACGGTATTGCGACCCGGTTTCAGCACTCGTCCCGGCACGACGAGAGGCGCTGTTGAGGTAAAACTGGTATTGGCATCGGCAATCGTCAGACTTGCTCGTCCGGGAGTAGAGTCTATTAGCAGCGAGTCAACATCGGTAACGGTAAGATCGAAACTGAAAGCCGTCAAACCGCCGGCCGCGGCGGTGATCGGCTTGAAAGTCTCCGGTACGTATTGTGGCGACGTAAACGGCAGAATGTAAATGGAGTCTGAGATCAGGTCGGTGATACTAAAAACCGATGCTCCAGATATCAGGCTGTAGTTGGTCCGAAGATGATACCAGCCCGGGAGCAGCCCGGCGGCCAAGCTGATCTGCGCGGGTACGTTGTCGTACTGGATCACGTTGGCCGCGAAAGACGATTGAGTCACCGGCAGATCGCAGAGGGTGGTCGATTGCGCGTCGCCTATGCCATACAACAACTCCACCTTGAGGTGACTGCTGTCGATGGGCCCCTCGAAGCCGGGAGCGTTGATCGCAAATCCGAAGGGGAAATTCGCACCCGCGTAGACAGAGTCCGGCGTGAACGCGCCGTTCTGCAGTTCAACCGAGGCCAGCGGTTTGATCTCCACCGGGATACTGTCGCGGAATTGTGTCGTATAGAGAATGTCGTTGATGCGATAGCTGGCCTCCAGATCTATTATCAACGTATCGATCCCCGCCGCAAGCCCCACCGTGTTGATGCTCACCGGGATAGTATCTACCGCGCCGCTGTCATCCGGTGAAAAGAAAACCCGGACGGAACCGCCGCCCGACAGGAACGAGGTTCGCAGGGATGGATTGGAATCCGCGCGCAGGGTCCCGCCATTGGTCACGGCTACACGCGCGGTCACCGGATAACCGGAAAAGAGGTGCGCGAGTGTATCACCCTTGAAATCGAAAACATTCAGAATGTCATAACCATTAAACGAGACTTCGGCGAAATTCGAGACCACGCCCGAATCATTCTCGGCGACGACACTGTTCACCCCAGTTGGGCCGATATAACGGACATTGATGGCGGAAAGGTCTACGATCCCGCTGTCACACCAGTTCGGGTCGTTAAGAAAGGAGGGCACCATCCCGCCATTGGTGGCGGTCAGTCGAATGGGATTGATGAAAAGACTGTAGTCTACACGAAGAGAATCGCCGACATCGTAAATGAATATCTTGGACGGCCCTATTAACCGTTGGCCGATCACCTGCTGGGGCGCAATATCAAGAACAATTCGCTCCACGCCAAGTGACGCCTGTGCGTAAGACGCCACTGGCGATAAAATCGCAAGCACGAAGCAAAGAAACAGAATCCATCCCTGTCTAAAGCACATCTCTATCTATCACCACCCCACGAGATTTCCACAATCACTCGCGTAACTCACTATGCAGAGCAAACCTTGTGCCTTGAGTGCCCCGTGTGGCGATTATTGAGAATTTGATTATTCAGGAGTTCAACACGTCTTGTCTTGCCAGGTAACATGTTGCCAATCAACATTGTACCTCGACCGTACGGATTCGGAGACAGCTAAAGTGGAGTCCTCGACCAATCTCCCTATAGGAGAGATTTTCCCTATTCTACCCTAATGCAGCTCTTTGCAGGAATAGTGCAGAATTTGAACAGCAGACTAAACTAGTTAAACCCGGCAATCCGTTCTGCCGCCGACACCGTATTTGACATCAACATCGCGATAGTCATCAACCCCACGCCGCCTGGTACCGGTGTGATGAACGACGCCTTCGCCGCGCATGCGTCGAAATCGACATCCCCGACCAGGGAATACCCCTTCTTAGCCGCGGGATTGTCTATCCGGTTGATGCCGACGTCAATCACCACCACCCCCTCTTTGACCATATCCCCGGTAATCATTTTGGGGCGTCCGATGGCCGCGATCAGGATATCCGCGCGCCGAGTTATTTCTGCCAGGTTCTTAGAACGAGAATGGGCAATCGTGACCGTCGCATTGGCCATCTTCCCCTTCTGAAGGAGCATCGCCGCGATCGGTTTTCCCACGATATTCGACCGCCCCACCACCACCACTTCTTTGCCGTCCGGGTCAATATTGTAATGTTCCATCAGCTTGATTATCCCGTACGGTGTGCAAGGAAGCAATCCCGGCCGACCAATTAGCATGAGGCCGACATTGTGCGGATGAAACCCGTCGACATCCTTCGCCGGGTCAATGAGGAGGGTCATCGCCTCTTCATCGAAATGTTTCGGCAACGGCGACTGTACGAGAATGCCGTGGATCTTCTTGTTCGCATTGAGTCCAAGAATGATCGACTCCAGCGCTTCAGGCATCAGCTCTTTCGGCTGACGAATCACTTCGGAATACATCCCGAGCTCGTCACACGCCTTTGCTTTTGACGAGACATAGGTCGCCGAGGCGGGGTCATCGCCGACCAGCACCGCGGCCAAGCCAGGGACGACCCCCTTGACTCTGAGCGCTTCGATTCTTGGTTTTAGCGACTCTTTGATCGCCGCCGCGACGATTTTTCCATCAATGATCTGCGCTGACATTTCACTCTGCCTCGTTGAATACATCCTGCTGGGCGTTATTGATATCAAACGGCAAACAGAACCGCTCTATATCCTCCGCTCTCCCTGATTCCGGATCAACTTTTATCACTACGCCGGATATCCGAACATCACCCGACGCGGTCGAAAAACGCTTCGGCATGCCGGTCAGGAACCGTCCGAGCGATGGCCCCTTCTCCATTCCGATGATCGAATCATGCGGCCCTGTCATGCCGGCATCGGTGAGATAAGCTGTCCCGCGCGCGGTTATCTGCTCATCGGCAGTCTGGACATGCGTGTGGGTTCCGACAAGAGCCGAGATGCGGCCATCGAGGAAGTGACACATCGCCTGTTTTTCCGAGGTCGCCTCGGCATGGAAATCGAGAAAGATGATATTCGTTTCATTGGCCAGATGTCCCACTTCGCGTTTGGCCACGCGGAAGGGGTCATCCAGCGGCGCCATGTAGGTTCGCCCCATCAGATTGACGATCCCAATCTTGATATCGCCGACCGTATCGAGATATGACCCGACTCCGGGGGTACCTGGCGGATAGTTCGCTGGACGGATCAGCTTGGGGGATTGGTTCTCGAAATATTCGATGATATCGACCCGGTCCCAGATATGGTTGCCGGAGGTCTGCATATCGATCCCGTACGAGAACATCTTGCGCGACATTTCGGGGGTCACACCGAATCCGCCGGCAGCGTTCTCGACATTGGCGATGACGTAATTGACGCCGTACTTTTCTTTAAGGGGTTTGATCATGTGGGCGGCCGCCTGACGACCCGGACGGCCGCAGATATCGGCGATGAACATGATGGTGAACAGAGACATGAAAAACGCTTTCTAAGGCGGAGTCAGCGAATGGTCCGGGGGTCCGCCTGCCAGCCCGGCCGAGGTTCAAAAAAGGTAGCCGGATGGTAGTGAAAAGGGAATGAAAGCGCAAGGGACTTGTGTGGGGTCGATCGCTACTGACCTGCGCCTGCAGTAACCATGCGCAATCTGAACTCAGTACTCGAACCATTCACACTGCTGACCGCTATTGTTCCCCCGTACATCTCGACGATCTTTTTGACTGTCGCAAGGCCGAGTCCAGTCCCCTGATTCGGCTTGGTCGAGAAGAAAGCGTCGAACACTCGCGGCAGATCTTCAGCGGATATCCCTGTCCCATTATCCGCAAAGGTCAATTCACACCAGGCCGACTCCTGTCGCCATGCGATCTGGATAGTCGGTTCGGGGCGATCCCTGAGCGCATACAGGCTGTTCAGTAACAGGTTGGTCAGGACGGACTTCATCTGCGCGTGATTCGCCTGAACCTTCACCGACTCGTCACCATCGACAGTCACCCGCACCGACTGGGTCTCGATAAGCGGACTATTCGCCTTCAGCGTATCGCGTACAACCTGAGCCAGATTGACCGGCTCGGCCATCTGCTGTGAATCCAATTTGGTATAATCGGATATCAGCCGCGTGATATCCACCGCCCGTCCGATCGACCCGCCTATCGCGGCAATGAGTTTCTCCCGGCGCTCGTTACTAAGATCACCTTTCTGCATTTGCTCATTCAGTTTCATCAGTGCGGTGTCGGCTGGGAAAAGCGCGTTGCGGATCTCATGCGCGAACCCGCCCGCTATATCCTTAGCCTGGAGGTATTTCTCACGAGCAATGACAGCGGGCTGGGCATCTTTGAGTTGTTGGTGGGCGTCGGCGAGCTCCTTGCGCTGGCTGTCGATAGTCCGAAGATTCGATTTGGTTTTTCGCTGATACACGGCAGTCACAAACAGCGCCGCCAACAGCGCAAACGACCCGGACAAAAAGTAGACATGATTCTTTCGATAGAAGATCACCGCGAGTTCACGGGTACTTCGTTTGGACAGGGTCGCGAAATAGTGATGCCCGGCGTAGTTGTTGAGGATCAGGACCGTGACCTGTCCGGTGGTGTCCCTGGCCAGAACTTCGCATTGCGAGGTCGCCGGTAAGAGTGCCAGGAGGTTGAAGTGTGCGTCAAATATCCCGCTCTCTCCGCCATCGAGCGTTATCATTCGCGCGTCATGTTTCCCGTCAAACTTCTGAATAGAGAAGGCATCTGAAATTGGGAAACCCGGTTTCGAATGAAAGAGCTTCTCGAGGTTGGCTGAAAAGACTTGTATGGAACGGTCTTTATTGAATACCACAACCTCTTTGGTTCCGTCATTGTCCAGATCCATTGTCCATACCGTTGTGCTGAACTCGGAGTCAGCCACCTGGGCAATGACCTCGCCTGTTGCCGTCACTTTCTCCAGAATTCCGTGTGACAACCTTGTATCCTCGATCGTATCGGCAAGCGAGATCCCCAACACATAAAACTCTAACTGAGCCGTAGCAACATCCATGTGCAGATAGTTCGGAAAGGTCGACTTGCGGTGGGCAAATACCACCCTGCCCGTCCGGTCCACGCGTGCAAGATACCCATAGCTGTCGTTAAACACGGAATCGCTGACGTTTTGGCCGGGAGCTTCGGTAGCGAAAATGATTCCCGGATCCGTTGAGTCACCGCACGGAAATGCTACATGTACCGGTGAGGCGACCTTGAGTCGCCACTCCAGATGGAAAGAGTCGGCCTCGATGCAGATAAGTTCTCGCGGCTGAATATCTCTAACTGCATTAAAATAGAAGAAGAGTTCTGTCTGTCCGTCAAAATCGTAATCCGACGTCAGAAGATGAACAGAATTACCTGACCATTTGCCATCCCCATCGCGATCAACCACTGGAGCGATCGTCAGCCATTCTTCTTTTCCACTCGGCAGAACCGATTTGAACAGGTGGAGTGAATCTCTTCGAAGAGCGTTTCCGAATATCCAGACCGAGTCCCCTCGGGGCACAACGGCAATGTCTTCTATCTTCGCTCCGAGCAACGGACTTTCGTCAAACGCGGTTCGATTGCCGAGCGGATTCCAATTGAGATGAGCCTCGGGGGCATCGCCCGGGTACGGATTTATGGCCGATACGTAGGTTGGTATTTCTTCCGGTCGATTCGCGACGGAAACCGCGCGCAAGGAGTGGCGGACCGGCGGACGATCACACGGGCTGGTCGCAGCATCTTTAATGATAACTGAGTACGGCAGCAGTGAGGTGTCGACTGATGGATCGTAGTCGAGTCTGATCGATTGCGATTGTAATGAAGCGGCAATAAGAAAGCAGAGGGTGAGCGATTGCGCCACAGTGGCTCTTCCCCTATTAACAGTGTACCGCAGAAATGTATGCCGGCTAACAAACTTCTTCAGGTCTTCTCCCGGTTGCCTGTGATGGATTAGTATACAGCGCCAGGCATCCTGCGGTCAATCAGGAAGTAACGACGCGTGAGACAATTTGGTGCGAAGTGAGATCACTCCATCGACAGGCATTCGTAGATCTGGGCCTCTGTGCCGTCCTCGAACCGAATCACCTGCTCCATGATCACTTTGATGCTGTCGGGCGTGATAGCATCCGGGTCGTACGTAAAGATGGCCTTGTGGTCTGAGGCGAAAGTCTCGATCGCTTTGATCCCGGCAGTGCTGTCATAAAGCGAAACGAAGTAGGTCGCGGTCCCCTTGCATTTGAGGCCATCGACTATCGCGGTCAGTTTACTGCCGGCGACTTCGCCGCTGACATTCGTGGTGGTCGGCTGGGTGAAGGCGGCGCGCAAGCCGTAGCCGCCAAAAAGCGCCAGAATCACCAGTATCGGGAGTATCCAGGGAGATATTTTCATTTGGTCACCTACATTTTCGCCTGAAGTTCAAGGACATCCTTTTCAGGGCAGCTAACCATGCACTCGAGACAGTTGGTGCAGTCTCTCTGTCTCACTACCGGCAAGGTGTGAACCGGTATGTCATGGGGACAGGCCGTGGAACATTTGCCGCAGGAGGTACAGGAAGATTCGTTTCTCACGAGTTTGACCAGTCCGATCCGGCCAAACGGGTCGAATACCGCGGTCAAAGGACAAAGATATCGACAAAAGAACATCGGAATCAGTAATGCGCCAATTCCGAGTAATGTCAGCACGATGACAGAAATGACTCCCGCGCTCCCGTGCCCTATGCCGGAGAAGATCAGATAGAATGGGTCATAGCCGCGCAGAATCAACTCGCCGGTCTTATAGGTAAAGAACAGCGCTACTATCAGCACGAGATAGCGAATCAGTTTGGCGTAACGATTTGCCGTCGGATTGACTTTTGGCCGACGTTTCCAGAGTAATCCGCCCAGTTTCCCGCCCAATTCGCTCAGGAATCCGATAGGGCAACTCCAACCACAGAAGGTCTTCTTGGAAACGATCACCAGTCCGATGATCGCCAGCATCAGGGACAGGTTGAGCGGACCCAGCGCGCAACTGAAGGAGCCATCGGTGAACAATCCCCCCAGGGATTCGGCCCCGCCAAAAGGACAGAAGGCTTCGAAAGATCGCGAACCGTACCCGAGCGCGAGGTAAGTTGTCAAACCAAGGATCACGGTCATCAGCCCGTACCGGGAGAATCGAACAAATCGTGTCGTCATGAAATAGTGGCTACTCCTTCCTAACGTTAGCCACCAATATATATCATCGTGGACGATATACGCAATTAATTCAGGTGTGGGTTGACGGCACCACTTAGCGCCAGCTGAGTCTCGCTCAAATTTTGTTGCCAGATTGTTACAATTCTCCTATGTTACTACTAGAGGACAACTTTGCCCATGATCCCGATTCACCATCGGGGTAATATCGGGACCAACATCGCGGAGCCTCCCCTCCGCCAGACAGGAGAAGGAATCGATGCTTCGTTCACTGTTCTGCGTGCTTGGCATTCTCTGCCTCATTTCCGTCACTTCGGCCGCTCCCCTGACCAGTAAGCAGTTCCGCGAGGACTATGCTTCGCTGACCAAACTAGTCAATGATCGCTCCGGGGACCTGGTCGAAGTCGACAGCTTCACCTATACCAAGGATGTCGCCACGTTCCGCTTCGGCCCCGGGACCTTTCTCCTGCAACGTCCTATCAACAACCGTCCGACAATCGCCATCTTTGTCGGGACGGCCCATGTCCATATCGATATCCCTGTTCCACCCGAACGGCACAATCTCTACGCCATGTACCGCGATACCGTGATCGATAAAGATGTCACCGTCTGCTTTATCCGCATGGCTGATGACCTGGACCTTCGTCTTAAAGAACGATTCAAGCCCTCCAAAGGACAGATGGCGGTGGCTGACTTTGAGAAGGTCCGCAATGTGAAGGCTGAATACTATTTCAAGCCGACTCGCTATCATGCGTGGGATAACCTGGTGCAATTGCTGACCTCAGCATATGAGCGCAAAGCCGACGGCTATTTCTGGGCGAGTTTCGATCACACTTTCTTTTCCTTTGACCCGAATAGTCCGGAAGAGATCTCGATCGGTCATGCCCGCAATCCTGATATCGCGATGACTGACGCGCTGGTATCCTTTCAACGCAAAGAGCGGAACCGATACGGCTTACGGCAGCTCTCGCAGCTCGACTACCCTCTTCAGATGGGCCGGGTAGATGCCACGCTGGAGTTGTCTGGTGCCGATGGCTGGCGCATAGACAGAGCTGAGATATCCACAACCTTGAAGATCAATCGCGATTCGGTTCGCTTCCCGGGGCTCTTTATGGACCGAAGGTTTGATCCAGACTCGATATTCGTGAATGGCGTCCGGACCGAGTGGTTTCGTCGAAAAGACTTCTACCATCTCCTCCTGCTCACCCCGGACTATGTACATAAGGGCGATACACTCAATGTAGCGATCTGGTACTCCAATGGTGGATCCGACTACTACTCGCTACTCCCCTGGCTGCAGAGCGCTGAACCGCTGGATCGGTCGTTGCGTCTCGTCTTCCCTCCGGGTTACAACTACGCGCTTCCGATGGCCGGCGCTATAGAAGAGTGTGGAGATGGGCGACATCAGTGCACGGCCGGAAGATTCTACGGGAGCGATCTGGGCTTTCGCCCCATGGTGACCAACTACGATACGACAGTGGTCGATATTGATTCCCTGATAGTACTGAAATTCGTGTCGCACGATTATGGCGATATAGTCAAAGAGAAGCCTTACCAGGATGAAGTGACCAATTGCTTCCGCTTCTTTATGGATATGTTCGGGAATCCGTCCGACCTGACAGAAGTGTACATATTCCCTGGAGGGGATGCATCGGACCCTGGTCTGCTGAATATTCCTCCGGTTAAGGGTGATCTTGAGATGGGCGGATTTCAACGAATCGCCAGCGAGCGCGTGGCCCGCCAGTGGATCGGTCCGACCGTTCAGCCGGCGTCATATCGGGAGTACTGGATGGCTCCAGCGATCTCAGTATATCTGGGCTTGATGTACGTGGAGAAAAATACTGGCGCGACCTCGATGTATACCAATCTGAAGCAGTGGAAAGTCGAGATCGAGGAAGCAATAGAACGTGAAGAGGATATACCGTTGTCGACGGGATTGCGCGGAGACGCTGTGCGGGCTGTCGGAAAAGGCGTCTGGATGCTTCACATGTTGCGCATCCTGATGCGCGATCTGGAGCACGGAAGTGATGACCTGTTCCTGGGGTTCCTCCGCGACATAATCATGCAGGTGAACCACCGGAAATTCAGTAACTACGATTTCTGCGCGCTGGCTGAATCGCACACCGGTATCAAGCTGGACTGGTTCTTCAATCAGTGGCTGTTCGGCCGTGGATTCCCGGTTTTCACCAGCGCCTACACCGTCGCGTCAGAGCCGGATGGTCACTACATTAACCTGAAAGTCGAAACAGTCGGCGTGCCGCCGGATGCCGCTTTCCCGGTACTCTTCAGGATCATTGTGCCTGAAGGGGCGATCTTCGCGAGAAAAGCGATTGCGGGACAGCAGACGGACTACAAACTTGGGCCGTTCCAGTCGCAGCCGCAGGGGCTGATATTCAACGAGTACGAGAGCATTCTCTGCCAGAGACGGATGAAGTAAATACTCTTCAGTCAGCTTCCTTAAGGAGGTCATCAAGATCAAGGGGATCGGTGACCAGCGCATAACTGCCGTCGGGGTTGGTGGGCCATTGCTCGCGTGGACGGTCATGATATATTTCGACGCCGTTGTTATCAGGGTCATGGAAGTAGATCGCTTCGCTGACACCGTGGTCAGCGGCGCCATCGATCGCCCATCCCGATTCCAGAATGCGCAACAAAGTTCTCGCCAAAGACTTTCTCGAGGGGAGCAAGATCGCAAAATGATACAGCCCCGTTGTCCCGCGCGGAGGCGGTGAGCCGTTTTTTGATTCCCAGACATTGAGCCCGATATGGTGATGATAACCGCCGGCGGAGAGGAATGCGGCGGAATTCCCCATGCGGGCGACCACCTCGAACCCAAGAGTCTCGGTATAGAATTTGATGGCTCGATCAAGGTCGGCCACCTTCAGGTGAACATGGCCGATGGTCGTGCCTGAATCTATGCTTTGAGTCTTTTTCATGATAAGAAGAACAATACAATTTTTATCTGGTTCACCGTTCTTGTCAGCAGAAAGCGCCACGAATCATGGACGGAATCGTCTTGACTTTGGCAGAAACATTGCTATTTTAGTCCAATAATATTAAGCCGGCTGGAAAACGGACTTACCCGCCATCCCAGACTCTGACGCAATCGGCTCTCTTCGGCTGATGCAGCAAGAAGTTACAACAGAAGCATTAGACAGGAACTATCAGGGTGTTGCACACCTTCGCTGAAAATGTGCATCGCCGTTGAAACCGGAGTAATGCAATGTCCATTCGTCTACTTGTCCTGGCTTTGATGGCGATATCCTTTTTGCCCGCGTCGCGCATACTAGCTGGAGATCCAGAGGACCTCGGCACCGGCAGAAGCTACATCCATCCCTCCGGCGGGGTAAATCTTCCCCGGGCAGCGGCCGCTGTTCAAGCGCCTATGGCCGGTGAGACTTTCCACAACGGCAATAATCTGCTCTGCTCTTATTGCCATGTCATGCATGCCAGCGCGCAGCACCCACAAGAGAATGGTACGGAGCCTGACCCATTTGGTGGGTTTCCGCAGACCTTCACTCCAGCATCGAGACTGCTCAAAGCGACCGATCCGGTCGCTCTCTGCCTGATATGCCACGACAACAAGGCAGGCATTCCCGACGTGGTCGGCACGGACGTGAATGGATTGGTGGATCGTTCAGCGGGCCATTTTGCGGGTCCCGGAGAAAGCAACCCGCGCGGCCACAAATTGGATTACGGGTTGAAGACGGACGACTGGGAGCTTTGCATGCGTTGTCACTTTGGTGGTACGTTCGCGACCGCGAGCGTTACCTGCCTTGATTGCCACAACCCGCACGGCAACGGGCGCCCCCGTAACCTGCAGTGGGCGTCGTATCCCGGCGGTGAGCCACAATTCGGTCTATTTGAGAATCCAGGGGCATCCGGAATGGCAAGATATGAAACCGCTAATGTTGCTTATAGCACTGATAATTCTTCCACGCTACGAGAAGTCTCGAACATGTGCATAGACTGCCATCATGTCTTCAGCGGCACATCCTACACAAATCCGGATGGAAGTGCTGTTCACTCGCTTCACCCGACCTATGACTCCGAGCGAAACTCGCGCAACAATATCGCGCAGGGTGAAGATGAAGAGACAACGTCGCCAGATCATTGGACGGCGGGTACCGGCGCTGGATTCCAGGTAACCAATCGATTGCGCTTTGTGAAGGATGGCGGCACGGATTTTCTGAACTGCACGCAAGTTGATCCGGCGACCAACGGCGTTTTCTGTTTGTCCTGCCACAAGGCTCACGGTGGCAACAGGGCATATGGCTTGACTTGGTCTCCATCGGTAGTGTCCGGAGTCAATGGCGAAGGATGCGACCAGTGCCACGATCGGGCAGGACAATAACCAAAGAATCCGCAAGGTTGGCGCTCCTACGATATTAGAGCAGAGCGCCTCGCCTTACCTCGCAAAATCATCATTGACTAAGTTGTCTAATTTGATATATTTCATCTGCACAGGAAGCTGACCGGGCGCGGCGGACTGTTATCCTCTGTTGTCGCACACACGACAAATATCCGATCACATCTCTATCGAAACAAAAGGGAGTAGCTATGCGATTTCCTGCACTGCTGACCATTTGCGGCGCTCTTCTTCTTGTCGTCGCGATCTCGCTTCCGACCATCGCATCTGACAATCTGAATTATCAAGGCAGACTGACCGATGCCTCAGGAACAGCGGTTCCTGATGCCTCGTATTCTCTAACGTTTCGTGTTTTCAATGTTTTGTCCGGGGGAAGTGCGCTTTGGACCGAGACACACCCCGCGGTGGTTACTTCGGGCGGACTATTTACCGCCTTGCTCGGCAGTATCGCCCCGCTTGACCTTGCCTCGCTCGGCACCGGCAATTTGTATCTCGAGATTCAGGTTGGCGGTTCAACTCCTCTCTCTCCGCGCACGCTATTGAGCGCAGTTCCCAAAGCAACCTCAGCTGGGAAATTGACCGGTTCAGTAGAGACTGGTCCGAGTTCTCTCACACTCAAACGTGATGATGGCGAGGCAGGCGTTCTCATAAACAAGTCTCTTAGTAAGGCCAGCATCTTCATGTTTGCCCCGCAACCTGAACCACCCAAAGAGGTACTTGAAATAGCGTCACTTCTGAATAATGGTGCTTCCATCAGGATGTTTGCCCCGCAACCAGAACCGCCACGAGTTCTAATGGAGTTAAATGGCGATCCAGTCAACGGTCCAAGTATGGATTTCTTTGACGATGCGGGACAGGTTATGGGCATAGAGCCAATGCCATTCAATGGTGGTTTCAGCATCAGGCTGTTCGCCCCGCAGCCCGAGCCACCCTCCGCTCTGGTGGACCTTGGGGCATCGTACACCCCGGTCGGCGGTCAAGCCAAAATCTCTGGCGTCGCCAACAACTCGTCGTCGCTCGCCATGTCCGGATCCACTATTGGTGACTCAACGATACAACTGGCGACCCTTACGGCAAAAAACGGAACAGGCACTTTGCGCCTCGGCACACAGGCGGACCCGGACAATTCTGGCACACTCATCAAAGCAGAAGCGTCTCCCACCGGAAGTCGTCTTGATCTGTCGGGCCCGCCATTTATTGGCGGATTCACAAGTAGTATCAGCTTGATAACCAACGGTACAGCCGCGATCGGGATAGGTACACCGACACCGGCACAGGCGCTGCATGTGGTCGGTAGCATCTGCTACACCGGTTCAATTGGCGCCTGCTCCGATGAGAAGTTCAAGCAGAACATTGAACCGGTTGACCACGCCCTTGACCTGGTCAACGATCTCGAAGGCGTGAGGTACGAGTGGAAGCGGTCCGAATTCCCGGAGTATCAATTCACCGAGGGAACGCAACTCGGCTTCGTCGCCCAAGAAGTAAGAGAGGTCGTTCCGGAAGTTGTGACAACGCAACTGGACGGCTCTCTCACTGTCGACTATGGTCGCCTGACACCACTTCTCCTTGAAGCGATCAAGGAACTGAAAAAGCAGAACGAAGAAATGGCCAAGCGGATCAAAGCGCTCGAACAGGCAAAGAGATAGAGGCATCCTTGGTAGTAATCCACAATCACTGAGGCGATTGATATGAGGAAGATATATCTACTACTACCGCTCCTGATCGTGGTGATCGGCAGTACATCGGTGCTATCCGCGGTTGAGAACGCCCCCAATATGGCAACACCAGCGGCCGGCGAGCAGATCACGTGGCAGGTGATCTCGGGCGGCGGAAACCGCACAACTTCGGCCAGCTACATTGTCATGGCCACGGTCGGTCAGACCGCTGCCGGCCCTGTGGCCTCTTTCAATTATCGCGTGAATCAGGGATTTTGGCAGAACTTCGCCGCGGTGACGAGCTGTTGTATTGGCACGACCGGCAATGTGAATGAGTCGGTCTCAGAATCTCCGGATCTGTCCGACTTGTCGCTCCTTATCGCGTACCTGACCGTCACGCCGCGTCCGACTCTCCCCTGTCTGCCGGAAGCGAATATCAATACGACTGGAAGTATCGACCTGTCGGATTTGTCGCTGCTCATCGCCTATCTGACGATGACGCCGCGTCCGACATTGCCGAATTGTCCATAAAATGTCTCGCGCTCCCATAGTGAGGCGAACTGATGAATATAGCAAAGAAGGAGAGGATCTTCGGAACAACAAATCATTGACAAATTTGTCCTGATTGTTATCTTATGGTTGCACAGGAAGCTGACCGGGCGCGGCGGACTGTTATCCTCTGTTGTCGCAGCCACGACAAATGTCCCATCAAATGTCTATCTTGTCTAAAGGGAGTAGCTATGCGATCTTCTGCACTGCTGACTATTTGCGGCGCACTTCTCCTTGCCGTCGCGATCTCGCTTCCGTCCATCGCATCAGATAACCTGAATTATCAAGGCAGATTGACCGATGCCTCCGGCACGGCGGTTCCTGATGCCTCCTATTCGTTGACCTTCCGTATCTACAATGTTGCTTCCGGAGGAAGCCCTCTTTGGACAGAGACGCATCCCGCGGTGGCTACTTCGGGCGGACTATTTACCGTCCTGCTCGGCAGTATCGCCCCGCTGGACCTTGCCTCTCTCGGCAACGATGTCCTCTATTGGGAGATAGTGGTCGGTGTGTCCACCACGCCTCTTGCGCCGCGCACGCCGCTCACATCTTCCCCGCGATCTGCGGTGGCAGGGAGAGTCATGGGTGATCTTGAGACGGCACCGGGTGTGCTGACCATCAAGCGAAGCGACGGTGATTCCACCATGTCTATTCGATCGTTCGATGGCGGGATCAGCATGCGTATGTTCGACCCCCAACCAGAGCCGCCCGGAAAGGCGGTCATAGAATTGTCGTCGACTCCGACCAGTGGATCGAGCTTCAGAATGTTCGACCCGCAACCGGAACCACCGGGAATTTCTATCGAGATGCTAAGTGGCACGAGTATTGGTAACTCGCAATCTGGAATCGAGGGGAGCAGCGCAATCACCGGTCCATCGTTTAGAATGTTCGATCCTCAACCGGAACCGCCGGGGAAATTATTTGAACTGATTGCCAACGCGGGTTCTGGCCCAACTATGAGTTTCTTCAATCAAGCTGGGCAAGTCATGGGTGTCGAACCAACTCCGTGGAACACAGGATTCAGTCTCAAGCTGTTTGATCCGCAGCCTGAACCGCCGGGGAAAATGCTGGAACTCGGGACATCGTTCGGTTCAAGTGGGGCATCCGCGCTAGAAGGAGTCGGCGATACAGCGTGGTTCAAGACGTACGGGCTATCGTCTCTCGGCGGGCTACAGGAGTACATCAATCTGTATTCAACGGATATGGATGCTGAGCTCCGGCTGGGTCAGGGGGCTCCGATTGGAAGCTCTGCCCAGTACCTATGCGCAAAATCTAACGGACTTGAAAGCAAGATTGAATTGGTTGGTCCCATGGGAGCAGCGCCAGCTCCACCAATAAAACTGACTTCCATGAATGGTGCCGCCCGAATCGGAATAGGAACCTCAACACCGACACAGGCTCTTCATGTGGTTGGCAACATCTGCTACACAGGTACAATCGGCGCCTGTTCGGATGAGAAGTTTAAGGTGGATATCGAGCAGGTGCATAATGCCCTGGATATGGTCTCCGTCCTGAACGGTGTACGATATAAGTGGAATGCCAAAGCGTATCCTGAGTACCAGTTCTCTGAAGGGACTCAACTTGGCTTCATTGCACAGGAAGTACAAGAGATAGTACCGGAGGTAGTGACTCAACAAGCCGATGGTTCACTCTCAGTTGATTATGGTCGTCTGACCCCGATCTTGCTCGAAGCGATCAAGGAACTCAAGAGTCAAAATGAACGACTGACAAAGAGAATTGAAGCGCTTGAGAAGAGATGAGTTCACAAGTCATGCAGAAACATTGCCTGCAACCATAGGGGCCCGACAATATGAGATCCAATACAAAAAAGGCCACAACGATTACGCTGCTGGCCGTATGCCTTTCACTCGCGATATTTGCATTGGCAGTAGGTGAGATCCCTCGGCTCATCAGCTATCAGGGGAAAGTCACCAATGCTGACGGCACGCCGGTACCTGACGGAAATCATACGGTGAGGTTTGATCTCTTCTCCGTTGCCTCTGCCGGCATTTCGCAGTGGAATGAAACAGCAACTGTCACAACGAATAGTGGGCTATTCACCCACCTATTGGGGTCGGTCACTCCAATGTCAGCGAATCGATTTGGGAATGACAGCTTGTTCCTCCAGATCACCTATGAAGGACAGGTACAGACCCCGCGCACACGTTTGACCTCCGTACCCTATGCGCGGCGAGTTCACACGATTTCGGGAGCCGAGGGGGGTACTGTTTACGACGATCTGCGCATGTGGGACAGGGATCGTGGTATCGCATATGCCTCATTCTACATCGGTGGCGACGGCGAACCCGAACTCTACATGGAGGGCACGTCGCGCTATGCGTGGATCGATCTTGGCGTGAGCGGCTCCTCGAGCGTGCAACTCCCACAAGGCGCCGTTGGAGCTTCTGAGATTGTCGACGAGCCTGGAGTGGGAAGCGACAACAATACCAACATTACACTGACTGGTACGGCTCAGTATCTGGCCGGTCGAACGATGAACGCGCCGGTAGATGGGTACGTGCTGGTTATTGCCACCGCCCACGCGATCATTCAGCATACGACGGGGACGCAGAGTACGGTTAGTCTCAACGTATCAGACAATATCACCAGCTTTGTTCCCTCGACTGTCGCCAGAATAACGCTTCCTTCTTCGCTGCCGACCGGCCTGTACGAGCTACCATTGTCATCGCAGGCTGTGTTTCCCGTTGTGGCAGGCTCGCAGGCGTACTATGCACTCGGATCAAAGGCAGGCGCGACGACTGTGACGGTATATGATGTTCAACTCTCCGAGTGTTTTTTCCCGACAGCTTACACTACCGTAAGCGACCCCGTGCCGAGTCAGGATGCTGCCGGCGTCGTCACTAAATCGTTTGATCAGAACACTGAGTGGCAAGAGGCCGAGGCGTTTCATCGCAAACGATTAGAAACAGAAGTTGCCCAGATCAAAGCGGAACTTGAGGCGATAAGAGAGAATATCAAACGAGTTGCGATTGAGCCCGCCTCTGGCGGCAAAGACTGACACAGAAGGAGCAGACCATGAAAGCGTTCCTAAGAATATTGACAACTATTGCCGCAGTGTCAGTTACGATGACGGTGGTCGCTAGTGGAGACGATCATAGCGCGGCGGCGAGTAGCACTCCCGCAGCCGGCGAGCAGATCACGTGGCAGGTGATCTCGGGCGGTGGAAATCGTACAACATCGGCCAGCTATATTGTCACGGCCACGATCGGCCAGACTGCCGCTGGACCAGTGGCTTCTTCAAATTATCGCGTCAATCAGGGATTCTGGCAGAACTTCGCCGCAGTGACAAGTTGCTGTATCGGAACCACGGGCAACGTAAACAAATCCGCCTCGGAGGCGCCGGACCTTTCCGATCTGTCGCTGCTCATCGCTTATCTGACAGTCACCCCGCGTCCGACTCTCCCCTGTCTGCCGGAAGCGAATATCAATACGACTGGAAGTATCGACCTGTCGGATTTGTCGCTGCTCATCGCCTATCTGACGATGACGCCGCGTCCGACATTGCCGAATTGTCCATAAAACGTCTCGCGCTCTTCTCGTGAGGCGAGCTGACCTATCATTCAAAAGGCAGGTGTCAATCGTGTCGTCCAGCGATTGACCCTGCCTTATACTATCTGCCGCTTTCGCGGATATGCCATCTAAATCAAGCTATTTCGCGTACTCGGTCGAACGCGTTTCGCGAATCACCGTCACCTTGATCTGACCGGGATACTGCATCTCTGATTCGATCTTTGACGCGATATCCGAAGCCAACACCTGGCTCGCCAGATCGTCGATCTGGCCATGCTCCACGATCACACGAATCTCACGACCCGCCTGAATCGCGTAAGCTTTCTGGACACCGCGGAAGCTGTCAGCCAGCGCTTCAAGTTGTTGCAGACGCTTGACGTAGGCTTCGAGCGGTTCACGGCGCGCTCCCGGACGGGCTCCGGAGATGGCATCAGCGGCTTGCACGAGGACTGGATACGGCCCAAGCATCGGTACATCGCCGTGGTGTGACTCGATCGCGTTCACCAGAGATTCGGACTCCTTATACCGACGCATGAAATCGGCGCCGATCTGCGTATGCGTACCCTCGGTCTCGCGGTCGATCGCCTTGCCTATATCATGCAGCAAGCCGCACCGCTTGGCGAGCGGAGCATCGAGTTCGAGTTCCGCCGCCATCAGGCCGCAGAGCATGGCAACTTCTTTGGAGTGGGCCAGGACATTCTGCCCATACGAAGTACGGTAGTTCAGTTTTCCCAGCTGGCGAATGATATCTGGATGAAGTCCATGCACGCCCAATTCGAAACAGGCTTGTTCGCCGGCCTCGCGCACGATCACTTCCATCTCTTTCTTCGTTTTCTCCACGACCTCTTCGATGCGGGTGGGGTGGATGCGACCATCGGTCACCAGTTTTTCCAGCGACATTCGAGCGATCTCGCGGCGAACGGGGTCATAGCCGGAGAGTATGACTGCCTCGGGGGTGTCGTCTACAATGACGTCCACTCCGGTGCAGGTCTCAAACGCCCGGATATTTCGTCCTTCGCGCCCGATGATCCTCCCCTTCATTTCGTCAGTCGGAAGATTGACCACCGATACGGTAGACTCGACTGTGTGGTCAGCCGCGCAGCGGTAAATAGATGAGAGGATGATCTCTTTGGCGTCTTTCTCGGCGTTCTGTTCGGCTTGCTCTCGGATCTCTTTGATCATCGCGGCGGCCTCCAGTTTGGCTTCGCCGATCATGTTGTCCATCAGTTGCCGTTTGGCTTCTTCGGGCGACATCTGGGCGATCTTCTGGAGACGATCGTTCTGTTGGGTGATGATCTGCTCGAGTTCGGATTCGCGAAGGGTAATGCCGCGCTCGCGTCCTTGCAGTGTTTTGTCGCGGTTGGCTAGGTCCCGGTCTCGCGCATCGACCGCATCAAGCTTCTTCTGCAGGAGTGAATCCCGCTCATCGAGCCGTTTTTCTAGTTTTTCGACTTCGCGGCGGCGCTCATCGATCTCTTTCTCAAAGTTTCCTTTGACTTTCAACCACTCTTCGCGCGCCTCAAGAGTGGCTTCCTTCTTCTTTATCTGGGCTTCTTTTTCGGCCTCGGTGATGATCCGGGCGGCCTGAGAGCGAGCCGAGCTAACGCTCTTTTCGCCGATGCGGTGAGCCAGCATCCAGGCCACCACAAAAGCCACAGCGCCAACCACCAGGGCGACTACGATAGTTACGACTGAAATGTTCACGTGAACCTCCCACCCGCCGTCACGACGGATGAACTCTATGTCTAATAGAAAAGGAGTAGGACGGGGAATGTCTGAAAGAAAATGCGCAGCCGATCACCGGGTGGTTTTGCCGCTCTCATCGAGAGCCATATCCAACCGGTTCATCAGAGTGTCGACATAGCTGGTTTGGTCATCCTTCAGGTCCTTCAATTGATCACGCATTTCCAGAAGTTCGGAAGCGAGAGTCAGGGCGGTCAAAATCGCGACCTTGTCCTTAGCCTTAGAACGGCTCACTCGCGCCACTTCCTTCATCATCGTATCAACGAATTCGGCGACCCGCGTAATGTGAGCTGGATCGCCGCTACCCGTAATAGGATATTCTTCGCCAAATATTTTGACTGTAACCTTATTTTCAGCTATAGCGTCAGACATGCAGTGTACGCATTTGCGATGGTTGTATTTCCTGTCCTATCCGACTATCCTGCAGATTGTTATACCAAACAGGACCAGGAATGTCAATAAAAAAGTTAGCGTGTAAGCCCTTCCAGCTCTTCTACATGGGCCAAAACCGCCGTCAGCCGGCTCTTGATCTGGTCCGATTGGTCGTTCTGTTGAGCCCTGAGCCGTGAGACTTCGGTCTGCAGACGCGTCAATTCGGCCCGCAATCTGGTGTTTTCCCGGCTCTGCTCATGGTTGTCGGCTTTCAGTTTCTCAACCAGCTCAAGCAGTTTCTCAAACTTGGTCGTCAGTTGTTCAAGTTTGTCCGCCATGTTACTTCTCCCGAATATCGGCCCTAAACTCGTCCTTCAAGGCGCTGATGATAGCCTGTTGTACCTTATCAACTTCTTCGCTCGACAGAGATCCCTCAAGTGAACGATAGACAATCGCAATACCGACCGACTTTTTGCCCGATTCTATCTGTTTCCCAGCGTAGACATCGAAAACAGTGACTGACTCAGCGATACCACCAGCGATCGCTTTGATCCTGTCAACCATTTCTCCGACCAGAACGGCCCGCTCTACAACGATCGCCAGGTCACGTGGAGCGGCGGGATAGATCGGCAACGGCGAGAATTTACCGAGCGCCCGGCTGAATGACATCATGACCGACAATGAGAATTCGCCCACATACAAATCCTGGCGAATGTCGAATCTTTTCGCCAGCACATCGGTCAATTTTCCGCAGGTCCCGATCGTCTGGCCATTGGCCGAGACTTCGAAAGAGATGTCCGCCTCATAATATGGTGTAGATACCGGCGAAAAGCTGATAGAGGGAAAATGAAAGTGGGCCGCCAGTCGCTCAACCGCCGCTTTCAGGTCATAGAAATCGACCGGGCGGGCCTTGTCTCGCCAATTCGCCGGCGAATTTCCGGATACGGCCAGCGACAGCCGTTCTTCCTCTCGCCAGTCAGAACTTTCTGAGGGCGGAAAATAGGCGCGGCCAAGTTCGAAGAGCCGAAGGTCGGTGAGGCGATGCGAAATATTGTGTGACGCAATACCGAGCATACTCGGCAGGAGGGTGTTGCGCATGATGGAAAGGTCGTCCGAAATCGGGTTAGATATCTTAACCTGTGGCGTGCCCGGCAGCAGTTGCTCACACAATCGCCCGTCTGCCAATCCATGGCCGAGTATCTCATCGAAACCGATGCCCGTGAGAAGTCGGCGAATCTCATTCTCGTATTCGTCTTCGCGATTGGACGGACTGTACAGCGGCCCCTTATTCTCGATGGCATCCGGTATGTTCCCCCATCCCTCGATTCGCGCGACCTCTTCGATCAGGTCAATCTCGCGGTCGATATCGGAGCGGAAGGTTGGCACGGACACTTCTATTGGATTCTCACCAGCCGCACCGAATTCAAGTCCGGTCAGGATCTCCTTCATGCGGGAAATCGTCATTTCTTTCCCCATGATGGCGCAACAGCGGGACGGCCGCAGACTGATCCTTTTCGGTTCGATCTTCAGAGGATAACAGTCAACTATTCCGGACAGAACCTCGCCGCCGCAGACTTCGTGAAAAAGCGCGGCCGCTCGATCGATCGCGTATGGCACGATGTTCGGATCAACTCCGCGCTCGAACCGCGCGGATGCGTCCGTGACCATGCCCAATTCTTTCCGACCGCGACGTGTTATGACCGCGTTGAAATGGGCCGCTTCCAATAGGAGTGTACTTGTCTTTTCTGTCACTTCTGAATGCAGGCCGCCCATAACACCTGCCACCGCTACCGGATCCTTCCCATTGGTGATCATCAGTACTTGCGAAGTCAGAGTTCGCTCTTGACCATCAAGTGTCACGAACTTCTCTTTGTCTTTGGCGCGGCGCACAACTACTTCGTGTGAACCGAACTGATCGAGGTCGAAAGCATGGAGCGGATTGCCGCACTCCAACATCACCAGATTGGTGATATCGACGACATTGGATATCGGTCGAATACCGGCGGTCAAAAGTTTCTTCTTGATCCACCAGGGGGATGGTCCAACCTTGACGTTCCGAATCACTCGCGCGGCATAGCGCGGGCAACCGACCAGATCCTCACTGGTGACTTTGATGACCGACGATGCCTTCTCCGAACTTTCTTTGAGCCTGATCTCAGGTCTGCGCAGTGAGACCCCGCCGAGCGCGGCAAGGTCTCGCGCGATCCCGAAAGCTGACCAGGCATCGCCACGATTAGGGGTCAACTCAAAACCAAGAATGTAATCATCGAAATCGAGATATTCTTTGAGCGGAGTACCGACCGGAGCTTCCGCATCGAGAACCATAATACCGGCATGGTCATTGGAGATGCCCAATTCATCTTCGGCACAGATCATGCCGAACGACTCGACGCCGCGAATCTTTGCCTGCTTGATCTCAAGACCGCCATTGACCTTTGCTCCGACCAACGCGACCGGGACCTTCTGTCCGACCGCGACATTTGGCGCGCCGCAGATGATCTGCAGTTTCTCTCTGCCGACATTGACCAGAGTGCGGCGGATCTTGGAGGCTCCCTCCACCGGATGGACTTCCAAAACCTCGCCCACCACGACGCTATCGAGATACTGCGCGGTTGGAGTGATCTCTTCGTTGGCAATACCGCACAGCGTGAGGCGGTCGGCCATTTCTTCGGCCGACCAATTCAAGCCGGTTAGTTCCTTGAGCCAAAGATAGGATATCTGCATGGTCTAACTGAACTGTCTCAGGAATCGAAGGTTGCTGTTAAAGAAGAGGCGAATATCGTTGATGCCGTATTTGAGCATCGCGGGTCGCTCCACTCCGGTGCCAAACGCAAAGCCAGTATATTTCTCCGAATCGATCCCGGCGATCTCGAGAACATTTGGATGGATCATTCCGCAGCCGAGTATCTCGAGCCAGCCGGTATGCTTGCACAACTGACAGCCCTTACCTCGACAGAGATAGCAGGCGACATCTACCTCGGCCGACGGTTCCGTGAAGGGGAAATACGACGGCCGGAAGCGGAGCTTGAGTCCTTCGCCGAAATAGGCATTGGCGAACGCGTTGATACATCCCTTGAGGTCTGCGATGGAAATACCTTCATCGACAAGGAAGCCATCGACCTGATGGAAGGAGATATGCGCGCGAGTCGAGATGTCTTCGTGACGAAAAGTTCGGCCCGGCATGATCAGCTTGATAGGGAGATCGTTCTTGCGCTTCTCCAACTCGCGTGCCTGTACCGGAGTCGTGTGAGTGCGCAACAGGCGGCCACCTTCCACGAAGAAGGTATCGTGCTCATCGCGGGCGGGGTGATCCGGCGCGAAGTTGAGCGCTTCAAAGTTGTAATGATCGGTCTCGACATGCGGGCCGCGAGCTATCTGGAAGCCCATGCGCTCGAATATGCCGCAGATGTCGTTCATCGTCTGATTGATGATGTGAACAGTCCCCTGATACTGGCCGGTGCCGGGCAGGGTCGGGTCAAAACCGGTAGATCGTCGGGACGCAGAGAGACGTGCGGTCGCTGCTTCGATAGCTTGTTCGATATGCTGGCGTGCCTGATTGGCCGCCGCGCCGACCGACTTCTTTTCGTCGACTGAAAGCGAGCCGAGGGATTTGAGGACCGCGGTCAGACTCCCCTTGCGTCCGAGGAACTGAACTTGCAGGTCCCGTAACAAATCGAGCGAATCGGCATTTCCGATTCGCTCGATAGCTTCGCGTTCGATCTGAGAGACCTCGTCAAGGATTGACATAGCGAGGACCCAATTCGGTTACTTGCCGGTGGCGATATTGACAAGATTGGCAAAGGTCGCCATATCGCGGGCGGCGATATCGGCCAGTGCTTTCCGGTCGAGAGTAACTCCGGCCTTCTTCAGGCCATCGATGAATTTCGAGTAATTGGTGCCGCAGAGCTGGGCAGCCGCACCGATGCGGGTGATCCAGAGGGCGCGGAATTCACGCTTCCGCGCACGGCGGTCACGATAGGCGTAGCGCATGCCGCGATGCACCGTTTCGATCGCGGTACGATACAAGCGGGAACGCCCGCTGAAATTTCCTTTGGCCCGCTGCAGGACCTTTTTGTGTCGCCGATGAGCGGCGACGTTATTTTTTGCGCGAGGCATCTCTATTCTCCTTCTTCACTAGTCCTGCTTAGTCGTTCGGCAGCATCCGCTCGACGCGCTGCATATCGGTCTTATGGACCATCCCATGCTTGCGCAACTGGCGGACACGTTTCGGGCTCATCTTGGTCTGGATATGCGACCGATACGCCTTTTTGTGTTTGATCTTGCCGGAGGCGGTCTTTTTGAATCGCTTCGCGGCGCCCTTGTTTGTTTTGATCTTCGGCATCGTCTTCCTCTATCTCTACTTCTCTAACTTCACACTAAGCCAGCGCAACTACTCTTCGTCGTCGCCTTCATCGCTTTTGTCGACCTCAGCCTTTGCCACCGCTGGCGTGCGAGGCTGGGTCCCCTGTCTCTGTTCACCCTTTTCTTTCGGCACCGACGCGCGTTGTGCCTGCATCTTCTTCAGCACTTCCGGCTTGGGACTCATCACCATGCTCAGGGTGTTCCCTTCCATTTTCGGGGGAACATCGAGCTGGGAAACATCGGCCAGTTCTTGAATGATCTTCTGGATGATGACATGCCCAAATTCCTGGTGGGCCATTTCGCGCCCACGGAACTGGACAAACACCTTCACCTTATTTCCGGTTTCCAGAAACTCACGGACATGCTTGGTCTTAAAGTCAAAGTCATGATCGTCGATCTTAGGTCTAAAGCGCATCTCTTTCAACTGGAACGAGTGCTGCTTCTTTTTGGCGACCTTTTCTTTCTTGGAAAGTTCGTACTTGTACTTTCCAAAATCCATGATACGGCAGACCGGCGGTCGACTCATCGGCGCAACTTCAACCAGATCAAGACCGAGTTCGCGGGCGCGATCAAGTGCCTCACGCGTTGGGATGATCCCAACCTGTTCCCCACTGGCGCCGATCAGGCGGATGGGAGTAACTCGGATACGGTCATTGACCCTTACGTCCTTACTGGCGATAGAATCCTCCTCGGTTACACATTACCGGATTGCTCCAGTCCTTTGGTCGCTACTTCACGGGTCAACATGGCAATGGCGTCATCGACCAACTTGGTCCCCTGATCGCCTGAGCCATGTTTACGAACGGCCACCTGGCCATTCTCGGCCTCGCGGCCGCCGATAACAAACATGTACGGTATCTTATACATTTCGGCGTCGCGGATCTTGGCTCCGATCTTTTCGGAGCGGTCATCCAGCGAAGCCCTGATCCCGGCTTTTTTCAGTCGTTCCACCACTGACTTCCCATAGTCATTATGGGCATCCGTGATGGGCAGTACTTTTACCTGCATCGGCGCCAGCCAGAGCGGGAAATTACCGGCGTGATGCTCTATCAATACACCGAAAAACCGCTCGATCGACCCGAGCAGCGCACGGTGGATCATGAACGGACGTTTGTGCTGACCATCCGGGCCAACATAGGTCAAATCAAATCGCTCCGGCAGATTGAAGTCAAACTGGATAGTCGAACACTGCCAGCTTCGGCCGAGCGCGTCTTTGATCTTAATATCGATCTTGGGACCGTAAAACGCTCCCCCGCCCTCGTCGACCTGATACTTCAGGCCCGCACTGTCGAGAGTTTTGCGCAACCCTTCCTGGGCCCGCACCCAATCCGCGGGGTCTCCTACCGCCTTTTCCGGGCGGGTCGAAAGATACACTTCGAAGTCGCTAAAGCCAAACGATTTCAGGATATGCAGGCAGAAATTGATGAGCCAATCCAGCTCTGCTTCCATCCCTTCGTGCGACACGAAATGGTGCGCATCATCCTGCGTAAAGCCGCGAACGCGCATCAGCCCGTGCAACGTCCCGGCGCGCTCAAACCTATACACCGTACCGAGTTCCGCCCATCGAAGCGGCAGGTCGCGATACGACCACATCCGGTTCTTGTACATTTGAATATGGAACGGGCAGTTCATAGGCTTGAGCTGGAAAAGCCGATCCTCGGCCTCCAGCGGACTGAACATCGACTCGCTATAGAACCCGGTATGACCAGATCGATTCCAGAGATCCAGATTCGCGATATGCGGCGAAAAGACCAGTTCGTAGCCGTTATTCAAATGCTCGGAACGCCAGAAGTTCTCTATCTCATTTCTGATACGAGCGCCCTTGGGGAGCCAGAGGATCAGCCCTGGGCCGACCTCATCGGTGATCGCGTACAGTTCAAGCTGTTTGCCCAACAGACGGTGGTCGCGCTTCTTGGCTTCTTCCAACCGTTGGAGATATTCATCCAGGAGTTGTTTTTTCGGGAAGGAGATGCCGTAGATGCGCTGAAGCATCTTGTTCTTCTCATCTCCACGCCAGTACGCGCCTGAGGTCGCGGTCAACTTGAAAGCTTTGACTATGCCAGTCCGTGGAATATGCGGGCCGCGGCAAAGGTCTTCGAAGGATGACTGGTAATAGAAAGTTACCGTGTCATCAGCGATTCCCTCGAGCAATTCGACCTTATAAACAGCTTCTCGATTCTTATAGTAGTCGATCGCCTCTTTGCGATTCTTGACTTCACAGCGGAACGTGGAATCCTCGGCGACGATCTTGGCCATTTGTTCTTCGATCTTGGCCAGATCATCCGTAGAGAAAGGCTTCTCGACTTCAAAGTCATAATACCAGCCATCATCGATCGGCGGGCCGATAGCGAGCTTGGCGTTCGGGAATAGAGATAGCACCGCTTGCGCCATGATGTGCGAAGAGGAATGCCAGAAGACCTGCTTCCCTTCGGGCTGCTCAAATGTCAGTATCTCGATCTTGGCGTCACTCGGAATCGGGTAGGAAAGATCGCGCACCACGCCGTTGACCTTGACGGCAATAGCCTCTTTGGCCAGACGCGGAGAAATCGCTTCGGCGATCTTGAGACCGGTAGTGCCGGCCTCATACCCCTTCACGGAGCCATCGGGAAATGTGATCTGAACGGCGGACATTTTCCTCTAATAGATAAACGCGGGGCACCAGGGAGAGTCGGCTCTCAGCGGCATCCCCGCAAAATCAAATGGTGGGCGATACTGGAATTGAACCAGTGACCCCTTGCATGTCAAGCAAGTACTCTAACCATCTGAGCTAATCGCCCATCGTCTATTAACTTATCCGGAATTCACGAATTCAGGACAGACCGTAAAATATAGCCCAACCTAAGGTCTGTCAATAGATTTTTTGGCCCGATGTGACCAAGAAACTGTTAGCAAATAACAGGTTACCCTCCTCGAAAGAGTGAGGAGAGCGGATAGTCATTGCTACTGAAGCATCGAATGGATTGTTTCGATAACCCTGATCTGATCGGTTTCAGTCATGTCAGCATACAGCGGTAGAGTCAGGGTCAGCCGGTCGGCCGCGAAGGCGATGGGATAGTCAGTGGCGCGAAGCGCGTACTTGCGTCGGTAGTACCCAAGGGTATGTACCGCGTGGGTACCCTGGCGCACAGAGACACCTTCGTTCTCCAGATTGGCCATCAACCTGTTCCTCATCCGATTCCACTCATCGATCTGATTCCAATTACCGTGGCGAATGGCACGCTTGAGTTCTTCCAATCCGGACGGCGCGAAGACGCATACATATGACTGATAGGCATGCCGAAATCCATTAGTTACAGATTGCGGTCGCAAGAAGTCGGTATCAGCGAGCAATTCGTTGTACCGCTTGGCCGCAGTGACTCGTCCTTCGAGGATGGAGCTGAGTTTCGCCATTTGGGCGATTCCAACGGCTCCCTGGAGGTCGGTCATGCGATAGTTGAAACCGAGCAGATCGTAATTGGGAAGTAGCGAGCCACCATTGGAGAGGTGGCGCTCCAAGTCTGTTTTCGACGCCCCATGATCTCTGAGCATTTTCGCGGTAGCGGCAAATTCGGCGTCACTGGTAACAATCATCCCTCCTTCGCCGGTGGTTATTGCTTTGCGGGGATGCAGAGAGAAACAGCCGGCGAGTGCTTCGGTGCCGGCATGACGTCCCTGGCGCTGCGCGCCAAGAGCGCAGGCAGCGTCTTCGATGATGGTCAGGTCGAACTCTTCGGCCAGCCGGTTGATCTCATCCATGTCGGCGCAAAGCCCGAAAAGTGACACGGGGATGATACAGCGCGGCCAACTGATCCCTCGTCGAGAGTTCTGTTCGAGATAATGCCTAAGGTGAACTGTATCTATGGTCAGCGTGTCCAGATCGATATCAACAAAGATGGGACGGGCGCCGGTGTACTCGATGGCATTGGCGGTGGCGACAAAGGTGAAAGACGGGAGCAGGACTTCGTCTCCCCTGCCGATCCCTGCAGCGAGCAAGGCAAGATGCAGCGCGGTGGTACACGAGGTGGTCGCTATGGCGTGCTCGACCTGTACGAATTCGGCGAACAGTTTCTCGAACTGCGCAACTCGCGGACCCTGGACCAGCCAGCCCGACTCGAGAACTTCGGCGACGGCCTGAAGTTCGGCGGTGTCGATCACCGGCTTGGTGATCGGAAGTTTGGCTTTCTGAGCAACGCTTGCTTGTTCTTTCACTAACATTGACGACTCCGATTTTCAGCGATACCTGAGCACAGGTTCCAATTTCTGCGATGTGATTATCGGTTTTTGACGGTGGAAAGGTCTCGATTCGGCTGATTGCGCATTTTCGCCGTCGAGAAAGAGTCGATTCCAGAATTCAAAGCTGAGCAACGACCAGATCAGTAAACGATGGTTGACCCGCCCGCTGACGTGGTCATCGATGACTTTCTCGAGATACTCCTTCCGGAAGTATCCACGGTCCAGCGCCTGAGGCGAGAGTATCACCGATTTGACATAGGTAACCAGTTGCTTCATATACCATGACTGGTCGGGCGCGCTAAAACCTTGTTTGCGATTCTCGATAATGTCGTTCGGTAGTATGCCGGACATGGCACGGCGCAGGATGTATTTGCCGCTCAGATTCGCATCGCCCTTGACTGCCTCGCTCCATTCGGTATTGAGCAGATACTTTGACGGAAGGCGCATTGCGAAATCGACCAGTTCGTTGTCGAGGAAGGGCACACGGGATTCAAGCGAATGAGCCATGCTCAGTTTGTCTTCGATCACAAGGATGCCGTGCAGGAAGGTTTTGGCGTCGACATACAGCGCTCGCTTCAAGAGAGAATCATGCGCTTTACCCGCGAGCACTTGGTCGAATGACTGTCGAGGCGAGTAGTCGCCGATCCGGCGGAGCAGATCAGTGTCGAAAAAGTTCGGCTTCTGACGATCCTGAACCAGTCGAGACCAATACGTGTAGGCGGCGGCATCGAAGGCGGCAGGTGAATCAACCTGGGTCAGCAGATTGTATCGCCATGGATAACCGGCGAAGAGTTCATCTCCACCCGGTCCGGCCAGCACAACCTTGACGAACTTGCCGGCCAATTGTGACAAATAATAGTGCGGGTAGGACATGCCTACGCGAAGATCTTCGGAGTGCCAGATGACCCGTGGCAGCGCCCACTCGAGATCACCGGCATGAATCACCATCTGGTAATGTTCGGTCCCCAATTCGCGCGAAACCAGTTCGGCTTTTGCGCGTTCGTCGAAAAAGTTCTCAATACTGGTGGCGGTGGCGACATCAAAACCGCCGGTGAAGGTCATCAGCCGCGGGATCTCCCGCGAGGCCAAAGCCGTCAGCGTTCCAGAGTCGAGTCCACCGGAGAGATAACTGCCGATCGGGACATCAGCGACAAGCTGACGCCGGACGGTGCGTTCGAGGATCGAGCGCAGTTCGTCAACATAGTACGCCTCTCCCTTGTCTATACCCTCTTCAAACTCGAAGTCCCAATATTGATGGCGACTGACAGTTTCATTCTTGAAGATTAGGATCGTGCCGGGCGCCAGCAGATGAATATTCTCAAACAGGGTCGTTTCACCATAGGTGTTCTGGAAGGTGAAGTAATCACTGAGCGCCTGAGGATTCAACTTGGCGCGGATGCCATCCACTTGAAGCAATGCCTTCACCTCGGATGCAAATACCAGCATATTATCCTGGATCGTGTAATAGAGAGGTTTGGCGCCGTAGCGATCGCGGGCCAGCATCAGCTTATTAGAACGGCCATCCCAGAGCGCAAAGGCGAATATCCCATTGAGCATCGAGACTGCGCGGTCGCCGTACTGCTCATAGAGGTGGATGATGACTTCTGTGTCTGACTGAGAGAAGAAGCGGTGCCCTAGAGATTCAAGTTCACTGCGAAGTTCGCGGAAATTGTAAATCTCGCCGTTGAAGGTGACCCAGATGCCATTCGCACGATTGGACATCGGCTGATGACCGGCTGAGGTCAGGTCAATAATAGAGAGACGGCGATGTCCCAAGGCGAGATTGAACTGGTGATCGCCGTGAAGTATCTGATCCCATTCCTGCTGATTTCGGGAGGAGCGACGTTCGGCCGATTTCTCTACCCAGTACCCTTCGGCCTTAAAAGGCTCAGTGCGTACCTGGAAAAATACGGCTCCTTCGTCGTCAGGGCCGCGATGTTCCATCGCGTCGCACATTGCCTTGAGACAATGCGCGGGAATTGGCTGCTGTGTGAGATGATAGATTCCGGCTATGCCGCACATACTATATGCCTTTCGGGCAATCCCTGCCCTTCGGAATTAGTATCGGCAATCTGTTCAAAAAGTTAACAGGCTAGGGTGTGACCAACGCCTCGGCAGGCCGGAAAGCCACAATTGGCTGGCGAAGGCCGTCGAATTGACTGCCGCTGTCGTGTGGCACTCCACGCAGCTCAAGTTCGGCAGCTTTGAGGCCGGCCGCATGGAGCTCAACTACCGGCTTGGGTCCGAGGTAAGCAAGTGTGCGCCACATCCGGTGTGGCTGGATCGGTGTCTCTGGGATCACCCGCCAATGCGCATCTTTGAAGGCTGAGGTATCCAGACCGCCAAGGAATTGAACGAGAACAGCGCCCTGTGCCTCCAGAGCTTCGAGGCTAGTTCTGAAGGAAGCTATGTCTCCGAGCTGGTTCCAGTAGTCTAAATAGACGAGAGCATCAAGTGACTGGACGAGGCTGGCACTCAATTGATTCCACGCGGTGAAGAGAGTCACTTCAGCCCCCAGCCGCTCGAGGGCGGTCATTATAGGCCCAGTGAAGAAGTTTTCGCCTGCCAACGCGATATGAGCGCCTTGGACCTCGATATCCTGCTCCATGAGCAGGCGGACGGCCAGCGGCCCGCAGTACTTGAGGATTTGAGCGTGCGGATGTTCTTCGCATGTGCCGATGACATGAACGCCCCGTTCACGACATTGGTCCAGATCAATCTCGGAGGGTCGAAGTTCGCGGGCATCGTACATTACCGGAATGATAGTCCCCGCCTTAAGGACCGAGACTACGTTCCTGTCTATTGGTCGGACAAAACCAAGATTGGTTACGACATTGGCTCTCTCGAAATCAGCCTCACTTCGAGACACGATTTCGATGCGCGATTCGACACCGAGTTTCATCGCAACGTCCAAGGTGGCCCGGGCGGCATCCGCGGCAGAGCCAAAGGGCGAATCAGCCGCAATCGCCTGTACGTGGGCACCGGCAAGTGCCGCGATCGGCGCGGTCACCGCAAAGTGCCCGGTCGCGGCCTCTGTGACAACCTTAAATCCGGTCAGATCCAATTGGAGTCGTTTGACGGTTTCACGAATCAGACGAAGCGAGCGCGCGCTGTCGGGGCTCAGACTTCTGTCGGATTTGCGTGTCGGCTTGTTGGGGCGGTTAAACACCTTGGCCGGTATACCGTACGCGGTGACACCGTCAGGAATATCGCTGGTGACGCAGGCATTCATTCCGATGACGCAATCCGCTCCTACTTTGAGGCCGTCACGAACCGCAGCAGCCAGACAGATCCTTGAGCGGGGGCCGATCTTGACCGATCCGGCAATCGAGGTATTCGCCATGATGAGGCAGTCTTCACCGATCTCGACATTATGAGCGATCGAAGCCAAATTATCTATCTTGGTGCCGCGTCGGATGACTGTTTCCTTGAAGACGGCGGTGTCGATGACCACATTGGAACCGATATAGACGTCATTTTCAATTACTACCCGGCCGGTGTGCGGAAAGTGACAGGAATGGCCCTCGTCATCCTTGTAGAATTCGAATCCGGAGCCGCCGATGACCGCTCCTGATTTGATGACAACATTGTCGCCGAGCGTGACATTGCCATAAATAGTGCAATTATCCCCGACGACCACGTTCTTACCTAGGAAGGCGCCTGACTCAATGGTCGTGTGGCGGCCAGTCGTACAGGTCGGATGGAAAGTGGACAATACCTCGGGTGTTACCTTTACGATCGAGCGGGAAACCAGATCTGCAAAAAGCTTCTTGGGCTGAGCGCAAAACAGCAGCGCTTGATTCATTTGAGGGCGGACAAAAAGGCTCAATTCACTGTTCAGGATGAGCAGCGAGGCGCGCGACTTGGCGAGTTTGGCGCCAATGGACTCCCAATTGGACAAGTCCGCACTGTAGAAGTATGCCACTTCGCCATGTTCCGCCTCCGGAAATGTCGCAAAATACCGTTCACCTTTAAGAATCGGTTTCCCCCGACTGATCATCGAATAGTGTGAAGCCTCGTGGCTCTGCAGGAATTGACTGACCGGAGTCTGATCGTCTATGAGGCGAAGGCGGTATATCACGACAGCCTCCCTGCGCGAGAGCCAAAGAGACCAGGATAGTCGAGCGAGAACCCGTGATACACTAAGTCGTACAGGTACCAGTATTTCTGCACCAATGTCCTGGCGTCGAATTCACGCCGCGCCCATCGGCGGCATTGCTCGCCTATCTCCTTCATTCGCCTGGGATCAGAAAGCAGCTTTTTGGAGACATCATAAAGCGTGTTCGGTGTGGCATGCACCACCGGGGTATCGGGATAAAGTAACATCGTGAAATTATCCAAAGGCGTGATCGGCACCAGACCCTGGGCGGCGGATTCGATCGTATTGAGGCCAAAGGTGAAAAGGAGCGACACAATATGTAGATGGCAGGTCGCTTTGAGAGCGAGACACTCACCGTTGGACAGCCCTGCGATCTCCACTGATTCTACCTTCTTATCTTCCGCTGCGAGGCGTTGCATTACATTCAGGATCAGGTCGCTGCGCTTGATATTGCGGTAATTCTGACCTGACGGCGCATGGCAGACCCGGAGTTTCTTGGTCACATTCATTTTTGCCTGCGGCAGTTCATCCATGTCAAGAATGTACGGCTGCATGTGGTAGAAGCTATTGGGGAGGAGTCGGTACATCGTGTAGTCGCAAGCGGTCAGCGCCGTGAAGCCGGTCTGGGCATGGAATTTGGCCAAGGCCGGACCATTGTTGCGCAGTTCTGAACCGTAGTATTGAAAGACGGCATTGCGCGGCGAGATGTAGCGGTTCCAGTCGATACCCGGGATCTCCAGCAGTTGCCGGCCAACGTGGAAGAAGTCTGCCCTCTTGATAAGCTCGGCGGCTTCTGATTGAGCCACCGATGACACACGGCCATCCTGATCGGTGATCAGGACATCTTTGTCGTAGGCCAGGTAATCATCTTGCAGAATGACACAGCGCGCCATGTGATTGGTGTACTTGTTCAACGCCCGCATGAGTCCGGTCAACTGGCCCGCAATATTGTAATCGGCGATAATCAGAACGCGAAGGCCGTCCTTCTTGGGCGCACCATTCGGGACGAGCTTCATGAACGGGTCAGAGGGGAGCGCCGGTTCATTGAGCCGTCGCGGCAGGAACTGAAAGACCGGCAAGGTCTGAGGATCGGGGCGATGCTTTCCGTCGCGCATGGCGACGGAACGAACGAGTTGATCGTTGTCGCATTTTAGACAGATAGCCTCCTCGATTCGATCCCGGTAGAATCTGCCAATTGGTGTGTCGTTCATCCAACCAGCGAGTTCACCGACAAGATCTTCGGATACAACTTTCATTCGCTCCAGGAGAAGTGCAATATCACGGTCATGGAACGCGAGACGCGACTGCGCGAAGAGACGGACCAGCATTTCGCGCTGTTGGTCATTAAGCGTAGCGGACGCATTCGCCAAGAAGAGTGAATCCTGTTCTGACCAGTCCTCTGAAGAGGCCCGCACCAACAGGTACGGCCAGGCATATAAAGGATTTGACTGCAGGTGTTCCTGAGGAACGTCGTTCAAGAGTTCGCACAGGTTGGCAGCGGCATCCTCAAACATCGGGTCAATTGTCAGTGCTTTCTCGAAGCAGGTGACGGCAGTCTCAGGTCTACCCTGTTTGAAGGCAATCACACCCAATCCGTTCAGAATCGCGGGGTCAGTGGGGTGGGTCTCAAGTTCGCGAACAAACAGATCGGCTGCCTGCTCGAGTCTCCCCTGTTCGATAAGCGTCTCACCCTGAGTGATGATCGACATGCTGCTCGGCACTCCTTGCCTGGTACGGTTCATCCTGTTTCTGATTTATCGGCAATCGCGGTGAAAGCTTGAGGGTCACACGCACGCGATCCTCTACGCCATCCGGTTGTGGACTAAAGGATTACAGCCGGGTGCCGATACAGTGGGAAGAGCCGAGTGTGGCTCACACACGGGCATAGCCATCGGAAGAAAGGCAGGTTCATGCAATTATCTGGCAAGCGTTTTCTGGTCATAGGCGGAGCGGGGTTCATCGGCTCGCACGTTGTCGACGCACTGGTCGCGTCTGATGCCGCCGAGATAATCATCTACGACAATTTCTACCGAGGTACTCGCGAGAATATTGCCGATGCCTTGCGTGACCGCCGGGTGTCAGTTTTCCCTTTGGGCGGCGACATTCTCCAGACCGACATTCTGGCCGAAGCGATGAAAGGGGTGGATGGCGTGTTTCATCTTGCCGCCCTCTGGTTGCTGCAATGCTACGACTATCCCCGCTCGGCATTTGATGTCAATATCCGTGGAACTTTCAATGTCATCGAGGCGGCGGTCGCGGCCGGGGTGAAGCGAGTGGTCTATTCGTCAAGTGCGTCAGTGTATGGAGACGCGCTCGAGATCCCGATGACCGAGAATCACCCCTTCAACAATGAGACTTTTTACGGCGCGACCAAGATCGCCGGAGAACAGATGTTCCATAGTCTCGGGAAACGGTATGGCCTCCCCTGGGTTGGACTTCGCTATATGAATGTCTACGGCCCGCGACAAGACTACAAAGGAACCTACACCGCGGTGGTACATAAGGTGCTCGACAGGATCGAGCAGGGTCTTCCCCCGCTGGTGTATGGCGATGGCACTCAGAGCTACGACTTTGTCGAGGTTACCGATGTTGCCCGGGCCAATATTTGCGCGATGCGAGCTGAATCGACAGACCGGTGCTACAATGTCGGCCGAGGAATAGGTACTTCGATCAAAGAAGTCACAGAGATCCTGCTCGACCTCACGGGAAGTCGGTCAATCGGGATCCAATATGAACCGCAGGGACGGTCATTCGTGACCAACCGGATAGGGTCACCCGACCTGGCGAAGCAAGATCTGGGATTCGAGTGGAAAGTCGGTCTTCGGGAAGGGTTACAGAATCTGATCGACTGGCGCAGAGCGAACGAGAGTGGATTATTGAAACAGCGTGAGGCAGTCGGAAGCCACGTTTAGTGGCCCCCGATCCCTACCATCTGCATGAAGGTCTCGGCCTTCATATATTCCTGACGTAATTCCTCAGCATACGTATCAAGATCTGCCTCGGTCACGCCGGTGAACTCCTGTACGCCAGCCTCCAGGGCTCCGACCAATTTCCGATCGTCGCCATCGTAGAAAGTTCTCTTTGCCAGGTAATTACCCATATGCACGATGTAGATGATCGGGTCTTTCAGCACGGCCGAAGATGGCTGGTGATGAAAGGTGATGGATTCGCCGAGCTTTTGCGGCAGTTTCCACTGCACGGCCAGCAGGGCGCCGATCTGGGCGTGGGTATACCCAAGCACCCGATCTTCAATCTCGAAAGATCCGGAAGTCGGATCAGTAATACGGGCTTCCTTGATAGATTTGTACTCGGCGGGGAGGAAGCAGGCGATCACCATCTTGCCAATGTCGTGCAGCAATCCGGCGGAGAAAGCCGAGTCGGGATCGACGATTCCGCTCTTGCGGACTCGTTTGGCCAGGATCCGGCTGCAGAAGGCCGTCGCGAGTGAGTGGCGCCAGAACTTCTCCTGGAAATCGGTGTCGACATCTTTTCCCTTGAACATATCGAGGACGGAAGCGGAAAGTACGAGATTTTTGATCGCTTCCATGCCGACAATGACCACCGCCTGTTTGACGGAATCGATTTCTCGCGCCAGACCGTAGAACGCTGAGTTGGTCAGTTTCAGGACCTTCACGGACATAGCCGGGTCCTCAGCGAGGATCGCGGCGATCTGGCCAGCGTTCACCTTTGGATCGTTGATCACTTTCTGGATCTGATGAAATACGATCGGCGGCGTCGGCAGGTTTCGAATGTTTGAAACGACCTGACGGACTTTGTTGTCGACTACGGCTGTACTCATATCCTTGATCCAGCGTTTGCTTAGGGCTCCATGTAATCCGCGATCCGGTCGACTATCGAGCGAACCACGTCAGGACGGCCGTAATAACCGGCCTGAATGCGCTGACGGATCTCAGCGGTTCGGTTCCGGCTGATCAGCAATTTGTCTTTCATCGACTGCTGAAGGCCGGCTTTGTCCACCAACTCACGACGAGTCTTGTCAGCGAGTTCGCTTAGCCGATGCATGGAAGGGTCGGTCGTTTTACCGGCCGCCGCACTGGCGCGAGCCACCTTTTGATCCGCCCGAGTCTCCCCCTTTTGGGCTGCTTTTTCGCCGGAACGATCCGGCTTTTCAGGTCCTATCTTCATCTTTCTCACCTCTACAGTTCCTATCGTCGGTGAATAGAGATAGCTTTAGTACGGAACGAGGAAAATCACTTTCCACGTCCACGACTGCTCATCGTTTGCCGTTCACGAATTGCGGCAGCGGTTCGGTTTCCTGCAAGTAGTTCAGGATCTTGCCGCTGTTCTTCAGATTCTCAAGTTCCTGTTTGATCCGGTCGTGCCGTTCCCTGGCATAACCTTCGTTCTCCTGGACAAGCGCTATGTTCTTTTTGACGAGCGTGACGATGCAGTTCACCAGTTTTTTGACCTCCGGGTGCACGGCGGCGACACGGAAGGCGGCGGGTTGACGATCCCTGATCGCGGCAACTTTTTGCTCGGATTCACGGATCCGCACATGGCAACGCTCGATCTCAGTGAACAGGTCAAGCAGATGCTCTTCCTTATCGTACTTTATCAGGTCTCGCTGTTTGTCCAGCAGGATGTACAATGACTGGTAGAACGAATATTCGTCGTTCAGTATCTTTATCAGGTCTTTCTCAAGCTGACTTATCGCGTTCTCTGCCACAACAGCCTCCTACGCGGTCACCAGCAGGTTCTCAACTGATGCGGTCGCCGTAGCCGGTACGGCGGATGTTCGACGTTCCTGCTTAAGCTGTTCCCATCCCTGGCGCAGGTTCTCCATCACCAGGATGCAGGAGTCTAGCTTGGCTAGATCCTTGGTAGCTTCGATGACGTCCATCTCACCCATGACAAAAGTGTAAAGCTGACCGAGGCTCCTTGCGATATCGCCGCCCTGTTCGAAGTCCAGAGTCGTGTACAGGTGAACAATACACTTACGGGATCTTTCCATCTGCTCGTAGCCTTCGTTCAGTTTTCCGGAGGCATAGTGTTCGCGGCCCGATTTGAGACCCTGGATCGCCCCCGAGTAAACCTGGAGTATCAAATCAAGCTGAGATTTGCCGGTCGTATCCACCTGGCGGTAAGTGTTGATCTGTTCTTTCACTGTGTCGGTCCTATCGTGTTTCTATTTGCCGATCATCCAATTCGCGTTGAGTGACTCGAGCTGACCCTCTAAATAGGTGCTGTCAGCATTGAGTGACGCCAGGAGTTCTTCCATAGCGTAGAACTTAGTTAGCAGCGACTCGCGTCGAGTAGTCAGTCGCTCTTCCAGATCGTCGATGCGATCTTCGATGGTCTTGAGTTGCGACTCGTATCCCTTGATGCGACGGTCAACCAATCCAGTCCCGGAAGCGGTCAGGCCATCGATCAGGTCATTCATTTTGGCGGCCACGCCTTTGGCCAGAGTGATGCTCCCCTCGGCCCCTGAAAGGAGTTCCCGTTCGCCAAGCGTAACACGGATCTTCAGTCCGTCGGTGGTCTTATTCTTTTCTTTGCCAGTAAGTATCTGGCCCGAACCGGTGGCTAGCTCACCGTTGATGGTACCGGCGACATCGAGTCCGTTCTGTGAAAACCCATTGGCGAGTCCAAGTATGGAAGTGGCCGGACTAGCAACCGCGGGGATGACATTTACTTTGGACGTGGAGCCATAGGTCGAACTATGAAACTGCAGATAACCCGTGCCGGGAGCGGCACTGACCCAAGAAACGGTCAGACCGCGACTACCGATCTTGGTGTCGGCATCGATACGAGCCTGCAGTTCGGCGACCAGTTCTTCGGAAGATTGATATGTCTTCTCGCTAAGGACTATCTCGTTGGACTCCAGACCATCCACTGAGAGTTTTATCCGATTATTTGCGGAAGTGAGGGTGAGCGGTGTGACTCCGGGTTCGGTGATCAGACCTGCCTGGAACCGTCCCTGAGTTGCCGCCTGGGTGATGTCGATATCAAACTTCTCGCCGACCTTTGACTTGGAGCCGGAGGATACGAACTCAAACTTATCGGTGGAGGTAGTCCCCGAACTCGTAAAGACGTTGATGACGTTATCGATATTCTCGCGCAACGCCGCTTCGAGTTTCGCTGAGTCTTTTATGTACAGTTGGCCATCAGATCCGGTGCGAACACCTATCGACAGCAGTTGGCTGTATTGACCGGACAATCCGGCCAGACGTTGGGACAATACGCCGCGCATCGACGCTTGAATCGACTGGAGCGAATATTCAGTGAAGAGCACACCAGACTCTTTGGTCTCAGTGTTGTAGGTCCCCTGGTCGTTTATGAAGTCATTGACGTCGTTATATGCCTCGATGAAATCACCGATGGCTGATTTGATGGCGTCGATATCTACTTTCGCGTCGATATTCACACTGCTGTCGGCTGGAGTGGCCTTTTTGACATTTATCGAGAGGCCGCCTACCACCTCGGTGAATGTATTGGTGGACGAGGTCACCGTGATCGGCGATCCGGTCCCGCCTGTCGAACCGACAGAAATCTGCGCGTCAGAAGCTTCTTGAAGCAGTGGCGCAAACGTCTGGACCTGGAACTTGTCACCGCCATAGATAGTACCGCCGGAGAGCGTAAGTTTCATGCCGTCCGCGCCGGTCCCGACAAGGGAAACCTCGGCGTCGGCTTCCGACACAATGATGGTTCCGCTGTTGGTGCCATCCGTCCAGTTAAGCGTGATGTTATCATTACCGACTGTCTGGGCGCCGGAACCCGCGACAGTAAAAGTGTAGGTCTTGTTCTGAGTACCTGTGTAGGCCGTCGATGGACCAAGCGCGATCCCCGAGGTCGAGGCGGTATTGCGACTCACCTGTTCGACTGCGTCAATCGTGGCGCTGGAGAAATTCAAATTTCGCGAACCAGAGAGGTTCGAGGAGATATTGATTCGATTGGCCGCGCCGGTATTGTTGCCGGTCAGGACCAAACGGTACGGATTCGATTTTGAACCGTCGTTAACTATGGTGGCTGTGACACCGACGGCGGCGTCATTGATCGCTTTCTTGATGCCGGTCAGCGAATTATTGCTTGAGTCGATCGTGATCGTTTTGCTGGAGCCGTCGCCAACCGCGATGGTAATGGTGCCGGTCCCCAGCGAGGCGATAGACTGATCGGAAAATCCCTGGCTGGCGATCTGGTGATTCCGAGCGACCGCCAGAACGCGAATATCGTACGAGCCTTCGGAGACCCGTCCATTGGCGGTGGCTGTCAAGTAATCTTCATCAGAGACATTGACCGAGTATTTCTGGAAGGCAGCCTTTTGAGCCATTTTCAGAGACGATGAATTCAAGGCGAGCAGTTTTGCCTGAAACGCCTTGAATGTCGTGATGATATTGGTGGTCTCCTGTTGCTGGACTTGCAGCAACGTGACCGGACGGCGTTCGACCGCCATGATGGAATCGACGATCTCGGTGGTGTTGAGCCCAGAGACGATGCCGTCGATGGATGAAAGGCCTGCCATGTTACTCCTGTACGCGGTGAGACTTCACTGTCTGTACATCACCTCGATTAAAGTCCCCGAGGGAGGACGTATCCTCCCTCGGAGTGAATCGACTATTACTGAAAGAGCGACAGAACCACCTGCGGCATCTGGTTGGCCTGCGCCAGCATGGCGGTACCGGCCTGAACCAGAATCTGATTCTTGGTGAATTCTGACATTTCTTCAGCCATATCCGTATCACGGATCTGCGACTCGGACGCCGTCAGGTTCTGAGCGGCGATGCGGAGGTTACGCAGGTTGGATTCCAGAGTGTTCTTCTGGAAGCTACCGAGCGTACCACGAGTCGTGGAGACCTCGTTGATAGCGGCATCAATGATCGACTGGGCATCCTGGGCGCCCTGGACGGTCGTCACGTCGATGGTCGACAGCGACGCGAACATGTTGCCCGGAAGACCCTTGCCCATTGAACCGGCGGCCATGTTGCGGATGGCGATAGCCGCGGTCTGACCAACGTTGGCGCCGATCTGGAAGACCAGCGATTCGTCGGTGTTGTTGATCGTTTCCGTGCCGCCCTGGGAGGTCAGCGCGTAGTTCACGATGAGGGACTGAGAACGGTCAGCGTTGAACACGGTCGTGTTCACACCGGCGGAGACGGAAGTCGCCGCGCCACCATCGAGACGCACGTCATACTTCGCGGCCTTGACGTCGAGAAGCAGGTTGCCCAGCTTCACGCCGTTGAGCGCGGTATTGACGGTCATCTGCAAAGTACCCTGGCCAGCAGAGCCATCGGCCTTGTTCTTCAAAGCGATGTCACTGGTGTTGCCATACTTGACCTTGTTGATCGCGTTGGTGTAACCATCAAAGTTCACCAGAGCGTCGGTACCGGTGTTGGCCAGCGTGTCAGCGGTCAGCTTCAACACGTTGAGAATGTTACCGGCAGACGGGGCCGCGTCGTTCAACTTGATCGAATAAGCAGAACCTTCGTCCTGGGTCGCGAACTGGATATAGTTGCTGTTGACCAGCGAAGCCACGATGTCAGACGGGGCGCCGTTCTTCACGGTGCCGAACGCAGCGGTGAGACCGGTGGTCGCGTCGCCGTTGATGGCCGCAACCAGGGCGCTCAAGCTGCTGTAGCTGCCTTCGTGGATGGTCGCCGTGGCGGTCACGTTCGAATTCTTCTCGGTGTTGACCGTGAAGCTGATCGAATCGTTGGACTCACCGCGGGAAGACTGACCGGTCGTGAAATCAAAGTAAGCGGTCGTCGCGTTCGTGGTCGAATCCTCAACCTTCACCGAATACTGGGCGCCAGCGTTGGCGGATTCAATGATCAGGTTGTTGGAAGACGCGCGGACGGTCACCTTACCGGCGAGAGCAGAGTTCAAGTTGATCTGCGTCTGCAGGGAGGTGGCGACGTCGGCCCGGGTGGCGCCGGCGGCAACGTCAAAGGTCAACGTCTGATTACCGGTCGGGGATTCACCGTTCTCCTGATAGTTCAGGACGACGGTGTAGCTGCCGGCATGGGCGGCGAGAGCCGCACCGTTGACAGTGGCGCTGTTGTTGATGCGGGCCACGGCGGCCGTGGTGGCGATGCTCAGGTTGTTACCGAACGCATCGGCCAGACTGACTGAACTAGAGGTCTTCTTGGCAACGTCTGAAGCCTGGACGACGTCGATCTGATGGATCTTCTCGGTGAGATTGTACGGATCGCCATCGGTGTTCTTCAAGCTGAGGCCCAGCGACGTAGTGTTCAGGGTCGCGGTAGAGTCAGCGGTCTTGGTCGCGCTGACGGAATGGAGACCAGTCCGCAGGTTAGACTGTTTCACAGTCAAACCGGAGGTGTTGGCCGTGGTGATAGTCGCGATGTTGTCTTTCGTACCATCGAGCAGCTTCTTCGTACCGAACTGGGTATTGGCAGCGATACGGTCGATGGTCTTGATCGCGTTGGCGATTTCGGCCTGGTCGGCAGCAAGCTGGTCGGCGTCGTTGAAGCCTTCGTTGGCGGCGTGAATGGCCAGTTCTCTCATCGAGATCAGCAGGTTGTTGATCTCGGTCAGAGCGCCTTCAGCCGTCTGGATCATGCTGATAGAACCTTCAGAGTTCTGGATCGCACGATTGAGACCGGCGATCTGAGCGCGGAACTGCTCACTGATCACCAGGCCGGCCGGGTCGTCAGACGCGGCGTTGATGCGGAAACCGGATGACAGCTTCTGCATCGACTTGGTCAACGACTCGTTAGTCAATTTCAGGTTGCGGTTGCCATTCAGGGCCGCAAGGTTGTGGTTAATGCGAAGTGACATTTGTCGACTCCTCCTTGAAAATATTAAGGTTTCCTTACCTTAGGTTCATTCAGTTGTCGAGTGAATCTGTCACTTCCGATGTATGCATCAATGGGGCAATCGATCCGATTTGCGCCCGGTACGCACGTGGTAGTAGGCCCTCCTTTTAATGTATCCCTCATGGTTATAATGGGGTTAAAGCCCTTTCTCATACCTTCAGCATCGGCAAATCCTTACTAAACTTTACTTTTGCTGTTTGAGATTTCGGGCACTTTCGAAGAGCCAGTTATGTCAGCCAGCCTCTTCTCTGCGGGGGCGAAACTGGGATCAAGCTCCAGAACTCGTCGATAGCCGAGAATCGCGGAATCTTCATGTCCCAGAGCAAGATAGCAATCAGAAAGCCTGCAGAGTGCTGTGACGTCGGTGGGATACTTCTGGAGGTACTTTTCGTAGCTGTTCAAGGCATCTAGATGTCTACCGGAGGCAACCTGGAGGTCGCCGATAACGTGATACAGTTCAACCTGTTGCGAGTCTACCTCCAAGCATTGCTGCAAGGCGGCGATTGACTCATTAGTCTTCTTTTGGACAGCCAGAGTGAGACCAAGATTGCGCGTCGCAGGGGCTAACCGCGGATGCATTTCAAGCGCCTTGCGATAAGCGGTCTCTGCTTCAGCGAACTTTTGGAGGCGGTAATAGCAGTTGCCCAAATCGTTCTGCATCTCCGCGGTGAGCGAATGACGTGAGGCGAAATCTGTATAGACTTCAATTGCCCGCCGTACCTGGCCCGTCTGGATTAGGGCTGTGGCCAGCTTGGCGGTAAGCCCGATAGAATCGCGATTGGCAGAATACCCCTTCTCCAACGCGGCCACCACTTCGTCAAATTGTCCTGAAGCCGAATACAGATCTCCGAGGGCCTCCAGTAGTTGGGAATTTGACGGCGAGTTCTTAAGGCCACGCAGTAGTGTAGACTCCGCCTTTTGCGCCTCTCCCCTCTCTACATAGAGTTGAGCGAGCCGAGCGCAGATATCTGGCGAGGCCTGGCCATGCTCGACTACTCGCTGCAGGCAATCCTCGGCTTCACTATGATGACCTTCGGACAGAAGCAAACGACCAAGATTTAGATTGGCACCGGCGTATTCCACATTAATAGACAGTACCTGACGATAGTAGCGTTTGGCGGAATCAACATCACCGCGCATTTCGGCCATGGCCCCGAGGTTGAAGAGAGCGTCGGTGCGAGCATTGAGGTGCACGAGAATAATATTCTCGAGTTCTTTCGATGGTTCGTACGCGGCCTGCGTAGTGAGATACTTCTCGAAGTAGAAAGTCGCTTTGGGAAGATCGTTTCTCTTGAAATAGAGATATCCTCTCAACAGGATAGGGTCGAGATAATCGGGCTTGGCATCGAGCGCGCGCTGGCTGTATTCGAGAGCCTGATCATAGTTGCCCAGGTAATAGTGCGTCCAGGCCAACTGATCCAGGCACATGAGGTGAATGTGTCGGTTGGTTGCGTTGTCCACCTGTGTCAATTCGACGGCGCGACCTGCAGCCTTTAGAATAAGAGGGGCATATTCTTTGTGGAATCCATCCGGAGTGGAGCGCAGGAGCTGAGCGTAATTGAATAGCGCAAACGCGTTGTCAGGATTCTCGGCCAGTTGTTTCTCCAGTAGGGTCTTGGTCCGGATAGTCTTCGCCTGCATCTTCTCACGAGAAAGGCCATACCCGAGATGCTTGATACGGACACCCGTTCTGATGTAGCGGGCAGTCTCCGGGACGCACAATTGATTGTGCACGATCCCTTCATAATGGACATTCAGCGAGCGACGGAAGAACCGGTGCGAGGGGAGAAAAACGACCACGTCCTTGAATTCTTCATAGACGTTGTAAACGTTCGTGGTAATGACATCGCCATCGGGCTGATTGACCGCCGCGATGATCTGCGGAATATCTTCGGCATAGACACGTTCGTCAGCGTCAATAATAAACAGCCAGTCCTTAGTAGCGTACTGAAGAGAGAAGTTGCGAGCCTTAGAAAAGCTCCCTTCCCAGGGGTGTTCGTACACTTTGGCACCATAAGACCTGGCGATCTCAATAGTGCGATCAGTTGAGCCGGTATCCACAATTATCAGTTCGTCGACCCAGGAGCGTATGGAGTCAAGACAGCCGGGCAAAAGCTCTTCCTCATTCTTTACAATCAGACAGGCTGAGATAGTTGCCTTATTGGCGAGCGAGCCCGCCAGCATACGAAGTTCCTGCACCTGGGTGCAGTTCCTGGTTCCAGCATCGATGATCTCTCGGGCCTTCTCTGAGTTATTCTGTCGGAGGTAGAGGTTAGCGAGATTCAGATACGCATGGTGTGCTTTCGAGTCCTGCTCAATAGAATCACGAAAAGCTTTGATGGCGTCATCAGTGCGCTGGAGTTCAGTCAGGCAGAGCCCCCGGAAATTGAGTAAGAGGGCTCTCTGCCGCTGAGTACCGTTGAACGGTTGGCTGGTTCGCTGGTTTGCAGGAACGTCGTTCAGAATCCTGATGTAATTGTCAGCGGAATCGCAGGCGGCCTGAAAGCTCCGTAGCGACATACGAACGTAGGTCAGACCATAGAGGAAGTCCAGTGATTCGGGAAAGAGCTTGTGGCCGCGTTCCAGATGATGTTCCGCTTCATCCCAGCGGCGGTCGTGGGCATATCCGAATCCAAGGAGCCGGTCGAATTGGCCGCAGGTCAGTTTGTCTTCAAATGGGTACCGAATCTCATATGGGCTGAGCAGGCTGACGATCTCTTTCTCGCGCCCTAAATTATTGAACTTCTCGGCCAGATCAAGAGCTTCCGCGAAATCCCGGACGCTTTGCTCTGCCGCGATCCGGGCGAGGCCCGATGGACCGGAGAGGGTATCGACTGTTTGCTTGCGGGAAGCGGTGCGCGAATTGGGTCGGCGAGGTTGTCTTTTCGAACTCATGCTGCACTCCTATGCAATCCCCAAGATCTGGTCGTCTGTACTTGTTAGATAGCCAGAAAGACATCACACTTATGTGATGTCTCTCAATATTTCGTCCCGTAACAAACGCGCTTAGGCCGTAACCAAACTGCCCTGTTCCACTCGTCTTTGTGGCGCGTCGAGCGTCTCCAAAATGAGATGTCGTACTTGATACTGAGAATTGACCAGCACCAACTGTTTGGCCAGATTATTCTCCGTGTTGATCAGTACCGGGCCCTGGAGGTTGACAGAGATTTCCCGTGGATCGGCAGGAACTGTGACGATAACGTACGTCTCAACCGATTCCGTTTTGGCGATTCGGAGTTCCGCGATCTCCTTAGGATTGACCTCTATGCGATACCGTGGATAGAACACGAGCGGATTCACCACCAGGAACGAGATGGCGGGATCCTCGGTCGATTGCATGCAGAGGAACGGCGCCAACTCAGGGAGCTCGACCAGACAGAACGTCTTGAGGTGCTCGAAACCGAGGATCGGTCGTTCCATGTAAATGATCTTGTCTTCCGGAACGTCCAGTGTCCCGAATCGGAGGCTTTCTACTACGCTCATAATGCTATCCTTGGTAGGCTCCTATTACTTCAGGAAATCCATCAAACTTGGCTGAATTATTCTACTGGCCGCCATCAAAGCGGCCTGGTATCCGTTTTCATATGTCGCCAACTGCGTCACCGCGGTCGGCAGGTCAACATCCTCGACATCGGCGAGCAATTCGGTGAAATCGAGTTCCTGATTGGTCAGTCGCGAAGCGGTTGTCTCAAACCGAATACCACGCGCTCCGGTAGTAGCCCGGCTGGTCAACAGGTGTTCTATCGACTTGTCGAGGCTCCCGATCAGAATCCCGGTTCCTTCCTGGTCATCTGCCTTGAGCGCCTGAGACAGCAGGTTCAGGATCCCCATCATGTCCGAGGAGCCGTAGAGTCCGAAATCTCTGGCCGCGCGACCAGTCCCTTCCTCTTCGATGGCGAAGCTACGGGTCGGGTCATTGTTGACTATTTGAATCCCGCGTCCTGATGGGTTGAGACTCGCGGTCACATCGAGCATGGAGGTATTGATGCGATCCAGCAGATCCTGGATGGTCATGATAGTCGGATCGGCGAGATCTACGGTCAGGACCATATCCCCTTGCGTCAGCTTGAATGAACCTTGAGTATAGCCTAGTCCTGAATCGAGTTCGGACAACAAAGACGTCGCGATGAGGCGGGCGTCGATATCGTCACCGTGATAATCGGTGGTGAATTCGGCGCGGATCCCGAGGTCCGTCGCAGTAGTACCAGTGGTCTCTGTGATGGTGAAGCGAACGCGTGGGTCCAGGTCAGCGCCGATCAGCTGTGCACCGACTGAACCATTGATGCCCAGACCGGTCGCGGTCTGTTCCATGTCTGACGTATCAAGTATTTGCAGACCCAACGGCGTGCCATTGGTATCAACTATCTGAAGCCCGGTTCCAGCCGGGTTGATGGACATGGAGACATTGGATATCCCCTGCCCTGCGATCTGTGTATTGAATCTCGTGATGATGTCGTTAAGGGTCACAGTTCCAGAGAGGTCAACGGTCATATCCAGAAGCGCACCGTCGGTGACGCGAATTGTCCCCGGATTGAGGTCGATCCCCAGTCCCTGGCGAAGGTCGCCAAGGTTGGTTCCTCCACTCACCAGGCCATTATGCGTAGTGTCGAAGCCGATCCCCGTCTTGGAGCTATTAATCTGAGCCGTGAGATTGGTTATCCCAGCCGCGGTCAACTGCGTGTTGATAGCGGTGAGCATATCTGCCACGGTCGCGTTTGCCGCTTGGGCGGAAAGATCAATGGTGGCCGACAGACCTGTGTTGCTATCGGTAATCACGAACCCCGCGGCGGTCAAATCGATACCGTCGCCGTTGTGCAGGTTTCCCAGTTGCGTGGTCGCACTCACCCCAACATTCAGGTCGGAGGTTTCGCCGAGAGTGGACAATTGCTTGAGGAAGATCTCCTGGCCGCTGAAATTAACCTGAGCTCGCTGCCCGGATTCGATCTCGAACTCGATCTTGCCGTTGTCGCCGCGATACATTACCCCCGCAGCCGAACGCTGAAAAGGAGCGCGCTGGGTGATATTGCCACCGAAGACCCGGCGGCCTTCCAATTCGCTATTGGCCATCTGCAGAATCTGGTCAATGATCGAATCTACTTCACTAGCCGAGGCCTGTCGCGAGGCGGCATCGTAAGTACCATCAGCCATAGCGACCGCGATCTCGCGGGCGCTTGACACGAAATCCTTGGTGTCTCCGAGAATAGTGTCATAGTTGTTCGTCCAGTTTTGCGCCTGGCCGATATTCTTCTGCCACTGACTCAGTTCATTCAGTTCAGTCCGGTAATTGAGATCGCGCACAGTCCCGACCGGATCATCCGACGGCGCGTTGATGCGCCGACCAGTCGACATATTAGTCTGCAAGGTGATATACCGCTGCATTGAGCGCTGCAGATTGAACACCACCCGGCTGGACATCATTTGGTTTGTGACACGCATCTTAGTATCCCTTGACCGCTGCCTGAGCTACCCAGGAACTACTCCGCGTCAGGCCGCTCTTTGCGGCGATCCGAGTGCGGGTTGTCTTTGTAATCGATGGTCGCCTGCTTGTCGGTCGACGCATCGCCTTTGATCTTCCCTTTGATCATGTTGACCATACCGAGCAGATCATTCTTAGACCCTTTGGAAGCCTTGCGGTTCTCTTCCTGGATCTTGACATAGATCTCCTCACGATGGACGACCACTTTTGCGGGAGCCTCGATCCCCAGGCGGACCTGGCGACCTCTGATCCCGAGTACGGAGACGCGAATTTCGTCTCCGATCGTGATCGACTCTCCTAACTTCCTTGTTAGAATAAGCACGTTACCCTCCGTGGATGGCCGCGTTCAAAAACGGCCATGATTTATCGGCCTACCGTTCCCATTCCATGGATAACGGTATCCAGTGCCTCGTCCATGGTGGTGATCACGCGCGCGGCCGCGTCGTACGCATGCTGGTACTTGATCATATTGGCCATCTCCTCATCCAGAGAGACGCCCTGCACCGATTGCCGCGAATTATCCACTTGTTGGACGAGTAATTCATAGTTCTGACTGAAAGCCGACGCTTCGCTGGTTTCGATCCCAAGTTTTCCGACCAGGCTGGTGTAGTAATCACCCATGGTTATCGTGTTCCGATCCATTACCTGCACGTTGCGAAGTTCGGATATCGCAAGCGCGATAGCGTTGTCGAACGCCGGGGATGGAGTCGAGGAAGCCGCGATCTTATTCGCATCCTGCAGGATCACCTGGTTGATACGAATGGTTGCAGCTTCGGTGAAGTTGGGATCAAAGAATGGGACATCGGTGCTGTCGGCGGCACCATATCCTGACATATGAATTGAGTTGACCTGTTCGATGATCGTACGGGTCAACGTGTTGAGTTCATCAATATATCGCGGCAGTATCTTATCCCGCGATTCAATAAGTCCATGCAGTTCACCGTTCAGGTTGGTTAGCTTGACCTGTGTCCCCTTCCAGACCAATTCGTGTATCGGGTGCCCGTCCCGGTTGACCACATTGGAGCCAATGGGGAAATTATCTGACGAATCAACCAGGACCATGGCTCCCATGGAGACAAGCGTCGTGCCGTTCGGCTTTTCGGTCACACGAACATCTATCATCGAGGCCAACTGGTCGGTCAACAGGTCGCGCTGATCGCGGAGGTCGTTGGCGGGCTGGCCGCCCAATTCCGCTCCGGCTATCTGCTGGTTGAGCTGGGCTATCTCGGCAGTATACTTGTTTATCTCGTTAGTGTAGTTCTGCAGGTCCTGGTCGACGGAATCGCGCAGATTCTGGAGTCGTCCGGCGAGTTCATGCAGGCCGTTGACCAGCTTGGTCGCTTCACCCAGCACGTTGGTGCGAGCAGTCGCGGCGTTGGTGCTCGAAGCTTGAGTCGATAGATCGGACCAGGCGTTCCAAAAACCGTCCAGAAGATCCGACACCGAGTCAGATTGCGGTTCATTGAAGACCGATTCGACCTGGGTCATAGTTTTATGTTTGTATGACCATTGGCCAAGCGACTTGGTCGCCTGGCGGTATTGCTGGCTGAGGAAATAGTCGCGCGCATGGCGGATATCCTGGGCGGTGACGCCTGTGCCAATGGAGCCGTACGCTTGTTGTTCGGGACTCGTCGAAGTAATATTGACCCGCTGGCGACTGTACCCCGGCGTGTTGACGTTGGAAATGTTGTGGCCGATCGTCTGCAGATTCAGCTGGTGCGTTAAGAGCGCACGCTTCCCGATCTCCAATCCCTGGAACAGACCTGGCATTAGGCTCTCCTATCCATGGCGATCGGACGCGCTGGGTCGTGGTCGGTCATTTTGGAGCTGTAAGTCGGCTCCGGGTTGTTCATCTTGGATAGCATCGCCATGGTTTTGGCCACGAATTCGCGTGACTGATTCAAAAGCATGGCATTGGTATTGCGAGAGTCATTGATCTTCTGATTGAGTTCGACAATGATGTCGCGAAGCTGGCGAAGTTGCTGCGCCTCGTTCTGGTCAACCAATTCAAGCAGACGGCTGACTGTCAGATCGCCATCGATCGCCCGTGCGGCTTTGATCTGCGCGACCAGCGTTTCGCGCTGCTTGTTGAGGATGCGGCTCTCGGTGAGTTTCTCATGCTGTCGCTCGGTGACTTCCTGCAGCCCGATGAGATCATTGGTTACCAACATCTCTTTCTGGCGCTGAAGCAACTCGAGGAAGGATTCAAATAGAGCAGCTTCCTTGCTGATGATGTCAATCAATTGGTTGATCATATCCTATGGTCAATACACTTTCCTGTAAGTCCGTTATCGGTTGATTCTTAGGGAACTTTAGGCGACTCGGTCGTGCCTTCGAACAGAGCCATCACCTTGTCGACGTAATTCTGTGTTTCTTCGAATGGCGGCAGTCCGCCGTATTTGTCAACATTTCCCGGTCCGGCATTGTAGGCGGCCAGAGCGAGTTTGATATCCTGGTAGCGATCGATCATTTTCTTGAGGAAACGGCTCCCCCCCATGATATTCTGCTCAGGGTCGAGTGAGTCTTTCACGCCGAGGTCTTCGGCCGTCGCATCCATTAACTGCATCAGCCCTTTAGCTCCAGCTTGCGAGACGGCCTTGGGGTTGCCACGCGATTCGGCATGGATGACTGAAGCGATGAGAGTTGAATCAAGCTTGGTTTCGGCCGCGGCCGCCTCGATGAGAGGACCAAACTTTTCCATGATCTTGTCGTGCGAAGTTGCCGCACGTGGTTTCAACGGGGCGATCTCCGGCTGTGTTTCAATTTGAACCGGTGTCGCTTTCTTAGGGAGTTCGACTGGTTTTGGTTTTGTCTTTACCGGAATGTGTCTCACGGTTCGTGTCGGCAATTGGGAGACCGCACTCTGGTCCACACCGTCGGTCTTGGCGTACTTGGCTTCGATCAGCTTGACCGTCGAGCGATAGAGGATATCCGCAATCGATCCATGTCCGCCGGACCCTGCCCGCGAGATCTCCATATCCATCAGGTCGAGGAACGTATCTTTTCCTTGTGAACTGCTCATGGGCAGTCCTTCGGAGAGTGGATTCTCCGGTATGGTCTTCCGCATCGCTTTCATCATTTGATAGCGGAAGAATGCTTCGAATTCCTGGGTCGCTTTCTTGAGGCGAGCCTTCTCCTGCTCAATAGAGCTGGTTGCCTGTCCCTTAAGTTGATCAAGGGAAGTCGGTGCGGATGTCGGCGCGAGGCTTCGCATTACATGATGACCAGTTCGGAGCGTAGAGCGCCCGCCTGCTTGAGGGCCTGGAAGATAGCAACGATATCACGCGGAGTTGCCCCGATCTTGTTTAATGCGGCCGCAACATCAGAGAGCTTCACCGATGCCGGTAGTTCCACGACACGGGCTTTTTCTTCATTAACAGTGATCTCAGGATCCCTGGTCACGACTGTCTCTCCCTTGCCGAATGACTCCGGTTGAGAAATGACGGGACGTGAATCAATGCTGACGGTGATCGTCCCATGTGCGATCGCGACCGGCTCGATTATGACGTTCTGACCGGCGACAATGGTCCCGGTTCGTTCATTGATAACGACCTTTGCGATCTGGTCCGGTTCGACGGTCAGTTGGCCGAGGTCCGAGAGGAACCGCATGCGACGGGTCGGCTCGGCGATCGTGTCATGAATACTGATCTGTATGGTGCCGGCATCGACCGGCTTGGCGTAGTCGCCATATTCGATATTGATGCGTGAAGCCACGCGCTGGGCGGTGGTGATATCGGGTTGAGACAGCGTGAGCAGAACGGTCTTATCCGAGCCCGGCACCGGATTCAGCGGTTTGGATATCTTACCGCCATTGGGGACCCGTCCAACCAGCGTGTAGTTGTTGACGATCTTGTTCCCTTCATCAACCTGGACATTGAATCCGCCGATGGAAATTGAGCCTTGGGCCACGGCGCGAACGACACCGTCCGGACCGGCCAGTTGCGTGATGAGAAGGATTCCGCCCTGCAATGAGCTGGCATCGCCGATCGATGAGACTGTCACATCAAAGTACGTACCCTCGGCGAGATCCGAGGAAATTCGCGACGTGACCATCACGGCCGCGATATTCTTCACTTTGAGCTTGTTTGGTTCGACCTGCAGCCCCATTCGCTCCATCATGTTGGAAAGGGATTGCATGGTGAATTGAGTGCCGTTGCCGTCACCAGTACCATCGAGGCCGATTACCAGGCCATATCCGATCAGGTCCGTTTCCTGCTTGTTCTGAAAACTGCATAAATCTTTTATCCGTACCTGAGCGGCATCTACCTGGGGACAGAGCATCGCGAAGATCATCAACATGATGATCAGGCCGCACGGCGTGAGAAGTCGGGCGTGGATATTTTCAAGCATGGTCGACTCCTTTAGAATATCCAATTCAGGATGCGGGTGAAAAAGCCGGGACGCGACGCGGTGTCGGCGTTCCCTTTGCCGGTATAGTGAATCTCGGCATCGGCTATCTGGTAGGAGTCGATAGTATTATCCGAGCTAATGTCCTTCTGGCGGACGATACCGGTCAGGGTCAGCGTCTCGCGGTCGCCTGAGATACCGATGACCCTTGAGCCTTCGATAAGCAGGTCACCGTTGTCTTTCTTTCCAACCACGGTAACCGATATTTTCCCCCGGAGGACGCCGGAACGAAGATTCTCGCCTTTTCCGTTGAAGTCGGCCTTGTTGTCGGCATCAAGCCCGAACCTGGGGATCAAGCGAAGGAGTGGTCCTGTCCCCGGCCCACCGGATGTGGAGGTGCTGGTTGATTTCTCGGTCTTGGTTTCAACCTGATTTGAAGCGGTGTTTTGCTCATAGATCAGGACCGTGAGAATATCACCGACATTGTACGCCTTGACATCTGAGTACAACGAAGTGGCCCGTCCAAAATCCTGGCCGTTGGTCTTCAGCGCAAATGGCAGAAGCAGCAGGATAATGAGCAGAATGATAATGCGTGTCAGTTTCATGAAACGACTCCTTGCGTCCTATGCAATTACGGCGCGATAGCGACCGTTGAGTTATCAAGTATGCGAGCCTGCACCAGCTTCCCGGAGGTGCGATTCTTCACCCTGATCACATCACCGACCCGTCCGCTCTGTTGCGCGGTACCGGCGGTGGCGATGGTGAACAGGTCGTTCGAACACTGGATGGAGACCTCCCGCCCGACTTCAATGTCAGGCACCGGCTCAACTGCACTGGTGGTAAGAATCTGACCTTTGGCGAGATTTCGCCGCATCCGAAGACCCTCTATGGTCTCGAATGCCGACACCGGCTGCTCAAGCAGGGAGGTGATGTCCATCCGCTGAAGGGAGAACTGTGTTTCCGAGGGGAGGTCATGGCGGCGCAAGGATGTCTGCGCGACCAGAACCTCGGCAAATTTGTGTATCCGCAGGCTGACCTGACCGCATTCAAGAATGCGACCATCACGAGTGACGGTGGCAACGACAGTAAACAGGCCTAGGGGGTCTTTCTGCGAAATGGGGCGAAGAGAGAGTTCCGTCAACGCGACATCAGACGCTTTTATCTGACTGGAGAGCACTTCGACCCTATTGACAGCCGTATCGAGCGCGAAAGTTCGCACAGCCATCTGACGGATCGCTTCATCCGGATCGATCGCCCAACTGACCTGAGAGGTCAGGAGCAGGACCAGGAGGAGTTCAAACAGAATAGTGGCCGTGCGTGATCTCATTGCTATCTCTTCAGGTTGTTGGCGATTGAAGCCATATCATCGGCGGTCTGGATCGCCTTCGAGTTTATCTCATAGGCGCGCTGCGCCACGATCATGTTGACCATTTCATCGACCACGGAGACGTTGGACATTTCCAGGTACCCTTGGTCGATCGTGCCATTGCCCCCCAGACCGGGAGTATTGGTGGTGGCCGTTCCGGAGGCTGAAGTCGGAGTCATCAGGTTTTTTCCGATACCGGTGAGGCCTGCGGGATTGATGAATCGCGCCAACTCGAGTTGACCAATTTGAGTTGGAGTGTCCTGACCAAACTGAATTACTTCTACTATACCATCCTGACCAACCGCGACAGAGACGGCGTCCTCAGGGATCGTGATCTCGGGGAGCAGGAAGTAGCCGTCGGAGGTGACGACCCGACCGTCGGCGGAGATCTTGAACGCACCATCGCGCGTATAGGCGGTGGTACCATCCGGGCGCTGTACCTGGAAGAAGCCGTCGCCAGAAATAGCGAGGTCAAGCGGGTTACCCGTTTGCGAAAGGTCACCGGTGGTGAACTCGCGGACGGTAGCTGATGGTCTGGTACCGTAACCGATCGCCAGACCCGTCGGCACTTGAGCGCCAACCGCGGAGGCTACGCCGGCACGTCGGACGTTCTGGTAGAGAACATCCTGAAACTCTAGCTTGGCTTTCTTGAATCCGGTGGTGTTGACGTTGGCCAGGTTGTTGGCAATGTTGTCAACATTCATTTGCTGAGCAGACATGCCCGATGCCGCTGTGCGCATTGCTTTGATCATCTGTTTATTCCTCTTCCCTTCTCTCCGTTACTATTTTGAGCCTGCTACCCGGTTGAAGAGATTGTCCAGCGATGCATCCTGGGTCTGCAGCGATTTGGCGTTGGCTTCGTAGATGCGATATGACACGATCATGTCGACCATCTCGGTGATAACGTCGACATTCGAGCTTTCGAGATATCCCTGCTGCACCGACGGCGTGGGATCCGCGGTCAATTCAACTCCCTCAGGAGCGACGAACAGTGTTTCGCCGACTTTCTCAAGTTTCTTGAGATCGGCGACAGTGTACGGGACAACCCGACCGACAACCGTTCCTTCCACCTCAACTTCACCGGATTGCGTCACCGTGGCGGTTCCGCCATTGGTTCCGACCTGGATAGGACCGGATTCTCCCATCAACTGGTAGCCGCCGGGGTAGACGAGAAAGCCGTTGCTGGAAACCTGAAAGGTGCCGGAGCGGGTCAGTGCTACCACGCCATCAGGAGATTGCAGTCTGAAGAACCCTTCTCCATCGATAGCGAGATCCAACGGATTGTTGGTGCGGTCGAGACTGCCGTGGGTGTGTTCGGTGAATGCTTTGGTCACCATAGGCTGCATCCAGTCGGCTGCGGTCTTGGTGGTCTTGCGCTCTGCCTTGGACAGTTCGCGAACGAAGATGTCGTCCTTCTTGAAGCCGGCGTTGGCAGCATTGGCAATATTGTTGGCAATAGCCTCCTGCTGCTGGACTCGCGGAATCATGCCGGACGCGGATGTATACATGCCTTTAATCATAGATTTCTCCGATGACTGTTAAGCATCGGGTGTGCCAGATGCCGAGGCTACCAGCTAACATATTAAATAGCAATATGATACGAGCGTGAGGAGAGGCCTCGTCCTGACCGCATTTCAGGATTTTGGGAAGACTTGGCGTGGCGGGTTGGGAAAGGAATTCCCGATTGACTACTCGATTGAGATCTTCTGGTGTTTGGCGCGAGCCTTGTCGATCAGCTTGTCCATTGCTTCGTGGAATCGGTCTTCGTCACAAGGTTCGCCATTGCAGCGCATGTAAAGAACGCAGTCAGTCTTGAAGCCAAAGCATTTGAGGGCATCGGCCAGATAGCAGACTTTGGTGTAGCTGCATCTCTCAGCTTGGCGAAAGGTACGAACGGCTGCCATAGAGGTAACATCGGCAGTGATCCGCTGGAATTGAGATACGGCTTTCGGCTAAGGCACCCCAAGTAGCCATGAGGTTAGGCAGCGCGATGCATACCCAAAACGGCGTTGCAATATGCTAAGCTCTCCCCTATATTGGCAAAGATGGCGAGTTCGTTCGCGGACAGCTACTTAGATGACAATCCTGCACCGGGTCAGTTGGCCCCCTCTGCAGAACTTCGGTAAAACCGCCCCCAGCACGGATTTTGCTCTAATGGGTGTACATCGGGGATTGAATATGCGAAAGAATATCCGAATACTTGTTCTGCTCCTGGCACTCATCTTGATTGCTAGTCTCGATTCAAAGGGTCAAACCGATCCGGGAGTCAGGGATACCCTGCGACTAGATTCTGTCGCGGCATTTGTGTCCGGGATAGGAATTCTGCCAGTCTATTTCACCAATGATGAGAATCTCATTGGACTTGAAGTGACTGTCCAACATGACGGAACCGGAATCGTGATCGACTCTTTTTCCTTTGTCGGAAGCAGGGCGACGGGAGCCATTCTGAATAGACGTATCAGTCCCGACGGTAGCATCTTGACAGTATCCGCATTGGAGACAGGCGCAAATGTTATCGCGCCGGGTAGCGGTCTATTGGGTCAGATTTATTTCTCCTGGCAACCGACAGTTTTGCCGCAGACAGCTACCATAGATTCCGTGACCTGGACTCCGGATGTAACTTTCGGAACCAGCTTCATTCTCCCTTCTCTGTCATCGTTTACACCCGTGTTTCAAGCGGGGATACTGCATATTGCCGAGAATCCGCCGTCATTCGACTCAGTATGGGTGGCAGATACGGACGGAGTCGCTGGTCAACCGGTCGCCATTGATATCTACCTTTACAATGAACGGGACACGCGCGACGTTTCAATCGCTCTGACCTGGGGCACGAGCCGAATGACCTTCGACTCACTTTCTTTCGCTGGGATGCGCGCAGAACCAGCTCAAACCAAGTTTACACAGTATTCAAATGTCCTGCACCAATGCCTTGGACAGATAACATTTGGTGAGGCAGATCCTTTATCTCCTGGAACTGGACGCTTAATGCAGGCATGGTTCACGATCGATCCGGCGACACCGGATACGCTTATCACGATTGATACCGCTTCCTTCGCTGGATTACAAGGAACCTTCCTGGTGCTGACTTCGGTGGATGGCAATCGTCAGGTTGACCCGATCTATCATGTCGGTACGGTGCAGGTTTCCGTTGGGACTGATGTGGATGACTCAGATGGCTCACAACTCCCGCGTGATTTCGCCTTGGGCCAGAACTATCCGAATCCGTTCAACCCATCCACGGTGATTCAGTTCGCTCTCCCTCGTGCCTCAGATGTGCGGATAGAACTCTTTGATATTACCGGTCGCCTGGTGAGGACATTGGCTGATGGCCCCATGACCGCCGGCACTCACAGCGTGACTTTTGATGGTCGATCATCTTCGGGGAACCAACTTGCAACGGGAGTCTATTTCTATCGCCTGCAAGCGGACAGATTTGTTGCGACGAAGAAAATGCTGCTGATGAAGTAACTCCGCAGCCAGACATACTCTCCATAAGACCAAAAGCCTCCCATTCAGGAGGCTTTTGTGTTGGTGGAGGTGCTGGCAGCTACGACTGCCTATGTCGAAATCTGAATCCGTTCACCGCGATCTCGTCGAGCTCTTTTTTTTCGTGGGTCTCGATCTCGGCGACAAAGCGCTGCTGAAGTTTCTCTTTGAGTTTTTCGTGGATCTTCTTCTGTTTGGTCGCCTCGACAAGACGGCTGCGGCGGACCTCCGCCTCACGTTCCAGTGCTCGTAAAAGCTCAGAGCCAGTAATAGTATCTCGTTTGAGTTTTACCAGATAACGGGAAGCAATGAGAAGTTGATGCGGTCGAAGCGGACCGGTCATGCGCTCACGTTGGGCGTCGATCATCTGCTGTTTTTCGGCCGAGATTGAAGCCAGCTTATCCTGCTGTATATAAACCTGCTGGAGCGCAACAGCGTGCTCCTTCTGCCGCTGCTTCTCAACATGTTCTTTCATTCTGAGAACGGGTTCGAGGCGATAACGAAACTTCTTCACCGAGCCTTACCCTTCCATTATCGCGCGCAGTTGCGCCACGGCATCAGTGTGGGGAACCAGTTCGTATATCCCCTGCCGGAAGAAGGTGTTGAGCTTTTCCATTTTAGAAATGGCGAAATCAATGTTCGGGTTCGAGCCCTTGACATAGGCGCCGATATTGATTAGGTCTTCAGCCTCACGGTAGGTCGCCAACGTCTTTCGCACTTTGGCGGCCAGTTGAACATCCTCAACTGGGGACACATCTTTCATGAGACGGCTGATTGAATCGAGCACGTCGACCGCGGGGTACTGATTCAGCGCGGCGAGACGACGCGATAAGGCAACGTGGCCGTCAAGGATCGAGCGGACCGCATCAGAGATAGGCTCGTTGAAGTCGTCTCCTTCGACCAATACCGTATAGAAGCCGGTGATTGAACCCCGTTCGGCGTTGCCGGCACGCTCGAGCAGTGTCGGGAGCATGGCAAAGACCGAGGGCGTGTATCCTTTAGTCGCCGGCGGCTCGCCCACAGCAAGACCTATTTCGCGCTGAGCCATGGCCAGTCGAGTGACGGAATCCATCAGCAACATGACATCTTTCCCCTGATCGCGGAAATACTCGGCGATTGCGCTGGCGACCATTGCCCCCTTTATGCGGATCAGAGCGGGTTGATCCGAAGTAACTGCGACCACGATCGATCGTTTCATCCCTTCCGCGCCGAGGTCTCGTTCGATAAATTCGCGTACTTCGCGACCACGCTCGCCTACCAAGGCGATAACATTTATGTCCGCGTTTGATGCGCGCGCCATCATGCCAAGAGTAACTGATTTACCGACTCCGGACCCAGCAAAGACGCCCATACGTTGGCCTTTGCCAATGGTGGTCATCAGGTCGACAACTTTGATTCCTGTGTAGAGGGGATCGGCGATGCGGCGGCGTTGCATGGCCGGGAGAATCTTGGCGACGATTGATCGCGTCGATCGGCAAGCCAAAGGACCTTTGTCGTCGATCGGCTGCCCCAGCCCTCCCAGGACTCTTCCGACGAGTTCTGGCCCCACGGGTATGCGGAGTTGGTCTGAGGTCGACGTGACTATTGCGCCGGGAGTAATGCCGCTGATCGGACCATATGGCATTAGAAGGATGCGGTTGTCGCGAAATCCGACAACTTCCGCCTGAACGGTACTTCCGCTCTCACGATTTTCTATGTTGCAGAGTCTTCCGATTGAAACGGCCGGACCGGCAGACTCAATGACGAGCCCCACAACCTGAGTGACCTTACCGAAATGCTTGACCGTGTTGGCTCGGGCAACCCTGTCAGCATACATGTCGTAGGCGATGTAGCTCATGATTGTTCGGCCCCGAGAACGGCGTCAGAAATGACTTCAAATTGCGAGTCGAGGCGGGCATCGATATCGCCGGTCGGAGTCTCAATGAAGCATCCGCCGAATTTAACGCGCGGATCCGGCTCAAATCGCAACTCTTTGATGGCCGTCGAATTCTGCAGGAATCGTTCGATATTTTGTTCGAGGATCGGAAGGTGGTCCGGGTGCACTTTGATGACGAGTCGCGAGCGGTCCACCAGAGTATCAATGATGCGCGAGATCATGGTGACAGTGGCTTCCCTATCAACCTCAATTGCGTCAAACGTTACCTTGCGACTGATCTGCATGACAAGGTCCAGGACCTTTTCACGCGCTTCTTCAAGGAGTACTTCGCGCTGGTGGACAGCGTCCTTAATCGCCAAATCGAGCTGAGTGAGAACCTTTCGGGCCTCGTCTCTTCCCTTTTCCAGTCCCTGGGAGTAGCCCAGTTTCTGTCCGGCCTTGTAAGATTCGTCCTGTATTCGCTCGACAACTTGCTCGAGCTTGTAGACTTCCTTGATAGGGATGAGTCTGGCACCATCCGGATCAGTGATGAAGCTGACCTGCGGGAATAGCGCCGCCAGCTTCTGTTCGGCGCGGGATTCCGATTGCAGGTCGAGCTGTTTCTCGCCGATGAAGATCGCCGGCGCTTCAGTTGAGAAGCGGATGATCTTAGACAATGATTTCTTCCTTACCACCGCGGCCGGAGATAATGACCTGGCCTTCTTCCTCCAGGCGGCGTACCGTTTCGACGATTCGTCCCTGGGCGGCCTCGACATCTGAGAGGCGGGTCGGCCCCATGAATTCCATTTCTTCACGAATCATGACGGCGACGCGCTCGGAGACATTGCTGAATATCTTGTTCTTAACTTCTTCGCTGGTCGCTTTGAGGGCGATCGACAGATCCTTGGTCTCCACTTCTTTGAGGACCCGCTGGATGGAGCGGTCGTCAAGCAGGATCAGGTCGTCGAAGACGAACATCATGTTCTTTATCTCCGCGGCCAGATCGGCGTCTTCCGCCTCGAGTGACTGGAGAATATTTTTCTCCGCCGTTGTGTCTATTAAGTTTAGGATTTCGGCAATAGCCTTGGCGCCGCCGGAGACGCTCAAGTCCCGTGTACTGGCCGAGCCGAAGTGGGCTTCAAGAGTCGCCTCTATCTCTTTCAGAATCTCAGGCGAGATCTTTTCCATGGTAGCGATGCGAAGAGCAACTTCTGCCTGCAGTTCGGGCGTCAGTTCAGACAGAACCGCAGCAGCCTGCTGCGAGGAAAGTTGCGTCATGACCAGCGCGATCGTCTGGGGATGCTCGTTCTGAAAGAAGCCTGACAGTTGCTTGGGATCAATGTCCTTGAGCAATGAAAAGCCGCGCGACTTGAACGATGATTCAAGGCGGTGCATGATCTCACGCGCTTTGTTTGACCCAACTGCCTTCTCGAGGATCTGGGAGGCGAAATCTATACCACCCTGAGAAATATACTGCCGCGCCATGAAGATCTGCTGACATTCCTCGATGACCTTTTCTTCAACTTCAGGAGGTACATCGCGCAGATTTGCGATCTCAATTGTCAGTTTCTCAAGGTCGGCTTCATTCATCCCCTTGAGGACCAACGCTGAGACCTCGGGGCCGAACGCGACCAGGGCGACTGCCGCTTTCCTGGTAGGTGACATTTCTTCAAATTGCATATTCATCATTCTACTCGATCATCAAGGTCTTGATGACTTTGGCCACTTCATCGGGCCGTTCCTTGGCCGTTTGCTGCATATGGTCAACTAGTCGTGGTTTTCGTTTTTCGAGTACAATCGGTGAGGGTTCTTCCTCATCAGAGATCCCTTCCACTCCGGGTGATTGGCGGGGCCGGTTTGCCGGGTGCGGAGCCATCATATTCCCCAGTCCGCTGAAGAGGCGCTTGATCTTCCCCTTCAGGTAGAAGAAGACGAAGATCGCGAGCAGGACCAGGCCAACCTTCTTGCCAATATCCCAGTAGAAATCGCGCTGGTACATGGTATCAAGCTGTTCCTGTTCCATCTGGAACTCCTGACGATCGAACGGGATATTAAACATCTCGATCTGGTCGCTGCGCTGCTGCTGGAAACCAACGGCGTTGCGGACAACGGCCGCCAGTTTGTCGAGTTCATCCTGAGAGCGCGGTTGATAGACTGGAGCGCCTTCACCCGCGCCACCTTCGGGCATCTGGTAGGTGCCGTCCACCATGACGGCTACTGAAAGGCGGTCAATCGTTCCGACGGCGTTGATAATATGTTCGACCGTCTTGTTGATCTCATAATTGGTGACGATGGTCTCTGAATTTTCCTGCTGATTGCTTTCGTTGGGTGGTTCGGCTTTGTCGGTCGAAGCGTTGGTATTCTTGGTCCGTTCTTCACTGCGGATCACCGGCGCGTTCGGGTCATAGGTTTCCGCGGTTTTCTCGACCTGCTGGAAATTTAGGTCAGCAGTGACGCGGACGATAGCCTTGCCGTTGCCCAAAACGCCGTCCAACATAGACTGCGCTTTCTCTTGCAGATACGACTCGACACTCTGTCGCACTTCAAGTTGAGATGTGGAAAGCCCCGCCAGCGGGTCAGACTTACGGCCGCCGGACATCAGGTTTCCTTCGTAGTCGACTATGGTGATATTTTCGGGACTCAGGCCCTCAACAGAGGATGCGACCAGGTGGGAAATCCCGGCGATCTGGGGCCGAGCCAGTTGCGAATGTCCTTTGAGCTTCAGGAGCACTGAGGCTGTCGCTTCTTTCTTATCTTCTCTGAAAAGGCGATCTTTCGGAATGACGATATGCACGCGGGCGGCTTGAACCTCGGACAATTGCATGATAGTTCGAGTCAGCTCGCCTTCCAGAGCTCGTCGGAAATTGAGATTCTGGAGGAAGTCGGTCATGCCGAGGTTGTTTTTGTCAAAGATGGAATAGCCGATAGACCCTGCGCGCGGGAGACCCTCGGCGGCAAGCGAAATGCGTGTCTTGTAGACATCGTCAGCGGGGATCTCGACAGACTTCCCGCCATCGGCCAGCTTGTAGGGGATCTTATTATCATTGAGATAATTGATCACCTCGCCGGCTTCGCTCTCTTCGAGGTTGGAATACAGTCGGGAGTAGGTGACGTTGTTCACCCATCCGATCAGGAAGACAGCTCCAACAATGGTCCCGGCGACGATGCCGAACAGCATCATCACCTGGCTCGGAGTCATTCGTCCGACCACTCCGGAGAAGTTCTTAAAAATGTCCTTAAAGCTTCCCATACTCAATCCTATGTGTCGATCATGGCCGGCCATCCATAGCCGGGCCAAAGGTTCCTGGCCTTACATTGGCATCCGCATGATCTCGTTGTATGCGTTGATCAGCTTATTTCGAATCTCCAGGGTCAAGTCGAGCGCAAGTCCGGCCTGTTCCGCCTTGATCATCACATCGTGCAATTCAACCGGTTCGCCCGCCAAAAGCGCTTCCTGCGCGGCTCCCGCCTGTCGCTGCAGATCATTCACAGAATTGATCGCGTTGGACAGGAGGTCGCCGAAATTTGGCTGGTCAACCGTCGAATTGCCCAAGGGTGATCCAAGCGGATTTGCCTGACCGTCGGGCGGCGTGACCTGTTCAAGGATCACACGGCCGCCCGGCGGTTCAATCAGGCCAGGAACAACACGACTGGAGTTGGAGATAATTGAACTCATATCAGACTTTCACATCGATGAGCTGCCCGAGGCCGCTCTCTACTTTTTCGCCATCCACCCGGCCAAAGCGACCGGTTTCTTTGAAGCGCGCAAAAACCAGTTCGAGCGCTCGACGTTCCTCGGTCGACAGCGTTTCGGCGTAGTCGCCGGACTTGGCTTTGACCGAGACGGTCGACGCAAGCGACGCGTTCTTTGGTTCGATCGAGACCGAGGCCGCCTCGTCTTGATATGGCACCGCCGCGGCATTCTCATCGCGCTTGGGCACCTGCTGATACGACTGTATCCCGACTGGATTGATCTTCATCCTTGTTTACCTCACACCTCTATATTTCCAGAGCATCTTTGACCATTTTCTTGGAGGCAGCGATCGCGGTCGTGTTCGCTTCATACGCACGGCTCGCGACCATCATATCGACCATCTCAGTGATGATGTCGATATCCGGCAATTTGACGTAACCCTCTTCGTCCGCTTCCGGATGAGTAGGATCATAGATAAGCTTGAAGGCATCTTTTTGCTCGACCTGTCGACCTTCGACCGACGCCAGATCGGTCTCTTCCTTTACCTTGAGTGACTTGCCAAGCTTGTGTTCCGGGTGCGTACGTGCCAGTGGCGTATCGGCCTGGCGCAGGAAGGAATCGAAATTCCCTGGCTCCGTGGCTTCCCTGACCAAGAGTCGTTTCCGCTGGTACGGGCCACCATCGGCGGTTTTGGTCGTTTCAGCGTTCGCCAGATTCTCGGCGACGATGTTCATTTTCTTGCGCTGGATAGTCAGCCCTTTGGCTGATAACTGGATCGCATGAAGTATTCCGGCCATTGCTCTATCCTTACTTGCTGGTTATCGCGTTGCGCATCGAGTCGAATTTTCTCTTCAGCAGTTCAGCCCCAATAGTGAACTGCAATTCATTCTGAGCCAGGTTGGCGACCTCTTCATCGATATCAACTGAATTGACCTCGCCATCTTTGATCTTTTCCATTTCGATCCGTGGCGGCTTGGCTTTGTGCTCACCGAGCGGAATGTGGTACTGGTTAGTGAGTGTGCCGGACAGATGGTTAGTCTGACCGGTCAGGCGCTGGTATTCGCGCTCGAAGTCCATTCCCTGTGCTTCGTAACCGGGAGTGGCCGCATTGGCCATATTGCCGGAGATAAGCTTCTGGCGGAAAGACCCCAGGTCCAGGTACTTCGCGAAGTTGGGCACGCCCATCTTGGTGAAGAGGAATTTTGACAGTCCGTTTTCCATTATGCACTCATAGCCGTATGTTTCCGACGTTGTCAATTGCAAGGCCGGTGCCAAAAGCGCGAAAAATGGTGATGTGTGTTGATTACTAAGGAGTTGCGGTGCGAATACTGTCGAGTTGTTGCCAATTAAGCGGGGCTTGTGGGAAATCGTTTCCGACCGGAGCGGGAATTACTTGCTGGGCAGTAGTGAGTGTGTCGGGCTTCGGTTTCTCGCCGTAGTAGTATTCCGAAGACGGCTCCTGGATCGTCAGTTCCATTGTCAGGATGACAATATCCACGCGTCGGTTCTGTGCTCGGTTTTCGATGGAGTTGTTTGGACTGATCGGCCTGTATTCGCCGTAGCCTAGAGCGGAGATGCGGTCCGGCGCGATACCGTGGAGTCCGGTCAAATAGCGCACCACCGCAGTGGCACGAGCTGATGAAAGCTCCCAGTTGGACGGATAGACGATAGTATTGATCGGCCGGTCATCGGTGTGCCCTTCGATCCGTACATGGTTCGGCAGGGGACGGACCTTGTCGGCTATCAGGTCAAGTATCTCCAACGCTCGGGTCTTGAGGTCGGCCGAGGCCTCGCCAAACAGCGCCGATTCCATGATATGCACGACCAGGCCGCGTTCAGTCAATTCCGACTTTATCTCCCCCTGGCGATTGATCTCTTTGAAGCGTTCCTCGATCTGCTGCTGGATCATTTTCAGATTGCCGAGTTGCAGCAGACCGTGTCCGGTCTTGCGCGATTCGGTCTCGTTCTTGATGATCTGGTCACCGCCCTTGAGCACGCCGTTCAATGCCTCAGCCATCTTGCCAAATTTCTTCGCGTCGACCCGGGACATCGAATACATGACGACAAAAAACGCCAGCAAGAGCGTGATCAGGTCGGCATAGGTCAGGAGCCACCGCTCAAGGTTTTCGTGATCGCCGCTGGAGCGTCTGCGCTTCGGCACGACTACTCCTCCAGGTCGCGATGTTTGGGAGAGATAAAGGCGAGCAGACGAGTGCGGATATTGCGAGGATTCTCACCGGACTGTATCGCGGCCATGCCTTCCACCACCAGTTCCAGATGAACCATCTCCTCTTCGTGGCGGAGCCTCAGTTTATCAGAGACCGGCAGGAAAAAGAGGTTGGCCAATCCAACTCCCCAAAGCGTGGCGATAAAGGCAGCGGCAATCGAGGTTGCCATCTTGGATGCATCGGAAGTGTTGCCAAGCGTATGGATCAGGCCGAGTACGGTACCCAAGATACCCAGCGTTGGGGCGAAACCACCCGCCTTCTGGAAGAAGGCGATTCCCTTTTTGTGTCGCTCTTCCATGTAGGCGATCTCAGTCTCAAGGATCTCGCGCAACGCGGTGACCTCAGTACCATCAACCACCAATTGCAGGGCTTTCCGGAAGAACGGGTCGGAGAAGTCTTTGATATGCGCGTCGAGGCCGAGTATTCCCTCGCGACGAGCTTTTTCAGCGAGACGGACGATAGTGTCAATTGAGTCAGTCAGGCGGTGCGTACGACCGGAGAAAGCGAGTTTTAAGTAATTCGGGACTTGAACGACAGTCCCAAACGAAGTGGTTACGATAGTCGCACCAAGCGTTCCGCCAATGACGATAAGCATAGGCGGAAAGAGGAAAATGGCATCGAGATGCCCACCTTCCATAATGAAAGAACCGACAACTGCGCCAAAGGCCAGTACGAGCCCAATTATAGTAGCGAGATCCATAGTGGTCGTTTACCGAACGGGATTAACGGGCGGAATTACCCGTCGAACACCGGTCTTTTACACTATCGGCAGAATCTGCTCAAATGTTTATCAGGCAAATGGTTCCGTATAAAGAAAAGGGCCCGCCGAGGCGGGCCCTAAATGGTCAATAGCAGTTCTGGATCAGTTGGTTTGCTCCATCTGATATTCGGCCAACTTGTTGCGAATGGTACGGGTAGTGATTCCAAGCGCTTCGGCGGCCTTGGTCTTGTTCCCGTTGAACTTCTCCAGGGTCTTGAGAATCAGGTACTTGCTCCCCTCTTCCAGCTTCATGGGGACCTTCAGCGGTGGGAGGTCGTCGGCTACGGGACCAAGGGCGAGTTCGGTCGGGAAGTCATCATCGGTCAGAATGTCCGATTTGCACGTCACCACCGCGCGCTCCAGCATATTTTCCAGCTCACGGACATTGCCGGGCCAGTGGTACCGGAGGAACATCCGCATCACAGATTCGTCGATCCTGGTAATACTGCGCCCGTTTTCGACGTTGTATTTCTCGATGAAGTGCTGGGTCAACGCCGGGATATCTTCCTTGCGGTCAGCCAACGGCGGCAAATAGATCGGAATAACGTTCAGGCGATAGAATAGATCTTCACGGAAGAGTCCCTGCGAAATGTACTCTTTGAGATTTCGGTTTGAGGTGGCAATGATGCGGACATCGACAGAGATCGTCTGGCTTGACCCGACCCGCTCGAACTCGCGCTCCTGGATGACGCGAAGCAGCTTGCTCTGGAGATTCAAAGGCATCTCCGATATTTCATCCAGCAACAAGGTACCGCCATCGGCCAATTCGAAACGGCCACGATTGGTTTTCTTAGCGTCAGTGAACGCTCCCTTTTCATACCCGAAGAGCTCCGCTTCGACCAGGTTTTCGGGAAGAGCGGCGCAATTCAGTTTGATGAACGGATTCTGCGCTCGATTGGACGCAAAGTGAATAGCGCGGGCCACCATCTCTTTTCCAGTCCCTGATGCGCCGGTTATCATGACAGTTGAGCGCGCATTGGCGACAGACTGGATGAGGTCGAAGATCTCTTTCATGATCTTAGATTTGCCAATGATATTCTGGAATTTGTGGGCCAGGTCCGCCTGCATGATCTTGTTCTGAGAACGAAGTTCCAGAACCTCAGTCACCCGAGACAGGATATGCTCAAGTGCTTCCGGCGAGACCGGCTTGAGCAAAAAGTCATACGCTCCAAGCTTGATCGCTTTAACCGCCGTCTCAACCGTGCCGTACGCTGTCATCATGATGGCAGTCGTGTCAGGCGAGATCGTCTTGATCTGGTGAAGTAAGGTGAGGCCGTCCATTTCCCGCATTTTGAGGTCGGTCAGCACGATATCGAACGTCTGTGCTTTGAACCGATTGATCGCTTCTTCGCCGGAAAAGGCGGAGACGCAACCATAGCCGGCGCGGGTCAGTGTTTCGGTCAGGAACTCATTCACCAATTTATCATCATCCACGATCAGTACAGAATACTTCATTCTGAATGCTCCATGTCAACGTGGTCAATCTTCGCGGGAATAACGAACGTAAAGCGGGCGCCTCCCGAGGGGTGATTATCAGCGATGATCTCTCCCCCATGCGCCTTGGCTATCTTCCAACTCACAGCCAATCCCAGCCCGGTGCCGGTACTTTTGGTAGTGAAGAATGGAGAGAAAATCTTGTCAACGACTTGAGGATTAATACCAGGACCGGAATCGTGTACGATAGTTTCGATGACCGATTCAGTATGTCCCAGCAGCAGCTTGTCGGCGTACTTTTCAGCCGAATCTTTATTCGACAAGCGGCGGGTGGTAATGGAGATGGTCCCCTTTTCACCACAGGCTTCCAGGGCGTTAGTCAGCAGGTTAAAAAGAAGCTGCCGCACCAACATTGGATCGATGTGCGCTTTGGCGGCATAGCTGCTGGCATCAGGAGTCAGGTCAAGGGTAACCTGACGGAGCCGCTCGCCATTGTCGAATCGAAACTGGTCAAGTGATCGTTGGACGAATTCAGTGTAGGTAAGGTCTTCTTTGTTGACCTCTTCGAATCGAGTGTAATTCAGCAGAGTGGTCACTGTACGGTTGAGACTCTCAACACCCGCGATGATCTTATCCGCAAGCTTCTGCTTGGGGTCATCAATGTTCAGGTCACGTTTTAGCAATGCGGCGAAGCCGCCTATCCCGGCCAGTGGGTTGCGAACCTCATGCGCAATGGTGGCGGCCATTTCACCCAGAGCCGCCAGCGTGGTCAGGCGATTCAACTCCTGCTCGATCCGCTTTACTCGGGTCAGATCCTGAAACACTTCAACCGCCCCCACCGACCTTCCCGAGTCATCTTTGAGCAATGCGGTAGAAACTGAGACCGAGAGTTTGGTACCGCCGGAGAGTTCCAGGTGCTTCTCGACCGAATCCACGGTTTTGCCGCTTTCGGCGGTGCGAAGTGCGTTGGCGCTGACCGGGGCGCCCGGAGGCAAGACCTCGCGGTAGGGCTTCCCCATTGCTTGCTTGGCAGAAATGCCCAGCAACTGCGACGCGGCCGGATTGAATTGCGATATCCGTCCATGCTGGTCGACCGCGATGATCCCAACTGAAACGGAGGTCAGAATCCGATGCAGAAACTCTGAGACAGCCAGGTTTTGCTGGGTCATCTCGGCCAATTTTTGATTGGTTGCGGTCAACTCGGCATTCTGACTGGAGAATTCGTCTTTAAGCTCAAGATACTGACGCTGCAGACTATTTATGATGCGGGTAAACGACGCGTACGACTCGGTAAACCGATGCAGTTCATCCGATTCGAGCGTCACAGGTGAGGCTGCGTCTCTGATCTCGTCCATGAGCATGCGTTCCTTCAAGCTAGCCGGAAGGGTAGCCGAGGAAGCTCGTAGATTCAACAAAAACTTTAACTTAGAAGTAACTGGTGATCTCGGCGGCAACCGATTCAATGGGGGCTATATGGTCTGCTACTCCGGCCTCAATGACCGCTCGGGGCATGCCGTAGACCACGCAGGTTTGCTCATTTTGAGCAATGACCACCCCGCCTTTGGACTTGATCAGACGAACTCCGTGAATGCCGTTATTCCCCATGCCGGTCAGGATAACTCCCATGGTCTGGGCGCCATATGTCTCGGCTACAGAGTTCAGCATAACATCCACGCATGGCTTGTAGAGAGTTGTGGCTGGCTCGTCAGAGACACTGGCAAAGACCTGTCCGCCTCGACGTTTTACCGTCAGGTGACGTCCGCCGGGCGCAATGAGCACTACGCCGGCTTCTATCCGGTCTCCATCTTTGGCCTCCCGAACATTCAGGGTAGACACAGTATTGAGTCTTTCGGCCAGCGACTTGGTGAACATAGGCGGCATATGCTGCGCTATAACGACTCCGACTGGCAGATTTCGTGGCAACTTAGTAATGACGGACTGGAGCGCAGGTGGCCCGCCGGTGGACGAACCGATCGCCACGAGACCGATCTGGTGCTGTCGCTTTTTGATAGGGAGCTGGACCGATGCTGAAGCCATGACTGTCGTCAATGGCGAGGGTTCGCCCCCTCCCTTGCCGATCTGCGAGAACTGGCGCTGGCGGTGTCGCGACATGAGGATATGCTTGCGCCGTGCAATATCCTTGATCTTGGCAATCAGGTCTTCCTTGATCTTTACGATATCAAGGCTGACGTATGACATTTGCTTGGGGATGAAATCCACCGCGCCTAGGTCAAGTGCTTCAAGTGTTGCCTGAGCGCCAGAAGTCGTAAGCGAAGAAACCATCATTACCGGAACGGGGTTCTTGAGCATGATCTCACGCAACGCGGCGAGACCATCCATCCGTGGCATCTCGATATCCATGGTGACCAGGTCGGGCTTGAGCAGCCGAACCTTCTCGACCCCTTCTTCGCCGTCACGGGCGGTCCCGATGACCTTGAGGAGAGGGTCCGATTCCAGCATCATGGTAATGGCTTTCCGCATGAACGCGGAATCATCCACTACCAGGATCCGGATGCATGGGCTGAGAGCCTCGGTCGCCATGAGAGCTCTCCCTATGCGTTTTTCTTGGCCAAATTGAACAAGCCGATCAGATCAATGATCAACCGGATACGTCCATCTCCCAGAATTGTCGCACCAGCGACACCTTCGGTCGTCCCGAGATAAGAACCAAGCGACTTGATGACTACCTCTTCCTGACCAAGGAAACGATCCATATTGATGCCAAGTTTTTGATCGGCCAATCCAACGACTACAATGTACGGCTTTTCGGCCAACACCAGATTGCCTTTGGATCGTCTAAGGGTCTGACCGAGATTGATTATCGGGATAATCTCGTCACGGAGCCGAAGCACCGGTCGACGGTTGATGTAGCTGACATCGGATTGCGCGGTCTTAACCGTTTCGACGACGGAGGACAGTGGCAGAATGTAAATCTCTTTGTCCGATTCGATCAACAGGCCCTGAAGGATCGCCAGGGTCAGAGGGAGCTTTATGGTGATCGTCGTCCCCTGATCGATCTTTGAGTCGAGCTCGATCATTCCGTTAAGCTTCTCGATGTTTGTCCGGACCACATCCATTCCGACTCCACGGCCGGAAACATCCGAAACCACTTTAGCGGTCGAAAGTCCGGCCTCGAAGATGTAGCGGAAGACCTCTTTGTCGGGGAGTTTGTCGACTTCGGCGCGTGTGGCCAGGCCACGCTCGACTGCTTTGTCGCGAATCGCGACGACATCAAGCCCCTTGCCGTCATCTCTAATGCGAATAACTATATTCGAGCCTTCCTGACAGGCGGCCAGCGAAACGGTTCCCTTAACGGGTTTTCCCTTGGCAACGCGGACATCCGGCATTTCAATGCCGTGGTCGCACGAGTTTCTGATAATGTGAACCAACGGATCGCCGATCTCCTCGATCACTGACTTGTCAAGTTCGGTCTCTTCGCCGGACATGAGCAATTCGATCTGTTTGCCGTTGTCACGCGTGAGGTCGCGAACCAGACGGGGGAACTTGCTGAAGACCTTTCCAACCGGCTGCATGCGCATTTTCATGACGGCCATCTGAAGTTCGGTCGTAATGTAATTGAGCGAAGCCGCCGCCTGGTTCAATTGTTCGACATGCTGCGAATTGCTGTCTTCTGCGGCCACCTTTCCAACCGTCTGGACCAGCGCATTTCGTCCGAGGACCAACTCACCCATAAGGTTCATCAAAGAGTCAAGGCGATCGACATCCACTCGAATCGTCTGATCGCCTGCGGACTTCTTGCCATCCGGCGAGGGTTTCTTGAGGGTCGTCTTGGAATTCACCGCCTCAGCGGCGCCTGTGGAAACACTCGCTATTGGCGCGGGTGGAACTTGCGGGGTCGACTGTAACGCTTCGGTCACGGTGATCGGTTCCCGCGCTAGGTCCGCAAGCGGCGCCGGCTGGATGACCACTGGAGTCTCGACAACGGCATCGGAGGTACGAGCCTGACCTTCTTGTGCCGCGACCAGCGAGGCGATCAATCCTTCGATCTCAACTTCTTCGAAATTCGACTCATGGACATTCGCGATAAGAACCTTGAGCATGTCCAGTGATTCCAGGAGAAGATCCATTATGGAAGGAGTGACGACCATTTCCGCCTTACGGAGTTTGTTCAGCACATCTTCCATCTTGTGAGTCAGGCTGGTAACCTGCTCAAAACCGAGGAAGCTCGATGTCCCTTTAATGGTATGCGCGGCCCGAAATATCTCGTTGAGCAGATTGAGGTCGTTCGGCGTCGCTTCCAGCTTGACCAGATTGGTGTCGAGCGAGTGCAGCAGTTCATCAGCTTCGACCAGAAAATCGTCGATGATCTCCTTCATCTCGTCGAGGTCGATATCGTTCGCCATAGCCCGGTTCCTATTTCTTCTTGGTCGCCAAAAACAGATTATCAATATCAGACTGCTTGGCGTGGTTGTCCTTCATTTCAGCGTGGGGATCATACGCGCGTTCCTTGTGAACCCGCGGTTGCGCCATAGTCCCCCGGAACTCCTCCCCTCCGATGATCTGCAGAATAGTGTGCAGTTTGGTCTCGATATCCTCGAGCAGGGCCGCGGCGTGGTCCATCTGCTGAGAGGTGATATCCTGGAACTGCAGCGTGTTCATAATGGTGAACGCGTCATTCAGAGTTGTATTGGCTTTGCCGCTTAACTCTTTTGCCAGTCCGGAAATGGGAGCATGGTCGCCGGTGGCCGCGAGTTGACTTATCTGGCCTAGACCCGCGATAACCTGTTCCTCGCGCTGGGTGATCTGCTCGATCATGTCGAGCATCCGGTGCGCGGCGGCTTCCGTTTGTTCGGTGATCTTGTCCAGTTGGTCGGTCGCCTGAGGGACCTTGTCCCGGGACTCGACCAGCGGGTTTTTGAGGCGATGGAAGTTCTCGATCAACCCACAGACCGACAGGGTCAGCTCCTGGAGTTCTTCCTGGATGCGAAATTGGAGGTCGTTTGAATTCGTCATTGCTTGTTGCCTGCCTTCCGTTGTGTCAACCGGCCAGGATCTGATCGATCTTGGCTTTGAGGGTTTCCGGTGTGAACGGCTTCACGATGTAGTTGTTCACCCCGGCCTTCATGGCTTCCACGATGTCCTCTTTTACTGACCGCGTGGTTACCATCAGGACCGGAAGGCTTTTGAATTCATCAGTCGACCGGATCTGTGTGACAAATGTCAGGCCATCCATTTCCGGCATATTCCAGTCGGTAATAACGAAATTGACCTGCTCGACTTTCATCTTGGCCAGCGCATCCTTGCCGTCCGTGGCCTCAATGACGTTTTCAAATCCAGCCCGCTTCAGGGTATTGATGATGATCCGGCGCATGGTCGGACTATCATCGACCGCAATAATCTTTAGGTCAGACATACTCGCTCCTCTTAGGCGGGTGCCCCCGCACGCAACTGCAGTACTTTGCTCACTTCATTCAGGAGAATCGATGATTTGAATGGTTTGACCAGATAGGCTGTCGCCCCGACGGTGAGCCCTCGCTCACGGTCATCATCGCCTCCTTCTGAAGACAGAATGATGATTGGCGTCTGGCGATACTGCGGATTTTGGCGCAGTGTCGCGATCAGGCTGTAACCATCCAGGTTTGGCATATTCAGGTCGGTAATGACCAGATGCACTTCTTCGGTCAACCGCGAAATCTTCTCTAAAGCATCCATCCCGTCGCAAGCGGTTATGACATTGTAGCCGCCGTTGCGCAGGGAGAAGCTGACGAACTTCACGATCGTCGGAGAGTCATCGACCACCAGAATTGTCTGGTTCATGATCCTGCCCTCAATCCCTCTTACTTCTTGACCGCTATCGGTTTTATCTTACTCAGCAGATCCATCGCCCTTACGGCTCCTGAAGCTGCGGAACTGGTATTCGTTGCCGGCTGTGGCGCCACTGTCTCCAAACGGACTGGCGTGATCGTCGCTTCCTTCTGGTAGACCAGGGCATTCTTGAAATAGACCAGTTTGAACGCTTTGGATACTCCATGCAGCGTTTCAGCGTGACCTATATAGAAATAGCCGCCCGGTCTGAGCGCGTTGTAGAAACCCCGGACCAGCTGTTTCTTCACTTCCTCAGTGAAGTAGATCATAACGTTTCGGCAAAAGATCGCGTCCATGTTGGAGACAACCGATATCTTGCGCGAATCGTTGAGATTCATGTGGGAGAACTTCACCAGTGCCTGAACCTCCGGCTTTACGCGATACGAATCGCCATCCTTGGTGAAGTATCTGGCCAGGAGTTCGGGTTTGATATTTCGCAGGGTGATACCGCTGTATTCGCCCTGACGTGCTTTTTGCAGGACCTGTTCGGAGATGTCGTTGGCGACTATCTCAACATTCCAACCCGCAAGCGATTTTAGACACTCGAGTACGATCACGGCAAGCGTATACGGTTCTTCCCCCGTCGAACAGCCGGCCGACCAGATACGAAGCGATTTCGACCCGCGCTCTTTCATCTTCTCCTCGACCAGCAATGGCAACACTTCGTCGGAGAAGGAGAGTAGTTGCGGCTCGTTGCGGAAGAAACTCGTCTCGTTGGTCGTGACGAGATCCATCAGTTTATTGAACTCTCGAAGGGAGAGATCGTATTTGACGTGGTAGAAATAGTCGCGAACAGTTTTGATCTGTAGTTCAGCCATCCGCTTGGCTAACCGGTTACGTACCAAATACATCTTATTTTCAGCGAAGTAGATGCCGCTTTTTTCCAGAATGAAGTCGCGGATCATCACGAATTCATCCGGCGTCATCTCCAGTTCGACTTCATTGTTTACCAGCATAGATACCTCGCGCGCAGCCCCTTTTTGTCATCTTATTTCTGCGTCTCTTTCACCGCAGCCTCTAGCGTTTTGTATAGCTGGTTGATATTGAACGGTTTGATAATGTAGTCGAATACCCTGCTGCGGAGTGCCCCAACCGCGCTATCGACGGAGGGAAACCCGGTCATGATGACGACAGGGATCTCCGGATGATGTTGCCGAAGCTCGCTGACCAGTGTCATGCCGTCCATTTCCGGCATGCGAACATCGGTTAGGACGATGTCGATAGGTTTGTTCTTCATCACCTGCAGAGCCTTTTCGCCGTTTTCGGCAACGGCAATGGACCAGCCCTGGCCGGTGAAAAAATCGTAGAGCAGGTCGCGAATCAGTAGTTCATCATCGACGACCAGCAGTGAAGGCTGTTGGCTCATTTTCTTCCCCCCAGAGTAGTCACAGCCTGATTGACCGCGGCTACCAGGTCCTGGTTACGTTCTTTGCGCAGACGTTCGAGCGCTGGCAAAGCCCGGGTCTCCCCTAAAAGGGCGAGTGCTTTGGCGGTCGCTATCTTAATGATGTCCTGCGGATCATCAAGGAATGGAAGGAGGTAATCGGCGTTGGCCGCGACACCAAGATCGGCGATTGCCGTGATCGTATGGTAGCGAACCCAAACATCCGGGTCATCCAGCAAAAATTTGATATGATTTATCGAGCGTTCCTGCTCCAGCGCGATGAGCGCGGTGACGGCAGCTTTGCGAACGGCGGAATTCTCATCGTTTAGCGCCAGTACGATCGGCTCAACACTGCCTATCTGGCCGATGCGCGACAGCGAGGAGATCGCTGACTTACGGATCATCGGGTCAGGATGGTTCGACGCACGCAACAGCGGCTCGATCACTTCGGCCTCACCGATCCAACCTAAGGCAGTCACTGCCAGTCGTTGCCTGTCGATATCCGGATGATAGAGGTCGGCGGTGAATTTGGCGACCACTTTGGCCCCGCCAATGATGATAAGAGCGCCAACAGCGGCCTCGCGAACATCGTTATACTTGTCTTCCAGGCCGCTCATGATGAATTCGACATCGGACTCACCGGCGAGCCAGCCGATCGCGGCATATCCGGCCGCACGGACGTGACCATTGGCGTCATGAGTCAGGCGCTTAAGCGCAGGTAGCGCGGAGTTATTGCCGGAGATACCGAGTAAGTGGGCAACTTTCTGGCGCACTTCTGGATCCTGATCCTCTACTACCTTAAGCAGATCCGCGGTGACGTCGGCTGTGGGACATTGTTTGAGAAGGTCCAACAGCCTGATCTTGGTTTCTTTTTCCGCTGTCAGCAGTTTTTCGACAATCAGCGGAACCGCGGGGGCGCCAATCTCCGAAAGAGCGTCTGAGACACGCCGGAATTTTTCATCATCGACGTATTCAATGACATTAAGCAGACTACGTATGACATCGGAGCCATACCAATGTGAAAGTCGCTTGAGAGTGAATTCGGTGAGATCGCGGTTTCCGCGCTTGATCCCATCGAACAGAAAGGTCGTGAAGCGATCCAGCGGGAGATCACAGCCGATGCAGCCGTCGTTACGGACGCTAATTGTGATGATAGCGTTGAGGCACGTTTCAGCGATGGTCGGGTCCGGCTGGGACAAATACGGCTGCAACTGCTGAACTGATTCGGGTCTGCCAATGGCGCCAATTGCTTCCATCGCAGAGTACAGAACTACCGGATCATCGGCCTTGAGTGATTGATACAAGTATGGAAGCGCGGACTTGTCCCCGATCTTGCCAAGCGCCTCAATTGATTGCAGGCGGACATCGTCGATCTTGTCCCCGGCGGCGATCAAGTGCGGAACGGCTTTTGGTGAGCCGATCTCACCTAGTGCCTCGGCGGAGGAACAGACAACGTTATTGCACTCATCCCAGAGTTTTCGGCAGAGTGGCTCGACCGCCTGCTCGTCCCTGATCAGCCCGAGGATATCGACAACGAACTTGCGGACATCGGCGTCCTCGTCGTCCAGATGCTCGATCAATGAAGGGACGGCCTCAGAACCGATCCGCACGAGTATCTCGGAGGCGAGGTTGCGCGTTCCAATGTCAGGATGGGCCAGGAACCGACAGAGCAGTTCAGACGCGGTCCTCCCCTTGATCTCAATCAGGAAATCGGCGGCCAGTTCGCGAATACCGAGATCGGGATCCTCGATCGCCAGGACCAATCCTGCCACCGCCTCATCTTCGCGATACCGTCCCAATTCCTTGACGGCGGCTTCCCGTTCAAAGAAGTCGGGCGACTGAAGTCGAGACAGCAGTTCCCCAATAGTTTCAACCACGTGACTCATGTCGCTACCCCTTGAGTTTTCTGACCTGACGCTTAGCGAATGCCGACGGCCTGGAAGGATGCCAGCGCCTCGTCTTCGGTCTGGTAGATCTCGAAGATGTGCGACAACTGAGTGATGTCGAAGATCTCCTGGACATAGCTGGCCAGATTGGACAGGGTCAAGCGGCCCTTGGTCAGTCTGACCTCTTTCATGATCGAGACCAACGCGCCAAGACCGGAGCTGTTGATGAACTCGACCTGGGCAAGATTCAGGTGGATGGTCGTTTCGTTCTTGGCCAGAAGCTTTTTAACCTGCTCTTTAAGCGAGCTGCCGCTGGCGAGGTCGAGACGCCCGGTCAACTGAATGACCGTCACCGGACCTTTTTCACGTACTATCATCTCCATGCTGTCCTCCGCATGTATTTATAAAGTTGTCTGCACTTTATGTCGCGCAATCGTAATCGTAACTCTGAGCCCCCCACTGGTATGCAGGGAGTATTCGACTGAATCGGCGAAGTGCCCGATCAGATCGACGCCTCGTCCACCTTCGGCCAACAGACCTCTCTGTTTCCGAGCCCGGAGTTTATCCAAACCGCCTTGTCCTTCGTCGAGGATATCGGCACAGATCGAGGTTTCCTTAACGTCAAGTCCGACTACAACTTGTTTCGATGGGTCGCTCTGGTTGCCGTGGACCATGGCGTTGTTAAACGCTTCTGAGACTGCAAGTAAGAACCCTCGGCACTCGGCCAGGGGGACCCCGCATTCTTTGAGCGCCGCTTCAAAATCGTCGAGCATCCGCTCTTCTGATTCCAGGCGAGTTGGATAGCGATACGAATAGTGGGGCATAGGTCAGTTCACCTTCACCTGCAACAGGGTGAAATCATCGTGAGCATCTTCCTGCGTTCCTTCAGAGAATCGATCGACCCATTCTTTTACGCGCAAACAGAAATCCTTGGGGGGAAGATCGATCTCCGCGGTCAACACTTGTTCGGCGCGCTCGCGACCGAACAACTGGCCCGATGCGTCCTCAGCTTCGGTCAGACCATCGGTGAATAAAAACAGGCGATCGTCCTTATGGAGCGGGCGATCTTCTTCTTTAAATCGTATGCCCGGAAATTGGCCAATGATCGGTCCACCGGCCGAGAGTGATTCTATCGATTGAGTCTCTTCATTCCAGAACAGACCCGGTAAGTGACCGGCGTTGCAGTAACTCAGACGCATGCCGACCAGATCGAATTTGCAGAAGAATAGAGTCACGAACATCTCGCGGTCCTTGATGATCCCCTGCCCAAGCAGTTCGTTGACGCGCCCTGCAAGGGCGGAAACGGATATCTGGGGGTCGGACTCAATGATCGTTTTGACAATGCCTGAACACGCTGACATGACCAGCGCGGCAGGAACGCCTTTGTTGGAGACATCCCCTATCAGCACATAAAACGTATGGTCAGACACTTTGAGGACGTCGTAGAAGTCGCCGCTGACATCGCGCGCCGGGAAATAGGCCGCTCCGATCTCGACACCGGGAGTCTCATCGAGTTTCTGCGGAAGGATCGTCTCCTGCACCTGCTTGGCGATGGCGATCTCCTGCTGGATCTTCTGACGTTGCAGACGTTCCTTCATCAGGAGGGTGTTGTCTATAGCGACCGCGACAAATCGCAGGAGCATTTCCAGCACTTCCTGGTCATCGCTTGAGAAGTTGCCGCCATCGGTCTTGTTGAACATGACCAACAATCCGTGACAGCGTTCCGAGGTCTGAATAGGTAAGGCGACCACTGTGTTGAGCGTGATCCCCTCTTCCGATTTGATTCCCAGGTCGGCAAGAACGATCGTTTCGCGATGCTCCAGGCAGTAGGTGGCGAGATCTTTGCCGTCTTGATACATCAGCGCGCGGACAAATTCTTCACTGACGCCCCAGCACACTTTGTTGGTAACTTTTCCGGATTCGGTCAGCATGATCATGCCAACTTCTCCCCCTACCAGTCCCATCGCCATATCCATGACGACAGAGAGAACAGCCCCCGTTTCGTGAATGGACGTAATGACGGCCCCCATGGTGGCGAGATCGCGAAGTTGTGCTTTGCGATACTCAAGGCGAGCTTCCAGATCTTCGATCTGGGTAGTCAGGTTGGTTTCGGCCAGCATAGATGCAGTATCGGCATCAATGCGTGGAAGTTAAGGTCCGATGGAGAGATATACGAAAGAGAGGAGTCTATTTGCGACGGAACTTGAGGCGGATCGGAACTCCTTCGAAACCGTACTTCGATCGAAGCTGGTTAGAGAGATAGGCAATGTATCCCTTATCGATCAGTTCCGGTTGATTGACGAAGAAGACGAACGTTGGTGGAGAGGTCTCCGACTGAGTCATGTACTTGAACTGAATGAACTTCCCCTGTCTGGCCGGTGGCTTGCGGCGCCCATACACTTCCTGAAGAAAGGTATTCAATTCAGACGTCGCTATACGCGAATGGAATCGCTCATGGACAATATCAATGGTCGACAGGACTTTTGAGACTCGTTGACCGGTCTTGGCGGAGATGAAGATGATGGGGACAAAAGCCATGGGGCCGAGCAATTCGCGCAATTGGGCGGTGTAGGTGTCGGCGGTTTTATCATCTTTTTCGATTAGATCCCATTTGTTGACCGCTAGGATCGCCCCGCGACGGGCCTCGATCACATCCCCAAGAACACGCATATCGCCGGCAGTGAGTCCATCCGCGGCGTCCATAAGTACGACTCCAATATCGCATTCGTCAATGGCTCGGGCGGTTCGAAGAGTGGTGTAGAACTCAATGTTCTCCTGCACCTTGTAGCGTCGACGAAGGCCTGCCGTATCGATAAGGACATATTTCTTGCCGTCCACTTCCAGCAGAGTATTAACAGAATCTCGCGTGGTTCCGGCAATAGGTGAAACAATCAATCTGTCTTCACCAATCAGTTTGTTGATGAATGATGATTTCCCGACATTGGGCCGCCCCACGACGGCGACCTTAATGGCCCCTTCTTCCTCACTCGTTCCAGGCTCTTCGACGGGCAAGCGAGCGATCATCTCGTCAAGCAATTCACCGACGCCAAGGCCAAGCGAGGCAGATACAGCAAACGGTTCGCCCAAACCGAGCTTCATAAACTCGTACACATTCAGATCGAGCGACGCATTGTCCGCCTTGTTCGCTACCAACAGGTGAGGCTTGCTGGCCTTCGAGAGCGACCTGGCGATGCGTTGGTCAGTGATGTCGATACCAGTCTGCGTGTCGACCACCAGAATTACCAGATCAGCTTCGTGAATGGCAAACTCCGACTGATCCATGATCAGCCGCTCCATTTCGTCCTTCGTATCCGGAACCATGCCGCCGGTATCGATCAGACGGAATGACCTGCCGTTCCAGTCACAAACAGCATAATTACGGTCGCGGGTGACCCCTGGAGTAGGGTCCACGACGGCAACTTTCTTTCTGAGAAGTCGATTGAAGAGCGACGATTTACCAACATTGGGACGCCCGACTATCGCCACTATGGGAAGGCTCATTTGAACACGTCTTGGATGGTCGCGGCCAGATCATACTGGCCGATAAAGACCGGCTTTTGCACTACCGTTTCAAATTGGGTCAGTGACAAATTATCGAGGAAGAGGTCATCGGCGTTGAGGCAGTTGGGCGGCAGCACGAGAACATCGTAATGATCGAGCAGCATGCGCGCGTCGCGCAACAGATCCTGTCCGGTGAGAAGTCCCGAGACAGTCACCATCTCGCCCCAGAATCGATTTTTGACCGGGTGGATACTGAGGTCGAGTCCAAGTTCCTCGCGACAATAAGGTAAGACTTCCGTCGACAGAAACGGAAAAGCCGAATGACCGGTCAGGAAAAGTACTCGTTTGTCGCTAAAATTCAACTTCTTGAGCCGCGCTTTCCTGCGGTTGAATACCGAGAGAAATTCGCGAACCATGCCGATCCCGTTTTCGAACTGATTCATTTCTTCGTATTGGGAGCGCTTGGGAAAGGGGCGATTGGCCTGAACATAAAATTCATCCGCTGCCCAAACAAACCGAGTGCCACACGCCTTACGAATTTCCTTTTGGCGCATCTCGACATAATCAATGATAGCAGCAGCCTCATCAGCGTGGTAGGTCCGAAGGTTCGGCAAATTGTCACGGTATTTTGTCAATCCGACAGGGACGACAGCGAGAGTTTCGACCGCAGGATACAGGTCAACCAGTTCGTTGATAGTTCGCTCCAACTGGGGGCCGTCATTGACGCCGGGACAGAGCACGACCTGGGTGTGCACGGTTATGCCGCCTTCACCAAGCTGGCGAAGGCGCGGGATGATCGGCGCCAGCTTTTCGTTCTTGAGCATGCAACGACGCAAAGTGTCATCGGTGGCGTGAACTGATACGTAGAGCGGCGACAAGCGCTGCTCGATGATCCGCTCGATATCTTCGTCGGTCGTATTGGAGAGGGTCACAAAATTGCCGTGCGTGAACGACAACCGATAGTCCTCATCCTTGACATACAGTACGCGACGCATCCCCTGTGGTTGCTGACGGATGAAGCAGAAAATGCAGTCATTCTTGCAGACGCGAACCTTGTGATCATCGAGAGTTAGACCCAGATCCCCAGCAGCGACATCGTGAAACTTGAAATCGACTTCCTTCCCCTTATCATCAGCGAAAATGATCTTCACGCGTTCATCCGCTATCTTGTAGCGAAAATCAATGGCGTCCTGAATTCTCTGGCCGTTGACCGAGAGAATTGAGTAACCGGGGCGGATATAGCCGAAGAGCGGCGATGAGGGGTCGATATCGAGTATTTTCATGTCGTTTCGAGTACCAATAAAAAAAGCGGGCGATGGGGTTCGAACCCACGACGTCCAGCTTGGGAAGCTGACATTCTACCACTGAATTACGCCCGCTTATATTGGGCTGGTAAAGTAAAGGCTCCCGGCCCGAAAGTCAACAGCTAAACTTCGGTCCGGGAGCCTAAAGCACTACTAGTCTATGACTTACGCAGTCCCACCTACCTCATTACGGACAATTGGGCAAGGTCGGCCGCGGGTTATTGACCAAATAGGCGATGAAAAGCGAAACATCAGATAGATCAATAACGCCTGGTGTCCCACTCAAGTTAGCTGCAGCTAGGCAAGGTATGGGGCACTGGTCGTGCGGCAGAAGAATCCAGCATAGCAACAAAGAGAAATCGCTCAGATCGCGTTTACCATCCAGATTCAAGTCGCCTACTTGGCCAACACAGCAGGAAAGACAGCCTGTTTGCACATTACGAGACCAGGCGACAGCTTTGTCGACAGTTTTTCTCAGAGAATCAAGGGCTTGTATGTGTGTCCCTCCAGAAGGACGTGTTACCGCCATGGCCGTCCAAATGGTTAAGGTATCGTTGGCAGGCAAAGTCCATCCGGTGGACGCTACGTTTTTGTACACTAGCATCGAATGAAGGTCAGTGACGCGGGTTTCATTCCAGTACCCCGGACTCTTCATCAGATTCCACTGCTGTTCAGGTACAAACCCACCCGCCGGATAGACAAAGGAGTCATTCGGCGCGTTATAACCAGCAAAGAGAAGATTGTCCGAGACGCAGTTCTTCATGTGCATCTTGATCAGAGAGGCGCCACCATACCGCAGTGAATTGTTGTAGCAATCAGCGACAGCATCGGCGGAGTTGAAGCCACGCATATAGACCAGGCGACGGCTGGCATCAGTGCCACCGACATTATTGCTCGTGCCCGAGTCGGTTGGAATATCCCAATCAAACGCCTCCCCTATCGCCAGGTTGGAGACGGATTGGCCGATGTTGTAGGGGAAAACCCGCATTCGCTGGATGATGAAATTACAGCTATCCGCATTCGAGGCTCCGGTTGGGGCAAAGTAGGTCTTCTCGATTTTGACCAGCGAGTCGGAGGTGCAGTAAGTGCCCGAATTATAGCCATCAAAGCCGGGACCAGTGAAGCTCCCGTACGGCGCCGTGCTCCCCGAGACCCCTATGAATGCGTTGGGGTCTGAGAAACCGCTGCCGAAGATCGACCAGGACGCGGAATAAGTATTAGTACCGGATTGCCGAATAATGACCGGCGATCCGTCGCCAAGATAGATAGAGGCATCTCCTCGTGAATTAAAGCCTGTGTCACATTCAGGACCGCCCACGGTGACGGGAGGGAAATCCATATTAGCCCCGCCCATGTAACCATAGCCCATGTTCATTCCCCGATAGATCACGAGGTCGATTCCGCACTGGGTCGTTACAGAGTCGGGCCAGTAATCAATGATCGAGTCGGCTACCATCAGGGCTACAGGGACGATTGTGGAATCTACGGGAGAGCCAAAGTGGAAAATCACCGCTCCATGGTAGATACCCTGCATGGTGATCACACCGTTATTGTTCAGGTGAAGTGTAACCGATTGCGTGTCGCCGGCGCCAAGTGAAGACGGGACATTCGATATCGCAAGCCAGCCAGAAGGACCACTATACGCAACGGTCTGTGCGGAGTGAATGGTCAGTGATTGTGTGCATTGATTGAAAAGGACCAGCGTGGTATCGAGTTGGTCACCAGTGCCAGTATAGGTTGGCTCACCTATCTGGCTTGGATGCACCGTGAGGACACAATTTGGCACAGGATTGCACGCGAGTCTGATCCAACGCAGGTCATTTAGCGTCAATGGTCCCTCGGCTGGTGACAGGACACCGCCTCCTGGGTAACGGTCAGTCATGTACCAGACCTGGAGGAACTTGTTATTCGGGGTCCCCCCATCCATCGCGTAAGTGAAGGCGTTTGCCCATTGAGGAGAGAAATACAGAGCATCGTCCATGCTGTACCGACTGACACCAACAAGGCGGTCGTCTGCGCAGGTGCCAGTATCGCACCCCGGCGAGTAACTAGAAGAGATATTGCGTGGGTAGTCCCAGGCTACTCCATTAAGTTGACTCGACACGCTGACAAAAATCTCTCCGTTTGCGCCGCGACTCGTTGGTGCGCTGCTGCAACAATCGTCAACATGCCCAGTAGCAGGATCATTGAAACTGGAGAAGATAACAAAGAGGCGACCATCGCACTCAGCGACGGAGAATTTGCCGACGTTCATTACGTTGCTGCCGCCACTACAATCCGTGGTGGTTGGATCCCATTCCGCTGCATACACTGTTCTGATATCGGTCGGCATCCACTGGGACCAATGGAACAGTCGGCACTTGCAGCTGCCGAACTCCAAGCCATCAGTCTGTGATCCATTCCAGACAATATGCAGTCGACTTTGTGTATCGTACAACGTAGAGACTTCCAGCCAGGCACGATAGCCAGCGCCAGAATAGTTGGTGACGTTTGTCCGGGTCCACGTACCGGAAGCACCGGTAGGCGATTCGGCGTACCAGACATCGGAATCGAGCGCGTCCTGAGTGACTCTCCCCTGCGCGGTCATCTTCGTCCAGGCAACAGCAACTTTCGACGAGACACGGTCGCAGGAGATATCCTGTGTTGGAAAAAAGGATGTATCAACGAATACTAGTTCCCAGCCATTGTCCGGATTGGCTTGTGACCAACCGACCTTGCGGAAGACTTTCATCGCGCCATCATTGCCATAGGCATTCTCATAAGCCGCGAGGTAAACGGCCGTAACGCCTCCGATCTCGGAGATATCCATGACCGGCCAAAAGGTCTCGGCTCCTTCGATGCCGCCGGCATCCCGTACTGACTCAGCCATAACGGATCCATCGAGAATTCCGCCAAAATCACCGACAATCGGTCCGGCATCACGGGTGACTCTGAGTTGCGAAAGGTTTTGATCAAGCCCCAGATCAGGGTACTCCTGGCCACCGAGATAGGCGGTGCCGCTTTGGTCGACCGCGACCTTTGGGTACGATCCTGCCATATTTGAGCAAGAACCTGGTGGCAAAGAGACAAGTGGGGAACCGCACTGGACGTCAAGACCACCCGCTGGGACAAAGGAGCCTCCAGAGGTGACAGCCTCATACGAGGACCAGCCCCAGTGGGTGCGATCGGAAGTGGCAGTGGAAAGCTTGCTCATATAGCTGAACTGCACGCCGGGTAACAAACTAGCCGGTGGATTGAAATCGACAGTTCTACCGATAGAACCGTTGCTCTGCCAGTCCCGCCAGGTTTGCGCCACCAAGGCGCCTCGGGAGTCAACCGCAGCACCTGCCGATGCCAAGGAGCGAGTGCGTGTGGCGGCGCCACTTGAACTCCCCCTGTCTAATACGGCAGAAATTTTGGTATCGGAAATCTTCTTGAGGTTGGGGTCATCTGGACGGTTTGTTGCGAAGACCGAGATCGCGGTGAGGGCCGCGACTGAGACTGTGAGGATGCGCGCCAGCCGTAAACTGAGCGTCATACCTTCTCCTCCTACCCGAATGATGGTGATCCCGAAAGAAGCGACATAACTGTCATTCCTTCCGCGTACTCTGGAAACCCTCTATGAGAACGGCGCATCGGATCGAACGCATCCTGCGTTTTCCGGTTCGCTTGTGTTTGTCACTTCTCGATTGCAGTCCAAATATGAGAAAACCACTGACTGCACAGCCAGTGGCGCTGAATCTGTCGCCGGGCATTGATGGGGAGCCATGAACACTCCCTTCTCGCTACTCATAAGATAGCATTCCAACCATATGATGCAAGCCAAAAATCGACCTGAATAGCTACAATGGTTTGAGGTCTATCCGCGGCGACCGGTCAATCGCACCACAATGATGGATGTTTCGTACAGAATGTACATAGGCACCGCCAACAAAAGCTGCGTGATGATGTCCGGCGTGGGGGTCAGAATGGCCGCAACCAGGAGGATGACCACAATGGCAACACGCCTTCCGCGCGCCAGAAAGGACGATGTGATCACTCCCAGTTTGCCCAGGAGATACGCGATAACAGGAAGCTCAAAACTAAGTCCAAACGCGATCAACAACATGCCGGAGAATGAGATATAACTGGAAACGGTGATTATCGGGCTGAGGAGGTCATCGGCGAAACCGATCATGAACTGGAGGGCAAACGGCAGGACATACTTATAACAGAATCCAGCCCCAGCCGCAAAGAGCAGCGTCGCTACGACAATGAACGGAAGGACCATTTTCCGCTCTTTCGGGTAAAGCCCCGGGGCAATAAATGCCCAGAATTGATAGAAGATGAACGGCAGCGACGCCCCAAGTCCCGCAAACAAGCAGATCTTCAAGTAGGCGGAAAAGGAGCCGGTCACTTCGGTCACATGCAGCTTTATCCCTCCGAGAGGGGCAATGAACCAAGCGACCAGTTCATCCGAGAATACGAACGCTACCGCAGAGAAGAACAGGACAATCAGCACCGACAAGACGAGTCGCTTGCGAAGTTCCTCGAGATGCTCCAAAAACGGCATCTCCCCTGGTTTGCGGGTTGGTTGGTTATCTTCAGTTGGCTGGTCTAAAGGCGACATGGGGAGAATCTGAGACCGAATCGGTCGAAAGTCAAACTCAATGTAATTCTATTCGGCCGGCGCTTGGCCGGTCGACCGCTTTCCCTTGTGGCGACGGAGACGGTTTAGCTCGTCAAGGAACTCATTCATATCCTGAAAATCACGGTAGACAGACGCAAACCGGATATAGGCGACCTCATCAACCTCACGGAGTTTGGCAATTACCAGCTCGCCGATCTGTTTTGATTCGACCTCTCCCTTGCCAAGGTCGTGAATGGACGCTTCGATATCCTGTACGACAAGGTCGATTTGAGCCGATGTGACTGGTCGCTTGTTGCAGGCGAGTTTGATACCGTGAAGCAGTTTGTTGCGGTCAAACGGTTCTCGGCGACCATCTGATTTGAGAACAATCAGAACTGACTGTTCGACATATTCGTAGGTAGTAAAACGGGTGCCGCAGGAGAGGCATTCGCGGCGACGACGGATGGCACGATTGTCCTGCGATGGTCGGCTGTCGACCACCTTATCTTCTTCATATCCGCACTGGGGGCAACGCATCGAACGGGCTTACGGCTCCCTATTGGTCTCTGTCTTGACCCAAGCCACATAATCCGGGAATGCCGATACCAAGGGGAGTCCGATGATCTCCGGCAACTCGTACGGATGATTTTCCAGCACGAAGTCCATCAACTTGGGGAACTTCTCCTTGGTCGTCTTGACGATCAACAACGATTCGTCATCATGCTGCACCTTGTCATCCCACCAGAAGTACGATGATATCTTGGGGACGATATTCACGCAGGCCGCAAGCCGTTCTTCGACCAAAGAGCGAGCCATACGGTCAGCTTCATCCTGCGGGATCGAGATATAGACAACGCGAATCGACTCCATCAGCTCCTCACTTCTCTCCCCAAGCGTTTCTTCACCGATGCAATTTTCCCGGTCAGTCTTCCCTTCGCACCTTTGCGATCATCGACGGTTATACTTATGTAAATTCGTCCATGGTTCCGTCGGAGCATCAATCTCGCTCGATTGATCAGTCGCATCACTGGTTCCCATTCACCTTCGATAATAGTCGACATGGCGGTCAGCCGATACGGAAGGCCGGACCGGTCGATCATATCGATGACCCGGGCGACATCGGCAGAGACAGAATCTCCTCGCTTGTCGGTCGGGAACATCGTGAGCTGAAAAAGCATCAAACCGTCTCCTGCAAGCGCTCGGTGTAAAGTGGGTATTGCTCTGAGAAATGGGCGACCTCGCGAGCGATATCGGCCAGTATCTCTTCGGATTTGCGGTTCTTGAGTGCGCGGTCGATGAAATCAGCGATAGTCTCCATCTCCTTGATTCCCATGCCGCGAGTGGTAACCGATGGCGTACCGAGTCGGATACCGGAGGTCACAAACGGCTTTTCCGGATCGAACGGCACTGTGTTTTTGTTCACGACGATTCCGGCCTTGTCGAGCGCGAGCTCAGCCTTTTTGCCGGTCATGCCCGGCTCGCCCACGAAAGAGACCAGCATCAAGTGCGTATCGGTGCCGCCGGTGACCAGTCGATAGCCGCGCTTCTTAAGAGCGTCCGCCAGCGCCGCGGCATTGTCAACGATTCGCTTTTGATATGCCTTGAACTCCGGTTGCAACGCTTCTTTGAAAGCGACAGCCTTGGCGGCGATAACATGCATCAGCGGGCCACCCTGTATTCCGGGCATAACTGTCCGGTCGAGATCGGCGGCATACTTCTCCTTGCAGAGAACCATTCCGCCACGGGGACCGCGGAGAGTCTTATGAGTCGTGGTCGTCACGAAGTCAGCGTACGGCACTGGAGACGGATGCAGACCGGCAGCGACAAGTCCGGCGATATGGGCGATATCAACCATCATGTAAGCGCCGACCGCGTCGCAAGCCTCGCGGATCTTCGCGAAATCAAGGAAACGCGGATAGGCGGAAGCGCCCGAAACTATCATCTTCGGCTGGACATCTTTGGCCTGCTGGATGAGTTTGTCGTAGTCGATGACTTCTGTCTCTTTGTCTACCTCATATCCGACGAAATTATAGAGTATGCCGGAGAAGTTGATCGGGTGCCCGTGTGTTAGGTGCCCACCATGCGAAAGCGCAAGTCCGAGAACCTTATCCCCCGGCTTCAGGACTGTGAAATAGACTGCCATGTTCGCCTGAGAACCGGAATGCGGTTGGACATTGACATGTTCGCAGCCGAATATTTGCTTGGCGCGATCGCGGGCGAGATTCTCCGCCTGATCGACGAATTCACAACCACCGTAATAACGTTTGCCGGGGTAACCCTCGGCGTATTTGTTGGTCATGACGCCGCCGTTGGCTTCGAGTACCGCCTCAGAGACGTAATTTTCGGACGCGATCAGGACCAATTTGGTCGCCTGACGTTCAGTCTCTTTGAGCATGATATCGTACAGCTCGGGATCAGCTTTCTTGAGATATGACATTGTCGTTCAGCTCCTCTGGAGTCGCCGCGAATTAGTTCTCAATGGCACGGCGACATATTTGTCGGTAATGTACGATACAAGTAGCTAACGGTCAACAGGCTGTGAAACAGACTGTACATGGCTTTCTTAGAGAATGTACCTGCTGAGGTCTTCATTCTCGACTATCGCCGCCAGGCGAGTTTCCACCTGTTTGGCGTTAATAATGACTTTCTTCTTGCGTGATGGTGGCTCGAAGAGCAAGTCCTCCAATAGGGTTGTTAGCACCGTATGAAGACGGCGTGCGCCGATATTCTCCGTGTCGCGATTCACCCGCTCCGCTATCTCGGCGATCTTTTTGATCGCGTCCGGAGTGAACTCCAATTCGACTGACTCCGCCTGCAAGAGCGCTTTGTACTGCTTAACGAGAGCATTTTTCGGCTCCGTCAGGATGCGCTGAAAATCGTTCGCCGTGAGGGTATCAAGCTCTACGCGTATCGGGAAGCGTCCCTGTAGTTCGGGGATCAAATCTGAGGGCTTCGATGAGTGAAATGCCCCGGCCGCGATGAACAGCACATGGTCAGTGCGCACCATGCCGTACTTAGTCATGACCGCGGAGCCTTCGACGATGGGAAGAATGTCCCTTTGCACCCCCTCCCGGCTGACATCAGGCCCAACTCCCTTGTCTTCACCGGCTATTTTATCGATCTCGTCGACGAAAATGATGCCGGATTCCTGAACCCGTTCGAGCGCTTCCGGAATGATCTCGTCCAAATTGAGAAGCTTGTTCAATTCTTCATTAAATATATACTTGCGAGCCTCTTTGACTGACATCTTCCGCCGCTTCGTCTTTTTGGGCATAAGTCCGGAGAACATCTCCTGGAAATTGACGCCGAGTTCTTCCATCCCCATGGGAGAGAATATCTCGACTACAGGATACTGCGACTGCGGTGTGTCGAGTTCCACTTCACGGTCGTCCAGTTTTCCATCCACCAGCATCTTGCGAAACTTCTCGCGAGTCGCGGCGGCCTCTTCTTTGGGCTCATCTCCCTCTTTATGTGCCCGCGATTTTGGCTTGGGGAACAACAGATCCAATATCTGATCGATTGTATTAGCATTGGCTTTCTCAGTTAGATCGCGGGACTTCTCAGTCTTGACCATGTTTACGCCGATATCCACCAGATCGCGCACCATCGACTCGACATCGCGTCCAACATACCCGACCTCGGTGAATTTCGAGGCCTCGATCTTGAGGAACGGCGCCTTGGCCAGGTCCGCCAGGCGACGGGCGATCTCGGTCTTGCCAACGCCGGTCGGACCGATCATGATGATGTTGTTCGGCATGATCTCCTGTCGGATATCCTCAGGAGCGTTCTGCCGACGCCAGCGATTACGCAGCGCGATCGCGACGGACTTTTTGGCGTTGGCCTGTCCAATGATGTACTTATCGAGATGCTCCACGATCTCGCGTGGAGTGTAGTAGCCGTTCTGCTTCATTTAATTGATTCCACACTGATATTCTTGTTGGTAAAGACACAGATCTCGGCGGCCAATTCAAGCGCCTTTTCCGCGACCTTGTCAGCCGACATTTTGGGGTTGGCGAAGATCAGTCCCCGGGCGGCCGCCAGTGCATACCCGCCACCAGAACCGACAGCGACTATGCCGTCATCGGGCTCGACTACATCACCATTTCCGCTGATCAGGAAGATGTGCTCCTTACTGGCGACCGCGATGACCGCCTCGAGTTTCTGGAGCGTCTTGTCCGTACGCCACTCTTTGGCCAGCTCAACCGAGGCTTTAGGGAGATTGCCGTTATACTCTTCGATCTTCTTCTCAAAAAGTTCGTATAGCGCAAGCGCGTCCGCGGCCGCTCCCGCGAACCCGGCAAGTATCTTACCGTTGTACATTTTGCGAATTTTGACCGCTTTGGTCTTCAGTATCTGGTCATCGAAAGTGACCTGGCCGTCGCCGGCCATGGCCGCCTGACCCTTGTAGACCAATCCGATTATGGTAGTGGCGTGAAGTTTCATCGAGATTTCTTTCTATTTGCGAGAGCCGGAGCGAGGATGCGCTGTTTGGTAGACCTTCTTCATAACCTCGCTCGTCACGTGCGTGTATTTCTGAGTGGTCGAGAGCGAGCTATGTCCAAGGATCTCCTTGATGAGCAGAAGGTCGGCGCCATTCTCCAGCAAATGTGTGGCGAACGAATGCCGCAAGGTATGCGGAGTGAATTCCAGCCCTTCCCCCTTGCCAAAAGCCTTTACTAGTCTGTCGACAGAGCGAACTGTCAGAGGTTTCCCCTGCTTATTGAGAAACAAGTGGGGTGACTGTGACCCTGTGCCGTCGACGTGCGTGCGTCGGATATCGAGGAAGCGCTTCACATCATCGATTGTCGCCTCGCCGACCGGCACGACGCGCTCCTTGTTTCCCTTTCCTATTACCGTCGCCAGACCGCGATGAAGGTCGATATCTGAGACGCGCAGTGAAGCGAGTTCTTCACGGCGAAGGCCGGTAACATACAGCAGAGCGACCATGAGATAATCGCGCCAATAAGCGTACGTCTGCTTGTCTTCGCGAGTATTACCGTGCTCAAACAGCCTCGATGCTTCGGCCTGAGGAACAAATGACGGAAGCTTGCTGGTGTACTTGATGCGCGGGAGTTTGAATAGCTCACCTTTGCTCCCGTTCCGCACGAGAAACCTCTGGTACCCGGACAGCGCGGAGAGAAACCTGGCGATTGAACGATTTGAGACGCCATCGGTAACGCGCTGTTGAAGGTACATTCTCAGATAGAGTGGATCGTTCTTTGGAGATGACGGGAATTTCCCCTGCTGGTTCTCCAGGAATTGCAGCCAGCCTTCCAGATCGCGACGATACGCTTCGATTGTCTTGGCGGATCGATGTTTGGTTTCGGCTAAGTCCCTAAGGAACGACACCAGAGTCTTCTGCATGGTCCGAACATATCGAAATTGAGGATGGGAATCAATCGGTTTCCCCAACGAAAAAGCCCATGCCGGGCATGGGCTTAGATATCAGATTTGAGAGACAAATTCTACGCCACCGTCTTAGTCGCGGCGGCCTCTTCGTTCACCGTATGACCGCACTCAGGACACTTGGTGTAGTCTCCCTTGACCTTGGAGGTCTTTTGGACCATGAATGGATGATTGCAGACCGGACACGGCGTCTTAACCGGCTTGTCCCAACTCGCGAAGTCGCATTTGGGGTAGTTGCTGCAGCCATAGAAAAGCTTCCGTCCCTTGGTAGTTTTCTCCATGATTTGCCCACCACAGCCAGGTTTGGGGCATCCGATCCCAAGCGTCAACGCTTTGGTGGTTTTGCAGTCAGGATACCGCGAGCAGGCCATGAACCGGCCGAATCTTCCAGTTTTGATGACCATTTCGGCGCCGCACTTCTCGCACTTTTCATCTGTCTTGGTCTGCGCCTCTTCGCCCGGCAGAGGACGAGTGGATTTGCATTCCGGATAGGATGAGCAGGCCAGGAAACGGCCGTTCCTTCCCCACTTGATGATCATGGGAGAGCCGCACTTCTCGCACTTAATATCGGTCGTCTCAGTCATTGATTTCTTGATCTTGTCATGGCTCTTTTCCAGACTCTTGATAGTTGCCATGAAAGGTGTGTAGAAATCACCGACCACCTTCACCCAATCATCGGTCCCTTCTTCAACAAGGTCAAGCTCCTGCTCCATATTGGCAGTGAACTCGATATTGAAGATATTCGGGAAATAGGTCACCAACATTTTGTTGACCGCTTCACCCAATTCAGTCGGAAAGAGCTTGCGCTCCTTCAACTCCACATATTTACGATCCTTGATGGTCGTCACGATCGTCGCATAGGTAGACGGACGGCCGATGCCGTCAGCCTCCATCCGCTTGATCAAGGCGGCCTCAGAATAACGGGCAGGCGGCCGAGTGAACGACTGAGTCGGCGTCACATCCTGCAGCGAAAGCGGATCTTTGGCTTTCAGCACCGGAAGCTGCGCGTCAAGACCGTCGCCGTTGCCGTTCTCATCCGGCTCCTTCTCTTCATGATAGAGCTTTAGGAAACCGTCAAACTTGAGATGCTGCGCAGTAACGCGGAGAAGGAATCTGCCGCCTTCGATATCGACAGTCCGAACATCGTAAATGGCATTGGTCATCTGTGAAGCGACAAAGCGATTCCAGATGAGACTGTACAGCTTGAACTGCTGCGGGGTGAGGTGCTTTTTGACCTTGTCCGGCGGCAGATCGAGATGGGTCGGGCGAATAGCTTCGTGCGCATCCTGCGACTCTTTGGCACGGCTGTAGAAGTTCGGCTTGTCCGGGCAGTACTTTTCGCCGTAGTTCTTATTAATGTGGGAGCGCACCGCGTCCAGGGCCTCTTTGGATATACGGGTGGAGTCGGTACGCATGTACGTGATCAACCCGGTGGCGCCTTCTTTGCCGATCTCAATACCCTCGTACAATGCCTGGGCAATCCCCATGGTCACTTTCGGCGAGAAACCGTAAACTTTGGCAGACTCCTGCTGCAGAGTCGAGGTTATAAATGGCGGCGACGGTTTGCGTACGCGCTCGGTATCCTTGACTGAACTAACCGCAAACGACTGTTTCCGCATCTCCGCGATGAATTGATCGGCTTCCTGCTGCGTGCGGATGACGATCCGCTTGCCACTCGTGGTGCCATCTTCATCCGGCTTGGAGACCGTTTGGTCATCGATCTTTACCAATTGCGCGGTGAACGACTCGTGCTTTTTCGTTTCCATCTGCGCCGCGATCTGCCAGTATTCCTGCTGGACAAACTTCCGGATTTCCTCTTCCCGCTCGCAGACGAGGCGCAATGCTACCGATTGCACACGGCCGGCGGAAAGATTCCTGGCGACGGTCTTCCAGAGGAATGGGGAAACGATGTATCCCACCAGGCGATCAAGGACTCGTCGGGCCTGTTGGGCATTGACCAGATTCAGATCTATCTCACGCGGGTGCTTGATGGCATCCGTGACAGCGCTCTTTGTGATCTCATTAAAAGTGACCCGCACGCATTTCTTGCGGGAGTCTTTCAGTTCGTTGGCGACATGCCAGGCGATCGCCTCACCTTCACGGTCAGGGTCGGGAGCGAGATATATCTTGTCCGCCTTTTTTGCGGCTTTACGCAATTCGGCAATGACCTTCTCCTTCCCCTTAATAACATGATAGTCGGGGGCGAATTTCTTTTTGGGATCGACGCCCAGTTTTGATTTGGGGAGGTCGACCACATGTCCGATAGTAGACAGGATCTCGAAATCCTTGCCCAGAAAGCGGCCAAGGGTCCGGGATTTTGCCGGCGACTCTACAATGAGAAGGTTTTTAGACATTGAACTCCTGCGTGTGTGAAACGTCGGAAGACACTTTACTTATTTCGTATCTTTCCGTTCAAACTTAACCTTCCCCTCGACAAGATTTCTGAGTGCGACCATCGTGATCTTGCGCGATTCGATATCCGAGCCGGTGTCTTCCTCGTTAAGGCGTTTCAACTTAGCGAGACGAAGCGCGTTCAAATGACGGGCGTGCTGGGCCGCCACAATGACTGCCTCATATCGGTTTCGCGTGACTTTGTCGACATTTTCGACGTTGACTGGCTGCATGTAACCTCCTGCGGTAGCGTCAGGTCAAACCTATGATTGAGCGTATTTGTTCCACATTTACTCCATCGATGCGACACGGATGTGCTTCGATGATGCTCAGAACCTGCCGTGTGGCGGTATCAAGGTCCTGATTGACAACGACATAGTCGAATTTGCTGAATGCGCGCATTTCCTGGAGCGCTCGCTCAAATCGGATGCGTCGTTGTTGCGGTGTTTCGGTCCCGCGAAGCTTCAATCGCCGTTTCAATTCCGAAACCGACGGTGGAAGCACAAAGATCATAATGGCGTCAGCGAACTCCTTCTGCAGAGCAAAAGCGCCCTGAATGTCGACATCCAGGATGATCACTCCCCCCTTCTCTCTGACGTGCTCAAGCGGTTTTCGCGGCGTTCCATAGTTATACTGATGAACCCGGAAGTGTTCCGCAAAATGTCCGTGCGCCACCATCCGATCAAACTCTGCCTGATCGACAAAATGATACTCCCGGCCATCCTTTTCCCCGGGACGACGTTGCCGTGTAGTGCAAGAAACGGAAAAGGTCCATCCCTCCCGTCGGCGCTTGGGGGTCAGAATCTTGTGACAGATAGAAGTCTTCCCTCCGCCTGACGGGGACGAGATAATGACAATCCTGCCTTGGCCCGTGCGATGTCTCGGACGTGTAGATGTAGAAGTTCTACTCAACGTTCTGCACCAGCTCGCGAAGTTTCTCGATCTCTTCTTTCAGCGAGATCGCCAACGATGAGATCGCAAATTCGGAGCACTTGGATCCGATGGTGTTGGCCTCGCGATTCATCTCCTGCAAAATGAAATTGAGCCGTTTGCCGGCCGGCTCTTTCATTTTGAGCGCTTGTTGATACAGGTCGATATGGCTTTTCAGTCGTGTACATTCTTCGGTAATGTCCGTTCGCTCCGCGAAGAGCGCAATCTCTTCTTCAAGCCTAAGCTTTTCGGCCTGACCTGATTCGAGCAAGGAAGCGATGCGTTGTTGTAGCTTGTCGCGATATACTTCGGTCGCGCCGACTGAGCGCTTCTCTATTTCAACTATCGACTTCTTCATGCCGTTCAGTCGCTGCTGCATATCCGTCGACATCGCCTGACCCTCTTTTTTGCGCATCGCAATCAGGTCAGTAAGTGCTTTGTTCAGAGCCTTTTCCAGCAGTTTCCACACCTGGGCATGGTCAACTCTCTCTTTGTCCGGCTTGAGGATATCAGGTATCAGGACCAGTTCTTCCAGCGACACATCACCTTCCAGCTTCAATTCTTTGGCCAAAGCTCGGAGCTGTTTGGTATAGGCTGCCGCCAGCCGCTTATTAATGAGGGTGCGCTGGACCGCGGCATCCGTGTCGTCCAGAGTTACGGAAAGATTGATCTGACCGCGATTGATCCGCGATGCGATCAATTCGCGTATCTGCCCTTCCAGCAACGACAACTGGCGCGGAATTCGCACCGACATCTCAAGGAATCGATTGTTGACGCTGGATAGTTCGACAGTCAAGCTGCCGACTGATCCCGAAATTTCTGCGCGGCCAAAGCCAGTCATTGAATACATATTGCGTATCCTCTTGAAAGCAAGGCACTAAAATAGCCGCTTAAGGATGGTTGTCAATGATTATTGAGTGGTAAGCGTGTAATCGCTTGATCAGTCACGAGTTGAGCTTCGCGAGCTCTCAAGAATAAGGCCACCGGCCGTGCTGACGACTGTTGGTTCGCTGCTGTGCGCGAGTTTTCGGACCGCGTGGCGGATACGTTTGGCAGATTCTTCTATGACCCGCAGCTTGTCGTGGGACGCCTTATCGGCGAACGCTGGCTGTTGCTTCAATAGATCAGTGAGGCCAATGATCGTCATGAGAGGGTTGTTGATCTCGTGCTCCAGGGTAGCGGAGGCCAGCGAAATGGCATCTAGCTGATCCTGCGAACGCAAGCGTTCCTCAAGCTCTCTGTTCTTGCGAACCAGGGAAGCCCGGCGGAGCGCATCCTGAATTATACGGGGAAGCATCAAATGATACGTATCATCCTTGGCCAGGAAATCGTACGCGCCATAGTTGATCGCTTCGGTCGCCGCCTGTTCGCATTTGCGAGCGGAGAGAAGGATGACGGGGAGTTCAGCGGCTTCGCGACGAATCAACTGGAGAAGTTCCAGTCCATCGTATCCGTCGACCTCGAAATCTATCACGGCGATGTCGTAAGGTCGTTCAGCCAATTCGTACAATGCCTGTCGAGCGGTCTGGACGGTCACTATCCTCCCATCCGGACAACGCTGGTGCAGAGTTCGTTCTATCAGCCGCGCGTGATATCTGCTCGGCTCGACCAGAAGTAGAGCAAAGGTCAGATCCATGATCGTATTCTGTTTATCCTACTGTACGTCAGCCTTCGATTTCGAGAGCATGGAAGCGATCCGCATAGCCGATGCCAGGGACGCCTTCAGTTCGTTGAGCACCGAACTACCTTCGTGTTGCGAATCTGATCCGCCGGCCGAGACCATCGGGGCGAGACGTTCGGTTATTTCTATCGCCTGTTTGACGCCTTCGATCGCCTCACACTGCTCCTCAGTATCGGTCAATTCGCCAAGAGACACTCTCATGAGATAGTTGTCACCGCCGAGACGGAGTCGCGCAATGTATTCAGATGGAGCAAAACCGCTCTTCTCAACCGCCCTTCGAGCGTCGTCAGGATCGAGAAAATTGTACGGCTCATCGGACATCGCGACCCACTGCAGTAAAGCATCGGGCGTCCTAGCCGCGCCTATTCCGATATCGGGAGCGGACGACCGCCAGTGGATCGGCTCAACCTTATTCTCTGTCACCTGGTATATCAGACACTGTTCATCGCCAAGGTATTCATACAAGCCGTCCAGAGCGTCGGCCGCATACGAATCAGGGATCGCCGCGAGCAGTTTCGCGATATAGCGACGATAATCCAGCCGCACCGCCGGAACCCGCTGTATGGTTTCATGAGGACCGCCGGCATCGATGATGATCTGGAAGTTTACTGGATTTCCCGCTATGAAGTTGAGCGAGACCACAACGTTGGCCGGAATACGCTGCTGGTCGCGGGTCACGATGTGAAGCGCTGTGATATCAAAGTTCGTTTCGAAATGATTTCTATGCTCAAGAATGCTGTTGAACAGCGGACGATCCGGCTCGTCGATGAAATCCAGGAATGATTTGCCGAAGAGTTCTTCGCGTGTGAAGCCGACCAGTTTTTCGACGCCGTCATCGACATACACAAATCGGCCTTTCATATTGATGCGGCATACGGCGCATCGGCGGACTGAGAGATCACTCGCGGTAGTCATTGTCTGATTCACAGCTTACTGAACTTTCATCACTTTCAACATTTTCTTATCCCGCTGTGTCGCGACACAGACAAGGTAGACACCCGGAGCAACAGGCTGACCGGCATAATTCCGGCCATCCCACTCAATAGTAATGATATCGGATGTCCCGGTGGAAATATTGACCCTCTCCCATACTTTTTCCGATGCACTGTTCAGAACTGTGACAGACTTGATAGTATCTTCATATCCCCCAGCAACAATTGTCACGCGGTCGACAAACGGGTTTGGGTAGGCAATAACTGCTACCTCATAACCATTTGGCGCGGAATAACTAACGACCACCCAGGTCGTGTCCGAAAAGTTCGAGATTGAGGCCGTGATGCCAATACTATTGAGGTGCTGCAATCCCGAAGCGGAATCAAAGACTATTTGTCCAGAGCCGTCACCAAAATCAATCAGCCGAGCGCCCACTGGTAGATCAATTGCCGCGAGAGTTCGATCTTCGGTTGTGCGACCGCTTGTCTGAATATCAATGACGCCTTCAAGCGAAGTGTCCAGTGCAAGACTGTCCGGCGCGATCACGCGAAGTATGTTGGCGGCATGCGCGGCGTTCATTAATCCATAGCCATAGTCGTTGTCAGGCGCATCCGCGCAATCACCAGTTTGCCGTATATGTTGGAGCAGTTCAACCGCTGTCAATTGGCTATCTGATTGAAGGACCAAGGCGGCGGCTCCGGCAACCAACGGTGTCGAGAGGGATGTACCCGACATTAATTGATATCCACCCGTCGCGGCGGCGGTGAATACAGACTGTCCCAGCGTGACGATGTCGGGTTTGATACGGCCATCGGCGGAAGGTCCGGGTGAGGAGAATGAGGCGATGATCGAATCCGGGCGCGTTGCGCCGATTGCCAGAACGGAGTCGCCATCGGCCGGAAAGATAATGGTCGGCCAGTCAGAGTCGCCCCGTTCGTTTCCCGCTGAATTGCAGACCAGGATATTCTTCGAAGCGGCGATATCAGCCGCAATCGTAATGAGCGCGGTATTACCATCCAAGTCGGCGATGACATAGCTTCCGCTGTCCTGGAAAGTACTGTAACCAAGCGATGAACTAATGATGTCCGCGCCGATTGAGTCCGCCCATTCCACGGCGGCGATCCAGTTATCTTCTTCGATCTTTATTTCGGTTCCAGCACAACTTATCTCCGTCTTCGCCAGAATGAAATCGGCGCCAAAAGCTGTCCCTATCAGGAGACCAGGCGAGTAGCCGCCGACCGCGCCGAACGTTCCAGTACCATGGCGATCCTGAGGATTTGTAGAGCAGTCAGCTCCAGTAACATCGGGGTCATTATTGATAAAGTCCCAGGTGGCCAATATGCTGATGGAATCAAATGCCGGATGCTCCGTATTAAAGCCGGAGTCAAACATCGCGATGAGGACCCCGCTTCCAGTGTAGCCGGCAGCGTGCATTTTCTGAGCGGCCACAAATTGATTCTGCAACAACGAAGACCCGTAGCTTAGCTCGACGGTGGAGGCGTCAGCCGGTAGTGAAACCCGATCAATGGCAATAGATTCGGGCTCCGGATTCCGCGCCAACAGTCGCACGATATCGACCATTTTCACATGCAGAATCTCAACGGCACTCATTACTTGTTCCGCAGTAGCGTCGATTGAGACTGCGCGGAACCAACGCGACACATTTCGCACTTTGGCACCTGTCATTCTGATCTGATTCAAAACTGACGGCGCGATAGAGTAGTCCAGAGAATCGATCAAACTACCACCTTGATCGGCCTTGGCGCGACGTATGGTAGCTCTTTCGGTCAATGGCAGAGGTTGGCCCGTCGTAGCCGAGGCATCCAGGAATAGCCAGTAGGACCGAACTTCGGTGGGCGAACTCGCAGATAGCGCCTGCTGTGCCTTTGGCGTGAAAGTCGATCTCTCCTGCGCAGAGAGCGAGGATACGAAAATGAAGAGAAGAACAGCGAAGAGTCTAATCGCCACGCGTCAGCCTCTTGAAAGTCGGGAACTCGACTTGAGTCGACTGATACCTTAAACTTGCCCGACCGGAGATGTAGACATTATTCTGACGGTTGTTATCCGGAAGTTTATGCAGAGGATCCAGAATGATCTTAGTAGGCCGGAACGGAATCTCCTGCAAAAACGGTTCGGGGGTATTCTGATCGCCTGATGGGGAGTAGAGAACAAACACGGTATCATTTCCGTTTATCAGAGCTAATTCAACGGGAATATCTGCCAAAGCTGTAGCGTCAATATCCACCCGCACCACAAATCCATCATCGGTCTTGTCAAAACTGGCTGCTCGAACCCTCCAATCGTAGGTCTGGCGATAATGGCGGAATTCATCAATTCGAGTCACCCAGCGCTCACCCAGTTCTTTAAATATCAGGTCAACAAACTCGTTCGGCCTAGCGTGGCGGTGGCGCACGTCGAGCGAGTATCTGCGCAACAAGGAGACCACCGCGTCATCCGATGTTCCAGCGGCGAGTATTTGCAGAGCGGATGGCGCGACAAACAGCTGTTGGAAACGAATCGAATCCTCAGGGCTGAAGGGTCGATTTGGGCGGCGCATAGTTTCCATCCAGGCAAAAGGTGATTTGCCTAAGGGTTGCCGAATGTCACGTGGCGGGAGGCGATCTTCCAGCCACTCGTTAACCATCCTGTAGCCAACGTCCTGATAGATTTGATGGAGCGTTACAGCGGTCAGATAAACTGCTGCTCCTTCTGACCATGACAGCTCGTTGGACAACTCCCCTTCCCGGTTGAAGTACTGAGACACAAGCTCGAAAGTGAACTCTGTCAGCATTCGTTCTGGGTCGCGTGACGCGAGACTTATAAATCCAAATCGGTCAGGAGCATCATCGAAATGACCCTCTCGACCGAAGAGGACGACAAAACGACCATCGGGCAGAGCCCCTAGCCTTTTCACCACTTCACGAGCGATCCTTGACGTCTCAGCCAGGAATTCTGTCCGTTCCTTAGATACTCTGCCCTCGCTGCCATACAGGTCAAAGCGCTGCTGGTCGAATTGAACACGCGTCATATAGGGGTTGCGTAGAACCGCGAATGACAATCGCTCCTCGCCGGTCAAACGGTAGAAGTATCTGTTTAGCTGCGCCTTCTCGATCGGGAGATTGAGCAGGTCTTGGTAGACGGAGTCGACACGCTCCGGAATGGACCCGATCAATTCCACCTCATTCACCCATGTACCGGGAGCCGCGATGTGAAGCGGCGCATCCACAATGATCTCAAGTCGAAAATCGGCGACCTCAGGAACGGTTCCTTGGCCACTGCTCGAGGGAGCGACGATGCGAGGATACCAGTCGTCGACGAGTATCTCCCCTTCCCTTTTTGTCAACTCTCTAAGACCCGGCAACTGAGTGACAAACGAAAGCTGTAGCGGGACCATCTCGCCCGCTTTGACCGGGACGGTCAGGGTCATTGAATTCTTGTCGATCCTGATGCGCGACGTGTCGAGCGGTGAACCGAACAGCAGAATGCTATCTAACCGAAAATGATCCTTGTCAGGGACGGCAAGTAGAATGCTCTGCAAGTCTAGGTCTAATCGATTGGTGTACGCCAAGTCTGTCCAGACGCTCACCTTTCCTTCTGTCGCATTGACCCTTGCGGTCATAGCATACTGCGCCGGAGACTGGTCGAATTTCGCCAGCGGCTCGTGATCATGGCCTGCGTGCTGCCCCAGTGCGATGGGTGCCAGTAGTAAACCGAATAGTGTAATGAATCTTCGCATCAGAGCACCTTGGCCAGGAACTCCCGGGTTCTTTGATGTTTCGGGTTGCCGAGGAGTTCGGCAGGAGTCCCCTGCTCTACTATCTTGCCGGCATCAATGAATACAATTCGATCCGCAACCTCTCGTGCAAAGCCGATCTCATGGGTCACCACCAGCATGGTCATGCCATCCCGCGCCAATTGCCGCATCACCTCAAGAACTTCTCCTATCATTTCGGGGTCGAGCGCCGAGGTGGCTTCGTCGAAAAGCATGATCTTCGGATTCATCGCCAGTGCACGGGCGATAGCGACACGTTGTTTTTGTCCACCTGAGAGTTGTCCCGGAAAAGCGTCAACCTTGTCCCCCAAGCCGACCTTTGTAAGCAGTTCGAGTGAGATTTTCGATGCCTCTTCCTTGCTCCGTTTGCGGACGATCTGCTGCGCGAGATTGACATTCCCCAGCACAGTCAGGTGTGGAAACAGATTAAAATGCTGGAATACCATGCCCACCTCAAGACGTATCTGGTGGACCTGCTGATGATGACGTTGTAGCCGGAGACCATCGATCTCTATTTCGCCCGAGGAGATGTCCTCGAGCGCGTTCAGACATCGTAACAGAGTCGATTTACCGGAGCCTGAGGGACCAATGATGCAGACGACATCCCCCCTGTCGACCTCTAAGCTGACGCCATCAAGCGCGGTGATCGAGCCGAAACGGCATACGAGGTCAGTTACTTTAACGATCATCGCTTTTCGACTCCGTATCCATGGATGGCGACTCGCTTCTCGATCCACTTGACCACTCGGGTGAGAGAAAACGTCAGTATCAAGTAAATGAAGGCGACCATGAGCCAGGTGTGGAAATCCAGGAAATACTGCGAGGAATACTCGCGTCCTGCGCGAGTGAGCTCTCGTAAGCCGATGATCGAGACAAGTGATGAATCTTTCAGGCACGCGATAAACTCGTTGGCCGCCGGAGGGACAACAATGCGAATCGACTGCGGAAGGATGATGTGACGCAGGGTCTGCCAGCGGGTCATGCCCAGGGACATCGCCGCTTCATGCTGGCCGTAATCTATCGCCTGTATGCCCGTGCGAAAGGTTTCAGCAAGATAAGCTCCATAACAGATACCCACCGCAAGCACACCCGCCACGAATCGATCCATGTTGATGACTGCGCCCAAGCCGAAATAGAAGAAAAAGATGAGCACCAGGAGTGGGATGCCTCGGAGAACATTCACGTATGCGCCGGCGATGATACGCACGAGGCGGTTGGGCGAGAGCCGCATGATCCCGAAACAGAGCCCCAGGCAGAGCGCCAGGGCGTAAGCCAGCACTGAGATAAGTATGGTCCAGTGGACGGTCTGGATCAGGTAATAGAAGATCCGCCAGAGAATATTGAGATGAGTAAGGATCCAGTCCACCAACGCTCCTTGCCCGTTCGAAGATTATTTCTTCTTGTCTCCGGTAAGTTTCTGAAGAAGTCCCTTGGTACCTTCCTCAATAGCTTTTTTGGTGTCCTCTTTGATCGATTCCTTAACCTTGCTGGTCAAAGCGGCAAAATCGATCTTGATCTCCGGCTTCTCGATCGAACCACCGATCACCAGCGGGATGCGGAGTCGTTGCGTTTTGGAATCGAGGAGCAGCCCGCCGATCAGGCCATTTCTTGCCGCATAATTCTGGGAAAGTTCTTTTGTAAGGACAATCGCGCCATTGAAGCTGATCTTATTGTCGAAGGTGTAGTAACCTTCGATTTCGGCATCCCCCATACCGGAAATGGCGGTGGTCAGCTTCTCCGCCTTGACCTTTCCGTCTTCCACTTTGATCTTGCTGCGAAGTGTGCGCAGCAACTGCTCTTTATCGACATTCAGCCCGGCCTTCTCCCCCAATGTCTGCAAACTCTGATGCATGTTCGCGCCGAGGGTCAGTCTTCCCTCCTGCATTACCCCATCACCATCCATGGTGAGGGACTTAAGGAACTGCTCCGGTTCCCAGCCGGTCGCACTAAAGGTTCCATTCACATTGACTTTACCAAATAATACTCCGCCGAATTTCGAGAAACGGGTCAGAAAATCATTGGCCTCGATATTGGTAGCCGTGTACTGGCCCGTGTACTTGGGAGCATTGAAATCATTCAAGTCGATCGTCGTTTGGCCCGCAACCTGTCCGGTGTAAGCATTGCCGGTGATATCGTAGATGTTGATGCGACGATTTTCGATCTTCGCCTTTCCCTTGATATTCGTGAACTCAACACGGGTATAGATCAAAGTGTCGATCGCAATGGTTCCGGCACCGTCAATATCAGGCAGGAGGAGCGACGGTAGGGTGTCGGTCGGTTTGCGTACGGCCTCTCCTTCCGACCCCGGTGTTGCTTCGGGGAACAGCTTGTCGGAATCGAATCGTGTCGAGGCCAACCTGAATTGGAAGAAGGGTTTCTTCAACTTGGTGCGGTCAACTGTCTTGAGCGGCAGGAAATAGGGAAATGGTTCGCTCAGCTTTCCCTGAAAGGACGCGTTACTGGAGACAAAATCGACCTGCATCTTTTCGACCGTGATCGTGTCGCGTGAGAGCACCAGGTCGGCGTTAAACAATTTGATAGGCTCCGGCAACGCGGTATCCGCATAGGTGGCATTCACGAAGGATACTCTGCCGCGCGGGCGGATATTCTCAAGATCTTTGGTGGAGCCGCTCAGCGTCAGGTCGATGTTCATCTTACCGGTCAGTTTTGGCTTGCGCGCTTCCGGGAGGAACGGCTGGAGCATGACGAGATCGATAGCCCCCTTCATTGAACCGTCGGCGGTCATGGCGATATCACGCGCCGCAACAGAGTCAGCAAGAATGTACGGCACAAGATTCTCGACACGTCCCTGGAACTGCAATTGCGCGGAGGCCGTTCGCCCGTAAAACTCCCGCACGTTAACCAACTTCTGGTCGAAATAGGCGTCAAGCGTGAAACTGTCGATAGGCTGCGGCAGGAAAGACGCGCTGTACTTACCCCGTTCGACGGCGATATCGCCGGAGAAATTCATGTTCCGATAGTCTTTGACCGGACCGTTGAACTGGAAGTCGAATCGGGCGACTCCTTCAAGCTGGTGCGCGCCGCGCGTTGGCAGGAATGGTCGCAGAAATATGAAATCCAGATAGCCCGACAACTCTCCGTTCACTTCGGGCGCGGCAAAGTTGGTGACCAGAATGTTCGCTTTAATGGGTCGGCCGTCAAAGGTACCATCCTGGACATTGAGACGAGCGTTGTCCGGCTTGGCATCAACCACGATACGGCGAAATTTCAGTTCTCCGATCATGTCGCGTCGCGCCAGGTTGACATCGGTGAAGACCGCCGAACCGGAATAGACCAACGCGCTGCCAGAGCGCTTGGCGTCGTAATCAACATCCATATCAACCGCGAAATCGCCTGAGACCCTGAAGTTTTGCAGTTCCTTGGCCGATTGCGCGGGAAGCAAGCTGAGGACCTGTTCAATTGAAACTTCTTCTGCCTTGAGAGTGGCTTTCCCTTTTTCGGCACCAGCAGTGTGGAAGAATTCGCCGGTCAGATCGAGGTCAATCTCGTTGAACCGAAAATCAGCGCGGTCAATGACAACATGCCGCTGCTTCATATTGTAGGTCGCGGCATACAGCAACTCGGCGCGAACAGTCGGGACCGGCTGCTTCGAGGTCACACGCAGACTGTCGATCCGCAATTTCCCGGTCGAAGAATAGACTCCTTCAGAAGGATTTTCCAGATCGGTCGCCAGTTCAAGATTCTCTGCCTGCATAGCAAAACCGCCGGAGTCGTTGGAATAGTGGAGCATCCCTCCATGAATCTCGAGTTTGTCAAAGCTGACAGCGGCGGCCGCGGACTGACCTTCAGGAGGGAGCGATCCCGCCGCACCGGCCAAGCCCGTGTCAGTTGGCTTGGCCAAAGTATAGTTGTTTGTGCCATCAGCCAGCTTGACCATGTTCAGGACCGGCTTATTGATTATCAGGCGATTGACGCGGAACTCAGACGAGAGAAGCGGGAGGAGCCTGAGTTTGATGTCGATATTCTCCGTCGTGAGAAAGGTCGGACCTTCGAAGCCAGATGGGTTGCCGATGGTCACACTATCAAGCTTGACTCCAAGGCCTCCCCAGAGGGATAGCGAAACATCTTTGATGCTGATCGGGCGTTTTAGTGCGGCGCTGGCCTTTTCGACAGCCAGCGACCTTACTTTGTCCACCGGAAAGAACAATTGCAGCAGGATGATCGCCAAGAGTATAAGGGCAACCAGCGAGCCGGCTGTCCACGCAAGTATTTTCAGGATTTTCTTCATCTCTGTTTGTACACCTTTCCCCTTCTCCCGACGCATGGTAGACAACCGAGCGTTGTCTGACAAGGTTTAATCGTCGGCCTAAACAAACGGCAGACTCACAGGGAATCTGCCGCGAAAACTTGTCGTTTGACCCATCAGATCTCGAGGGTTTCGCCGGGCTTGAGGATCACGACACGCGGGCCAGTCACTTTTTGGGCAAAAATCTCCGGTCCCGCTTCAATCACCGGGAAGGTGTCATAGTGAATCGGCACGACGGTTTTTGGTCGAAGGAACTCCACCGCCTTAACGGCGTCATCAATTCCCATGGTAAAATTGTCGCCGATCGGGAGAAACGCCAAGTCGATCTGATTCATGTCGCCGATGAGCTTCATGTCGTAGAAAAGTCCGGTATCTCCGGGGTGGTAGATGGTCCGTTCGCCTATCTCGATCAGAAACCCGGTGGCTGGTCCCATGTAGAGAGACGCGTCTTCGCCGCCGCCGGAACCGTGGTGGGCTATGGTGAGCTTGACGCGTCCGAAATCAAACTTGTGTGAGCCGCCTATATGCATGGGGTGGACTTTTACGCCGAACTTGGCGGCATACATGCAAATCTCATAGTTGGCAATCAGGAGACTGTCGTTCTTCTGACATATCTGCAGGGTATCGCCAAAATGGTCGCCATGCCCATGGCTGACCAGAACATAGTTGACCTCCACCTCATCGGCCTTTAGCGCGGCGAGAGGATTGCCGGTGAGAAACGGATCGACAATGAGCCGGATATATCCATCAGTAAGCGTCACACAGGAGTGACCAAGAAAGCGAGCCTGAACCATGTTGCCTCCGTGTAGTGCGAGCGACGCGGGAGTCCGGACTAGGCGATAATTCCGCCGCCCAGCAGAATGTCGCCATCATAGAATACCACCGACTGCCCGGGCGAGATCGCACGCTGACTGTCGTGGAATATAACCCTGGCCGAATGTTCAGTCAAGGGAGTGACCGTCGCGCGACCTGGCTGATGCAAATAGCGGATCTTCACATCAGCTTCAAAAGGACTGCTGTCCGCTTCTCGCGCCACCCAGTTTATTCCTTCAGCTACCAGTTCCTGCTTAAATAGACCGTCGTTGTCCCCTACGATCACACGATTCGATTCAACCTCGATGCGCTGCACATAAAGCGGCGTGGGGTGAGAAATGCCGAGTCCTTTGCGCTGGCCAACTGTATAGAACGCAGTCCCATCATGGTGACCGAGCAATTCTCCGCTCTCATGACGGATCTCGCCACGCTCAAACTGTCTCCCCTGCCTCTCCTCGTATTCGGAAAGAAAACGTCGATAGTTGTTGTCAGCGACGAAACAGATCTCACGGGATTCGGGTTTGGAAGCTGTCTTGAGGCCACGCTTATGAGCGATTTCGCGCACCTGGCTCTTTAGCAGTCCGCCCAGTGGCATCAAAGTATGTGCCAGCGCGTCCTGGGTCACCCCCCACAGCACATAGGACTGATCCCGCGTAACGTCGACACCTTTACGCACGTAGAAGCGGCCATTGGCCCCCTGTTCGATGAAGGCATAGTGGCCCGTGGCGATATAGTCGCAACCTACCTCGCGGGCTTTCTGGAGGAAGGCGTTCCATTTGACGTCAGAGTTGCAGCGGACACAGGGATTCGGCGTGCGGCCAGCGCGGTACTCCGAAACGAAGTTTTCGATTACCGTATCCCGGAAGTGCGCCGACAGATTGAGCACGTAGAAGGGCGCTCCAATAGCGTCACATACGAATCGACAATCGGTGATCGAATCAAGCGTACAGCAACGGCCGTCCTTATAGACATCACCGCCAACGTCCACGTAGTCCCAGAGCTTCATATGCGCACCGACAACATCGTAACCCTGTTCTTTCAGGAGGAACGCGGCGACGGAGGAATCTACTCCTCCCGACATAGCGACAAGTACACGCTTGCTCATGGATGAGTGACCAACCTACGTACGGTTGTACTCCGGGGACATCGAGCGTATCCGTTCGACAATCGGAGGAAGGACTTTCAATACTTGGTCCAACTGATCTTTGGTAGTGGAACGGCCGAGCGAGAAACGGATCGCCCCGTTCGCAATATGCGCGGGGATCCCCATGGCGGTAAGAACGTGAGAAGGCTCAGTCGCACCGGAAGTGCAGGCGGAACCGGAGGCAACCGCGACCCCCTCCATATCCAGCCCCAGAATTACCGGCTCACCGGTCGTGCCTTTGAATGATACGTTCACGGTCTGAGGAATGCGGTTGCGCCGAGGGCCATTGAACTTGATATCAGGGATAAGTGATTCAAGCCTCGAGAGGAAATAATCTGACAGTTCCTGCATTGTCGCAAAGTCATCAGTCATTCTGCGGTCGGCGATCTCCAGCGCTTTGGCCAATCCGACCGCGCCCGCGACGTTCTCAGTGCCGGGACGGCGCTTCTTCTCATGCGAGCCACCGTACATAATGGGCGAGATCTTGATCCCCTGCCTGATATACAACGCTCCAGTTCCTTTGGGGCCATAGATCTTGTGGCCGGTCAAGGAGAGCATATCGACACCAAGTTCATTGACATCTACTTTGACCTTGCCGATCGATTGGACAGCGTCGGTGTGGAAGAGCACATTCCGTTCGTGCGCTACTTTCGAATGAGCCGCCAGGTCCTGAATGGTGCCAGTTTCATTATTGCCGTGCATGATCGAGACGAGGAAGCTATCGTCGCGAAGAGCCGTTCGAAGTTCGTCTGGATGAGCGAAGCCCTCGCCATCGACTGGCAGGATCGACAGGTCAAATCCTTCCTTATGATGCAGGTGCTCCGCCGACTCGATCACCGCATGGTGCTCATTCGCGGCGACAACCAGATGTTTCTTCTTTCCGCGGAACTGATAGGCTGTGCCGAGAATAGCTATGTTGTCGGACTCAGTGCCACCTGAGGTGAAAAACAATTCTGCCGGCTGGCAGTTGATGAAAGCGGCAATCGACTCGCGAGAATATTCAAGTGCTACTTTAGCTGCTCGCCCGAACTGATGGACGGAACTTGCGTTACCGAATCCGTCGGTGAGGAACGGCAACATCGCTTCGACGACCTCGGGATCAACCGGAGTGGTCGCGTTATGGTCAAGGTAGATAGGATGCATGGCTATTGCGAGTCTCCAACTGTGAGCTTTACCGGGCCAATTCCCGACAAATTCCACGATTTAACTAGAACGCATACAAGATAGTAAAGTGCCAGCGGTCGGCCAAGGGATAACGTTGAGATTTGATGGTCCGGGCGTAGTCGATACGTATTGGGCCGGCAGGAGTAACGATCTGAACACCCGTCCCGAGGGCAAAGGCAAAGTCGTTAAATTGCAGTTTGTCCCAGTCCTCAAAGCCGTTCCCCATGTCGAAGAATAGCGACTGATATAAGGGCCAGGAGCGTGTTATCTGAAGGGTCTTCCAGCGGAACTCCTGGTTGAATACCGCGTAAACATGCGCTCCCGCAGGTTTGTCGTCGTCCTGCGGACCCAATGAGTTCTCGCGGAATCCTCGTATTGTGTTGGCGCCTCCGAGGTAGAAACGGTCTTCCAAAGGGACATCGGTCCCAGCGCCAAACGCATCGGCCCATCCTCCTTTGATGCGGGTGGCTGAAATCCAGCCAGGCCAGACAACTTGAAAGCTGGAGAACGACAGTTCCGCTTTCATGAAGTCCTCGTCTCCTCCAAGGAATCCTCCAAAATACTGCAGTGACCCGTCGAGCACGGCTCCGCGGGTCGGAATGAACGCGTTGTCCCGACTGTCACGGCGAAAATCGAAGAACAGCTTCCGACGATTCGACAACCCCTCCTCTTCGGCCTTGATATCAACCTGGACTTCCGGTACGCCGGTAATGGTAACGGATTGATACTCGACGCCAAACCGAATAGCGGCCAATTGACCGAATTTGCGTGTCGTAGATGCTGCGACTGACCAGGAACTGACATCATATTCCTGGGTCGCGGATTTCACCTCGGGTCGAACTTCACCGGTCAGGTCAAGTGGCATACGGAATCCGAGGAACCACGGTTGTGTATAGCGAACACGGTAGATATGGTTGAGCAGGCGGCTGTCTGAGCCAACCGCAAATTGGTAGCTCGACGACAACTCCAGCCTGCGGGTTCCAAGGAAATTCCTCTTGCCAAAAAGCGCGGTGAAATCCCACAACAGATCGCGAACCTTAGATTGCGCGGCGCCCGTCTGAATAGTCGCGTACATCGGCTTTCGTTCTCTGACTCGCAGCAGAAAGTCTGGATTGAGGCTATCCAGAGAATTCGGATCGGTCGCCAGAGTCAGCGTGCTGAAGTACCCTGACTCGTAGAGACGCTGCTGCGAATTGACGATATCCTCACGCTTGTATAACGAGCCGGTCTTGACCTTCAGTTCTCGTTCCGCGACCTTCTGGGGGTAGTCGTCGATACCCTCTATTCTAACCTTTCCAAAGTAGACTAATGGCCCGGAACTTATCGTGAACGTCATGGGACTCCAGCCAAGCGAGTCGACCAGATCAAAGCTGGTGACTACCTGAGAGTAAGGATACCCGTTGTTCGCCAGAATGGCTTTCATGTCAAATTCTGCCTGGCGAAGGACCACTGGACTGATCGGTTTACCAGGCCGCATCCGGCCCGCGATCTTGACGAAGTCTCCCCTGAATTGCGGTGGGAACTCACCCACGACCTGGGAATAGCCGTAGAAGTAACGTCTCCCCTCGGCAATGGTAATGCGTGCCTCGGCTTCACTCGCTGTATCAGTAAGTCTTGGGAGATACTCAGTGCGCACGGCGACATCGAGAAATCCTTTCGTGAGATACAGGTAGGTGACTTCCAGCGAATCGCGGCGCGGCGTCTCTCGTTGCACTTTCACGCGCCGTTCACCGCGCAGCCCCCGCCAAAAATTGGCCGTGCGAGAATACAGCCTGGACTTGATCTCTTTGTCCGACAGGAACTGGTTGCCGACAATAGTGATCTTGGTGATCTTCGGCTCGCGGAACATCCAGCGCTGAGTTGCGCGATCCGCGGACCACACCGAACTGGTGGCCCAAAGAACAAGAAGCAGGAAGATCACCCGGCGCACGGACTACTTGAACTCCCAGTGAAGTTTCAGGTTGAGATGGTAGAGGTCGTCTTCGTCGCGTCGACCTTCCACCAGGAATGACTTGTTCAACCGATACTCAAACCCCAACTCTCGTCCGGTCGCGCCCGATAGCGAAGAACGACCGTAGACATAGAGACTCGGCGTGGTATAAAAGCCGAGCGTGACACGTGATTTTAGCGGATCGAACTTGCCCGAGTAGAGCGGATCGATCTCAAAGGTCTCCACGCCCAGTCGACTCAATTGGCGGGATCCGATCTGAGAGACTTGCGTTCCGAGTAAACCAGTCAAGCGTTGCTCCAGCCCGGTAAAGGAAGCCCCGGAAGCATCGGATGTCGCAGAGTTGGTCACCAAGAGTGGCAGGAGATCCTCGCGACTGAAACCGGCATCTCCCGACACGGCGAGCTGCGGCTCTTCGAGCGTACCGGTCACCACAACACACAGCTCTTCATCTTTGCGCGGCTCATCATCAGTCGCCACACCGCGAATGATCGTGCAGGCCGTGACATCCAGCGTCGGATTCGGTTCGGCGACATTGTCGTAGATAGCTCGCGAACCGGGTTGAATAGTCCAACTGCGGTCAAACAACGGCGCCTGGCCGCGAAGGATCTCCATTTCGCCGATGAACCGATACTCTCCTCGTTCACGTATGATGTTCAGGAATCCAGCAAACTCGGCATCAATATCGTCATTCTCAATCCAAAAGTTCGAAGGTACTTCAACGTTGAGGTTGAAGTTCCATGCCTGGTCACCGGCGAGTGCCGCCATAATGGGCGACCCTTCATCCGGCTCGGCGAAATTAGCCTTGTATCGAGCCGAGAGGATTGTCAGGTCACCTGTTACCTCTGGGGGTGACTCTCCCTGCACTGACAGATCTCCCTCAACCACCGCATGAATATCGTCCAGCTCATAGTATACTGGAAAAGCGCGCGGCAACGATACATCGATATTCCAGACGATATTGTTCAACTGCTTGAAAGTCAAATCGCCCTCAATCGTCGCGATGCTCTTGCCATTGGGAGCCCGCTTGTCTTTGACATAGGCTTCGATCTGGTCGACGATCACCTGGTTGTCACGCATGCCGAAGGTCGCTGAATCGGCAAAGACGGTATCAACCAGATCGTAGTACTTCAGTTTGGCGTGCTGTAGCGTGATCGAGCCCTCAAGGTGTGGGGCATTCGGAGTTCCGTAAAGGCGAACATTGGCCAGCATATCACCCGCAAGATACTCCACAGTCGGCAGGAAAGCTTCCACCAGGTCAAACTTATGGTCGGATGCCTGAATGGTCAGGTCAAAGGGGCGATCGAGTATTTGTATCGAGTCGGCGGTCAGGTCGAGGTCGACATCAAAACTTCCTCGCGCACGGTAGATGCCGGTATCCGACGTCAGCAGACTGCTGTCGATGATCAATGTCCGCTCACGATAAGACGCGGCCAGGCGCAGGTCTCCCAAGCGCAACTCTTTCCACGCCACCGAATCGACTTCACCGGTCATGTCGAAAACCGGGGAACGTAGTGATCCACCCAACTTCCCTTGCAGAGAAGCACGTCCATCCAAAGGAAAGTCCGGACGGAAAAGACTCGCCCAGTCGCGGATCGGTACATCATTTATTGAGAAGGCAAACTTGAGTCCGCCATCGTAATCGTATCGGCCAAGCGCCATGGCCATTGAGCCGCCGCTGGCGATCGCGCCTTTTTCAATAGTCACGCCGCGATCATCGACCGCCAATTCAATCTGGCCGCGATTGAACAACCGCTGATCCTTGAAAAGAAGAGTCAGTGAATCGATGTACACTTTCTGAGGGGTTTCGCGATGATGCAAATACCCGTGCGCCATAGCCCGGAAATCCGGCGAGTAGAGAAACACGGTGTCGACATTGACCACCTGAGGATAGATGTCCAGGAACGTAAACAGCGTATCGTACGGAATATCGTACAGCACCCCCCCATAGGCCGATGCGATCACCTGTCCGCTCTGATCAGTGAACATGCGAGTGATATTGACTCCCAGATCAAGGCTGTCGGTGAAGACATCGTATATCCAGACGGAGTCTGACTCAAAGGCGGCCTGCAGATCCGGGTCCCTGGTCGAGCCGGTTATTGAGGCCTGTCCAGTTGCCCGTCCGGCCAGCTCTTTGATGAAGAGTTTTCCCTGGTATGCCTCAAGATTGGGAAGGTCGGCATTCACCAGCAAGCTTATATCGCGGCTGTACTCGACATCGCCCGTCACCTCAAACTTGTTGCCGAAGTACTCGACTAGGAAGGGCTCTGGAAAGGTGACTTTCTTGGTAGTGATGTTGACCGTGCCGCTGGCGTACTGAAGAGGGTATTCCGCAAAATAGCTGTCGTAGAAATCTCCTGTCACAGATAACAGCATGTCATCGTTCTTAAATGAAGAGCCCGCCAGGTGTATATTGGCATTGAGATCGGAAGACAACGTTCCTTTGATCAGGGATTCCAGATTGAAGTGTTCGATTGCCAGGTCCACAGTGTATTTCTCCGGCTTACGACTAAAGTCAATTTTGCCGGTTCCGTCAACCGCACACCGATCAAGAATCAGCCCATACAATGTGTCCAGTACAAGGAGCTTCTCAGGAAAGTGGAAATGGAAATTGAGGAATAAGTTATTAATATCGGCGATGACAAATCGCCCTCCCAGACCCAATGACCCATTGAGCATGGAGTCACTGAATGTCACGGACCCGTAGAGATCAAGCATCCCATTGAGCTTTACGCCGGTCCAGGCTTCAAGCTCTCGCAGATTAAGATTATCCGCGTTGAAGGAGAGCTGGCCGGACTTCTGTTTAATCCCCCCTGCCCCGTTCAGTTTGATGTGTGTACTGTCGCGACTGAGAGTCAGATCTCGAAATGCCACCAACTGGTGCGAATAGGTGACTTGACCGGTCAGGGATGAAAGCTTGTGCTTGTCGCGGTTTGAGTTGACGTTCGCCTGCGTAATGTCCAAGGCGACTGTTTCATCAATGCTCGATATCGACGCATGCAGGTTGATATCAAAGAACTGAAGCGTGTCGGTCGCTTTCATGACAGTGACCGCCAAATTCTCGATCGCCAGATTGTCTATCATGAACTCAGGGATGGTTGCGGCTGAGTCCGTCGCCTTGGCACCGGGACGCGCCGGCAATCCGAATCTTCCCAGCGAATCCTGCACGAGAGTAACGCGCGTCGAGTCAAGGACCACGGACGAGAAAATGATCCGATTGTCCAGAAGGTTGCGCCAGGAATACTTCGCGCTTAGACGTCGGGAGTAAAACACTTCCTGTCCGCCAAGTGAATCGTCAAATGAGACCTGCAGTTCGCGGACTGTCAGGTCATCAAAAACGCTCCCGTCAAGTTCGCCAATGCGTATCTGAAGGGGCAAATTCGGTGGAATCATCGAGTTAAGTTTAGAGGTGACGATTGATTCGAAACCGTGCATCTCAAATAGGTAGAAGCCAAGTCCCGCGCCAAGAAGCAGTATCGCGGCGATGATCAGCAGTGTGATTTTGATCCAGCGGCGCATTATATAACCTTTATTCGCGCCAAGAGCTGGCGAGCGGATGCGGTTCCGCTTCCAAAACAGGAGAGATCCTCAACTGTCAACCTGAGCAGATCGGGCGGCGCTCCAACATTGAGTGCCCCGCGCATATGCGAATGCAATTGCTGTTCTCGGTCATCCGCTATCAGCATAGCTACGTTCGCCAGCTCTCGGGCAACAAGCCCAAGTTCCGGTCGTGACAGCACTTTACCATATCCTTCCAGAATCATCCAGTGGAATACTTCCGGGGCCATCCGTTCAACTCGGGCACGGAGTGGTTCGAAGTTCGCTCCATATACTTTCTTACACAGTTCAATCCCCCGCGCAAACCATTCGTTGGCGGTATGATTGTCCACTGTACGGTTTTGGGGCGGCGCTGGTGACGACGGAAATGCAGTATCCACCGCTTCTGCGGCAGTCAACATGCGGGGAAAACCAAGAAAAAGATAGGATTGGAGTACTACTTCGTAGAAGTCCCCTCGCTCGACAGCTTGCTGTTTCCCGTGATTCAGTACGATACCCAGAGTCTCGCTGTCATTGGTCGCTATTGTTGCCGCGAACAATGCCAGCCAGCGCTCTTTCCCATACGATTTTGGGGCAAATTCGAGAATAGCCGCTCTGAGCGCACTCAGGTCACAAGGGTACGACATACCCTTAAGGTACGTAGGAATAGTGATTTAGGGCAATGTTGAAATTAGCGGGCTCGGCGGAGGCGCTGTTCCAGACGGGAGACTTCCTGCTTCAGGTACTGCAATACCTTAGTCAGCGAGTCGGCGGACGGCTCTGCGACGTCATACTCGGAGGGTTCAATAACCGGACTGGTCAAGGTCTTCTGACCGATCTGGACTCGAGCGGTCAGGACCTGATTGGAACGGATATAATTCAATTCGGCGATCGCGCCCGGCTTGGCGAGTTTCACAATTTTGGCGAGGTCCGCAGCGGTAGTTATGCGTTGACCCCGAAATCCTACTATCAGATCGCCGCGCATAAGTCCGGCTCTTTCGGCCGGAGAGCCGGGAGAAATGTAGGTAATAACCACACCCCGATCGATCAGATTCCCAAACCCACTCTGATTTGAGGACGCAATGGCGGTGATAGACGCATCCAACTCGATCCCCGGCGTGATCTCTATATCGGCAGTGGAGACCCCAATGTACCCAGCCTGACGGTCACCATGCGTCAACAGATGGCTCACTGTCGTTGACAACTGATATGCAGGCACAGCAAGAGTGACATCCGGTGACTGGCCGACAGACCCTACGACAATGCCCAGAAGTCGCCCTTGCAGATCAAATATCCCGCCTCCAACGGCAGAAGGAGCCAAAGAGGCGGAGAATTGCAGGTTACCATCAGGACGTAATCCCGCGCAAAACCCAATGGTCGGGGTGGCGCGGAGTCCAAAGGCGTGTCCCATTGCCACCACCATCTGGCCGGCACAAACGCGACGTTCGCAAATGCTGACCGGTGTCCCGATCCGTTGGCTTGGGAGCAATAAGGCTAGGTCGGTCAGGTAATCGACCGCAATGAGTGTCGCCGGATACCGATGGTTCTCAAAATTGACAAATAGCCGTTCGTGGTTCACTACCGCCGATGCGGATACCAGGACATGACCAAAAGAATCGCAGATAACCCCGGATGTAACGAGATTCTCCATCAATTCATTCCCGCCGAAGACAGACGACTGCCCTGGCCGGTAATTCTCAATTGTGACAATTGACCGGGAGAGATTGTAGATGAGATCATTCATGCCGCTTTCGAGAGACGTCAGCGGTCGATCAACAGCGTATGAATGAGCGGGAGAAAAGACCGCCCAGATGACCACAAGGGCCAGGATCCGGGCGGTCATACGGTAACACGTTAGCATTTTAGTATATGGCTCGAGCCTCCGAAACCTGGGTGCTGTTAGCCGGCTGATAGACGCGAATAACCGGTCGCATCTTCAGCATTTCCAGAAAGTACTGGTTTTGCCCCGCCCATCCGTGCGGCGACTGTGACGATACGGCGGAGAAATTCGAAGCATTGGTCAGCATACCCGACAATCTGCTCAAACGCTCGGTCTGGGCCAATTCGCCACGTAAGGTCCAATTCGGCTTCAGCCGTGGATTCATATTCGGGTTGTTGGTCGGCTGAACCGTCTGATACTCATTAGTCAGTTGCGCCTGTTCGTCGCCGCCCTGCGAACCTTGCTGAGGGGAAGTAAGGACCGCAATGGCAACCACCGCCACCACCAGCGCGCTCGACAGAACCGGCGCAAGTGTCCGCCAGGCGAATCGCGGCGCACGTTGGGGCAAATATGCCTTGGTGCGCGTCTCGGCAAACCGTTCTTCCGCGATGCGGTTAAGCAGCCGGGTATTGAAATCTCCCGACAGCGCCACTTTGGGAAGTTCGTGCGTGGCAGCTTCCATTCCGCGCACCATCAACTCCTCCTGGCGGCAAACGGCACAGGTGGAGAGATGCTCTCGCACGGCCAGTACTTCCCGCCCTGTCAGCTCTTCTTTACAATAGGCCGACAGGCAAGAGCGTACTTTTTGACAACGCATTATATTCCTCCAGTCTTGGCTGTAACTTGTCACGCAGGATCAGACGCGCGCGGTTGACGCGGGACTTGACCGTCCCCAGCGGCACTCCGAGCACATCGGCAACTTCCTCGTACGGCATTTCCTGAACATCGCGTAGTAAAAACGCGGTGCGGTATTTTTCCGGCAATTCTTTGATGGCGGAGTCAATCGCCTGCGGAAGCCGACTTGGTATCTTAGCCTCCACCGCGAATTCCGCTTCGTGCCCCTGCATATCAGTGATCTCGTAGAATTTGAATTTCTTGCGCTTGCGCAATTCATTTCTCGCGAGATTCAGGCAGATCGTATATATCCAGGTTGAAAAACAGTGCTGGAAATTGAACGACTGCCTGTGCTGATACACCCGGACAAAGGTCTCCTGGACTATGTCTTCCGCTTCCTCCGTTGAGGACAACATGCGGCTGATCACGTTCATGAGACGATCCTTGTAGCGGTCGACCATGGCACTAAACGCCACCATGTCACCCTTCTGGATCGAACGCATTAACGCGAAGTCAATGTCCTTTTCGGTTTCCTTGGCCATAGCTGTGATGCCCTTGTCTTTATGGTTCTTAAGGTAATACCCGCAAACCGGGATTTCTTTCCACCGGCGGAGCAAAAAAGTGCTGTTTTTCCCGAAAATCCGCCAGCCAAGCGCAATCGGAGAATCGTCCGGTTCTCCCCAATTAGAACGATATTGAACAGTAGAAGTTGAAGACTCTTTGAATATATGACGTAACTGCTTGTTTGTCAATTAGTTAATTGCAAACAAGGCGGGCCAGAATGAGCGGCTGAGTAGGAACCCGAGTACAGCCAGAATGAGCAAAGGCACAATTATTAACCTATAGACTGACATGAGGTTACTCTTGTAATACTCATTCGTCAGGACCAGGCAGAGGTGCGTTGGCGCAAGCAACATCCCAACATACCCCGCCAAATAAGCCAATTGGATGTTCCCGGGCTGGAGAACGGGCTGATATAAGAATCCTGCCAGAAGAGCATACCCCATTCCGACATAGGCTGCCACCATGCCCGTCAATAATCCAATGGCGAAACAGACGAGGAAAATGAGTAACGCGGGTGGAAAGTGGTACTGCTGGGCCAGTGTCGTGATCTGTGTTATTGCGCCAGAAAGTTCGAGGACCGTTTGAAAGGAGAGGATTCCGAAAACCAGAAAGACCAACTTGTAGGACAGTCCCTTCTTCAAGGTAGGCCAGAGAAGTGTACTTGATGGCCTTGTTGCGACGATCAAGGCGATAGTCGCCGCCAATACCGCCCATGCCATGTTAACTTTGAAAATCGCATACACAGCGATCGCGCTCGCAATCGGCCATAGTGAACCAGCGATGCCCTTCAGTGCGGCAAATGTGTTGACATGGTTCTCCTGATCCAGACTGATCTTTCGGGAGAAATAAACCGCGCCTATAGCGGCCATCAGTATCGTCATGGGCAACTGCATCAGCGCCACCTTGAACATCGGCATACCAGTGATACCCTCGGTCAATATGATCCCCGGATAGACTGGCCAGAAAAATTCAACCATGTGGCGGAACCAGTAGTTGGTGACTGTCTTGAACTCCGGAGAGTAACGATCTTCCTTCAGCACATTTCCGACAAGTGGTGCGGATAAGAGCGCACCTCCGGGCATCGGCATCAATCCCACCAGGAATGGCAGCACCGCCACAGCGGTCCGATTCCCTCCCGGCAGATGGCGGCAGGCGTCCGCCAATCGATGGAGGAATCCCAGTTCGGCCAGCAATGATCCGAGTATGGTGATCAAAACGATCACGGCGGTAAGCGAGAGGAACCGTTCTGATTTGACCAGTTCCCAGTACCCGTCGAGGAGCGATTGGAGCGGAACCTGGTAGAGCAGGGCCGCCAAAAGTCCGGCGATAAAAAGCGTAAGTCCGACCGAGAGTTTCTTGCGTAACGCGAATACGATAAGCGCGAGGATAGCCAGCAGCTTTGCCAATTCCATCGCGACAAGAAAGCTGTTTAGCGCTGGCTTGTCAAATCCGGGTTCCGACTTGACTTGCATGGAATCTCCCCTACCTTTCCATCGCCTCATGGAAACACCAACAGAGCATACCAGCAAGCTAAGCGAGCGGGAGTTCGTCGCAATCGCATCCTCATACATGCATGAGCAGGGGTTCGTCTGGTTGGATTCGAGTATGCATCTGCCGGTCCGCGGAAGGCGCTCCATGCTGGCTCGACGTCCGGCGATGGAGATCTACTATGAGAATGGACTGATGACTTTGCGCAACGGTTCGCAGGTGACTGCTCACAAACTAACCGCACTGGGAAGTCTGACTGTGGTCTGTACGCTGGCTGAGGACAATGATCTGGTCGCGATCGGATACATCTCGTATGAAACCTGCCTGGAATTGGCTGACGCTCGATATCAGCATGAGCTTGACCAGACCGGTTTCCAGTTTTATCTCTATCCGTCGGTCCTGGAATATGACCATGAGAATCAAAAGGGCACGATGATTGGAGAATCTCCGGACCTCGATTATTACACGCCGTCTGGTAAGGCGGTCGCAGAGCAATCCATTGCCCAGCCCTTGGATATCCAGTGGTCCGAATCGCACGACTCGTACGTCGAGAAAGTCAACCGCATCAAGCGTCACATCTTCGAGGGAGATATTTATCAGGCCAATTTCACGACGCGATTCAATCTCAAATCAGCCAATGCGCCGTCATCGATATATATGCGTTTGCGCTCGATAACTCCCGCCCCCTACTCAGCCTTTCTGAATTTCGGTCGATTGCAGATACTTTCATCGTCTCCCGAACGGATGTTGCTTCTGGAAGCGGGTAAAGTGAGTACGAGTCCCATCAAAGGGACCATTTCGTCAGGAGCGACGCCCGAAGAGGTTGAACAGAATCGCCAGTCGCTGTTGATGTCCGCAAAGGACCGCGCTGAGCTACTCATGATTGTCGATCTGGAAAGGAATGACCTTGGGCGGATCGCCGCAATCGGTACCGTCAAGGTAAGCGCGCTTTTTCGCACCGAACTCTATCGCTCGCTGATTCATCTGGTGAGCGACATCTCGGCCAAAGTGCGGCCCGAGGTCATGACTTCTCAAGTCCTCGAGGCGCTCTTGCCGGGTGGTTCGATAACGGGCGCGCCAAAATTGAGGGCTATCGAGATTCTCCGCTCACTCGAATCCGTCCCTCGCGGGGTTTACACAGGTTGCATCGGTTACATCAGGCCCGGCCGCTCGGAGTTCAATATTGCAATTCGGACCATGGTCCACCAAAATGGGACTTACCATATACATGCAGGAGGCGGCATCGTAGCGGACAGCGCGGCGGATGCCGAGTACGTCGAGATGTTGCTCAAGGCATCCAACATGTTCCGAGCCGTCGGACTAAGTGAGGACCAGATAGAATGTTTACGCCGTTAGCTTCAATAAATGGGAAACTTGTCAAACCTGACAAAGCAAAGATATCAGTCTACGACAACTCTCTGCTGTATGCCGAGGGGCTGTTCGAGACCTTTCTTGGTGTCGATGACCAGATCATCTTTGCCAAAGAGCACCTGGACCGTTTAGAAAGAGGCGGAAAGGTTACCGGGCTCAAGATCCCGGTTGCGCGAAAGCAGCTTGAAGTTTGGATGAAACGCGCGCTTAAGGCGTATCCGGCCAAAGTGAAACAACTTCGCCTGACGATAACCTCCGGCGATTCACCTCGTTGGCGCGGAAAACCCTCGGATCCGCAAGTCATTATCCTGGTTGGCCCACATCAGCTTCCCACTCGCCCTAGCCGACTGATCGTCTCGCCGTTTCGGGTTGACGAGGAATCGGTATTTCGTCGAATAAAGACTATCTCATATGCGATTCAGGCGGCGGCCTTGCGTATTGCTAGGCAGAGGAAGTATGATGACGCAATCATGTTGAATGAATCGGGGTATGTGGCGGAGGTGACCTCCGCGAATATCTTCTGGGTAAAGAAAGGTGTGGTTTACACGCCGCCGCTCGATGCCGGCTGTCTGGAAGGAACCACGCGCGAAGTGATGTTACGAGAAACTCGTAAACTGAAACTCACACTGGTCGAGCAACATGCGACCCTGAAGCAACTTCTGGCGGCGGACGAGATCTTCATTTCAAGCTCTACGCGTCTTGTGATCTCTGTGCAGGAGATTGCCGACAAGAAGCGGTATATGTTTGAACCTGGGCCGGTCACGGAGAAATATCGCCAGCACTTCCTCAAGTTGGTTGGACTCGGCGTGTGACAGTACGTTTCCACGCCTCTCCCCTGTTTTAAATTGACATGTTTGGGCACTTGGGGCATATAACCAGCAGGATTGAACCTGCTACTTCAGGATGACCCAACATGACCAGACATTTCCTCTGTATATGTTTCGCGACGCTCGTCGCACTGAGCTCGACATATGCGCAGACGCCTGCTGACAATGAGGCGGCTCGCGATGTCAGCGGCACTCTCTACGACATTCCGCCGCGCGACCTGATCGACATGCCGACTGCGGGGACGCTCCCCCGCAGCTACTTTGATATTGGCTTGCGCATATATTCCGGAGGGGGAGCGCTTGGAACCTGCAATATCGGATTGTCCAATCGATTGACTCTGGGCATAGCGTATGGAGCCGAGGCAGCGGTTTCAAATGTCGAGCCGAACTGGAATCCGGATATCGAGTTCAATCTCAAATTCCGCATTATCGACGAAATGCAGTATTTCCCGGGGGTGGTCCTGGGGTATTCGTCACAGGGAGATGGCCCCTGGAATAAGGAACTGCAGCGATATGCCTTTAAGTCGCGTGGTTTCTACGCTGTCGCCAGCCGCTCGTTCTACTTCTACAAATGGACCTCGGGGTGGCATGCCGGGATAAACTACTCGATGGAAAAGAAGAAGGACGAGGACAAGACGTTGAATGGGTTCTTCGGAGTCGACGCGACATTCAACTACAACCTTGCGTTGCTGTTGGAATACGATCTGGCGCTCAATGACGATCGCTCTTCCTATCCAGACGGGAGCGCGGCCAATTTCTCCGGTAAGGGGCGTGGGTATCTGAATTCGTCGATCAAGTGGTTATTCGCGCAGAATTTGCAGATAGAGATCATGCTAAAGGATCTGCTTTTGAATCGCCGAGAAGCGCAGACAATCACTCGCGAACTGCGGCTGACGTATATTGAACATTTCTAAGCTGACACTGCTTAATACGATAAAGGCTTCACGTGCGTGAAGCCTTTTTGCTTTTCTACATCCCCCACTTTCGCCAGCGTGAAAGTACCAGCTCGACGAACTCGCCGACGGTATCAATCACCTTCTGTCGGTACTCCTGTATCCGCGCGTGATCAAATTCGGGATATCCTTCCCCTTCTCTGTAAAGCAGGATCGTCCCCGGCACCGGATAAATGTCCGCGCCCGGTCGGAAATACCAGGCCAGATCCTTGTCGTACTGCTCTTTGCCGCCCAGTTTCGGGTCGATGGACATCACCATCGCGGTTTCATCTGTCCCGGAGTGGCCGCCCGTGTGACCAAAGAACTGTTCGGTCATCTTGCCGCACAATTCCCACCAGTGTACCACAGCGATATTGCATTTCCGCTCGCGGTGAAACTCAAACGCCACCGACTTGAGCGCGGAGTTATTCCCCCCATGACCGTTCATCAGGATGATATTCTTGAATCCGGACTCGGCGTACGAGTCGAGAATATCGCGCACAAACCGCCGGTAATTCTCCTCGGAGATCGTTGAGCCCCCGTTGTAGCGTATCAGTGAACGGGTGATACCGTAATTGAGCGTGGGGGCAACCAGAGCATTGACCCGCTCAGCGATTCCCTCGGAGATGATCTCGGGGATAAAGTTGTCGGTACCAATCGCGGAGGAGCCGTGGCCCTCGACGGTTCCCGCGGGGAGAATGACGGTATCGATGTTCGATGGTACCAGCTGTCGGACAGTCAGCCAGGAGAGTCTCTGTAGTTGCCGTTCCATTTACGGCTCCAATTTAGTGAGAATGCGCTCGATGACTATTTCGGTCTCACGGGCGGTATCTTCGTCCCCCTCGAACCGGAACTGATTGATATCGCGCGCCATGGTTTCAAGATAATCCGGATTTTCGACAGCGTACCAAATCTCCAGTTCCGACCAGGAAAGGTGCTCTTTGGTGAAGGCATCGGCAACATCGTGATATATCGTAGCCGCTTTCCAGTCAAAATCCTGGAGCCGTATTTGGAGGCTCTTGGACATACCGAGGGAATAGTACCTCCCTTCGGGTGTGGGACCAAAGACCGCATCGGATTCTTTGAGCATCTTGAGCGCAGTCTTCATCATTTTGCTGGTAATGGTCGGCGTACGGCTGCCCAGCAAGAGTACATGCTTGTAGCCTTCCTCAAAACAGTCGTGAAAGACGGCGTCCATTCGCTCGGCCCAGGATCCAGCCTGCTGCTCGATCACTTTGAAACGACCCTTAAGCGCTTCGGCCCGCTTGCCATCCAGTTTGTTGGATAAATACTCGGTCACGATCTTTATCAGCCGTTTGCGATCGGCCAAGTCGACGTGATACAGCCGAACATCAGCGGTACCGACATCAAACGCATTGGTGATAGTATCGGTAATGAATGCCTGATGCAGAAAGCGGAGGTTATCCCCCTTGATGATGCCAAAATCCATCGAGGAGCCTTCTTCGGTCGGCTCCTGTATGCAGATCGCAACTACCGAATCTATCTTCTTTTTCTCAGGCATATATAACCATACTCAGCATGGGTGACCATTTCCATGCGGAAATATACTGTCGCCGGAAATGACAGTCAAGCGACCGACCGGAGAATTGCGAAAAATCAGCCGATGTCCTGGAGGGCTGGGAACCAATCAAGTAGATAGACGGACAGGCGCTGCAGGAGGTCAAAGAAGATCATGACACCAACGATCATTAATAGCGAGCCGGAGATGATCTCGACCGCGCGGAAATGCCTCTTGATGAACCCGAACGCGCCAATGAGATAGTTGAACAACACGGCCGTCAGAATGAAAGGGATACCCAGACCGGCGGAATAAAACGATAGCAGGATGATCCCCTGGTAGACATTCTCCTGCTGCGTGGCAAGCGTGAGGATAGCGGCGAGGATCGGACCAATACAGGGCGTCCAGCCAAAGGCAAAGGCCATTCCAATGAGAACCGATCCGATCACCCCAAAGCGCTTCTGACCAGCATGAAATCGTTTCTCGTAATTAAGAAAGCCTATCCGAAACACGCCCGCGACATGCAGACCGAAGATAAAGATGACCACACCAGCGACTTTACTAAAGATATCTTTGTACTTGAAGATATTCCCGACCTGGGGGGCGATTGCGCCAAAAAATATGAAGACCAACGAGAATCCGATAACAAACAACACCGTGTTAAGTACCAACTTGCGATAATGCGCGCCTGCCTTCTCCCTCGAGGTCAGATCTTCAATGGACACGCCGGAAATGAAGGACAGGTACCCGGGTATCAAGGGAAGAACGCATGGCGACAAAAACGACAACAGCCCGGCCAGGATGGCGGTCGGGATCTCTACGGTAGCTGAACTCTGCAAGGTGGTCTCTCCATTCCTATGGTGAGCGATATCTCAAGGATGATGGGCTAGTGATCTTTCCGATTGTGGTGGGCGATTATCTCGGCCTTTATCAACTGGAGCAACTTGTCGGGGTCGATCTTTCCTACGATCTTCTCCGCGATCTTCTCTGCTAACTCCGCGGCAAACTGGCGGGTGAACAACTGGACTTCCTGAGAAGTGACCTTCTCAAGGGATTCTTCCCATTTGCCCGCTCGAGAGTCTGTGGACTCCCGCTGTTCCTCGACGAATATGGAATCCGGTTCGTTGGAGCGGATCCGTTCAATCTCTTTCTTGAACTCATCAATGAATTTTTCGACCCCGGCGGTTTTGGGGCGGGTCCCGACTCCACTGGTCGAGGGAACGCGCGCGGCCTGTGCTATGGATTCGACTGATTCGTCTTCGTTCGGCATCGGTCGTGTTTGGATGCGCAGCGAGCCAGAGTCGTTGACCGAAACGGCCGGCGGTTGTGGCGCCGATGGTTTCGGCTTTCCGCCTATCTCATCTCTCATCGAGTTGATGAACCAGTCGTAATCATGCTTCTGCGTTTCCGGGTCCGGCTGAAAACTGGTCGGGTCAGCCAACCCGTACTGGTCCTGCATGATCTCAAGTTTGCTGGTGGTCGTGGGGGCCTTCGGCGCGGTCGGAATCTGACCGGTCTTATCTTCCCTGATCATGACCGATTCGACCTTCCGCGAGTCAGACTGCTTTTCTTCTTCGACGTGATCAAACCCAACGAGCTTCTCTGAAGTGACCTTCACCTGAGCGGTGCCGTTGTTCAGAGTTGTCTTGTCCATCACCTCGGAATTGGTGACATCGATGCGATCGAGCCCGAGCGCCTGGTCGAGGAAATCATCATCGGCGGACATCGCGCTAAGTGGATTGGGCGTGGCCGGGCCATTGGCCATACCGGTAAAGGTTGTCACCCGCTGTACGAATTCGAGCGGTTCTATCGGAACATGAATGATCACTTCGGGAGGAAACGGAAGATCGGCCGGGGTCATCGGCTCAATGATCATCAATGGAACGGCTGACCACTTGGGATTGGCAGAGATCTCGTCGTAAAACGGCTGACCATTCTGCGCCATAAGATCACCACCGATTATCAGCAGATCAGGCCGCGAGAACTGAAGCACCTCGCGCGCTTTGTCGACGGCGGCGACCGAGATCACCTCATAGCCGTTCTGGCGGAGCAGCGATTCGGCAACCCGGCGATTGGTGTCAGATGATTCCGCGACCAGTACTCGTTTGCGCATGGTGATGGCCTATCTTTCGCGATGTTCCTTTTGCTTCGCCAACTGACTAGAGGCATCTTCCAGAAACTTACGTTCGGCTTTCGTCAGGTTCTCCATCCCGACCTCGTTGATCTTGTCGAGGATGGCATCGACCTTCTTCATGATATCTTCGGCTTCCTGCCGCTGTTTGTGCAGTTTAGCCTCCTGACGTCGGTAACGCAAGTTCTTTAGCTTTCGGCCGATCGCCATCCAGCGCCAGTCCATTTTCAGATATGCCAGACCAAATAACGCGCCACCCAGGTGAGCCATATGAGCAGTGCCGCTGTTCGAACCACCCGCGAAAAAGCCGATCAACATCATGATCGGGACCGCGAACTTCACAGGTAACGGGAAGAAAAAGAAGAGGTATAGGAGCCGGTCGGGAAACATGAGCCAATAGGCGACCAAGAGCGCGTAGATAGCGCCTGATGCACCAACCACTGGACCTCCCGAAGCACCCAGCATGGCTGAGCCGCCGGTCACAGCGTAGACCAGAAGCGTCAGCAGGGCACCGCAGATTCCGCCGAGAAAGTAGAATCGAAGGAAGGGCTTTGAGCCCCAGGTATATTCTATCTCGGTCCCAAACATCCAGAGCGCGAGCATATTAAACAGCAAGTGGAAGAATCCACCATGCAAGAACATGTAGCTGACGACCTGATAAATATAGAGCGGAAAACTATCCAGAAAGACGATTGGCGTGAATGCAAAATATCCGGTGACCTGAGGCAGCAGCAACTGCACGAAATAGATCCCAGTGGTGACTAAGAGAAGTATCTTAATCACCGGGGAAAGATAGCCGGGTCCTATTGAAATTCCACTGGATGGGCCGTCTGAATAGGTTGGTCTCATGATACCTACTGTATCGGCCAAATAGCCGATCGGGTTAGTGCCCTAACCGTAAATCTAAAGGCAGTTTATGAGTTCGGCTTGGACCTGGTTCGATCAGCCTTGGACTTGGTCTCTTCCTCCGGAAGAGAGCATCTCGGCGAAGTTCACGTCGGAACCCCCATTCTGGGCAGTAGCCATCTGCTCAAAACGACATACACGATCGCAAAAGCCGCCAATAATCCTATGTCAAACCAATCCATTTACACACACCCGGTTATACGTACAAAGGGGGCGATAGTCTACTGCCACAATTCGAGAATTCCGCCGCACCAGAGTTCGCCGCTCCACTCATCAAAACAACAGCACAGCAATTCATCGCTGTGCCGTCGTCATATTGAAGTTCGTCTTCAGCCGGTTGGGCTTACTTTGCCAGCACTTTTTCCAGCCTGGCCACCAGTTGAGCTTTCGGGATCGCTCCAATGACCTGGTCAACGACCTGTCCATTGCGGAAGAACAACAGGGACGGTATTGACATAATATTGTACTTCCCGGCTGTCTTGCTGTTGGAATCAACATCCAATTTGGTCACCTTGACCTTGTCCCCCATTTCGCCGGCCACTTCTTCCAGAATCGGCGCAATCATTTTGCACGGCCCGCACCAGGTCGCCCAGAAGTCGACGACAACCGGTTTTTCCGACTGCAGAACTTCGGACTCGAAAGTGGCATCCGTGATATCCATAGGTTTGCTCATCAATATCCTCCAATTCCCTTACGGGGCTGCTAATTCACTGCCTTGTCAAACACCCAGAACGCTGGGCGGTTCCAACTCCCACCTTCCCCTACGGAACCGCATGAGTATCAAATATATACTAACTACCCTGAACTGAAAAATCAATCAGGAATCATTTCGAGTGGGTACTGCTGTTTCGCACTTTTTCCACAACCCGGGCACGCCTCCCAGCGGCACCTCCACAATAGGAACGGACCTGATCGACGAATGCTTCCAGACGGGTGTCTTCGCCAGAGTCCTGCAGCCCTTCATAACTGATATTCAACCACGGAATACCCCCTAGATCGTCAGCCACGGTTCGCGAAAGAGAACTCACGACAGTCCCCGGCATGCAATTGAATGGCATGGCATTGACCACGCCCGAAGCTCCATGTTGGACCATCTCCATCGCCTTGCCTATGGACAAAATAGCTTCCCCTTTGAAATCGACCGAAAGGTAATGCGATGCCCGCTTCAAGACAGAATCAATCGACTCGTCGGTATCAAACGGGAATACCCTGGTAAACTGACGTATGATTCTGTGCTCCTGGCTTTGCTGGACCTTAAATTGAATGGTCCCATGCAGCGTGTCGCGAATTGAACGACGCCGCCAGGCATCGCGCTTGTATGTCCAGCCGGTGTACAGTGGCCATTCAGTGAATGTGGCGATCCGTACTTCCACACCCAGCGACTCAAGCTTGGCGATCAGATGGTTGTTGGAGAACCGGTTGTTCCGCAGATATATTTCGCCGACAAGACTCACCAAGGGCCGATGTTCGGACCGGCGAGGAATTCGAGCAAATGCTTCCGCGGCTGCCGTCGCCATCGTCAGCAAGGGCCTGTTGTCAATGATCGCCCGCTGCAGTTCAGCCAATTGAGTGTAGTACGTCTTTTCAGTTTCGCCAGGATTGAACTCGTACGGTCTGGTTTTGTGCAGCATTTTCTGCAGACAATCCAGGTAGACCATCCCCTGCCAGGCAATTTGACGGAAGTCCGTCTTCTCCAGACCGAAATCTGAGTAGCCATTCCTGGAATTTGGTGAATAGATCGGGACGTCATGGAATCCAAGATCATCGAGCACTATCCGGTGTAATTGTCGATATAGACCAAAGCGACACGGCCCGGTGGCGCCAGGCATCATGAAGACGGCTTTGGTCCGATCAAACCCCTTCTCCCGGACTTTTTTCACGATGTCCCCGGTTGTGATGATGCAGGGGAAACATTCTTTTCCCGAGGTGAACTTCTTACCGCACTCCAAGGTTAGCTGGTCAGGTTCATCGAGGACCTCCGCGCGCAGACCAAACCGGCGAAACGCCGCCATCATGACGAACGCGTGATCGCACATGTTTGGAATGTAGATAGTCCGCTCAAACGGCTGAAAATTCTCCTCGGACAATGAGAAATTGGTCACCGGCGGCTGGTAGCGATAATACCGCAGAGAATCGGTGAATGCTTCACAGCGCGTGACCATTCCGGCATCCGCAGAGTGCTCATCGATCTCCAATTGCAGATAGGGCTTTCCGGCCATCATCTTGCGGAAGAAATGCAGAATAAATGAGTCAGGTCCACAGCCGAACGAGGTCAGGTAGACCGCGAAAAGATTGGGATGAGAACGAATGAACTCCGCCGCTCGAAGGATCCTGCGGCCGTACCGCCAGTACATGTCATTGATCGTGAGCTGACTTTCCCCAAGCGGCAGCAAGTCCATCGGCAGTACGCGATATCCCATTGCTCGCAGTTTCTCCGGAATATCAAGCGACAGTCGTTTGTCGAACCCGTTGTACGGTCGGCTAATGACTACTAGAACTTTCTCGTCTGGCGCGATCGACGCAAGCTCCCTCTCGCCTTCAGATTCCACGGCGCGCCGGAACATATCGAAAGCGCGCAGCGCGGTATCTATGGCGCGAGTGAGTTCCCTGTCAGAGATGCCCATCTCCGAGGCGGTCTGCGCGAGGTCTCGTCGCAAACGTTTGGCATCATGACTAAACTGCATGGTGGGATGAAGAAAACGTGTGCCGGTGCGCTCGAAGTCGAATCGCGTGCTGACGGCGGAGCCTATACTCTGCACGTACGGACAGATATAGGTGCCGGCATCGTGCTCCTGGTCCTCGTCCGCAACTTTTATGACCGACGGAAGGAATATCCAGTCAACTTGCCGCCGCATCAGTTCAGCTATGTGGCCGTAGACCATTTTGATCGGGAAACAGGTCTCGGCTGAAAACAGCTCCAGCGATCTTTCAACAATTTTCTGGCTGGACTTGTCCGACGTGACTACTTCATATCCCAGGCTCTCAAAGAAGGCCCTCCAGAAGGGATAGTAATCGAACATGTGGAGGGCACGCGGAAGTCCGACTCTCCCTCTGACTTCGTTGCGCTTTGGTGACTCGACATATCGCTTAAGCAGGAGCTTCTGCCGGAGATTGAATAGGTCATGAGGAAGTCTCCGCTTGTCTGATCTGGCTTGTTCATACTTTTCGCAGCGGGACCCATAGTAAAGTGGTGTCTCTCCCTCGACCTCAACCATCCTGATCTCGCACTGATTTGAGCAATCTTCGCAGGGGAAGCTGGAGAGTCTGTAATCGCGATCACAGATATCAAACCCCTTGAAGGATGTCTGGAATGATGGATCGGCCGCGCACTCCATCGCCAGGATAGCGGCTCCAATCGCTCCAGTGACGTCATGATGCGGTGGGACGGTCACCTTCTTTCCGATCAACTTCTCGAAGGCAGCGACGACTCCCTTGTTCCAGGCAACACCGCCTTGGAAAAAGACATTGTCGCCGATGCGCCGGTCATTCACTACTTTGGTCAGATAATTCGAAGCTATCGAGTATGCGAGACCCGCGATGAGATCATCTTTGGATGCGCCGGATCGCTGATGCGCGACCAGATCGGACTCCATAAAGACCGTGCATCGCTCGCCGCACCCAACCGGACAGTGTGAAGAGAGAGCTCGCTCACCAAACTCGCGTTCGATATTGATATTCAGACGTTCGGCCTGTTCCTGCAAAAACGAACCTGTCCCGGCGGCACAGGCCTTGTTCATCTCAAAGTCGACTACTGCCCTGTCGCGCAACGAGATATACTTTGAGTCCTGCCCACCTATCTCGAAAATCGTGTCTACTGTCGGATCGATCGCTACCGCCGCAGTAGCTTGCGCAGTGATCTCATTCCGTACGATATCCGCACCGACATAGTCACCGATCAGGTAGCGGCCGGAGCCGGTTGTTCCGACTGCCACGACGCGTACTCTGTCACCGACCTCGCTAGCAATCTCGCGTAACCCATGCCTCACCGCTTCGATCGGTCGACCTTCCGTCATCAGGTACCGGCGAGCAATGATCTGCCGGTCCCGGTCGACGAGAACAACGTTTGTCGAGAGCGATCCAATATCAATTCCCAGGAAGACGTCGGTCACATCGTGAAATTCAGGGCGTGGTGCATTGGTGGTCGCATAGAATTTGGATTCCGGGAACTGAAATGAGAGTGCCTCTCGTCCGGACCGTGGAGTCTCGCGGTAATTCAGATAAGCCGTAATTTTGTCCGGCTGGAGTATCACTTGCGAGTCACGGGAATCAGCCGATAGATAAGCCGCGCCCAACGCCGATATCACCTCGTAAAAAGGAGGAACCACCAGCTCACCGGGAGAAAGGTCGAGTATTTCGGTGAAGGCGCGCACCATGCCGGGATTGGCGGCCACACCGCCTTCGAATGCGACCGGTCGTTCGAATTTCTTTCCGCGCGCAATTGCGGACTTGAAATTCCTGGCAACGGCAAAACAGAGTCCAGCTACAATGTCATAGTCTGAAGTGGCAATTTGTTGTAGATGGATCATGTCGGATTTGGCAAAAACAGAACACCGCCCGGCTATCCTGGGCGGATGTTTGGACTTCAGGGCCAACTCGCCGAATTCGCCCTCTATCGAGATTTTGAGTCGACTTGCCTGCTGGTCCAGAAATGACCCAGTCCCCGCTGCGCACTGCGCATTCATCGCAAAATCGACCACCGTCCGGGTTTCGGAATCCAGAATCAGCAATTTGGAGTCCTCGCCCCCCATCTCAATGACAGTGCGAAGGTGTGGCTGGGTTCGGAAATTCCCGGCCGCGAGCGCGGCAATCTCCCCGAATTGTTTTCCGCCCAGTACACTCTGGAGCCGTTTGCCGCCAATACCAGTCAGTCCCAGGTTTATCGGCTTGTCATGCAAATCGGAGAACATCTCTGCCAGAATGGCTGCCACCGTCTCAAACGGTTCTTCAGAGAATCGACGGTAGACTGCACGCGTAACCGCCCCCTCTTCCACGCGGACCAGTTTGACTGCTACCGACCCGACATCGATTCCAAGAGATGGGACTGACTGCTCCATAATCAAAAGCTATCGTGTGCGGTGGTCGGGTGCAAGCGATTTATGACAACTTTGGTCTGACTTACGCTTGCCGCCACTGGGGAATCCCGTATATTAGCAGGCGAAGAATATACTTGTATGCGAGCAGTGATTCAAAGAGTTGCAGAGGCTGAGGTCTGGATCGACAGTCAGTGCTACAGCCGAATAGACCGCGGATTGTTGGTCCTGTTCGGATGCCGCACTGGAGATTGCGAAGACTCCACCGCCTGGCTGGCGGAAAAGACAGTGAATCTTCGGATATTCGAGGATGCCGATCAGAAGATGAATCTCTCGGCCCTGGACATATCCGGCGAGATCATGGTGGTTTCGCAGTTCACTCTCTACGCTGATGCCCGCAAGGGACGGCGGCCGGCGTTCACAGACGCTATGGAACCGGTTGAAGCCGAGCGACTCTACCAGAAGTACGTATTTGCCTTGGAGGCCTCCGGCCTTATTGTCAGAACCGGGTCATTTGGAGCCAAAATGGAAGTAAAACTTGCCAACGATGGACCGGTAACGATCATCCTCGACCATGACATATAACAATCTCAAGGCTCTTTCCAGCAAACATCGGCTCGTCCTTGGCTCAGGTTCGCCACGACGTGTGCAATTGCTCGCAGAGACCGGGATACCTTTCTCCCAGCAAATTCCGGATATTCATGAGTCACCTCGCGATGGTGAAGCTCCTTATGACTATGCGTTGCGGCTCGCCGAGGAGAAGGCCCTCGAGATAGCTCGCGACAAGGAAACGGATATCGTGCTCGGGTGCGACACGATCGTGGTGCTGGGGAGTAAGGTTCTTGAAAAGCCGATTGATAAGGAGGATGCGTATCGCATACTCACTCTGTTATCTGGAAAACAACACACAGTGTGTACCGCCGTGGCCTTTGCCAGACACTCCGGCCTGCTGACATCAGACTACGAATTGACATCGGTTTTCTTCAACCAGATATCCTCTGCCCAGATTTGGGGATATATTGAATCTGGCGAACCGATGGACAAGGCTGGGGCGTATGGGATTCAAGGGATGGGGGCCTTTTTAGTTGACAGGATTGAGGGAAACCTTGATACTGTCGTGGGTCTCCCGCGGACATTAATTGAGCGCTTGGCCGGGGAGATTTTATTTATTGTCTGACATAAACTTACAGAAGATACAATGGGTGAATTACATACTATCCTTGGCCGCCTTCTAAAGGCAGAACGTGAACGTCAAAACAAGTCACTGGCCGACCTCGCCCAGGAATTGAAAATTGCCGAGGGCCATCTGCTGGCAATTGAGGCCGGTGACATCGGCGGCGTGCCATCCGAATTGTATTTCAAATTGTTTGCGCGCTCCTACTCCGACGCTCTGGGAATTGATTATGCCAAAGCGATCGAGGCGATCCGTGAGGATATGCGCGAGCGAGAGCCGGCGGCCGCAAATGGCAGCGATGACCGTCCGACCACCCGAACCACCAATCAAGGTACTGAAGATACTGCGGCAAAGGGCAAAGGTGGGTTCATCTTCCTGATGGTGATCGGAGCGATCATTATTATCGCGGTTGTTTGGCTGATTCTCTCCAAGAAAGACAATCTGGTCCTGAGTGGAAGTGATGCTGACAGCGTTGCCACGGAAACTGAAGAACCAAAACAAGACAGTGATCTGGTCGTAGGTAGCTCCGGTCGCGAGAGCATGACGCTGTCACTTGACCTTGTAGCTCGCGACAGAACATGGGCGGTGGTGATCGCCGATGGTGACACGGCACTACAGACCAATTTGAAGCCATGGCGGGAGTATTATATTGGTGCGCGCGAGTCTCTGGTGGTTTCAATCGGCTCTCCCCTCGCGGTCGAGCTGATGTTGAATGGGACTGCCGCGAATCTCACCGACCCCGAGCATGGTACAGTCTCGAATGTAGTGATCACGCCGGAGAATCTGGCGATGTACATTCAGCGGGCGCTCGAAGACAGCGCACGCGTTATCGATACGACCAAGGACAGTCTCCTGCAGGATTCAACTCGCCCAAGGCAGGATACGCTTCACAAAACAGGAACAGGGAGTTCCCAAACTTCGCCCGCCGGCAAGGATACGGCCTCGACTCAAAGAGGTACCTCAAATGGGCTTTAGGCACTATTTGGCGAGTTTTCAGATCGCCCGCGCAAAACGGAAAGCGGTTCTGACGCCATTCAGTATTCCGGGCGATCTTTATCGCGTGCGCCACATGCTGGTCCTACTCCCTCCGGGCCTGCGGGAACTGACGCTGGTGAAGGGCTTTTTACCCACCATCAGCCAGTTATTCAAGCATGCGGATATCACATTGCTGGCGATGCCGGGCATCCAGGTCACGGATATCTATCCGCGCAAGGGGTTTCAGATCATTACACCGGCGATCGATCAGCTTGGGTGGACAGGCCTCCCTAAGAAGGCCTTTATGTCCGTCCTGCAAGGCTACAATTTTGACATGATCCTCGATCTGAACCTCGAGGACTCAAGCTTCACGTCAGCGATACTTCTTAGTTTCCCCAAATCCATCCGGATCGGGCGAGGAAACGCCCTCGGTGGACCATACTACAACCTTGAGATCAAAACCAAGTATCTCCGCGACGAGCGTAACATCTATCGTTCACTGCTGGAAACTCTGGGCGATCTGATGCACAAGCGTGTGCAGGTCAGCGCCGATGGCTCAGGCAGCGGTCTTCTGGAGGAATAGTGTATCTTCGCAGACTCGAGATCATTGGATTCAAGTCCTTTGCCAATAAGACGTCAGTTCGATTCGCCAACGGCGTGACAGCCATTGTCGGCCCGAACGGTTGCGGTAAGACAAATATTCTCGACGCCCTTCGCTGGGTATTGGGTGAACAACGCCCGACCATGCTGCGCGGCGGTAAGATGGAAGAGGTGATCTTCAACGGCACACGCGACCTTAAGCCGCTGGGGATGTCCGAGGTCACCCTCTCGGTTGTCAATGACCGCGGCGTCCTGCCGACAGAATATCACGAAGTCCAGATCACGCGCCGGCTTTTCCGCAGCGGTGAATCTGAGTACCTGATGAACAAAGTCCCCTGTCGCCTGCGTGACATCCAGGATCTGTTTGCCGATACCGGCATGGGCGCTCACTCCTATTCGGTGATACAGCAGGATATGATCGATTCGGTCATCTCCGACAAAGCGGAAGAGCGGCGATTCCTCTTCGAGGAAGCGGCCGGGATCACCAAGTACAAACAGCGCAAGAAAGCCGCTCTCCGTAAACTTGAGCAGACAGAGAATGATTTCCTCCGGTTAAAAGATATTTACGCCGAGGTCAAGACCCAGGTCAATTCGCTGTACCGTCAGCAGAAAAAGGCTGAACGGTATCAGAAGATCTTGGATGAGGTCAAAGGCTGGGAGCTGTTCCTGGGTTCATCCCGGGTGAGAACACTCGAACAGGAGAAGCGGCAGCTTCGTGGCGAGTTGGACACGTTGACCGATCAGAGGCTGCAGCGTTCGGCCGAACTTGACCGCATGACGCTTGAACTTGAGACGGATCGCAAGCTGCAACTCGATGTCGAGCGGCAACTCAATGAGCTCTCCAGCCAGATCTATGGTTTGTCGGAAGAGGCGCATACCAAGGAGCGGGAAATATCGGTTCTGCGTGAGAAACGCTCCGCCGCCACAGCTCTTATCGAGCGAAACTCTGTTGAGATCGAATCGCTGCGTGCGCGCACGCTGTCCATGGATGAGCAGCTCGTTTCGAGCGGCAAAGAATTGGCGGAACTTCAGGCTGACTACGAACGGGCTAACGCCGACTTGGTGGACGCCGAAAAGGCCCAGACCGAGGCGGACCGGCTACTCCTGACGGCGCGATCTTCGCGTGAAGATGAAAATCGCAGATTGATTGATATCGAATCACGCCTGTCATCGGGAAAGACCGAGGAGAACAACCTTCGGGAACAGGAAACCGAGCTCGCCCAGCAGATCGAGCAGATAGAAAAACAGATCGCCGAGTCCGCTCCGCGACAGCAGGAACTTCTGGCCAGCTATGAGCGTCAGCAGCAGGAAATCACTTCCCTGCATGCCCGCAAGACTGAGATCGAGCAACGACAGACCGCGCTCGCCCTTGAGATCGAGGGCCTGATTGAGCAGAACGAGGAGTTGGCGCTTGAGATATCCAACACGCAGGCCGGCATAGAAGCCTGTGAGGCTCGCAAGCATCTCCTGACAGAGATGATGGTCCATTACGAAGGACACGAGTCAGGATTGGTCGCGGCTATGAACCAGCGGGGTCGCTGGCCCGGCATCTTCGGTACGGTAGCCGAGAAGTTGGTTCCGGTCGAAGGTCTGGAATTGGCACTTGAGGCCGCTCTCGGCAATCTCGCCGGCTTTATGATCTGTCGTGACCGCGCCACGGCTGAAGAGATCATCGCCTACCTCAAGTCAGAAAACAAAGGGAGAGTCGGTATTCTAGTCCCTGACTCAGGTATCTTCGCTCCGGCTATCAAACGGCCAGAAATGCCATCAGAGAACTTTGTGGGATGGCTCGAAGCGTATGTCTCCACTGAGACTGAACTCCGACCACTCGTTGAAGCCGTCTTATCCCGCGTAGCGGTATTCAAGGCCGGGACAGATCCTTCGGATATCTTGGAACGTCTCCCCTACGGGTTCAGTGCTGTCTCGACCGATGGAATTCTCTATGGCAAGAATCAGATCGTCGGCGGGTCTGACGACCGCTTCCCGCTCTTCCGACGCAAGGAGAAAGTCGAAGAGCAGGAGCAGATGATTCGCGAGCATACGCAGAAACTGGAACACTCTAAGGAACATCGGGCTCAAACGACTGCCCGAATAGCGGCCTCTCGCGCCGAATCAAGCACGCTCGTGTCCGCGCTGGAAGCGTTGGCGGATGAGTTGGAGGTCGCCCAAAAGGCGGCATCAGAGATCGATTTTCAGCGTCGCACGCTGACCGCCGAGTATGAACGATGGGATCGTGAGCGCAACCAGGCGCGCGCTAAGCGGGAGTCTATCCTGGGGCGTCAATACACCTTGGGACTGGATTTCAATCAGCTTGCCGGAATTAAGGACGAGTTGGTCTCGCAGATCAGTCAACAAGCCGGCCGATTGGGTGAATATGAGCGTCTGGTTTCCGAGGCTCTGGAGCGTTCCGCCAAGTATCAGGTGCGTGTGGTCGAGGCCAGAAGCCGTCTTCAGCAGACCGAAAGCCGTATCGGCCACCTGAATGACATCAAACGCGAACTAGATTTGACCCATAAAACTAAAGTTCAGGAAATAGAACGCGCCAAGGCTGATATCCAAGTAGCAGAAGAACGAAGCCAGATACTGGAACTTGAACTCAAAGAGACGTTTGAGCGACGCGAACAGATGCAGCGCTCCCAGGAAACCCTGCGTGGGTCGCAGGGCGAAGTACTGGAGAAGATCACCGGTAAAGAGCGTCAGGTCAAAGAGATCCGCGACAGCCGTGATTCTCTAAACGAGCGGATGCATGAGTTGGAGATCAGGCTCAATACCATTGAGTCCGAATCACGGACTCTTTCTGACAAGGTCAAAGAGGAATACGGACTTGAGATCGAGTCAGTCGAGACTACACGCCCCGACGAGAATCTGTCGGACGACGCCGCTCGCCAGTATCTCCACGAGCAGAAGGAACAGCTCCGCAAGTTCGGCGCGGTCAACTTGTTGGCCCTCGATGAGTATCGGACTGCCAGCGAGCGCGAGAAATTCCTGGCCGAACAGTTGAACGACCTGACAACCGCCCGGACAGACCTTGAGCAGACAATTCAGAAGATCAATATCACCGCGCGTGATCTTTTCATGGAAACCTTTGAGAAGGCCCGGGTCAATTTCAAGAATCTCTTTCAGGAGCTCTTCAATGGTGGCGAGTCGGATATTATGCTTGAGAATCCCAGTGATCCACTCGAGTCCAATATTGATATCATCGCGCGCCCCCGGGGCAAGAAACTTCTTTCCATCACCATGATGTCCGGAGGCGAACGGGCGTTGACCGCTATCTCTCTTCTCTTTGCCCTCTACCTGGTTAAACCTTCGCCATTCTGCATTTTGGACGAGATCGACGCGCCTCTCGACGACGCGAACTGCCATCGGTTCCTGAAGATCATTCGCAAGTTTTCCAACCAGACGCAGTTCATCACTATTACGCACAACAAGATCACCATGGAGGCCGCGGATAACCTCTACGGCGTCACCATGGAACAACCCGGCGTTTCGAAACTCGTCTCGGTCAAGTTCTCTGAGACCAGTAGCGACGATGCTACTGCCGCAATGGAGATAGGAGAACCGGAGGCCGAGGTGGTCGAGTCGGACAATGGGAACAGCCCCTCTGGCAAACCGGTCGCGGTGCGTCGCTCGCGCAAGGCCAAGACCATTGCCGATACTCTGGCCGGTCCAACCGCCGAAGTTGATGAGCCCGAGGAACCGGAACCGGGAGCAGAATTCGACGAGGTCGAACTTCCCGCGTCGATCCAGGAACGAATGGAATCCACGGTGACGATCGTCGACGACGAGCAGAACTGATACTCCATGGGATTCTTTAATCCGTTCGAGAAGCTGAAGCAGTCCCTGGCCAAAACCAAGGACACGATCATCAACAAGATCGCCCAGGTGGTGATCCGCCGGAAGATCGATGACGAACTGCTTGAGGAGATCGAGCAGATCCTGATCGAGGCCGATGTCGGCGTGCGGGCAACGATGCGCCTCATTGAGGCTATCAAACGGAAAGCCCGAGAGCGCAACCTCACCGAAGGGGATGAGGTGATGGCCCTTCTTAAAGAAGAAATCGCGCTGATACTCTCCAAGGAAGACGAGCAGATATCGCTCGACGCTCCGAATCGTCCGGTGGTCTGGCTAATTGTTGGCGTTAATGGTGTCGGGAAAACTACGACTATCGGCAAGCTCGCCAATTACTTCGCTGGTAGCGGCAAGAAAGTCATGATCGGCGCCTGCGACACGTTTAGGGCGGCAGCCATCGAACAGGTGGCTATCTGGGCCGAGCGAAGCGGCGTTGAAATCATACGGAGCGACAACGGCGCTGATCCCGCCGCCGTGGCCTTTGACGCCGCCTCAGCGGCACGAGCGCGCGGAACAGATATTCTTCTGGTCGACACCGCCGGTCGCCTACACACCAAGAGCAACCTGATGGAGGAGTTGAGCAAGATACGTCGCGTTGTCCAAAAAGCCGTTCCTGATTCGCCGATTTTCGCCAAGCTGATCCTCGACGGCACAACTGGTCAAAACGCACTGTCTCAGGTCAAGGTCTTTACAGATGCCGTCGGCTGTGACGGGCTTATCATCACAAAACTGGATGGTACTGCGAAAGGTGGCGTGATCATAGCCATCGCCGAAGAACTGGGCGTGCCTGTCGATTTTATCGGTGTCGGAGAAGGTATCGACGACCTGCAACGGTTCGACTCAAAACAGTTTGCGGAAGCATTGTTCGCATCGTGATCCACGAACTACCTGTCATTTCCAGTGACCGGGAGGAGTTCATAGATATTACTTCCCGGATACAGGAGCTTGTCACAAGAACGGGCAAGCAGGCGGGCCAGTTCGTTTGTTTCGTGCCACATACCACGGCAGGCATAACCATCAATGAAAACGCCGATCCGGATGTCCGGCGTGACTTGCTCTACAAGCTCCGGAAGGAGATTCCGCAGTCCGATGGTTACCATCACGGCGAGGGCAACTCGGATGCCCACCTCAAAGCCACGCTTATGGGTTTCTCGCTGACGCTGATGTTCGAACGGGGTAGGTTACTTCTCGGCACATGGCAAGGTGTCTACTTCTGCGAGTTTGATGGTCCCCGACACAGGAAGTTGATAGTCAAGGTAGTACCCGATGCTTAGGATCCGGGTACTGGCGATCGGCGACGATAAAGACCCTTGGGTTACACAGGGGATCCAACACTACTCGAAACTGCTCTCCAAATACGCTGCGCTGGAGATTTTCCCTCTCCCCTCACCGAAAACGTCCTCCTCGCTCTCACCAGATGAGGTGAAGAGGCAGGAAGCGTCGTTGTTGCAGGAGAAACTTGGCAAAGGAATGACCGTTGCGCTCGTTGACACCGGTAAAGCGTGTAATTCCCTTGAATTCGCGAAACTAATGGAGCGCTGGCAAGGCACCAGTGGAGGGACGATCACGTTCATGATCGGTGGCCCGTTCGGGCTGGACAGCCGACTGGTGAAGGCCGCGGATACGACCCTCTCCCTTTCTCCCCTAACTTTCTCCCACCAACTGGTCCGATTGGTCCTTCTGGAGCAATTGTATCGCGGATTCACGATCCTGAGTAATACCGGCTATCACAAATAGGGTCAAAATGAAAGCGCCCTGCTAACAGCTTCAGGGCGCTTCCAGAGGAAAGAAAAAAGGGGATTTGATTACTATTTCAGCAACATCATCTTCTTCGTCTGGCTGAAGTTTCCAGCCTGTAGACGGTAGAAGTAGACACCCGATGCGGCCACGGTGCCGGACTCCGTCGTTCCATCCCAGACCACATCATTGACGCCTGCCTCACTGCTACCATCGAACTCACGAACCACACCACCATTGACATTGAATATCGTCAAGTGCCAGTCGGCGGCGTTCGGCAACGCGAAGCTGATCGTCGTACTCGGGTTGAACGGATTCGGATAGTTCTGCGACAACGTGAAGCTGCCTGGAACTGAGACATTCTTCGGGGCCGTCACATACGGTCGACCTTCGTAATCGCAAACCTCCGCCTTCAGCACTGTCAGCGTGCCATCACCAATGACCGGGATCTCAACGAGCGACTGCTCACCGGCTTCGATCCGGTTCTTGCCGATATTGAAGATCAATATCCGCAATTCACCATTGGTTATCCCGGATAGAATCTCCATTCCGGATGCGGCACCGAGCAGTCTCGGCTCTCCCACCGTCGTACCTTCTGGCACCGTACAGACGAAGTGCGCCGCGCCAATAGTGCTGACAGCATCGGTGTTTATCCTCACCACGTCATGGTCAGGTTCGGCTGTCACGGTCAGGTACTCCTGGTACGGAGACAGCTTCGGAATCGGATTGATGTCACCGATCACGACGCGGATAAGAGTCGTCAGGTCTGCCACGGTCAGCGTAAGACCATCGGCATTTACGTCTGTCGCCGCTATCTGACCGGCCTGGTTGATGGTGAAGACTGACAGACCGTAGATGAAGTAGCGGCTGAAAAGCACCGCATCGGCGATCTCGTATGCCTGATCGTTCAGGTTGATATCTCCGCGATCATCGATCGAATCCGGATGAATAATGCAAATACCGCCGTTGACAAAGTCAACGCAGCGGAGCGGCACACCCTTGGCTCCCGAACTGAGGCAGTTATCCGGCGCACCGACGCCAAACTGGCGGCTGGCCTCCGGATAGAGCGAATTGTTGTCTTCGTCCCAGATCAGGATGCCTTCAGCGTTATAAATCCGCTTGTCGATATAGAGTATGTTACCGGTCTTGTCGGAGAATGAATTATCGCCACAATCGTACCAGACGAAAGTTATCGGCACGAACTGATCGCCAAGGTTCTGGTTATTCGAGACCTGGAACTCCATCCGGACAAGCAATCCTTCGGGCATAAAGGTCGAGTCCGGCGGATGGTTTGATCCGTTATTGACCTCCGCGATACCGATCAATCTCACCAATCCAGGCGGGCACGCGAGTCCGCATGACGCGTTATTCAGGTTGTACGTGAAATACTCCCATCCCTGAATGTCTGAACCGTTGATAAAGGCGGTCTGGAACGACAGCGCTGATGGATCATAGCTTAACAGCAGATCGAATCCACCTATCGGGTCATTGGTCTTGATCCGCAGGTCAGCATTCTTGCGCAGGCCGACCGGCGTGCAGGATCCGCCGTCGATCTCGACTCTGGCGCAGACGTCGCAATCCGGCTTGACCGTGAAATTGATATCAAGTGTATCTACCAGCGTGTGGCAGCCGTCTGTCACTTGGATGCAGAACTTTTGCGGCGCGATGGTCTCCGGCTTGAAGCAGAGTTTGTAGCCATTGCCATCGGCACTCAGTGTCCCGGGACCGCACAATTTGGTCACCGAAACTGGAGACTCCGCGTCGGAAGCCATGATACCAGTTACACAGATCGTATTGGTATCGTCCGGGCAACGTTCATAGGAGAGCTCGGTTGGCAAAGTCAGAACGGGGTTTTGATCCGCCGTCACCTTTACCAGGGTCGAGCAAACCGCGGTACCACAGGTACCCGTGGCGCTGGTTTTCACATAGAACTGTCCGGCAGTAGTTATCGGAACACAGACGAATCCAGCCTGATACGTGGCGCCTGCAGGTGTAACAGTCACCTGGACACCGGTGCCAGTTACAGTGACAGGGAAGCACAATGTCTTCGGCGTGACCAGGCATAGCGTGGTGTCTATGGTGCCAGGGCAAGTCACCGTCGGGGCCTGACCCATATCGACCTTCAGGTTGAATGTACAGGTGTCCGCTCCGCACTGAGAGGCGGCAATCACCGTGATCGGATAAGTACCGCCGCTGGTCACATAGACTGATACGCGACCCGTCGCCGGATTGTATCGACCAGCCGGCAGAACGGTCACATTCGCGCCAGTCGGCGAAATAGGCACAATGATATGCACGGAGTCGGGCTTACAGAGTGAAACGAATTGGTCGCCCTCGGGACAGACTATTACCGCGCTAGGACCAAGATTTACCGTGATGCGAACCTGCTTCTGGAAAGCCATGCCGCAGGAATCGGTCGCGGTAATGGTCATATTGTGGATGCCGAACGAGGTCGGCGTGAAACAGACAGTATTACCGACCACAGTCCCAAGGTTGGTCGTTATCGACTGAATATTGTTGTTCGGATCTGTCGCAACAAATGGTACGCAGATCTGAGTGAGCGTGCAGATAGTCAACGACGTATCCCTCGCCGTGACATTCGGAGACGCGTTGAATGTCGAAGTCACAGTGAACTGGCACGTATCAGCGCCACATTGACCTTCGGCAATGAGCCGCACTGTTCTCGTCCCGGCGAGCGTTATCGGCACACAGATCTGATTGCCGTTGATATAACCACCAGTGCTGACGCGGACATTGGTTGCCGAAGAACTGACGGCAAAGGTGTAGCAGAGTGTGTCTGGACCGCACAGGAATGCTGTCTGATTGTCGGGACACGACGTAAACTCGACTGGCGGCAGAATATTGATCGGTACTGACACGATACAGGTATCAGAGGTACAGCTTCCGGTCGCGATGACTCGGATATTGTAGATTCCCGAGGTATCAACGTTGAAACAGAGAGTACCAGCGGACCAGGTACCGAAACTCGCGGTCACCACGTAGTCATGACCAGTAATGGCGACCGGCACACAGACCTGTTGCGGTTTGCAGAGGGTCTGGGTCGGTACCACATTGCAGGCGATCTCAGCCACGCCTCCCGCGTTGACATGGACCCAGATTCTGATCGAGTCCTTCAGACCGCAGACGTCGGTAGCAACGATTGAAACGTATACGCGTCCGGTCTGCGTCGGCAGGAAGCAGACCTGTTTATTGGCGGCATCATATGTTCCACCGATCACATTGATGGAGCTGATGTTATTGTCAGCGTCAATGACCTGAAGCGGTAGACAAATGGTCTCAAATTCGCACTGCGTGTAAAGCGTATCGCCAGGCGTGTAGAGAAGTATCGGTTTGGTATTCAGTCGAACGGTTATATCGATCTCGTCGGTAGTTGTCCGCCCGCAAGCGTCTGTCGCGGAGACCATGACCGTCCGTCGGCCGGAGGCGGTCGGCGTGAAGCAGACGACACCGCGCGCCGCGTCATAGATCCCGCCAGTGGCGGAGACATTCGTGATGTTGTGATCGGCATCCGTGATACCAACCGGCACACAGATCTCGGTGAGATCGCACTGCGTGATCGTAGTGTCGCGCGGCAGCAATACCACCGGTGCCGTGTTGGTCTTCACAGTAACCGTAAACTGACAGGTAAGGACCGAACCACAGGCTGTCACCACTTCAACATTGATGGTGTTCTGTAAGCAACACTCCGAATAGAAGCAGATCGACTGCTTCTGAGCATCCCAGTAAGCCGCGGTTCCGCGCACTCTTACGGTCGCGCCTGCCGGCACACCACCCAGCGGGAAGCAGAGGGTCTCCGGCTGACAAAGGAAGATCGATGTGTCGCGCGGGCAGGTCAGGGTAATAGCTTGGTCAGTCTTGACAGTCACAACTGCCGTGTCGGTACCCTGTAAACCGCATGAGTCGGTGACAGTGACGATGATCGGATAGGTTCCCTGACCGTACGGAACGAAGCAAACCGTTCCGTTTTTCACCTGACCGCGGTTAACCGTGATATTGGCAATATTCCCGTCCACATCACCATACGTGAGAGGCAGACAGACCTCTTGCGGGTTGCAGAGATAGACGGTTGTGTCATCACCTAACTGCGCGGTTGGCGCGTTGTTTGGATTGACTGAGACGGTGGCCGTGTCGGCGTCCATGGCGCCGCAGCTATCAGTCGCCGTCGCGATAATTGTATAGATTCCCGGCTCGACAGTGTTTACACACACCTTGCCGGTATTCGGGTCGTAGACTCCACCTGTCACATTGACCGATTCGATATTGTTGTCCGTGATGGTCAGCGGCACACAGACAGTCTGACCGACGCAAATCGTACCCGAGATATCCGCGCCAAGCATCACGACCGGCGGAGTATTCATGTCTACAGTGATGTAAGTCGTATCATGCGACATCAGGCCGCACGAGTCCATCACTTGCGCAACGATTCGGTATGTTCCGGCGGAATCAGCGCTGAAACAGTACTGCACGCGTCCGCCCTGGAAGATCGGGGATCCGATATTCGTCCAGACGGAAGCGATATTGTTGTCTTGATCCGTAACTGTCAGGTCGTAGCAGATCACGTCGGTCGGATCGCACACACTGGCAGCGAAAGGCTCTGCGAGCATTGCCAGCGGGGCTTTGTTCGCTCGAACAACTATAGTGGAATAGCACGTATCGGCTTCACTTTCGTTGCCGGCGACAATCTGCATTGTATAGGTACCCGGCTCAGAAACTGGCAGGCAGATCTGGCCATCCTGATAGGTACCGTACGGTGTGACTGAAACCGTCACCGCGGTACCGGAAATGGTGACCGGGAGACAGATCGTCGTAGGTTCATTCAAGCAGAGCAGTGTGTCGATCGAACCGACACACTCCACAAACGGTGGGAAATACTGCCCCAGCTCAAGCTTCAACTGGCAGGTATCGCTGTTACACTCACCATTGACTATCAGCGTGTAGGTGTAGTTTCCGGCTGTCGGCGCGTAGACAACTACTTCACCGGTCGACCAATCATAGTATCCGTCAGGAAGAACCTGCACTGCTATGTTGGCCGGAGTGATTCCGACCGCGACTCGCACGGTATCGGGCAGTGTGACGAGACGAGTGATCGGACCGGGCGGGCATGCGATATCAACGCGCGGCACGGTCACGACCGTCACGACAGTAGTATCGACGTCGCTGGCACCGCAGGCATCGCGAACCGTCAATACGATCGGGTAGCTCCCTGCGGCCGTCGGACGGAAGATCACGAGGCCATCCTCGATGATTCCAAGCGAGCTGGTGATCTCGGTGATATTGCCGTCTGGGTCATTCACAGCGTACGTAAAAGCGACATAACCCGTGTCACCGCAGAGTAAGATGGTCGTGTCAGGTGATGCCATTACCACCGGCGGCTGGTTGACCGCCACGCCGAGCGTAAAGGAGCATGAATCCATGCTGCACGCGTTTTCAGCGACCAAGCCTACTTCGTATTGACCGGGCTCGTTGACCGTCAATTTAATGAAGCCGCCCTCGTAGAAGGCGCCAGCCGGATAGACCGTCAATTGGTCGACTGTCCCGGAGATCGTCACCGGGAACTGCAAATTGATCGGCAGGGCACAGACAAAGAGGTTGCTGTCCGCGCCGGGGCAAGCTACATCAACCGGCTGAGATGCCTCGACTGGAATGATCACCGCACACGTGTCCGCGTTACAGCTACCAGACGCAATAACCGTCACTACATATGTGCCGGTCGTGTCGATCGGAATGCAGAGTGTCGTCCCGTCCAATATACCGTAGCTCGTCGAAAGGCTGCTATACAGTCCGGTTACACCGAGCTGGTAGCAGATGGTATCAGGACCACAAATCGAGATCGGCTCGCTGGCGGGCGGGCAGGTAAGACCAACGTATTCGCTGGCTATGACCCGAACGCATAGCAGGGCCGTGTCCGCGACACCGCAGCTATCCATTACCACGACTTCAGCACAATACTGACCATTTCCTTCGGGCAGGAAGCAGATCGCCTGTCTTTCGACGTCGTAACGCCCAAGAGTCGAGCTGATGGACTGAATATTCCCATTGCCATCGGTTATGGCGATCGGCAAGCATATCTCTGTCGGAGCGCACTGCTCAAAGAGCGTGTCGGTAGGACCAAAATCAACCAATGGCGGCAGGTTCGTAGTCGTCGTGATGGTCATGTGATCGGTGCCGATTGTGCCGCAAGCATCGGTGGCGGTAACGGATACATTGTATGTGCCGCCCCCCGATGTGTTCACACAGATCACCCCACGAGCCTGGTCGTAAACACCGCCGTTCACCTGAACATTCGTAATATTGTGATCCGCGTCGGTGATACCGACAGGGATACAGATCTCGCCATTGGCACATGCGCCCAGTGTCGTATCTCGGGGAAGGAGAACCACGGGGGCAGTATTGGTTTTTACTTTGACCGTGAACTGGCAGGTCCGCACCGTCCCGCACGCGCTCGCAACCTCGAACCTGATCGTATTCTCGAGGCAGCATTCGCTGTAGAAACAGATCGATTGCGTAGCCGCATTCCAATACGCCGCGGTTCCGATCACCCGCACCTGCGCATCGGCAGGAACTCCGCCAACTGGGAAGCAGAGGGTCTCAGGCTCACACAGGAAAATGGTGGTATCACGCGGGCAGGTCAGGACGATCTCCTGATCCGTTTTAACTGTCACAATTGCGGTATCCGCCACCACAAATCCACATCCGTCGGTCACGGTGACGATTATCGGGTAGGTCCCTTGAGAGTACGGCACGAAGCAGATGGAGCCGTTTTTGTACTGGCCGCGATTGACGGTGATAGTCCTTATGTCACCCTCAGCGTCGGTGATATTGACCGGAAGGCAAACATAGGTTGGTTGGCAAAGCTTGATGGTCGTGTCGCTCATCGGCGAGATCACGGGAGCGGTCCCAAGAGTCACGACAACCGTCAGTGTATCCTCGGCGACCTTATTGCAGTCGTCAGTTACGCGTGCGATGACTGTAAACGTGCCGGAATTGAGCGGCGTGAAGCAGAGCTTGCCAGTCTCGGCGTTGTATGTTCCGTAGCTCGTCCAGATCGACTTGATATTCTGATCAGCGATCGTCAGATCGTAGCACAGTTCGCCGGTTATGCAGATAGCCGAGTCAAGCGACTGGCTGAATTGGACCGTCGGAGTCTGGTTAACAGTGACGGTAACCAGAATAGTGTCGGCGTCCATCGAGCCACACTGGTCAGTCGCAGTCAGAATGATCTCGTAGGTGCCGGTCGTGTCGGCCGTAAAGCAGATACGATTCCCGTTCGGGTCGTATGTCCCGAAATTGGTGACGACAGTCGCGATATCCAGATCCTGGTCGTCGGCAAACGCGTCAAAGCAGATCTGTTCAGATTGACAGATCGACATTGAAAAATCATTCGGCAGGGTGACGTACGGGGGATGTCCGATCCCACGCTTTACGGGAATGGAGCACGTATCCGCGTTATCGCAGTCGTCCACGACGCGAACCACTACGAGTAGGCTGTCTCCTTCGCCCTGAACGCAGATAGTTGAGCCATCGATAGTGGCGTTATTCGACAGAATCTCATATGTCAGCGGACCACCCTCGGGGTCGATCGCGCTGATCTCAAAACATCCCTCAGAATGACAATTCCCAAGATCGATCCCTTCGGGACAGGTCAACTGCGGAGGACGGTTGATCACCACGGTCAGGTGTAACGTATCTTTGTAGCAAACCGGCCAGGCTGCGGTTTGTTCGGTGATAGCGTCGGCCGGGCAGCGATCCGCCACGCAGACGACAAATACGTAGGTCGCCGAATCAACATCGGCCGGCACGAAACAGAGTTCAGCGGTCGAGTCGGAAAGCCGGGTCAGAGTACCGTCTCCCTCTTCGAGACGGATCTCCATATCCAGACCTTCCGGGTCGATCCCCCGAAGAACCGCGCAGATCTCATCGGCTGAGCAGAGATAGAAAGTGGAATCAGTCCAGGCGAAATACGGCTTCTGATTCAGCTTGATAGTATCGACTATGATCGCGGTATCAGCGGCGCATCGATCGCGAACTTCAACAGAGAAGTTGAATATCCCCTCTCCGGACGGCATGTATTGCAGCAACCCGGATGCGGCGTTGATCGAACCGGGACCGGATAGCAGGGTGTAGGTCAGCACATCCCCGTCGGGGTCGCTCGCGAGTACCTGAATCTTGCGAAGCTCGGTGCCATAGCAGAATTTCGCCGAAGTATACTTGTCCTGCGCAACGGGAGCGCGATTGAACTGGATCGTGTAGAAGGCAGTATCCGTATCTTTGCGGTTGGTCTTGTCGGAAATCTGCCAGATGAAACGATACGTGCCGGATTGATTTGGAGAGAAGCAGACCTGGGTAGTGAAGTCCCGGCCGAATTTTGTCGGCGGATAGCTGATCGGACCTTCGATCAAGGTCAAGGTCAGCGAATCCGACGTATCGAAGTCGTACCCCTTGACCCAAAAACAGGCAGAATCGCCGGTGCAGAGCGAATAGCTCGTATCCGGTTTCAACGTGATCTCAGGAGTCCAAGCCGGGTCTGTCGAAGGCCCAGTCTGGCCAGACGCCGCTGTCGGAAAAACAGCTAGCGGCAAAATCACGAGACTGCATATGAGTAGGGTGAACAAAGATGTCAACCGCTTCATCTTTCCTCCAGATGATCGCAGGCAGGTCTGCTGTTAGGCCTGCGACTTCAGGTTCGCGAAAGCAGGGAATGACAAACACACCATCCCCCTCTTTGACGCTGAAACTTGTATTAACTTACCAGCTACCATCAAGCCCGAACGGGCCAAAGGGCAGTAGACAAAGGTAGTAACTATGTTGCTGTTAGTAACCATTCCAAGATACGTCCTTTGCCCAAATTGTCAATAGGCCAATCCTTATCAGCCCCCTACGCTGCAAGAATCGGGCCAACTGGTAACTGATTGTAATTCGATGCCTTACATGGCCCTCAAGACAACCGGGCCCCGGGCTTTCAGTCCGGAGTATGCAAATCACGTGACATATTGTGACACCCCTTACCTACCGTTCAGCTGCCTGGTCAATTATCGATCAAGTTCTGGACCTCCTTTCGTCAAGCGCCTGCGTCAGCTAACCAGATTGAACATGTACCTGCGATACCATCTTCACCCGCATTCTTCAGCGTTCGAAATCGAGTCTGTGATGCAGATCCTGCGACGAAAGCATGTTTGCCAAATCAATCCATTTACCCGTCTTTCCAGCCCATACTTGACAAAATAGACTCGACAAGCGAATATTGTCCGGATAGCTGGACCACCCTCCCCGAGCTGAAGGAGCATTCTACATGGCGACCAAAAAGGCAGCCCCCCGCCAGGCGGTCTCAAAAACCCCGATCGACTCCCTGCTTCATGAGTCGCGCGTCTTTAAGCCGACCGCGGCGTTCACTAAGCAAGCCAATGCCGGCAATGCTGCGATCTACAAGCAGGCGGATGCTGACCCGGTAAAGTTTTGGGAGGAAATGGCCTCTGAGCTTGTCTGGAAGAAGAAATGGACCAAAGGACTGGAATGGAAAGCTCCCGATGCCAAGTGGTTTGTCGGCGGAAAACTGAATGTCACCGAATCTTGCCTTGACCGACACGTTCTGGTCAATGGTACGACGCGCCGCAACAAGGCGGCCCTCATTTGGGAGGGTGAACCGGGGGATCGCCGGGTCCTCACTTACTACGACCTCTTCCGCCAAGTCAACAAGTTCGCCAACGTACTGAAGAAATTCGGGGTGGGCAAAGGCGATCGTGTCGCGATCTATCTCCCCATGATCCCTGAGCTGGTCGTATCGGTGCTGGCCTGCGCCCGCATCGGCGCCATACACTCAGTCGTTTTCGGCGGATTCTCCCCTGAGTCGCTTCGCGACCGCATAAACGATGCACAGGCTAAGCTCCTCATTACCGCCGATGGCGGCTATCGTCGAGGGCAGATAATTCCGCTCAAGCACGACGCCGATGTCGCGCTGATGGACTGCCCGTCTATCGAAAATGTCATAATCGTAAAGCGCGGAGAGTTCCTTCTGCGCGTGAAAGAAGGGCGCGACCATTGGTACCACCGCCATATGCAGGATGCCGACCCGTGGTGTGAACCGGAATATATGGATGCCGAGGATCCGCTGTTCATTCTCTATACGTCGGGGACGACCGGCAAACCGAAAGGGATCATGCACACCTGCGGCGGCTACATGACCGGCGTGCACGCCACCACCAAAATGGTCTTTGACCTGAAGGACACCGATGTTTTCTGGTGTACGGCCGATGTCGGCTGGGTGACGGGCCATAGCTACGTGGTTTACGGTCCTCTGTCCAATGGCGCAACCCAAGTTATCTATGAAGGCGCTCCTGATTGGCCCGACCAGGATCGTTTCTGGCAGATAGTCGAGGATAACGCAGTCTCGGTTTTCTACACCGCCCCAACCGCTATCCGTGCCTTTATGAAATGGGGACGCCAATGGCCGGACAAGCACGACCTCTCTTCTCTGCGCTTGCTCGGTTCTGTTGGTGAACCGATCAATCCCGAGGCGTGGGTATGGTACAACGATGTGATCGGCCATGGCCGTTGTCCTATTGTTGACACCTGGTGGCAGACGGAAACCGGGCATATCATGATCACACCTCTTCCCGGCCTGACATCTACCAAGCCAGGTTCAGCAACCCGTCCATTCCCGGGAATCAGAGCGGCCATCCTCGATGAAGCCGGCAAGGAAGTCAAAGAAGGCGGCGGCTACCTGGCGATAACGCACCCGTGGCCGGGGATGCTTCGTGGCATATGGGGCGACCGTCAGCGAATGATCGACACGTACTGGACTAAATGGCCGGGCATTTACTTCCCCGGCGACGGCGCGAAGATCGACAAGGACAAGTATTTCTGGATTCTGGGGCGCGTTGACGACGTGATCAATACCGCCGGACACCGAATTTCGACCATGGAAGTGGAATCCGCCATCGTGGAGCATCCAATGGTCGCTGAGTCAGCTGTGGTCGGCATTCCGCACGAGCTCAAAGGCGAATGCCTGGTCGCTTTCGTCACTTTGCGTTCCGGAATGAACCAGGATGAGCGGTTGCTTGGTCAGCTCAAAGACCACGTCGTCCGCAAGATTGGTGCACTGGCCAAACCTGAGAAGATCATCTTCACGGCCGACCTTCCGAAAACTCGTTCCGGAAAGATCATGCGCCGGCTCTTGCGCGATGTCGCTCAAGGAAAAGTCTTAGGAGACACGACAACGCTCTCCGATCCCGATGTCGTGAAAAAGATCAAGCGGCACTACGAAGAAGATTAGAATTGTACCATTGGGTGCTTAGGTAAGGCAGTTTCACAGGAAACTGCCTTTTGCTACGATGCCTTGCGTCACCGTCAAACAACTCCTATCTTGGTCCATTATGCGCACCGACAGCCAATTGAGGGATCGTACGTGAACGACGGTCAGAACAGCGATCTCACTAAATCGGTGGCGATGTTCGTCAGTGGGACAATTGTCAACCACTATCGCATTGAGCGATTGCTCGGTGCGGGTGGAATGGGCGAAGTCTATCTCGCGGATGATACCAGATTGGGCCGCAAAGTTGCCCTTAAGCTCCTCCCTCTCGCCTTCTCAACACAAGCCGACCTCAAAGCCCGGCTACTGCGAGAGGCTCAAGCCGTGGCGATGCTGAACCATCCGAATATCATGACCATCTATGAGGTTGGCGAGTCGGATGGGCGTCTCTTTATCGCGCTGGAACATGTCGATGGCTCTCCCCTCTCCGAACTCGCCCGGGCGACAAGATTTTCTGCGACAGAGGTGGAGGGGATTTTGACCCAACTTTGTGAAGGGATCGCCGAAGCGCATGATAAAGGTGTGATACACCGGGACATCAAGCCATCGAATATCCTTCTAAGCAGACAAGGGCGCGTGAAGCTGGTCGATTTTGGCCTCGCTTCAGTCGCCTCCTCCGATCGCCTCACCATAGCAGGAGCACGGGTCGGCACCATCGGGTACATGTCACCGGAACAGATCGAAGGGGCGACGGCCGATGTCCGCTCTGATATTTTTTCGCTTGGCGTTGTTGCCTATGAACTGCTGGCGTCGCGCAATCCGTTTCGCCGCGACGATGACGCCGCGACCCTATACGCATTGATGCATCATCAACCGGATTCGCTGCTCTCCGTGCGTCCTGACGTCTCCATATCGTTTTCGCAGATCGTCGACAGAATGCTCGCCAAATCTCCATCGCATCGATACCAAACCGCGGCGGCGGTACTCAATGACCTGAAAAGTGGATCGTCGACGGGTGTATCATCTCACAGAGACAACTCCGCCTCCATACAGAAATCACCGTCCATAGCAGTTCTTCCCTTCGAAGACCTGTCCCCCGCCCACAATCAGGAATACTTTTGCGATGGCATCACCGAGGAGATCATAAGCTCGTTAAGTCGCATTCAAGGGCTACGGGTGGTTTCTCGGACGTCGTCTTTTCAATTCAAAGGGAAAGGGCTGGACATCCGGCGTATCGGTGAACAGCTCAATGTATCCTCCCTGCTGGAAGGTTCACTGCGCACGGCAGAAGGGCGACTTCGCATCACCGCCAAACTCATCAATGTCGCCGATGGCTTCAATCTGTGGGCCGAAAAGTACGATAGAGCATCGGAAGACATCTTCGCGGTACAGGATGAGATAGCCCAGTCTATCGTTGATACTCTACGGGACAGGTTGCTTGGCACTACCACTGCTGTGGTACCAAAAGAGCCAGCGAGGCGACACACCGCCAATGTTGAAGCATATCATTTGTACTTGCAGGGACGTTACCACTGGAATGCTCGCGACCATCAGTCTGTGATAAAGTCGCTGGAGTACTTCCGCCGCGCGCTCGAGCTTGACCCGTCCTACGCGCTTGCTCATGTGGGGCTGTCAGATTCCTACTTCATGTTGGGCGCATACTGCTTTCTCGACCCCAAGGTGGCAGTACCCGCGGCTCGCCAGTCTGCGCTCAAAGCACTTGAGCTGGATGACTCCCTGGCCGAGGCGCATACTGCCTATGCCGGGCTGCTTGTCTTCTTCCACTTTGATTGGGAACAAGGAGAAGCCGAATTCAAACGGGCGCTGTCATTGAATCCTGGCTACAGTACCGCTCACCAGTGGTACGCGGAGATGCTCACATTCAGGGGACGATACGAGGAAGCCATTCACCATTTTGAAGCCTCCATGAGCCTTGACCCGCTTTCGCACATTCAGCCGACCATGTACGGCTATCTTCGCTCAGTCATGGGCGAGTTGGAGCGTAGTAACGCTCTTTATACCCGTGCTGTCGAACTTGGCTCTCCCAACTTCAACTTATTCGGCTGGTATGCTCTGAATATGTTGGCATTGGGACGCATCGGGGACGCACGACAACACAACCAGCGTGCCACTGAACTAGCTGGACGCAACACATTTCCGCTAATGGTAGATGCCTACATAGCCCGGCAGGCGGGCCAGCCTGAACTCGCGCGACAGATCGTCGACAAAATGGAAGAACGGGCCATGACCGAGTTCATTCCGCCTATCTATCTCTATATGATGCACTACGAGTTTGGCGATCGTTCGCACGCCTATTCCTGGTTGGAGAGGGCACGCGAGACGCGCGATGTCGAACTACTGTTCATTCTTCATCCAATTTTCAAGGACGCCGCTTCGGATCCAGAGTGTAAAGCTGTCCTGGATGGATTTGGAATTCGCTCTGGTAATATCCCCCCAAGATCATGAGTCTCAATCTGGAGAGATGGATACTTTTAGTCTGAGTCTTACTCCGTAAGGTTGAGTCGCATGACTATCGATTTACGCTTGTAAGGAAGTGGACCGATCTCCTCAAGTCCCACCTCGTGGAATCCTATGCTATTGTAAAGCGCGTTTGCGGCCTCAAGTGATGTGCTCGTCGCCAGGACCAGCGTTTCGGCGCCAAGAAGTCTGGCTTTAGCAATGGCAGCTTCGGTCAATTTCCGGCCAATCCCTTTCCCTCTGCAGGAGCGCTCCACACCCATCTTGGCCAACTCATACTTGGCTGCAGTGTGTCTGATCAGGGCACAGGTTCCGACTATCTCATTGTTAACGGCCGCGAATAGTACAGCACCCCCGTGCACTATTATCTCGCCATAGGGGTCATCGAGCACGATCCGGTCATACGGCTCGACCGCGAAGAACTCCTCAAGCCACTGTTGATTGATCTCCTTGAAATGTCGGGCATACTTCGGCTTGAACTCGAGGATCTCGATTGTCGATGTCTGCATGCTGGTCAGCCTACCGTGGAATGAGGGTCTCAGGTACCGAATCTATTTCGGGCGACGTCAAAGTGCAAGCCTCTTTCCCGATCCGAGGTCAGATCCGCTCGAGGTCGCCTGGGTCGATAGTGATTGCGTTCGAAACGTTCCCGGTGTTGCGGGTAGTTGCCGGCTCGAAAAGCAGTATCTGACACTGCTCTCCCGCTACGGGCTTGTGCTCGACACCGCGGGGCACAATACAATATTCCCCGGGCTGAAGACTCACAACTCCGTCCTTGAGATGAATCTCCATCTCCCCTGCGATCACCAGAAAGAGCTCGTCTTCGTGCTCATGAAAGTGCCAGACATACTCTCCCTGCAGTTTAACAACTTTCACATACTGGCCGTTCAGTTCGCCGATCACTTTGGGTGACCAGAGGTCGTCAAATGACGCAAGTTTCTCCGCGATATTCACTTTGGAAAGCACGACAATTCCTCAAATGTGAACGGCAGACGTTGCCGTCTGCCGCATATCATTAGACCAGTCTCCCGGTAATCTACTCCGACCTCAGCTTATCGCCGCGGCATACTCCTTTAACACTTCACGCGCTATCACGATGCGTTGAACTTCGTTCGTCCCCTCAAAAATCTCACATAAGCGAACATCTCGGTAGATCCGTTCAACATTGTACTCGTGTGTGTACCCATATCCGCCAAGTATCTGGATCGCCTGATGGGCGATCTCTGTACCAACCTCGGAAGCGTACATCTTGGCAATAGCCGCGTCTTTGGCTACCGGTTGACCGGAATCTTTCTTCCACGCCGCCTCGTAAGTCACCATCCGCGCCGCATGAAGTTTGGCCTGCATTTCGGCCAGTTTGAATTGAATTCCCTGAAAATCTGAGATTGGCTTGCCGAACTGCTTGCGTTCCTGAGCGTATCTCGCCGCGATCTCAAACGCCCGCTGGGCCATCCCGACGGATTGTGCTCCGACGGAGATTCGCCCGTGGTTCAGAGTCTCCATCGCGATATTGAAGCCGCGTCCGACATCACCGATCCGATTCGCCTTCGGTACTCGATAGTCGGTGAAAATGAGTTCGGCGGTCGGGGAGGCTTTGTACCCCATCTTGACTTCGTTTTTGCCTACCGCAAACCCCTGTTTGTCCGCCTCGACAATAAATGCCGCGATTCCTTTGGTTTTGAGAGACTTGTCCACCGTCGCGAAGACGATCACGAAGTCGGCTATCGACCCATGTGTCACCCAGAGTTTGGTCCCGTTCAGAACGTATGAGTCACCATCGTCAGTAGCCTGAAGCGTCAGCGATGCCGCATCTGAACCGGCCCCCGACTCCGAAAGCGAATATGCAGCGAACCTCTCCCCTGCGCAAACCGGCGGAAGATACTTCTTCTTCTGCTCTTCGGTACCCGCCTCCAGAATGGGCATCGCAAACAATGAGCCATGCACCGCGGCAACAAGCGCGTGCGATGCGCACCCGCGCGCCAGTTCTTCTATGGAAATGGTATAGGCGAGATTGTCGAGGCCTGCGCCACCGTATTCTTCGGGTACCTTGACTCCCATCAACCCAAGGTCAGCCATCTCTTTGACCAACGCTCTGTCCAGCTTGGCATCATGGTCAAATTCGCCCGCGCGCGGGAAAAGCTTCTCGTCGGCGAACCGGCGAGCAACGTCACGAACATAGGTCTGTTCTTCTGAAAAATTGAAATCCATTACCCAATCCTCAGGTAGTTTACTTAGAATCTGCCCGTAAAGTAGGCAGATTTGGTATTGAAGAAAAGAGGATTTTTTTACCCAATTTAGGTGGCTTTACCCAGCCTAAGCCCGGATTGCCGCCCGCTTCCTTTGAACCAAGTATATCGCAAGTCCAAGCAAGAAAAGCCCAAAGGATATAACCTGGTTGTACGTGATATCTGACCCACCTAGGTTAAACGTCATCTCCGACTCGTACCATCGAAGATTTTCGATCAGATATCGGAACACGGCCTCTACCATAAAGACAATGGCGACCGCCTGCCCTATGAAACTCCGATGTTTGATAACGTAGTGCAGGAGAATAAACAGCCCTAATCCGTACAGCGAGCTGTAAATCTGTGTTGGATGCAGATGCGCGCTGCCAAATACATAGTGCGGAATGGACCCTTCTGGAAAAGACACACCCCACGGAAGATCCGTTGGCATGCCAAAACAGCATCCGTTCAGGAAACAACCGATACGCGTAATGCCGAGCCCCAGGCCCAGCGTGGGTGCGAAGTAATCAAACGTATCCAGTATGCTCATCTTCTTCATGCGGCAATACAATGCCGCCGAGCCAACCGCGAGCAAAACGCCGCCGTATAAGTTGAGTCCGGCGATCCCGACATACCCGGAATCGGAAAACGGATTGAAAACCGCGGACCAGCGACCGGCAAATTCCTCAAGATGGAACAAAACGTAGAAAAGCCGCGCCCCGACCACGCCAAAGAAGATCATGTAGGATGCTACGGTCAGGAATGGATCAAATGGTTTACCGTCGCGATCGGCCATCTTTTTGATATACAGCACACCGAACAGAAACGACAAGGCCAGCAACAGACCGTACGACCGGATCGGGATCGGTCCGACATGAAACAGTTCAGGATACATTGTGCACCTTTATAGGAATTTTAACTTCCGCCTTCGCGGATATATTTCCAACTAATGGCCAGAGCCGATTCACTGTCGAAAGTGCGCCGACTGCGATTATACTCCCGACGACCACGTCGGTCACATAATGATATCTTCCCCAGATGGTGCCAAGAGCCATCCCCAGATTGAGTAACGCCGTGGTCCAGCCCAACGGCTTTGAGATCTTGAAGAAATAGACCATCACGATAAGCGCCACGGCCACATGGGTCGAAGGCACACACCCTCCCCTGACGGACCCCTTCGCCTGTACCAGTTCCACAATCTGTCGGAAAAATGGGCCCTCCACCACATGAATATACTGGTCCGCATAATGCCACCGGGGTCCCTCGACAGGATACAGAAAAAAGAGCATGTACCCGACAAAAAATGTCAAGCTGATGGCCGCCAACGATTGGCGTATCATCGCGTCCTTCTTCCAGATAAACAGCGGGATCAGGAGCGCCGGAAGCATCAGATAATAACTGAAGTAGCTCCCCATCAGGATTTCGGTGACCCAGCGATTGAGCAAATACCTGTCGATGTACAACGACGGTTCGAACCCCAGTATGGCCTGTTCAAAGCCGCTCAATTGACTGTCCATGAACTGGTCATGTATCAGGAACATCATGCCGCCGGTCATCCGATAAAATGCGGTGAAAAGAATAGCGGGATACAGCAACCGTATGAAGCGAAAAATGGTGGACTGCCTCTCGCCAAATATCCTTACTATTAGCACTACGAGAACAAGAACACCGACGTAGAACATTAACTCGTCCGCATACTTCTCTATCGGCCGGCCAAAGAGCAAGAGCAAACCGGTCATCAATGCGCAGTATCCCATGATGATCCAGTCGACCGGATAGACGGCATGTCGAAAGAGCTTATTCATCGTCGATTTCCGACTTCTCCAACTTGTCCGTATCGGGGCACCCTGCCACCACGAGTACAACCTCCCCTTTAACACTCTCGCCGATCTTTGACAGGATCTCGCTTATGGAACCACGGAGGAACTGTTCGAATTTCTTGCTTATCTCGCGCGCCAGACATGCCTGACGGTCTCCGAATACTTCCAGCATGGCTGTCAGACTCTGCCGCACCCGGTGCGGTGACTCGTAGAAGATGATAGTGTGTTCGAAATCTCGCAGCTTCTCCAACCTGCGCTTTCGTGCGCCTGATTTGTGAGAAAGAAAGCCCTCAAAGAGAAAGCGGTCGGTCGGCAGACCCGATGCCGTAAGCGCCGGCAACAGCGCGCTGGCACCCGGGAGCGGTACGATCTCTATATTTTCGCTCAGGGCAGCTCGTACGACACGATACGCCGGGTCTGAGATCCCCGGTGTCCCGGCGTCAGTGACAACGGCAATCGAGTGACCTTGTTTTAGCAACTCCAGAAGCTGGAGCGCGCGACTCCGTTCATTGAATTCATGATACGAAACCAGTCGTTTCTTGATGCCAAACTTAGTGAGGAGATTTCCGCTTGTGCGCGTGTCTTCGCAGGCGATTACTTCGACCTGCTTCAGGATCTCCAACGCGCGCGAGGTCATATCCGCCAGATTTCCTATAGGCGTCGGCACCAAGTAGAGTTTTCTCTTATCAGTCGAATTCATGACTAGGCCTGTAATTGGATCTTCTGAGGCACGGCTGTCCGTCCTAAGGGAGCGATGGCCGGCATGTTTCGCTTAAACGCGTTCCGGTTGACCAGGGAGACTACGCGACTCAACTCTACGGTATCGATCCCTTCGGCTGACATCGCCGCCATCGAGCACTCTCCGTCATCCATAATTCGCGAGAGGATCCGGTCGATCTGCTGGTAAGACACACCTATCTCTTCCTCATCAGTCTGTCCCGGCCAAAGGTCTGCCGAAGGTTTCTTACTCACTATCTCCGTTGGAATCTCCAACATCTCGGCCATCTCCAGAACTTCGGTCTTATACAGCTCGGCGATCGGATTGATCGAGGCCGCCGAATCTCCGAACCAGGTCGTGTACCCAAGACAGATCTCAGTCCTATTTGAGGTACCCACAACTAAAGCGGATCGTTGATGCGCTGTGTCAAACAGGATAGACATTCGTTCTCGCGCCGCTTTGTTTCCCAATCGAATTCGGTCAACTAATGTTTCTGTGCCAAAATAGGCGTCAAGCATTGGACTGATATCCAGAATCTTGGTTTTGATCCCAAGCTGGTTCGCAAGAAGCGATGCGTGTTCCAGAGAATCAGGTGTTGATGTCCGGTATGGCAATATCAGCCCGAAAACCTTCTCACTCCCGACCGCTTTGACCGCCAGACTTGCGACGAGCGCCGAATCCACTCCGCCAGAAAGTCCGATCACGTACCCGCTTAGGCCACTTTCCAGCAGTTTTCCAGTAATGAACCGCCGAATGGTCGTGGCGGCTATGTTCAGATCCAATCGGTTAGCCATAGCAATATCACATTTGGATGTGACTATACCCTATAACCGACAGCCTAACAAGGGAAAACATCCCGCGGCACTTGACACCCACAGATCGTCTCCCTATTATGTGGTACTTTCAACGGAGGTCATTATGAGCGTTAACAAAGCTATCCTCATTGGACGGCTTGGTAAAGACCCTGAACTTCGCTATACCCCCAGTGGCCGCGCAGTGGCGACTTTTTCTCTGGCGACCAGCGAAGTTTACCAGAATCAGGAAGGTCAGCGCCAGGAGAACACTACCTGGCACAACATAGTCTGTTGGGGGAAAACCGCTGAACTTGCCAAAGAGTATCTGCGCAAGGGGCGCGAAGTTTACCTTGAAGGTCGTATCGCAAATCGAAGCTACGACGACAAGGATGGCAACAAACGGTATATCTCTGAGGTAGTCGTGCAGAACCTCAAGTTTCTGGGCTCTCGCCAGCAGGGTGAGCCGGGTGGGGCTGCCGCGGATGACGCCGAGCCTTCTCCTTCGCCGGCCGCTTCCGGCGGTGACGAAGACGACCTGCCATTCTAGTCCCCCTGATCAGGGCTGATACAGAGGAACGCAAACAGGCCGATGCCGCAAGGCATTAGGCCTGTTTCTTTTTCGACCTGAGGCAGTGCAATTTCTCATCTCAGTTTCACCCGTTTCATGTCCGAAACAAGCGTTAGGAACCGTGAAACAGGAAATTGGAACTGCTAGCCTTCAGGAGGAGACAGTATGTCTCGTGTCATTGCCCTGGCTATGAATAGCTTCGGGTCGCCGCTTAAAGCCCAGGTCTACTTCAGGATCGTGGCCATGCTGGTGACCACAATACTTGTCTGTTCGACGCTGGTCTTTTATTTCGGCAATCAGTTGGTCGACATGCTCGCCGCGGGCGTGGCGACGCTTGCCGATATCGCCGTCGCGTCCATCCTGCCATATCTTTTTGCGGCCGCAATTGCCGGAATGTGTGCCATGGCGATCACTACCATTCTCCCTACAGCTCGGTCCATCGAGCCGCAGGAGGCAATTCTTCAGCGCCTGCGTCAACTCTCCGCCGGTGACTTGGCGTCCGCCGAGAAAGTCCCCTCTTCCGGCCCGATGCGGGACATTGCTATGGAATTGAACCAGAGTATTGGCATGCTCCGTCACCAAATGACGGCCATGAAGATAGTCAACCGCCAGCAATGGTCCACACTCTGCAACATTCGCGACGCCGTAGAACGCGGCAATACGCAGATGGCGATAAGCTATATTGAACAGATGGAAAAAACGTGGCAGAAAACCGCGGATATAGAAAAGAAATTACTGACCTGAGTCGTCGCCCGACTTCCCCTCGAGCTTGCGCACCCGCTTGAACAGATCAGGCAGCCGTGTAAGCGAGGCCTCTATCCGTTTCGTCTCCATGATATCGCGGGCAGGATAGCCAAAGACTGTCTTGCCCGCCGGCACCGACTTCGGCACTCCTGATTGCGCCCCCACGCGAACATCATCTCCCAGTTCGATATGCCCGACCAAACCAACCTGTCCGGCCAGGATCACTCTATTCCCAAGCTTGGTTGAACCGGAGATTCCGACCTGCGCGATGATCAGGCAATCTTCACCAACCTGTACATTGTGGGCGAGATGAACCAGATTATCGATCTTAGTGCCGCGGCCGATTCTCGTCGGACCAAGCGCCCCGCGATCGATCGCCACATTCGCCCCGATCTCCACATCGTCCGCAATTTCCACCCATCCAACCTGCTTGATCTTCATCATTCCGGTAGGAGTAGGAGCAAAGCCAAAACCATCAGAGCCGATCACGGTTCCAGCATGAATGATCGCGCGTGCGCCGATCTTCACACCGTGGAGGATACGTACCCCCGGATGAATGAGACTATCCTTGCCTATTTCCGCATGATCCCCGACGTAAATCGATGACACCAACTGGCAATTGTCGCCTATGACCGCTGTCGACCGAATGTGGCAGAATGGGCCGATAGCGCAATTCGCGCCGATCTTTGCCCCCGACTCTATTACCGCATGCGAACTGATTCCCGGCTCCACCAGAACAGGGTCCGAATAGAGGCGGTCAACTATCTTGGCAAAGATCAGATAGGGATTCTGATGCCGGATGGTCGGCTTGTGAGCGCACTCAGTCTTGAGATCGAGCACCAAGGCCGAAGCGTTGGTTGATTCTATATACTGGAGATAATTGGGATTCGCGACAAACGATATCTCTCCCGGCTGGGCAGATTCGATCGGGGCCGCACCAGTAATGAGGGTGCGGCCATCGCCAGAAACTGTACCGCCTACCGACGCCGCAAGATCCGCCAGCGTCAGAGGAGATTTATTGGTCGAGCTTGTCAAGATACTCCAGTACCTTGGCTGTCACGTCATAAGACGGCTTGATATATCCAAGTCCGCTCTGCGAAGTGAAGATGATATCGTATCCTTCATCCAGTGCCACCTGCTCGATTGCCTTGTTCAAGTTGGCGAGCAGGGGACGCATCAATTCATCCTGCTTGGCCTCAGCCGTGCCACCCGGACCGTATATCTGTTTGGTGTAAGCATCCAGGGCATCCTTCTTCGCGCGAAGCGCCGCCTCGCGCTCTTTCTTTTTGTCGTCAGAGAGGATCAGGCGCTGCTTCTCATACTCTTCCAGCATGGCGGTCAGTTCGTCCGACTTGGCCTGGGCTTCGGTGTCCCAGGCTTTCTTTTCGATATCCCACTGCTCCTGAGCGCGCACCCACGCTTTGTAGGTGGCGCGTACTTCGTCATCTTTGAGGTAGCCGATCTTCATCCCCTGAGCGGAGGAAGACGCGGCAAAACCGGTCGCCAGCACTAAGCCGGCCATGACAAGCAGAACCAAACGTGTCACATTACGCATCTGTTCTCTATCTCCTATAACTTTGAATTATTTGCTACCTAAACGTGGTGCCGATCTGGAAGTGCGGTTTCCATTTCTGTTCTTCATCGCGATATTTGTCTAAGGGATACGCGAAATCGAAGCCGATGGTTCCAATTCCGGGAACGGCGATGCGGAAGCCAAAGCCGACTCCGCGATACAACGAATTGATTTTGACGTCATTCAGCTCCCGCCACGAGTTCCCCGCATCAAAGAATATCAGCCCGTAGAGCTGCTGCTTGGCGAGAGGGATCTGGAGCTCCAGGTTGGTGACGAACATGTAGTTTCCGCGAACGCGGACCACATTTGAATCTCTAACCTGGTCGCTTACGTTGACTATGCTGTCAGTCGAGGTGTTGCGCAGGAAGTATTCGTTCTGATCAAAAACGACGGAATCAGGCGTAAGAACCCCGTCGTCGTACCCGCGGATTATGCCATCATAGGAGGTTCCACCCGGAGTAAAGCGATCGGATAGCAATATCCGGTCATCACTAGCCTCTGGTGTGGTAACCGCCCCCCACTCGACCTTTGCGGCCAATGCCATCCCCCAGAACAAGGGGAAGAATTTGGTAAACTCAATCTGGTGATGCCTATAATTGTAATAGCCACCAAGAATTCCACCCGTGGTCTCAAACGTAAAAGAGAACTGAGAGCCTCTAGTTGCAAATTCTGGCAAGTCCCTTGAGTCCCGAGTAATGGTAAACGATAAGCGAGAGGCGTAGCGCCTTTTGCCACCAATTTCAAGGACCGATCCCGGAATGGTATCCCGTATGATGGCGCTATCCAGTGGGTCCTTGCCAAAGTCGATTGTGTCGTTTGCTACTGAGTCTCTATAATAGAGATCTTTTATGGTGTACTGGGATTCGAAGGCCTGGCTGTAATCGTCAATCTTGTTTCCTTCTACTCGATAGGCGCCGAATACCCTAAAGTAGTTGTCTGGCCAACGTAGTCTTTTACCGATTCGAACCGACGCACCAGCACGACTCTCCGTATAGTCCTCATACCATCGACGCTCTGTCGTGTAAATATCCGTGCTCAGCAAAGTCGGACGGCCGAACAACCACGGCTCGGTGAATGAAAGCGAGAAAGAGTTGCGGCGATTCCCCTTTTCAACCTGGAAATTCAGGCTCTGTCCGTTCCCCATGAGATTCGGAATACCCAGCCCTACCGAGCCAACCAGCTTATCCTGACTATTGTAACCCGCGCCAGCCGAAACCTGACCGGTCTGTTTTTCGGTCACTTTGTATTCGATATCCACATCGCCGCTCGGCAGGTCGATCGGGGTCGGCTCAACATTGGAGAAGTAGTTCAGCGCCATAGCGTCGCGCACTGAGCGTATCAACAGCGAACGGCTAAAAGTCTGTCCTGGCAGGGTCGACAACTCTCTCCGAATGACTTTATCCTTGGTCTTGGTATTCCCGACGATCCGCACGAGGTTGATATGCGACGGAAGCCCTTCGGTAACGTCGTACGAGATATCAAGCAACGAGTCTGCGCGAGTCGATTTCTCGTCATTGACCCGAATATGCAAATGACCTATCTCCTGATAGGTCGTGTATATCTCCATCAGGGATTCATCGTACTTTTCCGCATCAAAAACTTCGCCGGGAGTATGCTTCAACGCTTTTTTCAGCACTTCGGTCTTGAGGACGGAGTTCCCTTTAAAGGACGACTCGCCGAAGTAATACCTCGGCCCCTCATAGACATCCAGGTAGATCGTCATGCGACTGACAGCGGTATCTATCGTCATCGAATCAGAGACAAGGTACGCGTCGATATACCCCCGCTTGTGATACTCGTCGATGATCTTGGTCAGATCCTCTTCGTACTTCTCCTCAGCATAGTCGGAGCTCTTGAGGAAGCCGCGCTTGCGGTTGCGCATCTTGCTGATCAACTCATTAGCCGGGACATCCTTATTCCCGGTCAGCACCACATTTTCGACCTTCACCTTGGAGCGCTCGTTTACCTGGTATGCCAGAGTCGCCTCGGTCGAATCCGCGTTGTAGGTCAGCGTGTGGGTGATCGATGCCTGGAAGTATCCCTTGTCGCCGTACATCTTGCGGATCTGTTCCGCTTTCTCGTGAACAAGGTACGGCGAGATGTAGCCCCCGACCCCCAGCTTGAGCTTTTCATTCAGCTCTTTGGCGCTGAACTTCTTATTTCCGGAATAGGTGAGGCCGGCGAGCTTGGGAAGTTCTTTGACGATGATGAAAAGCTTCACCCCGCCAGTGACTTCCTTCGCCTCTATTCGGACGTCAGAGAAGATCCCCAACCCGTAGAGACGACGCATCGTCTCCTGAATAATAGTGATATTGACGGGGGAACCCTTATCGATCTTGGAAACGCCAAGGATAAGGGAAGGAACGGTAATGCGGTTGCCGACTACTTCGACATCAACAACCTTCGGCCCTTCCTGGGCGACTGCCGGCGAGCTGAAAAATAGCGTACATCAAAATCCTCCACAGGTGATTGAAAATGTTACTCCGTTTGGACTTAAGCCTCGCAAAGTAACAGATTCGCAAGCCAAGTCAAGGGCTTTTTTGACGGCCAGCCGACCTTTGGCCACCGTCTTTCCCCAGTTACACCATCCTCCGACGTTTTGGTTCCCAACAACTTAGCGGCCTCAACCTTGTTTGCACTGAGAAAGTGAGTACTCTCCGATGCAATTCTTGGCTATATTGTCGCCACTCGACGTAAAACAGGGACCTATGAACCATAAGATCACTAAAACACCGATTCCCCCGCCTGCCCCGTTCCAACTGCACGCCAATTTTGAACCGAAAGGGGATCAGCCTCAGGCTATCGCTGAACTCCTGGAGGGCCTTCGATCGGGCCGCAAACACCAGACCCTGCTTGGAGTGACTGGATCCGGCAAAACCTTTACCATCGCCAATGTCATCGCTCAGTATGGCAAACCGGCGCTGGTCATATCGCACAACAAGACCCTTGCGGCGCAGTTGTACGGCGAATTGAAAGCATTCTTCCCCAAAAACGCCGTCGAGTTCTTTATCAGCTATTACGATTATTACCAGCCCGAAGCCTATCTCCCCACGACTGACACCTATATCGAAAAAGATACCGCGATGAACGAGGATATCGACCGTCTCAGGCTGCGGGCGACCGCGTCGCTTCTGGATCGGGACGATGTCATTATCGTTGCTTCCGTTTCGTGTATCTATGGTTTGGGTTCGCCGCAGGAGTACAAGAATCAGCTCCTGTTCCTTGAGCGCGGAGTCGAGAGCGATCGGGATGAGGTCATCCGAAAGCTGATAGATATCCATTATAATCGCAACGAATTGGACTTTTCGCGAGGGAACTTCCGGGTACGCGGGGACACCATCGAACTCATCCCCGCTTACTACGAGACGGCGATTCGACTGGAGTTTTTCGGAGATGAGATCGAACGCATCACCGAGGTCGACCCGCTGACCGGAGAGATCATCAATGAGCGTCAGAAAATAGCCATCTACCCGGCGAAACACTTCGTAACATCCAAACCGCAGTTGGCGGAGGCGATTGCCGGCATTGAGGCTGAACTCAAAGAACGTCTGGCCACGTATCGCTCACTCGACAAGTTACTCGAACTCCAGCGCCTTGACCAGCGGACTCGCTATGACCTTGAAATGCTCCGAGAGGTCGGCTACTGCACAGGGGTGGAGAATTACTCGCGCTATTTGACCGGCAGAAAAGCAGGCGACCGTCCGCAGTGCCTGATCGATTTCTTCCAAGGGGATTTCGTCACCATCATCGATGAATCACATCAGTCAATTCCCCAAATCCGCGGGATGTTTGCCGGAGACCGGTCGCGCAAAGATGTTCTGGTTGAGCATGGTTTCCGCCTCCCCTCAGCGCTGGACAACCGCCCGCTGTTTTTTGAGGAATTCGAGGCCCTCCAGAAGCGGATCATCTACGTTTCCGCGACCCCGGCGGAGTATGAACTGGAGAAGTGTGAAGGCGTGGTAGTCGACCAAGTGATTCGCCCCACCGGACTGCTGGACCCGGTGATCACGGTCAAACCTCTGCGAAGTCAGGTCGACGACCTCTTAGAGCAAGTCCGGCAACGAGTTGCGAGAAACGAACGAGTATTAGTCACCACGCTCACAAAGCGGATGTCTGAGGATCTCACTGACTATCTGGACAAAATGGGGATTCGAGTTCGCTATCTCCATTCCGAGATCGACTCCATCGAGCGCACCAGCATTATCCGCGACCTTCGGTTAGCTGAGTTCGATGTCCTGGTTGGTGTCAATTTGTTGCGCGAAGGATTAGACCTTCCGGAGGTCTCGCTCGTCGCTATATTGGATGCCGACAAAGAGGGGTTCCTCCGGTCGGAGCGTTCACTGGTTCAGACCGCGGGACGTGCCGCTCGAAACAAGGATGGTGAGGTGATCTTCTACGCCGACAAGGTGACCGACTCAATGCGGAAAGCCATCGAGGAAACCAACCGACGTCGTGTCAAGCAGATCGCCTATAACGAACAACACGGCATCAATCCGGAGACGATCTTCAAGACACGAGATGAGATCATCCGGACCACCCTCTTTGCCGACAGCAAGACATTCGAGGAAGAGAAGAAATTCGAAAAGCCCGACCACTTCTCGTTGATGTCCATGGAAGACCAACTGGGCTTCATGGCCAAGGCGATGAAACAGGCGGCCGAGAATCTAGATTTCGAGACGGCCATCGCGATACGCGATGAAATGAATCAGCTCCGCAAAGAGCGAAAGCACGGCATCAAACGGAAACGGCGCTAAACATGCTCAGACTCCCCCTGTCCCGAATGTTGTTCACATTGGTTGCACTCGTCCTCGCTCTTGGTGGATGCAAGGAACAGGATGTGCCGTATGTCATCGATGAAAACGAGATCGAGCGCTACATACTCGAGACAGAACAGGGGCAGGAGCTATTTCGAACCGACGGATTGATCGCCACCAATCCGTACATCTTGCCTGCAGACAGCGCCACATACAAAGATTCGGTTCTCTCCCATTCTCGTATCGTCACCGTAACGCTCGCGGATGGTCTGTACGATTATCCCAATCTCGGACTTGTTGCTGAAGCTTTGGCTCGAGTCATTGATACGTATCTAGTCCGGACCGTAAGAATCAAGGGGAGTGACACCCTGACGACCGATAATAAGCGCGGCTGCGTGCGATACGGACATTTCCTCAAGTTAGGGAGCGACGCGCAAGAGTATGTCGGGTGGGTGCTGTACGGCTTCAACGGTTTCGGAAATCAATCGGGTGATGAGTTGAGTATTCGATTGGCCTGGCCCGGCATGTCGCTCACGTACTTCGACCATCGCTACTACTCCAATTCACTGAGAGATAGCTTGCTCCAGCTTCTCGGGCCGGGTTACGTCAAGTTGACCGACATGAAAGAAGCTCAGGCCGCGTACAATATCTCTGCCGAGATCCGGAATCGCTTCCGCCTGGTACTCACCAGCGAAGGCCCTGGCGGGACATGGGTGAATTCGGCCATGTCAGCCACGACCACGGCCAATCTGTTCCGCGACACAGTGCAAGCGCCGACACCGGCCAACCGGCTTTACAACTTGATTGTGCTTCACATGTTAGGTGATTCTACGAGCAGGACTGGTCGGACTGGGGTCTTTTTCCCCTACCGACTCCCGTAGCTACGCTTCCGGCGCATCCGGTTCTTCATCGTCTCCCCGATGCAATAGTCGATCATCCAGGATCGCTTTAACAGGCGTCAAAACACCCTGAAGAACGGTAGTCTGTTCAACCGTCGTGCGCGCTCCCGGTACGATCACCATCGATACAACCATGATTAGGGCGGCAACGACGAGAAAGATCCCGAGACTGCAGACAGCTCCCAGAACCGAGTTGACCAGACCGACCGGCGTCTGTTTGACCCGGTCAGTGATCCACCGTCCGATCCACTTCGTCAACCAGATTGAGAGAATAAAGATGATGACAAACGAGATAGCGACGGTGATCGGCTTGCTGGCGTATCGATAGCCAACAAGCTCTGCAAGATCCGCTGAGAACCGTGCCGCTAACGCGAACCCTACGAACGCCGATACCAGCCAGACCGCCTGGCTCAATAATCCTCGCTTGTAACCAGCATAGATTGCGCCCACGGCGCAGAGGATGAAAATGACATCAAGTAAGAGAGGACTCATGCGATGTACACAGCCCTACATCAACGAATAGCCGCCGTCAACGATCACAGTTTGACCGGTGATCCAGGATGCTTGTGGGCTGGCCATGAAGACCACAACATCCGCGACCTCTTCTGGTGTGCCGATCCGCTTGAAGGGAGTCCGTTCAGACACTTCCTTTTTCATTTGCTCATAGTTCGGAAAAACCTTGAGCGCGCTGGTATCGATGAAACCGCCAGAAACACAATTCACGGTGATATGCCGCGAGGCCAATTCGATCGCCATGTACTTCACCATGTTTTCAATCGCCGCCTTGGAGACACCAATGGCCGCGTATCCAGGGATGTAGCGAATCGAGCCAAGCGATGACAGCGTCACGATCCGGCTGTGATCAGGCATGATAGGCGACGCTAACTGCACGCAATTGAGAAACGCGCGCGCGTTGGTGTGCATCGAAAGATCCCACGCCTTATCGTCGATCTCAAGCATCGAGGTATAGAGACCAAGCGCGGCGTTGGATATCAGAATGTCGAGCTTGCCGAATTTGGATTTGATGCCGTCAAAGATCGCCGGGATCTGGTCGTGGTTCCCCATATTGGCGCGATGCGCGTAACATTCAACACCGTACGATTTGATCTTTTCGACCGCTTCGTTTGCCGACTGGCGGCTGCGAAAATAGCTGATAACAACATCGGCCCCCCGTTTGGCCAGTCTCTCGGCGACGGCCAGACCGATACCGCGAGTTCCCCCGGTCACAAATGCAACTTTACCTTTTAATTCCATGGCAACCCTCCTGGTCCATCGCCGCGCCTCAAGCGCGGTTCAGATCTCGTATCCGCCGGACTGGCTCTCCAACTCCTCGGCAAGCGACTCCAGGTCGATCGGCGAAAAGTCAGTGCCGAATACTTCGCCGTACTTCACCAGCAAAGTGCTGCGGAAATGATCCATATCTACCGGCTTTTTAAGTAGCCGCTTGGCTGATGTCATCACCTTGGCATTCAGTCCACACGGATTGATCTTGTTGAATTCTGTCAACTTGGTATTGATATTGATCGCCGCGCCGTGGTAGGTTATCCACTGCTTGACCGCGATCCCTATCGACGCGATCTTCTTCTTTCCGACCCAGACCCCCGTGTTCTCTACTCCGCGTTCTGCCTTGATGCCATATTCCGCCAGTGCGCGGATTATCCCCTCCTGGACATCATCCATGAATTTGTGCAGGTCTCTCCCTCGTCGAGTCAGATTGAAGACAAAATAGACAACAAGTTGGCCCGGACCATGGAAGGTCACGTCGCCGCCTCGTTCGATAAAATATGGCGTGATCTCTGAGTCCTTGAAATTTTCGTCATGCCCGTCGCGTCCGACGGTAATGACCGGCGGATGCTCCAGCAGCATCATCGTGTCGCGCGCCAGCCCCTGCTGGCGCATCTTCACCAACCCGTGTTGCCACTCCAGCGCTCGCTCATAGTCGACAGTCCCGGCCTGAAGCACCCAGCCGAGCAACTTTTCTTGGGCAACGGTGACCATTAACGCAGGTGCACCAGCAATGAGGTCGGATCAGCCAGGAATCCATGCACTCGATGCAGGAACTGTACCGCGGTGTGACCGTCGATCAAGCGATGATCGAACGACATCCCGAAAGATGAGATATCGCGGATCACGATCTGATCGTTCACCACCCACGGCCGCTTGTTGATCATATGGATACCGAGGATAGCCACCTGTGGTTGCGCGATGATCGGTGTCGAGGCCGTCGCGCCAAACATCCCCGCGTTGGTCAACGAAAATGTACCGTCGGCCACATCGTCCGGCTTCAGGCGATTCGTGCGCGCTTTCTCTCCGAGAGAATTGATCTCGACGGCGATCTCAACGATGGACTTCTTGTCGGCGTCCCTGATCACCGGCACGATCAATCCCTCGTCGCGGGCCACCGCGATACCGATGTTGTAATAGTTCTTGACGATGATCTCTTTTTCGGTCAACGACGCGTTGATCGTCGGGTATTCCTTCAACGCTATACAGCAGGCCTTTACGATGAACGGCATGTATGTAATATTCACACCGTAGGTCTCGCGGAATTCCTTCTTGATCTGGTTGCGGTACGCCACCAGTTCGGTCATGTCGATATCTTCGAAAGTCGTCACATGCGGCGAGGTCTGTACAGACTTTACCATATGTTCGGAGATCAGCTTGCGAGCGCCGATAAGCGGCGAGCGAGTGACGCGCTGAGCTTCCGGAAGCGGGGCAAACACCGGGATCTGCACCTTGACTTTCGGCTCTTTTGACGCCGCAGGCGCGGCCGCAGGGGCGGCCGTTGTCGCGGCATAAGTGACTGCCTGAACCGGTTGTGCCGGAGATGGAATAGGAGCGGCAGTGAATCCCTGAGCGCCCGAGCGTTGCTCAACCGCGCGCATTACGTCTTCAACTGTCACCCGACCCTCTTTTCCTGTCGGAATGATGGTCAGAGGATCAACGCCATACTCACGGATCAGCATTCTGACCTTCGGCGACATCACCCCTTTGCCAACTTCACCGGTCGCCTTAACCGGAGCGGCGGCAACTGGAGCCGCAGCGGCAGCTACTGGTGCCGACGGTGCGGGTGCATCGGCTTGAGCTGGGCGGCCAGTTGAGACTTGCGCACCTTTGCCATCTTCAATCGTGGCGATACGCGACCCTACCGGGACCACATCCCCTTCCTTCACAAACTGGGCGGTTAGGATGCCCGCGGTTTCGGCCGGAATCTCAACATTGACCTTATCTGTCATCAGCTCAACGAGCGGCTGGTTGATCTCCACTCGGTCGCCTATCTTGACTTTCCACTGTAGAATGGTTCCCTCAAGAACCGACTCTCCCATCTGTGGAACCAGAACATCTTGTGCCATATAACGTTTCCTCTATCTCGTTAAACTAATATACGAACCTGAACATGTGAAAACAGCGACCGATTTGGTCGCTCAAGACGGCAAAATACGGCCATGTCAGCTAATTTCAAGCATTTTTTCCAGCGCTAACTTGGCCTCACTCTTGGTCGGCTCCGGTACCCTAATGGGCTTGATGTCAGGAAAATGCTCCAGAGTATACGCCAGGTCATTGAGTGTCGTCCGATACATATTGGCGCAGACCGGGCAGGTGTTGCCGGAAAGTTCAAATATCTTCTTATCTGGGTATGTGTGGGCCATACGATTGACCAGGTTTATCTCGGTCCCAATGGCTATCACCGAGCCCGCAGGTGCCTTCGCGCAGTAATCTACGATGAAGCTGGTTGAGCCGGCGGCATCAGCGAGCCTGACCACCTCATGCGGGCACTCCGGGTGTACGACAACCTTTACATTCGGAAAGCGATTTCGAACATCTTCAACGTGCTCGGGCTTGAAATTCGTGTGTACGTGACAGTGCCCTTTCCAGAGGATGATCTTTGCCTTCTCTATCTGGTTCGCGGATAATCCGCCATCATCTCGCGAAAAATCCCAGACCACCATTTCGTCGGGCCGCAATCCATAATCCACGCCGGTATTGTGTCCAAGATGCTCATCCGGGAAGAAGAAGCCCTTCTCGCGTTTCTCCAGAGCATACTTGAGCGCCGCCTTGGCATTCGACGACGTGCAGATCAGCCCGCCGTTTCTCCCCGTAAATGCCTTAAGACCAGCGGCCGTGTTCATATAGGATATGGGCATTATCTTTTGTTCCGCGCCGAATGGCTTGAGCCACTCCCATGCCGCCAGAACATCTGCCATCTCAGCCATGTCCGCCATGGGACAGCCCGCCAGCGGATTGGGTAGATAAACGTCTTGATGGTCGGCCGTCAGAATATCCGCTGACTCAGCCATAAAATGCACACCGCAGAAGACGATAGTGTCGGCATCCTGCTGGCGTGCCGCTATCTTGGAAAGCCCATAACTGTCGCCGATATGATCGGCAAATTCAACAACTTCAAGTCGCTGGTAATGGTGCACCAGAATCACGAGCTTCTTGCCCAGCCTGGTGCGAGCGACACGTATTCGCTCACGCAGGTCATCAGCAGTCGCTTCCCGATACTCTTTTGGCAGGGCGAAGAACATGATCAGTCTTTTCTCTCTGATGGCATTTCTGGCTTAGGCGCTTGCATCCGTGCCCATTTCTTTTGGGCCAATTCATGTTTGTCGGTCGAATGACCCGGACTGACTTTGGCTTTCGGGTCTATAAAGTTCTTTGCGTTATTGACCGCAATGGCCACTTCTCCGCATCCCGTTGAAATCAGCTTGAGCTTACCTTCATAAGTGACTATATCACCGGCCGCATATACACCTTCGATATTGGTACGCATCCGGCTGTCAACCTTGATGGCGTTATGCTCAAGCTCCAGCCCCCAATCCTCAATAGGCCCCAGGTTGGTCAGAAACCCGATATTGAAAACAATCGCATCGATATCGAGAACTTCTTCTTCACCCGTGCGCGTCTGTACCAGGGTGACGCGACGGACCCAATCCTCTCCCTCGATCTTCTGGATCTCCCAAAACGGGAACTTCATGCGCACCGTTGAATTCATCACTTTGCGGACCGAGTCCTCATGGGCGGCAAAGAAATCGTTTCGGTGAATATGGGTGATCGACCTGGCCACCGGCTCCAGCATCATGGAATAATCAAACGCGGAATCACCGCCACCGACTATCAGGACATTCTTATCCTTGAAATCATTGATACGTCGGACAAAATAATAGATTCCCGCGCCTTCCAGCCGCTCAACATTGGGAATGTCCAACTTCTTCGGCACGTAGGCACCAAGCCCGGCGCATATCACCACCGATCGCGAGACGTGCTCTCCCTTGTCGGTGATCAGGTGGATTATGCCGTGAGCGTCACGTTCCAGCCCGACGACTTTCTCCCCGAGGCATAGTGTATGGGGATACTGAAATGCCTGTTCCTTGAGTTGCCTGGTCAGCTCTTTCGCCATTACCTTCGGGAAGCCGGCGACATCAAAAATGTACTTCTCCGGATAGAGCGCCATCAATCCGCCGCCGATTTCTTCCAGCATATCGATCGCCTTGAATTTGGTCATGCGAAGTCCGGCATAGTACATTCCATAGAGCGCTACGGGACCGGCGCCAATGAAAGTGATATCCTGCAGGTCAGGACGAGCGAGCGGATCAGTACTAAAATTGGTCATACGACACTCTGTAACGCCGATGAGTCTGTTGAGTGCCCGAAAGTTAGGCGGAAATTACGCCCGCAAGAACGTGTGCTGAAAGGAAATTCCGGCAGGACCATGGGATATGGCCGCCTACCGCTCAAGTTTTGATATCGCTTTGAAGAGTTCGTTGTTGTCGGGGATCTCGGCCGGAGGGACCCGTTCGATGAATCTGATGACGCCCTGCTTATCTATCAGAAAGATCGTGCGTTCCGCATACCCCCGTTTACTCAGCACACCGTATAGGTCGGCTACGCGACCATGCGGAAAATAGTCAGACATCAGCGGAAACGAAAAGCCCCCGTGTTCCTTGGCCCATGCCTGATGGGATGCCAGAGAGTCAACAGATATGGCCAGAAGCTGGGTGTTGTATTTCTCGAATTCGTCCTGAATGATCTGATAAGCAGGGATCTGCGCCGCGCAAACAGGTGTCCAGTCGCCGGGATAAAACGCCAGTACGACATTCTTTCTGCCACGATACCACGCGAGGTTCAACTCCCCCTCATTATGGGTAGGTAATGTGAAGTCCGGCGCAAGATCACCGACCTTCAACTTAGCGCTTGCCACCTCAGTCTGTTCCGTTGCTCTCTCTCCGCACGAACCGGTACTCAGTACCGGTCGTCATCGTTATTCCCCATGATGTCGTCATCGTCTTCATCCAGGAAGTCTTCGCCGTCGCCCATCAGCTCGTCTTCTTCTGACCACTCAGAGAATTTGCTTCTGGGGGCGCCACACACAGGGCAGCCTTCCGGTGGTTCTTCTTCATCGTGTACGTAACCGCAGATGTCGCACACCCACTGCATCGTTGCTCAACTCCTGATTTCGTCAGTTCTGACGTTAGTGTCTAGTCTTCAAGCGGAGCGCCGTTGTCATAGCCGAACCAGCTATAATTCCCGGCCAACGCGTCCTTCTCTGCCTGCAGTAATTCGAAATGATGATGTTCTTCATCAGCCAGATCATCAAAGATCTTGCGGAACGACGGATCATCAACCAGATCGCGCTCTTCCCGATAGTACTTGGTAGCGGCCAACTCCGCTTCAATAGCAAGATTGATAAACTCCATTTCGGAGTGACGTTCCATCACGTGCCCTTTGCGGAAGACTTCCGCCAGTGCATTGATCCCCTTTTCGGGAAGCGGACCAATTTCGCCACCAACATACTTCTCAAAAATGGCGACTAGTGTCTCTTTGTGGCGGATCTCGTCATCGCGCAACCCCTCAAGTTTGCGTTTGGCATCCGCATTCTTCGCCTTGCCCGCCAAGATGTTATAGAAGTAAAACCCGTCCTCTTCCCCTTTGATCGCTTTCTTCAGAATCTCGGCAATTCCACTTTTCGAAGTCATAATTTCTCGATGCTAAATCGTTAAGTGCCCTAAAGTTTGCGCTTAGCCCGTATATAGTCAACAGCTTTTTTTAACCGTTCAACCACAATGGGTTGCGACAACAATACAAGCGAGTCGAAGAGCCCCGGCCCATCCGTGTTTCCGGACACCGCAAGTCGTGTCAGTTTGGCCAATTTTTCCTCCTCTATACCCTGTTCCCGAGCCAAGACGCCAAAAGTATGTGAGGTCGTTTCAAGGGTGAACTGCTCCAGAGCCGCAAATCTTGTTGCCAGCTTGGCGAGCAAATCTCCAGATTCCGGCACAAGCAACTCCGCCTCCGCCTTGGCGTCGTAATTGCGGTCGAAGAAAAAGAAATAGCCGCCCAACGATACAAAGTCGGACATACGGCTCACACGATTCTTCAACAATCCGATCACCGAACGGAGATATACCCACCGGGTCTCCAGCCAATACTTGGAGGTCACTCCAGCGTCCACCAGCATCGGCGCTACGATGACCGCCAGGTCATGATCGGACATTTCTGAGATATGTCGCCCGTCGAACGCCACTAATTCTCTTTCGTCTGGAAGCGCCTTCGAAGAGTTCATTTTCTCATTGGCAGGTCGATCCATGAGTTGTTCTGTTCCCGATTCCCGCGTCTCTGGCTCTATGGATTATCCTGTCGAGGTCCATCCTCTTCAGGTTCAGTGTGCGGTTCGACAACCGGCGTCTGGTCTACATCTGCCTCGTCGGTCTGCCGAATCTTCACCGGAAGTTCTTCCGGAAGACTTACGGCTTCTGAATTTGAAGCCGGCGAATCGTCCTCCATTGGTACCACAGGCGCGGGACGGAAAGGAGGTGGCGGCGGCGGGAATAGGACTGATGACTCATTCTGGCTCGGCACAACAGCACTTGTCACCGATGCTGCGGCGACAACCGGCGCAACTTGCAGGAAATTGTCGTCAGGTAGATTGTTGAACGAAAACTCGAGCCCGCCAACAACCTTTGCTACCAGATTATAGCAAGCGGCCACCAACACCATGAACAGGGTATTGAAGAAAGCCCCAAGTATTGCGAGAAGGAATGGCATGAAAAAGAGCATACCGAACGATGTCCCCTCGTCACTCGGTAATTCTCCCGCGCCGGCCATCGCCAGTATCACGCGTGCCATCGGTATGAAAATCAGCGACGCAAAGATGCCAAAGAGAAACCCAATCAGCAGATTGAGGAAGAACCCCACTTTGATCAGCGCCCAGATCCCGATCGACTTTACTTCGTACCTCATCGCATCCTCCACATAAAACCGGAGCCGGTCTGTTTGGACCGGCTCCGGAAGATAAACTCAGCCCGATGTTCGCTCAAGCTATTTGTGGCGGGTCACCGCATGCTTGATGATGAACCGGGCGTCCACCGCTTTGCAACTGCTCCGATCCGGGGAGCAGATGAACGGATTGATGTCGATCTCGGATATAACATCGAAATCCTGCACCAGCTGCGACATTCTGAGCAGTGTCTCTTCTATCAATCCAATATCAACGGGCTCAGACCCTCTGAACCCAGTCAACAACGGATACGATTTCAGCGACTGGATCATCTCTTTCGCGTTCTCGTCTGTCAAAGGGTGGATACGGAATGCGACATCCTTCATTACTTCCACGTAGATACCGCCGAGTCCGAACATCATGAGCGGCCCGAATGACGGTACCGTGGTCATCCCTATGACCACCTCCACACCGCCCTGCAGCATCTTCTGCATCGCGACCGTGAACTTCTCCCCTTTCTTCAGTCGTCCCACGCGGCGCTGCAATTCCTGGAAGGCGTTGCGCACTTCTTTGTCGGATCGAAGATCAACGATGACTGCTCCAAGTTCAGTTTTGTGCAGAATTGCCGGTGTATTGACTTTCATCACGACCGGGTAGCCGATGTCTCCGGCAATGTCGGCGGCTTCTTTAGCCGACTCGGCAAACCTATATCCCGCGGCTGGGATGCCATACGCGTGCAAAATCTCTATCGCCTGCTCGCCAACGATCGCGCCATCGTTCCCCTTGAGACTTTTGTCCACGATCTTCTGCACCCGCTCTTTGTCAACCTTAAAGCTCTTCACTTTGCCGACCGGCTTATCGAGCCACTTGCGGTAGCCGGCGATCGTTCCCAGAGTCTTGGCGATCGCCTCAGGGAAGATGTACACCGGGATACCATGCTGTTTGAGATACTCCATGGCCTGCGAACCCTCACCAGCTCCAAAGAAACAACTGAGGATTGTCTTCTTTGATTTTTCGAGAGCGGCGTGGATATTGACCGCGACATCCATCTGATCGATAGTCACGGGCGGCACGAAGATCGGCATGATCGTGTCGTAGCGATCATCTTTAGCCACGGCCTCCAGCGTCAGCCTGAACTCCCGACCGCGCGCTCCAGCCACCATATCCATCGGATTAGCAAACGATGCGTTCGCCGCGCTGAATTTCTTCAATTCCTTGATGGTCGATGCCGAGAATTGCGGCATATCCAGGCCGTTGTTCACCAAAGCGTCAGTCGCCAGGATCCCCGGCCCACCCGCGTTGGTGACCACTACTACTCTATTCCCCTTCGGGATTGGCTGCGATGACAGCGCCACGGCAACGTCAAATAACTCCTCGACGGTATCGACGCGCATGACTCCAGTCTGTTCGAACAGGGCATCCACGCCGACGTCGACATCCGCCAACGCGCCCGTATGTGACGAGGCAGCCTTGGCGCCAAGTTTGGTGCGACCGGATTTCACCGCCACGATCGGCTTGATGCGTGAAATCTCGCGAGCGATCTGGGTGAAGTGCCGAGGATTTCCGAAGTTCTCCACATACAGCAATATCACATCAGTTCGTGGATCATCTTTCATGTACAGGAGAATATCATTCACCGAAATATCGGCTTTGTTGCCGATGGACGCGATCATCGAGAACCCGATCCCAAGCTCCTTGGCCTGGCTCATAATCGCTTCACCCATTGCGCCGGACTGTGTGATATGACCGACATTGCCGACCTTAGGGAAAGTCTTCCCGAATGTCGCGTTCAGATTTACTTCGGGATCCGTGTTCACAACTCCAAAGCAGTTTGGACCGATCATGCGCATGCCGAATTCGTGGCAAATATCGACGATCTCCATCTCAGCCACTCGTCCTTCGTGACCGGCCTCGGAGAAACCGGCCGAAATGACGACTAGCCCTTTGACCCCTTTTTCGCCGCATTGGCGAACCACATCCTTAACCCCGACCTTCGGCACAATCACGATGGCGAGATCTACAGCGTCCGGTACATCCAGAACGGTAGAATAGGATTTTATAGAGTGGATTACTCCAGCCTTCGGGTTCACCGGAAAGACCTTCCCGTTGAATTCTGCCGAAAGGATGTTATGCAGCGTTTCCCGGCCGATTGTCCCCTTCTGGGTCGAGGCGCCAATTACGGCGACTGAGTTCGGGCGGAAGATATAATCCAATTCGTGACGCATAACTGATTGTCTCATGGGCACATACTCGGTCGATTTAGCCTCGATGCCAGCCCTGTCAGACCGCGCAACGAGCTTTCCTGTCTTTTTCATGGTAGTTTTCATGTGAAAAAAGGAACTAATTTTGGTGGCAAAGTCAAGGGAAAGTTAGTCCTTCGGAGGGAATGTATCCTATCAGGATATTTTGTGAAATATGCCTCACACCTGCACTACTGACCGAGCGGGCACCGTTTCCTGGTCCAGGACTGTGCGGACCATTCTGCCAAGCTCTTTACCGGTGTATGGCTTGGCCAAGAAGACCGCATTGCCGCTATCCAGAATATCCTGAACCCGCTGCGTAAAAGCATAGCCGCTGACAACGACTATCCGGGATGTCGGCGCAATCTCACGGATCCTCCTGATGGCGTCCAATCCATCATAGGCATCGTTCAGCAGCATATCCACGACAGCCACATTGATTCGGCGCGTCTGAATCTCCTGAAGGGCCGCATTCAGGGTTCCGGCTTCACATACCGAATACCCGAATCCCTCCAGCACTTTCGAGGCTACTCTGCGCTGCTCGGCAACGTCATCCAGAACCAGCACTGTTTCATTGCCGGTAACATCTTCAGGAAGCGCGATTCCGCTACCGGGTTGCTTATCAGTCAATGGAAGTGTGATCTCGAAGGTCGTACCCTCGCCCACTCGTGACTGCACATCCAGTCGACCGGAATGGTCTGCGACAATCCCGTTCACTACGGCCAGCCCCAATCCGCTGCCACTTTTCCCCATCTTTTTGGTCGAGAAATATGGTTCGAATACACGACTCAAGAATTCTGGCGGGATGCCCGGTCCGTTGTCGGAAATTGTCAGGATGGCCACGCCACTATCCCGCTGTTGGTCGTCGTGGGTGAGCGATCCCTTCCGCCTGGTGCATGTGCTGATTCGAAGCTGCCCGGTGTCCCCCATGGCCTCGAAAGCATTTACCACGATATTCATCAAAACGTTCTGCAAATGGCAGACCGAACCAAGCACAACTGCCGGAGATTCGCACAGGTCGGATAGCACTTCGATTGAAGTATACTTTCTGCGCATCTCTTTGTATCCGGGAGTTTCGAAGTAGCCTCTGACGATCGCATTTAAGTCAACTGGGGTCATCTGGTAGCGGCCGCGCCGCGCCATTGAAAGCAGGTCCTTGACAATTGCAGCAGCCTGGGTGGCCGACCGTTGAATCTCCTCAATCTCCGGTCGGAATTCCGCATCCGCGGCCATCGTGCCGAGGATCATCTCTGGATAGGCGACCAACGGTCCAAGCGTATTGTTCAGGTCATGCGCCACCCCGCCCGCCATCATCGCCAGCGTCTCCATCCTCTCCGCACGTTGGAGTTGCTGGGTCAGTACCTCTCGCTCTTTTTCGTTCTCGGTGAATTCGGTTACGTCTCGGGCGACTCCAATAACTCCAGTGACCTCTCCATCCACCACATTTGGCCGTTCGCTGATCTCCAGGATGAGTTTGCGCCGATCCTTGTGATATATCTCGGCGCGATATGGAGGAACGTCTTTACCCGTCTGAAGCGCGTATTCAGTGTTTCGCACGACTTGCGCATTCATCGGATGGTCGGTCAACATCAAGGCATAATGTTTGCCAAACTCGTTCGGTGCGTAGCCAGTGACCTTCTCCACCGAAGGTGAGACAAAGGTGAAATTCCCGTATGGATCATGGCTGTAGAGGAACACACGTGCGTTGTTGAGCACCATGCTGAGCTGGCGAGAAGTATCCTGAAGTTCCTGAATTGTCAGTCGAAGTACCTCTTCAGTCCTGGTCCTGTCAGAAACTTCCTTCTGAAGGACTATCCGTTGCTGGAAGTAGCGATCCATCAACCGTGCCGCCTGCCCGAACTCGTCACGCATTTCACGCAATCGCGCTGCCGGTTCAGAGGACTCATGCTCTAGCGCGGTCGAAAGATCCGCAAGCGGTATCATTACCCAACGACGCACATAGTAGATCCATACCGCAAACAGCAGTAGCGCAAGCCCTACCAGGATCCACAACCGCGAAGTAGCCGATACGTGAAGGTCTAGTAGCGACCGAGAAAACGTCTCGGCCCGCACCAGCGCTAGCGGTTGGCCTTGCCAATTAGTCAAAGTATCTGAGAAGCGAATGATGCCATAGTGTGGTTCCGATTTCCAACCGGCTGAATTTACTTCGAGATCGGCCAGGTCGATAGTAGCGTCCGCAGTGATCGAAATATCATCCAGCACCCGTTCATCCCAGAGACGGGCAACAATGTAGTAACCGCGCGGCGGCGAAGTACGAGCGGTGTCCCTTACAGGCTGCACCGGCGCAATGGCGACCTCTGCTATTTGTCCCTCTATGCGATGGAAGTAATAAGGAAAGGACCCACTGCGAAATGCCGCCCGCCACTCACCAACTGGTAATGGAAGCGGAATCTCGTGCGAAAACGAGTCGGGCTTGGCCGAATAGACTACTCCCAGCTTGGTGTCGCAAAGCCAGGCATATGAGTTCCCGAATATCCGTACGCCCGTCTCAATGTACTGGCGGCACCAGGCAGTATCACGACGTTCTGCCGCCGCCACCATTTCGTCCCACAGAGAATAATCGCTCACATGTGAACGAAGTGACTCGCCTCTGTACTCCATCACTCTGCGAAGCAGGTGCGCGCTCCGGAGCTTGCTGTCCTCCTGCAAAAGCGTGACAGGCGATCGATCTGACATTCGTACCATTACTGTCCCAGCCGCGAAAATCGCCACCAGGCAGGCCAGCAGTATTGTCAGACGGATACGGAGGGGCACTGTGTTTTTTTCCTGAGACAAGTGGTGCTTATCGCGGGAACCGATGGCCATTGCGGCCAACTCGCTCCACATTAATACCCTATCGACATTCCCTGACATTTCCTTGAATGACCGGCAATGATCAACAACAACTGTCAGGTACACTCCTGCGAATGCCGACATCATCTCCCTGAATACTCTACTTTCGGGGCGAAAGCAACCACTGTGCAAAAAGAAAGGCGAGCAGTTGCCTGCTCGCCAGTGAGTTGCGTGCTGACCCTGACGACATATCGCCGGTTCAGCAGTCTATTTCGTACTCGACCCGGTCTTCCCTTTCCCCGACTGCTTTATCGCCGCCTGCGCTGCCGCCATGCGGGCGATCGGAACTCGGTACGGAGAACACGACACATAGTCAAGCCCGACCGAGTTGAAGAAATCGATAGAATCAGGATCGCCGCCATGTTCGCCACAGACTCCAACCTTCAAATCTGGTCGTGTGGAACGTCCCTTTTCTTTCCCCATCCGGACCAACTGGCCGACACCCGCCTGATCGATCGACACAAACGGGTCTTTCGGTAACACGTCATGCTCAGTGTAGTACTTGAGGAACTTACCGGAGTCGTCGCGTGAAAAGCCCATGGTCATCTGCGTCAGATCGTTGGTGCCAAAACTGAAGAATTCAGCCTCCTGCGCGATCTCATCGGCCGTGACCGCCGCGCGCGGGATCTCGATCATCGTGCCGACCGAATAGGTCAACCCTTTCACTTTATAGCGAGCCATCACTTCGTTCGCTACCCGCACGACCAGTTCCTTCTGATTCTTGAATTCATTGATATGCCCAACCAATGGGATCATGATCTCCGGATGCACTTCGACCTTATTCCGATGCAATTCACAAGCCGCCTCCATGATCGCCCGCACCTGCATCTCAGTGATCTCCGGATAGGTGATACCAAGACGGCAGCCGCGATGACCAAGCATCGGATTCAACTCGTGCAGTTCATCGATCCGCTTGAGAGTCTTCTGGAGATCGGCCAGATCCTCTTCGTACTCGTCGCTTTTGGGGTCGAGTGCTTTGAGTCGCGCTTCCACTTCCTCTTTCTTCGGAAGGAATTCGTGTAGCGGTGGATCGAGTGTCCGGATAGTCACCGGAAAACCCTTCATCGTATCGAGCAAGCCCTTAAAGTCCTTCTTCTGGAAGGGCAGCAGTTTGTCCAGCGCCGCCTGACGAGCCTCGGGAGTATCCGCGAGGATCATTTGTTGCACAATCGGAATGCGGTCTTCCGCGAAAAACATATGTTCTGTGCGGCAGAGACCGATCCCTTCGGCACCGAATTTGATAGCCTGGGCGGCATCGCGCGGAATATCCGCGTTGGCGCGCACTTTCATGCGACGGAATTCATCCGCCCATTTCATCAGTTCGGCAAACTCGCCGGAGAGCTCCGGCTCGATTGTGGCGACCTCGCCCAGAATGATCTCGCCGGTAGAGCCATTGAGCGTGATGACTTCACCCTCTTTAATGGTCAGCTTGCCGACAGAGAACTGCTTCTTCTGAACATTGACTCGCACAGCCTCTGCGCCGGTGATACAGCATTTCCCCATACCACGGGCGACCACCGCCGCATGCGAGGTCATTCCGCCGCGCGCGGTCAGGATACCGACCGCGGAATTCATCCCTTCGATATCGTCAGGATTGGTTTCTTCGCGGACCAGGATCGTCGACGCCTTGTTGGAGTGCTTCACCGCGTCCTCCGCGGTGAAATAGACATGCCCCGACGCCGCGCCAGGCGACGCCGCGAGGCCCTTCGCTACAACATCGTACTTCGCTTTCGGGTCGATCATCGGATGCAGGAGTTGGTCGATCTGGGCGGGTTCGATACGAAGCAGCGCCTCTTCCTTGGAGATCAACTTCTCCTTGGTCATATCGACAGCGATCTTCACCGCGGCCTGGACCGTTCGTTTACCATTGCGGGTCTGCAGCATATATAGCTTCCCCTCTTGAATGGTAAACTCAAAGTCTTGCAGGTCCCGATAGTGTTTTTCCAGGCGGGTGGTAATGTCCTTAAGCTGTTTGTAGACATCCGGAAGTTCAGAATGAAGCTCCGTGATCGGCTGAGGGGTCCGAATGCCCGCCACAACATCTTCACCCTGCGCATTGATCAGGAATTCACCATAGAACTCCTTGGCGCCCGTCGCGGGATTGCGCGTGAACCCGACACCCGTGCCCGACGTATTCCCCATGTTACCAAACACCATCGCCTGAATATTCACGGCCGTCCCGAGATCCGTCGGGATATTGTTCAGCCGACGATAGGTGATCGCGCGGGGATTGTTCCAGGAGCGGAATACGGCGTCCCTCGCCATACGAAGTTGCTGCCACGGATCATCCGGGAATCCTTCTCCGGTCTTCCGTTTGACGATATGTTTGTACTTCTTGATGATATCCTTGAGGTCGTTCACTTGCAATGAGCTGTCCTGCTTTACACGACGCTCATGTTTTTTCTCGGAGATGACCTCTTCGAACAACTCCTTGTCGATCCCCAGCACGACGTTGCCAAACATGGAAATGAATCGTCGATAATTATCGAGCGCGAATCGCTGGTTATTGGTCTTCTTGGCCAGCCCTTCGATCGTCTCTTCGTTAAGCCCAAGATTCAGGATAGTGTCCATCATGCCGGGCATAGAAAACTTCGCGCCTGACCGAACCGACACCAGGAGTGGATTGGAAGGATCGCCGAATTTCATGCCGGACGCCTGCTCGATCAAGCCGATCTGCTTCTCCATCTCTTTGTCAATCGGCTTGGGGACTTCCATGCCGTTTTCGTAGTAGATCTTACAGACCGATGTGGTGATCGTGAATCCAGGCGGAACCGGAATACCAATGCTCGCCATTTCGGCAAGATTAGCCCCTTTGCCGCCCAGCAGATCCTTCATGGTAGCGTTGCCGTCGGCCCGGCCACTGCCAAAGAAGTAATAATGCTTTTCGTCACCGTAAGACTTGACTGGGGAGCCTTTTAGCTTGGTCGGCGCGGCTTTGGGAGCCGTCTTCTGCCCGGTCGTTTTTTTCGGAGTACTTACCTTCTTAACCGCCATTACGCGCTCCTTAAATGAGTTACCCGTAAAAGTGCTGAGGAATCTAGGTAAAAACTGGGTCTGGGGCAATAGAAAAGGCGGCCTGCATGCGTCTGGTCATGCCGACCGCCTCACATCTGAATATCCCGCGCCTACATGGTGAATAGTCGTTCACCCCGAATGATCTTCTCGAGCATTCGCACAGTCTTTTCCACCGGGGAATGCATGATGTCCGCCGTGTTGAACGTCGAACGAACCACCTCACGTGGCGCAGAGAAGTTGGACTTCCCTCGCCCTCCCCGAAGTTTCTTCTTGTGCGTCAGGTTATACTGGCGCTGATACTCCTTCGCCTTCTCCTTGTGCATTTGATAGTAACGCCGTTGATATTCACGGCGCGCCTCAGCGGACGAGAGCTTCGGTCTTTCCATCTCCATTACCGGCCCTTGAGCGCTGCCAGACTCGGTGTTGGTTTTGGCTTGAACGGTGCGTTCAGTCCGAGCCATTCCCCACCTCACTTTCCCTGTGTGTTACTGTTGCTACCCTTTCAGTTAGAACTGCGCAACTACCCTGGTTCCTACCACAGGAAAAGCTTCGGAAAAATTTGCCTGTATGTCAAGCGAATTCTTGCGATTTCGTGAAATATTTCTCCTATAACTTCAATGCCAATTATGACTTATACTACCGACTAAAATCGAGACCATCACAACAGATTGCATCACAATAACTTATGGCGTATACCCCACAACCTCACACCCCCTTGTCTCCCAACAATTAAACTACTCGATTATACTGCTGGCGACGCCTTCGGTTGCGGAACATTCTGCTCTAATTGAAGTACGCATCTCCTGCGCCGAAAATAGAGCGCGCGAGTACAGATTTTAACCGCTCAAATAAAAAACCCACTGGTGCACCGCACCAATGGGCCTTTTAACCCAGTTCAACTAACTTGTCAACTAATGTTTTCAGATTTCTTCAGGTGCGTCCATATCTCTTTCGCGATGTAGGCCAAAATGGCCAACACCACTACGAAAAATGCGATAGGATAGCCTGTGTGGTAACCGGGAATACTGCTGTCAAAAGCGGTCCCTATCCATGTCTTGTTCAAGTACTGCACGCGATCAATGAACAGCGAAATACGAGCCATCACGGTGTATCCGAATGACGCGCCAAAGCCGATCATCAACACCCATATCCCGAACTTCGCGAATCCGCCAAACGCGCCCGTGTGTGCTTTGGAGAAAAAGAAGTAGGAAAGCGCCGCCAACGCACCCACAAGAATGATCAATTGAGACAGCCCGGACATCGGATCGAACACAGAATTGCCGAAGAAATTCCCCCAGGAAATGTCCGTCATCATGGCATGCAACTGCTTCATGACGCGATTGGACATTTCAAGAGGAATTGCCAGCCCGGCCGAAATGCCGATATACAACGCCATCGGCCATCGCGATACCCAGGAATACTGCTTGGAGAAACGCGTCCACATCAGCAGGCCCAGTATCCCCGGGATCAAATACCAGACGTGGGACGAGTTCAACCAGAGAATATACCAGTCACCATCGCTCAACTTCTTGAACAGGTTCGGATACAGGTTATTGTGCCACAGCAATACCGAGAAGTATCCGGTCGCGGTCCCGACCATGAGGTGTTCGGCGAACTTGTAGAACGGGTTGTCCTTGTACAAGAAGCTGAAGATCGCCAGCGTACAGAACGCCGCAAAAGTGGTCCAAAGGAATGTTTCGAAATCCATATTACCTCGCTTCCTTTGCTCTGCGACGACGTTCAGTGAAGTAGCCAATATTTCCAATTACGATGAAAATTATGATTACCACGTGGGCGAATACCTGCACCCTCATCCCATCTATTGCGGGACCCGGATTGTCGGACAGCTTTTCATACTGCGCCGCACCGAGTAGCCCCCCCATCAATCCAAACACCTGCCCGGAGTTCAGATAGGGATAATAGTCTGCCGCCATAACGCCGGTAGTTCCCAACGCTAAGGGGAAATTGAATCTCCCCTGTCCATAGGAGATCCATGCATCGGTGATGTTGCCGCCGGATAAAGCGATGACACAAGCTACCTGCTTGTAATTGGCCACTCCCCTCATCATTGGGCTCTCGTCCAATGGCTTTCCATAATAGTCGACGGGGAACGGCAGCCTGAAGTTCTGCCCCATTGCCAGGATCTGGAGCGCGAAGTATGCCTTGTAGCCAAGGAATACGTAGTCCTCTCCATTCACCAACTCGCGCGCAGGATACGTAACGCCATTGTACGTCTTTTCGACCCGCAACGAATCGGTGATATCCTTTATCGCGCCATCCACCATACCAGGTCCATACTGTGACAGCGTACAGAAGATGATCTTCAAGTTCTTGCGGAAAGCGTGCTCCATGACGGCATATGCCATCGGATGCAGTTCCGCCTGATTCGACGGATCGTAATCTACGCCCAGGTAGATGATCTGACCCGGCTGCAGTTTGTCTATGAATTCATAGATACTGCGCACTTCACTATTCACTCTGATCGGTATCTCAAACGATACCGCATACGTGCCGATCACAACGACAGCCAGTAGCAGGAATATCCAGCGGCGGTCGATCGACATCATTTTTTCGAAGATATTCATCGTTCGACCTCCTTATCCCTTCCCCATGTAGCTTCGTTCGATCCCCAGAATTACCTTAAGCGCCGTGGCCACCATTCCCAAACCGATGCCAATGACGATTGCTCGTTTGGCGGCCAAGTTCGGGACATTGAGCATCCAGTTGGCGGCTTCGCTTATATAGTCGCCGAGCGGCCCAAGGTACGGATTGAAACGAAGCATCACGATAAGCGCCGCTATCAGCAGTAGGCTGGCGAGCACGTTGCGCGCGCGAAACGCGCGGTACGCTGCCGACGCGATGAAGAATGCCAACAGGGAGAAGATCGTCGACTGGATAGGCCGAATGACATACTCATACGCATGTCGATACATGTAGCTCTGTAATCCCTCCGCAGTGGCAAAATGCAGTCCCCAACTGCCATCCACTTTGGCAAAAAATCCAAAGAAGATCGTCGCGAACAAGCTGACCAAGAGCACTATTGAGAACCCGCGGTCCGGCTTTTTCTGCGTGATCTTCTCCATGTTCACTTTGAACAACGACCAGATACCCAACACCAGCGCGAAAATGCCAATGATAGTGATCCAATCGAGGAGGTATTCATACAGCCATTCGGATGATTCATGGGGAACAAAATACTGGAAGACCATGAAGAGGCCGAAGACTAGAACTAGAAGCAGAGGTATTTGTCGTTTCATTTAATCTATCTCCTCTTCAGTTGGCCACTTTAAAGAGGTTCTTGAATTCGGCCAGCCAGGAAGCATCCATAATGTCGGCCAGGTTCAGCGAGATCGCTCCGAGCAACGCCAGAATAATGACCGCCGCTTTGGCATAGTCCTGCGCCTTGAGCGAGCCGAGCAGGAGCGGTTCGCGACCCAGGTAAGCGGAGGCCGCGTACAACTCTTCGCCGATGAGTGTATAGTCACAGGCAACCACAAAGAAAGGTATCTGCGCAACTTCATCTGTGCCCGCGATCTGAATTGAACCCGCCAGAGCGCCTGTCTCAGCGAGCAAAAGTGACTCGGCGTAGAACTTTCCCATGTAGACATTCGTGGCAGGAAGCTGACGAAGCATGATCCCATTGACCGCGCCGACATATCCGAACTGCGAGTTCGTCAGGAAGTAGACCATGTCGTCTTTGTAATCATCGGGACGGCCGGCGTCCATATAGGCGGCCTTAACCGTTTCCTGCGCCACCGCCATCACGATCGGGTCATAGCACGGTACGATCAGGTGCGTCTGATACTCCGCGACACGCTTGGCCACACGCCCGAGAATAGTGAAGGAGGCTATGGTCGAGATATCTGAGGCTGTCCCCAAGCCAAGCACATACAGAATAGGCTTTCCCATTTCGGTAGCGCGACCGATCGCTTCATCAACAGCCTCAATACCGCCCAGGGGCCTTACATAGAGGTTTGTTCCGCTCTTGGCCCGACTCAGAAAGAAAATGGCCAATGCTCCGAAGATCAGGACCGCGAAAAGAACAGGTGTGCGGCCACTGTTGTACCATTGTCCGCTCGACTGAACTGGTCCATAGGTGTCGGAAACTGAACGCACCGTCGGGTCGACCGTCACCGCGTCGATCCGATAATACCGGTCGACGTGGTCGGTTATGAAACCCGCAGCCTCCTTATCCTTTCCGCTAGAATGGACAAAAGATGAGGCACCCGAGACCGCATTCCCCACACTGTCAAACGGTCCCGCCTGTGCAGTACTCGAATAGATGACATACATCACCACACTCCCTGCCCCCTTGCCATCGTCAGCCGATGGCGTCCAGGACAGGGTGATCGAATGACCATGATCGTTCGGCGTGTCATTAGCCGTCAACCCGGTCACCGGCGCGGGCGGTGCAATGGACGGAGTCGCACTCGTCACGGCCGCGGAGTCCGCGGCTAAAGTGCTCTCCACGGGCGTTTCTGTTTGCGCCGCGACAGCGCATGCCAGAAGCAGAAAAAGCAGAGCAAGTCGGAGTGTGAAGGTCATTCTTCCTCCGTTTCCCGGTTGCAATATCATTAGCTTGTTATTCCCAACCAATCTCTAAACAGGAACGTGATGCGCCCAACCAACAACGACACACGGCCCATCACCGTATATCCGAATGAAGCGCCAAACGTCACCATCAGAATCCAGATGCCGAACCGTGACGCTTTCCCAAAGAGCCCCGTATGCTCCTTGGAGAAAAAGAAATAAACCAATCCGCAGAGCACACCCAGAAAGATGATCCAATTGGAGACCATCATCGCGAACTGCCCGGTCGCGGAAAGGGAGAAATTCGAGAAGAAATGACCGATCCCCTGCCAGTCGACCAACAACGGGACGAAGGTCGATGATATCTGTTCGATGAAGTCAGACCGCAAATAACGGATGAATTGCAATCCGGCGGTCGTCCCGACAATAAAGGCCAGCGCCCAGCGTGAGATATATCCGTACTTGGACGACAATCGCATCAAGAGCAGGATTCCGAACACCACCGGGATGAAGTACATCCAATTTGTATAGAAGAAACCACCGATCCATTCGCCGGGATTGTATGGCTGCTTGAAGAAGCCTGAGAGTGACTCAGACAGGCGCGGGATCAGGTTCCCCACAATTGTCGACCAGAACCCCTGCGACATCCAGTACCCTGCAGAGATCCCTACATAGAGGTGCTCGGCAAATTTGTAGAAGGGATTGTCCTTATAGAGGAACGACAGTATCGCCAGAGTCAGGAACGCCGAACAGGTAACCAGGAAGCCGCGAAGGATATAATGATCTACCTCGGCATTACTGGCCTGCATCCCTTTGACTATCCAACTTACCGCGAACAGCACCAGAATGCAGGCGGTGACGATCAAGGCTAATCTGCTCACTTGTCCCCCTCTTTCCGCCGCCCGCGCATGAACGCGATATTCCCCAGCACGATAAACGCTATGATCACTACATGCGCCAGCGTCTGCGGCCCCATCATTCTGATGCCAGGAGCGTCAACCTCTTTGAAGCGAGGGTACTTGGTGAGAAGTTCAAATTCGTATTCGGCCGCCCCTTTGACTCCGCCCAGCAGACCGATCAACTGCTTTGGATAGTAGGCATACAACTGCGGCGCGGAGACCGCCGCGGTTCCAGCCCCGATCGGCACATTCCCCGGGTCACCGACGTAGAGTATCCATTCCTTCGGTCCCGGCTGTCCACCACCGAATGAGACTATCAATTTGAAATCACGGCAACTCAGAATGCCATTGAGGATATCGAGGCTGTCAAGTGGACGGCTGTTAACATCGGTCGGGAACATTTTGCGAAGATTGGTCACGATCACATTCATGACTCCTTCGTTCCCGGCCTTGTAGCCAATATTACACCAGTCGATTCCCTCCCGTTTTTCGGGGAACTCGACACGCACTACTTGTTGCAAGGTCTGATTTAACAGCGATTGACCGGTCGCCCAGATCGCGATGAACGTCACCCGGAGATTCTTTTGCATGCAATGGCGCACCACTGCATTTGCCGCCGGCAATACTTCAGGGGCCATGGCGGGATCAAAATCATATGAGATCATGATTTTGGTCCCTTCCGGCAAGCTCTCGATCTTGTCAAACAGAGCTTTCGCAATGGGGGTAGCTTTGACTTCAAATGTGATCGGGAACAGGATCGGTGTCGCCACTGCGACAAAGATGAAAGCGAAGATGACTTTGCGGTCGACCTCTTTCCCGAGCAATGTCCGGCGGAGCAGATAGGCAAGACCGAGTCCGATAACCGCAAGCGATATGATCACGCCCGGCTGAAAGAGCGACAGAGGGAGTATTGGCGCCATCATCCCTTATCCTCCCCAAGATAGGTTCGTTCGATGCCAAGAATGATACGGAGCGCCATGCCGACCACACCGAGACCGATCCCAATGAGGATCGCTCGTTGCCCCGCCAGATTGGGCGAGCTCATTACCCAGACCGCCATATTCGGGATCTCAAGGACCGAGAACTTCTCCGGCATCCAACTGGTCAACATCGTGCCAAAAGGCGTCTGTCCCAGAAGGATGATAAAGGCTGAAACGAGCAGGATCGTCGCTTCGCGATTCTTGGCTCTGAAAGCACGGTACGATGCTGAGGCCACAAAAAACGCCAGCAGCGCATACATTGTTGAATTGAGCGGGGACATCAAATAGAAGAAGATCGTCTGGAACCAGGATCCGGCGGCGTCCACCTGCGCGGCAATGTCACCCGGATTCCCGATCTTGAAAAGACCGCTTGAAAGCATCAATAGAAACCCGAAGAGCGTGACGATCGAATATTGCCAGTCACCCTTTCTGCGGGCGACTTTCGTCATATGTATTCGGATCAAGTTACCACCGCCCAGGAAAAAGGCAAAGACCGCGATAATGTCAAAAAACAGTGTCGAATTCTCCTGCAGCCCTTCAAGCGGTGGCACGAATACCGACACTATCAGCAGTGCACCGACAATAAACGTTATAAGCAGCGGGACCTGTCGTTTCATAGACTGCCTAGTTCGTCTGGAAGACTGAGGTTAAGAAGTTGAAGATCGAAGTCGCCAATTCGCTGTTCCAGGCAACCGAGGCAGTCGCCGCGACCGCACCAATCAGAATCACTGCCATCGCCACCCCTTTGCCGACATCCTGTCCTTTCAACGACCCTAACTGCTTAGGCTCATTAGACAGGTACGCGGATGCTGCGAACAGCTCTTCACCGATCAAGGTGAAATCGCAGGCCGCCACAAAAAACGGCAACTGGGCAGGCATGGCCGTACCGGCGATCTGAATCGCGCCGATCGAATTCCCCGTCTCCGCCATGATCAAGGACTCAGCGAAAAACGCTCCCAGATAAAAGCAGGCCGCCGGCTTCTGACGTACCATGATCCCATCAACCGCCGCAACATAACCAAACTGCTCATCCGTTATATAGTTGACCATGTCATCATTATAAGCATCCGGTCGTCCCGCCGTCATATATGAGGTCTTGATCGTTTCACGGGCGGCGGTCATGACCAGTGATCGAGAAACCGGCATGGTGATCTTGGTGTCATATTCCGCGATCGTGCGCGAAACATGGCCGAGAATTGTCAACCCCGCGATCGTCTGCGGATTATCCATATCCTGAATCCCAGGAATGAACAGGATCGGCCGTCCCATCTCGGTTGCACGCCCTATAGCCTCATCCACGGCCTCGAGGCCGGCGATCTTCCGGATAAACAGCGCTTTCCCCCGCCGGGCTGTTTCTATGAAATAAATGACCGACACCGAAACAAGCAGGGCTATCAAAAACAGATACTTTCGATTGAAATTGAACCATTCAGCCTCGGGAGAGATTGAGGCAGTTACTATCGACCGAGAGACTGATCCCGCAGAAAGCGTTTCGATATAGTAATTATAGCTGGAGTCACCATCGACTGACTCATCCTGGAAGAAATTCGATCCGGCGGGAAGCTCCGCGATCATCTTCGGTTGCCCCCCTGACGATGTTCGGAACAGCTTGTATCCGGTGACCCGGCCCTCCATCAACTGGTCATCGATCGAAGGTACCCAGCTCAGTTCGATCGCCGATGCATCATCATACTTATGATCGGAGGCAACTAGGGAGGTCGCCGGAGCGGGCGGGGGGATTGCCACACTGTCGGCTAGCTGTACGCTGTCGGGGACCGGTGGCTGCGCGGAAAGCTCATACGACCATGCCAGCGCCAGCAATAGCGCCCCAATGACAGTGGTCGTCCAGCCGGTAATTTTCATTCGTTTCAACCCTATCCTATGATTCTCAACCAGTCGGTCAGCAGGAAGTCAATTCTTCCGATCAGCAGCGACATACGGCTCATCACCGTATAGCCGAACGATGCCCCGAAGGTCACCATCAAAAAGAATATACCAACTTTGGCCGTCGCTCCGAAAGCCCCTTTATGCTCTTTTGAGAAGAAAAAATAGATCAGGCAGGTGAAAGTCCCCACCGCCACAACGATATTCCCGAAAATGTCATATAATGAGGCCGAATAGTCGGCCCCCAAAAGCGGTCGCACCGTATCCTCGACCTGCACCATGACGTTCGAAGCAAAGTAGATTATCAGATTCAATCCGGCTGTCGCCCCCACGATAAACGCCAGCGGCCAGCGCGATATCCACCCGATCTTAGGGACTAACCTGAGTAACATCATCACTCCGAGGATCGCTCCGACATAGAGCATATACCAATCATCCGAGCGCTCGGTCCCCGCCTGCGGATAAACTCCCAGCCAAAACTTACCGTACAGATTATCCCAGAACAGCATTACGAACCAGTAACCGGCCGAGATCCCGACAAAGACGGACTCGCATATCTTATACCAGACATTATCCCGATAAAGGAACGAAATGATCCCAAGAGTCAGGAACGCGGCCACCCAGAGTGCCAGATGTTCGATGAAGGTTGGTGCCACAGTCTGCATGTTACTTCCGCTTCCGCTCGTGCATGAAGTAGGCCACGTTTCCTATCAGGATAAATACGATGATTATCATATGCGCAAAGGACTGCGACAGCATGAAGCGCGTCCCTTTCCCCAGATACCCCGTTGCTTCCTCGAATTCCGCCGCCCCGTTCATCCCGCCCAGGATCCCGATCAACTGTCCCGAGCGAACATACGGATACATGCCGGTGGTCTGTACCGCGGTATTCCCTGCCCCCATTTTCAGGCCGTATCGGTCGACTGCGATAAGGACCCACTCGCGAGTCCCCGGATACCCTGCCGACAGATTGAACGAATAATCGATATTGGAGAAATTCTTGATATTTTTCACTAGCGGAATCTGATCATATGGCGTGCCGCTGAAATCAACGCGAAACATCGATTGAAAATCGGACCCGATCCGCTGGATGACAAACTCATTCCCTGACTGGAATCCAAGATTGACGTAATCGATCCCGTACTGAAGATTCATCGCCTTGTATTTCTCATCAGCGAGCACGACTGATAATGCCTGATTCGCCTGGGTCGGTCCTTGCGGCCAGAGCCCCATGATGATCACCTTGAACCGATGATCGAACGCGTAACGGAAGAACGACTCAGCCATCGGCTGAAGTTCCGGCGCTGATGCCGGATCGTAGTCGAACGTCACCAGCACTCGAGAACCCGGAGGAAGCGCTTCAAGCCCGTTCATCAGCTCGATAGTCTCGGGCGAAACCGACATCTTCTGCGTAAGTGACATGAAGAACGGGACCGTTATCGCGATACCGATAAACAAGAAGACCATTCTCCGTTCGGCCGGATGTCCCTGGATCGTTCGCACCATCACCCAACTAAGTCCAGCCGTCAGCAGCAGTATCACGATAATTGAGGCACCGGTCGACAGTTCTATGATCCCAAACCAGTCACTACGTCGGCCGATATATATCACCAACGCAATTGCCAGGGTCGCTGCCATAACCAGGATTTCGATAATTCGCCGGCTCATTCGTTACTCCCCTCCCAAATGGGATCGCTCGATCCCCAGGATGATCCGTAACGATGCCGACACGATTCCCAGTGCGATCCCCATCATGATGGCCCGCTGACCAGCCGAGTTCGGGAAATTCATTATCCAGGCAGCCACCTGTGATAACTGGAACTGCTCAGGAAGGAAACCGGTCAAGACATCACCAACCGGCACGCGTCCAAGCATTACAAGAAAGGCCGCCAACAGCAGTAGAGTCGCTTCAAGATTCCGCGCGCGAAAAGCGCGATACGATGCCGAACCGACAAAAAATGCCAGGATCGCGAACATCGTCGCAGAGAGTGGCGTGTAGACGTAGTCATACATCCAGATGAACGCCAACCCCGGCTCGCGCGAATCTTTCCCAAACCAGAATCCGAATGCCAGCATTAACAGAAAACAGGCCACGACGATTATAGAATATCCCCAGTCATGTCGTTTGTAGGCGATCTTCTCGACTGATATCTTTATCAAATTGAGCGCGCCAAGCCAGATGGCGCAGGCGGCAACAATTGAGAACCAGTCGGAGAACCAGTTGCTGAGTCGGTTGAACGGGAAATGTGGAATGAAATACTGAATCACAAAGACCACACCAGCGATGCCTGTTATGAGAAGCGGGATCTCTCTGCGCATCTTACTGGATCACCTTGAAGAGTTTTGAGAAATCCCAGAGTCCAAAGGTCTCCAGCAGGATCCCCACTATTATCGCCACCAGGATGAGTCCCTTGCCGACATCCTGCCCCTTGAGCGAGCCAAGCTGACGAGGCTCTCGCGACAGGTAGGCTGAGGCGGCGAACAATTCCTCGCCTATCAACGTATAGTCGCACGCGGCTACAAAGAATGGTAGCTGCGACGGTTCGCCTGTTCCGGCTATTTGGATCGCCCCAACCGAATTACCGGTTTCGGCAAGGATCAACGACTCGGCGTAAAACAGCCCCATCATGAAAATGGTCGCGGGTCTCTCACGCACCACCATGCCATCGATCGCGGCCGCATAGCCGAACTGGTCATCAGTCAAGTAGTGTACCTGATCCTCCTGAAAGGAGTCAGGGCGGCCGGCTTTCGCGTATGCTTCCTTTACCACCTCGCGCGCGGTCACCATCACGAGCGAACGAGAAACCGGGACATCGAGCTTGGCTTCATACATCGCGGCCATTTCGGCGACGCGACCGAGGATTGTTATCCCGGCGATCGTCTGCACCTGATCCATATCCTGCGAGCCGGGTATGAAGTAGATCTTCCGTCCCATCTCGGTGGCACGTCCGACGGCTTCATCGACGGCTTCAAGACCGGCTATCTTTCGAATGAAGAGTTCTTTCCCGGAACGGGCTTGAGCAATGTAGAATATGATGAATCCGCAGAGCAGCAGCACTCCGACAAACACATTGATGCGCTGCATGTCGAACCACTGCGCTACCGGGGAAATCGGCCCCGCTATCTCGGATTCAACCGAGAGTGCCCAGAATGGGGTGCCGTCGACTGCCGAATCATTTATGGCCAGTATCTTATAGTAGTAGGAACCGTCTTCCTTCACCTGACCGTCGAGAAATTCGGTCGCGCCGCGGGTTACTTCACCGAGATTTGAAAATTCCCCCGGCTGACCATTAATCGCGTTTGCGCGCCAGATCTCAAATCGGTCGACCAGGTCCGAGCGCACCGTGGAAGCCGTATCCCACGTTATTTTGATAGCATGACCATCATCATTGGGATTATCAACGACCCGCACATTCTGCGGTGGAGGCGGAAGAAATTCGCCGGGTGGTTCTGCAATCTGCGCAAATACTTGGGCTGAGTTTGTTGCCGATAGCTGCTGACCGAGAGCCGGATTCAACATTCCGACACTAAGTGCAAATGCGGCAACAAAAACGACCACAACTAACAGGTAGTCGAAGTTACGTTTCAGCAGGGTCAATGCAGTAATCCCAAGCTCTGTGATCGGTCCTAAGCCGTGTGTATCGTACCTCTGTCGTTGTCTAGGACGTTCGTAAGCCGCTTCGTATCAAGTCATTTCCCGGCAGAAACCAGTACTGGGGCGAACGAGGTCGGAAGTGTGCTGCCTGCGGCAACACAGGCGGGAATCTATCCCGTTGCACCACACAAGTCAAGCGGAAAATCAGTATCACATTCCGCCTAGTGATTTACTGGCAATATGTTACATCACTCCATCTTTGTTACGGTGTGGAGGAAACGTCGCGACGCCAGGGCTCACCGTTGCAGGAAGTACCAAACACTCCAGATGGGAGTATCGTCTCTTTATGCTCAACATGGTTGAATGACCCTACTTTCCCCTAAGCCGTTGGCGGAAAGGGAAAATCCCTTTACATCAGGTAGGGGAGATATTATAATGGCCGCCTAACGCACCGCCTGCGAAGCCGCACGCGTCAGTTATCGCATTGCAGCCTAAGCATATAGCTGGAACTAACGAAAGGGTTACGGACCACTTCATGGCTAAGTTCGCAAAACCTGAAGATATCAAAGTTATCGTCGCAACCGACTGCGGTTCGACCACCACTAAAGCTATTCTTATTGAATACGTGAATGGTGAATACAGACTCCTAAGTCGAGGCGAAGCCCCGACAACGGTCGAAGCTCCCTTTGAGGATGTCACCATGGGCGTTCTCAATGCCGTGAACGAACTCGAAGAACTCTCCGGTCGCAAGATTCTCGATGAGCAAGGACGTTTCATTTCTCCGGCCAAAGGAAATGTCGGCACCGATGTTTTCATATCAACCTCTTCTGCGGGCGGTGGTCTTCAGATGATGGTCGCCGGTGTGGTCCGTTCGATGACCGCCGAATCGGCGGAAAGAGCCGCTTTGGGTGCCGGCGCCATCGTGATGGATGTTATCGCTTCCAACGACAAGCGTCTCCCCCACCAGCAGATCGAGCGCATTCGCCATCTCCGCCCGGATATGATCCTGCTCTCCGGCGGTATTGACGGCGGCACCACCACGCACGTTGTCGAGATTGCCGAGCTCGTTTCGGCGGCCGACCCGCGTCCCCGCCTCGGCACTGGCTACAAACTGCCGATCATCTATGCGGGCAATAAGGACGCACGCGAGGCTGTCAAGGAGGCATTGTCAGACAAAGTCGATTTGCGTGTGGTCGACAACCTCCGCCCTGTGCTGGAGCGCGAAAATCTCGGCCCGGCCCGCGAAGAGATCCATGAGCTGTTCATGGAGCACGTTATGGCGCAGGCACCCGGTTATAAGAAATTGATGTCCTGGGCCGATGCCCCGATCATGCCAACCCCCGGCGCGGTCGGACTTATCATTCAGACCATTGCTGACATCTACAATATCGAAGCGGTAGGTGTTGATATTGGCGGCGCCACCACCGACGTCTTCTCGGTCTTCCGCCCGGATTCAAAGACACCGGTCTTCAATCGCACGGTATCGGCCAACCTTGGGATGTCCTACTCCATCTCGAATGTATTCGCCGAGGCGACCCTGCCGATGGTGATGCGCTGGGTGCCGTTCAAGATGGACGAGCGTGACCTGCGCAACCGTGTCAAAAACAAAATGATCCGCCCGACGACGATCCCGCAATCTCTTGAAGAACTGATCTTTGAACAGGCGATCGCGCGCGAAGCGCTCCGCCTGGCGTTTGTTCAGCACAAGAATTTCGCGACCGTTCTAAAAGGCGTGCAACAACAACGTACGATTGCCGATGCGTTCGAGCAGTCTGCGTCTGGTGCGACGATCGTCAACATGATGTCCCTGAACATGCTCATCGGCTCCGGCGGTGTGCTCTCGCACGCACCACGCCGTGCGCAGTCCGCGCTCATGATGATCGATTCCTTCCTGCCCGAGGGTGTCACTCGTCTCGCGGTCGACTCGATCTTCATGATGCCGCAACTTGGCGTGCTGACCGAAGTGCAGCCAAAAGCCGCAACCGAAGTGTTCGAAAAGGACTGTCTCATACACCTGGGTACTTGTGTCGCGCCAGTCGGGACGCTCAAGAAGCCTGGTCCGGTCATGAAGTACACGATCGAGCTCCCCGAGGGCCCGGTCTCCGGCACGCTTAACCATCTCGAAATGAAACTGATTCCACTTGGCATTCAGGATAATGGCCTACCCAAAGTCGTGAAAGCGACCTTTGAGCCAGACCGCAATTTTGATATGGGCGCCGGTAAAGGAGCCAAGGTCGAGCGTGAATTGCATGGCGGAGTGGTCGGTATAATTCTCGATGGACGTGGTCGACCGTTCGACCTCTCCTCTTTGACTGAGGATGAACGCGTGAAGTACCTTCGTACATGGATGATTGACCTGAATATCTATCCGGAGATCCCCGGAAAATAAGGGGAGAACGAGGAAGCGATGTTTCGCAGAGCACTGATCGTTGTCGCGGTACTGCTTATCGCACCGGCTCTTCTGGCTGAGAACTTTGTCAGCTTCAGAGGAAAGTTTTATGTGACGTATCCGGACACCTGGAAACAGATAGACTATCTGACGGTCGACGCCTACCTCCAGCAGGCGGGCGCACGTCGGAGGATGCTCGATTACGAAGCCGTATTCGCGCCGATCGGTTCAGAACCATGGTATCGCGAAAGCTATTTGATCCTCACGGTCGATACGCTGGGCAAACTGAGCGAAAAGCAGATCGATTCCGTTCTCGTCAGGTTTGAGGACTCCTTCGAGAAGCCGCGTGAGATACGGTCCACCGCGAACCTTTTTCAGGGGTTGTCATACGGCAAGATCGCATACGACCCAACGACACAGACTGCCGCAGTGATCAGTTCTGAAGCTGGCCCGGAGACTGGCGACAAATCAATCTTGCTGGTGATGCGCTTTTACGAGCACGGAATCGCGAATTATTACTTCTACGCGACCGATTCGACCTTTGGCAACTATGTGCAGATCCTGAGCTCGGTGGTCGCATCGTTCTCGACAGAGAATCTTGAAGGCGCCATACCGAAGGGCACAGCGAAGATCGCCGATCCCGAAAAGATGGCCAAAGCGACTGATATCAAAGAAGACAAGAAGATGCCGATCTGGGCGCCAACCTCCGGCGCCGTAGTTGTGATACTGATCATCGCGTTAGCCGCTGCGCGACGCAAACGGAAACAACGGCAAGCGTAAGTTGAAAGGACCCCAATGGGCCACGCGTATACACCCGGACTGAAAGTAACCGACCAACTGGTCATCCGTAAGCATCGCATCCTCCCGCTCAAGGGAGATGTGCTAGTCAAACTCGGGGACAAAGTCACCCCGGATACGGTGGTGGCCAGAACCCTGCTTCCCGGTGCGGTTGTGCCACTCAACGTCGCTAACAAGATGGGGATCCCGCCTGAAGATCTGGAAACGGTTATGCTGAAAAAGCCTGGCGATCAGATCAAAGCTGGTGAACCGGTCGCTCAGTCCAAGCCGCTTTTTGGTCTCAAGTTTCTGGGTGGCAACAAATGCGAAGCGACTATCGAAGGGACGATTGAATCTGTCTCTCACATCACTGGCCAGGTTCTGCAGCGTGGCCTCCCAACCCCGGTTGAGGTCAAGGCGTATGTTCAAGGTGAGGTCACTGAAGTCTTCCCTCGCGAAGGCGTAGTCGTTACCTGCGTGGCCGGATTTGTACAAGGCATTTTTGGGATCGGTGGAGAGACTCATGGCCCGATAAAAGTCGTGACTCCAGATAACAAAACCGTTCTCTCGGATGATCTCATCAATGAATCGCACAAGGGTCACGTGATCGTCGGCGGCTCACTGGTAACCGCGGCCGCGCTTCGAAAGGCGATCCAGGTCGGCGTGCGCGGGATCGTCGTCGGTGGATTCGACGACAAAGATCTTCGCGATTTCCTCGGCTATGATATTGGCGTGGCTATTACCGGTTCAGAGGACACGATTACCACGCTCGTCGTAACCGAGGGCTTCGGCCAGATCAACATGGCTCAGAAAACCTTTGAATTGCTCAAGCGACACGAAGGTCAGATGGGCTGTATCAATGGAGCGACACAGATCCGCGCGGGCGTGATCCGCCCCGAAGTGGTCATACCGGCCGCCTCACAGGTCGACCCGAAACTGGCCAAATCAGATATTCCTGTCGAAGGGCTCAAGATCGGCTCGCCGATCCGCGTCATTCGCCATCCTTACTTTGGCCAACTTGGCAAAGTGACCGAACTCCCGGCTCCGCTTCAAGTACTTGAGTCCGAATCCCGCGCTCGTATTCTTGAAGTGGAATTCGAGGGCGGCAAACGGGCACTGGTCCCTCGCGCTAATGTCGAGATGATAGAAGGATAAGCGTACTTCACAAACGACAAAGGGACCTTGTACAAGGTCCCTTTTATATTATGGCTGGCCGATTCAGCCTAACTGCTGAACCGGTATTTCTTCTTTGGCTGAGGTGTTTGCCCAGTCGACGAAGTGGTCGTATCGCCCGGCTGAGGCGCCGGATCAAGGCGTGTCGAGTCCTTCAGTTCATCCGGATGTCCTGCTGGCGTGTCGACCTCTCGCTTTTTATCGTCGCCACACGCGACACACAAACTGATCACCATTAGCGCGACCAGACTCAATCTCCTCATCTCATCTCCTGCTACAAGTAAGCCCGGCAGTGAAAAAGCCGGGAAGTTCGTGTCGGGTCAAGTGTAAACAATGTTATTGGCCCTATGATGGGGCGGTTTTAGTTGACCTGGCTATAATGTGGGCGTAGTTTCCTCCGCGGACAGGGCGGCCGATTTGCTAAGCCCCTAAATTGCAAACTTTTACCGCGAAAGCGTGTATAACTCGATATGACTCACATATTTGGTCCGATTATTCTGCAAGGCTCGGTCTGGAAGATCGTACAGGAATCCTCCACATTCGGCCTCATTATTCTCGCAATCCTATTGACTATGTCAGTGATCTCCTGGGTTGTCATTCTTCACAAGTGGCGCCAATTCAAAGGGGTTGACCGCGACACCGAAAAGTTTCTGCAGTTCTTCCGCCATGCCCGACGTCTCGATGAGGTCATGGCCGCGGCAAAGAACTACCATCGCTCCCCCCTCGCCGGGATCTACCGCGCCGGAAGCGATGAACTGACTTCTCTGATCGCTATCTCAAATGTCGGGAATCAGGGACAGCACGCCCAGAACCTGACAGACAAGGAGTTTGATATCCTTGAAATGACCATGGAAAAGACCATGACAGAGGAGATGGGAAAGCTCGAGCGTCTGGTAGTCTATCTCGCTACTACCTCAAGCTCCGCGCCATTTCTTGGTCTGCTCGGCACCGTTGTCGGTATTATGGATTCCTTCTGGTCAATCGGTGAACGGGGTTCTGCTTCGTTGGCAGTCGTCGCTCCCGGTATAGCCGAAGCGCTATTGGCAACTATCGTTGGCCTCGGCGCTGCCATTCCTGCGGTAATCGGATTCAACTGGGCAAATAGCAAAACCAAATTCCTACATGACGCCGCCTCCGGGTTTATCCTTGAGTTTCTCGCCCGCGCCAAGAAGGAAGCGCTCTGATGCGTCGCCCCCCCAAGCGTGGATATCACCAGATGGCGGATATCAACATCGCCAATCTGGTTGACGTGGTTCTGGTACTATTGATCATCTTCATGATCTCCGCTCCACTCCTGCAGTCCGGTATCGATGTGAATCTACCCAAGACCAACGCGGCGCCGGTCGATCAGGATGCCGATGGTGTCGTCATCTCCATCGATCGTAAGGGTGGCATATATATCAACGATGTCTGGTCCCGGATGGAGAATTTCGAGGAAGCACTCAAGAAAGAGATGGCCGCCAAAGGGACCAATTCCGTGTTCATCCGCGGCGACTCATCAGTGGCCTACGGCTTCGCTATTGATGTCATAGGCCGGATCAAGGCCGCCGGAGTCGAGGATATCGGCCTCGTCACCGGCCAGTCGGAACGTCAGCGCAAGGCGTCCACCAAGAAATAGCCATGAAACGGGACATCATCATCTCAGTCATCCTGCATGTGCTGGTGATCGCCGCCACGGTCATCTCCATGCCGTTTGGTCAAGGGAAGATCAACCCCGATGATGTCATCAAGATCTCTGTACGTGCCACCGCTCCGGGAATCCCGGCTCCGCAACCCGCGGTAACCACGCCGAGTCAGGCTATTACTACTCCGCAACCGGTGGCAAAACCGGCGGATAAAGCCAAAGCGATTCCGACTAAGAACACAAAGAAGAAAACCGAAAAACCGAAGCCGAAAAAACGCGGTGTCCGCCCGGAAGAAGAAGCCGCTGCTCTGGCCAAAGACTATCAGGAAAAAGAGATTGAAACCGATGCTACCGGTGCCGGCTCTCCATTCGCCGGAGCGACTGTCGACAATACCAACTTCGACTATCCCTATTGGTTTGAGCAGGCGTTCAACAAGATAGCATCCAATTGGCGCAACCCTGTCGATGCCGAGGGAACCCTGGTCTGTGTCATCTCATTTCAGGTTTTGCGCTCAGGGCGTGTAATGGAAACCCAGGTGGAGCAAACGTCAGGGAGTGACCTGTTTGACGAAGCCTGTGTTACGGCCGTCGAACGCTCCAATCCCTTCCCGCCACTTCCGCGGGAGTTCACTGATGAGATCATTGGCATAACTGTGCCATTTAAGTATGAACCGAGGTAAGAATGTCCCGTCGTAGTTTCGCCCTGTTTGGTGCTCTCCTATTACTTCTGTCGTGTGGTGACCTGTTCGCGCAGGATGTCAACCGGATCTACTTTGATACTATCACCACCGGTTATGTCCAGCCCCGCAAGGTCGCGGTAGAAGAAATGAAGTATGTCGGCACCACCTACATCTCCGCCGCCGACTCCACTATCATGCAGTACGCGACTGGAGTGATACAGAGAGACATTGACTTTTACGGCGAACTGGATATCGTCATGGTCGACAGTTTCTACCTCCGCACCTACGAGATCACCGAACTCGATATGCTCGGCTGGGCGCGTCTCGGCGCCGATTACCTGGTCCGTCTCGAGGCTGAGTTCCTTGGCGCCAAGTTCCGCCTGATCTGGCGACTCTACGATACATCCCCTGAACAGGAGATATCTAAGGGGACAATTGAAAATGACCGTTTCGCCTGGCGAACGGTCGCGCACATGGCGTCGAACGAGATCGTCCGTACGCTGACCGGCGACAAGGGACCGTTTCTTACCCAGATCGCCTACATCCGCAAGCTCGGCAAAGCCAAAGAGATATTTGTGGCCGACTACGATGGCGCCAATGAACGTCAAGTGACCAAGACCGGCACTATCAACCTCTCCCCGACCTTCTCCCCGGATGGCTCCGAGATCTATTTCACCAGTTATCTTGGTGGCGAGCCGCACTTGTACCGGGTCCCGGTCGATGGCGGCAAACCGGTCAAAGTCGCCGGTTTCCCCGGCATAGTCGCCGCGCCGGCCATCTCGCCCGATGGCAACTCAATCGCGTGCGTCCTCTCCAAAGACGGCAATTCGGAGATATATCTTCTTGATACCAGAGGAAATGTCATCCGCCGCATGACCAACCATAGGGCGATTGACACGTCGCCCACTTGGTCTCCCGACGGGAAGATGATTGCCTTCACCTCTGATCGATCCGGCTCCCCACAGGTGTACATGATGGATATCTTCGGGCTGAATCTTCGACGGCTCACCCCCGAGGGGGACTACAATGATTCGCCGATCTGGTCCGCCAAAGGAAATAGAGTGACTTTTGTGAGCCGAACCCCCCGGGGCCGGTTCGACCTCGCGTCAATCGATACATCAGGAGAGGGGTATCGCATTCTGACCGATCTGGGCACCAACGAGAACCCCCACTTCTCCCCCGACGGGAAGCATATCATTTTCTCATCTACACGCCTCGGGACCGGCGACCTTTTCACTGCTGACCTGAGCGGCCGCAATCAGCGCCGTCTTACCCGCACGGGTGATTGTTCAAACCCAACTTGGGGACCGATGCGTTAGAATCTGAGTATAAGAAATCGGAAGGAGCGAAGTCCGGGCAGATGGCGCTAACGATCCGGGCGCAAAAAGTGCGCAAGTGCAGTCATATCAACGAAATAATAGTCAGATTTTTCCCGTTTTTTTATTGACCGGCTCAACCACCCCGGTTACTTTCCTAAGACAGAATAAATGGCCTGAAACATTAACACTCCACTTCGGAGGGAACTGAAGATATGAAGCGTTTTGCGATTTTTCTTGCGATCACTGCATTGAGCCTAATGATGATCGGCGGCTCGTGCGGGAAAAAGACCCCACCAGTTGAACCAGAACAGCCGAAAGTCGAGCAGCCGAGAACTGAAGAGCCGAAGATCGAGCAGCCGAAGGTCGAAGAACCGATCACCATCCAGGAATCCCAATTCCAGACCGTCTACTTTGATTTCGACAAGTACAACCTTCGCTCTGACGGCAAGTCTGCTCTCGATGTCAATGCCGGCTTGCTCAAGCAATTTCCGGATGTCATCATCCGCATCGAAGGTCACTGCGATGAACGCGGCACCGTTGAATACAACTTGTCGCTTGGCGAGAAGCGCGCCCGCGCCTGCATGGAATATCTGAACGGGCTTGGTATCGCCGCCAATCGTGTTTCGGTCATCAGCTACGGTGAAGAACGACCGGCAGTGTCGGGTTCGGATGAATCCGCCTGGTCACAGAACCGTCGCTGCGAGTTCAAGATCATCTCGAAGTAACGACATGGAAGTATCCGGTATGACCAATACCAGACGAATTGGAACCGCCATCCTCGTGATGGCGGTTCTCTTCATTGGGCTGATCGGCTCTGGCTGCGTCACCAAACGTGATATTGAGGATCTCGATGTCCGCCTGGAGCGTATCGAACAGCAGACCGCATCGACTCAGCGCTCTGTGGCGCGTATGGATTCGCTAATTGCCCAGAGCACTGAGGCTGATACTCGCTTACGCAATGAGGTCTCGACCTCCGTCGACGATCTCCGCGAGCAGCTGGCCTCTCTCCTGCAGAACTACAACGACCTGATGCGCGAGATATCCCGACTCCGCCAGAAACCGGTCGTCCAGGAACAGCCGTCCAGTTCTCCGGGCGCGACCACCGAGCCGAACTCGGCGGCCTGCGACCAGGCGTACGATGACGCTTTCATTCTCGTCCGCAAAGGTGAATATGAGAAGGCCATCAGCGGATTCCGGGATTATCTGACGAAATGTCCGCGCCACCAGTCAGTCGCCAATGCCCACTACTGGATCGGTGAGTGTCAATACTCACTCGAACGCTACCAGGACGCCATTACTGAATTTGAGGGGATGTTGAAGAACTACCCGAAGTCGGTGAATGCGGGTCGGGCCATGTATAAACTCGCCCGCTCCAAGCAGGAACTGGGACAGAAGGCCGACGCCAAGAAGGTCTTCCAGCAGATCATCGATCAGTTCCCTAACACGCTTGAAGCCGAGCAGTCAAAGGACCGTCTCAAGGAGATCAAGTAAAGGGTCTCCCTGTCTAAAAGGAGCTTTCTATGCAAGCTCGGCGAATGATGATAACCGCTGTCCTCGTGATGGCGGTTTTGCTTTCCACGCTCACCGGCTGTATTGCGACCAGGCGAGATGTGCAGGACATCCGTGGGGATATTGCCATCCTCCGCGCACAGAATGATTCGGCCCGTGCCGCTCTCCAGAGTCTGGACTCTATTGCCACACGCAACGAACAGACGACCCAGGCATTGCTCTACAGCCTGAACTCTCTCAATGATGAAATGCAGACCCAGTTTTCCTATCTATTGGAGAACTACAACGCCCTTCTGACCGAGGTCAACCGCCTCCGTTCTCAACGAACCGAAAAGAAAGTTGCGGATTCCGCTTCGGCTGACCATCTCTGCGGCCAATCGTTTCAGTCTGCTATCACCTTGATGCGGGACAAAAAATACGATGATGCCATCGTCGGATTCAACTCATACCTGACATCCTGCTCCACACATGTGAGCGTTGGAGACGCGCGTTATTGGATAGGCGAATGCACCTACTCGCAATCGAAATTCGCGGACGCCATCCCGCTGTTTGAGACTTTCATCAACACATTTCCGGCGTCCGAATATATCTCGCGCGCCATGTACAAGATCGCCCGGTGTTACCAGGAACTGGACAAGAGGTCTGAAGCCAAGAAGCGCTTCCAGCAGATCGTCGACAAGTATCCCGAATCGCCAGAGGCCAAGCAGTCCAAGGAACGACTGAAGGAACTGAAATAACATGGCCGATAACGGCATCCGACTCCGCATAGCAGCCCCGACCGATCTCTTCCTTCAAGGCCGGGGCTTTTATCAACTGGAAGAAGATTCACTGTATGTCCAGTTGCAGCCCGCCGAGTTCAACTGCCGTATCTTCTCCTACCTGGAGTCGAACAACCTCCGTATCGACCTCGACCAGGCCGGCCGAATCCTTTTCATTGAACTCAATGCCGGTCGCCATACCTGGATAGTTGACCAGAATCTGGCTTTACCTTTGTCGCTCGGTTATGCGGATATCCGGTGCCTTGAATTTCGAAAGCGCATCACATCACCGACTCTGGCGACAAACTCAGAACGTACTGCTCTGTCGATCATCATTGACCCAGCGCCAGTTGACCGCTCCTACCGCATCGCCGAATCTGTCATTCTGCAAACCTCCGCGGGCAATCTCCTCAATCGCATCATGGTGACCGATATTGTCGATGATCTGGCCGGACGCGGGATCGCCGCTTTCCGCCAGGCAATTCGCGGACTTGGCGGCCGGTCGCTCGAGCGCACCCCACCCCAGGACTTGTGATTGACAACGGGCATCTCCAGCCTGTTAATTATCGCATGCCGGCCAGTAAAGCAGTCATCACCGAATACGAGAAACTTAAGAAAGAGATTGAAGGGCACAATCATCGATACTACGTGCTTGATGCTCCCACGATTTCCGATGCCGCCTTTGACAAGCTGTTCGACCGACTGCTGGAAATCGAAAAAGAGCACCCGAATCTTGTAACTCTCGATTCCCCCTCCCAGCGAGTTGGGGCCACTCCGTCCAAAAAGTTTCAGTCCGTGCCGCACCGGGTTCAGATGTTGTCTCTCCAAAAAGTGACTTCACTGGAGGAATTCCGAGACTTTGACCGGCGCGTTCATGAAGGCCTGGGTACCGAGTCTGACATTGAGTATGTCACCGAGCCAAAACTTGACGGTCTGGCGGTCGAATTGGTATACGAGAACGGCCTCTTCACTCTCGGCTCAACTCGTGGCGATGGCACGACCGGCGAAGGGATCACGCCGAACCTCCGCACTATCCGAAATATCCCGCTGCGTTTATCTGAATCTACAGCGAAAAAATACCCGTTACTCGAGATTCGGGGCGAGGTGATCATGCGCCGCTCAGCCTGGGAGAAATTGAATGCGCGTCTGGAGGAGCAGGGGATTGCTCCATTAGCCAACACCCGCAATGGCGCTGCCGGGTCGTTAAGACAACTCGACCCAAAGATCACGGCCTCTCGCCCGCTTATCTTCTATGCGTACGGAGTTTCTGACACCAACCTCCCTGGTCTAATCCGCCAATCAGAGGTGATGCGGCTCCTCAGGGCCGAGGGCTTCACTGTCAACGAGCATATTGGCCAAGCCAAGGGCGTCGATTCGGTTGAGAAGCAGTTCGCCCGGCTTGATCAAATTCGCAATTCGCTCGACTACGATATTGATGGCATGGTCGTCAAGGTCGACAGCTTTGCCCAGCAGGAAACGCTCGGCCAGGTATCGCGTGCCCCCCGATGGGCGGTCGCCTGGAAATTTATCGCGGAGGTAGCCGAGACTGTCCTCGAAGGCGTGCTCTTCTCAGTTGGTCGAACTGGTGTGGTCACCCCTGTCGCACAACTCAAGCCGGTCCGTGTCTCCGGCGTGATCGTCTCCAATGCATCACTCCATAATGAGGACGAACTCAATCGTCTTGACGCCCGTATCGGCGATAGTGTCAGGATCCGTCGGGCCGGCGATGTTATTCCAGAGGTGATAGAGGTTATTGTCGAAAAACGTCCGAAATCGACCACTCGTGTTAAGTTTCCGACTGCCTGTCCTTCATGTGGTGACCCGATTGTCCGACCGGAGGGTGAAGCTGCCTGGCGCTGTCTGAACGCGGAGTGCCCCGCCCAACTCGAAGGACATATCACCCACTTTGCCTCCAAAGGTGGCTTTGATATCGAAGGCCTCGGCGAAAAGCTAGCGCATCAACTGATTGCCGAAGGATTGGTGAAAAGTCCCGCTGATATCTTCTTTTTGACCAAAGAGCAGCTTCTCACGCTGGATCTATTCGGTGACAAGAAGGCGGAGAACCTCCTGCAAGCGATTGAGCGCTCTCGCGCCGTTGGACTCCCCAGAGTCATCTTCGCCCTCGGCATTATTGGTGTGGGAGAGACGGTTGCCAAACTTCTGGCAACTTCCCTCGGCTCCATTGAGGCGCTTTCGTCGGCCACCCTTGAGCAATTGCAGCAGATCGAGGGAATCGGCCCGATCATCGCCGAGAATATCTATCGATTTTTCCAGAGTCCGCACAATCGCCATATGCTGGCCCATATGTCGGCAGGAGGCGTCCAGTTCCCCAAGCACCAGACCACTACCCGGTCGACGACCATGGCGGGGAAAACGTTCGTTATCACCGGTACGCTATCGAAGCCCCGAGATGAGTTTAAGCGGATCATTGAAGAGAATGGCGGAAAGGTCAGCGGCTCAGTCTCCAAAAAGACCGATTACCTGCTTTGCGGCTCGGATGCCGGTTCGAAGCTGGAAAACGCCAAGACGCTTGGCGTGAGCATCCTCGACGAAGATCAATTCAGACGCCTGCTGGGTCTGTAGCCCTTACCACTTTAGTCGCAACGTTGCCATCGGCTTACCCCGGTCCATCTTTCCCCTTGACTTGTCCCACAATGACAAGCTAATTAAAGACTTAGCTCGTATCTTCGAGCTCACGCGCCGATGGGAGGGCAACTCCTCCCCCGGCAGACCGTAAATGATGATGACTCAGTATCGGAGACTGTTACCATGAAATTGACCGACCGAGTACAGGACGGCGTAGTGGTTCTCGAACCTAAAGGAAAGATCATGGGTGGCCCGGATGCTTCCCTGCTTCATGACAAACTCTACGAATATATCAAACAGGATATGAAGCGAGTTGTCGTTGACCTCTCCCAGGTCGATTGGATGAACTCTACCGGTCTCGGGATCCTCATCTCCGGCTATACCACGCTTCGCAACAATGACGGCATGCTTAAGCTTGCCAATGTCACCGACAAAATACAGTCGCTGCTCACTATCACCAAGCTGGTGTCGGTCTTTGAAGCGTACGATACGGTCGACGAAGCGATCAAGACATTTAAGTGATTCACTGCACGAAAACGTAAACATTCATCATACGAGACAGGTAGGCGTGCAGATGTCTGCCTGTTTTTTTGGAGTCGGCAGAGCATGCAAAAACCAATCATCACAGGCGACACCATCATCGTCCCCTCCAGCACCGACCATCTCGCGGATGTCGACCTGTTCATCGAAGGTACGCTCCGCGGCTACGGTGCGCCGGAATCGGTTATCGCCGATATTGCCATTTCGGTGTCGGAGCTGGTCAACAATGCCATCTTGCATGGCAACCGGTCAGCCCCCGACAAGCAGGTAACCGTCAAGATCTTCCGCGAAAACTCCTCAGTACGGATCTCGGTGGCTGATCAGGGAGGCGGTTTCAATCCGGAGGTTATCGAAAACCCCATTGAGGATGACAACCTCCTCAAAGAGGTGGGACGCGGCATTTTCATCGTCCGGGCGCTCATGGATAAAGTGGATATCACGGCGACCGAGCACGGCACGACTATTGAGATCACGAAAGCTATCTAATCAGAGGCAGTCCAGACCAAAGCAATGAGTAGCGACGCGCTCATAACCCTGGCTTTCTTCGTAGCCGGTGGCTTCCTCATTTTCCTCGCGGTTACGATCACCCGGGACAATTTCGTCAACCGGATAAACCGTGTGACCGGCGCTATGCTCTTTTTTGCCGGTCTGGGACCCATTTTCCTCGCCCTTGGCTCGATCATTTCTACCGGTCCGGATGCCGACCCGGACTTCAATCGGCGCGCGCTCTATCAGATTCATACGATTTGGGAGCTGTTCTTCCCAACCCTGCTGATCTTCGCATGGCTCTTCCCGGTAGACCGGATGCGCGAATTCAGAAGCACTCGCTTGCGCACACTTATCTTCGTACCGCAAGTGATGCACTTCATCATCATGGTCTTCTTTGGTGATATCAATCGATTGATGGAAATGGTGAAACTCGATCCGACTCGCGAGGGCTTCACCACCATCGTGTTGTCACCTTTCAGTTATCTGTTCACCTCTATTCTGCAGATGGTGAACGTTATTCGTTCCTACGAGCAGGTGATCTTCGACTCCATCAACCTGCTCTACGTTGTTGCCGCGGTCTATTTCCTTGAGACCGGCCATCGGTATCTCAAGGAACCTCGACTGGTCAGCCAGACGCGTATTGTCCTCTGGTCGCTCCGGGTTGGGCTTGGCTTTTTCTTGGCGGCCACCCTTTCTCATCTCTTTTTCGCCCGGTATGTCCCGACCCAGTTCAACTCGATAATCCTGGTCGTGGGGCTGGTACTGGCCGCAGGCGTCCTGGCCTTTGCCATCATCCGGTATCAATTCCTCGATGTTCAGCTGATCTTCCGCCAGTCGTTCATTTACACACTGGCCTCGGCCCTGCTGGTCGGTGGCTATATTGTGATTGGCATAAAATCCCAGACGATGCTGGTTCCTCTCTTCGGCGATAGAGCGCAAATAATCAGCTATGTCTTTCTGGCGTTGATCCTCCTCCTTTTCCAACCGATCGCGAGTTGGCTGGACAATATCATTCGCTCCATGTTCATGCGGACGCGCTCGGATTACCGCAATGTCATCGAGCGATTCTCGCGGCAGGTCATCTCCATGTTTGACCCACGCCTGTTGCGCCAGACGATCGACGAGACCCTCAAAACCGCGCTCCTGGTGGAACACGTCTATTTCGTCCTGTACGATGACTCGATCGGAGAATATGCGATACTCCCCAGCGAGGACAACCCATCGCGTGTGGTCATCCAACGTGAGGACCTGATGCTTCGCGGCATCAACCTGCTGGACGCCCCCACTCACTTTGGGTCGCTATCACAATACGAAACGGACTCGCAGTTGGCTGATTTCCTCAAGGAGCGCAAGGTCAAGTTGATCCTTCCGATGAAGGATGCCAAACATCTGCTCGGATTCCTTGCCCTGACCAACAAGGCGGCCGGATATCGCTATTCGTCCGAGGATTTCAATCTCCTGGGTGTGCTTTCCAACCAGATGGTTTCCGCACTCACCAACGCCCGCCTGTATGTGGAATCTCTTGAGCGGATGCGCCTGCAGGAAGAAGTGACCATGGCCCGGCAGATCCAGCTCGACCTTCTACCGGCCAGTCCGCCGCAGCTTGAATGTTCCATCATTCATGCCCAGTCTATCCCTTCGCGCACGGTCGGAGGAGACTTCTATGACTTCATCCCGATCAAAGGTGACACCAAATGGGGAATGGTTATTGCCGATGCCTCGGGCAAAGGAATGCCCGCGGCCCTGATGATCGCGCAGATCCAGGCGATGATCCGCAGTGAGATAAACAACGGGAATCCTATCCCGACGATGCTCAAAAACGTCAATCGCCAGGTGGCCCTTTCCACTTCGTCAGAGAAGTACGTCACGCTCTTCTATGGCGAGCTTGATACCACCTGCGGAACTTTCACCTACGCCAATGCGGGACACAACTATCCGATCCTGGTTCGCAAAGACGGCTCGCTTGAACTCCTCCAGACCGGAGGGCCGATCGTTGGCGCATTCCCGTTCCTTGAGTTCACATCGGCGTCAGTCCCTTTGCAAGACGGCGATCTGTTGTTTTTCTTCACGGACGGCCTCTCTGAAGCAATGAATGCTGAAGGAGTCGAGTATGGCGAAGACCGTATCCGCAATTTCGTTCGCGACCATCGCCACCAGGAACCATCGCAGTTAGTTGACCTACTTATGAACGATGTCCGGCAATTTGACCCATCCTCACCGCCGCAGGATGATACAACGATCATAGCACTCAAAATGCGCGCGAATGGCTTAACTAAGAATGTCCAATAAGCACGACTCATTTGACCCCGAAAAGCTGTTCGCACGCAAGAATCACTTCTGCGGATTCCGGTTCTGCCCTCTGTGCGGAAAGTCCTTGGTTCAGGGGGACAAGGAAGGTCGCGTCAGGGTTTTTTGTCCAGATGAGCAGTGCGGCTACGTTTTTTATCAGAACCCAATCCCGGCCGCCGGAGCCGTGATTGTTCAGGATGATCAGGTACTGATGGTCAAGCGGGCGCACCCGCCGCGGATCGGATGGTGGTGCCTCCCTGCCGGATTCATGGAATGGAACGAGCATCCCAGCCAGACGGCTGTGCGCGAGGTGGGCGAAGAGACCGGCCTTGAGATCAGACTGACCTCTCTTTTCGAGATTTATACGGGCACGGACGACCCTCGCTCCAATGCCGTCCTCATCCTTTACCTGGCGGACATTGTCGGGGGTACAATGCAGGCCTCGGATGACGCGCTCGATGTACGCTTCTTCCCTTTCAGTGCGCTACCACAAGAGATAGCGTTTGAGTCGCACCGCAGGGCCTTGGCAGACTATCTTTCCAGACACCGCTGAACTGAACACCATACGTCAAACCTCGTTTACAATTGTACAACGAGTATGAGGAATTCTCGGGATATTTCTCCCTCTATCTTAAGCTTGACTTGTCTCTGCCGAGATAATTCTATGTCTGGCATACCTGGAGGTTTGATGCGGCACGTGACATTTACCCTGATCCTTTGCTTTGTGGTTGGTATCATGCTGGCAGGCGCTGTTTTCGCCGCCGAGGCCCAGGAATATAAGGAAGTCTCGGTCACGCCTCATCGCCAGCCGTACTTTTCTCTGGCCTACACCAAAGATCAGGTCTTCCTGCGACTACCCGATGTGCAGTCCACCGGCGGTCAGAAATTCGAACGTCGCGATCTGACAATTACACCGTCGGCAGTCACGGCCGGCGGCCGCGCGCTATTTGACGATAGTGGCGCTCACTGCGGTGACTCGATCCTGCCGTACGATCGCATTACGGACTTTCACATTGCCGATTCATCTGAAACCGTCATCATTCAATTCTTCACTACTTCCTCCGCCACCGACCCATTAGCGCAAAAACGCCGCGGCAATCGAATGACCTTTTCAGAACCGATCACGGTTGCAGCGGGCGACTTCGTGCGTGGCATGGTCTTGTCCGTGACCGGTGATATTCGGGTCGATGGAGAAGTGAACAAAGATGTTGCCTCTCTCTTTGGCACGGTAAGTATTGGTCAAGCCGCGGTCATTCGTGGGGATGTTGCTACTGTTACCGGTGGAATAACGGTCGAGCGTAGAGCCTCGGTATATGGGGATACATACAATGGATCCGAAGAAACGGTCTTTCGACGTCACCGTTTGAATCGAGGGGCAACGGAGTTTATCTATACGCCAGCATTTGAATATAATCGTGTGGATGGCGCCAATCCTAACTTATCCCTCCGTTTCACCGACAGTGATTCTCTTCTGCCAAATGTCTGGGCGTCGATTGGCTACGGCTTCGCCTCATCCAGTTGGCGCGTTAAGGGCGGGATCGAACAGACCATTGAGAAAAAACATGGTCTCACGCTTGGGATCGAGGCGCACCGGGATCTTCTGTCCGATGACGACTGGCTTATATCCGACCGTGAGAATACAGTCTACGCCCTAACCGTCACCGAGGACTTCAAGGATTACTATGAAGAGATAGGCGGTTCCATATACGCCAAGGCCAGCCCAATCAAGAACACCATCGTGACAGTCGGCTACCGCTCAGGTTTTACCAATTGGCTTCCGGCGAATCGAAACCTCTGGTCGCTCTTTGGCGGCGATAAGCGGTTCGCTGAGAATTTCACGACGGTGCCGACCGAGCTTCTCTTAGAAGGATCTGCCGCTATTGATACCGGCCGAATAGCCTCGGTTTACGCCTCGATTGAATTCGACAATCGCCTCAGCGACCCCTTCTCCAGATCGGCCTGGGCCATGACTCTCAACGGTGAGATCTCCTCACCGGACTACTCTTCGGATTACGATTTCTCCCGGTTCACAGCCTCGATTCGCCGCTATCAGAAGGTCTCTCATTATAGCACTCTCCTGTTACGCGGCATGATCGGTGGGTTCGAAGGTGAGATTCCGCTTCACCGCACTTTCTATCTGGGTGGGCTGGGCACTCTTCACGGGTACCGGCACAAGGAGCTGATGGGAAGTCGCTTCTGGATGCTGAACAGCGAGTTCCGCTTCACCCTCCCCCGCACCGATATCGCCCTTGCCGCTATTTGGGATGTTGGCCAGATCGGGTTCCACGGGCCTTCGGATGACAATATTGAGGTCAGGCACTCACTGGGTGGTGCAATTTACTTTGGTGACGATGTTCGCGTCTCAATCGCCCGACGTCTGGACAGCTTTGCTGATCGCAATCCTCGCATTTTCGTCCGGCTCGAGCACGTCTTCTAAATGCGGTTTTCGCGTAACTTATTGCTAACTAGACTATTATAGCGACTCGCGCGAACCGTTGGGTTGTCTTGTCCTCGCAAGTCCTGATATCCTCGACAATCGCTCAGTTTTCCACCACCTACCTTTCCTCTTTACTCCGTACATCTGTGAACTCCAAGCCTACTGCTGGCTTAGGCACGTTTTTGTCAATGTCCACCCATTAAGCACTTACGGATTCCAGCCGATATTATAGGAGAGTTACAGGAGCCTGCAACGCTATGACTATGCATCAGAACGACGAAGAAAAAACGTACAAGTACGTCACGTCCAAAGTCTCAAGCAGTATGACCCTGACCTCTCCCACCCAGGGAGACAGTGGCAAAGTAGTGGTCGATCTGTTTGACGAGTTGGAGCAGACGCTGGATCGTGTCGCGGAGAACAACCCTCGGCTCTCCGCCGAGACTGAGGCCGAAGGCGCCTCTGTCCGCATGACCGACCTTAAGGCACTCCTTCAGGTCTCCCTGGCCATTAATGCGTCGCTGAACATCGACGATGTTCTGCAAATGGTCATGCAGCAGGCTATTGAATTGATGCACGCCGAACGCGGCCTCATCATGTTGCTGGATGGTAACGGCGAACTCCAGGTGAAATCGGCCTACAATCTCTGCCGCGAGCAGATGATGGAAGAGGACTTCCGTATCTCGTCCTCCATCACTAACCAGGTAGCTCGCACCGGCAAGTCTGTCTACACATCAGATGCGCTACAAGATGATCGCTATGCCCAACAACAGTCGGTTGTGGAACTGCACCTTCGCTCCATCATGTGCGTCCCGCTGACGGTCAAGGGGAAGGTCATTGGGGTTATCTATGTCGACAATACAAATCAGGCCGGCATGTTTCTCAAATCCGACCTTTATCTATTCGAGTTCTATGGGCAGCTGGTCTCCAACGCGCTACACAACGCCGCGATGTACCACTCGCTCTTTACAATGAAGAAGTACCACGAATCCGTGGTCAAGAACACTCCGATCGGAATTGTCGTACTTAACGCCAAAGGTAGTATCGCGACGATCAACCCAGTCGCGCTCGAGATCTTTGACCTCAATCGCGATAGCGTCGTCGCGGTTGGCGAAGGAACCAATCCGACCATCTTTGTGGATCGTCTCCCCGCCGGTGAGCAGCTACGCTGGCGCAAGATGATCAGCGATTCCCTTGTTACCAAGCAGGAGTATTCTGACCCGCGCTATTTCCACAATACCGGTTATCTGGAGAAAGTCCTCTCCATAAAGATATCGCCTGTTTCCGAGCTTCCCGACGGGACCGACGGCATCACCATGGCCATCGAGGATGTCACAGAAAAAGTCCTGATGGAGAAGTATGTTATTCTCTCCGAGAAGCTGGTTGCCCGCGGCGAAATGGCCGCGTCGGTCGCTCACGAGTTGAATAACTATCTTTCCATAATCTCAAACAATGCCGAACTGCTCTCGCTTAATATAGACCGCGAAAAATTCGATAAGGTGAAGTTCAACTCCAAGTCGATCACCGAAAATATCTTTAAGATCAAACGGTTCGTCGACAGCCTGATGGACTTCTCCAAGCCGGAGCCCGAATACATCAGTTACGACATTCGCCACCTGGTGGATGATCTGCTCTTCTCCCTGCGCGTGCAACCGCGCTTCAAGCTCATCCACTTCACACTCGACCTGGCTACCGAGATGCCGTCTGTGGAGATCGACGTCGGCCAGATCCAGCAGGTACTCATGAACCTGCTGAACAACGCCGCGGACGCCATTGAAGAGCATGCAGTGCGCCGTCAATCCGAAGGGGACGACTTTAAACGCCAGATTGGCATCGTCGCCTCCTATGACCGCGTGCAGGAGCAACTCGCTATCGAGATATCCGACAACGGTGTCGGCATGAGCGAAGAGACCATGGGTAAACTGTTCAACCTGCACTTCACGACGAAGAAGCACGGCCATGGGCTCGGCCTTTACAATTGCCGCAAGATCGTTGAACAGCACGGTGGCGAGCTGCTGGTCAGTTCAAAGATCGGTGAAGGTACCATCTTCAAGCTGGTCCTCCCTCGCGTGCAGCCCAAGAAAGCAAAATAGCTGCATGAGCTCTACCGGTCACGAGTCACGCTTCCAGATTCAGGAGCGACTCGGCCGCGGGGGGACCGCCGAGGTCTTCCGCGTCCGCTTGACCGGTTCCGGACGGCTTGCCGCGCTGAAGCGTCCGCTCCCCGATCCTCCCCAAGGCATCGATTTCAATTTGCTCGCACGACGCGAGCTATCCCTCATCGGCACCCGACGTTTCCCGGGACTTGTCAGGATTCTGAATACTGCTGCTGACGGGGGCGACTATCTGCTGCTCGAGCTTTGCGAAGGCAAAACGCTCGACCAGTTGGGCCGGATAACGGATGTCCGACTGGCGTTGAACATCCTTGCCGCCGTAGCCGCTGACCTGGAGTATCTGAGACAGCACCAGATTATCCATGGCGACCTGAAGCCGCAGAATATTTTCCTGCCTAGAGATCTCGAACGATGCACGACAGACAAATTGTTCTTTGCCAAATTGTCGGACTTTTCGCTCGGCAGATCTGAGTGCGAACATGATAGTGTCAGAGCCGGCTTGGGAACAGTTGGTTACATGGCGCCCGAGACAATTGTCGATGGCCGCGCTGATCATCAATCCGACCTCTTTGCGCTTGGCGTGATCGCCTACCAGATGCTCACGGGCAGGCATCCTTTCATCGCGACTGAAACCGATCCGCTTCGCATCAATGCCCGAGTGCGGGAAGAGGAGCCCACTCCTATCGACCAATTGACACCGGGAATCCCAAAACCGGTGGTAGAACTGATTGACGGGCTGCTCATGAAACAGCCCGAACAAAGGCCTCCAACCGCGCTCGCCGTCTGCATGAATCTCAGACAAGTTGGGGCGACATATCCGTTCGAAAGGCTGCTTCGCCCGAAGTACATAATTGAATCCAAGTCAGATTATGTCGGGGCCGCGAATTGCGTTGCGGAATTGAGCGAACGACAGTCAAAACGACTTTCTCACTTGACTCAGAACTCTCTCTCCCGACTCAGATCGCTCCTGGAGATCAACCATAGTAGGCAGAATCTCTTGTTAACAGAGACCGGACTCCAGTTCTCCGGCAATATCTACTGGCCAGCCGGATTCCGGCGACTTGATCTGCACAATTTCCGCACGAGCACGCTCGGCCAAAGGAAGAGGATGATCCGCGCCGCGGTTTGTTCGACTCAGGGATCAACGCCTTTCGACGATCTGATCCTGACTTTCCTCCGACCTGCCACGATCAGAAGGTTGTCCCGGTCGGCGGCAAGCCAGGCCGAAAAAACTGGGCAATACGCCACCGCGACAATTCTCTACGTGAGGACTGGTGATCTGGAATCGGCTGACCGTTGTGCCTATCAAGCCGCTTCGCTACTACGCGGAGAACATCGCTCGCGCGAAGCCATACTCTGCATCAACTCGGTGTTGGACCTTGCCGCCATGAGAAACGCTATTCGAAGCGTCCTTCCACTTCTTATGCTTCGCGGCGACATACAGAAGGAAACGGGTCTGGTCGATGATGCCCTTGCCACGTACTTGCAGATAGTCTCCCTTTATGCGGACTTGCCGGCCGACAAGCTCTTGGCAGAAACCTATCGGGATCTCGGTGACCTCTATAAAATGAAGCAGGACTCTAAAGCCGGCCTCGAAGCGCTCAATCAAGCGCTTACCATCTATAGACAGATGGGCGAGGATCTGGAACTCTCCCGCACCTACAATAACCTGGGTAATAGCTATTTTTATGCGGGCGACCTACCCAGCACACTTCAGCACTATCGACGTGCCCTGCACATACAGCGAAACCTGAATGCCGAGACGGAGATCGCCTCCACGCTCTCTAACATGGGATCGGTCTACTGTATGAAGGGAAACCTGACCCGCGGTGTGTTGCTCCTGGATAAGTCTCTGGAACTGAAGAAGAATCTGGGAGATGCCGGTGAAATAGCCCGCACCCTTAATAATCTCGGTTACGTCCGATACCTTCAGGGGCAGTACGACCGAAGCGCCGAACAACTCCGAGAATCACTCGCAATCAATCAGAGGATTGGTAGCAAAAAGGAAGAGCTGTTCAATCTCGAGAACCTGACGATGGTACTCCTTGAGGCAGGTCAACTACGCGAGGCTCTGACATTCCTTGATCGGGGACTGGAACTCGCGATCGAATTGAATCAGTTACCCCACCAGATCGTGTTTCGACATTCCCTGGCGATGGTGCATATGCGCCTGGGCAAGCTGAGGGACTCCGCTTCTTGTCTTCGGGAGGTCGAGCTTCTGCTGGAGCAGGTGGAGGACGTCCACTGGAAAGTACAGCTCCCTTTGACGTACGCACTTCTGGCGCTGGTCGTAAACGACCGTCCCAAAGCCAGGCAGCTCACGCAATCCGGAATTGAAGCATCCGTCACCGCAGGGGTTCGCCCCCTTCAGCTTGCGGCCCTCCTGCAGATGTGCCGCCTCGACCCCGAGCCATCGATCCAACAACAGGCAGGACAACTGGCAAAAGAGTTCGGAAAAGAAACGGATCAGGTCGTCGCCGCGTTCAATCGAACTGAATTATTCCTGGAATCGGAGCAGACTGATTTGGCGCTCTCGACACTTCCTGATCTACGGGCCGCGATGCACCGGATCCCTCACTACATCGAGCGTCCGCGCCTAGCGGCTATTCTCGTGGAGTTGCTCCTGCTTAATTCAGAACTCTCTGAAGCTCGCGCTATTGCAGTCCAATGCCGCGACGAGGCACGCAAATTCGGACTGATGTCTGAACAAGCACACTCCCTCTTGCTACTGGGAAGGATCAATGCGAGAAATGGGGATATTGAAAAGGCGTATGCGAACTATCGGCAGTCACTGCAGATAATGAAAGATATTGCGGGGAGTATCACTTGTGATTCGGACAAGGTACTCTTTCAGCAAAAGCGCACTGTACAATTCCTGGTATCAGAGATTCGGCGGCTCAGCAGTTTGCTGGACCAAAAGCAAAGGGCAGGTACCCCTGCCCTTCAGTAAGCTCGAATGCTCACGGACCAATACGATTACTGGCCGCCGAGGCTGATGCCAACCGGAGCGATACGAGTCTCGAGAACTTCAACGGTCAGTTTGTAATCCGCCATTGAATCACCTCCTTTAACATGTTAAAAAGAGCCCTCCAATAGTTGGAGGTTTATTTGAAAATAGTCTGATTTTTAAGTTGCCTCCGATTTCAATATAATTCCCGCCCGAATTCCGTCAAGGAGAATAGAGTGTGACACACTCCACATTTCCCCCACACGCCGCTGTCTCCGCCCCTAAAAGCGGAAAAGTTTTCCATTGTCAGGAAAGATAATCCCTTCACACGCAGTCGCTTCACAGACCTAATATGGTCCGCCCAAGTCACATTTCGGGGAACTCAAAAAATTATCTGGCGTGTGGGGTGTGAAAGGGCTTACCAAAGCCACCAGGACCAGAACTCCACTCGCACCACTGACATCACTTTTCGGATGGCACGTTGCGCAAGGGTCCGCTCCCCCACCTCTATCTTGGCATATCCGCTCATCCCCGGTGTGAGTCTCCCGTGCGCGTTGAAGACAGCCACAGCCACAGGAAACTGCATAGCCGTGGCGGAATCAGTGGTCACTTTGGGCACCCGCACGACAGTCCCAAAGAAGAGTTCATCGGGGTAGGATCTGACTTTGACTCGAACTGGCTGACCATCGGCCACCAGATTAATGTCAAAATCCGAGACCGGTACGAGAAGCTCGACAACATGGTTATCCGCGACCGTCAGAAGCGCATCCTGATAACGCGTGACTGACACTAATCCGTCTATCGGACTGGTGATCACTTGCGCTCCCAATTGCGCTTCAAAGAACGCGATCCGGCTCATTTGCTTTTCGATATCTCTCTGGATGACCGCCTCATCCTCGGGACGAGGAGGCGACTTCAGCAAAGCGAGATAGGATTTCTTGTTCTCCAGAGATGCCTTGGCGACATCCGCCGTCGACTTGACCGACTCAAGCTGGTTCGCGGCTACCAGATCCCGTGAGGCCAACTCTTTAACTCGGTTTAAGTCACGCAGCGCCTGGTCATAGGTGCTTTGAGCCGCACGGACATCCGCCTGAGCCGCCGCTATCTCCTCGCGTTTCGGTTGGGTGCGAAGGACTGTCAGTTGGTCCTGAAGTCTTTGCAGGTCGCTTCGTGCTCCTTGCAGATCCTTATCAACCGTATTTGAGGCGATGACCGCCAAGGTATCGCCGATCTTGACCGTCTGCCCCTCTTTCACTCTCGGTGTGACCGGAAATGCGCCGACATCCTGTGTGATCAGCTTGAGGATCGAAGTCTTCTTCTCGGGATTAGCGCCGCCATGTCTTAGATAGGTCTCAAGCAGCCCATCCGTGCTGGTGGATAGACTGAACTCAGACATCGGTTGCACGACAACATCTCCCACCACTCGATGCGGAAACTTGACGAACCCCACGACACCCACAATAGCCGCGAGGAGAATGATATAGATAGTCAGTCGAACAGGCTGGTGGAGTAGTCGTTTCATATAGATGAAATGCTGTTTAGTCCCTCTGGCGGCCTCAGCCACACTCTGCTTCAAGATAACAGCCAAAGCAAGGACCATCAACAGGAATCCCGCCCCACCCCATTTGGCGACCATGAATCCCCCGACTAACCAGACCACGTAGACAACCAATCCTGTGCTATAGGCGAACGCCAGGATTGCATAAACGAGAAAGATTTTCCGCTCCCGACGATTGACTATCACACGGTCAATCGGCCAACCAAGCAGATGGCGCTTGAGTGTGTTCCCCAGATAGCCAAACGCGCGCTGTCTGAGATTTGGCATCTCCAGCCAGTCCGACAGCAGGTAATAACCATCCAATTTGATAAGAGGATTGAAATTGAAAAGGAAATTGACCCAAGCGACGATAGCACAGATCCGCGCAAACTCACTTATCCCCGTTCCCGGCACTGTCACGCGCCAAATGATCACCGCAACCGCCAAGAATACAAACTGACAGTACGGTCCGGCCCAGGTCACTGCGAGCCGATGAGCCTTCTCTTTGAACAGCCATGCGTCTGAAACATCGCAATAAAAGCATGGCTGGAAGTACATCAGTAGAAAACCCATCTCGCGAACCTTCCCGCCATGATACCTGCAGACCAGCGCATGCGCGAATTCGTGCAACAATATCATCAGGAACAGGGCAACGACGATCATGGCAATAGCAGAAATAGTCAGGAGCTCGTTGATCCTCACCGCGAATTGGTTGGAGTGAATGGATAAAAGCGACATACCCAGCATGATCACCGCAAATTGAATCACGAACCAGAATGGCCGATGGAATGGCCGATAAAAACCAAAAACGTTCTCCAAAATGGTCGATGGATCAAACGCCTTTAGTTTGACGAACAGCATCTTGGCCGCCAGAGAGCGCGTTCGCTTGGACTCCCGAGCGGCCCTGGCGATCTCAACCTCGCTCCGTCCGTCCTCTAAGAAGTAGAGATTCCCAAGTGTCGATATGAACTGCTCCACCGCCTCTTGTCCGATTCGCATCTGGAATTTTTCTGCAAAGCGTTCCGCGATTTGATTCGGCGAAGTCTCTCCATCCAGCTGCTGGATAAGCCAGTATTCGGGCTCACGCATTCTAAAGTAATTGCCGGTGATGGAATCTTTCAGCGTGTAGTAGGTTGTACCATCTGCCTCGGATGGCACAGCTACCAGGCCAGTGCGCAGTCGGGGATAGCTCGACATGCCGATAAGGTAGAAAATTGTTGATACCAGAGCAACGGGCAGTGAGGGTGTGTGCAGAGCTCCTTGGGCATACGACATTTGACTAAATACAGACTATCGCACGCCACCATGTCGTGATTGTCATCCTGACCGGATCCCATATCGCGTTGCTTTACTTAGGGATGACGAAGTCCATTCAGTTACCAGTCGCATCTCCCGTATTGTTTACACGTGAAGACCGTCCTGGAAAACCGGGGCAAAACCCCTTGACTTTGGTCGCCTATTTCCTACCTTAGTGAAAATCTTCACGTACCAGTGACGCAGACATTGTTTGAGGAAGTGCAATGCGGACTAAAGCGGATGCAGTTATCATAGGCGGTGGAATCATTGGAGTGGCTGTCGCCTTCTACCTCGCCCAAAAGAAGTTCGGACAGATCGTTCTGGTCGAGAAAGAGCCATTCACCGGCGCCGGTTCCACTACCAAAGCCGCCGGCGGAATACGTGCCCAGTTCTCCACCAAGACCAACATTGAAATGTCGATGCTTTCTGAGAGAATGTTCGCCAACTTCAAGGAAGAGACCGGCTCAGAGGCACTCTTTGACCAGGTCGGGTACCTCTTCCTCCTTGCAGATGACGCCGACGTCAAGACCTATACCAAGCACTACGAATTGCAGCGTTCGCTCGGTCTTAATGTTCAACTTCTCAAGCCGAGCGAGATCGTCCAATATGCGCCTCATGTGCGCCTTGATGATATTCAACTCGGGACATTCTGTAAAGATGACGGCCTTGGCGACCCCTCTGAGTTCCTGCGCGGGTACGAATCCGCGATCCGCAAGATGGGGGTCGATGTCGAGCTGGAATGCACCGTGACCGGATTTGGGAAATCGGACAACAAAGTAACGTCAGTACGCACCTCCAAAGGCGAGATTCAGACGCCGTGGGTCATCAATTGTGCTGGCGCCTGGGCCGGCGAAATCGGCAAACTCGCTGGCGCCGATGTGAAGGTTGAGCCGTACAAGCGTATGTGTGTCACCACAGGTGAACTTGATTTCGTAAAGCCTTTCTTCCCCATGGTAGTTGATGTGAAGTCCGGCCTCTATTTCCATAAGGAATCCAAGGGCCTCCTTCTGGGGTGGGCTGACAAGTCTATCAAACCGGGTTTCGATGTCTCCACCGATCCTGATTATGTTGACACGATCATTGAGAAAGCACTCGACCGGATACCCCAACTTGAGACCGCTGAGATCGCGAATCAGTGGGCCGGGCTGTATGAAACAAGCCCGGACCATCAGGCCATAATTGGCCACGACGCTGAAGTAGGCGGCATGTTCCACGTTACCGGATTCTCGGGTCATGGCTTTATGCATGCTCCGGCCGCCGGATTGGTGACCGCCGAAATACTATGTGGCCAAAAACCGACAATCGACATCTCCCCGCTGAGTCCAACTCGTTTTGCCGGAGCGGATGTCGTTCATGAAACTAATGTGATCTAACCATATCGCACCGGGAGTTAATGAAATGCGTTTCTGGATCTGTTTACTGGCCCTCGTAATCATGACCACGCTGGCCATGGCCGAAGAACCCGGCCATGTCTGTCCGTCTGACCATGCCGCCAGCCAGGGTTTCAAGGCTTTCGGTGTTTTCCACGAAGTGATGGCGCCGACATGGCATACTGCATATCCGGCCAAGGACTATGATGCACTCGTCGCTGCCGGGCCGAAATTCGACTCGCTCTTCAGAGGGATAGCGGATATCCAGCCGTCCATGAAGTGCGTCTCTCGCAAAGCCGCGTTCCTAAACCATCGCGAGACTTTTGCCCAGTTAGTGAAGGCCTACTCTGATGCGGCCAAGGCCGGACTGAAGGACTCTTGTTACGCGCTCATGCCGTCGCTCCACGACGCCTTTGAGAATACCGCCTCTATGCTGGCGCCGTATTCCTATCCGGAACTTGAAGGCGCCATGATGACCGCCGGCATTATTCTGGAACAGCATGTTCCGAACAACAATATGGAAGGCATCACTGGCTCAACCGAGACTCTGGTCACCAAGCTCGCGAACCTCAACGAAAAGACGATCCCCGCCGATCTCAAGGATCAGCAGGAAGCTCTATTGAAAGAGTTCCAGGCGATGACTCAGCTTGCCCAGTTAATGAAAGAGTGTTGCGACAAGCAGGACATGGAAAACTACAAGAAGCACGCCACCGAATTGTCAGGCAAAATGAAAGAGGTCTCCGAGACCTACCTATAAGTGCTTGGATTAATCTGATTGACGGCGGCCTCTGGCCGCCGTTTCTTTTTGATGGAATTTATCTCCTGGAGCCAAACTATGAAGTCTGTACTCATCATATTCCTGACTCTTTGTAGCGGTCTCGCGCTGACACAATCACCAGTACCGCAATATACACCGAGAGAGATCAAGACACTAACCAGCGATTCTCTCTCGCTCTGCTCGACGATCTATACCCGTCCGGGAAAGTCCGTCAAGACCATTATTGGCCTCCCCATGATGGGTCACACTCGCGAAAGCTTTGCGCCGTTGCGCGACAGCCTGGTGATTATCGGCAAGAGTGTGGATTCCAGCAATTTCAGCCTTCCCAGTTGGCAGCTTTTCGACCTCCGTGGTCACGGCTGCTCAGTTAATCGTAGCACGGAGATACTCGACCGCAAGACCATGCCCGAATCAGAATTCGCTAAATATCCTGCCGATATCGCAGGCGCATTGAAAGGGAAAACTGGCCTGACAATAATCGGCGCCTCAATAGGTGCCAACACTGCTGCACTTCTAACCGAGGAGATGAGTGGCATCGACCAGCTTGTCCTTCTCTCCCCCGGTATGAATTATCGCGGGCTGGAACCAGCCGATGCCATCATGACCTTCAAGGGGAAGATCCTCCTCGTTGCATCATCGGGAGATGAGTATTCCTACAACTCTGTGCGAGAGATGGCTTCTCTAAACCCCGATCACTGCACCTTGATGATTTTTGACGGGGATGCCCATGGAACGGATATCATCAATAACAATCCGGCCGCCATGCGGGCCTTGGTCGACTGGTTACTGAAGAATTAGGCTATTTGGATTGATCGTCGTCGGAGATGTCGAGCATCGATGTCCCCTCGGCGTAGTCGACCGAACGGGCCGAAGTTACTCGAAGGAGGCGCTGTGTCACATCCTTTATCTTCAGCGCAGCTTCTTCGACAGTCTTGAGTTTGTTCACCAACTCTTCGTCGAGGTCCTTGCGCTTCATCAGCAATAATTGAATGTTTCCAAGAATAGCGGTCAGCGGATTGTTGATTTCATGGTTGACTGTTACCGCAGTTTGCATGACGGCTCCCAGACGTTCTTTGGCGATAACCTCAGCGGATACTGCCTTCCCCTGCCCCACCTGACCGGCCACTATGTACAGCGACATTGCCGCGCAGATGGCTTCGAGGAATAGATCCTCCGAGACCAGCCGCTGGTCCCCCTCCTGGATACCTATCACCGCCCCAAGCATTGAATCGCCAAAGCGGATGGGGAGCGTGAAGGTCTGCAGCGGAGGATTCCCACCAAAACTCATATATGCCGCCATCAACTGACGGTCACGCCGCAGGCCGGCGAATAATGTCTCCTCCAAGGAGGCAAGGGTCTCCTGTGCCTGTATTGAGTCCGAATGCGATACCGCTAGTGTGATCGCCTTCGATTCGTCCCATAGGTAGAGAGCAGCCGCCTGTAGGCCCACCAGGTCAGCCGCCTGGCGTAGCGCCATTTCGGCTGTAGGACGAAAATCTTCGCCCCGGTAGCCAGCCACAGCAAGCTGCCTGAGGATGTCGAAACGGTTTTGAGTGCGGTCGTCCATAGTTTGGTGTCTACCCAACTGGCTGTTGAGCAAACGGAATGCGTGATTTGTCCCGAAATCTCCGATGTGTAGTATATCAGGAGTACTCCCGCAACATATCGTATTTGCAGGGACTTATCCAGTCCTTTCGGTGTTCAGGAACTGAACAGATCGCCGGGCACAAACGGTCCACTGCAGCGTTTTTCACATATTCCCGGCCTGCCGGGGCAGACCCGCAATATCGGTTGACTTTTGGTCTGGCCGGCAATAGCTTAGCGGTTTCTTTTTTCGGACGGAGGACGTTCGTCGATATGTCAGAGGAAATGATTCACGACCAATGCGGTCTCTTCGGAATCGTCGGTAATCCGGACGCGGCCGAACTGACCTACCTCGGGCTGTATGCCTTGCAGCATCGCGGACAGGAGTCTGCGGGCATCGTTACGGTTGATTCTGGCAAAGTGCATCTGCATAAAGGCATGGGCCAGGTTGCCGAAGTTTTCTCCGAAAAAGAAAACCTGAAGAAGCTGACTGGTGACATCGCGCTCGGCCATGTCCGTTACAGTACGACTGGCGCTTCCTCGCTCATCAATATCCAGCCATTCCTGATAACCAATCGAAACAAATACCTGGCAGTTGCCCATAACGGCAACCTGACCAATTCGCTTGAATTGCGATCCAAACTGGATGCCAAAGGATCGATCTTCCAGACGACTTCTGATACCGAGATCATCCTGCACCTGACCGCGACCTCCAAGCAGCCGAATACACTGGCTCGCATTTGCGATGCGCTTAAGACTATCAAGGGCGCGTTTTCACTATTATTTATGACCGAGAAATCTCTTATAGCGGCTCGCGACCCCCATGGTTTCCGACCCCTCGCTCTGGGCAAATTCAACGGCTCAATGGTTGTGGCGTCTGAGACCTGCGCCTTTGACATCATCGGCGGCGAATATATCCGTGACATCGAACCGGGTGAGGTGCTGGAAATCACTCGCGACGGTATGAAATCGCACTACCCAATGAAGGCCGCAAAGCCGTCGCACTGCATTTTCGAGTATATCTACTTCTCGCGTCCCGACTCCAAGGTCTTTGGTGAAAACGTAGACAAGATCCGGCGTCGGTTGGGTAGACAACTCGCTCGCGAGCATCCGGTCGAAGCTGATATCGTCATCGGCATTCCCGACTCAGCCAATACCGCGACTCTTGGATTCGCCGAAGAATCCGGTATCCCGTTCGAGATCGGACTTATCCGCAACCATTACGTGGGACGGACTTTCATCGACCCGGAACAGCATATCCGCGACCTCGATGTCCGCGTCAAATTCAACCCCGTCCGCGGAGTGCTCAAAGATAAACGAGTGGTGGTGGTCGATGACTCCATTGTCCGCGGCACGACTTCCAAGAAGATGGTCCAGATGATACGTGAAGCGGGCGCCAAAGAAGTCCACTTCCGTGTCTCTTCACCCCCTATCATCTCACCGTGCTTTTTCGGCATCGATATGCCGACCAAGAGTGAATTGATCGCTGCCAACATGTCGCTGGAAGAGATCGAGAAGTATCTTGGAGTTGATTCACTTCGCTATCTATCACTCGATGGCATGCTGGCGATGCCCTCGCTTCCCAAGACCGGCTTCTGCCATGGTTGTTTCTCCGGACATTACCCGATGAAGGTTCCGGAGATCAACGGCAAGCACCGCCTGGAACTTCAGAAGGTCAAAGTCTGACGACTGAATTTTGGACTATAGAAAAGGCGAGTGGGAAACCACTCGCCTTCTTATTTTCCAAATTAGGCTTTTGAAGTTACATTGAGGCGAAAATCGCCTGCCGTGTCATATTCAGGAGAGTATCCGGGAAGAACCCCAGCCCTAATGTCCCGAGAGCGGTGACCACCAGCACCAGCAGAATAGCGAAATTGACCGTCACCGGCACGGGACGTTCCTCAAAACTGTCAAAGTACGACACCTTGATGACTCGCAGGTAGTAATAGACCGATACGAACGAGTTCATTACACCGATCACTGTCAGAGTAATAAACCCTTGTTCCACCGCCGACGAGAAGATGTAGAATTTTCCAAGGAATCCTGCGGTCGGCGGGAATCCGGTTAGTGCGAACATGAACAGCGCCAGGGTAGCCGCCAAATACGGATTTGAGCGTGACAATCCGGCCAGCTCTGAGAAATCTGCCTTCATCCCGGAACGGCTCTCCAGCAATGTCACAATCGCAAATCCACCGAGATTGAACATACTGTACGCGGCCAGGTAGAAGATCGCGGCAGACACCGACGGCGATCCCCCCACTGTCAGCGCTACAAGAATATATCCGGCGTGTGAGATGGATGAGTAGGCAAGCATCCGCTTGACGTTCTCTTGCCGTAACGCCAGGATGTTCCCCACCGTCATCGTCAGTACGGCCAGTACCCAGAACACCTCCTGGAGCACTGCCATGTCAGCAAAGCCATAGCTGAATATCCGCAACAATGCCGCAAAACCAGCCGCCTTTGGCGCAACCGAGAAGAAAGCCGTCACCGGTGTTGGGGCCCCCTGATAAACATCCGGCACCCAACTGTGGAATGGGACGGCCGAAACCTTGAAGCCAAAACCTATCAGCAGCAGCGCCGCGCCGGCATAAAGATAGAGTCCGGAATTATTGGCAATGAAGGCGAAGTCAGTGACGATGCGTGTAAGACTGGTTGTCTGGGCAGCGCCATAGACGAAAGCGATGCCCATTAGCAGGAATCCGGTCGCAAAAGAACCCATAATGAAGTACTTGATCCCCGATTCATTCGACTCAAGACTCCGTCGATTGAATCCAGCCAACACATACAAGGGTACGGACATTATTTCCAGTCCGAGGAACAGCACGATCAAGTCGGTCGTACTGGCCATCACCATCATACCGATGGTTGAGACCAGCAACATGGAGTAAAATTCAGGCTTGTTGATATGCTTAACCTGAAGATATCGATACGCCATAAACAGCGAAAGCGTTGAAGCGACCAGAAAGATCATCTTGAAGATCACGCCGAAGTGGTCGACTGTGACCATGGCCGCGAAACCGGTTTGCACCACTCCCCATTGCATGATAGTCAGGGCGATTGAGGCCGCAAACCCGGCCACTGCCACGACCGGCGCCCACTTGGGAAGCGATTTCGCCGCAGAAAACAGCATGATGATAGAGGCCGCGACCAACAGCGCCAATTCAGGCGCTATCAGGCTGAAATCAACCGACAATGTTGAAACGTAATCTGTCATATTCTTTTCGCGACGACCGCCGCGCCTTTATCAGAACCCTCAGCCTCCGCCGAAGCCGAGCGACACCTTGCCATGGTCTACTATGACCGGGACGATCCTTTGACCGTTGCTCGCTTTCAGCGCCATTTCCATGTTGGCGGCCGACTCTTTGACGTTTACCTCATCAAACGCGATCCCGCTGTCAGTAAAGTGCTTCTTAGCGGCCGCGCAATACGGACAGCCCGGCTTGGTGTAGATAGTCACCTCAGCGCTCATCAATGGCCTCCAGAGTTCGGCGCAACTGTCGCCGTAGTCACTGTCGCATCACCCGGTTGGATCTGAAACTTCTCATTCAACTGCGCATTCTGCGCCTTGTCTACCTGCATCAGGACCTGTTTGACCGCTGGTTCAATCCGGTCAAAAAGCGGTTTAGGGTATATTCCGACCCAGAAGATCAGCAACACCAGCGGAATCAGAATAACCCGCTCGCGCAAGGTCAAGTCGGTCAATCGTTCGTTCTCAGGATTCGTTACTTTGCCGAAGATCACTCGCTGATACATCCAGAGCATGTAGGCCGCCGCAAGGACGACCCCTGAGGTGGCAAACACCGCGTACCACATATTTGATTGGAAGGTGCCTAGTAGGATCAGGAACTCACCCACGAAGCCGTTGGTAAATGGTAGCCCTATGGATGACAGTGACACAATCATGAAGAACGTGGCGAATACGGGCATTACTTTCGCAATGCCGCCAAAATCCTCGATCATACGGGTATGTCTGCGCTCGTAGATCATGCCAACTATGAGGAACAACGCTCCTGTTGATACACCGTGGTTCAGCATCTGAAGTACCGCGCCGGACATCCCCTCAATGTTCAATGCAAACATCCCAAGCATCACGAATCCCATATGCGACACGGACGAAAATGCCACCAGTGATTTGACATCCTTTTGCACCATCGCGACCAGCGCGCCGTAAATGATGGCAATCACCGACAGGATCATGATATACGGGGCATACGTGATCGTCGCGTCGGGGAACATCGGCAGACAGAACCGCAGGAAACCGTAGGTCCCCATCTTAAGCAGAACTCCAGCCAGAATGACTGATCCAGCGGTTGGCGCCTGCACATGGGCATCCGGCAACCAGGTATGGAACGGGAAGAGCGGCACTTTGATGGCAAAGGCCAGCGCGAACGCTCCAAACAGCCAGAGCTGCGGCTGATAACCGATTTGCATACTAGTGATCTTCAGCAGATCAAAAGTGTATTCGCCGGTCGCGGTATGATAGGCAAAGTAGAGATAGAGGATGCCGACCAGCATGAGCAACGAGCCGAACATCGTAAACAGCACAAACTTGATCGCGGCATAAACTCGCCGCGGGCCGCCCCATATTCCGATGATGAAATACATCGGGATCAGCATCACTTCCCAGAAAACATAAAAGAGGAACAGGTCGAGCGCGCAAAAGACTCCGATCATGCCGGTGGTCAAAAGCAGCATCGACATAAAATATCCCTTAACTCCGGTCGATACGGAACGCCAGGAGGCGAGAATACACAGTACCGTCAAAACCGTAGTCAGCAGTATCAGCAAAAGGGATATCCCATCAATCCCCATATGATAACCGATACCGAGCGACTTCACCCATGGCACATTTACTTCAAACTGCATGCCGGTCGACAGGGGATCAAAGATATACCCGATGCAGAACGACACCACCATGGTGACAATCGCCACCACCAAGCTGACCAGCTTAATGGTCGAGTGCTGGTTCGACGGCACCAGGGCCAGTAGCACCACACCCAACAGCGGCAGGAATGTAACTATTGATAACCAGTCCATATCTTACTTCAACACCAGGTATCCGACGATTAGCACCACGCCAGCCACAAATACGGTGGCATATCCGCGCACCCGTCCGGACTGTCCATACTTCAGCACTTCCGACGCATCCTGACCGACCACGGCCAGCCCATTCGCCAGACCATCGATTATCAGCACATCAACGACTTTCCAGAGGAAAACTGAGAAATAAACCAGTGGACGGACCACCAACGCGCCGTATATCTCATCTACAAAATACTTGTTCAGGAGCAGCTTGTGTAATCCGCTCATCCGCTCGCGAACCCTTGTTGCCATCTCCGGCCTCCGCAGGTACATCTGGCGCGCAAAGAGAATGGCGAGAACCGCGAGCACCACAGTCACGAACATAAGAGTCAACTCAAGCGCCGCGTTGCCTGAACCCGACATGTGTGCCCCTGTCGCAGCCTCTGCCCCATGTCCTCCCGAGTTGGCCATCACCGGCGCCAACCATTCTTCGAAATAGTTGGTCGTGCCGAATACGTGCGGCATCCCAATGAATCCACCAATCACCGACAGAACCGCTAAAACCACCAGTGGCACGGTCATCATCTTGGGCGATTCATGGATATGTTCTTTGGTATGCTTATCCATACGCTCTTCACCGAAGAACGTCAGATACAGCAGCCGGAACATATAGAACGCCGTCATGATGGCGGTCACGAGGCCAATTACATAGAGCAGTAAGTGCCCATGATCTGAAGAGTAGGCCTTCCAGAGGATCTCATCTTTGGAGAAAAATCCCGAGAAGCCGGGTATACCCGCGATTGCCAGACAGGCCAGCAGGAAGGTCATATAGGTTATTGGAAGGTGCTTCTTGAGTCCACCCATCTTCCTGATATCCTGTTCATTCGACATGGCATGGATCACTGAACCTGCCCCAAGGAAGAGAAGCGCCTTGAAGAACGCATGGGTCATGAGATGGAAAATGCCGGCCGAGAATGCCGCCACACCGCATGCCAGGAACATATAGCCAAGCTGACTGACCGTTGAATAGGCGAGTACTCGCTTAATATCGTTCTGCACCAGTCCGATCGTCGCCGCGAAGAGCGCGGTCAACGCTCCGATGATCGCTACCACCATCAGCGCGTCCGGAGCCATCATAAAGAGTGTGCTTGAGCGAGCGATCATATAAACACCAGCCGTCACCATGGTCGCCGCATGGATCAGCGCGGAAACCGGCGTCGGTCCCTCCATGGCGTCGGGAAGCCAGACATACAGCGGTATCTGGGCAGACTTACCGGTGGCTCCGACAAACATCAGGATACATGCCGCTGTGATCAGGCCGCCACCGGCCACGAATACATGAGGCGCCGACTCCATCACCTTGGCATAATCGAGAGACCCGACTTGCCAGAAGATGATAAACATTCCGAGCAGGAATCCAAAGTCGCCGATGCGGTTGACAATAAATGCCTTCTTCCCCGCGTCCGACGCTGACTTTTTCTCAAACCAGAACCCGATCAGCAGGTAAGAGCAGAGTCCCACCCCTTCCCAACCGACAAACATCAAGAGGTAGTTATTCGCCAACACCAGCGTCAGCATGGAGAACGTAAACAGATTAAGATATGCGAAGTAGCGTCCATAGCCGGGGTCATGGCTCATGTATCCGACCGAGTAGACATGAATGAGGAATCCGACTCCGGTCACTACCAGGATCATCACGGCTGACAGAGGATCCAACAGATACGCGATATCGACATGAAGACTTCCGGACGGGATCCAGCTGAAGAGCACCTGCTCGATCATCCGCGAGCCTTCGGGCATTCCCTTGAGTTCGAAAAACAGCATCAATGAGAGCACAAACGAAAGACCGATCGACGCACACCCAATCAGTGAGATCACCGGTTTGGGCAACCGCCCGATCAACAATCCATTGATCAGGAAGCCGATGAGCGGCAGAAGCGGTATCAAGAAAAGGTAATCAGCCATTCGTGTGTCCTACCATTTCAGCATGCTGTACCGGTCGATATTGATCGTCTCCCGGTTGCGGAAAATGGTGATGATCATTGCAAGTCCGACCGCGGCCTCGGCAGCGGCAACTGTCAGTACCAGAAATACCATCACATGACCGTCCATCAGGTTTAATGCCCGAGAGAACGCGATCAGAGCCAGGTTCGCGGAATTCAACATCAATTCGATCGACATGAACATGACGATCATGTTCCGGGATATCAGAACGCCAATTGTACCGATCCCGAACAGCACTGCCGCCAGCGTCAAATAGGCAGAAATGGGCAAACTCATTTGGATACAACCTCATCCGACTTCTCGGAAGATGCTTCGGTCGAGCCGGTCGACTCCTCGGCATCCTCCGCCTTGTCCCGACGGGCGATTGCCACCGCGCCTACAACCGCTATCAGCAGGAGGATTCCCGTCAACTCGAATGGATAAAGATACTTGGTGAATAAAAGCATGGAGACCGACTTGACTGAGCCGAAATCATCAGCCGGAGGGGTTGTAGTCAGGAGTCCCTGAACATTGCCAAACGCCACGCTCTTGATGATGAAAACGAACTCCACAAACAACAACAGCGCCACCAGATACTTGGTCGCCTTGCTTATCGGCGTCGAATGCGCTCCCATATCCTCCGTCCCGCGCAGGTTCAGCAACATGATCACGAACAGGAACAGCACCAGGATAGCGCCGGCATACACGATCACCAGCATGGCGCCGACAAACAGCGCGCTCAACTGGATATAGACCACTGCCTGCGCCACCAGCGAAAGGATCATGTACAGCACGGATGCTACCGGGTTGCGCTGCGAGATCATCATCGTTGCGCCAAAGACCGCGACTACCGCGGAAATGAAGAATATGATGGTATCAATGCTCATCGGACTGCGTTCGGCACTCCATACACTTTGCGCACTCGGCGGATCATCCGCTTGAACGGATTATCCTTGCGCGGGAACGGCACCAGCATATCCTGCTTCGTCCAGATGAATGAGTTCCGGTCATACTTCGAGAACTCGTACTCCTGGCCCAAGAAAATCGCTTCCTCGGGACAGGCTTCCTCACAGAACCCGCAGAAGATGCAACGTATCAAATTTATCTCATATACCTTGGCTTTGCGTTCGCCATTTTCGGTCTCTTCCGGCTCCATGTAAATCGCGTCAGCGGGACAGGCCGCGGCGCAGAGACCGCAGCAAACACACCGCTCGGTGCCGTCATCATACCGCTCCAAATAATGCAACCCGCGATACCGCGGCGCCATCGGCTTCTTCTTCCGCGGATAGTCCAGCGTCACCGGCTTCTTGAAAATATGCTTGAAGGTGACCCAGAATCCCCAGGGCATCTTCAAAAAGACATTTCCGATCGCTTTCAGTACTTCTTTCATATCACCAAACCTTTGCGCTCTTCAGTCACACTGCGCTGACCATCAGAATAGGACTATAGCCCCTGTGATCAGCACATTCAACACCGCCAGCGGGAAAAGCACTTTCCAGCCGAAATTCATCAATTGATCGTATCTGAACCGCGGCAAGGTCGCACGCAGCCAGATATAGACAAACATGAACACGAATATTTTCGCCAAGAACCAGAAGATTGACAACTGAACCGGCCAGCCCGGCCAGGGACACTGCCATCCGCCAAAGAACAGCGTTGTCCCAACTGCGGATACAGCGATCATGTTGGCGTATTCGCCGACAAAAAACATTCCGAACCGGAACGAAGAGTACTCCGTGTGATATCCGGCTACCAGTTCTGACTCCGCTTCGGGCAAATCGAATGGCGCGCGATTCGTTTCGGCAACCGCGCACGTAATGTACAGCAGGAATCCAGGAAATTGCTTCCAGACATACCAGTCGAAGATCGTCGCTTGTTGCTCTACCAGCTCTCGCATGGAAAGCGTGTTGGCGATCAGAATAACGCCAACGATCGACAGCCCGTAGCTTATCTCATACGATATCATCTGGGCCGATGACCGCACACCACCCAGCAATGAATACTTCGAACCCGATGACCATCCCGCGAGAATGATGCCATAGACGCCAAGGGATGTTACCGCAAAGATCCAAAGTACACCGATATTCAGATCCGAGATCACGCCGGTGATCTCGCGTCCCACCAATGAGAAATCCGCTGAGAACGGCACCACCGCGAACGACAACAGCGACGGAATAAATGCCAGAAGTGGCGCCAACGCGTATGTGACTTTTTCGACATTGTCAGGTACGATATCTTCTTTAAACGCCATCTTGATGGCGTCCGCCAGCGGCTGGAGCAGTCCGTATGGTCCGGCGTACGATGGCCCGATCCGGTGCTGCATGATCGCCACAACCTTGCGTTCCATATACGTCGCATACGCGCACCCGGTCAGCACCGCTACCACAACTACAATCACTTTGATCGAAGAAAGGAGGATCATTTCCAGCATGGCTCAATCCGTCGCTTTCTGAAGTTTCACGCAGTCGACGCGCGCCTTCCGGTCGCACAAGCTATTGATATGTGTGGCGGCGAAATTCCGTGGTACAAAAACTGCGTTCCCTTCCATCCACTGCGATATCCTTACCGGAAGGATCACTTTGCCTTGTTTCGACTCTATCCGTACTGAGTCTCCGTCTGCCAAATCCAACTTTCCGGCCAAATCACTTCCGACCTCGGCATATGCCTCAGCACAGAAGCTGGCCAGTGACGCAGCCTTTTCGGTGAGATAAGACCGATGATGCGCGTCGTCGCCGATCACCAGCGTATACGGAAATTCCGCATCTGCCTGTACTGCAGCTGCCCTGACTTCCAGCCATGTCGCTGGCCACGGTAATGTCGTGTCGACCGTAAGCAATCTCCGAAGCTCTGACTCGCGCTGGCTATCGCTATTAAACAGTTTCTGTCCCATAGCCTTAGTAATGGCACCGACTATCTCATGTCCGGGCATAGCTGTGTGCTGCGGCTTAATGACTCTTTCAGCGCGTTGCGCCTTGTTCTCAAGATTGACATAATCGCCGGCATATTCCGTCCAAGTCGCGAGTGGCAGGACTACGTCCGCCAGGGCCGTGGTGTCTGTTTCGAAAGTATCCGCCACAACCAAAAGATCCAGCTTCTGGAGCGCTTCTTCGGCGGCCTGACGGTCAGGATACATCATGACCGGGTTTGCCCCGATGATCAGCATGCCGTGCAGTTCACCCTTTCGGATCTGCTCGAACATCCCCTCAGTGGACTGTGGGGCACTCTCCGGATATTCATTCCAAAACGCCGCCAGTTCCTTCTTTACCGCCGGATTCGGCACAGGTAGGAGACCGGTCCGTTCTGCTCCCTTTGAATTCGCGTAGCGAGCAAGGACAGCCGCCTGCCCCTTCTGGTCCAGCCCCAACAGGCGAATGAGGTTACAGACTGCCGCGGCAATGGTCTCACGCTCACGCGAGAGGCTTATCTGCTCGCCAACCAGTACGGTTATCTTCTTCCCCGCCGAAAGCGATTTCGCGAGCGAGCGCAGGTCAGCCGAAGTCACGCCGCAGACAGCCGCGCATTCATTCAGTGTCGAAGGAGTCAATTTGCCGGTGAGCGCCGGGGCATCGCCTGCTACCGCGACCTTCTCTTCGATCGCCGCCAGGCAGAGCCCGTTCACAAATGCTTCCTCAGTCGCCGGCTGGTAGATCAATTCCAGATTGGCTACATCTGACGATTTCACGCCATATGAATTGGCCGTATATATCTTCGATCCACTGAAATTGTAGGCCTTACGCACCCGGAGATACTCATTCGGGTGTTCTCTCACCAGATCCGAACCCAACACCAGGATGACGTCGGATGTATCGATGTCCGCGATAGTGAACGGTCGCGATGCCAGAATAGAATACGCACCATCCGCTAATGTAGGAAGATTTCTATAGTCTGTGCGGTGATCGATATTGTTCGAACCGATGATGGTCCGCATGAACTTGGCAAAACTATACTGCGTAGCGCTGTCCAGTTGCGGTCCCGCGATACCACCGATACAGACGCACCCCTTAGTATCGTTTATCTCTTTGAGCCGCTTGGCAATGAATGCCAAAGCCTCTTCCCACGTCGCCGTGGTCAGCTTCCCATTCTTCTTTATCAGAGGAGCGGTCAAACGGTCCGGCGATTGTGTGATCTGGTAGCCATAACGGACCACATCCGACAGCCAACCGTCGTCGATGGCGTCATTGCGGCGCGACGTGGTACGGTACATCTGGTCCTTGTGCGGATCGCGATATATCAGGGTATTCGTCCCCGACGCATCGAACGGGTCGATAGAGGATACCGTTTTAGTCAGCCAAACGCGGATCTTATAGCGCCAATCGGAGTTCGTCAGGGCGCCGACCGGGCAGATCTCAACCAGGTTACCGGAAAATGGATTGTCAACCTGCTCACCCGGGGCCGCATTGATCTCGGTATGATTTCCGCGCTCATAAGCACCGAGATCATATTCGCCAAATGCTTCCTTATTGGACCGGACGCACTTATAACACAGAATACACCGGTTCCGATTGAGGACTATCTCTGGCCCGATCTTCAGATCATCAAAGGTCGTTTTGTTGTCCGGAATATGTCGGTGCTTCAGGAATTCGAAACGGCTGTCATCATAGCCGTGGGCGAAGGTCAGATTCTGCAGGTCGCACTCGCCACCTTTGTCGCAGGTCGGGCAATCGAGTGGATGATTCGTGAGCAGGAACTCTAGGACCGCCTTCCGCCCCATCTTCACCTGATTCGAATCCGTATGGACAACCATGTTATCCGCGCACTCGGTCGCGCACGAAACCTGAAGTTTGGGAAACTTCTCGATCTCGACATAACACATGCGGCAGGCGCCCACCGGCTTGAGCTTCGGATGCCAGCAGAAGGACGGGATATGTATCCCGATCCCGAGCGATGCTTCCAACACCGTCGTCCCCTTGGGCACCGTCACCTGACGACCATCGATCGTCAACGTCACGGTCTTGACCACCTGCGCTGGTTGTGCGTCTGTTTTCGTCTGGTCTGCCATCTATCTCAGCTCACTTGAACTCGAAATTGGTTTTGACGAAGCACTGCTTATGCTCGATATGATGAGTCCACTCGTCCCGCCAATGCTTCACCGCGGACTGGATCGGCATTACGGCCGCGTCTCCAAGCGGACAGATCGTCCGGCCCAGTATGTTCGCGCAGATATCCTCGATCTTCTCAATATCCCCCGGCTTTCCTTCGCCCTTTTCGATCTTCCTGATAATCTGCTCCAACCACCCCGTACCATCTCGGCAGGGAGTACATTTTCCGCATGACTCATGTCGGAAGAACTGGATCAGCTTGAGGATCACCCAGACGATACAGGTGTCCTCATGGAACACGATCACCGCGCCGGAACCAAGCATGGAACCGACCGTCTGCAGCGATTCAAAATCCAGATTAACGTCTATCATGTCGGGAGTAAGCAGCGGAGTGGACGCACCACCCGGTATCACTCCCTTCAACTTTTTGTCTCCAAGGATCCCGCCCCCATACGCCGGATCATATATCAACTTCTTGAGATTGAAGCCCAGCTCAACCTCGTAATTACCCGGCCGCTTCACATGCCCGGACAGCGAGAATATCTTTGAGCCCGGTGACTTTTCCGTCCCCATCGACTTAAACCAAGCCGCGCCATGCTTAATGATGTGCGGCACGGCCGACAATGTCTCGACATTATTTACGATCGTAGGACAGGCGTAAAGTCCTTCTATCGCCGGGAATGGTGGGCGAATGCGCGACAGCCCCTTTTCCCCTTCCAATGAGTTCAAGAGCGCGGTCTCTTCGCCGCAAATGTAAGCGCCACCTCCCGTATGCACGACCATATCCAGATCGTAGCCGCTGCCAAGGACATTCTTCCCCAGAAACCCTTTGGCATAGGCTTCGCGCATGGCCGCTTCGACCGTACGGATCGACTCGTTGAATTCACCCCGAATATAGACAAACATGAGATGACTGCCGATGGCAAACGCGGCGATCGCCATTCCTTCGATCATTGCGTGCGGGTCACGCTCCATGATCACGCGGTCCTTGCAGGTTCCCGGCTCGGACTCATCGGCATTGCAGACCAGATAGCGCGGCTTAGGGGAGTCCTTCGGGACGAATCCCCACTTCATTCCGGTCGGGAATCCCGCGCCACCGCGTCCACGCAGCCCGGATCCCTTCACTTCCGCGATCACCTCTTCCGCTTTCATCGAGGTGACTACCTTCTTCCACGCCTCGTATCCGCTACGGGACATAAAGGTGTCGATAGACCGCTGCTTCGGATCCTCGACATACCTGAACAGGTGCAGCCGTTCCGATTTTGCGACCTCAGTCGCGTTGGTTATGACAGGCGAATAGAATGTCATCCCTTGGCTCGCAGCTCCTCGATGATCTTGTCAACTTTTTCGCGCGTGAGATTCTCGTGGAAATCTTCATTTATCTGCATCATCGGGGCGGTCGCGCATGACCCCAGACATTCAACCGTGACCAGAGTGAACAGATTATCTTTCGTCGTGCCGCCCTTTGTAATTCCGAGCTTCTGCTCCAGATAGCCGGTCAGGCTGTCCGCGCCCATCAAAGCGCATGAAATGTTGTGACAGACCTGAATCAGGTGCTTCCCTCGCGGCTGCTTGACAAACAGCGTGTAAAATGTCGCCGCCTCGGCCACTTCCACAAACGGCACTTTTATCACATCCGCGATCTCTTTATAAAGCTCATCGTTTAGGTGCCCCACCTGGCGATACGCGATCGTTATCGCCGGCAGGATCGCAGACTTGCGGCGCGGATACAGCGCCACTTTCGCCTTTATCTGTTCAACTGACTCTTTGGTCAGGATCATCGGTCAACCTCTCCGAGCACGATATCAATAGAGCCGATTGCCGCAACGACATCGGCCAACAGCCGCCCTTCGACCAGCGCCGGCAGACAGGCCAGATTTATGAATGATGGCGGACGCACCCGGATACGACGCCCGATCGGGGTACCATCTCCAGCGATATAAAACCCGAGCTCACCTTTTGGCGACTCGATCCCCTGGTAGACCTCTCCCTTCGGAGCATGGAACCCTTCTGTGATGATCTTGAAGTGGAAGATCATCGATTCCATCTTGTGCAGCACATCCTCTTTGGGCGGAAGTACAACGCCGGGGACATGAGCGCGATATGGACCTTCCGGCATCCCGTCTATCGCCTGCTGCACAATGCGCAGGGACTGGCGTATCTCTTCTAAACGAAGCAGATACCGGTCATACGCGTCACCATTCGTGCCATAGGCAATATCAAAATCAAACTTCTCGTAACCAGAATATGGATTGGCCTTGCGAAGGTCATGCTTGACACCGGAGCCGCGCAACATCGGACCGGAGAGTGACCAATTGATCGCATCCTCCGCCGAGATCACCGCAACGTTCTTGGTCCGGTTGATGAATATCTCGTTGGCGGTCAGGAGTGTCTCATAATCACGAAGCCGATCAGGCAGCACTTTGATTATATTGCGAACAGACTTCTCAAAATCCTTCGGGAGCTCATGGGCCAGTCCGCCAATCCGGATATAACTGGTCATCATCCGCTGTCCCGCGCACGCCTCATAGATGTCAATGATCATTTCGCGCTCGCGGAAGGCGTACAGGAGCATTGACATCGCTCCAAGATCCAGAGCGTGCGTCCCCAACCAGACCAGGTGAGAAGCGATTCGAGTCAACTCTGTCAGACAGACGCGGGCATACTTGACCTTCTCCGGAACCTCTATCTCCATCAGCTTTTCAACAGCCAGACAGAAGCCCAGGTTGTTGGACATCGGAGCCAGATAGTCCATCCGGTCGGTACACGGGAGCGCCTTGTAGTAGAGCTTGGACTCCATCGTCTTCTCGATGCCGGTATGGAGATATCCCACCACCGGACGAGCTTTCACGACGGTCTCACCATCTATGTCCAATTCGACACGGAGCACCCCGTGCGTCGACGGGTGCTGTGGTCCCATGTTGATATGGAGAGTCTTCTGTTCAGCCATCAGCGAATCACCTCAGGCGGAAGATCCTTGTTGTGGGTGAAATGCGGCTGCTCGTAGGTGAGTGGGAAATCCTTCCGAAGCGGATGCCCCTCGAGATCATCGGGAGTCAGTATTTTGGTCAGGTCCGGGTGACCCACAAATGTCACGCCGAACAGATCCCAAACCTCGCGCTCCATCCAATTCGCCCCATTCCAGATCGGCGTGAGGCTGGCGATCTCCGGTTTTTCAGACGGGAGGAAGACCTTGATGAAGAATCGATAGGTATGCTCGAGTGAATAGAAATTGTAGACAACCTCAAAACGTCCGTACTTGGATTCAAACTCATCCCCCAGCCAATCAACCACGGTGATGTCCGCCAGATAATTTACTTTAAGTGTGTCGTGCTCTTTGAGCGCCTGACAGATATCCAGGAGTATATCGTGACGAATGTAGAATGACTGTTGATCGCGGAAAGACTCTTCCCGAAGAAGCGCGTCACCACACTGCGATGCCATGAACTGACTGAGCTGCTGCTTGATATCCATATGCAAGTTCCAAAATTCACAAGGCGGCAAACCGAAATCGTCCGGTGCCGCGCGCGATCCTTACACCGCCCGCCTTCCCCATTCTTCCCGCTGATCTTTGACGGATTCCTTTTCAACTTTCTCGAACAGCTTCAGAATGCCTTCCATGAGCTGCTCGGGACGGGGCGGACATCCAGGGACATAGACGTCCACCGGAATGATTCGATCCACACCCTGCAGGATGGCGTAGTTATTGAACACGCCGCCACAGGATGCGCAAGCACCCATGGAGATCACCCACTTCGGATTCGGCATCTGCTCATACAGAGTTTTGACCACCGGCGCCATCTTCATCGATACACGACCCGCCACGATCATCAAGTCCGCCTGACGCGGCGACGGCCGCATCACCTCCATCCCGAATCGGGAAAGATCGAAATGCGACGCGAAGGTCGAGATCATCTCGATAGCGCAACACGCCAGACCGAACCCAAGAGGCCACATCGAGCGCTTCCGCGCCCAGTTCACCATCTTGTCCAGCGAGGTCAATATGATAGAGTCGGGAATTCTCTCTTCTAATCCCATTTTAGGGCACCTCGTCCAAGCTCGTAGATATACCCGATGAGCACCAGCGTGACAAAAACGATGATGGCCATGAAGCCAAATGAGCCGAGGTCACGAGCGACGACAGCCCACGGCAGCAAAAAGATCACTTCGATATCGAATAGAATGAATGAGATGGCTACCAGGAAGAACTTGACCGGCACAGGATCCTTGGTTGTACCGACCGGATCTATGCCGCATTCGTAGGCCTGACCCTTCTTCCCCAGCCGAGTCCGCTTGCCCAGAAAGATCGATGCACCCGCCATGACAGCCGCCAAAATGGCCGCAAAGAGGACCAAAAACAGGATCGGGTAGTATGTCTCAACCATGGCTGCCGTGACCTTTGTGTTGAATCCCTACAAAATTCCGCTTACTTTAGCCAAACCGCAACCCAAAGTCAACAGCTATTTTGGTCGACTTAGCCCAAGTTGCAGGCGCACCGAATCGAAATACAGGCCGCAAACGTCTTCTTTATTTTGCTATCCTACAAAGCCTTATAACCGGTCTCAAAAGAGGATTGTTCCTCTCCCCTTAACCATTGCTTGTACCGAAAATCACATTGTCCAGTAATGATTCAAATCTCGATTGAGACCGCAAAACCTTGAAAAAAGGCAGAAACCGAAGTGATCGTCTGCACGGCATCTAAGTCAAAGTACCCGTATGCCTTAGAAGAACCCGACAGCCTCGCCCGCTTCTTCACCCCATCCAGTTCAAGATAACCGCCTCCCAAAACCCGATAATGCGGATCATCTAGTTGAAGCTGGTCCGGCCGACGCACCCAATGCCTTGCCACGCTACTCCTTTTAGAGAAACCATCGAGCAAGTTTGCGTGATACGGATAGGTACCAATATCCCCCACGATCATTATGTAATGCGTATGGTTCGCGACCACGACGAATTTGCAGGATACCTTTTCAGGTGAACTCACCATTTCTTCTCGAAACAGGCTGATCACCTCGACCGTTGGCCGACCCTGTACCGACACTGACGTCAGACTCCCACTCGAATGTGGTTAGAAAACAGCCAGCAGCGACCGTTCTTCCAAGCTTCTACTCGGTAAATTCCTGTCTCGGTCGGGTGAAACTCCAATTTGTCTCCGTGCATCTCCACCAGCCTCCTGCCGTTTCCGATCAGGCGAATCTCTGCCGCTGAAGGTAAATGCACTTCAAGCACGGCGTCCTGCAGACTGCTGAGCCGCCCACCGGCAATTACCCTCTCCGAACCGTATCGTCCGACGAACTGGAATCCAATTGGATCCCCCCACCTGATATGTGCTCCAAACGCTCTACAGTCTTTTAGCGCGCCATACACCTGCTGCCTCGCGGTAGCGAGATCCGTAGACATGGGCTCAGGCAACATGATATAGGTCCGCAAAGACCTGAAATGGACTTTGTATGGGAATATCTCGACCTTGAGAGGACCGATTTTGATCGGAAATGCGTGCGCATCCACTGATGCGACTCCAACGATCTTCTTCGCGCGACTCACCTCGTCCCACTTAGCGAACACCCGAGCGGTCGGCCCCACCATCGATTTGCGTGGAGAAAACGCCATCAGGAGTTTGTTCGACGGAGTCAATCTCTCCATCCATTCCGACATCTGGTTCCACAATTCAATTCCAGTATATCCGTCGACATTCCAGTCGGTCCATGGATATGGCGGATACTGCCCCATCCGGTCGCGTACTTCATCCGGATGGGCGATAATGCCAAGTGCGTTGTCGCGCCCTGAGGCCGCCACATATTCAGCCGCAGTCATCTCCTTCGAATATACCTCGGGCGACCCAAATACCATGTAGTGGTTGTTGTCCTCGATATCATTATGCTCATATCCGACTAACGCGAGGAGCTTGCCGTAGAAGCCTTCCTTCCCCTTCTCCCGGTTGTGCAGATTCATGTGGTCAGTAAAGAGGATGAAATCGAGGTCGGCGCGCTCGCCAATAGCGGCAACTTCTTCTAGTGTCTTGGTGCCGTCGGATTCAGTCGTATGAACGTGAATCGCGCCGGCATAGTGAAACCAATCTCCGACTTTCTTACCCATTCGCTATCCGACTCGTGTGTGGAACCTTCCTGAAGATCAACAATCCAATCAGAATGAGGAATGCCAGCGACATTACGCCCAACTTGTATGGCAGCTTCTCTGCCTGGGCCTCATCCAGGTTGAATGATTGAACAACCAAGCGTCCCAAGAAGTTCTCCGCTTGGAAGAGGTAGATTATTGAGGTCCAGACGACCGGTCCCACCACTGCCGCCGCGCGCCCGCTCAGCGCGAATATCCCGAAGAACCGCCCAATTTCCTCGCGTGGGACAAGTTCAGCCAATAGGGGCCGTGATGTGGTCCACAACCCGCCAAGCAGGATCCCAACCACAGACCCAAGCACCCATATGACCGGCATCGCCTCAGTCAGCACAAACGCCAGGAGCGAAACGACCCACCCCCACATGATAATGGTCATCAGGTTCTTCAATGACCATCGCTCGGCGATCTTTCCGACCACGAATGCTCCTACAACCGCGGAGATCGTTGAGATAATCAGAAAGGTGGTGATCTGTTCCTCCGGGAGTCCCAACACGATAGAGCAGTACAAGCCAATGTTCAGGATCACGGTGAATGCCGCGTCTTCGAAAAAATAGTCCGCTATCAGGAACCTGAGTACTCCGGGATACTTGCGGGTATTGCGCAGTGCGCTCCAGACATCGCGGTAAGCCTGCCGAAACGTTACTCTCTCCGGAGAGTGCGACGGCCTTTCCTTTACAAACAGAAACAAAGGAATTGAGAACAGGAAGAACAACACCGCGGTAGGCAGAAATGCCCCGGTCTTCCCAGATCCATCAATAAACGGGATCTCCAGGCCAAACATGCTGCCACTCACGAATGGGAGGACCAGCATCATTCCTGCAATTGAACCGACATAGCCGATCGAGACGCCGAGTCCTGAAACGGCCCGCGCATGTTTCCCCTCGGCCACAGAGTACAGTAACGAATTGTAGAATGGCTGCGCGGCCTCATAAGAGAAATTGGAGATGATGAAGAGGAACACTACACCCAGAATGAACTCGGCCGGCACTATTGCCAAAAGGCCCACGGCCATACAGCATGTCAGGGTGAAGAGAAAGACAAATATCTTCCGCTTAGTGGTGTGATCCGACATCGCCCCCAGCGCCGGCAGCACGATCGCGGCGAGCAACATCGACGCCGCGAACGGCAGATCGAAATAGTAGTCCGGTTTGCCGAGGTCCTGGACCAAGTATCGCTTCAGGTAAAGCGATACGATATTCATGGAATAGATCGTATTGGCGAAGTCATACAATGACCACGCGAGGATATCTTTCTTCCAGAGGGATTCGGAATCGGGTGAACTCACAAACCAAGCTCGTTCGAGATACGCAGCATGCCATCTCGAACCACCACGAGGAACTGCTCCAGTTCAAGCCCGAGATTCGAGCAGGCCGCGATATTCTCACGGGTAGCTCCTGCCGCAAACCGCTTCTCTTTGAACCGACGGAGCATGAACTCGCTATCGATGACAGACAGCTTCTTCTCAGGATGCATTAAAGCGCACGCGGCCAGGAATCCAGTTGTCGGGTCAACCGCGTACAGCGCCCAATCCAGTTTCGATTTGCACGGTACATGCCCGGGATGCGCGTGGATAGCGTACAACATCTCTTCCGGCAGATTGTAAGACGTCAGCCACTCAGCCGTCAGATAAGTGTGGTAATGTTCGTCTTCTTTGGTTTCGTTGTAGTCGAGGTCGTGCAATAGCCCGGTCAGCCCCCAGTATTCCTTGTCCTCGCCCAATTGCTCGGCCACGGCTCGCATCCCCGCTTCCACCGACAGGATATGCTTGAGTAGATTGTTGACGCCGATCTTCTCGACCACCAGTTGATAGGCTTGTGCGCGTGAGAGTTGCAGATTCACAATGAGTTAATAAATGTCGCGGCGACGCCGAAGTCAAGCGCAGATGGAAGGGCTCAAGTACCACTTAATCGAAGAAATTCCAGTCAAATCCCCACGTAACTACCCGACCAGGGATATTGAATAACTCACGATTGGCATAATCGATATTGAGAAAGTTCTGGTAAACTACGCGGAATCGGAAGTTTCCCATGGAAAATGACAACTTCCCATTCACCACCGCCTGCTCCCCCAATTCCTCACCCTGATAGCCGTCGAATGGACCTACATACTGGATCTCGCCGTATGCCCAGAAATGCATCAACTTTGATTGCCAATAATGATGAAGTTCCATCCCCCCGAACATCTGGTAATCCGGCTGGTAAGGTCTCTCAGTGTACTTGTCATACTTTCGCCAGAAGTAGCTCCCGCCTGCGGAAACGTTTATGAAGTCCCCCAAACGTACCCGCTTCTGCGTCGACACGGTGGCGAACGTGACATCCGTGTTCACCGGAGTGAAATACCAGGCATCAATGGTAGTCAGCGAGATGAGTGATCTGTCCCACTCAATCCCATCATAGATCCCACCGCCCACAGCCTCAATTGTCCACGCGTTATCGATTGAACCGAACTCAACTCGAAGAGAACCGGTCATCTGCCGCTCCGGCTTGAGATTCGGATTGCCGCCGTCCGCATAACGAGTTGTATTGATTCCATACAATTGGACATCTTTGAATGGCAGGTACAGTTCATGCTGCGATGGGGCCCGTTCCGCATATCCTACCGATGTTTGAATGAAAAAGTTCTTGGATTCCCGCTGCAGGAGGAACGATCCATACGGTAGAACCCGGAATTCCTCAACATACTTCCCACCCATCCGCGCCCCCAATTGCGTTGACTGATGAGGTCGCGCCCAGGTCAAAGATACTTCCGACGTATGTCGATTGTAATCCTGAATCGCATTGTCATATTCGAGCCGATCGACCGACGCGTCCAGCGTCAGCAAAGTCTTTGGCGAATACCACTGTCGCGTGAAATCAAGCCCATGTCCCGTCAGGTTGAACTTGGCGCGATACCCCAGCCCCAAATAGGACCCTTGCCTCAGGTGCCGGTATCCGAGGTCGGTGCGGACCGTCTGGCTGTCATTGCTCATAAGATAATGGATATTCAGATTGCGGTCGAACCGGTCGCGATTGATATAACTATCCAGAGAATCCGGACGCACAAGATATGGTGACTGGCGATGATACAGATGCCCGCTGATCTGTAGCCCGTTCATCTGCGTTACGGGCAAATAAACTTCGCCGTCATACGCGTAGGCGTCCTCAAAATTCCTGGTTGAACCACTGGCCGTTCTGGCTCCATCCGCCACCCGATACCCTATCCCCAGTCGCACCTGTTTGCCATCCGAGAATTCGTGAGCGTACCGTCCGCGGGCGTGCGAGAACCCCCAATTCCCCTTGTCCAACAAGAAGCTGCTCATCGGTTTCTGCGGCGGCGATTGGATCGGTGTCGTGACCAGTGATGCGACCGCCTGATCCGCGCCGAACAGCATCCCCGAAGCCCCCGGCATCACATACACTCCCCCATCCAGGGCAGTCGACAGATCTTCCAGATCGAATGTTCCATCTGGTTCGACCGTGTGTTCAAATGGGTGAAGTGATTCTCCATTCGAAATGTAACTAAGGCGATCCCCCGCCAATCCATATGGCTGAACCGTCGACCTCCCCGGTGTCAACTGCCAGCGCTGCACAAAATAGCCGGGATTGAATTTGAAATAGTCCGAGGCATTCATGTAATATGAACGACTCAGCCACTCGCGCTGATCCAAACGTTGCGGGAGCATCAGTGACGCCAGGCTATCGTTCACCGACAACCGTGGATTGATCACTCGCTTTGGCGCCTGCTCGCGTGCTTTCTTCATCCGCTCTTCGAAACTGCGCGACGCCCGTTCTGCGGCGCCAAGAGAGTCAGACGATGCACTATCCGGCAACTGCTGAGAATGAATAGAATCTGAAACAGGGGCCGGCACACGGGCGGAATCAATCTGCACCTGAGCTCGGAGATTGGCAGAAATGATCAATAGACCAATGATTAGGGAAAGTGAGCGAGCAACCATCATGTGTGCGCCTCGCGGTCATATAAATACCGGGCCGCGCCAAAAAGCAAAGGAAAAACCAACAGGTTGCTGACCAGTGAAAATCCGACCCACGGCAATCCGGCGATCATCCGCGGCCAGAATGGCTGATACAGCCAGGCATCGACCAACGTGACGGGGAGATAAAACAGCAGCGTGCAGACTATTCCGCATAGAGCGAGTGAAGTGTACAAGAGGAAAACAGGGAACCTGCGCCAACGCAGTTTGCTGAAAAAGTATCCAACCGGTCCACCGGCCGCGGCTCCCACGATCTGCGCGATCATCACCGGGATTCCCGCCGGTCCGTAGGGATTGAATGTGGTCCAGAGCCCCATCCCGATCCCCCCGACCAATACTCCCGCCCAGGCTCCCCAGAGGAAGCCCGCGGCGTATACCAAAAAGAATATCAGTTTAACGTTAGGTAGAAACGCGGTAGCCATCGACAGCACATAGATCAGCGCCGCGAACAGCGCGATGCGTGTCAGCAACCGCAACGGAATCATCGGATCAATGCCAACTTGGCCTTGTTTTCCGCGATCAAGTCATCCCGAGTGGCATCGCAATAGAGCCGCCCAAGCGCGATGTACACTCCCGATGCCACCGCGTCGCCGCCGGTCGTGGTCATCTCCCAGACCGGTTCGCCGCGCGTCTCCACTGAGCTTGCATCGATATACTCGAGACTCGTAGTTCCGGATATAGTTGCCACTCGCTCCCCTGCGACTGTATAAAGATCAACAACCATAAAGGGAGAATTGCAGTTCTGGTACAATCCGATCCCAGCTTCAAGACTGAATCTAAAGGTCACTCTCTCGTCGGACATCGACTTGACAACCGATGGATTAGGGAAGGCAATCAATTGCGATGGCTGTTCGGCAATTACATCCAAATCACCGAAACAATCGCTACGGAACTCCGGATCCGGGATCTCGTCGACCAAATACCTCACTTGGTACTTAGCGGGGGCGCCCGAAGTAGGACGATAATTCCGATAATCATTTGTCGCAGGTGTAACGATTACCATATAGGAACAGAACTGCTCCGGGAACATAGTCTGTGCCTCAAATGAGACTGTCGTTGGAGCCGAGACCGGAAACGTGTTTACTTCGTGCGAATCAGGAAAATTCCGAAACTGAAAGACTGTCGAAACATACCACGGAGTCGCGAGTGGATTGAGAATCACCGTTGTGTTGAAGGTGGAGTCTATGATGGCTCGGGTGTAGCTGGTACATCCTGTCCTTATTGCGCAAGTATCCGGAGCGCGTTGAAGATCTGGACACGCGGCCAGCGCCCAGTCCAGCGATAGTTCGGTAGTCCCCCGACGATTGCCGGGTACCGATGTCTCAAACAAAGAATCCGCAATTATTAGATTACAGACAGTGTCCGGGTCAACAGGCACAGCAGCGCTCGTATCATTTCGCGCTATCAACTGGTCCTCGATCCCCAGCCCACCCTCAAATCGAAAGTATGCAGCCGCCATATGTTCAGGAAGGACCGACCCGATATTTGACACAAGAATCTGGAAATCCGAATTCCTGTTGAGAAAGCCATCCGGTATGACTGGATACGCTGCGGCTTCTTCGTACGTCTCAAGACCCGGGGCCATTGACGCTCGAAACCCGGTGAAGTAGTTCCACTGCGCGAATTCAGCGAACGCGCTCGCCAGACCCTGACTCCCGCTGCTCACCGAGTCAATCACATCGTCCACCGCGATCAGCATGTGCGGACCTTCTCCGGACTCCCCACACTTCCGCCAAACCTCGCGTATCACATCTCTCCCGTAACGTTGCGACATGAACATAGCAAATATACCACACGCATATGGGTGGAATGCATCGGCCCCGCCAACGAATTGCTGCAAAGACACGGTTACATCCCTGAAAAAGAAGGGGAGATAGTTGTAGTAGTCATTGATGTCGTCATATACTTCTTCCTCCATCCAAACCGCAGAAAGCTCCATCCAATATCTCCTGGGGCTTGATGTAAGATGCTCCTCAGCCTCAAATGGATCAATACCGAATTGAATGGCGTGGAAGAACTCATGGGCCATTGTCACCCGCACAGCATCCAGCGGTCGATTCTGATAGCCCACCAAACTCCCATAGTCATTATCTAATTCAATGTAGGAAGTAGCCGTGTAGCGGCCCGGTTGAACCAGCCAGACCGAATCGGGATATGCCAGACCGTAGAAATTGTCTGCCAGATTTCTGAGGAAGATGTCGTATGCCGCGGAGTCAGGCTCCGAAGTATAAAAAGAATCGCTCGGCGGTGCCGGATATCCCATCTCGGCAATCTCGTGTTCCCAGACTGAATCGGCAATCAACGCCACGGATTCGACATAATTCGGCACGCCATCGGCATCAGAATCATCACCTGAACGATATACAGCGTGCTCGCCGCTGACAGCATAGTGTATCTTGAATCGACCCGAAGGTGATACGTGGCTCAACGGTAGTGCAATGCGTTCAAAGAGATTTTCGGTGCCCAACGATTGTAACAGGTCGCGATCAAAGCGCCCACGGTTCATTGCGAAGTCCGCTGCCGCGGACATACCGCACTTCTGCGGTAGGTCGCCTTCACCTTCTGCAGATACCGCAATCGACGTTCCGATCGGCAAGTCACTGGTTCTTCCTACCAGATAAAGATAATCCTGAATAATACGTATCTGCTCCTCGCGGCTCAGTTCAGCAGCGCTTAGTACTCCGGTTAGAAGTAGAATGCCAATACACGCGGTGAGAATGAATCTGGATGCCGATCTCAATGGTGACCTCGACTGTTGCGGAGTTTCGCGCGCATCGCGTCGAGAAACTCGAGTGGTACATGTTGTGAACCGACCTGGCCATGCCGTCCCTCACGGCCGTGAAAATCTGAGCCACCGCTCCGCAGAAGTCCCTCGCGAGCGGCTATCTTTGTCAATCTGTCTGTATCCGAAGGCGTATGGTTGGGATGCCGTACCTCCAGGCCATCCAGACCGAGTGACACTAGCATCGGTAAATGCCTCAGCATATTGTCGATCATCGGATGGGCCAGCACAGTCAGCCCTCCGGCCCGGTGGACCATCTCGATCGCCTCGCGTGGTTCAAAGAATGCTTTCGGCACGTACGCCGGCCCGTCCTTCTTGATATAGCGATCAAACGCTTCCTGATAACTGGAGACGGCTCTCAACCGGTGCAGTGTTTCAGCGATGTGGGGTCGTCCAATGACCGCTCCCCCGGCAGTCTCCTCCACAGCCTCGAACGGGATCTCTAGCCCGATCGCTTGCAGCTTTTCTACAATCATCCGGCCGCGAAGATTCCGTTTCTCTTTGAAATGAGCCAGCGCGGCCACAAATTCCGCGTTGGCCGGGTCAAACAGGTAGGCCAGCATATGAACATCGTCCTCACCCGCCGACACCGACAATTCCACCCCAGGTATAAGTTCAGGGTCGCCCGGTCCTAGCAGCTTCTTTATCGCCCAAAAGCCGTTTATGTCGTCATGATCCGTCACCGCAAATGCCACGACACCCGACTTCCGGACATTCTGCAGCAGCGCCTCAGGCGACAGCAGTCCATCCGAGCAGGTCGTGTGCATATGCAGGTCGACAAAGGCCATGCGCCTACAGCTTGCCTTCCACTACCTTGGATATTTGGGCCGCCAGTTCATGTCCGCGTTTCCGCAGCGCAGTCATCTCTTCACGAGTTCTGCTCACAAATCCCTGATCGGTCAGGTTCTTAAGATTGATGCGAACATTGTAGGATGCCCCTTCGACCGCGGCCTGTCCGGCCAATCCGGCTACACCGGCATCACTGATGGAGTTTTCATTTCCTTTCTCAGCGACCACGAGAGCGAACTCGAGAGCATCAACAGCTTTCTTCATGACAGTTAGCGGAACAGTCGTCGCGGTGATCGTGGCATCCTGGATAGCTTTGTCCCGGGCGGCGATTTGCTCATCCGTACTCTTTGGCAGCTTGAATGCATCCATCACGGAGTTAAATGCCTCTTTGTCGATCTCCACCAACTGCTCAAGCTCTTTTCTAAGAACGTCTGCTTTGTCCCGAACATCTGTCAATTCAGCTTTGACCGCTTCGTACTTTTTCTTGCCGACTGTCAACCGGCAAACCATAGCTGCCAGACATGCGGAGAGTGACCCCAGTGAGGCCGACACCGACCCACCGCCCGGCGCGGGTGATGAGGAAGCTACCTGATCGTAGAAGCTCTCGACCGGCTCCGCGGCGGTACCGCCGCCAATTGCCCCGGCCATCTTCAGTTTCTCTTCAAGGATCTGATTTTTGGAGAACTTCTCCAGCCGCAAGTAATAGTCGGACACCGCAACCAGTGCGTCATTCGGCACCAGGCCGATCACTTCCGACGATGTCACATTAACACCGTATCGAGCCGCTTCCGCCTTGATTGTCTCAAACACTCGAAAAACCGGCGTCTTGGTGTAATTCACCAAATTCATGGAGACCTGAACCTGTCCCCGTTCTTTGATATCGAATCCGAGCGCCTTCACAAATCGATAGCCGCCGGTCAGCGACCGTACCGCGTCCGCTATTCTGTCAGCTACTTCTTTGTTATTCGTCCCCAAGTAGACATTAAACGCCACCAGCGGAAACCGCACCCCAATCGCGGTTGAACCAGATTTCAGGTTCATTTTTCGTGGACCGTAATCCGGAATGCGCGTGTCATCGGACTCTATGGAGTCGCGTATCCCCTCATATTCTCCCACGCGCACGTTGGCGAGATTTTTTCGCTTAGTGCTGGTCGCCGCGTCCTCGTAGAGGTAGACCGGAATCTGCAGTTCATCCCCAACCCGCTTCGCCAATTTATTCGCCAACTCAATCGCGTCTTCGATTGAAACATCAGAAAGCGGGATAAACGGACAGACGTCGCACGCCCCCATTCGCGGATGCTCACCGTGGTGAGTCCGCATATCTATCAACTCAGCCGCTTTCGCATAACCGCGAAATGCCGCTTCGACAACCTGATCCGGGTGGCAAACAAACGTCACCACTGCACGGTTATGATCCCCATCCATCTCAGAATCAAGGAGTGTAACTCCCGGTACTGAAGTGATCGCCTCGCAAATCGCCTGGATCACTTCGGGGCGTCTCCCTTCCGAGAAATTGGGGACGCATTCAATCAACTTCGCCATTGTATCGCCTCGTACAGATAAGTGCCGCACCGAACGGGTCTCCCCGCCAAATGAGGCATTCAATTCACTTGCGCTCGAACCAGTCGCCCCGGACAAGTGTCAACGACTTTCATGGTTCGAGGTAACACTTATAACCTTATGTCCTGCAATATATTGCAGCGGTCCACCGTGGTTTTTTACAGCGCAAAAACGGTCGACCCGGACGTACCTCCGCTCCGCCAATATTGGCGACAAGCGACGCCAAGTCAATGAGATAAGTCTGTTGCTGGATTTCTCCCCCTACCCACTTCTTGTCCCCCAAAAACGTGTCAGAACTCTCTGATCTCTCCGAGAATAAAGTCCGTCAGTTCAGCGGAGATCGAGCCTACCAGAACTTTTGATTTCATAAGCACCGGCATTTTGAGCCGGTCATCGGTCAACCAAACCGTCAGTCTCCCCTCGTTCTTAAAGACTCCAACCGCTTGCGTCAAGGGCTCTACAACCACACAGTCGAAACTCCCTGCCTCGACCTTGATAGTTTCTTTCCGAAGCACCTTCACTTCCATCTTGTAGCTTTTACCGTCGACAAAACTATCGACCCAGACGGATTTGCCTACCTCAAGCGGCTGAGTTCTGACGTAATACAGCGACGATAGGGCGTCCTGCGCAAACGGGGCTATCGGCAGCGTATCTTTCTCATAGAAAACGACATGCACCGTTTGGTCGAATTCGTACGACTTGTCCGCCCGATAACTCCCTTCACGGAGCTTTTTCTGGAAATACCAGCTAAACAGTCCATCCGCGTCAAGGATCGACTCGACTTCGTCCTCTACTCGATAGATGCTGGAAAAGAAGGAATTCGACAACGCTCGAGTCTGGATCTGGTACGCCTGCCGCCCCTTGAAGTCGATCATTTTGACCACTTCCATACTGGCCGTGCCCGCGTTTATGAATCCGTAATTCACGTCGAATAGGAATTTCTCCCCTATACCGAACGCGACATTATCTACATACCGGTCAGTGGTATTCAGGCTGTCCGCGTCCGCGGTGGAGGCATCGGCAATCCCAAATCCTCCGGTGAGGAAATAGGTCGCTACGGCCACCATCCCCGCAAAGGAGAGAAGCACCATAAAGCGTGAAACACCGCGGCGGCTGTCAGGCAGGAATCTTCTCATCTATCCGTTTTACAATCTCATCCAGGTGTTTGCCCAAATACTCGCCGATCTCAAGAAAAGTCTCGTTGTACCGTTCCAGCGACTGTCCAATCGGATCCTCGACCGGCTCCCCTTTGGACCCGGTACTCGGGAAGTTCTTCAGCAGGAATGTCCGTTCCGCCGCCGATGGGGTCATCCTAAGGACCTCTTTGACATGGTCGGGGGTCATCCCAAAGATCAGATCCGCCTCTTCGATTAAACCGCGCGTCAATTGCCGCGATTTGTGCTTGGAGAGGTCGCACGACCAGATCTTGACCGCCTCATTGGCGTACATAGTCGCCGGAAACCCGCTCGCCGCCCCTGTCCCGGCCGAAATAACCCGGACTTTCCCCGGACGGCGCTTTTCCAACAGCATTCGCATAGCCGCCTCCGCCATGGGTGAACGACAGGTATTCCCGGTACAGACAAACATTATCGTAAATTGATCACTCATCTCTATAACAGGTCTTTCACACTTTCAAGTATTTGCTGACGGCTGATCGCCCCCTCCCGCAGAATCACCGGTCGCTCCCCCGAGCACTCAACCACTGTCGATGTTATCCCTTTTAGCGGTCCTCCGTCAAGGTAAAGATTGACCGCCTCTCCAAAGGCTGACGCTATCTCTGGCACTGTCTCGGCATCCGCCGTTCCTGATAGGTTCGCCGACGTCGCGGTCAGCGGAAAGTCAGTCATGGCAAGCAGGCCGGAAATGACCTCGCTGGGCGACCACCGAATCCCTATCCGTTCATTCATAACAACTTGCGGTTCCCAGGTTCCGGCCGCTCGCACCACCAAAGTCAATGGACCCGGCAGGAATCGCTCCATCAACCTTTCCGAGATACGAGTCATCTCACCAAAACGCTCAATTTCGTCACGGTTCCGTGCAAAAATCGAGGTAGGCATTGATTGCGGTCTCCCTTTGGCACTGAACAATCGCTCCAATGCCTCACGGCTGTCCCCCCGCGTCAGTAAACCATACCGCGTTTCGGTCGGTGCAACCACCAACCCTCCTGCAACGAGGACTTTGGATGCTTCCTCAAGAATCTTTCTGTCCGGGGATTCTAACGAAATGGCGTGAACACGAATGTGCGGCATTAATTCTGCCGCACGCTGTCGGCCTTGGCCGAATCCACCGATGGGTACATCGGTTCGATCTGTCTGATAGTGACAGACCCCACCATCACCCAAGCGTTATTATATCCTGCCCCCTTGGCCTTCTGCTGATAAGACTCAGCTTCCTTGCGCGTCGCGAACTCACCTACCCGAAGCTTATAGTACGGCACTTCGTAATCAAGAGTCACCGGTTGGTCAAAAAGCTCCTGCGCCACTGCCAACGCCCGCCGTGCCTCAGAGTACGTGTCGATCATCCCTAGTTGCACCCGGAAGACTTGAGCCGCCAATGTATCCTTGCCGACCGCGTCTCCACCCGGGAATATCTTTGCCGGAGGAACCAGTCGCGTCATCCCGCGCTGCGCTTCTTTGGTTAACTGACGGCTGATCGGAATTGTATCCTGTGCCAAATCAAGCGCGTCAACCGACTCAACCGGTTTCGACGGCTTGGCTTGCTTTTGGGTGACCGGCTGTGCCTGGCGTTCCTCACCGGCTACCGGCTGCTCATCGATACAGCCGGCCAGCATGACCACCGCCACCACGCCACATAGAACCTTAAAGATACTTCTTCCAGTCATCCCGTTTGCTCAGTAATGCCAGCAGGTCCTTCACCTGGCTCGCTTTCGTTTTGTGAGCGACCAGGGTGATATTCTCAGATCGTACTACCACCAGATCGGAGAGTCCAATACAGGCGATTATTCCATCCGCGTCGTTATAGACAGTCGTTTCAAACGTCTCCAGCGCGATTGCTTCGCCTATCAAAACATTGTTCTCCGAATCCCGATCCTTATACCGTTCGAGCGAGTTCCAGCTCCCTACGTCATCCCAGATGATATCCCCCTTCATCACCAGCACGTTGCTCGCTTTCTCGAGAACCGCGTAGTCGATCGATATCGAAGGGGCGCTATCATACAGCTGCCTGCGGGCGGCCGTTTCACCTGATGTGCCAATGGTCTTACCATATTCCATCAATTGACGGTGTGCGTCCGGAAGGCACTGCGCTATCGCGTTCAGGATCGCCTTCGCCGACCAAATGAACATTCCGCTATTCCACAAATATTGCCGGCTGAAGTAATATTCTTGCGCCACCGCCGCTTTCGGCTTCTCGGCGAACTGGGAGACCGCGAACACCGTCGTTTCTCCCTCTTTCGAATACGGTTCGCCAAGTTTGATATACCCGTATGCCGTCTCTGGCCGGGTCGGCACGATACCTATCGTGATCAATCGTTCTTCGCGCGCTGCAAGCGCCGCGCCATCCTTTAGTATCTGGACCAGCTTCTCCGGTGGACGGATCAAATGGTCCGCCGACAGCACTACCATCACCGCGTCCGGATCTTCATGCATCAGATGTATCGCCGCAAACCCGATCGCCAAACATGTGTTCCGACCAAATGGCTCGGTCAACACATTGACCTTGGTCACTCCAGGAAGTGATGACATGATATGCTCGGTCATCGATTCCCCGGCCACGATCCGAATATTCTGGAATGGGATAAGCGGAATAACGCGATGGATCGTCTCTTCGAGCATTGACTTGTCGGAGGTCAGCTTGAGAAACTGCTTGGGACGTTTGGCTCGGGACAACGGCCAGAACCGCTCACCCTTGCCACCCGCCATAATTACGCCATGAATCACGTCGGACCTTTCCTTAAGAACTGCCTAATTAACTGATAATAATGGAGTTGAGCGGCCCAGTCAAGCCTTGAGCCGGACCGCTTCGTATATGCGGGACAGTCGTTTAGCCAATTATGCCAGTTCCGGCGCGTTGAGTACCCCCAACAAAATCGAATTGAATTTCCCTTCCCACGAATCCGAACGAGACCCAATCGCCACCGGCAACTTCCCTCCCACCACGACGCCACCCATTTGACAGCGACCATACAGCGCCATCGCTTTGTAGATCCCGTTCGCTGTCTCAAGATTCGGCGCCACCATTCCATCCGCTTGACCGGCCACAGGGGAGGTTTTCACCCCTTTCGAATGCGCCGCGAACATGTCAACGGACACATCGAACGACAACGGCCCGTCGACCATCGCCCCTTTTATCTGCCCGCGCTCCCACATCTTGGCGATAACCGCGGCTTCCATCGTCACCTGCATCTGCGGATAGATGACTTCGACCGCCGCCAGGAGCGCGATCCGTGGGTTCTGTATCCCGATCGAGTTTGACACCCTCGTCAGATTATCTATCAACGCCAGCTTGGTTTTTAGATCCGGCGCCACATTGACCGCGCCGTCCGTCACCATGAGGAGCTTTTTGTATCGTTCTGGGCGCATCACCGCGACATGCGAAATCGTCTTATCTTTCTGCACGAATCCGTTCTCAGGCAGAAACAGGCATTTGAACAGATCCCCGGTCATCATCCTCCCCTTGACTATCAGATTGATCCGGCCGCTGTTCATCAGTTCACTGGTCTTCGCCACCGCTTCAACCGGATCCACCGCTCCGATGAATTCGCCGCTCGGGAAATTGATACTGCTCTCCCGGCAGACCTCTTCAAACAGCTTCTCATCGCCGACCAGCACCGGCTCTATCAATTTCTCGGCGGTCATTTTGGCGAATGCCCTGAGGATATCCGGCTCGCTCGGGGTCACCAGCGCGGCGCGGATTCTGGACGTGAGCGCGCGTTCTCGGGCGCGCGCGAATATCTGTTCGTAGGAATGAATTTCTGGTATTGTGACTTCGGGAAGCATCGTCAACTCCTCCCGCCAAAGATGTTGTTCTGCTTGTAAAAGTCCGCGATCACACAGGCCAGCGCCAGCGATGCCTTCTTGTTTTTCACGGTATCCGTTCGCGAAACCAATGATACCGGCACTTTGGCGCCGACTATCACCCCCGCGAAAACCGCCTCGGCGAATTGTATGAGCGATTTGGCGACGATATTCCCCTCTTCGATTGAATCCACCAAATAGATATCCGCGTCCCCCGCCACCGCTCCACCAACGTGTTGATACTCGACTGCCCGCCGTGAAGTCGCCATATCCAGCGACAACGGTCCTTGCACTATCACATCCTGAAGATTCTCCAGCGCCATCGGGAGAACCGCGTCTATATCTGAAAGTGTATGTGGAACCTTCTCCGATAACCTATCCGATGCCGCCGAGAGCGCGACCTTCACCGGCGACAGTCCCAGTGCCCGCCCGACCAACACCGCGTTCTCCAGAATCTGATACTTCTGCTCAACATCCGGCTTGACCACCATACCGCCATCAGTGAAATTGAGCAGTTTGTGATAGCCTGGGATATCCAGCACGGCGCAGTGCGAAAGTGTATTTTTGCCACGAAGCCCGTATTGCTTATCCAGCACAACTTTCAGTACCGATGAGGTCGGCATGAACCCCTTCATGATGGCGTCGGCTTTCCCGGCCGATGCCAGCTTGACCGCCTTGTGTGCCGCCTGAGTGACATTCTTCTCGTCGACTATTTCGAGTTTATCGATCGGTATCTTGTGCTCTGATGCCAACTGTTCGATCATCGTTTTGTCGCCGACCAGGATACCGGAGAGAAACCCCTCGGCCTCTGATTGCGACATGGCGTCGATAACATCGACATCCTGCGCGGCGGCAACCGCCACACGCGCTTTGCGCCCCGCTTTGGCGATCTCGATCGCCCGCGCAATCAACGCATCAGATGAATGGATTGGTTCTATGGACATTGATTCTGCCCCTATTTCGACAGCGACTACTGGATCGCTAGTACACCTTCAGCTTCTCTTGACCCGTCAAATACCGCACTCCCGCCGCCGCCAGCGCTTCCATCTCAAATTCCCCCGGCACTGTGATAACCTTTCCGAGGAACGACACATGCTTGCTGATCTCGTCCACCAGCCGCTTTGAGTGCGCCATCCCGCCAGTTAAGACGATCGCCTCGAACTTCCCGCACAGTACTGTCGCCGCCGAACCGATCTCTTTGGCGATCTGGTATGCCATCGCGTTGAAATGAAGCAGCGCTTTCTGGTCTCCCGCTTCGATCATCCTCTCTGTCTCTATCAGGTCAGCGACCCCGATGTATGCCACGAGGCCCGACTTCTTGGAGAGCTTGTCTATCATCTCCTGCTCGGTAAACTTCCCGGAATAGCAGAGCTTCACCAACCCACCAATGGGGAGCGCGCCGGAGCGATCCGGCGAAAACGGCCCCATCCCCAGCAGTGCATCATTCACATCGATCAGCTTACCACCCTGCATCGCGGCTATCGAGACTCCGCCACCCATGTGACAGGCGACGTAATTGGCCTCTTCCAACTTCTTCCCGACTTTGGCCGCTTCGCGACGGCAAACTTCTTTGATATTGAGTGCATGCGCCCGGCACTTGCGAGGGATCTCCGGCACGCCGGATATCCTCGCGATATCAGTGAAATTGTCCGTGGTGATAGGGTCAGCGATGAGCGACGGCACGCTGTACTTGTTCGCCAGTGCCCGCGCGATGATCGCCCCCAGATTCGACGCGTGATTCGAATACTTCATCGTCTTGAGGTCATCGATCATCTGATCAGATATTTCATACGATCCCCCCTCCAGCGGTTTCACCGGAGCTCCCCGCCCTACCACCGCTTTCAGATCCGCCGACTTGATATTCAGCCCCGCGATCCAATGATCGATCTCATTCATCCGAAGATCATACTGCTCGGCGACATTGGAGAACTTCGCCAATTCTCTCGGGTCATGCCGTACGTTATCCTCGGCGATCTTTTTGTCGCCGTCAAACAGCGCCGCTTTGGTAGAGGTCGAACCCGGATTGATGATCAGCATCAACATCGACATACTCTTCTCCTCAGACCGCGGCCTTGCTCAACCGAACATCGCGCCCGCGCGCAAACGCCTGCAGATTGATATCAACCAGTTTCGGCTTCACTCGCGATTTGATAGTGTCGGTCCACAGATCCAATGACAATGGCATGTAATTGGACAACACCCCGAGCAGGATCGTATTCACCAGGCGCGGATTGCCCAACTCGGCCGCGATCTTATCCGCTTCGACCCCGATCGTCTTATGCACGATCTTCTGCATCTCCGCGATCGCGTCCTCCGGATAATGATACTGCTTCGACCCGGTCACGATCGCCGGAATTAGCGCGGTTCGCGAGACGATCGCTGTCCCATCCTTCTTCAGCCAATTGATCGCACGGAATCCTTCCGCCTGCTCAAACGCCATCAGTACATCGGCTGACCCTTCCTGGATCGTCGGCGAATAGACCACCGGCCCGATTCGCACGTGCGATGACACCACACCGCCACGTTGCGACATGCCATGGATCTCCGACTTCTTGACATCAAAACCGGCATTCATGGCCGTTTCAGAGAGGATCTCCGAGGCCAGCAATACTCCCTGACCTCCTACACCCACTATCAATATATTCATTGTCTCTTGCATTACCTGACCTCACGCTTTCACGAACTGGCTTCTCAGGATGATCGCCTCCGGTGGACAGACCTGCGTACAGAGCGTACACCCCGTACAGAGCGTTTCATCGATGATCGCTTTCGGATGTCCGTGCTTGTTGGTCTCATGCGATGCCGCGATCGCCGGGCATGATATCCGGAAACAGGCGCCGCATGCCGTACAGAGTTCGGAGTCTACCACGTACGGCTCTTCCATGATCCGTACCGGCATCAGCACGCACGGTCGGGTCGTGATTATCACCGATGGTCCCGGATTCGCCATCTCCGTCTTGATAGAATTCAATACGCCATCAAAATCATACGGGTCAAGTTCGCGAACATTCTTGACACCCAGCGCCTTCACCAACTCCACCAGATTGAGACTTGGAGCGTCCCCGCCCATCAAGGTCTTTCCTGTCGCCGGATGTTGTTGTCCGCCGGTCATCGCCGTGGCGCGATTATCCAAAATGATCACCGTCACATTACTCTGATTCCAGACGGCATCGAGGAGTCCAGTTATACCTGAATGCAGGAAGGTCGAATCGCCGATCACCGCGACTGTTCCCTTTTCCGACCCTTTCACCTTTTCCATCCCGATCGCGTTACCTATTGAGGCTCCCATGCAGATGCAGGTATCCAGCGCGTTCAACGGTTCCATCACTCCAAGTGTGTAGCATCCAATATCACCGGTCACCGCCACACCGAGTTTCTTCAGCGCCATGAACGCGCCACGGTGTGGACATCCCGGACAGAGCACCGGCGGACGCGGGAACATATTCCCCGCCGAGTAGACCGGCTCTGTCACTTCTTTGATAACGCCGGCTTCTTTGAATCCATGCGCCACGCGAATCGGGGACAGCTCACCCAGCGCCCCGAAGTATTTCTTCCCTTCGACATTCAGGAACCCCGCCGCTTTGATCATCTCCTCCCAGAACGGCTCCAACTCTTCAACGATGAAAATGCGGTCGTGGCTCTTAACAAATTCCTCTATCTTTTTCATTGGGAGTGGGAAACCCATACCCAATTTCAGATAGTCGAGATTCGGCGCGACTTCCTTGGAATATTGATAGGCAACGCCACCGGTGATGACACCGATCTTCGAGCCATTCTTCTCGACTACATTGAAGGGTGTTTCCTCGGCGAAATGCCGGAGCTTCTCCAACCGTTCAGCCACCACAACATGCCGCTTGCGCGCGTTCGATGGGATCATCACGTACTTCGATGGATCCTTGACAAACTTCCTGTTCGGCCCGGCGACGACGTCATTCAGCTCGACGATCCCTTTCGCGTGCGAGATGCGGGTCGTCATATGCAGCATCACTGGCGTGTCGAACATTTCCGACATTTCATACGCCGTCACCAGCATATCTTTCGCCTCGGCGCTGCTCGACGGATTAAGCATCGGGACCGCCGCGAACTTGGCGAATGTTCGGTTATCCTGTTCGTTTTGCGACGAATGCATCTCCGGGTCATCGCACGACACAAGCACAAACCCGCCGTTCACTCCCGTGTAGGCGAACGTCATGAACGGATCGGCCGCCACATTCAGACCGACATGCTTCATCGTGCACAACGCGCGTCCGCCACCTATCGATGCTCCGATCGCTACCTCGAACGCCACTTTCTCGTTCGGCGACCATTGCGAATAGACCTGCGGAAACTTATCAGCCAGAGTCTCAAGAATTTCTGTGGATGGGGTCCCGGGGTACGATGCAGCCAACGCCACGCCGGCTTCATAAGCCCCGCGGGCGACTGCTTCATTTCCGGATAATAGTTCTCTCATATACTCTATCTCGTTACAAAGCTGTGAATTCTTTCACAAAAAGTACAAAACATCGCCGAAGCTGGCAAGGAGGATTTTGGTAATAGTTTACTAATCGGTAGACGTTATTACGTGGAAGGTGAGAACATCGGCCTGCAAGGAAAACGGCTCCCGATTTTTGGTCGGGAGCCGTAGTGACGAGACATGTTCTTTGGATCGCCTTACAGCTTGGCGGCAACCGCCTGGGCGACTTCCAGTGACGTATTCTTTCCGCCCATATCATACGTCCGCACATTTCCCTCCTTGATTACTGCGGCGACAGCATTCTCGAGCTGGACCCCCTTCTCCTTCTCGCCGAGCCAGTCGAACATCAGTTTGACGGTCAACAGCATGGCGATAGGATTCACTTTATACTGTCCGGCGTACTTCGGCGCGGAGCCATGCGTCGGCTCGAACACTGCATAGTTGTCACCGATATTCCCCGACGCGGCAAATCCCAGTCCGCCGACCAACTGCGCACAGAGATCGGAGATGATATCGCCGAACATGTTTGATGTGACGATTACAGAATAATCGAATGGATTCTTCAGCAGCCACATGCACATGGCATCAATATTCGCTTCTTTCAATTCGATCCCCGGATAGTTCTTCGCCACCTCACGAGCCGTACGAACCATCAGCCCCGATGTCTCACGGATCACGTTTGGCTTCTCGACGATAGTGACGTGCGGCCGACCTTCCTTTTTGGCGAACTCGAAGGCATCAACGATGATGTTACGGCAACCGTTCTTCGTATTGATTCGCAGTGAAACCGCTATCTCGTTTCCGGGGGTCTTGTCGAAACGGGCCATCTTCTTGTTATGTTTCTTGACCGCTTCTCTCACCTCATCCGGCAACGGGAAGAACTCCACTCCGACATACAGGTCCTCGGTGTTTTCGCGGAAGACCACGATATCGATCCCCTCTTTAAAATTGAGCGGATTGCCCGGGTATCCTTTGCAGGGACGAAGATTCGTCCGGAGATTGAATTCCTGGCGCATTCTCACGATCGGCGAGCTATAGACCAGATTCTTCCCCTGGAGCGACGGTATCAAGGCTTTTTCGGCTTCTTCTTTCGGCAACGACGTTATTGCGCCGAACAGCGCGCAGTCGGTATTGCGCAGAAGTTCGATCGTCCGGTCGGGAAGCGGGTTCGCCTCTGTCGCCCAGAACTCCCACCCGATATCCCCATGTATGTACTCGGCGTCGAATTTCATTTTGTCGAGCACGATCTTTGCAGCATCCATCACATCATTGCCCACTCCATCTCCCGGCAGCCAGGCAATTTTGTACTTAGACATAGTCTCTCCTGATCACAATTCTATGGTGAAATTAAAAAGATGTGTCGTTCCCAGATCATTGGAGTACGGCACGAATGCGTAGTCGATCGTCAGATTGCGGTGCGTGAACGACGCTCCGGCCGTTAACCCCTTGCTGTCATAATTGGTCATATACCCGGCGCGAACCGCCAGCGCCTCTTGAAATCTCGCTTCGGCCCCCAAATGCGCGTGCATCTCGTCATCCAATACAACTATATCCAGCGCCCCAAGGTACTTTTGGTACTGATACGATGTCCCGACCCGATAGGTGGTGGGCAATGAGATATCCCTCGACCCGACCACACCGGTTTTCTCAAGATAGAAATCTCCACCGAGATTGGTCGCGGAGGCGCCGATCTTCCAGATCGGGCTCACTTGATACAATAATCCAACATCGATATTGGCCGAGGATCCCCTCCAGGCCTCTATCTTTTCGATAAACCACCCGGCGCCAAATCCGGCCGACAACTTGTCGCTGAATCGATACGCCAATCCGGCTTTGAATGAGATGTCATTGACATCCGCCAGTGCCTGCGGCTCTGCGGTTGGAAATTGCCTGATCTCAAGGTCGCCGAGGGACGCGTAGCGAATTCCGCCGTGCACCCAGAATTTCCCCTTCAGTGGCGACGCAAAATACCCTGTCTCCAGACGGACATTTTCCCAATACTCGATATGGCCAAAACTGATCCGAAATCTGTCCGCCCCGGTCGCGTTCGCCGGGTTGTACGCCGGGGCAAACGGATCATCGCTGATCGCGGCAAATGCGCCCCCCATCCCGGATGGACGCGCCCCCGGCTCGATCTTCATCATCGCCAGACCATCCACCACGGTTGCCTGCGACACCCCACCGCCTACGGTAAGGATCAAAACCAGCATGGCCAGACGTTTCATCACAACTTCCTCAGAAAAGAAGGTCAAAGGAGAAAATATGCTCCGAACCTTCATCTACCCGGTCGGTGGAGAAGGCGTAATCTATCGCCAGCGTATTATCCCCGATCTTAAACAGATATCCCAGTCCACCCGAGGCGCGACTTGAACCATAGCCGGCCCTCAGCGCGAACATCTTCGTCACATTGTACTCCGCGCCAACGTGCGGGACTATATCCTGCTCCAAATTCTTCGTGATATCCGCGGCGAACAGTAGTTTTCTCTGCAAGAAGCGCGCCGAAGCTCCCAGGCCGATATCCGGTGGAACATCGTCATCCTGCGAGTACGCGTAGACATCGCCTCCCAGGGCGGTCGGGAGTTTCTCCGTGTCCCAGCGGTATTTCATACCCAACTGACGTAGGGCCAGCCCGATCTGAATATCCTGCACCTTCATCAGGTCGCGTTTCTCTCTATCGATCATCCGGTCGACATGCAACATGACACCGACATCAAATCCGATCGAGTACGCGGCCATTTCCGCGAAATTCGAATGCAAATAATTCAGCTTCACTCCCGCTGAGAGGTAGTTCTCGAATCTCTTGGCGAAGATGATCGAAAACTGATGGTTCTGCTGCTCTATCTCCGTACCGATCAGATCACCGTCACGGTCGCGAGTGGCGACAGAACCCGACCCCGAATACAACCAGCTTCCGCCCAGCACCGATTGTCCTTTGACCGGGAAAAGCGCCGTAGCGTAACCCAACTTTCGGTCGAGCTGCAGAAAACGATACGAGGTCGCGAACAATGGACGCGACAGCATCGACAATCCCGCGGGGTTGAAGAGGATCCCCGCGCCATCATTGGAGATCCCAATGTATGCCCCGCCCATCGCGGTCGGACGGGCGCCTACCGGCACCTGAAAGAACGCGCCGGCGTAACCGCCATTGCCATCCTGGGCCATCAGACCGCAGGACGCCAGCAGCACGAAACAGATGATCAGTATGCTTGATTTCATTGCCATGCGCTCCTTACGGTACCACCGCCAGTTTGCCCCAGGTATACTCACCATTCGCGAAGGTCAGCTTGAAATAATACATCCCCACCGCGACAACATCTCCATTGTCATTTCGACCATTCCAGTACGGCCGCTGATCCCCGCTTGGACCCGGCGGGTAAGTTCCCGCTTCGTAGCTCACCGCGTCGATCGGAGTCGCCACCAGATTCATGGCGAAATCGTAAATCTCAAGCGTCACATTGCCAGTGGTCGGTACGTCAAAATGGAATCTGACAGGGTCATCCCGGTTCGGACTGAATGGAACGGGGAAAGCGTACGCTTCTTCCGAAGGATCCGTGCGGATGAAGAGCCGCTGATCGGTCAGGTCGTTCACATCAATGCGCACTGTGCCGTCGTCTGTGCCTATCCAGAGATTGTCGCCGGACACTCGCGCGGCGTAGGCTGGTGTGCCCGGAAGTATCAGATCCTTTCCCTCCGCGTTGCGGAATGCCAGCGTGTCGAACTGCTTATTGCTATAAGGCGGCTCGTCGAAATTCCAGCCTACAATCAAACCGTCATCGGTGGCCATTAGAAGTGTGTCGCCGAGCGCTTCCATATTCCAGGCAAAATTCCTGAGATACACCACATCCCAACGATACTTGTAACCAAGCAGCGTGCCGAGTGTATCGCGCACTTCGACGACACGTCCGATCGATACACCGTTCCCGCCGGACGTCGTCGGGCGGCACGAGGCGATGATCTGGGCGCTATCCGGGGTGAAATACTGAATCGCCAGCGCAGGGATAAAATTCCCAATAAGTCCGGCGGTTATGCTTCCATCGTCAACATTGATCGTCGAATTTACGGTGTAAGAGATCACCAGGTCCGGCTTTACCGGATTGAAATTCGCGCCGTAGATCCGGTAGGTGGAACCGCGATTTAACGAGATCGCCGCTCCGCGGACTCCGCCGAACACCAGCGTATCTCCCTTGGTGGTGACTGAGAACACCGTATCCGTACTCAGCAAGACTGTAGTATCGACGGCGTCGGCGATAATAGCGTTTTCGATATAATCAGGGTCGATTCCCATCGAGACCAACTGCACGCCATTGGGGCCGACAAAATAAACGTTCTTCACGTTGTCCACCGGGACATTTACTGGCGCGACATCGTAGGTCGTCCCGTTGGCCCGGTAGTACTTCCAGCTCTCGGCCCTGTCAAACGAGACCGAAACCGTCTGCCTGCCCCCGCCGCCAGCCGGACGATTGATCGTCCAAATCGCGAACGAATCATTGACCAACGAAATGGAGTCGGTAAAAAGCTGCAATCTGATTTGGTGAACACCAAGCGATGACGAGTCAAGGTCCGGCACATAGTGTCTGACTGAGTCGATACTCCCGTTTGCATCCATGAACAACGTCGTCAGACCCGAGTCTGTCCCGACAAAGAGTGTATCGCCCAGTGCCTCGACTGAGTGCGTGATGTTCCGCTCATTGGAGAGACCGGTCGCCGCTGAGTCCAAATATAGCCGCGTCCATGTAGTTCCGGTGTCTTGGGTGACCCAGAGCCCCCCTTGATCGGCGGCCATGTAGAGGCGATCATTCATCGAGGCAAAGTCTCGAACAACTCGATTTGCGCCTGTGACTGAATCAAGACCGACGGACGAGTAAGTGTCTCCCAGATCCGTCGATACCCACAGTCCCTGCGAAACATTTGAAGCCGAATCACTGAATCCGGCAAACAGCACTCCGCCAAATTCCTGCAACGCGGTTGTCTGTCTGGCATCTGCCGGAATGAAATCTTCCTGGAAGAAGCGAGTCCAGAATGTCCCGCCATTCGTTCTGCCACCCGTCACCCCATTTACCCCGCCAAACCAGCCATAGTTGTCGCCGCTTGCCGTGCAACTCTCGCACAGCGCGACTTTCTGTATTCTCAGCGATGAGAACTTGTCACGTGGGATGAGATACACATACTGGAGGATGCCACCCGCGGTTCCGATCCAGACATGCAATGAATCACCATGCGAGGTATCGGCAACTACCGAAAATGCCCTGTTCCGCCACCAGAGTGTATCCTGACCATTGTAGGCATTCACAAAATTGAGCGAATCATCGCGGGTCGCGAATATCCGCTTCCAGGTGTTGCCATTGTCATTGGAGGCCAGCACCGCTCCGGCAAAAGCTGTCGCAAAGACCCAGTCATCACCACGAAAATCCGCCGCCCCAGCGATATCATAGATCGTGCGGTATGGCCCGGTGATGTACTTGGGGAATTGCAGAGTGTCATCCCAGTCCGGCGTCACCCAGGTCAGACCGTTGTCGTCGGTGTATGACATCCCGTCCGAGAAGACTTCTTCCCCTCCCGCCACAACTCCGATATGGTTGGTGGCTATCCAGAGACGTGTGCCGCTCGAATATATTGCCGACACATCATTTCCAACCAAACCATTGCTGGTGTTGTATAACAGCCAGGTCTCGCCGTTGTCGAAGCTGTAATTGACTCCCTCCCCGGTGGCGAACCAGATGCCGCCGTTGTGTTCGATGATGTCGATCACGACGTTGGTGGCGTAGGTGGTGTCGGGTTGGTCATAGAAGTGGGCCGGTCCCGCCAGCACCAGGGCCGGTGCCAAAATCAGGAGAACGGCGCCGAGAAGCTTAGTCAAAAGATACCTCGTTGCCAGAAGGTGTGCATGTTCCAAAGCAGCATCATCTGCATGTATCGCTTGTGCGGATATCCCCCTATTGCGTGGGCTCCCGCATCGAGAGTGCCAACATACGTGATACACCGCTCTGGCGCAAGGAGATTCAAATTCAAAGCGACCGGCGTAACCTTTTGCAACAAACCGGACTGAAGCCGTGTCAACCGACCCAATTGCCGACCATCGTGGACCCCTTCCAGCGCACAATTACGTTGACAGTTTCCTGAACCCTGACGTATATATCAAAGAATGCACGCCTACCCGAGGAAGTTTTGACATGCGCCTTATCCCCTTGATCTGTTTGCTGGTCCTTCTCGCCTCACTGTCAATGTTGGTCTCCGTCGGATGCGACGATCTGACAACCGAGGTTAACAACAACACCTTCTTTGACAGTACCCTGGGCGAGGACTGCCTGCGCTGTCACAGCGATGATGACAACGCCATCAAGCAACCCAAAGGTCAGTGGGCAACCTCACAGCATGCTTCCCCGGAACTGATCGAGGCGGTCGTTCAACTTAACACCAAAGAACGCAAAACCAACGTCTGTGGCCCCCAGTGCCACACCAGCGAGGGTTTCATAGCCTTCGTCGCTAACGGCTCTACCTCGGCCCAACAGGCCCCCTCGGCCATCGACTGCTTCACCTGCCACATGCCGCACACAGGCGATTACGGCTCCTGGCAGATCGACACCCTGCGCGGATTCGAGAAACCAGTCATATTAGCCGGCGACTTTGACTACGATATGGGCAAATCCAATATGTGCGTGGTCTGTCACCAAGCGGTCACAGTCCCGACCATTCCGGCCAACGCGGTCGAAGTTGACCTGGATACGCTCGGCGTTGATGCCGCTCACTACAGCTCACAGGCCCACATGTTGATCGGAAAGGGTGGATTCAGGTTCGGCAACACTGCCTTCACCAACACACACGCCACTGTTGCCGCTCAGGATGGTTGCCTCTCCTGTCACTTCGGGACCGGCAAGGCGTACCAGTTCGGTGAGCACACGTTTAGGCTCGAGGATGACCAGAGCGGCGAGCAGTACTTCGACAACTGCAACAAATCCGGGTGCCACCTGTCGGCTCCGCTGACCGATTTTGACAATAAACCGATTCAGGACTCGATCCGCGCACTCAGTAGTACTCTCGCCGGCTACCTGATCAGCGCTCATGTGCTGACTGGCGCAGACACCGACTCTACCGCGTACTATATTGACTCCACAGTCAACGCCGATGAAGCGCGAATCCTCTATAACTACTTGTTCGTGAAGAAAGACGGCTCGCGCGGCATCCATAACCCGGATTACGCCGTCACACTTCTTACGGAATCTGTCCAACGCTGGGACAGCATTCCACGCGCATCCTTTATTGCGGATACTACTCAAGGCTGTATCCCGTTGTCCGTTAATTTCACGAATACGTCCACTGGCTCTATCACGACCTACAATTGGCAATTTAATACCGACAACAGTGACAGCGCCATCACGCGCGACGCGGCCTTCACCTTCGAAGCCGCCGGTACTTATACGGTAGTGCTAACAGTATCCAACACCGGTGGTCAGGATCGTTTCACACGGATCATCATTGCCGACTCCATCGCCACCTGTAATATCGAAGCATCTGATTCGAGCATCACGGCCGGTGAGACCGTCGACTTCACGCAGACCGCAACTACCGGAACGCGCTTCCTGTGGGACTTTGGCGACGGACGGCTTGACTCCACAGCCACCAATCCGGGTATTGCTTTCAATGACCCGGGAATCTTCGTGGTCAGGTTCTTCGCGTACAACGCCTGCAATACGGTCAGCGATTCGATCACTATTAATGTTGCCGCCCCGCCACCTCCAATACTTGGAAAGCACAGATAAAAGTAAAGCCCCCGCAACGCGGGGGCTTTTTCACTTCAACTGTTTTGACCGATTTACTTGTGCAGTTCCTGCTTGAACTTCGCGGTCAACGCCGGCACCACCTCAAACAGATCCCCCACGATACCATAGCTCGCGATATTGAAGATCGGCGCGTCCTTGTCCTTGTTGATCGCCACGATCGTCTTCGCCGTCTGCATACCGACCAGGTGCTGGATCGCGCCCGATATCCCTACCGCCACATATAGCTTCGGATTGACCGTCCGACCGGTCTGCCCAACCTGGGTAGCGTACGGTACCCAGCCGGCATCAACTATGGCGCGCGACGCGCCAAACGCCCCTCCCAATGCTTCGGCCAGTCCCTTTATCAGATCAACATTCTCAGGCCCTTTGATGCCTCGTCCGGCAGAAACGATCACATCCGCCTCCGCCAAATTGGCGGTACCGGAGGACTCCTGCTTCATCTCCTTGATGGTCGCTTTGGCAGACGCGCCATCCAGACCCTCTACCACTACCTCGCCTGAGCCTGAAGTTGACTCAGGGTAGATCTTCGGTCGCAGCGATACAAAGAATGTCCCGCCGGTCGAACCGACCTGAGACACCACCGAACCGCCAAACGATGGCCGAGTCACTTTCACCGCACCGCTTTCAGCGGTGATTTGCGTTACGTCTGAGGCCATACTACCTGAGTGCATCGCGGCCAGCCGTCCCAAAAGCGCCTTGCCATAAAACGTCGCCGGGCAAATAACCAACTCGATCGCGTACTTCTTTATCAGACCAGAAATGACTCTGGCATACAGATCATCGGTGAAATACCTGAGAGTTGGGTCGGAAACCGCCAGTACCTTCCCCCCGCCCTTGCTGGCAAGGCCGGCGGACAAACCAGCCGCGTCAGCGGCCAGAACCGAGGTAAAAAGCTCTCCACCCACCGATTTGGCCGCCTCTATCGCCTCAAGAGAGGCCGATACAAGCTTCCCATCCTTCTGCAGCGCAACAACAAGAGTTTTCATAACCTACCTATTGACTAAAGGATACGGCCGCCAATATAGAATGGATTGTCCCCCTGCGCAAATAGTTTCGATTCACCCGAATCTTGACACCCAACCGCCGGTTATTGGGAATCCCCCGCAGGTTTAAGTTTCATATCCTCTTGCCGACAATAGAACTATGCCTATTTCGACCTGCGGCAGCCCGGTCTGCCCGGCCGCGATAGTCCTTTGATTCGACAATAAAAGGCTCTGCTATACACAACGGAAGGGACATCCTATGCCGGAGATCATTGTCAAATACGATGACAAGATTATCGAGAGGATCGTGACCGAAAAGAAACGGATCTCCATCGGTCGCACCAACGATAATGATATCGTGCTAGAAAACCGGGGCGTCTCGCGCAAACACGCGATGATCGAATTCAATAACAACGCCGCTGTGATCATCGATAACGAATCGCTGAACGGTACCTTTGTGAACAATCGCAAAGTCACCGAAGAAGTACTGCGCGATCAGGATATCATCATGATCGGCAAGTACTCGTTGATCTATCGCCGCGACTCATCCGCCGCCGAGGAAGCCGCCAATATGGACGGCACCATGGTGCTTAACACCAAAAAGCAGAAAGAGATGATCGAGAACGACCGTCTCGAACGCGAGATCGTCGCCAAATACGGCGGCTCCGTCCTGCTCGGCGAAGACAACGCTGACTTCTCAGAGTTCCGTCTCGATCGCGACGTCACCACTATCGGCAAGGCGAAATTCGTGCATGTCCATGCCAAAGGGTTCCTCCTCTCCGGTATCCAGGCTAAGATCGTTCAGGAGCCTGGGTGCTTCTGCATCGTGAACCTCGGTCGCGGTGGCAAAACGAAGGTCAATGGTGAGGTTGTCGAACGCGCCGTCCTGAAGAATGGCGACCTAGTTTCGGTGGGCAAAACCTCGTTCAAGTTTGTCGAGGGACACTAACTAATGAGGCATGCCCTGATTTCGGACATCCATGCCAATCTGGAAGCATTGGAAGCGGTCCTGAAAGATATTGCGACCCAGCGGATCGACACGATCCATTCGCTTGGCGACATGATCGGGTACGGTTCCGACCCGCTGGCTTGCCTTGAGCTGGTGAGAAGCAATTGTGACACGATGCTCCTCGGGAACCATGAACATGCGGCCTTGGGACATCTCGACCAGGAACATCTCAACCCCGTCGCTCAGGTCTCGCTGACCTGGACCCAGGAACAGTTGAATGATCGGGCGTTTTCGATCATCGCTGAGTGCACGATGAACAAAGCTGTTGGTAACGCGCAGTTGGTCCATGCGTCACCCTATATGCCGGGAGAATGGCACTACATTCTGACCGCGGGTGAGGCCGATGCCGCTTTTCGCAGCTTTGTCGAACAGATCTGCTTTGTCGGTCATACGCACCTGCCGATGATCTTCACAGAGGCGGAGCAGTTTGAGCACCGCCGCAAAGTCGGTCACGACTTTGAACCGGATGAAGAAGCGCGATACATCGTCAATGTCGGCTCGGTCGGGCAACCGAGGGACAATGACCCCCGCGCCTGTTACGCGATTTACGACACCGACGCCCAGGAGATATCCTATCGTCGGGTTGATTATGACATACAGAGAACCCAACAGAAAATGCAGCAAGCGAATCTCCCGGCCATGCTGATCACTCGATTGGCGGCAGGAAGGTAGAGCGAGGCCCCTATGTCCAAATATTCACCGTATATCCTTTTTCTACTGATAAGCATCTTTGTGGTCATCCTGGCCATCAATGATATCGGGCCGATCAGTAGGCTGCAGCAGTCGGTCAACGACGCGCTCTGTCGCATGACCGCCTCTGATGACATGCGCCCCAACACGGTTCTTGTCACCATTGACCGACCGGCACAAAACGCCTTCGGCAACTGGCCCTGGCACTATGACCTGGTCGGCGACCTGGTGGCCGCCGTGGGTCAGGGGGAACCCAAAGCCGTGGTGATCGATCTTGATCTCCCGGAAAACGCGCAGGAAGACTCTGCCGGCTATACCAAGGTCCTGGCTGACCAGCTTACCTGGGTTTCCAACGTGGTCCTTCCGTACGATATCGCCCTGGGAACCTTCCCGAGCAACAAAACCGCAAACCCAAAACACCTCTTCAACCATTCTATGACCGCCGATAAGGCGTTGATCTCGGCTGAAGATCAAAAGGGTCTGTGGGTGCGTAAGGTCTTTCTCCCCGCCGAACGACTGCTGGACAACAATCCACGCCTCGGCTTTGACTTCATCGTCCCCGACGATGATCAGGTCGTACGGCATCAGCCAATGACGCAGTACTTTGATGGCTACTATTATCCGTCCCTGCCGCTCGCCGCGGCTGCCGCCTATCTCGACGTTAAGTCGGATGATATCAAGGTGAACGGCGATGGCAGCATCGATGTCGGAAGTCATCGTATCCCGGTCAATGCCAAGGGTGAATTGTTTGTCACCCATAGCGAAGGTCTCCCCTTCGCCAGATACTCGGCTAATGACATTCTGGGCCAGAATTTCGATTTTAGACGACTCAAAGATAAACTCGTGATCATCGGTGTCGATGACCCCGCGCTGTCCGATCAGTTCAAAACGCCGGTCAACGAAGTGACCAGCGACCTTCTGATCACCGCCACAGTAGCGGACAATATTATCAGCGGCAAGCACCTGGCGGTTCACGACCGCCCGACCTCGACGTACCTGATAATTCTTTTCGCTCTCGGAGCGATCGGCGCGGTCGTCCTTACCCACATCCCGCTCATGTACCGTCTAGTGGTTCTGGCCGGCTCGCTTCTGGTGCTCGCCAATATCAACTATTTCATGGTCGCGTCCTTCCAGACGCTTCCGAACACGATGTACATCGCTCTGCAACTTATCCTCTTTGCGGTCGCCTCACCGCTTCTTGAAACCGGGATCTTGTCGGCGGAGTCATACAAGCCCGCAACCGAAAAGAAGCCAAAAGTTTCGGACAAAGCCCGCGCGAGAGAAGAAAGAGCGCAATTGGCCTCCGCGCCCGTTCGCGAACTCAAAACTACGGCCAATGACCCCTCTATTCAGAAGACCACCGCCTTCGACTCATCGGCGGATTATTTTGAACACGAAAAGCGCACGCTTGATGCTGAACCAGTGGTTGAGAACAATCACACGTCCGCCTCTGAAGCTCACAGCACGGTTGCGTCTTCATTTGATGATTCAAGCGATGACGACGCCATCATGGCCAGCCAGGATTACGGCAGCTCTAATACCGGCGAATCCTCCCGTTCAATTTCCGGTGAGATCGAGATCAAGAACCTCGGCCGCTACCAGATAAGCGGTGTACTCGGCAAAGGCGCCATGGGGACAGTCTATCGCGGCATCGACCCGGCTATCAACCGCCCGGTCGCCCTCAAGACTATCCGTTTGGACTTCGTCAATGACCCGGCCGAATTGGAGGAACTGAAAGAGCGTCTCTACCGCGAGGCACAGGCCGCCGGTAAGCTGTCGCACCCGAATATTGTGACCATCTACGATGTCGGCTCCGAGGGCCCACTGCAGTATATCGCTATGGAGTTCCTCGAGGGTCAGACGCTCGAAAACCTGATCCGCAAGAAGGTGAAGTTCAATTATAAGATCATCGCCCAGATGATCACGCAGATCTGCCAGGCTCTGGAATACGCCCACGCGGCAGGTATCGTCCACCGCGATATCAAGCCCGCCAATATCATGGTGCTGGCTGATTACAAGGTCAAGGTGATGGATTTCGGTATCGCTCGCGTCGATTCAAACTCCATGACCAAGACCGGCATCGCGATGGGTACGCCAAACTACATTTCACCTGAACAGCTCAAGGGGGTCCCGATCGACCGCCGTGCAGACCTCTTCTCCCTCGGTGTTGTCATGTACGAAATGTTGCTCGGTCGCCGGCCGTTCAAGGGCGAGAATATCACTTCGCTCATCTACTCGATCATGAACAACGAGCCGGAAAAGCCGTCGGTCATCAACCCCCAGATCCCGCTCTTGTTTGACCATGTCATTATGCGGGCGCTGAAGAAAGTCCCGGCCGAACGGTATCAGAAGGCGTCGGAAATCGCGAATGATCTGCACGGTTTCGTGGAGTCGTTCGCCCAGAGGTAAGACCATTTCTTCGCTTCATTTTTGTCTCTAACGAAGCAAAGCCGCCGGAAGCCAACACCGGCGGCTTTGATTTTGTATCATAAATGAACGAGTGATGTCAGTCTTCTTTTAGCACCCATCCCAAAGGCCCATCCGGACGAATCACCGGCTTGAGCTGCTCCCAGGAGAGAAAGGCATGTGACTCTCCGTAAGCACCGGAGGCAATCTCATAAGCGTTAAAGAGATAAACTAAACCCGAATCTGTGATCTGGAAATTGGAATTTAGGCCTCGAAAACCATATCCTGCCTCGTGAAAAGTCGATCCCTCGGGAATCGCTTGATCTCGCCGAAACGCGAATGCGCCAACAGAGTCAAGATAAAGCTGTGCGTCAACGACAAACAGACTCTCTGACGATAGCGCCCTTAGGTCTGGTAGTGCAGAGTGGAAGTAGTATTCTCTTGAAGGATGGCCATTGCAGCTAATACATGTACTCTCATAGAGTCGTAGCGACAGGATTCGGTGGTCGAGATAGTCGACCTCCAATTTCCAAGTTACGCCTCCCAGAAGATTGCTGTGATCATCCCATTCATTGACTATGGAATCGAATTCGGCATCTACACGCTCCTGTAGGGTGCCCCTTGACCGAAGCTCAAAGTGCTGGTCGATGAACTTGACTATGAAGTAGTTCAGCGAATCTACGATGCTCTGGATAGGACCGGAAGTAAAACGTGGCGCAGCGGCATATACCGAAAGAAACACACCGATCGTATCCTCCACCCGAACCAGTTCACCGTCCAAGCTCTTTTCCGCGGTGTCTACAATGAATCTAAGGTGGTCACTGGGTCTGTCATACCAATCCTCCGCCCTGATCTCTCCCACAACCAGACCAAACGTCACCGCGAGTAAACCGAAAATCGAGATGCGTCGCACGATCCCTCCATTCAATACCGGACCTGTTAGTCCAAATATGAAGTCTGAGATTATCGAACACAATCCTAATCTGAAGGCTATTACCTCAACTCAGATATATCGCAGCTCACCGATTTCCCCTCCGGGTCGATCACTTCCCAACTGCTCGAAAAAACCGCCTTCGTCCAGAACAGCCCGGTCGGCCATGCTTCTTCCCCCATCGGCGACTCCATCGCGTACAACTTACCGTCCCTGACCACCATCATCAGGACGTCATCCGATGAGTCCGCGATCGATGTATCCGGACGATACCCGATTATCTCGGCTGGCACCCACCCCTGCTTACGAAGGTACTGCCTCGCCGATTCATCCAGAAAGGAGAAACCGCGCCGAGAGGCAATGATCGTCACCAGCCGCCCCAGTTCATCATCCGTCAACTTCTCAACTCCGCAATCTTCGCACCCTCCGAGATCCAACGCCTGTCGCATTGGCGCTCCCTTCTCGTTTTCTACGGCAACTGAATACCCAATCCCCAGAATCACCAGTGCCGTTGCCGCGAACATATACATCGGTTTCATAGCGTACCTCCGGGTTGATTGACTTTTCCAATTATACCGACAACCTCTGTCAACCAGCCAACAAAAAGACCCGGCGGCCGTAGCCACCGGGTCCAGATTCTCAGATCTCAACCGCCACTTTACAGCGACGATACTTCCCCTATCCCCAGCGATCTGATCCCCTCTTCGATCTTGGCCTTATCCCCAACGATCACGATCGTCAGGTCATTCGGGCGGACATACTTGCCTGCGATCTCCTTGACCTTCGCCTGATCGATCGCCTGTACCTGGTTGACTCGCGTCTTCCAGTAATCCAGCGGCCGATCGTACAATGCCAGCGAGCGAAGTTGCATCGTTATGCCGCCGAAATTCTGGAATCCCTGAGGATACGACTTCACCATCGAAGTCTTGGCATCGGTCAGTTCCTCATCGGTCAGCGGCCGGGTCGAGATAACATCCTTCATTTCTTTCAGAATCTCAACCAGCGCTTCCTTGGTCGACTGCGACTGCACCGGCGCCACTACGCTGAATGGCGCGCTCAGCTTGTTCGACCCGAGGGCGGAGTATGAACCGTACGTGAATCCCTTGTCTTCACGCAGATTCATATTGATACGGCTGGTGAAATCACCACCCAACCGGCTATTGAAGACGATGAAGGGCAGATAATCCGGGTCGGTCGGCGGAATGCTCGGATACCCGGCGAAGATCACGGACTGCTGCGCCCCCGGACGGTCTACGATATAGACAGTCGGCGACGTATGCGTTATCGGTGTCGGAGCGGGCACCTCAGCCGGCGTCCCCTGTTTCCAGGTGGCAAACGACTTCTCGAACAGCGCCTTTGCTTCTGCCATCGTGATGTCGCCGGTTATTGCCACTGTCGTCACATTCGGGAAATAGTGCGCCTGATAGAATTTCAGGACATCGTCGCGCGTGATCGCGGCTAATGACGCTTCTGTTCCGTTCCCCGAGGCCGGCTGCCCATAGGCGCTATTGGTGCCGTACAACTTCTCGCGGAAGATAACTGACCCAAGCTGGCGTGGCTCAGACTTCATGGCCTCGATGGCCGACAACCGCTCGTTTTTGAGCCGGTCGAGTTCGTTCTGCGGGAAGGTCGGCGCCAACACCATATCGGCAACCAGACCGACTGCCGGCGCGAAATTCCGCTTCAGCACATTTAAATTGACGTGGGTCTCGTCATAGCTCGAGCCGGAACCGGCGTTTGCGCCGAGCATCCGGATAGTATCGGAAATCTGCAGCGCGTTCAGCTTCTTGAATCCTTCGTCCAGCATGTCAGCGGTAAGCGACGCCAGTCCAAACTTGCCGGCCGGATCCGAGGTCCACCCGCGCTCGATCATCAACGACATATCGACCAGAGGCAGGCGGTGGTCTTCGACCAACAGGATCTGCATCCCGTTCGCCAATGTCGAGCTTTGCACGGTCGGTGCCGTGAACGGCGCTTCCGCCATTGGTGTCGGCTTCACGCTTCTATCGATACCGGTCTCTTTGGCCACCAGATTCCCCTGCGGGACGATATACAGTACTCCGCGTTTGTTCGGCGCGAGATATGTCTTTGCCAACTGATTGACCCCTTCGAGAGTCGCACTGCGATAGCGATTGACATCCCACTCCAACTTGTCCGGTGATCCCAGCGATACGTTGTACTGGTTCAGGATGTCGGCTTTGCCGCCAAACCCGCCGATATTCTGCAGACGGCGAATGAACGACACTTCCCAGTTGGTCTTGGCCCGTTCCAGTTCGCGCGCGGTGATGCCGGTCTTGAGCAGCTTGTTTAATTCGACATCTATCGCTTTCTCAAGTTCTTCAGCCGTATGCCCAGGCTTGGCTACCGCCTGGATCGTAAACTGGCTGGAAATCTCACGCGACCCCTGATACGCAAACACCTGATCGGCGATCTGGAGGCGATAGACCAGCGCTTCATTGAGACGCGAGTTCATCCCATTGCTCAACACATCAGCCAGCAAGTCCGCCTCTGCATCACCCGGCGCATAATACGCCGGCGAGTGCCAGGCCATGATCACCATCGGGAGCTCTACCTCATCTTCGGCCACGGCACGACGTTCGTACGATATGTCCGGGATCCATGAAGTGTACCGCTCCACAGGTGGCCCTGCCGGGATCGGCGCAAAGTATTTCTCAATCAGTTCTTTCGCGGCCGCGGAATTGAAATCCCCGGCCAAGCAGAGTGAGGCGTTGCTCGGTGTATAATACTTTCTGAAGAAGTCCTTCACGTCATCCGCCGATGCCGCGCTCAAATCTTCCATACTTCCGATCACTGACCAGGAATACGGATGCCCCATCGGATAGATCAGGAGCGGAAGAACATCTTCCTGCACTCCGTACGGCGCGTTATCGACACCCTGCCGACGCTCGTTTTTCACGACATCCCGCTGGTTGTCCAGCTTCTCCTGCGTGAATACATCGAGCAGATGCCCCATCCGGTCAGACTCCATGGCCAGAGCTGTCTCCAAGTGCTCCGATGGCACATTCTCCCAGTAATTGGTGCGATCTTCCGATGTCGACCCGTTGCAATCCGCGCCGATCTTGTCGAGCGGCACAAAGTAATCGCCATCAAAATTCTTGGACCCCTGGAACATCATATGCTCGAAGAGATGCGCGAAACCGGTTCGACCCGGCTTCTCATTCTTCGAACCGACATGATACCAGATGTTGACACTGACCATCGGGATCGAATGGTCCTCATGCAGTATCACTTCCAGCCCGTTCGGCAAAACATACTTCTCCGTCTTCAACTGCGGCAGTGACTGCGCCATCAACGCGCCCGCCAGCAATAGCATGACAGATACCAGCAGTAAAATCCTTCTCACTGGTCTACTCCTTCTGCGAGTTCCGTGTAGTGGTGAAATATCATTGGTGTTCGTTCTTGGTTCGCGACAGGGTGACTGCCCCGGACAGAATAAGACGTCCAGGGGATGAAGATAGTCTAGTGAAATATCGAAGGAATCGGAATTTGTCGCTTCGCACGCGTTTCTGTCCGCCAACCACTCTATTCACACTCCGATACGCAGTGCTCGCCCATAAGTTTCCACCCCACTTCAAAATGAGTAATCCCTACTAACTTTACCTTGTAGTATGCGCACTTAACATGGTATCTTCAATCCGGCAAAGAGGTTATCTTAACACACATGGCAACTGGCGCGAGCGGTTTTTCGTATCCTGAATGAGGTGAGCTGTAAACCAATTTCGAGTGTGACCGAAAACAGCCAATTGGACCCGATGATCGACCAGAACCACACAATTCTGCAAGCCGCAAAACTCAGCCGGTATTACCATCGGGGCCCCCAGACGATCAAGGCCGTCGACGAGGTCGACCTCACTATTCACCAGGGAGAGTTTCTTGCTATTGTCGGCTCCTCTGGTTCCGGCAAATCCACTCTCTTGAACTTGCTCGCTGGACTCGACACGCCCACCGGCGGTGATATCCGCTTCAGAGACGAGTCCCTCAGCTCCTATTCCCGACGTCAACTGGCGGGGTACCGCGGAACCCATATCGGGATGGTCTTCCAATCCTTCAATTTGATCAATCATCGCACGGCGCTCGAGAATGTCGAATTGGCCATGTTTTTCGATTCCACGCCCCGAAATGAGCGTCGCGACAAGGCGTCAGCCATGCTTGCACGCCTCGGCTTGGCTGAGCGCATGACTCACCGCCCAGCCGACCTCTCTGGCGGCGAGCAGCAGCGAGTCGCTATCGCTCGAGCATTAGTTAAAGAACCGTCAGTTCTCTTTGCTGATGAACCAACCGGCAACCTTGACCAAGAAAATTCCCGCCAGATCGTCACGCTCATGCAAGAATTGAGTGCCAGCGGTCTGACAGTTGTGATGGTCACCCACGATCTCGAACTGGCCCGCACATTCGCTGGTCAGATGATCCGGATGCACTACGGCAAGATTGTCGAAGATCCGTCCGCCGCGGGAGGCCACCGGTGAAGCTGGTTGACTCACTTTCCATCTCCGCCGGGAATCTGGTTCGTCTGAAACTCCGTACCACCCTCACCATTGCCGGTGTGGTCATTGCTATCGCGACGTTTGTCGCCATGCTCTCTTTTGGCGCCGGTAATCAGCAGCGCATCGAAGAACAATTCGAGAATCTCGGACTTTTCAACACTGTCCAGGTCTACCCGCGGGAAAAAGAAGGCGAGAAAGATACACTCCAGATCCGCCCGCTCGATGCAGCTGCTCTCGAGGAGCTCTCCCGAATCCCCGGTGTGCGCCTTGCCTACCCGTACGACGCCTTTGGAGGAACCGCGATCTTCGGCGATTCGGTGCTTGAAACCCGGGCGCAGGCTATCTCCATGCAGGCCCTCCAGACAAAACTCTTTTCAGGTTTGAGCACCGGCAAGTTGATTTCAAGTGATTCCACTCGCGAAGCACTGGTCACTGATCGGTTCATTCGTGAAGTCGGCCAGATATTCCCCGATTCGGTCATCGGCAAACAGATCATTCTGAGTGTGAAAATTCCCACTATCGACTCCGGGCTTGCACGCGTTCTTCCACCTGATATCAATTACGTGCGGAATCGATTTCGTGAGATAGATTTTGACTCGATCATGCATCGCCCGTATGTAGAACGGATACTCCGCAACGAACTCAATAATGCCATGGCGAATTTCCTCAAAGGCTATTGGGAATCTCCGAATATCCTGATAGAGACTCTTACGGTCGTCGGCGTGCTGCAGTCATCTGGCCCGCAATCCCGCAACATGGCCCCGATAATCGTGGGAGATCAAGTCGGACGACGTCTCTCCGCCAGTCCCTTCAGCGGCGACCCCTCCGAGATGCTGGCTGCGCTTACCTCCGGCAGCCTCTTCAGCATCTCACCCGATTCGAGCAGCAAAACCTACGCGCACCTGACTCTCGACATCGACCCCATGGTGATGTCTCAGCCCATCCTCGACTCCGTGAAAGCGCTCGGCTTCAAGCCATTCTCGTTCGCCGCTCAATTTGAAGAGATAAAGAAATTCTTCTTCTACTTTGATCTCGCGTTGGCCGTGGTCGGCCTCATCGCGCTGGTTACGGCATCACTGGGCATTATCAACACTATGGTCATGTCCGTGCTCGAACGTCGCCGCGAGATCGGCATTCTCAAGTCGCTCGGCGCCGACGAACGCGATATCCGCTTTTTATTCTTGACCGAATCGGCCGTTATCGGCCTGGCCGGTTCGGTATTCGGCATCCTGTTGGGATGGGCCATCACCCGAATTGCGTCAGGGGTCGCTCAATATTTTATGGCCAAGGAAGGCATCACCGGCATCGACCTCTTCGCACTCCCCTTCTGGTTGATCGGTGCCGCGCTCGCGTTGGGCCTCGTCGTTTCTTTGCTGGCCGGCTACTACCCCTCCGCTCGGGCCGCCCGAATCGACCCCGTCGAAGCATTGCGCAACGAATAGATCGTTGTTCATCGTTGCGTAAATCACTCCATTATGCTAAATTGAAAGTGTTCTACTGTCATTTCACAAACACTATCGATATATGGATAATCGTGTGCGCCTGTCGCTCCTTCTACTGATTTCAGTCTGCCTGTCCCAGAATGCAGTTTCCGCGATTCGCTTTGCAGTAATCGGAGACTATGGATCCGGTTCGGTCGCCGAGAGTCAGGTCGCCAACCTCATCGATTCATGGCAGGTCGATTTCATTGTCACGACCGGCGACAATAGCTATGGCTCCAATTCGATCGACTACAACATCGGCCAATTCTATTCCCACTATATTGGAGCCTATATAGGCGGCTACGGCAGCGGTTCGCCTATCAATCGCTTCTTCCCGTCAGCGGGAAACCATGACTACTCCGATGGTGGTGGTTTCTCCGCGTACCTATCGTACTTCACCCTTCCCGGCACGAATATCCCGACTACCGCAACTTCCGGTAACCCGCGTTATTACGATTTTATCCGCGGGCCCGTCCATTTCTTCGCTATCAACAGCAATTTCCAGGAGCCCGATGGCACCACGCCCAACTCGACGCAGGGACTCTGGCTGCAATCGCAATTCGATTCCTCACAGGTTCCCTGGAAGATCGTCTTCATGCACCATCCGCCCTACTCCTCCGCGCAACATGGTTCTACTCCTGGCATGCAATGGCCTTTCGAAAATTGGGGCGCATCGCTCGTCCTCACTGGTCATGACCACACCTATGAGCGGATACTGCGCGATGACAACAACGATGGCGACTCACTCACCTATATTGTCAGCGGACTGGGCGGGCGAAGTATCTACTCATTCCCGGCGCTCAATCTGGTCACCGGCAGCCGCGTTCGCTTCAATGGAACCTATGGCGCAAACCTTGTCGAGGCTACCGACTCCACCCTCATGATTAAATTCGTGTCCATAGCCGGGACCACCGTTGACAGCGTCCTGCTGACTCGCTCTCCCGCCTGTTGCGTCGGTACCACCGGCAATCTCGATGGCCTCAATGGTGTTGATTTGCGCGACTTGAATGTCATGGTCAATCTCTTTATTGGCGATGGCTACCAATTTGCCTGCAATGCGGAAGCGAATATTGACAGGCGCGGACGTATCGACATCAGCGACCTCTCCTTCCTCATCTCATATTTGCAAGGTGTGATTGACACCCTCCCTGACTGCCCATAAACTGCAACCGGAACCTGAGTTGATTTACTATGGAAAGGTCTAGTCTATGTATCGCGTCGTGCATTTTGAGATCCATGCGGAGAACCCGGAACGTGCTATCGCGTTCTACAGCTCTTGCTTCGAGTGGAAATTCCAAAAGTGGGATGGTCCGCTGGAGTATTGGATGATCACGACCGGCGACCCCAGTGTCCCCGGCATTAATGGCGGCCTCACGCGACGTCGCGGCGGTATCGATGGCGATGCGGTCATCGCGTATCCCTGCACTATCCAGGTTGATGATGTCCAGGCAATGTTGCAGAGAGTTGAATCCGCGGGAGGACATGCGGTCGTACCGATCACCCCGATCCCGGGAGTCGGACAGCTCTTTTATGCCAAAGACACCGAGGGAAACATCTTCGGTGTGATCCAGCCGGATATACCAAATCGCTATTAGTGGACATAGAAAAAGGGCGGATATCTTATCCGCCCTTCACCACTTTCCGATCTCTATCTGATCAGCTTTCTTCGTTCTCTTTTCCGAGAATCTCTTCCGCCAACGACAGCGCCACACCCGACAACATCACTTCAACCCCAAGCTGGGTGAAGTCTGATGAGATCAACTCACGGTCGATCGAAGCGTAGAGCGAGCAGGAAGCTCCCTTCTCCACCACCAATCCAGATAATGAGCCGCCCTTTTCAGTGACGAAAGTCACCTCACCCAGTTCTTCGGATGAGACATAGCCGTTGCAATTATGCAACTGGAGGTGCGAAGTACCTGTATAGACAACGACCAGCATCCCCCGGCGTTTCCCCAGACTTGTCTCCGGATAAACCTCGAGCACGAGTATCCGGCGTTCTTCCTGATTGGATACCTTGATGCGGAAATGATCCTTCTCAAAAGTGACCTTCTCCGCTTCCAGTAATGCGCCGATCTTGTCTGCGTCGGTCTGCGTGAATCCGCTCTGCATAGTAGTACGATCCTGAACGCTTGGCGGTTATTCAGTGCGTTGATGTATTCTTGTCATCACGCGGCGGGTCTATCCGATTCGGATCCTGCGGACGGACATCGGTCGATCCCTTCACCTCATCAGCGGTATCTTTCATCGCGCGCTTGAACTCACGGATCCCCTGCCCCAACCCCTTGGCCAGTTCAGGAAGACGCTTCGCCCCGAACAGCAGCAGGATGGCCAGGAAGATCAGTATCATTTCCATTGGGCCGATGCCGAACATATGTATGCCTCCTAACGAGCAATTGCCTACATGTACCAATATCGGAAATAGATGATCACCAACAGCACGAACAACACCGACACGGCGTTAATCTTGAACATCAATCCGATAGTAAACGATATCGCGTACAGGTCGACCGTGACCGGCGCGAAACCAATCTGTACCGACTTTTCGAACAGTGTCTTGGCACCGCCCGGCGGCAGTATGTGGCCGATCAGTTCTCCAACCAGGCCACCCAAGATCGCCGCAAGCAGCAGCGCGATAATAATAAACGTGAGTTCGCGATCCTTCACGCTTTCCCTACCATACGTGGTGATTCACACCACTGGCGCACTGATTCCAGTATCTGCAAGCCATCGGTGGACCCGAGGATCGACTCAACCGCCCGCTCCGGATGCGGCATCATCCCCAGCACGTTTCCTTCCGAGCTGATGATCCCCGCGATATTGTTGATCGAACCGTTCGGATTGGATTCAGGTGTGATCGCGCCGGTGGGGTCACAGTACCGGAAGAGCACCTGCTGATTCTCTTCAAGTTTCCGAATATCCCCCTCAAAGTGATAATAATTCCCGTCGCCATGGGCGATCGGGATCTTCAGGACTCTCCCTTTGGGGATTATTGAAGTGAAAGCGGTACCGGTCCTTTCGGTTCGCAAATAGACATACTTGCAGGAAAATCGTAGATGATCGTTGCGAATCAGAGCGCCCGGAAGCAACCCTGCCTCGGTTAGCACCTGGAAACCATTGCAGATCCCCATTACCATACCGCCTGAATTCGCGAAATCGATAACCTTACGCATGATCGGCGAGAAACGAGCGATCGCGCCGGAACGAAGATAATCCCCGTACGAAAATCCGCCCGGCAGAATGATCACATCACACCCGGCCAGATCCTCGGATTTGTGCCAGAGAAACTCCACCTCACCGTGCATCACATGCTTCACCGCGGCGTAGGCGTCATAATCGCAATTTGAGCCCGGAAACGTGACCACTCCGAACTTCATCAGCTTTTCTCCACCGTGAATTTTTCGATGATCGGGTTGGCTAACAATTTGGATGAAACTTCGTTTATCTTCCGGTCAATGTCGGTGGAGCTCCCGTCGATTTCAAGCTCAAAGAACCGTCCGCTACGAACCGACAGGAAATCCGGAAATCCCATCTGGACCAACGCCTTTTGGATAGTGACCCCTTGCGGATCCAGCACACCATCCTTCAATCTCACGAAAACCACCGCTTTTTTACTGTTACTCATGCTCTGTCTTTTTTCTTTCGTCTCGACGTTTCCGTCTAACCATCTGCCGGCCAGTAACTTTACTGACCGATACCGTGAACAGGCGGTACAACTCCCGTATCATGCCAAACAATATATACAACGCCAAAAAGGGAAACAATAAATGTCTTGGACTGATAATAATGAGCACGGCCGCTATCAGTATGATACCCAACTTGATACGAGCGATTCGCGTATCGAACCGGTCAGGAATCGCGTCATACTGTACCTGCGACACCATCAGGAACGAACAGATTATGATCATTGAAACAAGATATTCCCCGTACTCCAACTGCCCCCAGATCTTGTATGAAAAAATGATAGCCGACACCAAAAGCCCTGCCGCCATCGGCACAGGTAATCCCACGAAATCTTTCTTCTCTTCCGTATCCGCCATCACATTGAAGCGAGCCAGTCTATACGCCGCCGCCATAATGAAAACGATCGAGATGATCCACCCCCACTTCCCCAGCTCGCTCAACTTGATCGAATAAACGATCACGGCCGGCGCGCACCCGAACGACAGGAAATCTGCCAACGAATCAAGCTCGACACCAAACTGCGAGGTCGCGCCGGACAGTCGCGCCACTTTGCCGTCCAGCGCGTCCAGAAACGCCGCCAAAATAACAAACCAGCACGCGGCGGTGATATGTCCCTCGAGCACAGAGAGGATCGCGATAAAACCGCAGACCACGTTTCCCATGGTGAATACACCGGGGAATATTCCTCTATAACCGTTCACGTCTCTGCTCCATCGCTGTCTCGTGCGCTCTGTTGACCGGCAACATGCCTATGATTGACTCTCCGCCCGCCACGCGATCACCTACCTTTATCCTCAACGTCGTCCCCGCTGGCACAAACAGCTCTGTTCGTGATCCGAAACGGATCAGCCCGAACCGATCCCCCCCCACAACCTTGTCACCATCCTTCAACTTGCAGACGATCCGCCGCGCGATCAACCCCGCGATCTGCTTGAACATGATCTTCTGTCCGCCCGATGTTGTCATGCCGATTTCTGTCTGCTCGTTCAGTTCCGACGCTTTATCCTCGAACGCGGCAAAAAACTTCCCCGGGTTGTATTTGACGTAATCAATCGACCCGTCGCATGGTATCCGATTGACATGCACATCAAACACGTTTAGAAAGATCGACACTTTGGTGTACTCACCCTCCAGATAAGGATGTCCGCTCCCCGTTCGAATATCGATCACTTTCCCATCCGCCGGTGAAACCAGTACTCCCGGCCCATTAACAAAACTCCGCTCCGGATCCCGGAAGAAAAACAGCGTGAAGAGCGTCAATATCCCAAAGACCAACGCGGTGCCAAACAACCAACGGCTGTCCCAGCGCGTAGCCCCCCAGATAGCGACCAGAGTTAGCACCAGGCCGATGAGAACAAATGGTATCCCCTCACGCGCGATCATGAGCCAAACACCCTCTTGAAGATGGCATCAACATTCCTGGTGTAATATGTCAGATCGAAACACTCGTCGATCTCGGACTCCTTCAAATGCTTCCGAATATCGGCATCCTGTTTCACCATATCCCTGAACAGCCCCTTCCCCTCCCATGCCGCCATGGCGTTTCGCTGCACCATACGATACGCGTCTTCGCGCGAACCGACCGGTCCGGCCAGCTTCAAGAGCAGACGCTGTGAGAAGACAATCCCTCCACCAAGAAAGATATTGTCATGCATCTTCTGCTCATTTACCACTAGACCCGTCAACAGATCGATGAACTTCTGCAACCCGTAATCAACTATGATGCACGAATCCGGAATGATCACTCGCTCAACCGAAGAGTGCGCAATATCCCGCTCGTGCCAGAGCGGTATGTTCTCCATTGCGGAGACCGCGTACCCGCGCACCATACGCGCGATCCCGGAGATACGTTCTGCCGTTATCGGATTCCGCTTGTGCGGCATCGCCGAGGAGCCTTTCTGCCCCTTGGCAAACCCCTCCATCATCTCGCCCACCTCGGTTCGCTGGAGATGCCGTATCTCCGTCGCGCACTTTTCAAGCGAGGATGCCAGTATCGCCAGCGCGGTCACGAACTCCGCATGGCGGTCGCGCTGAATCACCTGCGTTGAGACTTCGGCCGGCTTCAGACCGAGCCGCGCGCAGACCATCTCTTCAACCTTGGGGTCAAGATTGGCGAAATTCCCGACAGCTCCGCTTATTTTGCCGACAGAGATCCTCTCAGTTGCCGCCGCGAACCGTGCCCGCCCCCTCGATATCTCTGTATACCAGACTGCGAACTTGAGTCCCGCAGTCGTCGGTTCCGCGAACACTCCATGGGTACGGCCTATCGTGGGGCTATTCTTGTACTGGAGCGCCAGTTCTTTGATCTTCCCCAGCGCGATCCCGATCTTGGTATCAATGATCGCCGCGGCGCGCTTCATTATCAGCGATAACGATGTATCCAGCACATCCGAGGAGGTCATGCCAAAGTGAAGGTGCTTCGCCTCCGGACCGACCTTTTCCGCTACCGAGGTCAGGAACGCGATCACGTCATGATTGACCTCGCGCTCGATCTCGTTAATACGATCGACATCAAATCCCGCCTTGGATTCGATTGCCGGGATCACATCCTTCGGAATGATCCCCAGCGTGGCCATCGCCTTGGCTGCCTCTATCTCGACCTCAAGCCAGGCCGAGTACTTCGCTTCGTCGGTCCAAAGCCGACCCATCTCGGGGAGTGTATATCGACTGATCATACTTACTTGCTGGCCTTCTTAAAATCTTCCAGGAATTTCGCCAGACCGATATCGGTCAACGGATGTTTGATGAGCGCCTCGATTACCTTCAACGGCATCGTACAAACATCCGCGCCGAGCTTTGCCGCCTCGACCACATGCATCGGGTGTCGTACCGAAGCTACCAGCACTTCGGTTCCGTATCCGTAGTTCTCGTATATCTGCACGATATCGGCGATCAACTGCATTCCATCTTGTGAAACATCATCCAGACGTCCAATAAAAGGGGACACATATGTCGCGCCGGCCTTCGCTACCAACAGTGCCTGCATAGGCGAGAAGACAAGCGTGGCGTTCGTTTTGACCCCACGGTCAGTGAGCGTTTTGATGGCGCGAAGTCCCGGCAGTATGGTCGGTATCTTGACGACGATATTATCCGCGATCTTCATCAGCTCATCCGCCTCGCGGAGCATTCCGTCTGTGTCGGTCGATATCACCTCTGCCGAGACCGGCCCCGGGACGACTTTACATATCTCTGCTAGGATCTCTCGATACGGTTTGGTCTCTTTGGCGGCCAAGGATGGATTGGTCGTTACGCCGTCAAGCACTCCCATTGCCGCGGCTTCCTTGATCTCGCTGACCGATGCGGTGTCGATAAAGAACTTCATCTCTTATTGTCTCTCCTTCGAATATCCAACGTCGACCAGATAGAGCCCGTGCGCGGGGGCGGTGAACACCACCCGGTCCGTGCGGTTGCCCTGCAAAGTATCTCTGAAGTCGGCCAATGTCAAGTTCAGCACGTTGCTATCTTGTTGAAGGGCAGCGAGGTTCACCATCGCCCCCACTAGCGACCGAACCATCCCGTGCAGGAACCGATTCCCGCGTATCTCATATACCAGAAGCGGCCCGATTTGTTGCCACTTGGACCGATATATCTCACACCGATTATTCTCTTTCACCGACGATGTCACACAAAACGGCGCAAAGTCATGCTCGCCCATAACCAGGGCCGACGCTTCATCCAGTCTCTTTCGGTCCAGCGCTATTTCGCTTTCCCATCGAAGTTCTCGGTATATCGCCGAACGCTCTTTCGCAATCAGATACCGGTACCGCCGCCAGTGAGCGTCGAAACGCGCATGAAACGTGGGCGAGACCTCTTCTGAAAACAGTATGCGAATATCCGACGTTGTGTGATAATTCAGGGCTTCACGAAACCTTCCGGCTTCAAGCGAATGACTCGTCTGGAAATTAGCCACCTGCCCAAGCGCATGCACCCCCGCATCCGTTCTCCCCGCGCCGATCAAAGTCGCCTTCTCGCCGGTCACCTTCTGGATAGCCGCCTCTATCTCTCCCTGCACCGTCGTCTGCCCCGGCTGATATTGCCATCCGGCAAACGAGGTCCCCTTGTACTCGATCACGAGTTTGATATTTCTGGTGTGGCTCATCCCGTCACCAGGAAAAGTGAGATTAATGCCACTGAAGTAACCACCATGAACAGCACTTCCGCCAAACCGATACGCGCCCGTGAGTAGAAAGTCCGCTTCCCCGTTCGATTGTAACCTCTCGCTTGCAGCGCCAGCGCCAGATCATCCGCTCTGTTGACTGCCGCGACAAAAACCGGGATCAGCAGATAGAGTGATTTACGTGCGCGCGCGAAGATCGATCCGTTGAATTTCACGCCGCGCACGATCTGGGCGTTTCGAATCATCACAAACTCTTCGTAGAGGATCGGGATAAAGCGCATCGCGATGAACAGGATCAACGACAAGTCCGCCACCGGAACTCGGATCTTCCCCAATGGCTTGAGCAACTTTGTCGCCGCTTCAGCCATCGCTGTCGGCGAACTGGTCAGTGTGACCAGGAACGCCATTACCACGAACAGCAACAACCTCAGCGAAAAGAAAACTCCAGCCCGCACTGCTTCGGCCCGGATAGGCAAGCCTAGCGGAGAAAGCAGTACTTCGCTCTCCTTTCCCGAGAAGATCAGGTGATAGATAAACGTAACCATCACCAGCCAGAAGATCGGCTGTAAATTGCGTGATAACTGCTCGAGCGTGATCCCCGAAACAAAAAGCCCCACAAAAAGCGCGGCTATAACCACGAAATGGTACGCTATCGAATTAGTGAAAAGACCAAGCGCCAGAACAAGCACAACTGGCAACAGCTTGGCACGTGTGTCAAGGCGATGCAGGAAGGAATCGAGTGGGCGATATTGCCCGAGAAGAATTGGTCCGCTTTGCACGATCTACCGCTTTCAAAAGCGGCAATATAGAGCTGATTGCCTGAATGTCAATCTTTGGCCGCGGGACGCTTACCCATCGGCAACCGCTGATGGGCCATGCAGTTAGCGCAAGCCCCGGGTTGCGCCTTCCGACGAATATAGCGCCAGACCAGAAATCCAGCCGCTCCCGCCACTACCAGAAGTACTGCTGCCGTTTGCCAGTCCATCTCAGAATCCCAACTTACTGGAAACTTGATATACCACCATTGCCGCCAGATACGCGAATATCGTCATGTAAACGAAAGCTCCGACCGCGTACTTCCAGGCCCCCGTCTCCTGACGGATCGTAACCACGGTCGCGCCGCACTGACAACAGAGCGCAAAGAATACCATGATTGAAAGTGCCACCGAAGGTCTGAACACCGGCTGACCGATCTTGGCCCCGTCCTCCCATTTGGCGGCTCGCATCTTATCCACCAGCGAGCTTGATCCCTCATCCACATCCGATCCAAGATTGTAGATCGTCCCAAGAGTCGCGATGATCACTTCGCGGGCCGGGAACGACGCCAGCGTCGCCATTGTGATCTTCCAGTCCCAACCCAACGGCGCAAATATCGGCTCCACAGTCCTCCCCATGCGCCCCAAATACGAATTACTTAACTGCGCCCCAGCCTGATCATTCCGCAATTCCGCTTCGCGTTCACTCCCCTGTAGTTCTGCTTCACGACGTCCATATACAACATCGATAACTCCCGCCTGATCCGGGTGCAATTGTACGAGCTCTTCCCGGACCAACGGAAGCTCGTCAGCGCTCTCGACGATCGCCAGCCTCCCCTTCGCAAACAACATCACTTCATTGGTTGCGGCGTCCATGGTGAAGGCGGCTAATAGAGCATCATATTGACCCGCGGCCTGCTCAGTCGTCATTCTGTTTTCGGCGATCCGTGCCTCAAACTGCGACGCAACCTCGGTCGAGCGCGGATAATAGCTGAGCGCCCATATCAATATAGTGATCGCGAAGATGGTCGTGCCGGCACGTACAATGAACGACTTCGCCCGATTAAGCACCCGAACCACCACCGACTGCAATGTCGGCACCTTGTAGCTCGGCATCTCCATCATAAATGTGCCGCTCTGCGTCCGGAGAATTGTTTTTTTCAGCACCAGGGATACGAGCACCGCGACGATCAATCCGAGCAGATACAGCGCCCCCAGCACCAATCCATGCGAATTCAGAAAACCAAGCACGATCGCGTAAGGAATAAATGCCGCCGTCATGATCGCGTACACCGGCAGACGCGCCGAGCAGGTCATCAAAGGCGCCACCATTATGGTGATTATCCGAAGCTTCCTGTCTTCGATCACCCGTGTCGCCATGATCCCCGGCACCGCGCAGGCAAAAGAAGACAAGAGCGGAATAAACGATTTCCCCGAAAGCCCACACCAACTGAAGGCTCTATCCACCAGGAATGCCACTCTAGGCATATACCCAGAATCCTCTATCAGCGCTATAAAGAGAAACAGGATGATGATCTGCGGAAGGAATATCAGGACCGACCCAACTCCTCCAACCACTCCGTCGACCACCAACGACTGCAACGGCCCCTCCGGGATCGCCCCGGCGGCCCACCCGCCGATAGACCCAAACACGGAGTCAATAAGGTTCATGACCGGCTCTGCCCAGCTGAAGATCGATTGGAAGATGAACCCCATGATCAGAACCAGAACCAGCGGCCCCAACACCGGATGCAACAGCAGCCGGTCTATTTTCTCCGACCGATTCCTTGAAACAGCGTGCCTGACTTTGACGGCGCTCCGAAAGACCGAGGATGCATGGTCAGTCAATGACGACGTCTCCGCGGTCGTCAGCGAACCAAACTTCGCGCGCAATGATTCGCGCATTCCCTCGATGAGATCCCGATGCTTCGAACCGCTTTCGGCGATGAATGCCTTTTCACCGGGACCATTTTGATCGAGAAGAATTCGAAGATACTCCGCTCGAGCCTGTGAGCCATGCCCATGGCTCGCCTTTAACCGTTCGGCGGCGTCGATTACCGACTGATGATAGAAATGCTTCTGCGGACGATTTGGCTCGCTCGCCGCCTTTGCGATCGCCTCCTGCAACTCCGCTATTCCTTTACCGCGCGAGCCGATCAACGGCACGACAGGAATCCCGTCCAATTCGCGAGAAAGCGTCTCAATATCCACATCCAGGCCGCGCTTCTCAGCCAGATCCATCATATTCAATCCGACCACTACCGGCTTCTCGACTTCCATCACTTGGAAAAGCAGGTAAAGCGCGCGATCTAGGCTCGTCACATCGATGATGTTAACTATGACATCTGGAGAGGTAGTCTTGTCGAGCGTCCCCATCAGCGCTTGCACGGCGACATACTCGTCCGGCGAAAACGCTGACAGCGAATAGGAACCGGGAATATCAATCAGCGTGAATGCGCGGGGATCATCCTTGACCTGAAATTGGCCAATCGTCTTTTCAACCGTTACACCCGGATAATTCGCGACTTTCTGGCGAAGTCCCGTGATGGCATTGAAGATAGTAGTCTTCCCGCCATTCGGATTGCCGCAAACAGCTACATTTATTGTCTTGGTTTGCGACAGTTTCTGAACCGCGAGATCCATTCTTTTTTCTCTCTGAGCTCAGTCAGTGTTAATACGAAGTCGTTTCTTCGATCTCTACCGCGACCAACGAGGCCTCGGCATGACGAAGTGACAGGCAGCTTGGCCCTACCTGAATCTCCAGAGGATCCTGCAGCGGGGCATTGCGGAGGTAAGTTACCATTCGCCCGGGGATCAATCCCAGTTCTGTCAGGCGACGGACGACAGGTGAATCCGAAGTATACCCGAGAACTTTGGCCTTCTGGCCCGGCAGCATTTTGTTCAAGTGCGTCATATATGAATCCTTACTTTTTGTCGTCATTAGCCCGTGTCAGGTAATCTGTCAACGTCTGTATCTCATCGGTCGTTAGCTTGAGCTTCGCTCCATACTTGATCGCCGCCGCTGACCAGATCTGATCGTCAAATCTCTTCGGATCGATCAGCTTGTGGCACTTGTCGCACAGCCCTTCATATATCTGTTTCCCGCGCTTCTGGTTCGATGTCAGCGAGGGTCCGCTGTTGCAGGCCACCAGGCTGAGCCCTGACCAAGCCAGCGCCAGCGTCAGATTAGTGTACGCGCCCATGCTTCTTTTCTTCAGCGCCACGGCACTCTTCACACAATCCGACTATCTCTATTTTGAAGCCATCCGCCCGGAACTTCATCTCTTCGCTCGTTTGCACCAGGTACGGGAGCACCGAGTTCATATCGAATTCTATCAACTTCTTACAATTCTGACAGAAGAGGTGTCCGTGCGGCTCACGCGTTACGCGATCATACCGCGTTATCCCATCCCCCAGGTTGACCTCTTCGGCCAATCCGACTTTGCAGATGACTTTGAGATTGCGCCAGACGGTCGAGTACCCGATAGAACGGTCCATCTGGTGCACTTTGTCATAGAGTTCCTCAACCGATACATGCTTTCCCATCTCGAAAAACGAGCGGAAGATCAACTCCCGCTGGGGAGTCATTTTAAAGCCTTTGGTCTTAAGAAACTCTTTCATCTGCCTATACTTCTCTCACTGACCTTATCGGTCAAATGAAAACGATTTTCAATTGCAATAATAGGAAAAATCGAAGATTGTCAAGTCCTTTATGAGGAAATTTGTGATTTCCCTCACATACCGTAACCTCTTGCGTATCAACAAAAAGGCCACTCTCAAAGAGTGGCCTTTAGGCAATAACGTCATCAGAATTAGTCTACTTTAGCAGCACCATCTTCTTGGACTCAGTCTTTCCGTCCCTTTCCAGTCGATACAGATAGACGCCCGTGGCGACACGATTTCCCCCCTCGTCGGTACCATTCCACTCCACTGAGTACTCCCCTACCCCCTGCTCTTTGTCTACCAGGGTCCTCACCAACTGCCCGGTCAAATTGTAGATCGCCAGATGTGTTCTCTGTAGCGACGATCTCCCCGTTGTCGCACGCGTAACCGTGTACTTGATCGTAGTCGTCGGGTTGAATGGATTAGGATAGTTCTGCCTCAGCGAGAACTCTTTCGGCAGAGTCGGGCGAACTGGATCATCGATTCCCGTCGATGTCCCGCCAAAGAAGACCATCACTCGAGCCAACAGCGAATCTCGCGGAAAGAATCCCTGCGATGTATCTGTCTGGCTCACGTACTCAAACCCAAAGCTGGTCACGACCGACTTATACGCGCCGGTATAGGTGGCGCCAACATCACCAAATACGGCGATGCCTGGGAGGAAACTGGCTGAGGCCGTGAACGCCAACTGTCCGCCATTCGCTACCGATATGCGATATGAACGTTTGACTTCATTTGGCGCCGTCGACTCGGCTCTGAATTTGACGCCATCGGACATGGGCGAGCCGGTCACTCCCCAATAGAACGGGCGCGAGGTTGTCGACGAATCAACATATCTCACATGCAAGTAATCACGCAAAAAGACGGAATCTGACTGGGCGAGCTGATAGACAGCTCCCGCGCTTCCCAGGGCGAAATTACCGCCGTCATCCATGAACGCTTTCAACGCTGTTCGTTCAGCCACACTCAGAGATCCTCCGGTGGTCCGCAAACCAGTACACCAGAAGATATGACTGTACTTGGATAGATCAGAGGAGGTCGGCGCACCCTGAGTCAACGTGTTCCACACAATGTAAGGAATACGCAGTCTCGAGAAAGATTCCTCATAGGCGTCCGAGGCGACATCCCCATTGTCGTCATCCACCAACAGCACAGACACCGGCCCCATCGCTTTGTCAAACTGGAAAGTCTGCACATACTTGCGGTCGCCCGTACCAATTGCGGAGTCAGCTCGCACAGTCAGTGTAAACGCAGTGATCTCCGGCTCCGCGCCTGGAAGCAGCCGAAAACGGATGGGATTGGCCGAATAAAAGTCGTCCTGGATTATCGGATTCAGAATGGGCGACTGTGCCACATTGCTGTCAAGGAACTCGATATACGGATTGGCGCAATCAAGCGAAACATCCCAATCTCCCGCCATACGCATCAAGTTATCTATGCGACAGTGGAACTCCACCGTCTCCCCTTCTTCAAACAACCCGTCACCATCGCCGATAGCCTCGATGAACTGCAGCGAATCCCAATTCGCCAGCACTATATACGGACGCGAGTAGGTCACATCAAAGTCGGCATACATCACCGAATCAGCATTCGAGATATTCCACACCGCGACCTCGGTCGTCGCGGTTCCGACATTGGTCTTGCTATTCGGTACACTCAGATTATGGAAATTCCGGTTGTTCGTCGAACCCGGCCAGACATCGCCGGCATCTCCTCGACTTCCAACTGTTGCCAGACTGTTGAGTCCATCCGCCTGCTCCAATGCAACCATATAGCGGGCTTCATTGTTGTTGCTGCCGGCAGATTGATCGATATGGTAGATGCACAGTCCTCCATACGGCAGTCCGGCGTCAAATCCCAACAGTGGTCTATTCTCGACAAGCCAGTACTCTCCAGCACCGGACACATTATCCTTCAACTGATACACCACCGGATCGAACTGTACTGCTGGAATCGCCACCTGCGAACGATTGGTTAGAACGCTGTCAAAGCGGTCGATGAATGGGATCGGGTCTATCCGCCGCTTACACCACGGATCAAAATGCGCTGGAAGCTTCTGCGCACCATTGTAGTTTCCTGAAGCCATGAGCGACCAGCGTCCCAAACCCTCGGAGGTCCCATCTGTATCGTATAGGTCGGGCAGATTCAGCGTATGACCAAATTCATGGCACATCACGCCGATCGCCTGCAATTCGTTGTTAAACTCTTCCGGCACGATATTGTAAGTCTGAAGCAAAACGCCATCGAGAATCGGCGTGTTAAAAATATCCGCCTTGTGCGACCAGATTCCATAAGCTCCGGTTTCTGCGCCTGCTCCGGGGTGAATGACAATTATCGGAACGCCCAGACCGGGATTGTTGAAGGCCGCATAATTGATATCGTTGTTTGCGGCATTAACCGCATGATTGGCCAGGACCGGTCCGCCCGCGCCCAATCCATCGTTTCCCCCTTCGTAATATGCGTACGTATTGGGCATCAAATACGGGCCGAACACCTCGCCATGGATCAGCAGTTTGCCGTAAGAATTCTCAAGATAGAAGTCGGTCATCGAGCCAGTCGGGTTGAAGACAGGATCGGTTAGCCTATTCGAGAAAAGTATGGAATCAAACTTGTCGCGTGTCCCGACGACAGAATGCATGGCGTATGTCCAATCCGAAAACTCCGCCATGATCACAACGACATGGATGGTATCAATTGCGTCCGGACTCGCGGACATTTTCGCGCGATACTCCTGCCGAACTGCGTCTGAGTACTCCACCGGGCTACAGCCACCGGCCTGCTTGAAGGCCCGCAGATTCGCGAGCTTTTCTTCAAGAATTCCTTCGGCTTTCCACTTTTCGATCGCCTCTTCCGTAGGCGCCACAGCAATAGCTGTTGATATCAATATACAGAGGGTTGCTAACCCGGCCGCGATACGCAGTAACCATCTGAACGACATGTCCATACCCTTCCAGGCGTGTATTAAAGAACCACTTTACCGGCCCAAATATACACCCGCCGGGGCTACTTTAAAAGCATCATTTTCCGGGATTCTGACTCGGAATTGGTGGAAAGCCTATAGAAATAGACTCCTGCCGCGACCGCCGACCCTTTGCGGTCGGTCCCTTCCCAAATGATCCGATGTTCACCGGCTGTCATCGGGCCATTTACCAGGTTGACTACTTCCTGGCCAAGCAGGTTGTAGATGGTCAAATTAACTTGAGTCGCGGACTGGAGAGTGAAAGCGATTGTGGTTGAAGGATTGAAAGGATTCGGATAATTCTGGCGCAATTCGAACTGGTTCGGCAATAGATCATCTCCATCGACCGAGGTCGTCACATCGTAGCGCATCCGGGCGCGCGTCGCCCGTTCGATCAGCTCTTCCGGGCTGCTCGCCGCCACAAATGCCAGCGCCACTTCGGTGCTCCCCTGTGGAGCAAGATTGAATGGACCCGTGTGCAGGATGATCATTTTGTCGCCGATGGCTGTCGTATTCGGCTGGTGAGCCTGGGTGGACAGAACCGCGTACTGCTGTTGTCTGGTCATGCCGGTCTTGGTACCGCCGTTATCCCTGACCGAGAACCATCCACCCGAAAGAGCAACCAGACCGGTCACCGGCCCAGCCCCCTGGGACCGATGAATAGCCAGGTTGAGACCATTCACGATCTCCACCGTGTCATTGCTCGATATGTCAAAATCAGCCAATAACCCAAAATACAGCCCTGTCAGCGGGTCGAGTGCGGAGTTGGTGACCTGATATTTCACGATCACGAATCCATCGTCACCCGCCTCGGTGTAATTCACCGACTCCTGGCGTACCTGTACCGGGATCGGCAACGCGGAGTTATTATCGCTGAATCTGCTGATATTTCGTTCTGAGATGCCGTCATTTGTCCAGGCAGCAGAGCCGGGAGTCTGCGGACGGAAATCTGAGGCCTTCAGTCGTCCCAGCGAATCGCGAATAGCCGTCGAAAGCTGCGCTGAATTGCGGCCGATCATGATACCCGCTTCGTACAACAGATTGTTGCCACCGTTCAAACGCATCCCGTCACCGCCGGCATTGTAAATCGAGCCGGCCGTCAAACCAAACTCCCCAAACTCGGAAACCGAGATCGTCAGGTCGCCGGCCTCGTGCGTGGTGATATTCCCCGGCGCCGGGATCCCCAGTGTCAGGTCAAAATCGACTGAATCCAACAACACCCCGGAAGTATTTCTGAACCGAATGCGCAGCGATGCTACGCTTCCGTGAATTATCGACGCATTGACATCGAGCACGAATGGCAGGCTGTTCACCGCCATGGTGCCGCCGCTTCCAAACAAGAACGTCTGCGAAGACGATGACACCGTCACCATCTCCGGCGACAATGTTAGCAACTCCCCGGTAACCTGTTCGATATTGGCCGCTGAGTTCGTGATGTACACCTGCAATCCGGTCGTCTCTCCCGGCATCGCGATCCCATCACCTAAGATGAACTTGTTCGCGACATGCAGATACGCTTCGGTCGGAACCGGCAGGAAACTGAGCAGCTGCGATGCATCCACCAACCCATGCCCATAGGCGTTATCTTCACCGGCGGGTCCAAGGTCTACCGCCGACTGCATGATGGCGTATTTTATCTGTTCGACCGTCGCGTCAGGATTGTACTGCCGACAGAGCGCGACCAACCCGGCGATATATGGCGCCGCCATGGAGGTTCCGGTCATCAGCACATACCCGCCACCTTTGGTCGATGAGCGAATACCGACGCCCGGAGCGACAACTTCCGGCTTAACTTGAGTCGTGTCACATGCCGAGGGCCCACGGCTGGAGAAATCCGCGATAACTTTGCTGCTGTTCACCGCGCCAACGCAGAAAGAATTGTAGGGGGTCGTCGCGCGATTGGCAGGATTGCGAATTGACATGGCGCCAAATCTCCCCTCGTTACCTGCCGCGAAGATCGTCGCGATGCCCGCCGCTTCGACATTGTCCAGCGCCTGCCAGAAAAGAGTTGAACAGGGCGCGATTGCCGAACCGGTCAACGCGGGCAAACCCCAGGAATTCAGAATGACATCAGGAACATCGTCAGTCGTTGCCGCATTCCCATCCGGATTCAGCGCCCACTGGAACGCTCCGAGTATGTGCGTAATAGTTGTAGACAGATCCGGCCCCTGATCGATCACTCCCGCCGTGATCCATTCGGCATCCGGTGCGACACCAAAGCTGTCGGCGTCCACAGAACCAACCATCACCCCCATCGTGTGGGTGCCATGACCGGTCTTGTCGAACGGCAGACTGTCTGGAGCGACCGCCGAAAAGAATGACTCACGCAACGTCGCGTGGTTGCCGCGCCATTTCGACGCCAGGGCCGGATGACGGCGATCCACGCCGGTATCAAAACTGCACACCAACCGCCCCTTGCCGGTGAATCCGGTCTGCCACAGATTCGGCACGTTCAGCATTTGAAGTTCAGTGCTGGCCGAAGTCGCCATCGATGGCGCGGGTTGCACCGCGACCGGCGCAGTCAGTTCTATCGGCAGGTCTGAGATGACTTGATCGACACCGTCAATATTCGCCAGTTTCTCCAGGTTACTTGCTTTTACGGTGATGCTGTACGCGGGAATGATCCAGTGACGCTTCACCCCGCCGATCGCCAGCGATTTGATCTGAGCATCCACCGGCTTCATCAGATTCTCCGCGTCCGACTGAAGTCGCGCTGACACTGTCTTAATGCGCTCGGCGCGGTTCAAATCGACTCGTCCGGCGGCCTGAAGTATGGCAAATTGGGTGGTAGGGTTCTGGAGAAAGACCACGACCGAGACCAGGCTATCCGAACGCGACTGATCCGCGGCAACTGACTTCAGGTCCTGATCCAGTCTCCCGGCCATACTTTGCCCAGCCAGAAGAATGATTGTCAGGGTCAGAAGGAGAGATGCTGCCGTGCGTTTGTTCATGGATGCTTTTCCCTTCGCGTTACGAAAGGAGTTGAGCAACCATTATGCCATGAACTTGCTCAGAAATTGAACTGCATCCCCCTGCACTCGCGATCACCAAATGACTTTTATCACGTTGTACCACAGCATGTTACAATCATCGTCCGTAGAGGGCAATGATTAGGTGCAATTGGGAAGTTCTTTTCACCATATGCAACCAACTTACATCCCCTCGCATCTTTGGTTGAAGCTGCATTTGTTTGCGAATATATTGGCGCATGGCCGGAATTCTGACTCGCATCTGGAAAGAGCACCGTTGGTTTATTCTCCTGCTCGCCGGGGCTACTTTCCTTCGACTCGCCTACCTGCAGTATTATGCTTCCCTTCCTGACTGGAACCAACTCACCGTCGATAACTATTACCATTTGCACTGGGCGCAACGGATCGCCGATGGCGACATTTGGGGCGGCACCACTTTCTTTCGCGCGCCGCTCTACGTCTATCTGCTCTCTGTCGTCATCGCGCTTTGTGGCGACTCGCTCTGGACGCTCAGGATTTTTTGTCTGCTGATCGGCGTTGCGTCAGTCGGATTGACCTACCTTCTCGCGCGGTCATTCCTTAGTCGCAATCTGTCACTAGTTGCGGCATTTATTCATGCCATTTATCCGACCGCTGTATATTTCGATGGCGAGCTGCTTCTCGACCCATTGTTCACCCTGCTGGTTCAACTCGCGCTGTGGCGCACGCTGCAATGGTGGAAAGACCAGACTATTCGCGGTGCCTTCTGGTGCGGCATATTCTGGGGACTGGCCAGTATAACACGCCCCACCGCACTCGTTCTGGCCGCGGCGCTGTTGATCGCGATACTGCTTTGGAAGAATGCCGGGAGGATCCGCATTCGATCGGCGCTCGCGCTGGTCGCGGGACTATTCCTCTGCGTGGCCCCGATCACTATTCGAAATCTGGCGGTTGCCGGTGACCCGGTTCTTATCGCCTCCCAGGGCGGCATAAACTTCTTTATTGGCAACAACTCGCACGCCGACGGCATTTCAGCGGTCCTGCCGCAACCGTTCGGTCACAACTGGCAAATCGCCGATATCTCCTATGTCGCCGAAGTCAAAGAAGGGGAGCCTCTCACTCCCGGCCAAGTCTCTGACTACTGGACAGGACAAGCCTACCAGTGGATACTCCACCACCCTCTTGACTGGCTCTCGCTCACTCTCAAAAAACTGTATTACTCGATCTCCGACCGGGAGATCTCGAACAACCGAGACATGGATGCTTTCTTCACGAAGATCCCCTACCTCGGCTCGCATCCACTCTCGTTCGCCTGGGTTTTCGCGCTCGGCATGGTTGGGGCGATCGCCGGATGGCGCTCTAGTGCGCAGACCAAGATCCTATCGCTAACTGTTCTTCTGTTCATTGTAGCAAACTCACTCTTCTTTGTGAACAGCAGGTTCCGCCTCCCGGAAATATCACTGTTGATCATTCTTTCGATAAGCGCGCTTGCCTGGATCCTCCGCAATCGCAATTACCGCACGCGTCACGGTTTGATCGGCCTGGCGGCCGCAATTGTGCTGTTCCTTTTCTCGTTCCTGCCGGTGGTCGGTTTCCCGGTCGGCACCGATGTTACCGGTCTCGCCTCCCAGGGGATATTCCATTACCGCCTGGGAGCATACCAGCGCGCTATTCAGATAGGACACCAGATCCTGGACCGCGACCCCAAGTTCCCGGAAGCCAATCTCAATATCGGTGCGGCGTGGTTCCGCCTTGGAGATGGCGACTCGGCAAAATACTACTTCGAACGTGAACGCGGCCTCTACCCCGGGCGTCCCCGGGCGTACACCAACCTTGCGTCATATTATCTGGTCAATCATCAGTACGACTCATCGTACATCAAGCTGAACCGTGCTCTGCTGCTCCGACCGTACGACCTCAGCGCCAACACGCTCCTGATCCGCACAGCCGCGGCGGACAATTCGGTCGGCGAAACAGAACTGGCTGGCTATCTGACTTCAATCCTTACTGAAACAGACAGCAATCTGGTCATTATGCTCGAAGCCGCCAAAGCCGCCTCTGGTCGTCAGTTGTTCCCGCTCGCCGAACAGCTTCTGCGGTCTGCGCTGTCCACCGCTCCTCCGCCTGTCGAAACCGACGATCTCGCGTTCGACGAAGCCTATCCGTACACTCCAGTCAGACTTCGCAAACTGAGAGCGCAGACACATTACGAACTGGGCTTTGTACTTGGACAGACGGGGCGCTTTGAAGAGTCGATAAGCGAAAGCAGACAGGCGATCGCGCTGGATTCGTCGCTCTCCGCGGCTTACGTGAATCTCTTTTCCGGATTTGTCTCAACCGGCCAACTACGGTCAGCCGACTCAGTTTTGTCCCGCGCTTCCGCGCTCTTCCCGAACGACCCAACCATTCGTCAGCTGCTGACTCGCTTAAAGCAGTAGTCCAACGCAAAAGAAGAGGGGCCGACCAATGGTCGACCCCTGAAATATCAGCGCAACTGGGAAATGGAGTTATTCGATCGGTATCCCATTCGCGCGCTTGTAGGCGATCACCCGCTCATCATCATTCCGACGGACCTCATCCACCGTGAATGACGCGACCGATGAGACATTGCGATTGATCGTCTCGTTCGGCGCTCCGAGACCGGTGGGATAGGCCCAGTCAAGCATTGCATGCACTACCGTGGTCATGGTTCCAGTCTCCATACCCAGCGGAGTGAATGAGAAGTGCGCCGTTTTGAACAGGTTCGTCGCGTAGCGAATCGCCACCGGTGAGCCGTCATAGCTCAACTGCGGTCCCAGCGGATGGGTCAAACCGTACTTGGACTTGTACAGATAAAGCGGTTCAGTTCCATACACACGCTGCACCCATCCGACTTCAGGCAACGCCGCAGATGAGTCGATCCACAACACCTTTGAACGATCAAACGGAATAAGAGGCGGGACCGGGAATCCCCATTCGTAACGTGTGTGCAATAAGGCGGTATCCAGCGCCAGATCAGGAAAACTCGCGGCATCATGCTGGTTCAGACGAAGGCTGTAGGCGCCGACAAAGTCTTCGATACGCACCGACGGCTTAACCGAAGCTGTATCCAGCGCGTAATGCCACCAACCGTGATAGACAAAGCCGGAGATCCCGAAGTAACGGATGTACTCGGACGGAGGCGCGACCGGGTTGGTCGGGTCCGTGAAATCCTTGGCCTTATCAGTCCCCTCAGGACCGGCGGACCTGGCGAACTGAATGACGTTCACGCCGGCATCGATCGCCTTGAAGATCGTGATCGCCGGCGGTGCCAGACCTTTGCCGTCAATCAAGAATGGTTTCTCAACTGAGTCGTTGTACAGGATCGCGATCTTGTATCGAAGTAATTTCTTCAACGGAATCGAGTTGACGCCGTCCAGGAGATAGAAATCAAGGGTGTCCCACGCATTCGCCTGCCATGAGTTTACGATATTCTTCCAATACGCGTACGCCTCGACGGGCTTCGGGCCGTTCAGACGGCGGAACTTGCGAGTGAAATCAACCACCAGAACTTCGCGCTCATACTTCGGCTCGATAACATTCACTCCCTTAAAAGCAGGAACCAGATCGGGCACATTCGCGTCGTCGCGACAACGAACCCACAACAGGAATTTCTCTTCCGTCGTGGTATCGGAGGGCCGCAGACGGTACGCGTCGAAAACGGTATCGGCAAGGTTGGACACCCATGGATTCGTTGCGTCACCGGAACTGTCCGCGACACGACGAAGTCCCGCGGCGGCAAGCGCCGGGTCATCGATCATAAACATGCTATCCAGCGTGCCGAACGGATTTGAACTCGTAATTGTATCGACAAGCAGTCTCGTGCAAAGATAATGCACGAGCGTATCGGGAGTGGCGGCCGTGTCCAGCGAGTCACAATAGAAGAGGATCGTATCCTGATCACCAAGCCGGTACAGTCGACCATCGTTGGCCAGGAAGACCCGCTTGACGTAATCCCGCATCATGTTGCGATACTCGTTATTGTTCGTAGCGTCAAACTTGTACGGGCCCAGCAACTTCCATTCAAATTCGAATGGCGGCGGATCAGACGGATAATCGGTCTTGTCTTCTCCGTACCAGCCAATACGCACACCGGTGATGGCGCCACCCTCGTTCACCGCGTTGATGAACGGAGAGGTATTCTCATCGTATGATCCGGGCAGGCGGATGATCGTCTGCGGCGGGTTGTCATTACGGAAGAATCGACGATAGATAATGTCGGAGCCTGCACCCTGTTCATCGAAGGCCTGCAGGAAAACGTACTGCGGCACGTAGACGTTCACCGGGTCTGTCAGGTCGGCCTGCATACGGACCGCGGACTGAGTCTGCGGATCCGGAAGCGAATCATCCACCGCCAGATAAGTCCATTCAGCCGGTGGGAGATCGTTCAACGTGCTGGTGATATACTGGGCCGGAGTCTGGGTCCCCAACTCTGATTCGAGGACCACTTTGTACCGGAACTGACGTACCTGGCCGTCTGGATCACTGCCGATCCAGAAAATGACCGGGTTACGCGAGGTCTCGTACCCTTCCGGCGGGATGTTCACGAAATAGACCACCGGTTTCATATTGGCCGTCTGTTCGCCGGATATCCGGTCCGGACATCCGGACAACAGGATCGCCGATGCCACTAAGGCAAGCGCGACCGCCAGAACCGTGAGTCGAGATCTAATAGCAGAAGTCATTGTACCCTTCATCTTTCATTTCCCTCTCACGCTCAGAAGCTGATCGCCATGCTGAACCGGTGTACTTCGGTCAGGATGCCGTAATCCTGAAACGCGTAATCAACGCGCAGTTCCTTCTCCTGGCCGAACGGCAGTCGTACGCCGCCGCCAAACGTCAGGCCATCTTCATCGTAGTTGAAGCGGCTCCCGGCGCGAAGGACAAATCGATCGTTGAATGTATACTCAAGACCGGCGTTGTATTTTTCAAGGTTATCCGACGGATGCGAACCTTCCGCCGCGAAGGTCATCAGGTGATTCTGATTCTCGATCACGTTGATGCTCGCGCCGAACCGGAAGTTGATCGGGAGCGGATACGCTTTGTCGATGAACTTAAGATCCGGCCCGAAATTCGTGATCACCATCGCGATCTTGAATCCGCGGAAACCGGTATCGTAGTTCGTGCCGACATCGGCCGACCAGCCGTTCGCCGTATAGTCGTGGAAATATTCGCCGACATATTTGACGTTCAGACCGATCGAGAAACGATCCGTCAGGTACCTGCCGTACCCGAGCGAGATCGCCATATCCTGGGCGGAGAACTCCCGGCCGGTCCCTTCGTAGGTCCCCTGCTGGTAGGTCCGTTCAATCATCTTGCCGGAGCTGAGTCCGTACAAACCGATACCGACCACACCGCCAACCGCCTCAAGCGGCACGCCCATCCCGATGAAGCCATAATTGACGTCCGCGGGGAGCGAGATGTAGGTGGTCATCACCTCTTTGCCGAGCAGCGCGGTCAAACCGGCCGGATTATAATAGACGGCGGAGATATCGTTCGCCACCGCCGCAAAGGCTTCGGCCATACCCATGGCTCGCGCCGATACACCCAATTCCAGGAACTGGGCGCCGGTGGTGCCGACTTTTGCCTGGGCCGCAACCATCGACGGCAGCAGCAACGCGAACACAACCGCCAGAATCGGCAGTGTGATCCGTGCTAACGCCATTCCGGTGCGCCGGCTCGTGTGTGTCGCCATGTTATCCTCATTACGCTTCATAATCACTCGTTGCCTCACCCTGCCAGGTTAGAGGTTCATCTCCAATCCAACGCGGACCTGACGGCCATATCCCCAGTTCCCCGGGTTCTGGTCGTAGTCAGTTCCCTGGAAGACCAGGCCACTGATATTCTGCTGCGTATCCGCACGACCCGTCGTCGAATACACCGCGTCAGCGTTCCGCGTGTCAAACACGTTCTCTACCCAGAGAATGAAGCTATAGTCCATTCCCACGAACTTGAATTCTTTGTTGAAACGGACATCAAAGTAAGCCGTCGCCGGATAACGCAATGAGTTGCGCTCGATCTCTTCGCTCGAAGAAACATCCAGGTTCGGATACTTTGAATCCGGGGTGAACGGACGGCCCGACTCGATTATCGTTTCGACACTGAGCGCCCAGCCGTTCGGGATCGGCAGACCGAACAGACGCGGTTTCACGCTGTTCGGAATGTAGAACTGCACGTACGACTTGATGGAATGACGAATGTCGTTGTCCAGAGCGGCTTCCGTCAGCGGCTCACGCGACAGCGCGAAGTCGGTCAGATAGTTCTCGGACGCCTGCGACGCCTTGCCGTACGCGAACGCGTAGGTGTAGCTCAACTGACCGTTCACATATCCGCCACCGCGCTTCTCGAGCGTCAACTCGAATCCGCGGCTCCGGCCGTAATCGCGGTTGCGATACTGGTTCACCGTGCGACGGTTCAACGTTACGCGCTGCTGGTTGATCTTGTCGAACTCGTCCTTGAAGTAGCCGGAAAAGTCGATCGCGTAGTTCTCGTTCATCGCGTACTTCACGCCGAACGAATACTGCACCGTCTTCTGGTAATCCAAGTTGTAGTTACCGACCACATCGTTCGCGTCCACACTGGTCGTGTTGCGCGCGTACATGTAGCGATACTCCGGAAGCTGGAAGAAGTGGCCGTAATTGAAGTGCACTTTGGCCTTGTCCGAGATCGGGTACGAGAACCCGATACGCGGCGAGATCTTCTGACGGTCACCCAGGATCGTACCGGAACCAAGGTCATCCCCCTTCACCACCGGCACCAGTGCCTCGGTATCCTGGAGGAAGAAGTCCCAGCGCAATCCGATATTCGCGATCATCGAACCATATTCGAGGTTGTCGCGGAAATAGAACGTACCAGTTATCGGTTCATAGGCGAAGAAGTCACGGAAGATACCGCGGGTTGGATACGGCTCATCCGGAATACCATCCTTGTTCACATCGGTCACGCGACCGGTGAACGGCAGGTACGACTTCTGGATCTCTTCATATGAGAAGAGCTCTTTGGAAAGGGCGATACCGGCCTTCAACTGGTGATTACCCAATTGGCGGAATCCCTTGACCTCTCCGCGATAGGTCCGCGTCCGGCGGCGGTGCCACAGCACATCCTCATCATATGAGCCTGGATTGAGGAAGTTCGACGAACCACCGTAATCGTATTTGCCGTTGCCGTTTCGGTCGACAAACTTCTCACCCGGGTCATACAAACCGTTCGGCAGGTCAAAAATACCGTTACCGTTCCGGTCGTAGAACGGAATCGAGGACTCCCACTGGAACGGAAGAGTGTTCTCCGGACCATCGTGGCGGCCATTATAATTGAGGTCCTGGTTGATGCTCGGGTCTGAGGAGCGGATGAATCCGTCCACGCCATTGTCATACACACCGTTACCATTAATATCTGTGTACGGCTCACCGCGGATCGAATCACCGTCGATAAAGGTCTCCGGCTCGCGCTGGTTGATCGGTTTCAACCGCTCGTTATCCAGCAGGTGGTTGCCGTTCTTATCGTTGAGGTAATCTCCCTGATCCCAGACGCCGTTATTGTTCAAGTCGACAAACGGCTCACCTTCGAGGTTATCGAGAATGCCGTTATTGTTGAAGCGGAACTCCGCCGTATCCAATTCACCGGTCTGCGCGTCGATGTACGGGATGAATTCACCGTGCGTGTAATTCGGCCCCGAGAAGTCGGCGCCATAAACGGCTGAGTCCGGATACAAGTTGATGAGCGGCTCCGGTGCGTCGTAAATGCCGTTGTTGTTCCGATCCGTGTAGGATTCCCACTCGGATTCCAGGAAGAACTGGTCAGGATTCAGTCCCTTCCCCGGATTGTTGGGGTCGCCCGGCTGTTGGCGCACATTCTTCTCATAGAATGAGAAGACCGCCTCGTAGCTCATGTTCTTGGATATTTCCTGCGACACTTCAAGAGACAACGACTGCCACTTATCCTCGGCGATCGTCGCGGTCGAAGAAGTGTAACGATAGGCCCAGCTGAACGGGGTCCAGCGGGTCTTCGAATACTTATAAGAGAGAATGAAATTCAGGTTCTGGCGCGGACGGAACTTCAGGTTCGCCTGCCAGGAGTATCGATTGTTCGCGCGATTCGGGATATTGAACAGACCGAAGAAGTCGTTAGTCCCAAATTCGCGAGTAGTAGTCCGAGTGTCGTAGTCGGCATACTGATACACGCCGTCTGACAGATCCATCTCACCATACAGGTAGTACGTGAATTCCTTGTCGGCCAGGAAATTGAGACCGAACGCCGGAAGGATCTTTTTGGTCAGGAACTGATCCGGTCCCGAGATCGAACCGCGTATGAAATCATAGTTACGCGAATACTTGTTCAGATCCTGTGTCCCCAGATCATCGGTGATATACTGCATGTTGATTCGGGTGTTGTCTTTATTACCCGTCTGCGAAGTCAGCTTGACGATACCAGAGAGCGCGTTCCCGTACTCAGGGTCGAATCCATCCTTAATGATCTGGATCTCCTGAATCGAGCCCGACACCAGCGACAGGTTCGCCCCGGCGCCGCCGGTTCCACCGAGCGGGTCACCGATCGGCACGCCGTCCACGATGTACGCAACCTCGCCGGCGCGACCACCGCGAATGAAGACCTGACCCGAAGTGGTCGTCTGCACACCGGCCACGTTCTTCAACAGAGCGTCCACCGTCTGCACCGGCTTCTTCTGGATCGCGGCCGAAGTGATGGAGACCTGGTTCGAGGTCTCATACTTCTGGATCGGATCCTGCGTCGCGATCACCTCGATCTTGACATCCAGGTCCGTTACCTTCTTGGTCAGCTTCTGGTTTACTTCGGTGGTGAAGTCGGACTTGACCTCCACGTTGCTCACGTCGACTGTACTATAGTCGACTGATGAGACTCGCAGAGTATAGGACCCGGGATCGAGACGGGAGATCATGTACCGTCCATCCGGATCCGACATCCCGCCAAACTTGGTTCCAACGACCAGCACCGATGCACCGATGACCGGTTCTCCAGTTTCCTTGTCCGTAAGCCGTCCTTTGATCTGGCCAGTCGAAGCCGCGTACAGCGATGAGGCGCCGATGGCAACTATGCATAGACAAACCACGAAACTGAGAAGCAGCCGTTTAGCAACGCCGTGCATTTCTCTTCCTCCTGATATCTCAGAACATTCGAACATTCGCACTTCCTGTGGCGCTACCGCGGGAATGTCACGGAACACGCCAGTTGTTTCACCGATGGTGGCAACTGGTTGGATGAGAAGAAAGCGAGGGGGCTTCGCCAGACAAAACAGGCAGGAGCAGCAATCTTAATATCCAACCCTATCATTCACTTACACAAGCCGGCCAAACCAACATCTGCAGACCGGCAGCAGCCGGAAAAGTAGCCGCAATTCGCCGGGGAAGTCAAGCGCTATTTTTCGGCCGCCCGCACTCTAACTTGGTATGCTATAGACTACTTGCGTCGTCGCTTTGTTTAATGATTTCACGGCGCTCACACGCCGCCAACTCTACCCGCGCAACCTGCGCTTTCACCCCCCGATGATCCAACAGATCGCCCTCCCCTGGCGCAAATTCTACCCCAAGAGCCTCTCCCATCACCTGACGAAACAGCAAAGCATACTGTCCAAAGCGACTTTCCGTGAGTGGCGGGAGATGGTCGTCTATCTTATCCACATCTTTATCTAGCGCCGGATGTTTACAGAGCCCGGCCAGTTTGATGGATCCGTGCTGTAACAATGCATCCCCCAATCGTTTCTGGGCCGATGCTACTACCTTGCGCCCGTCCGATATCAATTCGTATTTGGCCGACGAAGCAAAACACGGAGCCTTGTGAAAAAACGCAGGTTGTGCGTTCTCCGGCGCTGATTTTCGAGCATAGACTGCCGGCATTCCAACGGTGCCGGTAAATCTCCCCAACGCTTCCGCCAGATTGGCGGATACCTCAGCCAATGAGCCGACCAGGTTAGGAGACGTCTGCCCCCGGCTATTAACTGCTATGGAATATGTCAACTCGGATGGGTCATGGAAGATCGCCCTTCCGCCGGTCACACGGCGGGTGACCGGAGTCTCCCCCGTGCGCGACCAATCAAGGGCGGTTTCCTGTCGCTGGTTGTAGCCGAAAGTTATGCCACCGGGTTGCCAGGAATAGAGTCGCAGGTAGACTGCCCCGGGATTGGCAACTGCCAGGGAAAGGAGATACTCGTCCACGGCCATATTGACCGCTGGCGGACATCCAAAGTGGGCATAAAAAAAGGCAACCGACATGGCCGCCAAGATACCACTAAAGGTAAGCGCCAGGCAAGTTGCCGAATCAGGAAATCGCGTCGAGACGATCGAGGTCGATATTGTACTGCTTGATCTTCAAGCGCAATGTCGACTCCGGAATATTCAATGTGGCGGCGGCGTGCTTTTTGATCCCACGCTGTTCCCGCAACGCCTTCACAATGAACTTCTTCTCCCAGAACGCGAGATAGTCGTACAGCGAATATGTCTCGCCAAAACTCGGGTCGAAATCAGTGCCGCCGTTCCCGTTACCCTGTGACACCACGGTCGCCACGGTAGAAGCCGAAGCAAACGGGCTGGAGATCTTGCCGGAGAGCAATTCAAGCGTGATCTCTTCATTCTCACCGGACAACAGTACCAGCTTTTTCAGCTCATTCTCAAGCTCACGCACATTCCCGGGCCACTCGTACGTGATGAGGGCACGCAACGCCTCCGGAGCGACCCGCTTCTTGCTTTCCTCCAGGAAATGGCTGACCAGAAGCGGAATATCTTCCTTACGCTCGCGCAAGGGCGACAAATGGAAGGACATCGCCGACAGTCTATAATACAGATCCTGCCGGAAGAGCCCCTTGGCCATCTGATCTTTCAAATCTTTGTTGGTCGCAGAGATGATGCGAACATCGACTGTCCGCGGCACCGTCTCACCCAGCCGCACCAATTCCTTCGACTCCAGTACGCGCAATACTTTGGCTTGAATAGAGAGCGGCATATCCGCGACTTCGTCGAGGAAGAACGTGCCGCCGTCGGCCTCTTCAAAGAGGCCCGACTTATCGCGATCGGCGCCGGTGAAGGCACCGCGCTTGTAACCGAACAACTCAGATTCGAGCAGTGTCTCGGGCAGGGCCGCGCAATTGACCGAGATGAAGCGCTTGTTCCGACGGATCGAATTGTAATGGATTGCGCGCGCCAGCAGATCCTTCCCCGTGCCGGTCTCGCCCTCGATGGTGATCGAGATCGGAGAATCGATGACCTGCCGCAATTGCGCCAGCATCTCCAGCATCTTGGCATTCTGCGTGATGATATTCGGAAACGCCGCCTTCTCCATCAACTGGGCCTTGAGCCGACGGTTATCTTCCATCAACTTCATCTTCTGAAGTTCCGCGGACTTGAAGGCGATCAGATCGGTGAACCCAACCGCGAAATTCAACTCTGCCTGGCTGAACGGATTCAGCATGTTGTCGACTGACAGCTTGTCGACATACAAGTAGCGGGTGCACTGGTCGGCCATGGTGAACGGCACCACCACCACGCTGGCGATCGCTTCCGGAGTATCCGGGAAGAGACCATTGATATACGGATCCCGACGGCAATCCAGCAGGAGGGTCGGTCTGTTCTGCGAGATCTCCTGGCCCATCAGCGGCTGGAAACTGTCGACGAATTTCTTGACCTGCAAGGGCGTCAGCTGCCACGAGGCGACGATCTGCGTCCCCTCAAAGTCCGGCGAGTAGATCAGCGCGCGATTGGCGTTCGTCTTGCGGATCAGCGCCTTCAGCACGTCGTCGATCTGGACCGTCTTCAGATCCTGCATCTCCGGCTTGCTGATAAGATTACCGAAAACTTTGAACTCATTCTCTTCGGAGACCGCGAGCGCGACCGCCTGATCGGTTAGCGAATGCAGGAACTGGCTGACCGCGCGAACTTTCGGGCGATCATCCAGAGCCATGAACAGTTTCTCCGCCCGGCTGATCTTGCGGAAACCGCGCGACAGATCGCCGCGCTGACAGGCAAACATGCCGGAACGGAAATCCGTCTCGGCCTGCCAGAATTCCAATTTTAATTTGCGGAAAATACGGGCAGCTTCATCCAGCGAGGAGCGAATGATCTCGTGCTCATCGGATGCCGCCATCATCTTCACTTCGGCGTGAGCCAGCAGAGTGCGCGCCAGATCAAAGGGGTCACCAACCTGACGAGACAGATCCACGGCGGCCCGAATATGCTCGATCGCGTCATTGAATTCCTGACGTGCCGCGAAGATGCGAGCGATGACCAGGCGGGTCATGGCGACCTCACCCTTTTCACCGAGTTGTAGCGATAATTCCAGCCCCTTCTGAGCGTACTTCATCGCTTCATCCATATTGTCCAGTGCCAGTTCGGCCTCGGCCAATCTGCGGGCACACTGGGTGACCAGCGATGACTCAGGAGCCAACAGGCGTCCGGCGTGATACGCTTCGTGCAGCAGATGCTTCGCACGGACCGTGTCGCCACGCTCCAGCGCCAGCTCGCCGGCATATTCGAGATAGATAACTTTTTCGCGCTTAAGCTCGAGGCGCGTTATCAGGGCGTTGGCTTTGTCCAGCAGACGTGTCGACGCGACAAACTCACGGCGACGCAACTGCAGATACGCCAGCGACAGAAGATTAAGCGCCTCAGAGATCTCTTCGGCATGCCCTTGATTGTACGTCAGCGCGGTATTGAGATCGGTTTCGGCCTGTGTCCACTGCCCCAAAAGCAGCCGGATACGACCCAGGTTACCGGTCAACTGCGCGTGCTTGCGCGGATTATCAATGATCATCCCGATTGCATCCGCGAGGAAATCGCTCGCGGAGGAGTATTCGCAGCGAATGAAAGATACGCGCGCCAATTCGTTGAGCGCGTCGATCTGTCCTTCCCGGTCTCCGCCCCGTCGGTACGACGCCAGGGCATCCCGCGCGCGGATCTCTGCGTTCTTCAGATCACCGATCGCGGAATAGGATTTGGAGAGCACCAATTGCACTCTGCCAAAACGTTTGTTGACGGGGAAATCGGCCAGGAGTTTCGCGCCGCGAAGGCCATACTCGATCGCGGTACGATAGGAAGCCGCAGAAAACTGACAGTCCGCCTTGAGTGAGAGCAAAAGCCCCAACTCAAGATCGCTGCCCGCGAAAACCCCTTCGTCAAGCGCTTCACACTCGCGGAGTGCCGCCGAGTATTTGCGTTGACGCAAAAGCTCTTCGATGGCCAGCAGGCGATTATCAATAACAAACTGTTGTGAGGAAAGGCTCATCTTTTTACCGCTTCTAACGACGGTTGCTGGTTAGGGGCTGCCACACAGCCCCGCCCTTGCTTAACGATCCGCGGTACGTACCGCCTGTCTTACCTTCGTTCCAGACTCTGCCTGACCAAACATCACGCGCTCCGCAAAATAATACGAAATGCGGAAAACCAGTGATGTCGTCGAGCGCGACAACAGACGTGAGTTGCTGTCCGACCCAAGAGGAGCCGATGACGACGCAATGGCGATTGAACCACGGCTCGGATCGTCATTTTCACCTGACGGACCACCGCTGTTAGACGTGTTTCCCTTGCCGTCAGAGTCCCATGGGTGTTCACCCGAGAATCCAGGAACGGAGATGAAGATCGCAGCTAAAAGGGCGATGAGAAAAACTAGTCGTGAACGAATCGCGCCTCGCATAGACTTACCTCCAAACGTTGCCCAAAACCAAAAGAATCATGCGTTAACTCTTATGGTCCACCTCTACAGAAAATACCTGAAAGCGCATTTTCTGCACACCTTATACTAAGATTTACGTAGGGTTCTGTCAAGCAATAATTTGGGAGAGCGCAGAACCTGCGAATCAGCAAGCCGCACGCCAGCGCAACTGCAAGGACGGAAATCTTTTCCGCGAGAGAACGATTCTCAATCCAAAAACAAGCGGCCGTTCGTGAAAACGGCCGCAATCGACTTATATCTTACTTACTATCAATCGGTTACGGATTATGCTATCCCATAACCCGTGATGTTTTCCGCCAGACTCGCACTTTCTTGATGCGCTGACCATCCAGCCTGATTATCTCAAACTCCAGTTCATGCCAACTTATGGTTATCCCCGGCTTTGGCACCCCCCCTATCAAATTGTAGAGAAGCCCACCGACTGTGTCGTAATCCCCCTGCTCATAATCAGTGTCCAATGCTTCCTGAAGCTCTTCAACCAGCATCGCGGCATCCACCAGGTATCGGCCATCCGACTGCGGGATGAACTGCGCTTCCTCTACATCGTGCTCATCCTGAATCTCGCCGACTATCTCCTCCAGAATATCTTCAAGGGTCACCAACCCGGAGACGCCGCCGTATTCATCGACCACAACCGCGATATGCAGTTTGGTCGCTTTGAACTCGCGCATGAGATCGCCGATGATCTTCGACTCAGGGACAAAATACGCCTGTCGCAGGTACCTATTTATGTCGAAGCGTTCCCCCGGCTCAGGCGGATTGGCGAAGACGTCTTTCACATACAGAATGCCAATAACCCGATCGATAGTTGTATCATACACCGGGTAGCGCGAGTAACCATCGCGCTGGATAAGCTGTTGTATCTCGCGGAACGACATCTCTTTGTCGATACCGACGATATCTATGCGCGGGATCATGATCTCCCGCACAACCGTCTGGTCCAGCAGGAAAATCTGGCCGATCATCTTCTTTTCGTCTTCCTCGATGATCACTTCGCTGATACCCGCTTGATCGGCGAGAGTCTCGATCGCGCGCTCGACTATCTCTTCCTTCTGTTCCTCAGCGGTTGATTCTTCGAATTTGATCCGTTTCAGAGCGGCACGATAGGCCGCTACCGCCGGATAAAAAATGATATATATGGACGTAACCACCCAGAGGTAGCGCGGCGCGCGGGTCGCGTCCATCGCGCGACGGCTCGACTTGCGCGGCATATATTCAACGATGGCGATGTACAATACCCAGACGACCATAAGCCCGCCGAAGTAGAAGTAGACCGAAGAAATCTCGAGTTTGCTGGCGATAACTTTGACCAGCAGCGACGACATGAGGGTCAGGAGCATCAGCGAAAACGATTTGTAGATGGTCGCGATCTGCATCAAAACCCGCGGATCGCCCGCCAGCTTGATTATAAACTGCCGGCGCCTGCGCGATATGTGGGGAAGGAGTGTCTCTACTTCCTCCGGGTCCAGATAAACCGCGAGCGAGTACAGCGACACCACGTAGGTCGACAGATACGACCAGATGATCACCAGTGCATATAACCAGATATCCATTAGCTTATCGTTCTCCCGATCGCACAAAGATACTTCCGCTCCCGAGCCTCCATCTTTTCCGCCTCTTTGTTATGTTGATGATCGTAACCGAACAGATGCATCAAGCCGTGGCAGGTCAGCCGAAGATACTCGTAAGAGAGTGTATTTCCCAACTCCTGCGCCTGGCGTGTCGCGGTAGGCACTGAAATGTAGATTTCGCCAAAGACAGCATCATTCGGCCTGGCATCGTCAATATTGAAAGACAACACATCGGTCGGCTTGTCATTGCCACGATATTCGTCGTTCAGTTGCCGGATGCGTCGGTCGGACGTAAAGATAAGATTTATGGCCGCTTTCCAGTCGCGCTTCGCTTCGTGCTTTATTACGACCTTGAAGAGCGCGGACATATCCTTTTGCGGTATTCGCGTCGGAGCTTCTTTATGGATCAGCAGTCGCATTTGTTCTTCAATCTTTCTTGGGATAGGCCACGCGCTGGTGGAAAGCGCCAATTAACACCGTAGCGAAGGCCTCACGAATTCTCGCCAGGTCGCGCAAGGTCAGCGGGCATTCATCCAGTTCCCCTGATTGGAACCGGTCATTGATTATCCGCTGTATCAATTCATGTATCCGTGCCGGTTTGGGGTTGTCCAGGGTTCGACTGGCGGCCTCGACCGCATCGGCCAACATCGCAATACCCGTCTCACGCACCTGCGGCTTCGGGCCGGGATAGCGAAATTTGTCGACCTGCGCCGGATCCAGCCCCTGCTCTACCGCTTTGTTGTAGAAATACGTCATCACCATCGTCCCATGGTGCTCTTCGATGAAGTTGAGAACGTCGTCCGGGATATCGTTTTCTTCTCCAAGCGCGCGACCACGCTTCACATGGGCAGCGAGGATGAGTGAAGACATCGAAGGCGTCAGCGCTTCATGCTTGGAGCGAACACCCAATTGATTCTCGATGAAATACTCAGGGATCTCAATTTTTCCAATATCGTGGTAGTACGTTCCAACGCGCGCCAGAAGCGGATTCGCATGGATCGCTTTCGCCGCCGCTTCGCTGAGGTTGCCGACAGAGATCGAATGATGATAAGTCCCCGGGGCCTCCAGCGCCAGCCGCTTGAGCAGGGGATGATTCAGATCAGAAAGCTCAAGGAGCGTGATATCGGTAGTTATCGAGAAGATCGACTCAAAAAACGGCAAAATGCCAATGGTTATCAATGATGACACCAGCGCGTTCAGGATAGCGAACTGCATCAATTGCAGCATATCCCGCGTGGGATTCAGTTTGAGCTGTTCGATAAGAAATACCAACAGCACGTAGGTCAGGATGACCGAGAGGGCGATCCGGTAATAGTGCGACCGTTTTCGCACTTCGCGAGAGGATATCGCCGCCACTGTCCCAACCACGACCGTCACCAGCACCAGCGTAAAATCGAACCGGTGAAGCACGCCCAACAGGATCGCGAATACCACGGTCGACAGCATGCCGACCTCGGCGTCAAACAGGATCGTCACCATGATCGGAAGGATAGCAATCGGATAGAAATAGACCGACTCGTCCCAGCCCAACCGTTTGAGGACCAAAATGAGGATGATCTGCAGGACAAACACGCCTAATAGCGCCAGTAACCGCGTATTTGAACGATAGATATCGCGTCGGAAGAAATAGAGGAAAAGGTAGAGTGTCCCGAGGATGACGAAGATCAGCGCCATCCGAGAAACGATCGGGAGATAGAGCGCCAGGACATTCCGCTCAGCCGCTTTCGCGCGCAGAAGGCGCGCCATCTCTTCGAGGATCATCTCCTCGCGCACAGAGACTTTCCGTCCCTGGCGGACGATCAGTTGTCCCGGCTCGACCACTTCACTGGCCGAGGAAACATCATCCAACTGCTCGTTGACACGACGAGCGTACTCCGCCTGATCCGGAAAAAGATTCGGCTGAACAAAACTCCGCCCCAACAAATAGTAGAACTCAACATCAATGGAATCAAATGTCGCCAGTCGGTTAAGCGCGGCCAGAAGAGTCGCGTTGGCCCCCGCGATATCGAGGATCTGCTCCCTGAGATAGAGTCCTTCCCAGCTCCCCCGGCGGATGGAGACCATCGAGGTCGCTTCATCCCCCAAGTGCGACAGATCCGCCACTATCCCGATCTTGTAGATCTGTTCGGCGTAGATGCGTTGGAGTCGGCGCCTGAGCAGTTCGCCGCTTTCGACACTTATCAACGATTTGAATATCGCCCCCTGACTTAGGAGCGGGAATCGTTTGGCGACCGCGTCGATGACTTCCGGGGCAGTCCGTGTTGACGGCTCCTGGCGAGCTGATCTGACAGAGTCTATCAACTCAATGAACTGGTCGAATGAACGATAGATCGCCTGAGTTACCGCCGTATCCTCCCGAATGGTCATCGGGATCACCAGGCGGCGACGGTCCTTTTCTTCTTCTATTTCCTTGGAGTCTTTGAATAACGTGATCTGGAATGGAGCAATGATATCATGCTCGGCGATATCGCCGCGACGCGGCATATCCAGAGGATCGAAGAAGTCTTCGGCGGGATAGGTAAAGGCAATAAACGCCGCCACCGCCACCAGCATCAACAGCTTGATCAGCTTGGCCCGCGGGGTCAGTTGCGGCTTTTGTCGGGTCACTGACTGGACCCGCAAGAGCCTTTTCACCCATCGCTTGATTCTCAGTAAGAATGCAAACATATGGCGGCTATCCGTGCGCCCAGTTTATTCCTTTGATCCCGCTTTCGGGTTTTCGTAGCGATCATACGCCTTGATGATCGCCTGGACCAGCGGATGTCTGATTACATCCCGCTCGGTCAGATATATGAACTCCAGCCCTGGAATTCCCTTCAAAATTCTCTGCACTTTGACCAGTCCGGATGATTTCGCCTCCGGCAGGTCGATCTGCGTGATGTCACCGGTGATGATCGTTTTTGAACCATCGCCGATTCTGGTCAGAAACATTTTCATCTGCGCCGAGGTCGTATTCTGCGCTTCATCCAGAACGACGAATGCTTCGTTCAATGTGCGTCCACGCATGAACGCCAGCGGCGCGATCTCGATTATCCCCATCTCCAGCAATTTCCGGATCTTGTCGGGCTGGAGCATGTCGTAAAGCGCGTCATAGACCGGCCGAAGGTACGGGTCGACCTTGGCGCGAATATCTCCCGGCAAAAAGCCTAGCGATTCACCGGCCTCGACCGCGGGACGAGTGAAGACGATTCGGTTGACGCGGTTCGCTTTTAGTTCGGCGACCGCCATCGCCACGGCGAGATAGGTTTTTCCGGTTCCAGCAGGGCCGATGGCAAAGACCATGTCATTTTTGGCGACCGCTTCGACATACTGCGACTGTCCGATCGTTTTCGGCTTGATCGCCTTTTTCAGCGCGCTGGTCAGCAGAGCTTCGGTTGAAATCGATTCTGCGGGTCCCTGGCCATTCTCGCGGACCATCGCCATCGCGTAAGTCAAATACTGGTCGGTGATGTACGCTCCTTTACGGATGCGCGTCATCAGGTCGGTGAATAACGCCACCACCTGATCAACATCCTTCGGGTCGCCATCAATATTGATCCTATCCCCGCGCGCGACGATCTTGACCGGGAAGCGCGCTTCTATCTGGCGTAAAAAGCTGTCGCTTTGCCCGAACAGCAATCGCTGGTCGATCCCTTCGGTCAGGATGAACCGTCCGCGCTTATCCTCGTTAGTCTCGTGATTCATATGCTCTCAGAGAGAGCTTATTCTCCCTTCACGATCTTCAATCCCAATTCGGACAACTGCTCCGGTTCGATCTCCGAGGGCGCGCCATCCATCAGCGACTGCGCCTGGGCCGTTTTCGGGAAGGCGATAACGTCGCGAATAGAATCCGAATTCGTCATGATCGTCACAATTCTATCCAACCCCGGCGCGATACCAGCGTGCGGCGGCGCGCCATATTCGAGCGCTCTCAACAGGAACCCGAACATCCGGTCGGCGCGTTCCTTGTTGATGCCGAGTATCTGGAGGATCTTCTCCTGCAGATCGCGACGATTGATGCGCTGACCGCCCGACGCGATCTCTGAACCGTTGAGTACGAGATCGTACTGCAATGCGCGAGCTTGACGCCACGGATGGTTCAAGTCTGAACCAGGAAGAGTCGAAGTGAATCCAGCATCGATCAATTTCAAGTCGGCCTCGACCGGGTGCGAAACAATATTGTGCATCGCTTCCCAGCGGTTATGCTCTTCATCGAAATGGAACATCGGGAAATGCGTCACCCAGAGGAATTTGTAATCCTTAGGGTTCATCAGATTATGTTCGCGACCCAACTGCAGGCGCAACTGGCCGAGGATGGTCTCGCATTTCAGCTTTTTGTCAGAGATGATAAACAGCGCGTCGCCGACATTCACTTTCGCCGCGGCCAGGATCTTGTCGCGCATCTCATCGCCGATGAATTTGGTGATGGGCGATTTGACCTCGGAATCCGTCCGAAGCATATACGCCAAACCACTCGCGCCAAGATCTTTCGCTTTCTGCGTCAGATCATCGAGCTGCTTTCGACTGTAACTTGCCCCACCGGTCAACACGATCCCCTTGACCACGCCGCCGGCATCGAGTGTATTATTGAAGACCGCAAAGCCTGAGCCTTTGACGATATCGCTCAGGTCAACTATTTCCAAGCCGAACCGAAGATCCGGCTTGTCGATCCCCCAGCGATTCATCACCTCCGCAAAATCAAGACGCGGGAATGGGATCTGGATGTCGTCATGGAGCACAGTCTTCCAGATGTACTGCATCAACCCTTCGATGACATTCCAGACATCGGGCGGAGTGACGAACGACATCTCCATATCGATCTGCGTATGTTCCGGCTGACGGTCTGAGCGGAGATCCTCGTCGCGCATACAGCGCGCTAACTGGAAGTATTTATCAAAGCCCGATACCATCAATATCTGCTTGAGCAACTGCGGCGACTGAGGCAGCGCGTAGAATTTCCCATGGTGCACCCGGCTCGGCACGACATAATCGCGAGCGCCTTCGGGAGTCGACCGCATTAGCAAGGGCGTTTCAATCTCATAAAATCCGATCCCACTCAAATAATTACGTATCGCCATGGTCGTTTCATGGCGTATCCGCATCTTATCCTGCATCTCTTTGCGGCGCAGGTCGAGATAGCGGTACTCCAGGCGCAACAGCTCGTTGGCGTTGGTGGTATCGGTTATCTCAAACGGCGGCGTTTTGGATTCGCCCAGGATATAGAGCTCAGAGGCATTGACCTCTATATCGCCGGTCGCCAGTTTCGCATTGTGGGTGTTGGCCGGACGATCCTGGACTGTCCCCTTGACGGCGACGACAAATTCGGTGCGGGCACGCTGCGCTTCGACCAGCATAGCCGGGTCGAATGACTCCGGATTTATCACGACCTGGGTAATTCCGTAGCGATCTCGAAGGTCCAGAAAGAGCAGACCGCCGAGATTGCGGTAGGCGTTGACCCATCCGTTGAGACGGACGGATTGGCCGATATCGGCTGAGCGGAGCTGGCCGCAGGTATGGGTTCGTTTCAGTTCCGAGAAGTGGGGCACGTAGTCCTCATCTAATCTGTTGTTATACAAGTAAATATCGGCAGATTAGGCCGATTGGTCAAGTGGGGGACTTGGGTCATTTTGGACGTTAAAGGTAGGGGGTGGAGAGGGGGAAGTCAAGAGGGGGGACGGCAATAGGGAGCCAGAAGGAATGGTGTCATTTGTGGGGTTGGCTGCTACTCAACACCGCTCTCAGCAGTATTGCCATTTCCACACAAGGCGAAAGATGCCGTGGAATGCATTAAACAAGTTGCTATACCTTGGTGCCAAAGTGATCTTCGTTTACGTGTGTTGCGATGCCGCGGCCCACCAATGTTATAGAGAAACCATTGAACTGCCGTTAGCTCTGCATGAACGCCGTACATTACATCGAGACGTCTGCCTTAAATTTATTCGCCGACGAACTTCAAGACTTCGAATTCAATGCTTTGTACCAAAGAGCCATGAAGGTCGACCTGTGTATCTCGCCGGCTGTACTTTGGGAGGTACTGCTCAATTCCGATAACTCTCGGAAAGAAAGACTGGTCCATTGGGCTCAATTCAATTGCGTAAACTACCTGCTGAAGTCTCCGGCAGAAATCGTCATCCGATACATCGAATCCGGTGCCCCCTTGAAAGATCGAATGGAATTCTACCGCAATAGGGCGACAGACTTGGCGATAGGAGCGACCTGGTCTAACATCCATTGCCAGCCAGACCGCACCATACTAACTGATCTTGAGAAGTTGCGGGACCAGGCTCAAGCGCTTCGAGACTTTTCACGCTCGTATCACAGGATGATTCAATCCATGACCGATGAGAGCGATCGGGGCAACAACGCCGACTATATCCATCGGTTAATGGTCAGGCTGCGGGAACAGCTGGATGCGCCTACGACCCAACGCCGAAAGAATGACGGGCTGACCAAAACCGCTCTGATTTTGGCATTATTCATTGCGTGTACCGGAGTTGATCTCGATAACTCGCCCGTACGAGGGTATTGGGAGACGAAAGGAATTGAAGATCCGTTTGATCGGCTGGAGTTTCTTGTTACCAACAATCCGAAAGCGATCGTTCGCGGACCGCTGATGGAAATGGCAATGATGATGAATAGCCAACTTGAGATGGCAGGTGGCAGCAATCGCGGCACGTTATTCGATGCGCTACACTCTGTGTACTGCTATTACAGTCACAACACAGTCTCGAATGATCCTCATTTTACGGGACTCGCTAAGCACACGGGACTTGACATTTACCAAGGCATCGTGCGGGCCGATGTGTATGCCGAAATGATCAAGGCTGCTCAAAAGTCATTGAAGAATCCATAACCAGCTTACCGCTTCTCGCCCTAATGACCCATGATTCATGGCGGGCTCTATTGGCAATAGCAAGAACGCAAAACGTCATACCCGGTTGGCTATGATGATGCTTCGCTGATTGTTTGCGCCTGACCCATAAAAAAATATAGTGTGTCGAAACCTGCGCTTCACGTCTATCGGGACATGGTCTTCGACCTCCAGCGTTTCCTTTAGCCGTGCAGGGGCAGATGACAATCTACCATCATCAAGCTTTTATCGGATAGTAGGTTGACCTGCCGTAGGTCGAGCAAATCTTGCGCGCGGCATTCCGACCACCTTCTATTAATAGGGGCGGAGCTGGAAGTACTTTGCTTCGTAATACGAACTCGCCCAGTGCCGCTGGCTGCGGAACAGGGTACCCCTCCCCCCTTTGCATTTCTTACCGAATCGAGACGTTGTCGATATACCTCTGTTCGTGCACGCCGATATCATTATCCCCCTGTTCGAAGTAGATCGTCACGGTCTGCCCGGCATAGGCGGCGATACTGACTTCACGCGATCGCCAGGTGTAACTCCCTTCGACCCCTGCCAGGACTTCCCAGTCCAGCAATGTGGCAAAGGAGGAGCCATTGTGCACTCTGACCCGCAATGCGCTGTTGGCGGCGGCACGATTGTGTGGCGAGGTGTCGAACCGAAGAGTAGCCGCGCCATTGGGGATATCAATTGAGCGGAAGATCCAGGAGTTCGGCTCACCATCCGAGGTCCCGCCATCCGAACCATCCAGTTTCGCGCATCCACCTGAACTACTGCTCCAGGACGCTCCATTGAAGATGCCGGTGGTTGCCGCCCCGGTCGACCACCCTTCGAGATCCGAGTCGAATTTGAACAAGATGCCGCATTCAAACAGGCTGTCCCGCACATTGGGATCACCCGAATAGAGATCCGAATACGCATAGTACTTCAGTATCGCCATATCGGTGAGGGCGTTTTCATTCAGCGTGGTATCCTCACCGCAATATGACTTGTCGACCGTCGTGAATGCCGGAGGGTTGTCCGCGGTCAAGTCGAATGGCGCGGTGGTCGAGCCGCCGGAATAGCCGTCACCGTTGAGGTCAAAGGCATCGAAATTTCGAGTTAATGATGGTGGCTCCAGCACGCCGAAGTAGGCGAGCAGATCTTCCTCATCAAACACTGGTGCGGCCGCACCGGTCGGACCGGCGACATTGAGGATAGATTTGCGAATGGTCGCGTTGGTCAGGCCGTTATCCAGCGACAGCACCGCTTTGTACGCGTTGACCGTTCCTCTCGTATTATCATATGAATTGAGAATGATCTGCCTCGCCTGTGTGGATGTCAAATTTGCGCTGAGGTTCATTAAATAAGCGGCGAGTCCAGCGGCCTGTGGAGTCGCCATCGAGGTTCCCGATGGCGTACCGAATCCATCGACGCAGGTTTGGTCGTTGGTAATACAGGGGCTAAAGACCGACTCGCCGACAAACCGAATATCCGCTCCCGAATTAGAGGTAGTCGCGCGCGCGCCGCTCAAGCGTGAACTCCCGACCACCACCACATTGGTCAACGGTTGCAGGATGTACGGCTTGGTGATGCCATACAACTCTCGCAATTGCTCATAGCCCAGGCTGTCTGCCTCGGTGTATTCGCCGTCACCGAGCCAGTCCCATGGGGAGACCATTTGCGCGGCCATCGTGAAAGGGCTGTTGAATAACGATAGTGAGCCTTCTCCCGCCACATTGCCGTCGTTTCCGGCGGAAGCCGTATGCAGGAATTGACTCTGCTTTGCGCCGATCAATTCACGCCACTTGAGCGCAAACAGCACTCGCTGCCACTTAGAGACAGTCGCGAAGGTCGGGTCGTTATAGCCGAAGCTCGTGCTGACAATGGTTTGGCTGGTAGAGGGAATTGCGTCCGACATATGCTGGAGTTTGATCCCCCACTCATCCGACCCGATATTGAGCGAGCGGATCTTGATAAGGTCAGGTTCCCCCGGATGAATACCGGTGACGCCGATATCATTGAATTCCGCTCCCAGAATTCCACAGACATAAAACCCGTGATTCCCGGCGGCCGAATTACCAAAGACGCGAATATCCGCGCCATCCCCCTGAATCGGCACAAACTCCTGGCTCGGTATCTCCGCGATCGCGGAGAGCTGTCTGTATGCGTCGGGAACGAGCACCGAAACCTGGCGACCAACGCCATCCGCCAGATCAATGCTGTTCCAGGCGGCTGGCATAAAGCACGCTTTTAGATGATCGATATTTCCCGCCGCCGGATTCCCCGGAATGATCTTTGACCCTGGCTCAGGGTCGGGAGCAACTGGCGGTGGCGGAATAGGAAGGAAACAAGGGAACGCAAAGAGGAACGGCTCGCTGTTGGCAAACCGGGCGATCACGCTGTCCAGCGCTAAACGGTCACTCGCCGCAGGGAACGAGATTGTCAGGAAAACCGAGGCAACATCCATACCATTGATCTTCGCGCCAATCGAATCAAGCAGACTATTGACCTGCCCGACTGTCGCGGAAGGGGACATAACAGCGAAGACTTTGTTCGCCAACAAACCGATGGAGTCAACCAGGACGATCGGGGCGACGACGGCCGTATACTTCTCCGTATTGTCGACCGCGTTGGCGGTCGCCGCGCCATCGAGAAGCCCCTCGCCGTTGTCAATCCTCCCTCCGCCTGTCGAGTTCGTACTTTTGCCGCAGCCGGACAGGGCCAGAAGAGAGAGCAGCGCGAAACCTGTTACCAGTTTCGCCAGCGGGCGTAGATTCAGAAGTGTGCGCAGCAGTGCCATGCGGACTGTATCCTTATTGGTAATGGTATAATTGCGTGGATAGAATTGGTCGACTTCTGGACAATATACCCGATTTTCGGGTTCTGGCAAGGGGGCATCTTCTTTCCTTGTCTAATTCCCGGCCGTTGCGGATATTGCGCGAAACCCGCGCAAATATGGAGTTCGCTTGTCGATGACTACACATCGCCTGATATTCCTGGCCATTTGCTTACTGGCGGCCGTGCTATCCGCCGTCGCGACAGTCGCCGAAGATCTCCCCGACTCCCTCGCCCCCATTCTTGAGTTGGTCGAGCAGAATTACTGGCGTCCGATTGACCGCGATTCGCTTATCGAGATCATCCGTGGCGGTGACCTGACCAAGCTTGACCCGTACTCCGAGATACTTGATTCGCTCGACTGGGCTGAGATGAATGTCGGTCTTGCCGGGTCATTTGGCGGGATCGGCGCGTTTTTGGATTACGACAGCACTGCGCATCAGCACTTTTTCGGCGGCATCTTCCTCGGCTCCCCCGCGCTCAAAGCGGGACTTCGCGCCGGCGACGGGGTGCTGGCAGTCGACTCCCTCCCCACGGACAGCATGAGCACGGAGACGCTCCTCAGTCACCTTCGGGGACCGGTCGGGACGATAGTGACGCTCATTATCCGGCGTGACAGTCTCGCCACGCCAATGACTTTCGAGATCACGCGTGAGTCGATCGAAGTGACCTCGATTCGCGGGTCGGGCCGGCAGTCGGACTCCGCGCCGGACTACCGGATCGACGGAGAGCCGGATATCGCCTATTTGCGCATCAACTATTTCAGCCGCACAACAGCGCACGAGGTTGACTCGGCACTGGCGCATATCAACGCGTCGGGAGCGAAAGCTTTGATCCTGGATCTTCGCGACAATTACGGCGGGCTGATGCGGGCCGCGCGCGAAGTGGCTGATATGTTTCTGGATTCCGGCGTGATCGTATCGCTTGAGGATGGCAAAGCGGATACGTCATATGTCGCGACAGCGGGGACGAAGTTCACGTGGCCGGTCGCGATGCTGATTAATGACGGCACGGTCTCGTCGGGAGAGATATTGGCCGCGGCATTGCAGGACAATGGACGGGTGATAACGATTGGAAGCAGGACTTTCGGCAAGGGCCTGGCGCAGGATCTATTCGCTCTTCCTGATTCCATTCGCGGGCTTAAACTCTCGACCGCGGCGTATATCCGGCCGAGCCGTCAACCTATGGAACGACATCTGCCGGGGAGTGACACGACCATCGGAGGCGTTCTCCCCGACAGCGGGTTGGAGATGACAGCGTCGCAAGCGGAGCTGGCGACCGAGTATGTGCGAGTGATGGATGCGGACCAGGTGTGGCAGTATGCGGGGACGACGATTCCGTTGGCGTCGCCGAAGACAGACAGCTTTGTAGCAAAAGCATGTGAGGAACTTCGGAAGTGGATGAAGTAGCGAGCGACTAAAACATCACGCCCGCGCGGAAGTAGGTCGAGGGACCGAAATTGATATTGTGCGATCTGTTCCCCCCAAACGCCGCTCCAAACAAGCCGAATTCCAGATAAGGCGCGACTCTCCCCCGGTTGAAAAAGATCGTCTCGAATGACCCTTTCCAGGTCATGTACCGTGTCCGGTCGATCCGGACCGACCCAAATCCCCAGAAATAATCCATCACTCCATAGCCGATAGTCAGCCCCGGGCGCAATCCGATGCGGCTCGGTTTGTCGAAAAACATCCGCTTTATCGAGCCGGTAAAATCAATGAAGTACTGCCCGGAATCAGACAGATGTGCACGGTGGACATCGACCCCGACCCCCGCATGCCAGAGTCGCGCGACGCGCCACTCCATCGCGGCGCCGAACGAAAACCCGGGCTGGGTCTCTTCGGAGCGACCATCGAGCACGAAATTCGAAGTCGAGATAAAGCCGATGCGAACCAGAAAGAATCCCGGTTTATCCCAGAAGTCACCACGCGGCATCAGGGATTCCTGCCCGAGAGATGTCACGGGGAGCAGAAGAATGAACAGTAAGATCAGTTTGGACATGTGGTGTATCGGTTTGTTGCGTACCAATATAGAGATAGACGGGCGAGGTATCAAAACGTTAAAACGTTCCGCCTACCGAATCGCATGGTCGGGGCCGGCCGTAAAATCTGATTCCCGAACGGGATGTTTTTGGGTATACTGAATTGATGAGCTACGTCGTTTTTGCCCGAAAATACCGACCGCAAACCTTCGACCACGTTGTGGCACAAGAACATGTGACGCGGACGTTGCGGAACGCGGTCCTCCATGACCGGATCGCCTCCGGATATCTCTTTTGCGGTCCCCGGGGGACCGGCAAAACGACAGTCGCCCGTATCCTCGCCAAAGCAATCAACTGCGCCAACGGCCCGACTGATAACCCGTGCGGCGTCTGCTCGCAATGTCTGGAGATCGCGGCGGGGTCATCGATGGATGTCCTCGAGATCGACGCCGCCTCCAATACCGGTGTCGACGATATCCGCACGCTGCGTGAGAATATCCGGTATCTCCCAGCTGGCGGCAAAAAACGTATCTACATTATCGACGAGGTCCACCGCCTCTCCGGGTCGGCATTCGACGCGTTGCTGAAAACGCTCGAAGAACCGCCGCCGCACGTGCTCTTTGTCTTTGCCACCACTGAGCCGCTCAAAGTTCCGGAAACGATCCTCTCCCGCACCCAGCGATTCGATTTCCGGCGAGTATCGGTGGAAGATCTGGCCAAACACCTTGGGTGTATCGCAAAAAGTGAGAATATCACCATCACCGAAGCCGCGCTTCATCTGATCGCCCGCAAGGCGGATGGTTCCGTGCGCGACTCGCTCTCGCTGATGGATCAGATAGTGGCGTTCGCGGGTGAAAAGATCGATGAGCCGGATGTCGTGCAGGCGCTCGGCCTTATCGACCGCGAGTTTCTCTTTTCGTTCGTTTCAGCGATAGCGGCCTCGGACCGCAAGCTGGCGCTCCAGCATACGCGCAAAGTGATAGAGAACGGGATCGATGTCGGCGATTTCGCCGAAGAACTACTCGAGCATTTCCGCATCCTGATGATTCTGCAGTCGGACCCGGATTCGGCGAGCGCGCTGTCGCTCATTGAATCGGAGCTGACCGAATTCCGCAAGCAGGCGCAGTTTTTCCAGGTCGGCGACCTGCTTCGCCTGATGAATATGGTGGTCGACCTGAACAACGCGCTAAAATCCGGACTGGACGAACGATTGCTTGTCGAGGTTGCCGCTATCAAGATGGCCAGCATGGAATCAACGGTTCAGCTGACCGAACTGCTCGAGAAACTGAACAGCGGCTTGCCCATCGCCTCAGCACAACCATCTCCGGCACAAAGTAATCGTCCACCGGAGCTATTCAATCCACCGACCGTAAAGCGAGCGGTCGCGGCGCCATCGCGTCCGACACCGCTTCCGCCGACTCCGGCGCCGGCGCAGTCTATCGCGGCACAGCAGTCCTGGCCGAACAAGCCGATAAATCTCCCGCAGATACAATCCGGGTGGGATGGTTTCCTGACCAATTTCCGGCAGAGCTTCCCGATGCTGGCCTCGCAGTTGCGCATGGCCGAGATCGTGGCGGTGAAGGAGAACCAGATCCAGTTCATGTTTTACTCGTCCGGCGAAGCCTCCCGCCAGTTGGTGCAGAAGCCGGAAAGTACCCAGACCATCACCAACGCGCTGCGCGATTATTATAAGACGAATCTGACCGTTCGCTTTGATATTGATATGTCCAAAGAGTATCCCTCCGGATATGTGGAACAGTCAGGCCAGAAAGCTGTTGACCCGGTGAAGCTGGTGGAATCATCGCCGCGCCTGAAGCGGCTCTTGGACAAGGTCGATGGCGAGATCATCGGCATCAAGAAAGTAGAACAATAGTAGTTTTCACGATACGAAGGAGTGACTCATGGGAATGGGCGGATTAGGCGACATGATGAAACAGGTCCAGAAGATGCAGGCCAAGATGGAAGAGATGCAGGCCCAACTGGAGGCCGCTACTGTCGAAGCCTCGTCTGGTGGCGGTATGGTCAAAGTTACCACCAATGGCAAAAATGAGATCCTGTCGCTGACTATCGACCCGGAAGTGGTCAATAAGGACGATGTCGAGATGCTGCAGGATCTGGTCGTCGCCGCGGTCAACCAAGCGCGCCAGAAAGTGCAGGAACTTCAGGCCGAACAGATGGGGAATATCACCGGCGGACTGAAGATCCCCGGCCTTAATCTTCCGTTCTAACTGAAAGCGACAGATGTACACTTCGTCCGAATCAGTCGAACGTCTCATCAATCGACTCGCCAGACTCCCCGGGATCGGCCGCAAATCGGCCGCCCGCGTGGCGTTTCATATCCTGAAGCTGTCGAAGGAAGAAGCTTCGGAAATAGCCGACGCGATCCGCGAAGTCAAAGACAAGGTCGGCTCCTGTTCTATTTGCTGCAATATCTCCGAGACCGACCCTTGCGCTATTTGCCAGGATATGCGGCGCCGTCGCGATGTTATCTGTGTGGTCGAAGAGGCCGCTGATGCAGCGGCGCTGGACAAAGCCGAAGGTTTCGGTGGTTTATTTCATATTCTTGGTGGGCGGCTTTCCCCTCTCGATGGTATTGGCCCGGATGACTTGCACGTCAAAGAACTGCTCGCGCGGCTTAATGATGGTTCGGTCACCGAGGTCATTCTCGCGACCAATCCGAATGTGGAGGGTGAGGCGACCGCGACCTATTTATCACGGATGTTGCGACCGATGGGGATTCGCGTGACCCGTATCGCGCGGGGACTCCCGGTCGGCTCTGACCTTGAGTATGCCGACTCCGCGACGCTCTCGCGTGCTCTTGAAGGGCGACAAGATATCTAGCCTTCGACCTTATCAGACATGGTAGACTCTTTCAGCGACAAATCGGTCCAACTGACTCTCCTGATCTTCGCCCTCTTTGTAGTGGCGCACTTGCTCGGTATCGGGCCGCTTGATTCGGTCTGGTCTCTCTCGCATTGGTCGGCCACGCCTTTCGTCGGGATCATCGTTTGGGCGATAGCAACCGCGGTCGTTGGCTCCCTGATCTTCAGACTGTCCACGAAACAGATCGCCGGACCAGCCTGGCTCCACTGGCTGATAGTACCGGTCTTTGTTGCGATCGCGTTTTTTCTCCGATTTGATTCCTTCGTCTACGGTGGTGGAAATATCCGCATCGCCGACTTCACGGATTCTTCGCGGATCATCTATCGATGGTTCGAACTCGGGTCAGTTGCGGTCGCGGGAAAGCTTTTTCATTCAATCCGCGCGATGGAGGTTCCCACGCGCGAATCGGCGGTTAATGGCTGGATGATCTGGTCGCTGGTCATGGCGGCGGTCTCAGCTATTGGCGCGGTGAGACTATCTTCTCTGCTCACGCAATCTGTCATTAAACGATGGCTTCTGGCACTTGTAGTGTTGTTCGGCGGGCATTCCTTAGTGTTGTTTGGATATACAGGGGTCGAGGCATCGGTCCCCACCGCGGTCATCTGGTTTGCCGTGGCCGCAGCCGGTTACTCTGCCAAGCGGTCGCTCGGCTGGCTTGGACTCTGCTGGGGGATAGCGGCAGTCGGTCTCCTCTTCCATGTCTCGCTGCTCATGCTCCTGCCTGGTTGTGTCTATCTGACCGCTCAGCATTTCGGCGGCAAAAAACAGACCCGCGCGCCACTGTACGCGGCTCTCTTCACACTTCTGGCGATGGTCATTGGAGTGTATGTTCAGGCCGCAAAATCACTCGAACTACGCTCGGTTATTCTGCTCATAGAGAGCAAGCGGCCGTTTGCTGATTACGGAATCTTTTCTCTTCGCCATCTGCTCGATTGGCTTCAGTTGGTTTTGCTTGGCGCTCATACGGTGATTGTCGCCGGGTATCTGTTCGTCACACGGTCGATCTCCCGCGAACGGATGCCGATGATCGGCGCCATGGCAGTAACTGCCGTGGCCGGCTTGGTCGTCATGCTCATCCTCGACCCTTTCCACTCTATTGTGCTGGACACACCGCGACTCCTCTCATATCTCGCGCCGGTCGGAGGATTGTTGGCGATGTTGCTTTCGGACAAGCAGAAGGACTCCTCTGCCAATGACAACGCACTCCCATATTTGGCGGTGACATCTCTTTCTTTACTCCTGGTGATCCTACCGGCCTATCATTCAATCGCTGCAGCGGATAAATATGCCTTGCCCTATCTCGACAAGCATAATGTGTATCATCCGACCGCAACGATGTCATTCCGCGACGCCTACTTCCATCGCAAGCAGATTGATGAGGCGCGCAATTGGGAAGACAACCTGGTGGTCAAGTCGACCGACTATTTCCTCCTTCGTGGGACTGTCATTCTGCGCGAGAACGGGAGTTATGCCGCGGCGGCAGAGGAACAGACAAAGATAGTCACGAAATTCCCCTATTGGGCCGAGCCGCGCGCCGCGCTGGCGGTCAATCTGATGACCCTCGGGCAGTATGTTGCGGCCAAGCCGCACATTGACACCTGCCTGATGCTGAAGCCATTTGAAAAACGGCATTTGATAAATCTGTACAGCTATTACCGGGATATTCAGGACTGGCCGAACGCGGTTCAGCAGGTCGCTCGCGCCGAGGAACTCTTCCCCGGAGATATTGATATTCGGACCGACCGGATGCTCATTTTCTATCGAGCCAACGATGGCGTCGCGGCGCAGGTGATGGCCGATGAACTGCTGGCGCAGGATTCTCTCCTCCCCTTCCCCTATCTGGTCAAGGGATTGCTGGAAGACCGCAATCGGAACGTCGCCAAGGCGATTCCGATGTACGAGAAATTCGTGAGGCTTGCTCCGAAAGAGCCTGAGACTCCGAAGATCCAGCAGCGTCTTGATTCACTCAAAGCGGCCGTGCCGCGCTAACGATCCTACGATCGATAGCGCAGCCGCGCAAATCCATCCATCGCCGCGACCTTGTACGCTTCCGCCAAAGTCGGGTAGTTGAAGACTGTATCGACGAAATAGTCAAGCGTTCCGCCATGTGTCATGACGGCCTGGCCGATATGCACCAGCTCAGTGGCCCGCTCGCCAATGATATGCACACCCAGGATACGATGCGATTTCGGACTGAAGATCAATTTCAGCATCCCGTCGTGATCATTGATTATCTGCCCTCTGGCCAACTCAAAGTACCTTGCCACCCCGATCTCATACTCTTGTCCATCGGCCGTCAATGATTCCTCGGTCTCACCGACCAGCGAAACCTCGGGGATCGTGTAGATACCGAATGGCAGCAGAGTATTCAGGCAGGAGACATCATCTTTCTTGAACGCATGTATCGCCGCCAGTCGCCCCTGATCCATCGAGACGGAAGCCAATGACGGAAATCCGATCACATCGCCGACAGCATAGACGTTTGGCACTGAAGTCTGGTACCGTTCGTTGACTTTGATCTGCCCACGGTCGTCCGTCTCTATACCCAATGCTTCGAGGCCAAGATTCTCGGTGTTGCCGGATCTTCCAGCGGCATACAACAGGCGGTCGGCAACTATTCGGCGATTCGAACGGGTGGTCGTGACCACCTGATCTCCCTGCACCGAGATCGCCTCCGCGGCGTCCCCCAACATAAGTGTGATTCCGTACTTTCTCATCAGGTAGACCAGAGCATCGGCTATCTCATGATCAAGGAAAGACAGCAATTTCTTGCGCGGGTCGATGATCGTCACCTTCACCCCAAGGTGGGTGAAGATAGAGGCATATTCGCAACCGATCACTCCGCCCCCCACTATCGTCATGGTGCGCGGCAGGATATCCAGATCTATCACTGTCTCGGCATCATAGATGAACTTGTGATCAAACGGCACATGTTCCGGGTGATAGGAATGAGTACCGGTGGAGATAATGATGACTTCGGCGGTCACTATCCGGTTGGAGGAGCCATCATTTGAGACTATCACCGTATGCGGATCGGTGATCATCCCGGTCCCCTGGATGACGGTTATCCGGTGCTGCGCCATGTTTTGTTGGATGACATCCAGCTCCTGCAGCACGACCTGGTCTTTGCGGTGCATCAATTCGCGAATCGACAGGTCAGCGCGGACTCCCCCGACCAGGCCGTAAGCGGTGCGCTGGCGCAATCCCGCAATATACATCGCGGTCTCACGAAGTGTTTTGGAGGGGATCGTCCCGGTATGAATACAGACACCACCCTGCACCGAACGGCGCTCAATGATGGCTGCGGACTTGTTCATTTTTGAGGCTTCGATCGCCGCTTTTTCTCCGGCGGGACCGGAACCAATCACTACTACATCAAAATCGTACGCCACGTACCCTCTGTGTTTAATTCTGTGTCGGATGGGAAAGTCGCGATCGGCCAGCTTCCGTGCATGGTCGCCGCTTTTCCGTTAGAGCGGCAGAGACTGACAGGCCTGTTTCTTCGAAAGAACATCCTTCAGCAAGTCCGCCCGGAATCGAATCTTCACTGTTCGTGCTGTCTTGTCAAAGTACTCTTCCGAAGGAGTGATTCCCCAGATATACTTAGCCACGAGTTCGTTGGTCGCATAATCATATAGTCCAGCCTCGTTCTGGTCGAAGCGGACACCATACCGATACCCCGCAAATGGCTGAGAGTCCCCATACTGCTCTTCAAACAAATGGGAGCGTTTGCCGACCAACCGCTGATCGAGTGAGAACAATAGATTTCCGTGAACAGCGCCGGTATCTCTGGTGAACTCGAAGCAAATCCAATCTTTGGTCGATGAAACGGTGTAGTCGTCCCCTTCGAGAGTTGTCTTTGCGCCTTCGACCGCACCCGCTCTGGCGACCGCCATGCCGTCAGAGGCGCTGTCCAGATAAGTCGAAAAGTCTGCCACTAACGCCTCCCAATCGGATGTTCCTGTCGCCTGCACCAGCATTCGACGGACCTCCAACATCCCCAGCGTATCAAGCGTGTAGTCGGTGAAGGAGCCCTCTCTATACAGGTTCCAGTATCCGACCGGGCCGATCTTCTTCATGAGATAGGACGTAAACAATCCCGCCACCGGATAAGCGATATCCGCCCCGCCACTCGACTCAAAGCCAAGGTAGGTCAGGATCGAGTCCAGCTCGACCAGCTTCTCTTTGTAGAGGTAGACTCCGAGATCAAGAAGTGCGGTCGAACGTTTTCCCCAGCGTCCCGCCAGGTCCACGGCGATCCCTTCCCTGAGAAGCGGAAGGGTCTGCAGGGGAATCTCCTTGAGCGAGATATTAACCAGCAGGTGGATCACCTCATGAAAATGCGGGAAATCCGCGGAGATGATATCGTTGGATGCCAGATCAAGCATCCCTTTGGTATGCTGCCCGGTAATCACCTCGACCGTCGAATCCTTGTCGCAAAAGAAGAACTCGATCTTGGCCTTGGCGATTTCCGCCCGGCTCCCTTTGTCGATCTTGAGTGAATCACACATGCGTTCGACAAAGTGATCCGCTTCATCAAGCACGGCTTGATTCAAATAGACCACCTTATCCGGATGCGCGTGCACTCTGAAGTACTTGGATTCAGTCACCGGCCAGGTGGCGCAGAAAAAATCCTGCGGATAGGTCAGCGAATAGTACTCTCCATTCAGTACGGCGTAGTACGGCCACTTCACCAGTTCGCCGTTGACAATGCTGTTGTACTCGAGACGCATATACGCGCCGTTCTCGGCCAGGCTCATAGCCTGCTTGGCCGCGGGGGTCACATGATAGCGCATGGTCGAAAGATTCCTTACGACCGGCGAAGTAGCATCTACCCGCATGGAAAGACCGGGATAGGTTATGCTAAAGCGGCTGGAGCGCTCCTGGGCCCCTGGGGTCCAGAGCATGGCCGCTGTCTCAAAGTTTTCCGATGCCAGTAGATCGAAATAATACTGGAGGGCCTGTATAGCGCTTTCAGCGGCCCGTGCTTGCCCGGCTACCTGAAACAGCGCCAGGCTGCACACCATCACCAACATCCACTTTTTACAGAATCTCCGCATTCCTGTCCTCGGTTTGGCTGTGAGAGAGGGTAAATATACAGCTTTTACCCGTCAAGTCCAGCCGCGTCCAAAAAAAAGCCCCGAAGAGACGGGGCTTAAGTCAAAGCAACACAATAGCCAATTAGAAGGTAAAACCGACTGAGAACCGCTGGGTCGCCTGAAGCCGTCCAAAGTCCTGCCAGGAATAATCGATCAGCAGACGGGTCGATTCGGTCATATTCGCCTTCAAACCACCCCCCAGACAAAGCCCCTCTTCCTCGTAGTTCAGCTTATAGCCGCCACGGAGGAAGAACTGGTCATTGTAACCGAACTCGGCGCCCAATGAGCCCTGCTCGACGTTATCTGACGGGTGCTTCATTTCAGCCGCAAACAACAGATTTCCCTTCGGACCCATCGGCATGTCATAGGCCATCCCTACTCTGAAGGTCAACGGCATATCATAGCCGCTGGTTTTCAGGCTGGCGCCGACCGAACCGTTGTTCCCCTGCCCCTGCTGCGGGTCATAGCTGAAATTGAGATCCGGGCCATCGAATTTCATCTCGGGCCCCATATTGGTAATACTCATGCCGAGGCGCAACGAGCGGAACCCGGTATTCAGCATTGTCCCGAAATCGAAGCCGAACCCCTGCGCGCTTTCCAGGTGGATCTTCTCACCTACATATTTCACCGTTCCGCCAAAGGCGAACCGGGTCGTGAGCTGTCGGGCGTAGGAGATGCCTATCGCGTAGGAAGTCGCGTTATAGTAATTCCCGGTTCCATCCTGATCCTCAAACGTGGTGATCTCCTGCTTCCCCATGGAAAGCACGGTCGCCGCCACGCCAAAGGTGCCGACATCCTCGAAGTACTTCGCGAAGCCGACATAGTTCAGGTTGACGTCCAGGATCCAATTGACGTTGGTGAAGCCGATCTCGCTCCGTTCAATTGAGGCCAGACCCGCCGGATTCCAGAACATCGAGTAGACATCGTTGGTTGTCGCCACCGATGCTTCCCCCATGGCCTGGTACCGCGAACCGACACCGATCTTCAGGAACTGCGCACCTGCTGAACCGACTTTGGAGAATTCGGCGGAGGCGCTGCTGACCAGCGACGCTACGAGAAGAATGGTTACTATTCTTTTCACGTGCCGCCTCCTCTACTTAATGATGGCGAATCGACCAAGCCGCTCGCCATACGGAGATTCAACGTGGAAAATATAAATGCCCGACGCTACCTGCTGCTGATTTGTCGACTGCAGGTTCCATCGCGCTGTTCCGGTTTCAGCGGTATGCTGTATCGTCTCGACCAGATCACCCGACAGCGTGTAGATGCGGATCGTGCACTTGTCCGGAACATTCTGGAACTCGATAACAGACTGTCCTTCGCCTGTCTCCACTCGGGATGAGTACTGTGCGAAGTACGGATCCGGCACCACTTTGATCTTGGCCAGGTCGTGCGCGGCGTCCGCCGCATTGATGCCGTCGATCTTGAACGCGAAGATATCCTCCGGTCCATTCAGCGGGGCACCATCGATCGTGAACACATCGCCGACCGCGGGAGCGTACGCCGCGTCATCCCAGTCGAACATCCAGCTATAGTAGTACGGGAAGGCGTCGCCGGTCAGGTCCCCCATCTCGTCGTACGGATAGTTGACTATTGTCAGCAGGTCGTACGGCTGATATGCGCCATCGTCATCGAGGTCATACACCGCCAGGGAGACGCGCTCGTTGGTCGAGGTATTCCAGACCTCGAACGGAACATCGTACCTGCGCGGATCACCCGTCCAGTATTCAATGACCGAGGGCGCCGACGTTGTCGTGCCGGTGTAGCGTAGTTCGTAGTCCGAACGGAAATGCGCGCCACCGTAGGCGTTCGCCGGGTTGCCGGTGAAATTCGGTAGCGACGGACCATAGAACGTATGGATCGCCAACGTCGTATCACTGCCGGCAAATCCGGTTTGTACCGTCGCCTTCGGCTCGCGGTCACCATCGCGTACCACTACGCGAAGTCCGGCTACGACATCATACAGACCCGGGTCCCCTTCAACGCGCGTCTGCTGCGCCAGCAGAGTGTCGCCTGTCGTGACGTTAATGAGGTGCCAGTAGGTGCGCCGAGGTGTGTCCTCAAACACCACCTGGTAGTCTGAACCATTCAAAGAATCTTTGTTAAACAGGAGCGGATAGACTGAACCGTCCGACGGTTCGTCATTGCCAGCGTAGGTGCGCTGTACAGTCGCCGCGGCTTCATAGTAGCCGGCCGGATCCTTCGACGGGACAACCTTGATAACGTTGGTCGCGACGTCGGGTGATCCAAATCCATTTTGCAGCACGTCGACTGGCACCGTGGAATCGCCGAGATCGAAGGCGCTGAGGCAGTACCAATACTCGACGCCGTTGTACAATCCGGTATCGACAAAGCTATGCGGGATCGGGTCGCCGGCCTCTTCGACTCTAAAAGTAGTGAGCGCGCGGTAATCTGTCGTCATGCAGCTATTGCCGGTCGAATAGATCGTCTGCCCCCAGGTCTTCCCCTGGTTGTCTGAGCGGTACAACTTATAGCCGCTGAAATCTTCCTGGCCGGAGAGTGGATCAATGCTTACTTCGGAAGTATCATTCCATGAGAGATACACTTTGCGGTCTCCGCCGCGCACCATTAAGGTCGGCGCAACCGGCGGTTGCGGACCGACGAAATGCTTGTCATAGAGCGCCTGGGCACGGTCAGAGTTGGCGCGAAGCGCCGTTTCATCCGCTCCAGCTACCAGCGCATACACGACGCGTACGGTTTTGCCGGCCGTCAGGTCAATGCCACGCGTACACTGAATGTAATACTGGTCTGTCGGCGGAAGCGGGTCATCGAAGACCGGTTCATTCATTAATTCAAACCGGGGGATATCATCGGTCGGGAAGTCGCTCGGCACCTGCTCCCATTCACCGGTCCGTACGCCGGTCATACCGATATTATCCGGGGTCTCCAAGAGCTTGGTCCCCATCATACCGGTTGTGACTGTCGGCCCCCACCCTGGATCATAACCGTCCAGATCATACGTCCAGCAGAGATTTTCCGCGACATCATAGTCCACGACATCGCCCAGGCGGCCATTTTCGCCGGTCCCGTCGGGTCCGCCGATATCAAAATCGGCGTAGAGACCGAAGGTGAAGTTCGAATAGTCAACCGTGGATGTATTGGTGATCTCCAGAATGACAAACGAGATATCTTCGTTGTAGCAATAATTCCACTGCAGCATCGTGTGCGTGACCTGCAGTCCCATCAACGACGTGCCGCCCGCGGCATCATCGAATACATAATGCGACTGCTGCAACGCCAATGGGCCGCCGGAATAAAAGGTCGAATCGATCGGATTGAAGTTTTCCGCGTATTCGTATGACTGCGTTTCGGGATCGTACACCCGCCAGCCGAACGCCGGGTTGCCTTTCCCCAGACCAACGGTGTCCGAGATATCATACTGATAATAGCGCGTGCTGTCGGTTGACAGCAGGATCTTATAATCCTCAGCGCCCGAAGCGATCATCTGGACAGCCTGGAACTCATCCCACGTGTTCGCCACCAACGTATCGCCGGTCGGAGACACGCCTCCCATCCAGTACTTGATCTCGGCGAGATAGTCATGTCCAGAGTTGCGTGGCCATTCACCTGACGGAAGTCCGTAGTAGCTGTACCCTCCGACATAACCCGCGTTGTCAACGGTCGTCCGGATATTCCCCACGTTGTGAAGAATCTGGTCGATCGTCGCGGGAGCCGGCGACAGGGAGGCCTGTGTCTCCTTTTGATCTTTCGGCAATTTTCGCACCGCCGAAGGACCGATCGCGCTGGCACTCACGACTGACAGCAACAGCACCGTGGCCGTCAGGAGAAAGATACCGGTATGGTTTCTACTCATCTTCATCTTTCACTCTCCGGCCTAGAAGCCAAATTCTAACCCGGTACGGACAGTCCGGGGCGGTCCGTAGTTCTGCGGATCGTGATCATAGAGCTGATCAAGCCGCGTCAGTTCCTGCTGATCGGTCGCCAGGCCGCCGGCATAGCGGCGATTGTCGTAGTCCGGCAAACCGGTATGCGTATACACATTCAGGATATTCTTTTTGTTGAAGACGTTGTCGACTTCGATGAAGAACGACAGCGTGTTCTTTGCTCTGCCCAGAACGAAGTCTTTGTTGAAGCGCATGTCGACACTGTAATTGGCCGGCAGGCTTCCTTCATTCCGTTCGCCAAACCGGTTACCCATCGAGTCCGTCTTGGTGTACGGCAGGCCGGAACCATAGTAGCCGACCATGTTGATTCCCCAATTCCCCGGAATGGACAGACCAAAGATCTTCCCCTTCCATTCAGCAGGGACTCTGAAATCGAGAACGGTCGTCAAGGTGTGCCGCTGGTCGAAATCCAGTCGATACTCGCTTATCGGGGCGAGCGTGTCTTCTGAGGAGGTCAGGTACGTGTAGTACGGGTCCATCGCGCTCGAACCATTTCCCATGGCGATCATGTAGGAATAGGAGACCGAGCCGCTGAAATAGCCGCCCATCGGCAGTTTGTCCAGCGCGATATCGAATCCCTTTACGGATCCATAGTCATCGTTGTCGAATTTCGTGACCGTACGGCCGGCAAACTGCAGCGCTTCACGCGTTGTGACCAAATCTTGGATGTCCTTATAGTAGGCGGTCACGTCAATGCGCAGTCCCTCATTTATCATATGATCCAGACCAAGCTCATACGCGGTGGTCTGCTCGGGCGCCAGATCCGGATTTCCCAGCAACGGATAGCCGGTTGACAGATCGCCCTGCAAATTCGTGTAGAGATAGGTATACCGTGGGGTCTGGTAATACGTGCCGTAGTTGAAGTGCATCACCGACTTGTCGCTGATCGGGAAAGAGACGCCCAAACGCGGTGACACGCGGCTGACCGACTTTGCTTCGCGGTACGTGGCGGTCAACTCGTCGGGAGTATAGTTGTAGGAGATATCCGCGTCGTGGTAATCGAAACGAAGTCCCATATTAATGACGAAATCAACATACTCCAGCTTGTCCTGCACATAGGCGGACAGATAAGTCGGCTTGGATGAGTACTTCTCACCGTACGGATTCGAATTGTAGAACTGCTTCGAATCCCAGTCGATCTCATAACTGCTGGCGTCAAACCCGACCTTGACCTGATTGGTCTTGGTCATCTGACTCAAGTAGCTAACCGACGCCGCGTTTGAGATCGCTTCACGCCAGCGGTACAACGGGTTGAAATCATCCCCCGTCGTGAAGCCGATAGCTTCCAGCGGATCATTGTAATCCGGGTTGTTCCCGTAGTTGTCGACGTGAATCGTACCATTATATACGCCGTTCGAGTCTTCCGAATAGCCCGGCCACTCGGACCAGTGCTTGTCCATCAGACTATGCGGCGCCGTCAGGGTATTGGTTTTGAACCGGCTGAACGATCCCGACAGGATCGACCGCTCGGTCAGATTCCAGTTACCGGAAAGTCCGAACAGGTAGGCGTTCTTCTCGAAGGACGGCAATCCATCGAGGTTGAAATCATACGAGCGATTGTTGACATCGCGATGCTCATAGGTGTCGCCATATGCGTCATAGTACTTGAAGTTTGCCAGCAGTTTGACTTTGGGGAACGGCTGCATGGCGACCTTGGCGGTCCCGCTGTAGGAGATCGTCATATTATGTGGAAGCGAGCTGTTGTCCCTCAGATATTCACCCGCCGCCGAGAAACTGTATTTCGTGCCATTTAATGTGGGGATCGGGCCGGAGAGCGAAAACGCCGCGGACCGGTTCTTGATGAATTCAAGGCCGGACCAGTCGCCTGTATTCACATCATATGAATGGGTCGCGCCCTGATACAACCGGAGTCGACCGTGATAGTCGGTCGATCCTTCAGGGGTCACGGCAGAGACAACACCGGAGAGGGCGTCACCATATTCGGCCGTAAAGCCGCCGGAGGTCAGGGAGAGTTCTTCCAGCGCGGACGGCAGGATGCGCATACCCGGTGCCGAAACGAACGGATCCATGATGGAGAACCCATCATAAAAATACGCCACCTGGCCGGAACGTCCGCCGCGCACGTGCATATCATCATTCTTATCCATCAGTACGCCGGGATAATTGCTCAGGACGGATTGGACAGTCACGATATTCGGGATATTCTTCAGGCGGTCTGAGGTGAAAATGATCTTGGACGAGGTCAGGTCCTTCTGGATGGTTGGCTCATCCGCGTACACGACCATCTCGTTTTTCAACTGGACGGCCATCTGGCGGACGGTGAAATCAACTGGTGTGGTGAGGTCCAGCAGGACGCGTACCTCTTTCTTCGTGACCAGCTCAAATCCGACGTGCGTGACGGAAATATTGTATTTTCCGGACGGCACGTTGATGATGAAGTATTCCCCCTCTTCATCAGTGGTCGCGACGAGATCTGTCCCGAGAACCCGCACGGTAGCCCCAATGATCGGTTCTTCTGACTCGGCATCTGTAACTACACCGGAGATCTTACCCGTCACACCGGCAAAGACCGGCGTAGCGAAGAGGATCGCCGCGGATAGAAGCAGGAGAAGAACGCGTCTGCAACGCAGCCGAGTACTCACAACATACCTCCCTGAACTGCCCTTCTTGAAGATGTGCATTCGCTCGTCATTAAGTTATGCATCCGTCGAGAGATTAAGATTCTGTTGCTTAGTATCGGTACAGCCGGTAAAAACTTGACCAGTCAATCCGGTAAGATTGTCGCCAGAAAGCGGTTGCTCCCGTTAAGATTTCGGCCGCCAGCCCGATAATGGAACAGTACGTATAACGACCTACCGCCGGGCGGCGCCTATCCTCCGTTGCCAGTGGTAGTTACGAATAACGAGACAGGAAGTACCCTGCAGTGACGGCTTCATGCATGCGGCGGTGGCTGTTGTGCGCGATTCTTGTGGGCGGCATTGGTCTTAGTGCGCCCGCTTTCGCGCAAAAAGTCGCCATTATCACTACCGATACGCTGACCTCTACGCAGCGAAGCGTGAGTGGCGCCAAAAGCGTCATCAAGGGCACCTTCGCCCAGGTCGCCTTCACTGAGTTTGTCGTCGCCTACCCCTCGCCCAAAGCGCAGGCTATCACTGATTCCATACGCGTCATCAAGCCGGATCTCATTCTTACCGCGGGTACGGCCGCGACCGAATTCGCCCAGAAGAATTTCAAGGATGTCCCGATCGTCTTTTCTTCCGTGATGTACCCGATCGTCTCCGGCTTCGTCGAGTCATTCAATCGACCCGGCGGAAATATCACGGGAGCGTCGCTCAGCATTCCGCCAAAGACGCAGTTTGAGTACTTTAAGATGATCGTGCCGAAACTGAAGGCAGTCGGCGTTCTCTATACGGACAACACGGAATCAATGATTCCCCAGGCGAAGCAGGTCGCCAAGTCGCTCAATCTCGATCTGGTCGCGATCCGGGTGAATGGTGAGAAGGAACTTCCGGCCGCGTTTGATTCGCTGGCCCGAAGCGTACAAGGCATCTGGTCGCTGGCCGACCCGAATCTCTTCAGTCCACAGTCGACGAAATTCATCTTGATAAACGCCCTGAGACGCGGTATCCCGCTGATGGGCTTCTCCCGAAACGTGGTGGAATCCGGCGCCCTCTTCGCGCTCGATTTCGATTATAAGGCGGTTGGACGTCAGGCTGGTGAGATCGCCAGCCAGATCATGCGCGGAGCCCACACTGACAATATCAGCGTCTCCACGCCGGACATTATTTGGTTCCATTACAACGAAAAGACCGCCCAACATCTTAATGTGGTTATTCCCAGCGATCTGGTTGCCGTTGCCAAGGAGGTCTATCGATGAGCTTCCTGGCAAAACTTTTCCATAGCAACCTGAGGCTGAAGTTCGTCCTTCCCATATCAGCCATGATCGCGATCAGCTTGCTGGTGATATCGGGCTACCTCATCAACCGCCAGTCGGCCGGCTACATTCAGGAGTTGGAGGCGAGCGGCCGGACGATGATCCGCATCCTCGCTATCAACGCCGAGAGCGGCGTGCTGTTCGAGAACAAGTATGAACTCGATGAATTGCTCAAAACCCCGGCGCAATTCGAGTCCGTGAAATTCGCCGTCGTCTCGAATCTCGAGGGGACGATTCTCGCGCAATTGAACGAGTCGACCATGGTCGCCTCCGGGATAGACCATGCTACCCATCCTGAGACCCACGACTCCACCGCGGTCAGAAAGATCACTGGCCATGACGGCCAGGAGTATTTGGTGCTCTGTATGCCGGTGGTCACCGTTAAGCAATCGTACAATCTTGAGAATCTGGGCATGACCGGCGGTATGTCAACGGCTGATGGCGCCGCCCCGGTTCGCGAAGTAATCGGCCATATCGAACTCGGCCTGACCCTGGACAAAGTGAACCAGGCGATCCTCGAGGCCAAGATCGTCTCGTACCTCTTTACCCTGGTCATCCTCCTCGGGTCGATCATTCTCCTGGCGTTCATTGTCGGCGCCATCACCAAACCGGTCCGCGTGCTGGTCGATGTCACCGACCAGGTCTCGAAAGGCGACCTGACCCAGCGAGTGCATATAAAGCAGCGCGACGAGATAGGTCACCTGGCAGATACGTTCAACCGCATGATCGAATCGCTCAAGCAGTCGCGCGATGAGGTCGAGCAGTACAACCGCAATCTCGAAGAAAAGATCGTTGAACGTACCTTGCAGCTCGAAGAAGCTCAGGCGCAACTCATCCAGTCAGAAAAGATGAGCGCCATAGGTCAATTGGCCGCCGGAGTGGCACACGAACTCAACAATCCGCTCGGCGGTATCCTGGGATATGCCCAGTTCACTCTGGAGAAATTAAACAAGAATATTCCGGAAAAGACGACCGCCCGCGAGATCCAGAGCTACATCCGTTACGTCTCGGATATCGAGGCCCAGGCGCGCCGCTGCAAAACTATTGTGCAGAACCTGCTGAAGTTCTCGCGCTCGTCGCGAACGGTCGACTTCGATGATGTCGACGTCAACAAAGCGGTGGAAGAAACGCTGACTTTCGTCGCCCACCAATTGCACCTGAGCCAGATCGAGCTCGAGGTTCAGCTCGACCAGAATCTTCCGCACATTCAGGGGAATGTTGGGCAGTTGCAGCAGGTCTTCACCAACCTGATAATCAACGCCATGCATGCCTCGGCGCAGGGATCCAAGATCCGGATCCAGTCTCGCTACAGCCCGGCGCTCGGCGAATTTGGCGGCGCGGTCGAGCTCACTTTCCGCGATTTCGGTATTGGCATCAAGGAAGAGAATCTGAAGAAGATCTTCGAACCGTTCTTTACTACCAAGGAGATCGGCAAAGGGACCGGCTTGGGGCTGTCGGTCAGTTATGGTATCGTCAAAGAACATGGCGGGGAAATCTCTGTCCAGTCAGAGGTTGGGGTCGGTTCCACATTTACTATTGTCCTGCCGGTGCAGAAACCTGAGTCGGATACCGATAACAGGAAGGAAGCAAATTACAGTTTCGGACAATAGGACGTGACGGTACAGACCCGATGAGTGCAGACGACAAGCAAACTATCCTGGTCGTAGACGATGAAGAGATCATCCGCGACTTCCTTTCGGAAGTGCTGGAGGATTATCAGGTTACGGTAGCCTGCGATGGGGACGAGGCGATCGAGAAACTTAAAGCCACCCACTACGATCTCGTAATCACCGATCTTAGAATGCCGCGCATTTCCGGCGAAGAAGTCGTGAAATTCGCGAGAGATACGTATCCCGGCGCCAAAGTTGTGGTTATCTCCGGCTATTCCAGTCTGGCTACCGCCAGCCAATCAGTCGCCAACGGCGCCTGTGCGTTTCTGTCAAAACCGTTCAGCATCAAAGAATTGCTGCAGACCGTGAATAATGCGCTCTGCGCGTAAGAGTAAACTATGGCACGTATACTCGTTATCGACGATTCCCAGGTCATTCGGGACCTGTTGGCCGATTTCCTGGCCGATGCCGGCCACTTCGTGGACTGCGTCGAAGAGTCCGATGACGGCATACGCCTGGCCATTGGCGGTTCGTACGACATCTGCATCTGCGACCTGCATATCCCCAAGAAAAACGGCTTCCAGATCTATCAGGAGATCAGCCGAAAGAAACCGAAACTCAAATTCATCATGACCGATTCCCTGCCGGATCATTTGGCCGATCAGGTCTCTGAGGCCGGCGTTCCTTATATCCTGCGCAAACCCTTCGACCTGGATCAGCTTCGCGAGGTCCTGGCGACGGTCTGCGCCTCATTGCAGAAGGTATGAGTCCGAGCGTAAACAGATATCGTCTCCTTGTCGTTGATGATGAGGCCATCGTCGTTTCCCTCGTGCGCGACGCGCTGGAGGATGAAGACTACGATATCGTCACCGCCATGACCGGTACCGACGCTCTCTCCCTCATCGAACAACAGTCTTTCGACCTCCTGATCACCGATATACGGATGCCCGGCATGAACGGTATCGATCTGGTCAAGGCGGCCCGCGACAAACAGCCGGAGCTGGGCGTCATCTTCATGACGGGATACGCTAATCTCAATTCCGCCAAAGACGCGATCAAGCAAGGCGCGTTCGATTATATCATGAAGCCATTCGAGCTGACGGAGATCCGTCAGGCGGTCCGGAACGGCCTCAAGATCAGACAAGCCGCGGCGGAAAAGACCTCCACGACCGAACTAACCAAACTCTCGAATCTCAATGAAATGCTTTTCGCCACCAACGACCGCCCCTCGCTGGTCACCTCCTCACTGCGCTTTGTCATGATGAACCTCCATCTTTCCCGCGGGAAAGCAATGTTCCATGACAAGAATGAGGACAGATGCGTCGGTATCAGCGTGTTGGGGGAGCAGGAAAAACGGTTCGATCTTCCTGAGACTCCCGTTCATGTCGCGGTTCGGAATGGCGCTATCGAAAACCTGCAGTTTCCCGTGTTGCTCAATGGCCTTGACGAGCATCCACTTTACAGAGCCAACCCGACGGCGGAAATGCGTGATCTGTTGAATTGTGGGTGGGACGGCCCGGTAGGCCAATTGATCGTTGTGCCGGTTGTCCGCAACAATGAGCTATTCGGATGGTTTGCCCTTTGCCCCAATGAGCAGATAAGCCAGGTGCGGGAAGCCGACCTGAAGTTTTTGACCATTACCGCGGGACAATTAGCGATCACTCTCGAGAATCTCAACTTGCTGGAAGAAACGCAGAAGGCCTATTCCGGGCTGAAAGAACTCCAGGATGAGACAGTCAGACTTGAGAAGATCGCTACGCGCGGACAGATGTCTGCCGAGATCGGCCATGAGTTGAACAATTTCATTGGAGTGGTTGCCGGCAACCTGCAATTGCTGGAGTTCCACCTGAAGAAGGGGAACTATCAGGACCTCGGGAAATATGTCACCGCCATGACCGGCACGATCGAGAAGATCAAGGTCTTTACGGCCAACCTGATGGACCTGACTCCGATATCTTCGGAGAAATCGGTCATCTGCTTTGGCAAGCTGATGAGCGAAGTTATCGACTACCTGCGCCCGCAGAAGCGTTTCCAGGGCGTGCAGATAAAAGTCACCGGCACCAACCAGCATCTCCCCTTTGAGGCCGACTCCACACAGATGCAGCAATTGCTGTACAACCTGTTCAACAATGCCGCCGACGCCATGGTCGACAGACCGAAAAAAGAGATCTCGGTTGAACTGGCGGTCGTCGACCAAAACGGCTTTTCGATCTCAATTAAAGATACCGGCTGTGGCTTCCCACCTGAGCTTCTGAAACGGGCCTTTCAAGAGAGATTCACCACCAAGAAGCTTGGGCACGGATTCGGTCTCGTCGTCTGCAAGCGGATCATTGAGAATCACGGCGGGAAATTGGTTGTCGAATCAGTCGAGAATCAAGGCTCGACCATCTCCATTCGCTTCCCCCTGGCCGAGACCGAACTGGTCCCGGCAACTGTCTGAGCATCGACTCTCCCCCAAAACACTGAATCTACATTTTCCGGCTGCCGCGCTGTGTGAATGGCACGTTCTTTTGGCAAAGCGGACAGGCTGATGCCTCCCAACTATCCGCGCTCACTGTAGCCAGCGCGTGCGTCGGATAGGGGAATGTCACCTTTCCCCCCGAACGATCCAGGAATAGCCCTATACCCACAATATTCGCTTTGTAAGAATTCACCAGGGCGATAACTTCTTCGACAGATTTTCCCGTGGTAAGCACATCATCGACGATCAGAACCTTCTGTCCCGGTTCCAGCGAGAACCCGCGTTTGAAGACTCTTCCACTCTCCCCCTGCTCCGCGTAGATCGACTCCACGCCAAGATATCGTGCGACATCGTAAGCGATAATGATACCACCCGTGGTCGGGCCGACGATTGACTGAACGCCGCTGTTGCGAAAGTGATCCGCCATCGACTTACATATCTGTGTACAAATGGTCGGATTCTTCAGGAGAGTAAACTTCTCATAATAAACATCCGAGTGGCGACCGGACGTTAATAGGAAATGCCCGGTCAACAATGCTCCGGATTCCTTGAATAGATGCAGAATATCAGACGAACTCATCATTCCTCCGTTAGGATGACTATAGCTATGGCGTGAGAACGTTCATGGGAAATGGAGATCTTCGCGTGAACACGCGCAAGTTGCGGAAGTTTCAGCGAGGACAGATCGAGCGCGGGCCGACCCGTTTCGTCATTGATGATCTGGATGCGTGACAGCGGCGGCTTGTCTTTGAGATACTGCCCAAGCGCTTTCACCGCGGCTTCCTTGGCGGCGAATCGTCCGGCCACGAATTGCGCGCGGTCGCGGCGAATTCCGAGGTGAGCGGTCTCCTCCGGTCCAAGAACGCGCAACAAGAATTTATCGCCGTATCGCGAAATGAGATTCGCGATCCGCGTGACATCAACCAGGTCTATACCAACCGCGCCGAGCTTCACTTTGTCTTCCATGTTCTAACTTCGTGAATAACATATACAATTGCGTTTTCAGTGGCAACAGCGGAAAAATTAGCTTGCAAAATGAGTTGTGGAGTGCTATAAAGGGGCACAACGACGGAGAGAAAGAGTCATTTGAAAATCTCTAACACTCCACTTATGAGGGTTGTCTCTTGTGCGGTGCGCGTACGCCGTGACCTGCTCTTGTAGCAGTAGCGAAAGCTATATACGCCAAGCGTCGTTAAAGCCCTTAACGTAAGGTTTACTGGAGTTTTTTCAAATTACCACCTCTCCGTTGAAAATCAGAAAGCCCGCCATAAGCGGGCTTTTTTAATGAGAGGTATCTGGGAATCCGTTTTATACCCGGTCGACCAATATCGCCCGAAGTTCCTGCTCGTATTGCGTCGTGACGTTGACCCGACGAACCACCACAAAACAGCACTCATCGCCGCACGATACAAAGTAAAGCCTGTCTCTCTCCACTTCATACACGCCCTGACGACGTACCAATCCAACGCCGGGGACCTTTTCAAACAACTCCAACAGCTCGCGAAGATTCTTGAAAATGAACGCGAACTGCTTCTGGAACTCGATGGTTAATTCCGGCGACGAGAATGTCCCGTCATTCTCCATCTGCAACACCATCTGCACGCCGGGGATCTTTTTGATCCGATCATGCGCCGACAACGGCGACACATCAATAGGTTCTGGCTTCGGGAATTTCGGCTGGTTCGCCGCGTTCGGATCATTCTGGATGATGCTCATCACCTCGGTATGCTGGCGCACCAGCGTTACCTCGGTTTTGCGCTGTTCTTCGAATGATTCGATCGGCTTGTCTAGTCCCCGTTCCACCTTATGCAGCACCCGGCCATTGTCTAGAATGGTCGTGGTAATACGCGGGTTCGGACGGTGGGCATACTCCGTCTGCACCTGGAGAACGGTATTCCCCCGTTTAACGGTCGATGTTCGACCTGCCGGTATGAATTGTAATCCTGTAGCCATGGTTATTCCGCGACGGGGCAATTACGCCCTCTGTCTCTCTCTATATCGGAAGATTTAGCAGGTGGAATAACCGCAAGATGAGCAGGAATAGCAACCAGAATGAAAGATGAGCGGCCCCGTGCACTCAGGGCAGATCTCCCGCAGGGAATCCTCGGCCGTCCCCCTCTCTTCCGTCCCGAAATGCCTGTTCAAAATCTGCGCAATTGCGTCTGGGATTGAAGATACCCGCCCCCCCTCTGCCAATATCTGCGCCGACCCACCGATTCCTCGCAGTTGTTTGATAACCTGCTCCACCGGAACATGCGAACGTAACGCCAGCGAGATAAGTCGGCAGATCGCCTCCGTGTCGGCCATTGTGGTATATCCTGATTTTCCAATGTGCGCAAAGACCTCGAACGGTTTCCCGTCGCGGAGATTCACGGTCACATAAAGATTACCGTAGCCGGTACGTATCTTTTCAGTGAAGCCGGTCAGCGTAGTCGGACGTTTCTCGACTTTCGGAACCGCTATCGGCAGCACTTTCTCTTCGCTCGGCTTGACCGATGACAGCACCTGATTCGGACGGGAGTTATCGCGATAGATCGTCACTCCCTTACATCCAAGATGGTAGGCCAACTCGTATGTTTTGCGGACATCGGCCCGACTCGCCGATTCAGGGAAATTGATCGTCTTGGAAACCGATGAATCGCAATGCCGCTGAAATACCGCCTGCATCCGAACATGATCCTCAGGCGTTATATCCGCCGCCGTCAGGAACAACGCGCGCACTGTTTCAGGGATATCCTTGAGTTCCGAGAGCGAACGGACAGCAGTCACTTTCTCCTTCAGCTTTTCGGAAGCAAACCCGCCCTCTTTGGCAGCCTGTTCAAATAACGGATTTATCTCCCGCATTCGGGTTCCATCCATCACATTCCGTTCGAATCCGATAGCGTAATACGGCTCGATCCCCGAAGAACAACCGGCGATGATCGATATCGTCCCGGTCGGCGCGACGGTCGTCACCGTGGCGTTCCGCATTACCACGTTGTCTTGGCGATAAACCGAGCCTTCCCAATTCGGGAATCTCCCTCTGACCGCGGCCATTTCTGAGGATTGGTTGCGCGCTTCTGACTCGACAAATGCCATCAGCTTGTCGCCAAGCTCAAATGCCTGCGTCGAATTGTACGGCAGGTGCAATTTCACCAGCATATCTGCCCAGCCCATCACGCCAAGTCCGATCCGTCGGTTCTTCTTGGTCTGCACCTGTATCTGCGGGATCGGATAACGGTTGACATCGATGACATTATCCAGGAAATGCACCGCGCTATGGATCGCTCGTGCCAGACGATCCCAGTCTATTCCGTCCGCCGGCTCTGTGAGCGTGTAGTTCTTCGGCAACGGCGCCTTGACAAAATGTCCAAGATTTATCGAACCCAAATTGCACGAATCATAAGGTGGCAACGGTTGCTCGCCGCACGGATTGGTCGCTTCTATTCGCTCCGACGGTGAGGTTGGGTTTCCCTTGTCCATCCGATCAATAAAGACGATCCCCGGCTCACCGGTTGCCCAGGCGTTTTCGACTATCTGATCGAAGACAGTTCGGGCGTCGAACGATTGCTCCTGACCATCGCGCACGAATGTTTTCCCGGTCCGCGGATCGAGGAGTGGATAAGATCTCCCCTTCTCCACCGCTTCCATGAAGGCATCCGTTATAGCCACTGAGATATTGAAATTGGTGATCTCCGACGTGTCCTTCTTAGAGGACACAAACTCAAGTATATCCGGGTGGTCTACCCGAAGAATCCCCATGTTGGCGCCGCGACGAGTCCCCCCCTGCTTAACTGCCTCGGTCGAGGCATTGTAGACCTTCATAAATGAGACTGGCCCGGAAGCTACCCCCGAGGTACTGGCCACAACTGAATTGCGCGGGCGAAGCCGGGAGAACGAGAACCCAGTCCCGCCCCCGGTCTTATGTATGATTGCGGCATGCTTGTTTGTCTCGAAAATCTCCTCCATTGAGTCCCCTACCGGCAGGACAAAACAGGCGGAAAGCTGGCCGAGTTGTCGTCCGGCATTCATGAGGGTCGGGGAGTTTGGGAGGAAGTCCAAGCTGGACATGAGGTTATAGAACCGTTCGGCGGTCGCCTCTACCTGCTGGTCGGACGCTCCATACTGACGGTCCGCGGTGGCAATATACCGCGCCACCCGAAGAAACATCTCCTTCGGCGTCTCGATCACCCGTCCCTGCTGGTCTTTCAGCAGGTACCGTCGCTTAAGGACAGTCAGGCTATTCTCTGAGAGCGGTGTTTCTTTGTCCATGGCCATATCTATTCTACTATTATCGGCGGGTCGCCGGATAAAAATATAACGCCTGGAGCGGCCGGTTGGGTCACTCCCTAAGTCACATTTGCACGGCGGCATCAATCTATTGATTCGAACAAAACTCGACTATATTACTGGCGATATGCCTATCCGTGAACCTGCCGCCTCCCGGCGCACCCTCGTCACCACCGCCGCCTATATCTGGGCCGCAGTCGGCATTTTTCTGATAGTCCGGGCCGTTCTCTATTACCCCACCGCCCATGCGGAAAACGGTCTGCTGACTTTTCTTATAGCGGCATTGGGGATCGTGCTGGGGATAGCTAAGGGGTATTTTGTTTTCGCGAGATTGGCAAAGAGAAATGTTGAGCGAATCCGCCAGCTCTCTCCACACAAAGAAAGAATCTGCGTTTTCGCCTTTCAGGCCTGGGAATCGTATCTCGTTGTTCTGATCATGATAACCGCAGGTATTCTGCTCCGGATCTCCCCTCTCCCACGAATCTATTTGTTGGGAATCTATATGTTGATCGGAGTAGGATTGCTGGTAGGCTCTGGTACTTATCTGAAAGCCCGTGACTGATCAGAGAGTCGCGCGAATCTCGTCGAGCAATTGCGCAGAGATCATTGTCACAGCTGCCACCATGTCGTCAGACATCGGTTTCCCCAACTCCAACTGTGTTCCCTCGGCTCCATAGACTACCATCTTTGGCGGCAGTTGACTTAACGTTCGCGACATCTCTACCGCTTCAGCTACCCCAAACAAATGACTCGATGACCGGAAAAACTGCGCCGGCATCTTCTGTGTCGCCGCATCCAGTCGAAAGCATCTGCCGGCAGGTGATCCCGAAGTGATGCAGTCGACCACAAAAGCGGCATCGTACCCGTTCCAGGCCTGCATCAGATGAGTCCCGTCCCCCTCAGTCAATAAAACATCGACGGATCCGGGGAGTTGCTCCCGGATCCGTCGAATCACTTCAAAGCCGAAGGCATCATCTCCCCGAAACTGATTACCGATCCCGATCACGATAATCCGTTTCGCTCCCGCCGGTGCGCCCATGGCGTTACTCTCTTTCGATCTTCAGATTCAAACTATGCGTCGCGCACGAAATGCACGGGTCATAGTTGCGGACCGCCTGTTCGCACTGCCAGGTCAGTTCATCATTCTTCAGATGTAGATTCTTGGCCGCGAATCCACGCAGATCCGCCTCGATCGTCCGCTGGTTCTGCGAAGTCGGCGGGACGATCTTGGCATCCTTGATTATCCCGTCCGCATCGATCCGGTACCGATGGTACAATGTCCCGCGCGGCGCTTCGGATGCCCCATACCCGACGCCCTCCTTGGGCTGCACATCGATCGATGGCTGCGGCGGAGGATTGTAGTTCTCAATTATCCGGAGCGCTTCTTCGCACGCATAGATAGTCTCTATCGCCCGCACGATAATACTGCGGAACGGATTGGTCACCTGCTTCTCAAGTTTCAGCTCTTTCGCGGTCTGTTTGGCTATCGGGGTCAATTTGTCAAAACAGAGATTATATCGCGCCATCGGCCCGACGAAATAATTGCCGCGCTCGCGATGCACCGAATGCAGCGCGTTGGCATGCTCCATGTGCTCTTCGACAAATTGCTGTTCATATTCGGCAAAGCTGATCTTCATCCCTTTGGTCGATGCCAGGTGTCCTTCGTTGAAGGGGTATTCCTGAGCATGCTGCAGAGAGACAAATTCATAATCAACTTTGTAATCCGGGAACGTGAATCCATTGACCCACTTCGCGGTTTCGACCGAATCCTCGATCGCCTTCACGAGTCGCTCGCGGTACGGATCAAGTTCCGCCTTTGACGGCACGCGATAGAACCCGCCAACTTTCACATTGACCGGATGTATCTCACGCCCCCCGATCGTGATCATGATGTCGTTCCCCAGCTTCTTCAGCTTGAGACCTCGAGTCACTATCTCGGGATAGTCCGCCGCCATCTGGATGGAATCCTCGTACCCCAGGAAATCCGGCGCATGCAACATGTACATATGCAGCACGTGGCTCTCGATCCATTCGCCACAGTAAATGAGGCGGCGCAACGCTCTCAGTTGACCGCTTACCGTTACGCCGCAGGCGTTCTCCATCGCGTGAATCGATGACATCATGTAAGCGATCGGGCAGATTCCGCAAATACGAGCGGTGATATCCGGCGCCTCTGTGAAGTGCCGTCCGCGCAGAAAGGCCTCAAAGAACCGAGGCGGCTCGAAAATGCGAAGCTTCACATCTTCGATCTTATCCCCTTTGATCTTGACGAATATCCCGCCCTCCCCTTCCACCCGGGCGAGCATATCAACTTTCACCGTTCTACTTTTCATGGGCCTCACTCTCCTTACGGAAGGCATCGGCATAAGCGTTAAACGTGCGGAATGAGCGTATCAATCCCTCGTCGGTGACACCCATTACTTTTAGCTGGTCGGCCAACGCGCCGGTGTTCGGCGTCTCCTTTGGTCCGAAACAGCCGTAACATCCGCGATGATAACTCGGGCAGATCGCGCCGCACCCGGCTTGTGTCACCGGGCCGAGGCACGGTGTCCCGTGCGCCACCATGACGCAGACTGAACCGCGTCGCTTACACTCCATGCAGACTGAATATGGTGGGGTGACCGGCTTGCGGCCATTCAGGAACGCCGACACCGTCTCCACCAATTGCGCTTTGTTTATCGGACAGCCGCGCAATTCAAAATCGACAAAGACATGATCCGCGATCGGCGTCGACTTGTTCAACGTCTCGAAATACTCCGGATTGGTGTAGACATACGACGCGTAGTCTTTCACATCCGTATAGTTGCGCAGCGCCTGAATTCCGCCAGCCGTTGCGCAGGCACCGATAGTTATCAGGAATTTCGACTGGCGACGCACCTTGTGGATCCGTTCTGCATCATGAGGGGTCGTAATTGAACCCTCGACGAGCGAGACGTCATACGGCCCCTTCATGATGTTGCGGGAGGCTTCTGCAAAATTCGCTATGTCTATCGCGCCGACGATCTCCAGCAGTTCGTCTTCGCAGTCCAACAGGCTGAGCTGACATCCGTCGCAGGAAGCGAACTTCCAGACGGCCAGTTTCGGTTTTGCTGTTGCCATTGTCAGATCTCCCTCTTGTTGAGGAATTCCCGCACCTTGTCATACCGGAAAACCGGGCCGTCCTTACAGACAAAGACCGGGCCGAACTGACAGTGGCCGCAGAATCCGACCGCGCACTTCATGTTGCGCTCCAACGACAGGTAAATACTCGAAAACTCTACTCCGCGTTTCTGCAATCCGAGGACGGTGAAGCGCATCATGATCTCCGGTCCGCAAACCATCGCAATGGTGCTCGTCGGGTCGAATGGAGCTTTCGGTATCAGATTGGTAACGACGCCGACATTGCCGCGCCAAGCCCCCATCGCCCGGTCGACCGTAACGTGTACCTCGAGGTCAAAGCGCGACCGAAGTTGCTCCAGATCCTTGCGATAGAGAATATCCGAGGGCGTACGGGTACCGTACAACAGCACCACTTTGCCATATTTCGTACGATTCGACAGAATATGGTAGAGTGCCGGGCGGAGCGGCGCGAGACCAATACCACCGGCGATGATGACGACATCGTTGCCGACCGCTTCCTCGACCGGCCAGGCCGAACCATATGGTCCGCGCACGCCGATAAGGTCGCCGGCTTTCAGTTTCGACATCACTTTGGTTACGGTCCCGACTGCGCGCGTCGTGTGCACCAGCACATTGGAGCGTGACGGATCGCCGCTGATGGAGATCGGGACCTCGCCCACTCCATACAGATACAGCATATTGAACTGACCGGGTTTGAAGCTGAATTCGGCCCCGCCATGGGACGGCGTCAATTCCAGCGTGAAGGTGTCGTACGTATCGTTCATCACCTTCCGCACCCGGAATGTCTGCGGCAGCATCGGATTGACATCCGGGGCTGTCTCAGCCGAATGAACCGCGTGTGTACTCATTTATATAGATCCAGCAGTTGCAGGCGTGTGTTTTCTATTCGTTGTTCCATGATCTGGGCAAACCGTTTGAACAGCTCGTACCCCAACTCATGATCTTTATCGCATTTCTCGCGCAGGCACTTTCCATCCAGCGCGATCGCTCTGGTGAGATCTAGCGCGCGTGAATCAAAGTGGTGGACGTATGGCGCGAACAGCCAGGACCACCCCAGCACCTCGCCATCCCCGACCGTCTGGATCGTGATGGGGCCCGAAGCCGGACTGACCATCTCGATCGCCACCCGTCCCTGGCGCACCAGGAAGAAATGATTGGCGTCTTCCCCGGCACGATCGATCTGCTGACCAGCATCGTACCGAACATTCGACGCACATCCCACGATCAGTTGGATATGCTTCTCCGACATCCCGGCGAAAAAGGGATGTTCAGCGACATAGCGATCCAAGGTCTCCATTCTCTACTCCTTCGCTTTTGAGGCTCCCGCATCGACCAGTTCACTGTCGCGGATAGCTCGTAGTTCTTCGGTGACGTCTATGCCGACAGGGCACCAGGTGATGCACCGTCCGCAGCCAACACATCCCGCCGAACCAAATTGGTCGAACCACGAAGCGAACTTGTGGGTCAACCATTGACGGTAACGGGTCCCCGGCGAAGTTCGGATACTGCCGCCATGGATGTAAGAGAACTCCATGGTGAAACAGCTATCCCACTTCCGCCAGCGTTCCGCTCGAGTCCCCCGCAGATCAGTGACGTCTTCTATTGTCGTGCAGAAACAGGTCGGACAGACCAGCGTGCAATTGCTGCAGCTCATACACCGGGTCGATACATCCACCCAACGCGGATTCTCCGTGTTGCGATAGAGGATCTCCTTCATGTCGGTCATGTCTACCTTGCGCCCCATCTGGTGTGTGGCTGTCGCCACCACGCGATTGGCCGCTTGTATATCCGGCTCGGTCGCCGGCTCGGTCGGCATCTCGGCCAGAATGGAAGCGCCTTGCGCGCTCCCGACCTCGGCCAGGAAATAATGCCGGTTGTTTTCACTTATTTCGGTCAGCGCGATATCAAACCCGCTGGTTGCGCGAGGGCCGGTCCCCATCGACGCGCAAAAACAAGTGCCACCCGCTTTGCCACAGTTCACCGCGACCAGTAATGTGTTCTTGCGGAGCTCTTCATAGATCGGATCTACATACGGCCCGCCCAAGAGAACTTTGTCCTGGATCGCGATCGCGCTCAATTCGCACGCCCGCACGCCAAGGAATGCCTGCTTTCCGCTGCTAGGCTGAGAGTCATCGATCGTGAACTCAGCACCGGCCTTCTCGGCGGCGATTACCCGGGCGATCGGTTTGTGCAGATACTTCTTCCAGGATTGCGGACCGACCGTATAGCTGCTAAAGACTGTCTTGGCGGCACGCTTGGTTAGACGATACGTGGCCGGATTCTGCGTGTCTATCCAGCCGACCGGAAGGTCAGTTGCCGAAGTAATTTCTTCGTACACGACTGCCTTGTCGCGGATGATCGGCCCGTAGACCTGATACTTCCTGGCTCGCAGGAGCGCTATCAGATTCTCAAGATGGTCACTGGTGAATATCCTCGGCTCATATTCTGCCGAGGAAGAAGCGGTCGAGTCGACCTGGGTCTTTTCAGTCTTCATAGTATCTGGTGTCCTCTTACCTACCTCTACGAAGGATGCGTCCTTCTTGTTATCGGCATCATGTGAAAAAAAACACAATCAGTCAAGAAGAAACACTACTCCGTAATCCATTTTTGAGGAAAATTGAATGATTTTTGACTATGGCAACTCAGGTTACGTAACCTACTCACATGAATTAGATTACAAGGATGGTAGAAAACTCAAGTTCAAATTGAAATATCCACTAAAATTGTACGATATTGCCGAAAAAGCCCCCCTAAGGTAACCCCAAGAACAGCACAAATTACCCCCATTCTGGTCCTTTCTTCCTAATTTCCAATGGATTTTTTGTCCTGATTTTGCGTCCTACGGAAGTCCACGGGAAGTCTTGCCGCCTCGCCCCTGATTGCGTACCTTGTCACCCACCTTAACAGACTGAAATAAATGAAAATAGCCCTCGCCCAATGCAACCCGACCGTCGGAGATATCCCCGGCAACCTTCAGCGCATGTTGGAGACCGCGCAATCCTGGTCTGACCGCGCAGAACTGATAGTCTTTCCTGAGCTCTACCTGACCGGCTATCCACCACGCGACCTCCTTGCCGAACCTTGGTTCATTGATCAAATCGAGCAGGGAATCCGTGAAGTAGTTAAGCGTTCCGCATCGATCGGCAAAATCGGAATTCTCTTCGGTGCCCCCGTTCGCACCGGCACACAGACAGGATTAGGTCTGTACAACGCCGCACTGCTCGTGCAGAATGGCAAATTGCTCTTTACGCAGCATAAATCGCTGTTGCCGACATACGATGTGTTCGACGAAGCTCGCTACTTCGATGAGGCGACTACGATATCAACCTTTCCATTTGGGGATGAGATTCTGGGGATCTCCATCTGCGAAGACGCCTGGAATGATCCAGACCTCTGGCAGAAGCGAATCTACCGCACCGACCCCGTCGCTGACCTGGTCGCTCATGGCGCGACCGTGCTTATCAATATCTCCGCGTCACCGTTCTATCTGGGGAAGGAGGCAATTCGCTATCGCCTGATCCACAGCCACGCGCACAAACACCAGCGGCCGTTTGTTTTCGTCAATCAGATCGGCGGCAACGACGAACTGGTCTTTGATGGCCGCAGTATGGCCTTTGACCGCGATGGCAATCCAACCGCCATGATGCCCGCCTTCACTGAAGAGGTATGCCTGGTTGATACCTCGCATCTCAATGGCGGCTTGCGTTTCAAGGAACAAGAGCCGATCGAAGCACTCCACCAGACGCTGGTGCTTGGCATACGAGACTATCTACGTAAGTGTGGCTTTAAGAAGGCCGCGATAGGTTTGTCCGGGGGGATTGATTCGGCCGTCGTCTGTGCGCTCGCCGCAGAAGCGATCGGCGCCGAGAGTGTCGTCGGCATCGCCATGCCCTCACGATTCTCGGCCGATGAGTCGACCACTCTCGCCGAGATGCTGGCGCGTAATCTCGGCACGCAATTCAAGGTCGTCCCCATAGAGCCGGCCTATCTTGCCTACCTGAAAACGCTCGAACCACTAGGCGTCGATGAGTCACAGGTCTCGGTCACGCTCGAGAATATCCAGGCCCGTATTCGCGGCAATATCTTAATGGCGCTTTCCAACGAGATCGGCGCCATTGTTCTCTCCACCGGTAACAAGAGCGAGTTGGCGACCGGCTACTGCACATTGTACGGTGACATGGTCGGCGGATTGGCTGTGATCTCGGATGTCCCCAAAACCATGGTCTATCAGTTGTCGCGTTATATCAATCGCGAGAGAGAAGTCATCCCCGACCGGATCATCACACGCCCACCCAGCGCGGAGCTTCGTCCCAACCAGACTGACCAGGACACGCTTCCGCCCTATGACATTCTTGACAAGATCCTAACGGAATACATAGAGCATCATCGTTCGCAGGCTGATATAACAGCGATGGGATTTGATGCCGCGACAGTCGCATGGGTACTGAAAACGGTTAATCGGAATGAGTACAAGCGTCGTCAGGCCGCGCCCGGCTTTAAAGTGACGACGCGGGCCTTTGGTATCGGGCGTCGCATGCCGATAGCGGCAAAATATCAACCGTGACCCATCAAGCCCTTTTGGGCACATGAGGGGAAACATGAGAATCTTCATTCGGACATTTCTGCTGCTTGCTCTGGCGTCAGGTGGAGCCTCTGGTCAGACTCCGACTGATTCCGCCGGTCTCCCTCGACTCGGTGTAATCATTGTCGTCGATCAGATGACCCCTGACTACCTCGTCAGATTCGATTCTTTCTTTGTGGGCGGATTTCGAAGGCTTCTCGATAACGGCGCGGTTTTCCTCGACGCGATGCATGACCACGCCGCCACAGAAACCGCGGTCGGGCATACCACCATCTCCACCGGCTGTCTCCCCTCTCGCCACGGCATTATTGGAAACTACTTCTACGACCGCGCAACAGGCAAAGAGATTTACTGCATGCTTGACACTCTTGCTCCGATCATTGGCGAAATGGTCGGCAAAGGCTCGTCACCGTCTCGTATTCTTGAACCGACTCTCGGCGACCAGCTGAAAAGTAACTCGCCGTCTTCCAGCGTCTACTCGTTTGCCCTCAAAGATCGCTCCGCGATCGGCATGGGTGGCAAAAGCGCCGACGGCGCCTTCTGGTTTGACTGGCGCACCGGCAACTATGTGACGTCGACCTATTATGCGGAGGGTTATCCGGCATGGATCGATTCCTTCAATACTGCGCGCCACGTTGACAGCTACTACGATTCCGGCTGGCAGAAGCTACTACCGGAAGATGCGTACCGGCAATGCAACCCAGATGCTTCTCCGAACGAAAACGACGGCGAGCACAACGTTTTCCCCCACCTCTTTACCGACCACACAGATAAACCAGACACTACCTACTGGGACGAACTCTACGCGACTCCCTTCGCCGATGGGGTGACTATCAGCCTCGCGAAGGCCGCGGTCGAGTATGGCAGATTAGGGAGTGACACCACGGTCGACTTGCTCTGGATCGGGTGTTCGGCCGCCGATGCTACCGGACATACCTACGGACCACTCAGCCACGAAGTTCAGGATTACTACCTTCGACTCGACCGTTACCTGGGGAGTCTTTTCTCACACTTGGATGCGCGGGTCGGCAAAGATAAGTATGTGGTTGTTCTCTCCTCCGACCATGGTGTGCTGCCAATGCCAGAGGATCTGCAAAAAGTAGGCATCGAAGCTGGGCGTATCCATCCGGACAGCATCAGGAGTGACCTGAAACGGATCGGAGAGAAGCTGGCCGCCGAGAATGGTTTCTCCCGCACTCCGATCAAGAGCGGCCTGACAGATATCATCCTCGATTTCAGCGTCGTGACCGGTCGCCATGATGGCGCTCTCGAAGAGTTAGTCGCCGCGGAGATCCGCAAACTGTGGTATGTAGCAGATGTCTTTACTAGAACAGAACTTCTGAATCCCAGCACTCCGCACCGGACCAACCTTCAGAAGTTCCGCAACTGTATTCTCCCTGATCGCGGACCAGACCTATTCGTACTAACAAAACAAGGGTACCTTATCGACCGGGACTCGTTTGGAACTTCGCACGGTTCCCCGTACGAATACGATTGCACTGTCCCCATGATCTTCTGCGGGCCGGGAGTGATGAAAGGAAAGTACGAGGAAGCAATCCGGACCATCGACCTAGCTCCTACCCTGGCCGCACTATTGCGAATCAAGATGGTGAGCAAGATGGACGGGACAATTGTGAAGATGGCGCTTGATCTGTAGCCTTCAGGCAGATACAACCTGAGATTTAGCGGCGGGAAGTTCTCTCTCCCGCCGTTTCTCTTGTATCCAGGATTCTATGACTGCTACTGCCGACTCAATCGCGGCCTCGACTGCCGCAGTTGGCGTTTCACTCAGGGTCTCAATATCCTCCGCCTCGCACGCCAGCACCTGAATGTCCGACGGCATTACTTCTCCAAGTTGCCTCCCCAACTCCAGCGCAGTAGGCAGATTTATCTGGTGGCTGTTGATGAGACCATTCGTGGGAGTCAGCAAACCAACGGGGAAATAGTGCAATGTCCCGGGCGGCGCGTCACCGGTGCGAATTGCGTCAACTATCAGTACCGATTCTCTGGTGCGCAGCAATTCTATCAGTCGAAATCCCGCGACCGGCGCAAAAAGCAGATCGACATCCTCCGGCGTCCTCGCCTCAAAGCGAGATGCGACCAATGGTCCGAAAGCATCATCGGTCAGCACCTCATTCCCGAGACAGAGCACCAGAAGTGGACGCATCAGTTTCTCCGAATCGATTGGATCACCTCTCCCGTTTCAGCGTCATGCACCGTCACTTCCAGCGGCATCTGGCCCGGCAGGGTGTGGGTCGCGCAGCCAAAACAAGGATCGTACGCTCGGAACGCCATCTCTATCTTGTTGAGCGTCCCGTCGGTGATCTTTGTCCCCTTCTTGATCAATCCTTCGGCCGCTTTTTTGATGGACATGGTTATCGGCGCGTTGTTATTGGTCGTGCCGACTATAAGATTGGCCTCGGTTACAATGCCGTTCTTGTCAGTCTTATAGTGATGAGTCAGCGTCCCGCGCGGAGCCTCGACTATACCTACCCCTTCACCGACGATGCTGGTCGGGATATTGAGGATCTTGTCTGAAGTGATCTCCTCGTCACGCGCCATCTTCGCCACCGACTCGCAGGCATACACCAATTCGACGATTCTCGCCCAGTGTGTCGCCAATGTCGAATGGACGGGCGTCCGTCCAGTCCGGTCACCTGTCAGCGTCTCAAAATAACGCTCATACTCTGCCTGAGCGAGCGGTGTCGCCATGCCGTCGGCCACATTCAGCCGCGACAATGGTGTTGCCTTATAGATGCCGGATTCCGGGCCATCCACAAATCCCTTCCACCCGACTTTCTTGAGATATGGATATTTCAGATAACTGTATGGTTCAACATGCTCAGATACATAGTCCAAATAGTCCTTCGGCTCGTACTTGGCATGTTCTTTCCCATCCGGTCCGGTCACGCGGACTTTGCCGTCGTAGAAGTTGACTTTATTGTTCGCGTCGACGATCCCCATGTTGTATGTCTTATGCGTATACGCGTCAGACAGGATCATCTCGACGTACGCTTTGTTCGCCAGGACGATATCATTCAGCACCTGCACGGCGAACTTGGAGAACTCCACCATTTCGTCGCCGATCTTGATCATCTCTTCTTGCTCGGCTTTGGAGATGCGCTTGGAAAGCCCGCCCGGCAGCGAAGTCACCGGATGTACTTTTTTACCGCCGATAATCTCGATCACCCGCTGACCGCGCGCGCGTTGCGCGATCACCTTCTTGCCGGCATCGATCCCGACCTTGGCTATCACTCCCAGAATATTCCGCTCCGCCGCCGGAGCATCCGGCCCGCAGACAAAATCCGGTCCACCCAACGCAAAGAAGTGCGTGGTATGGTCACCCGCGTAGAACGCGTCATACAGCAGTGAGCGAAGTTTCAACGCCGCGGAGGGGATAGTGACCCCATACACCGCATCCGCCGCCTTTGCCGCCGCCATATGGTGCGCGTCCGGACAGACGCCGCAGATACGGGTCGTAATGCGACACATCTCCTCCACCGGTCTCCCCTGACAGAACTTCTCGAATCCGCGAAGCTCCGGCACTTGGAAATAACAGTTCTTCAGCGAACCATCGTCATTGATAAAGAGATGTATCTTCCCATGCCCTTCGAGGCGAGTAATGGGATCTATGACAATCTGTTTCATGCTTGCGTCCTCCGCAGCGCCGACTCAGCCAGGCTGAACCGGTAGAAAGTACCCAATGGGTCAGGAATGGTGGCGATTATCTCATCGATCTCTTTTGGCTCGATCGAATCGATCACGCTGGCAAGAGCCGAAGCCATCTTCGCCCCCTGATCCCGGACATTGCTCGGCACGCTGTAGCACCCGCGACACGGCACTCCGGCATTCACACACTTGGCGCCGCAGCCGCCCCGCGTCGCCGGCCCCATGCAGACTATCCCCTGCTCGAGCAGGCAGAGATCGGGGTCGACATTGATTGAGAATGGTCGGACGAATTGCTTGATCTTCTTCACATTTCGCTGACGTTTGCACTCGTCGCAACAGGTTTTCTCTGTCGCGCCAAGCACCGATCCTTTCGGCGGAAGCGGCTTGCCGTTCTGCAGAATGTCGATCACCGCCGAGACAACTCCAATGATCTGGTCAGACTGCGGCGGACAGCCGGGAATGACATAATCAACTTCGACCGTTTGCCCAAGACTCCGCACCGTATTGTAGAGCGTTGGAATGCGCAGTGTCCCTTCCGCGACCTTCGTCTCCGGTTGCGGATAGATAGATTCAGGGTTGGTGGTCGATGGCGATTGCACATAGGCGCACTTCATGATCGACTCTTTGTCGTAGAAGTTCGCCATCCCGGGGATTCCCCCTTCAACCGCGCAACTCCCGAACGCGCACATCACGAGAGACTTCTGCCTCAATAACTCAGCGATCTCAAAGTTCTCATCGCTTCGAATCGCGCCATTGAACAAAGTCAGCGTGATCTCTTTGTCCTGCATCTTCCGTACGTCATCATATTTGAAGTCCGTAGCGCAGGGCCAGAAGACGATATCAAAGAAGTTGGCGACATCCAGTATCTTCTCTTCTATATCCAGAATAGCGATATCACAGCCGCCGCAGGAGGCCGCCCAATAGATCGCCAGTTTCGGCTTCGCCATGCCTTACTCCTTTCCCACCGCGACCGCATGCCCGGTCTCAAGGTGCGGATCGAAACTCCACTCCTTGAGCTGCATCGGCCCCATTGTACGGATCTGCTCGGTGAAGTCTGTGACCACTTCCTGGAAACGTGCCCCTTCAGAGGCAGACACCCATTCCAGTCTCAGTCTTTCAGGTGGTATCCCCATTCCCTGCAGGATCTTTTTGGTCAGCGGTATCCGGCGGATACATTTATGATTCCCGTTTACGTAGTGGCAGTCGCCGATATGACACCCGCAGACCAGCACCCCATCGGCGCCATTGCGAAACGCGTCCAGAATAAACCCCGGGTCAACCCGTCCGCTGCACATGACGCGGATCGTCAGCACATTCGGCGGATATTTCATTCGCGAAGTCCCCGCAAGATCGGCACCGGTATAACTGCACCAGTTGCAGAGGAATCCAATGATACGTGGTTCGAAGCTCATACCAGCATCCCTTCGATCTGGGCATAGATCTGTTCATCGGTGAAGTGGCGTGCCTTGATCGCCCCGGCCGGACATCCCGCCACACAGGTACCGCAGGCTTTGCACATCGCGGAATTGACCTCGGATACTTTCTTCGTTTCGTCATAGGTGATCGCGTTGTACGGACAGAGGTCGTTGCAGATCTTGCAGCCAGAACAATACTCGTCCATAATCACGGCGTACGCCGCGTCCATCAAGATCTCACCCTGACACATCAGCCGCATCGCCTGCGCCGCCGCGGCCGACCCTTGCGCCACTGAATCCGGGATGTCCTTCGCCCCCTGACAGGCTCCCGCAAGAAAAACGCCGTCAGTCGTTGTCGAAACCGGCGCCAGTTTCGGATGCGCCTCAATGAACCACCCATCCGCGCCTGTTGAGATATTCAACTTGCGACCAAATTCCTTGGCATCCTTGCGCGCCTCAAGGGCGGTACAGAGCACGACCATATCGACCGGGACTTCGCGAAACTTGCCGGCCAGCGTATCTTCGCAGCGGACGAGCAGCTGTCCCTCCTGCTTTCGGCCGAATCCCGACGGTACCACTTCAGCCCCCTTACCGCGGATCACATTCACCCCTTCGTGCAGGATGCGCTGGTAAAACTCCTCGTACCCCTTGCCGAAACTCCGCATATCGATATAGAACTGATATACTTCGGCAGCGGTCTTCTCTTTCACCAGATGAGCGAACTTGAGCGCGTACATGCAACAGACTCGACTGCAGTAGTGATGATACTTCTCGTCACGACTGCCGATGCAATGCAGGATCGCGATCGAGCGCGGTTCCTCGCCATTCTCCAATATCACCTTTCCGCCGGTCGGCCCCGCCGCGTTGTTCATCATCTCGAATTCATTCGCCGAAATGACATTCGGGTACTTACCGTATCCATACTGCTTCATCGGAGTAGGATCAAAATGATCGAATCCGGTCGAGACTACGATCGTCCCGACCTCGATCTCCTCCACTTTGTCCGTGCAGTTGAAATCGATCGCTTCTTTCTGGCAGACCTGGGCGCAGACCATGCACTGCCCGGTCTTGTAGTGGATGCAGTTCTCGCGATAGATGCGCGGGACATTCGGCACCGCCTGGCGGAAATCCAAAGTGATCGCCGCGTTCGGCCGAAGATTGATCTCCTTGTGATGGATCACCCGCTCTTCGAGATCCTCCATCTTGATATAGCCGGTCGGACAGAGCTTGGCGCATGCGCCGCAGAGGATACAGGCATCGGAATTCAGGTTGAACGGCGTCGCCACATCGCGGGCATTCCCACGATTGACAAATGACAACGCGTGCGCTCCGACTACTTCATCGCAAATGCGGACACAGAGCCCGCACAGAATGCAGGTGTAGTCTTCCACGTGCCAGCGCGGTTCCGTGATACCAAACCGCTCCGCCAGTTGTTCTAGAACCGGCACCGGCGCGCAGTTCGCCATCAACAACTCGAGATTGGTCCGACGGGCGTTCATTACACGTGGTGTATCGGTCAGGATCTCCAGCCCATCCCACGCCGGATAGTTACAGGCAGTGACGATCTTATTCCACCCGTTTCCAGCCCGTGCCTCCACCGCGCAAATACGGCAGGCCGCGTATGGCGTCATGTACGGATAGTAGCAGAGCGTCGGAATATCCACGCCCAGTTGGCGAGCCGCCTCCAGGACATATGACCCTTCCTCGACCTCAACTACCTGTCCATCAATGGTGATCTTTACTTTCATATTGGTCGTACTCCTACACGCTCGCTGCGACAGCGGCTCTTACGGGTGGCTGCCACCGTTCTTTTGCCCGTTGTTGCAGTTTGTCACCATCCCCGCGCTTGATCCGTTTGATCGAATCTTGACGACAGACCTGATAACAGGCGCCGCACTGGATACACTTATCCTGGATTATCATGTGCAGCTCTTTCGGTTTACCGACTATCGCGTTGGTGGGACACGCCTTTACGCACGCGTAACAACCTGTGCAGGTTTCGTCAATCGCATGCGACACTAGATCCTTGCACACTCCCGCCGGACAGCGTTTGTCGATGCAGTGTGCCATATATTCCTGACGGAAATAGGTGATCGTCGACAGCACTGGATTCGGCGCCGACCCGCCCAGTTGACAGAGCGAGGTATCAGTTATCACCTGCGCCAACTGTTCGAGCTGCCGAATATCCTCCATACTCCCCTTGCCGCTGCAGATCCGATTGAGGATATCGAGCATCACCACGATCCCTTCCCGGCACGGCACACACTTGCCGCACGACTCCTCCTGCAGGAATGTCAGGAAATACCTGGCGACATCCACCATACAGGAGTCAGAGTCCATGACGATCATCCCGCCCGAACCCATCATCGAGCCGGCCCGTGTCAACTCATCGAAATCGACTGGCAGGTCAAGCAGCGACTTCACCTGTTCATCATCTCGAATATCACCATGCGCCACCAGCGAGTCATGGATCTCCGGATCGCTCGTTTCCACGATCAGGGTACCGCCCGATGGTCCGCCCGTTTGCACCGCTTTGAACTTCTTTTTGGGATTAGAAACGCCGCCGCCGATATCATAGAGGATCTCCCGCAGCGTTATCCCCATCGGCACCTCCACTAGACCGGTGTTGAAGACTTTGCCGGTCAGGGCGAATACCTTTGTCCCTTTGGAGTTCTCGGTCCCTATCTTGCTGTACCAGGCCGCTCCCTTTTCGATTATGACCGGGACATTTGCCCATGTCTCTACATTATTGAGGCAAGTCGGCTTGTCATACAGGCCCTGGTCGACGGTATGAATGTACTTTGCGCGCGGTTCCCCCATCTTCCCCTCAAGCGACGCCATCAACGCGGTTGATTCACCGCAGACAAACGCGCCACCGCCACGAGATATCTCCAAGTCGAAGTCAAACCCGGTCCCCAGAATGTTCTTTCCGATCAGCCCAAGCTCTTTCGCCTGCTCGATCGCGATTGAGAGATTCTTTACCGCCAGTGGATACTCGTTGCGGACATAGATGAACCCTTCGCTACTGCCAATGGCAAACGCGCCGATCACCATCCCTTCCAGGACAGAATGAGGATTTCCCTCGCACAGCGAACGATCCATGAACGCGCCCGGATCCCCTTCATCCGCGTTGCAGATAACATATTTGGGCGAGCCTTGCGCCCTACGGCAGTGCTCCCACTTCCGCCCGGTCGGGAATCCACCACCCCCGCGACCGCGCAACCCCGACTTCTTCATTTCCTCGATTATCTTCTCCGGCTTCATCGTGGTGAGCGCTTTCACCATCGAGGTATACCCGCCGAGACAGATGTAGTCATTTATCGAAGTCGGATCCATCATCCCGTTCTTGCCGAATATCAGACGCATCTGCTTTTTGTAGAACGGGATCTCCGCCTGATGTTTGATCAGTTCCTTGGTAACCGGCTCTCGATAAAGCAGGTTGTTCACCAACCGGCCGCCCACGATCGTCTGGTCAATGATCAGCTTCGCGTCCGATGGTTTCAGTTTTTGATAGAATATCCCCTCGGGCTGTATCAATGCCAGCGGCCCACGCTCACAGAAACCATGGCAGCCGGTCGCTTTCAATTCGACGTCGTTTTCGAGGTTCGCTTTCTTCAGTTCCGTTCTGAAAGCATTCACCACCGCCTGACAGCCACACGCCTGACAGCCGGTCCCAGCGCAAACTGAGATGATCGTCTTGCGACTGTCGCGTTGTTTTACCAACGATGCCCGGTACTGCTCGAGCGCCTGGATCGAATCAAGTTTCGCCGGGGTCATGCCGCCTCCTCGGAGCGCGAGGTTTTCTTCCCGCGTACCTCAGCCAACATCTTATCGACCTTCGACACCGTCATATTCCCCCAGTAGACATCGTTGGCTGTTACCAGTGGTCCCAGCGCGCAGGCTCCCAAACAGTTGACGCTTTCCAGGCTGAATTGCTGGTCAGCCGAGGTCTGCCCGGACTTGATTCCCAGATCCCGCTCCAGTTTGTCGACAATCACATTCGCCTGTCGTACGTGACACGCCGTCCCGGTGCAGACGCAGATATGATTTTTCCCCTTTGGCTCAAGGCTGAACGAGCGATAGAATGTCGCCACGCCATAGATCTGAGCCAGTGGCAGTCGCATCTTCTTGGCCACCATCTCCATCGCATCCTTCGGCAGGTACCGATAATGCTTCTGGATATCCTGAAGGATCATGATGAGAGCGGATGGCTTGGCGCCATACTCCTTCACGATCGCCGTTATGCTCTGTTCCAGATCGAAGCTGGTTTCCACCGGGATACTCATGCTTCTGCTCCTTCTTCCATCTCGACATCCCCCGGCACCGGCACATTCTCCGGCATCGGCTGCGCGCCGGTCAGGACTGTCAGATCATGTTTGGGACCGAGGATATACTTGTCGCGTACATCCAGCATTCTCCCCTCTCTGAAAACCCGTCCCCCGAGTGACATTCGCCGGTATTCCGGCGTCGGACGGCTGATGCACGCTTCAAAGCAAGCGCCACAACTGTTGCACTTCGTTACATCCACATACCGCGCCTTGCTCTTCACTTTCACCTTGAAATTCCCTATCGACCCGCTCACCGACTCAACATCGGCCCAGGTCAGCAGCGTGATATTCGGATGTTTCCCGACCGATACCATTTTGGGAGTCAGGATACAGGCGGCGCAGTCGAGAGTCGGGAATGTCTTGTCAAAACTCGCCATATGTCCGCCGATGGTTGCTTGCCGTTCGACCAGGTAAACCTGGAATCCGGCATCCGCCATCTGCAGTGCGGCCTCAATCCCCGCGATACCGCCTCCCACCACCATCACCGCTTTTTTGATCGGTACACGACGCATCTCGAGTTCTTCATGGAACCGCACTCGCGCTACAGCCGCGCGCGTCAGCAAACCGGCTTTATGTGTTGCCGACTTCGGATCCATACTGACCCACGATACCTGCTCGCGGATATTCGCCATTTCAAAGAAGTACCGATTGACCCCCGCCGTCTCGACCGCCTTGCGGAACGTCCCCTCATGCATTAACGGACTGCAGGCCGCCACCACTATGCGATTGAGCTTGTGCTCTTCAATATCCTTGCGAATCAACTCCTGCCCGGGGTCGGAACACATAAAGCGGTAGTGCTTCGCCAACACCACACCCGGCATATCCTTGACGGCTTCGACCACCTTGGCCGGATCCACCATCTTGGCAATGTTGGTCCCACAGTGGCAGACATAAACGCCAATACGGATCTCGCCGTTCATTACACTATGATCATGATTGGTCATCGTACACCTCCTGCCGCCGCCAGCAGCTTGTCCGGAGATATCAGCAGTTTATCCAATCCCATCTTCTCCGGTGGAATGCCCAGCGCGATCCCTATCAGGTGACTGAAATAGACGATCGGTACCTTGAAATCCCGCCCATACCGCGCGTTGATCTTATCCTGATACGCCTCCAGGTTCATTTCGCAAAGCGGACAGGCGGTCGCGATGATATCCGCGTCATTCTCCACCGCCGCCTGCAATAATTGGTCGTTCAGCTTGAGTGCGATATCCTCACTGGTCGTCATCAACATCCCGCCGCAACAGCGGACCTTGCAAGGATAGTGTGTCACGGTTGCGCCGAGCGCCTCGATCAGCTTGTCCATGGTCACCGGGTCATCGACATCATCGAAAAAGCCGTTGGGCCGGACGATCTGGCATCCGTAGTACGGAGCAACCTTCAATCCGGTGAGAGGATTCTTGACCATCGACTTCAACTTCTCGATTCCGAGATCATTGTACAGAATATCCACCGGGTGCCGTACCTCGACATCCTTGTCATACACCAACCCGGCCGCCGCCAGCGCCTCATTAATACGCTCGCGGTCTTTCGGGTCCCAATGAATCTGCTTGTTCGCTTTGCGGAGGATCGTGAAGCACGAACTGCACGGCGCGCAGATATCCATATTCATCTTCTGTGCCAGCGCGAGGTTGCGGGCCGATATTGCGTGCCCCACCGTCTTGTTGACCGACATATACATGGTCGCGCCGCAACAATTCCAATCCTCGATCTCATGCAGCCCTATCCCCAGAGCCTTGAACACTTCCCGCACCGACTGGTCGTACGGCGAGGCCGTATGTTCGAGGCTGCACCCCGGATAATACGCGTAGTCTGCCATGGTCACTCCTCGAACTTGCTCGCGCGCTCAATGATCGCGCGCACTTCGTTCACTCGACGGATCTTGCTCGGCAACATTGCCAGCCTACCCCGACGCATCATCGACAGCCCGAATCCAGCCATCCCGAACAATTTCCAGAAATTCGATTTCATCAGGTAACGGATCCCGAGCCCAAGCTCGAAGTTCCGCCCGTACTTGTAGACATTTTGCATGAACGCCTTGGAAAGCGTATGCACCGGAAACTTGGGTGGATATATATTGCGGCTCATCGCCAGACGCTTCAACGCGTACATCGTATCCGTTACTTTGATCCCCTGCGGACACCGGACCGTACATGAGTAACACGATGCGCAGATCCAGATCGTCCGGCTCTGAAGAATATCCTCTATATGTCCGGCGCGAAACAGCGCGATCGTCTGGCGCGGCGTGATATCCATAGCGTACGAGATGGGACAAGTCCCCGTGCAGGTTCCACACTGAATGCAGTTCCTGATCTTCTCGCCATCCGGAAAACTCGCCACTTGATCCCAAAAAGCGGCACGCAATTCTGCTTCAGCTTTGGGATATGGGGTCAGCGTTTCAGCCATGCTGTCTCTCCTGAGCCGTGCGACCTACTGCATATGATTCCGCTCTGGCGATTGGATCAAAAAGAAAACCTGAAAAGTAGCCCATTCCGGTTATGCAGTAAATCGTGGGTTTTAAGGTCTGCTTTCTATCAATTCTCAGTTAATGGACTCTTTACTCCATACTGAAGAGTATCTACCAACTCTGTTGATTTTTGTCAAGACATTAGCACCGTCCTCTTCAGAAATTTTCTCTCCGGCGATCCCCAAAAGTGACAGTTTGTACGATCATCCGGCATAGTGAAAAACCGAACAATTTGAAGAATTATCCAAGACGCAAACGGTAATTTCTATCCTGATTTGGCCTACCGATTTTGAGGAGTGCATCTATCACTTTGCTCCATACTCACGTGTATTCTTTGAATCACTCGAAGATCTCCCCCGTATGCCGCAGAAAAGGTTAGCCACACTTACGCACCTATGAAAAACAGCATCATTACACTATTGCTCTCCTATTAATTCGCATGCGCACAACATCACACGCGACTGCGTGCTGTTTCAATCATGGACACGCAAGGAAATAATTCATTACTTTCCCCCTTGACAATGTAGATTGAACTGTCTATTATTATCACGAAGGCGTTCCGCGCCGGATAGTCCGGGCTGTGCGAGGTGCGACGCAGCGGATAGTTCTGTGTGGTCTGCGCTTTCGAGAGCGATTAGCTTTTTTGTTACCAGCGCCCCTGTGCTTCACACAAGGGCGCTTTGCTTTGGGTCATCCCTTCTACAGATCATGCACCCCGCCCCTTTTCCGCCAACAGCTTAGAACTCACCCACAGCGCTAATACTATACGATTGCGTTACTTAGCTCTACCGCGCCGAATTTTCGCCGCTTCTGCTCACCTGCCGCACAATCACCGAATTTTTAACCCATTCTCCGCACTCTCCCTTGACATTTGTGAAAGAATTCACTACTAATAGCGGCACTAATTTGTCCCCTTTGGACGAAAGAACAATGCTTTACTATAAGTCGAGCGAAGGCAACATCGCCGTTTCTGTCAGGACTCTCGCCATGACCACTCAGGTCATCGAATGTCCACGGCCGTCTGTCTCGCATCAGCAATTCCTTAGGAGGAAATGGTAATGGAAAGCAAACCTTTCAATCCATTCGCAATGGCGCAGGCGCAGTTTGACCATGCCGCTGATTTTCTAGGCTTGGATCAAGGCACTCGCGAACTGCTCCGTTGGCCGGCCCGTGAATTCCAGTTCGCGATACCGGTCCGGATGGATGACGGCACAACCAAGGTCTTCCGCGGTTTCCGCGTTCAACACAATGATTCCCGCGGCCCGTCCAAGGGCGGTATCCGCTTCCATCCGCACGAGACCGTTGACACGGTCCGCGCGCTGGCGATGTGGATGACCTGGAAGTGCTCTGTTGTCGATATCCCGCTTGGCGGCGGTAAGGGTGGCGTCATTTGCGACCCGCACCACCTCTCCATGCGCGAACAGGAACAGATCTGCCGCGGCTGGATCCGCCAGCTCTCCAGAGTAGTCGGCCCGCTTATCGATGTTCCCGCTCCCGATGTCATGACCAATGCTCAGCATATGCTCTGGATGCTCGATGAATACGAGACCATCCATCGCGGCCACTATCCGGGCCTCATCACCGGCAAGCCGGTTGGTCTGGGTGGTTCGCTCGGTCGTACCGAAGCTACCGGTTACGGCGTCATCTACACCGTCCGCGAAGCGATGAAAGAGATGAACATGGATCCGAAGAACTGCACCGCCGCGATCCAGGGCTTCGGTAACGTTTCCCAATACGCTATCCGCCTCTTCCAGCAACTCGGTGGCAAGGTTGTCTGCTGCTCCTCTTGGGATCAGAAAGACCAGACCTCGTATACCTATCGTCGCAAAGAAGGGCTCGATGTCGACAAGCTGTTGACCGTCACCGATCGTTTCGGCGGCATTGATAAAGCCAAAGCCAAAGAGCTCGGTTACGAAGTTCTCCCCGGCGATGCCTGGATCGAACAGGATGTTGATGTCCTGTTGCCGTCCGCTATCGAAAACCAGATCACGAAGGACAACGTCGCCAAGATCGGCAAGCGCGTCCGGATCATCGGCGAAGGCGCCAATGGCCCGACCACGCCCGATGCCGACAAGGTCATTCACGAGCGCGGTATTTTCATGATCCCGGATTTCCTGGCCAATGCCGGCGGCGTCACCTGCTCTTATTTCGAGCAAGTGCAGTCGAACATGAACTACTTCTGGGAGAAGGACGAAGTTCTGACGAAGTTGGACACGAAGATGACTTCGGCGTTCCATCAGGTGTCGGAACTGGCTCGTCAGCGGAAGCTGTACATGCGCGATGCGGCTTATATCATCTCGGTCAGCCGAGTGGCGCAGGCCTGCAAAGACCGCGGCTGGATTTAATTCTCCGCGATATCTTTCTTAAGCCATACTGTAACCGGCTCAGTCATCCGACTGGGCCGGTTCTGTATCTGGAATCGGAGAATACAAAACGCAGAGTCTCTCCTTGATTTGCCAAGCGCAGTGGTTGCTTCGAAATCGCGGAGGTGCGTCACTCCTCATAACACAGAGACTTCCCGCGATTTCTCGCAATGACAGCACCACAAAATCACCAGTTCAAAGTCTGTTTATCATCCTCAAGAACACACAAATCGCATTTGATGCATTTTCACTGACAGCAGGTGTCAGTAGCTATGGACAGAATGCTCCTGTAGCTGTCATTGCGGGGAGCGCTAGTGTCGAAGACACTAAGCGACGAAGCAACCTCTGGAGCGTTCAAATGAAAGTCTATGCTGTTTACATCATGACAAACGCCTTAAACACAGTCCTCTACACAGGAGTGACCAGCGATCTTGCCCATCGCGTCTGGCAACACAAAAATGGCCAGGGCTCGCAATTTGCCAGCAAGTACCACGTAACAAAGCTCGTATACTTCGATACATTTGGCGATATCACCATGGCGATTGCGCGCGAAAAACAGATCAAAGGTGGCTCACGAAGAAAGAAGGGCCAGTTGGTTGAATCGATCAACCCCGATTGGTGCGACCTGAGCGAGCAACTTCGTCTGGGGAAATGACTGTACTCCCCCTACCCCGTCCACCACCCGCCCCAACAGCCACCAGAACGCCTTCCCCTTTTGA